>NZ_JBVHTI010000004.1:0-181245 GCF_055565975.1 Streptomyces sp. NPDC028289 | reverse complement strand
CCTCGCGCCGGGGGTGGGTAATTACCCCTACCGACACAACCCCCACCCCGGGCACCCCCCGGGCCGCCCCCCCCGCCCCCGGCCGCCGGGGGGGGGGGGGGCGGCGCCCCCCCGCGCCCCCCCCACCCCCCTTGTCACCTGGGGACATCCGGATTGTTGCTGTGATTGTTGACAAAAGTGTTGACGTTTTCGCCCGTCGATCCTTAGCGTCTACGCACCACGGGTCAGCCGCACGAGCCGCCTCGACCCCCTCTACCGCTTCCCCTCCAGGGAACGCATCCTGGACGAGAGGAAAACAAAGATGTCCTCCTCAACCGCCCTGTCCGCTCGCGGCAGCAAACTGGCCTTGCTGGTCGTCGGTCTGTGCTGGCTGGCCGTGCTCTTCGACGGCCTCGACATGTTCATCTACGGCTCGGTGCTGCCCCACCTGCTGGAGACCAAGACCTTCGGCATCACCCCGGACGAGGCCGGCGACCTCGGTTCCTACGCCACCTTCGGCATGCTGGTGGGCGCCCTGACCGCGGGGACGGTCGCGGACCGGATCGGCCGCAAGCAGCTGATGATCGCCTGTGTCACGCTGTTCTCGCTCGCCTCCGGCATCTGCGCGGTCTCCGGGAGCCTCGGGGTCTTCGGCCTCGGCCGCACCCTGGCCGGCGTCGGCCTCGGCGGGCTGCTGCCGACCGCGATCAGCATGGTCTCCGACTACGCCAAGGGCGGCCGGATCGCCATCACCATCGGCGTGCTGATGACCGCCCACCACGCGGGCGGCATCCTCTCCGCCTACGTCGCCAAGTGGCTGGTCGACCCCTTCGGCTGGCGCTCCGCCTTCTGGGTCTGCGTGCTCCCGCTGCTCTTCGTCCCCGTCCTGCTGAAGCTCCTCCCCGAGTCGCTGAGCTTCCTGGTCGCCAAGGGCCGCACCGAGGAGGCCACCGCGCTGGCCGACCGCTACGAGGTCGAACTGCCCGCCGTGTCCGCGAGGAAGAGCGCCGCCGACCGATGGGACGCGCTGCTCGCCCTGTTCCGCGGCGGCGAATGGCTGCAGACCCTGCTGTACTGGCTGGCCTCCTTCGGCGGTCTGCTCCTGGTCTACGGCGTCGCCACCTGGCTGCCGACCCTGATGCGCACCGAGGGCTACGAGCTCACCAACGCCCTCACCTTCGTCGTCGTCTTCAACCTCGGCGGCATCGTGGGCATGCTGGTCGCGGGCCGTGCCGCCGACCGGTTCGGCGCCCCGCGCATCGCGGCGATCTGGTTCGCCCTCACCGCCGCCGGCGTCTACCTGCTCAGCGTCCACCTGCCGATGGGCGTGACCACCCTGGTCGTCTTCCTCACCGGCGTCTTCCTCAACAGCGCCCAGACGATGATCTACGCGACCGTCTCCATCCGCTCCACGCCGGACAACCGGGCCACCGCCGTCGGCTGGACCTCCGGCATGGGCCGCTTCGGCGCGGTCTTCGGCCCGTGGCTCGGCGGCCAGCTGCTCGCCGCGGGCAACGGCGACTGGGGCTTCACCGCCTTCGCGCTGGCCGGCGTCTCGTCGATGGTGTTCATCGGCATCGCCGCCCTGCGCTCGGCCCGGCAGCCGCAGGGCAGCAGCGACCGGGAGAAGCTGGTCGCCGCCCACTGACCGGTCCCCCCGGACCGGTCCGGCGCCGCGCTCCTTCCACGGGCGCGGCGCCTTTCTACGGTTCTCCGGCGGAGTCCGCCTCCAGCCCGGTGCACGCCAGCTCTCCCGCCACCTCGGCGCACGCCTCCACGCCCCGGGGAGCCGGCACCGCGAGCATCGGGCTGGTGTAGCCGACGGAGTCCTCGGCGGGATAGCTCGCCGACAGCACGTCCTCCCCGGCCCGGACCGAGACCTCGCGCGCGAGCGGGGTGTGCAGCCGCACCTCGGACCAGGCGGTGCCGCAGGCGGGGGACCAGCGCAGCCGGACGTCGTAGGCGACACCGGTGACGCGACTCTTGGTCCGCGCGTCCCGGTCGCACGCCGAGGCGTCCGGCAACTCGCCTTGGCAGGACCGGCCGTGACAGCGCGGTGCCGCCGACACCGGCTGTGCGCCCGGTGTGCCGCGCCGGTCCGAGACGGTCACGGCCGCCGCCGTCACCCCGGCCACGGCGAGCAGTGCGATCGCCGTCAGCGGCAGCCGCCGCCTCGCCGGCCGCCGCTCCTGGGGCGCCTCGGCGGCCGGCGGCCCCTCGGGGACCTCGCACAACGCCAGTACGGCGGCGGGGTCGGCGCCCGCGAGCCGGGCCAGGGCCTCCACGGCCGCACGCGGCGGCCGTTTGTCGCCGGAGAGGTAGCGGTGCCAGGCGGACTTGCTGTACGGGGTGCGGGCGGCCAGCGCCGCCAGGCTCAGTCCCGTACGCTCCTTCAGCTCGCGCAGCCTCGCCGCCGGCGACTCGTCCGATGGGGTGGTCCTCGCTCCTTCGGGGTGGGGCATGTTGCGTGCCTCGACTTCGTTACGCTATGGGCGTTTCGCCCCTGTTGTCGGAATGGCTTCCCATCGGGACCGGGTCCGCAATCGGCGAACAGGTGTGAAGACGGTGAATCAGGGGGTGCATGTCGAAGGCCTGTTCGGGAACCCGGGGTTCCCGAACAGGCCTCTGGGGTCAGGGAGTACGGCGGTGACGGCTCGTCAGCACCACGGGACGGCGTGGCCGACCCGCACGTAGTGGGCGGAGACGTACCCGTTGCGGTGCGGGAGCCGGTACCAGGTGTGGTTGCCGCGCACCGAGCCGCCGTACGTCTTGCAGGACAGCGGGACGAGCCGGTTGCTGTGGCGGTGGCCCACCACGCGGTAGCGGGTGCTCGGGCCGGAGCGGACGTTGAGCCGGACGCGGTGCGTGGTCACCCGGCCGACGGTCCGGTACGTGTAGTGCCGGGTGTGGAGGCGGTGGCCGGCCGGCGCGGGCAGGGTGGTGTAGTTGTAGTACTGCACGATTCCCTGGGGCGCGGGGACCGGGGTGGCGGCGCTCGCGGTGGCGGCCCCGGCCGTGGGCAGGAACGCGAACACCGCGACGGTGGCCAGCAGGCCGTTCTTCAGGATCCGACGGGACATGGAAACCTCCGTGCTGTCGAGCTCGTGACCACGAAGCGTGATCACGACTCGGAGCGTTTCCGTGCCGAACGGTCACCATGTCGTCCCCGCGTGCCCTGGGACGCCTGGGACGTCCCAGGGCACGCCGGCTCAGCCCATCTGGTCCTCGGCCGACAGGTGCTCGACCGTCTTGCCCGTGGCCGTGAAGGTCCGCGTGACGTACCCCGACGAGTACACCCACAGGATCCGCAGCGGGGTGTCGCCGACGTTGCGGAACAGGTGGGGGACGGGGGACGGGACGTACGTGGTGTCGAACCGCTCCAGCCGGGTCACCTCGCCGTCCACCCACACCTCCGCCTCGCCCTCCAGGACGGTCACGTGCTCGTCGCAGTTGTGCGAGTGCAACGGCGCCCCGGAGCCCACCGGGTAGACGCTCATCCCGCTCGTGATGAGGTTCTCGCCGCCCGCGGACGGTGTGGTGATCAGCGGTGTCGTCACGACCGCGCCGCCCCGGTCGAGCAGGGGTACGGACGCGGCCTTGATGATCGTGGTCATCCGGGGGTTCCTCTCCACAACGGCGTACCTGGTACGCCGACCGACGCTAGGCCGCGCGGGCGCGAACGGGTGCCCCCTGGCGTGCAGTTTTACCTTGCGCTCCGGGAGGTGTGAGCGGCCGCGGAGCGGCTGTAGCGTCCTCACCCGGCAATCCACGGCCGCCGGAGAGAAAAGGCAGGTACCGGCCCCATGAGGCTTCCCGTTCTCAGCGAAGACGACATGAACCCCCGCCAGCAGGAGCTGGCCGCCCGGATCGCGGGCCGCCGCGGCGCCGTCCGCGGCCCGTTCCGGGTCTGGCTGCACAGCCCGGAGATGTGCGAACGCGCGGAGTCCCTCGGCGCCTTCGCCCGCTTCGACTGCAGTCTCCCCGAACGCCTGCGCGAACTGACCCTCCTGATGGCCGCCCGCAACTGGGACGCCCAGTACTCCTGGAACGCCCACGTCCGCCAGGCGATCGAGGCCGGCATCCCGGAAGCGGCCGTGGCGGCCATCGCCGAGAAGCGCGAGGCGGTCTTCGAGGACGAGGCGGACCAGGCCTTCTACCAGTTCTGCCGGGAGATCCTGGAGGAGCACTTCGTCACCGACGAGACCTTCGCCCGCGCCCTGGCGCACTTCGGCCCCAAGGGACTGGTCGACACGATCGGCGCGCTCGGCAACTTCACCATGCTCGGCATGTGCCTGAACACCTTCCAGGTGGATCTCCAGGCCGACCGGGAGCCGCCGTTCCCGGACGTCCGTGGCTACCGCCGGATCACCCCGTCAGGAGCCCCGTCCACTGCCTGACCATGAGAAACGCGGCCGATCTTTTAAGAGAGGAGCCGTTGACAGAATTGCCGACATTCGATTTGTGTGGGTGACCAGCGCGAGCGAGCCGCACGCGCGTTCGGAGGAAAAATGGACCGCTTGCTCCTCATGCACAGCTTCGTGACCGTCGCCCAGGTCGGCAGTTTCAGCGGAGCCGCCAAGAAACTCGGCTCGTCCGGCTCCCTGGTGTCACGGCACGTGGCGGAGCTGGAGCGGCAGATCGGCGTACGTCTGGTCAACCGCACCGCCCGCTCCGTGAGCCTCACCGAGCCCGGCCAGCGCTACGCCGAGTTCGCCGCCCGGATCCTGGACGAGATCGAGGCCGAGGACGCCGGCATCGCCCAGCTCCACGACCGGCCCGAGGGGACCCTCAGCGTCATCTGCCCCAAGTGGATAGGCAGCCTCGACCTCGGGGACGCCATCGCCGCCTTCTCGGCGACACATCCGAAGATCCAGGTCCGGTTCGAACTCGGCGGGATGTCGGACCGTACCTACGACTTCCTGGACAGCGGATTCGACGTCGCCTTCCACACCCGGGACCTCAGGGACTCCAGCGTCCGGCTGAAGAAGATCGCCTCGCTGCCGTTCGTGCTGTGCGCCTCCGCGGAGTACGTCGAGCGGTGCGGCACGCTCGCCCACCCGAACGACCTCGCCGCCCACGACTGCCTGGTCCACCTCAACGACCCGGTCTGGCGGATCGGCCACGGGCACGCCAGCACCCTGCACAAGATCCGCAACATCGCGTTCTCGTCCAACTCCTACATCGCCCTGCAGAAGGCGGCGGTGCACGGCCGCGGCATCGCCCTGCTGCCCCAGCGCCCGGCCTACGACGACCTGGTCTCCGGCGCCCTCCAGGTGCTGCTGCCCGACCTCGCCGTCCCCGACCGCCCGCTGTACGCGATCTACGGGCCCGGACAGGACACCCCGCGCAAGATCAGCGTCTTCCTGGACTTCCTCGCCGAGTGGTTCGCGCAGAACCCGATTCCCGCGATCCGGTCGTAGGCCCGGCGGCCGGCGGCCCGGACGGCCCACGCCGCAAGAAACGCTTGCGCATTCCGTAGAGCTCAGGCCATTGAGCCCCTCGCGAGCCGAAATCTACGCTCGCGAGGCGACCCGGAAACGAGGAATCCATGGGAATCCAGAGAATCGAATCGGTCACCTACGCCATCGACCACCTCGGCGTATGCGTCCGGTTCTTCGACGACTTCGGGCTGTCGATGGTGGAGCGGACCGACGAGCACGCGGTCTTCGTGACCCGCACCGGCCAGAGCCTCCACCTCGACACCCGGCCGTCGCCACTGCTTCCGGCGCCCGTCGAGAGCGGGCCCACGCTGCGGGAGGTCGTCTGGGGCGTCGACACACCGGAGGAACTGGCACGGCTGGTGGCGGAGGCGGGCCGGGACCGCGAGGTCCGCGAGAGCGCCGACGGCGTCCACCACACCGTCGACGAGACCGGCTTCGGCGTCGGTCTCGTCCTGGCCCGCCCCGCGCCCGCTGCGGTCACGCCCCGCCCGGCCAACACACTGGGCACTGTCACCCGCTGGAACACCGCGCTGGAGCCGATCACCCGGGTCCGCCCGCTGCGCATGTGCCATGTCGCCCTGAACATCCCGAAGGAGGGCCGGAAGGCGGCCGTCGGCTTCTACGTCGACCGGCTCGGCTTCCGCCCGACCGACGTGGTCGAGCCGATGGGCGTCTTCATGCAGGCCCCCGGCGACGACGACCAGCACACCATGCTGCTGTGCCACCGCCCCGACAAGGCGGGCGTCAACCACATCGCCTACGAGGTGCCCGGCTTCGACGACGTGATCGAGGGCGGCAACTACATGATCGAGCACGGGTGGCGGGAGGCCCGCAGGCTCGGCCGGCACACCGTCGGCTCCAACGTCTTCCGCTTCCTGCACGCCCCGTGCGGCGGCCGCGTCGAGTACGCCGCCGACATGGACCGGGCCGACGACACCTACGGCACCCGGGTCCACGAGACGACCCCGCCGCACCACATCTGGGCCCTGCGCACCAACCGCGACCAGGAAGCCCCCACCGCGTCCTGAACCTGAGAGGGCACCCCTTCATGACCACCGACCACGGCTATCCCGCCGTCCGCATGTACATAGCGGGCGAGTGGTGCCAGGGCGGCTCCGGACGGACCGCCCCCGTCGTCAACCCCGCCACCGAGGAGACGATCGGCGAGGTCCCGCTCGCCACCCCCGCCGACCTCGACCGCGCACTCGAAGCCGCCGAGCGCGGATTCAAGGTGTGGCGCGCGACCTCCGTCGCCAAGCGCTCCGCCATCCTCGACCGGGCCGCCGACCTGATCGCCGAACGCGCCGCCGCGATCGGCCGCGTGATGACCCTGGAGCAGGGCAAGACCCTCGCCGAGTCGACGGGCGAGGCCAGGCGCACCGCCGACACCCTGCGCTGGCACACCGAGGACGCCCGGCGCGCATACGGCCGTATCGTGCCCTCCGCGCCCGGCACGATCCTCACCGTCCGCCGCGAACCCATCGGCCCCGTCGCCGCCTTCGTGCCCTGGAACTTCCCGGTCGGCGGCCCCAACCGCAAGATCTCCTCGGCGCTCGCGTCGGGCTGCTCGCTGATCATCAAGGCCTCCGAGGAGACCCCGGCCACGGCAGCCGCCCTGGTGGAGTGCTACGCCGACGCCGGACTCCCCGCCGGAGTGCTGAACCTGGTCTTCGGCGAGCCCGCCGAGGTGTCCGCCCACCTCATAGCCTCCCCGGTCACCCGCATGATCGCCTTCACCGGCTCGGTGCCCGTCGGCAAGCTCCTCGCCGCCGAGGCCGGCAAGGTCATGAAGCCCGCCCTGATGGAGCTCGGCGGCCACGCCCCGGTCATCGTCTGCGCCGACGCGGACGCCGGACAGGCCGCCCGCCGGGCCGCCCAGGCCAAGTTCTTCAACGCCGGCCAGGTGTGCACCTCGCCCAGCCGCTTCCTCGTCCACGAGTCCCTGGTCGAGGACTTCACCGCCGAGTTCGTGAAGGCCGCCGAGTCGGTCGTCGTCGGCGACGGACTGACGCAGGGCACCACGATGGGCCCCCTCGCGAACGAGCGCCGGCTGCGGTCGATCGAGCGGCTGACGGCGGACGCGGTGCGCAAGGGAGCCAGGGTCCGCGCCGGCGGCGAACGGCTCGACCGCCCCGGCTACTTCTTCGCCCCGACCGTCCTCACCGACGTACCGGCGGACGCGGACCTGCTCTCCGAGGAGCCGTTCGGTCCCCTCGCACCGATCGTGCCCTTCGGCGACCTCGACGACGCCCTGGCCACCGCCAACTCCCTGCCGTACGGCCTGGCCGCCTACGGCTTCACCAGGTCGGCGGCCACCGCCGAGAAGCTCTCCGACGGGTTCGAGGCCGGCATCCTCTCGATCAACCACTGCGGCGGCTCGGTCCACGAGGCGCCCTCGGGCGGGGTCAAGGAGAGCGGGTACGGCCGGGAGGGCGGGCCGGAGGCGCTGGACGCCTACCTGGTCACCAAGCGCGTCTCCCACCTGCTGACGCCATGAGGTACGCGCGAGTCTCGGTGGAGGGACGGGCGGTCTGGGGCCGGGTGGGGGAGTCCCGTATCGAACTGCTCTCCGGGTCGCCGCTGGAGGGCGAGCCCGACGTCCTCGGCACGATCCCGTTCGCCGGCGCCACCTGGCTGCCGCCCGTCGTACCGGGCGTGTTCTACGCCGTCGGCCACAACTACCCCCGGCACATCGAGCACGCCGGGGCCGCGACGCCCGAGCGCCCCGAGGTCGGCTACCGCGCCAACAACGCGCTCACCGGCCACCGTTCGCCGATCGTCAAGCCGGCCGAGGTGACCGGACGCTTCGAGGCCGAACCCGAACTCGTCGCCGTCATCGGCCGTACGGTCCGGCACGCGACGTACGACGACGCCCGGAAGTCCGTCTTCGGCTGGACCATCGGCAACGACGTCAGCGCCCGCACCTGGCAGCACCAGGACCGCACCTTCTGGCGCAGCAAGAACAGCGACACGTTCAAGCCGATGGGGCCGTGGATCGAGACCGACGTCGACGCCCTCGCGCAGACCACCACGCTCCGGGTCAACGGCGAGGTACGTGCCGAGTTCCCGACCGGGGACATGGTCTTCGACCCCTTCGACTACATCGTCGAGATCACCCGGCACATCACCCTGCACCCCGGTGACGTGCTGTGGATGGGCGCCGAGTCCACCTGCCGGCTCGACCCCGGCGACACCGTCGAGGTCGAGATCAGCGGCATCGGCGTGCTGTCCAACCCCGTACACCTGGAAGGGAACCACTCATGACCGCGGCACCCCGTTACATCCACCACGTCAACTTCCCCACCACCGACCCCGACCGGACCGCCGCCTGGTACACCAAGGTCTTCGGGATGAAGCGCATCCAGCCCAAGTCCAACACCCGCGTGGTGCTGATGACCCGGGGCAACTTCGACCTGCACTTCACTCCCGTGGAGGAGATGGAGCGCATGGCGCCCTACCACTTCGCCGTCGAGGTCGACGACTGGGACGAGTTCCTCGCCCATCTCAAGGATCTGGGCATCCGGCACACCCGGCCGATCGAACGCCCCGAGAACCAGTCCAAGTTCTGCTACATCCACGACCCCGACCACACCATGATCGAGCTCGTCTACCACAGCCGCCGCCCCAACTAGGCATCTCTGTACGGGAGTTCACTCCATGCCCATCGCCGACTCCGACGGCACATCCATCTACTACGAGCGCCACGGCAGCGGCCCGGCGATCCTCTTCGTGCACGGCAGCGGCGGGCACCACGCCGCCTGGTGGCAGCAGGTGGCCGCACTGCGCGAGGAGTTCACGGTCGTCACCGTGGACCTGCGCGGCTTCGGAAAGTCCGACTCGTCCATGGCGGAGTTCGACGGCCAGGACTTCCCCGGTGACGTGGTCGCCGTCCTCGACCAGGAGGACATCACCGACGCCATGCTGGTCGGCCAGTCCATCGGCTCCGTCGCCGCCCTGCGTGCCGGGCTGCTCCGCCCCGAGCGGGTCTCCTCGGTCGTCCTCGGCCACTCCCTCGGCGGCATCAGCCACCCCGAACTGAAGGAGCTGGCCGCCGCCGACCGGGCGGAGGCCGTGAAGCTGCCCGTCATCGACCGGCTGTTGACTAAATCGTTCCAGCAGGACCGGGCCGACCTGACCTTCCTCTTCCAGCAGATGGGCACGTTCAACGTGGCCAGGATGCAGGACCTGCGCAACCTCGACACCGACGGCCCCTCCCTGGAGGAGATCCGGGCCTCCGGCGTCAAGGTCGCCTTCCTCGCGGGCGAGAAGGACGCCGTCCTCGGCGTCAAGACCGTCACCCGCGCCCACGAACTGCTGGCCGGCTCGCACCTGGAGATCGTCCCGGACGCCCCGCACTCCATGTACTGGGAGGCGCCCGGGCAGTACAACGCCGCCGTCGCCCGGCTCCGCCGCACCCTCACCGCACCGAAGGAAGCAGCATGACCAGCCTCACCCTGGCCGCCGCCGAGGAGATCATCGGCGCCGCCCACCAGCGCGCCCAGGAGATCGGCAAGGCGGTGAGCGTCGCCGTCGTGGACGCCGGCGGCTTCCCCGTCGCCATCCGCCGCCCCGACGGCGCCCGCCCGCTCACCCCCGACATCGCCCGTGCGAAGGCCTACACGGCGGCCGTCATGCAGCGCCCGGGACCCATGCTGAAGAAGTGGCAGGAGAGCCAGCCGGCCTTCTTCTCCCAGCTCTCCCAACTCCCCGGCGCCGCACTGCCGATCATGGCCGCCGAGGGCAGCGTCACCATCAAGAAGGACGGCGAGATCATCGGCGGGCTCGGCATCGCCGGCGGCACCGCGGACGAGGACCAGCGGATCGCCGAGGAGGTCCTGAAGGCGCTCGGCTACGAGCTGGAGTTCGCCGCGTGGGGCGTCACCGGCTCCGGCGGAAAGGACTGACACCATGGCGGACACGTTCAACTACCGCATCGACCACCACGGCAGCCTGGTCCGCCCGGCAGGCCTGTCCACCGCCGACCCGGAGGCCGTCGACGCGGCGGTCCGGGAGGCGGTCGCCTACCAGCGCAAGCTGCGCTCCACCGTCGTCACCGACGGCGACTTCCCCCGCGAGGACTTCCGCAGCGCCGTCCTCGACGGCGTGTCGGGCTTCCGCCGCACCGACGGGGCGGACCCGGACGGCCTGGTCCACTGGGTTGCCGAAGCCCTGCCCAAGGCCAACGGCCCGCTGCTCGCCGACCGGTCCGCCCAGCTCGCCGACCTGACGGTGATCGCCGTGAAGGCCACCCTGCCCTCCCCGGCGTATCTGGCGGCCACCACCTTCCAGCCGGGCCTCGGCGTCTCCTCGGCCCGGGAGCTGGGCGAGGCACTCGCGGAGATCGTCCGGGCCGAGATCGAGCTGCTGGTCTCGAAGGGCGTCCGCCTTATCCAGCTCGACAACCCGCTCCTGCTGGCCCAGGTGGGCACCGGCCCGGCCGACCCCGGCGCCCTGTCCTTCACGGACGCGCTCGCCGTCGACGCCCTCGCGGTACGCCTGGACGAGCGGCCGGAAGGCGTCCGCATCGGGGTCGCCCCCGGCTGGTCGGCCCCGGCCGAGGTGGACCGGGCCCGCGCCGAGCAGCTGTACGCCGGCATCGGCGCCGACCGCTGGATCCTCCCGTTCGACCAGGGCACACCGGCCGAACTGGACCTCGTCGAGGCACTGCCGGACGACCGGGACTTCTGCCTGGGTGTGGTCGACGCGACGGCGCCCGAACTCGAAGACGTCGACGCGGTGATGTCCCGCATCGACGCGGTGGGTGAGTTCAAGGACCTGGAGGACGGCGCGGTGTCCCCGTCACGGGGCTTCGCCGACGTGGCGTCGAGGCCACTGCTGACCGCGGAGGACCAACGCCGCAAGCTCGTACTGGTCGAGACCGTCGCCCGGTACTGCTGGGGCAACGAGTTCTAGCGCTGATCTGCCGACTGTGGCGCCGTCGTGGCCGGTCGCGCAGTTCCCCGCGCCCCTGAGGGGCGCTCGTGCAGCGCCCCTTTCTTTTTTAGGGGCGCGGGGAACTGCGCGAGCAGCCACACACAACCCGCGCCCCGGAACGCACCTGAGCCCGGCAGACGCTAGACAACCTCCGCAAAAATCACCGTGCGCTCCACGAGCAACGGCCACACCACCCCCACGACGACCTCCTTGAAGTGCTCGGCCGCCTTGTGCGCCTCGAACCCCTCCCGGTCGACATACCGCTCGTACAACAGAAACCCACCCGGCTCGCCCTCCACCACGTGCACCTCGTACATCAGGTTCGCGGGCTCCGTACGCGTGGCCTCCCGCGCCCTCAGCAGCGCGGCCCGCACCGCGGCCTCGTCGGCGGGCGCGCAGCGATAGTGGGCGACGACTGTGTATGCCATCCGTCTTCTCCTCAGAACGTGTCCCGGAACGTGTCCGGTCCGCCCGATTCCAGCATGGATCATGCGCCCGACGGCCTCCGCACGGCGCAATCAATGCCTGCCCCCGCGGGGCTGGTGGACCCCCTCCCACATGGTGTGTCGTCGCAGACGGCCCGCACGGGCGGCACCGCGGACGACGAAGGAAGTGATCTCCATGCGCACTCTGGAAACCCTCTCGGGCGGGGAGTGGGTGAGGGCCGGCGAATGGATCGACGTCCACGACCCGGCCGACGTCCGCACCCTCCTCGCCCGTGTCCCGGCCCTGTCCGCGAAGGACGTCACCCGGGCCTACGACCACGCCGAGCGCGGCTTCGCCGTCTGGAAGCGCACCAGCCCCTTCGAGCGGGCCCGCGTCTTCACCGAGGCGGCCCGCCTGATCCGGGAGCGGGCCGAGGAGATCGCCGCGGACGTCACCGCCGAGAACGGCAAGACCCTGACCGAGGCGACCGGTGAGACCCTGAAGGCCGCCGACTTCCTGGAGTACTACGCGGGCCTCGCCCGCCAGGGCTACGGCACCCTCCTGCACGACGTACGCCCGAACCACCGTACGCACACCCAGCGTGAGCCCATCGGGTTGATCCTGGTGATCAGCCCCTGGAACGACCCGCTGATCACCCCGGCCCGCAAGCTCGCACCGCTGCTCGCCACCGGGAACGCGGCCGTGTTCAAGCCGGCCACGGAGACACCGCTGTCGGGGCTTCACCTCGCCCGCGCCCTGCACGACGCGGGCCTGCCCGCAGGCGTCCTCAACGTGGTCACCGGCCGGACCGCCGAGATCGAGGAGGCCCTCCTCGACGACCCCCGGATCGCCGGCATCACCTTCACCGGCTCCAACGCCGTGGGCAACCGCATCCGCCGCCGCCTCGCCGATCGCAACGTCCGCTTCCAGGGCGAACTCGGCGGCAAGAACGCGTCGGTGGTGCTGCGCGACGCCGACCTGCCGGCCGCCGCGAAGGCCGTCGTGGCCGCCTCCTTCGGCCAGGCCGGGCAGCGCTGCACGGCCACCAGCCGGGTGATCGTCGAGCGGCCGGTGTACGACGAGTTCGTCACGCTGCTGGTCGCGCAGGTGCGGACGCTGACCGTCGGCCCCGGCACCGACCCGGCGACCACCCTGTGCCCGCTGTCCAGCCCGAAGCAGCGCGACAGCGTCCTCGCCGACCTGGGCAGGGCGGTGGAACAGGGCGCGACCGTGCTCACCGGAGGCCGGGCGGACAGCGAACGGCCCCACGGCTGCTACGTGGAACCCGCCGTCCTCGCCGGCATCACCCCGGACATGGCCGTCTGGCGGGAGGAGGTCTTCGGACCCGTCCTCGCCGTCCGCGCGGTGGACGACTTCGCGGCGGCCGTCGAGGCGGTCAACGACTCCGGGTTCGGGCTCGCCGCCGCCGTGTTCACCCGCGACCTCGGCTCGGCGTACCGCTTCGCCGACGAGGCCGAGTGCGGGCAGGTCGCGGTCAACACGACGACCACCGGCTGGGACGTCCACCTGCCGTTCGGCGGCTTCCACGACTCCGGCACCGGCTACAAGGAGCAGGGCGAAGAGGTCCTGAGGTTCTCCACGCGCGTCAAGACGGTGGCCGTCCACTTCGGTGCCCCGGAGCGGGCCCGTGGCTGACGAGACGGTCGGAGTCGTCGGCGCCGGCATCGTGGGCCTGGCCACGGCCCGCGAGATCGCGCTGCGCCGCCCCGGCACCCGGGTCGTGGTGTTCGAGAAGGAGCAGGAGGTCTCCCGGCACCAGACCGGCCACAACTCCGGCGTGGTGCACGCGGGCATCTACTACACGCCCGGCAGCCTGAAGGCCGACCTGTGCGTGCGGGGCGTGTCCCTGCTGCGCGAGTACTGCCGGGACCGGCAGTTGCCGTACGACGAGATCGGCAAGCTGGTCGTGGCGGTACGGAAGGACGAGCTCGGCAGGATGGAGAACCTGTACGAGCGGGCGAAGAACAACCACGTACCGGAGTTGCGGAAGATCTCGCGCGAGGAGATCAGGGAGCTGGAGCCGCACGTCGGCGGCATCGCGGCCCTGCACTCCCCGCGCACCGCGATCACCGACTATCCGGCGATCGCCCGCGCGTTCGCGAAGGACGTCATCGACTCCGGCGGCGAGGTGCGCCTCGGCTTCGCGGTCACCTCGATCAGCACCGTGCCCGGCGGTATCGAGGTCGCCTCCGGCCAGGACCGGGTCCGTGTCGACCGGCTGATCCTCTGCGCCGGCCTCCAGTCCGACTCCGTGGCCAAGCTGGCACAGGACAGGCAGGAGCCCCGGATCATTCCGTTCCGCGGCGAGTACATGCTGCTGAAGCCGGACCGGGCCCATCTCGTGCGCGGGCTCGTCTACCCGGTGCCCGACCCCCGCTACCCCTTCCTCGGCGTGCACTTCACCCCGCGCGTCGACGGCTCGGTGGAGGTCGGACCCAACGCCGTCCTCGCCCTCGCCAAGGAGGGATACACCCGGACCACAATCTCGCCCCGCGACCTGCTGGCCCTCGCCGCCTACCCCGGCGCATGGCGGATGGCTGCCCAGCACTGGCGTACCGGCATCAGGGAGTACCGCGGGTCCTTCTCCGCGGCCGCCTTCATGGAGGACGCCAAGCTGTACGTCCCGGGGGTCGGCGTCCGTGACGTGGTGCGCGGCGGCGCGGGCGTACGCGCCCAGGCGCTGGACCGCGACGGCACGCTCGTGGACGACTTCCGCATCCACCGGGTCGGCCGGATCACCGCCGTCCGCAACGCCCCCTCGCCGGCCGCCACGGCCTCCATGGCGATCGCCGAACACATCACCGCGGCCGTCTTCGACGACGCCTGAAACACCGGCGACATGCCCCGCGAACAGCGCACTTCCGCGCAACAACAGCTTGCGCGCCGGGATCTCCGCAAGAGCGCACCGGCCGCCTAGCGTTCCTTCCACACCGCTCCACCACCCCCTTCGAGAGAAAGAGTTCGGACATGTTCGTCGTCGACACGCAGATCCACATCTGGAAGGAAGAGACCCCGGACCGCCCGTGGGTGCCCGGCGCCCGGGAGCGGATCCGGCTCAATGGCCATCGCGAGGACCCCTTCTCCTACGAGGAGGCCCTGGAGCTGATGGACGAGGCCGGCGTGAACCGGGCGCTGATCCTGCCGCCGTCCTGGGAGGGCGACCGCATCGACTACGCCCTGGAGGCCTGCGAGGCCCACCCGGACCGGTTCGGCATCATGGCCCGCATCCCGCAGAACAAGCCCGAAGAGGGCAAGGCCATGCTCAAGGACTTCGCGCAGAACCCGCACGTCAAGGGGACCCGGCTCACCTTCCACCGGCCGCAGGACCGCAACTGGATGATCGACGGCACCAACGACTGGTACTGGCCGATCGCCGAGGAACTGCGCATCCCCACCATGGTCCACGCGCCGATCTGGAAGCGCGAGCTCGGCGAGATCGCCGCCAAGCACCCCGAGCTGAAGATCATCATCGACCACATGGGCATCATGGCCCGCTGCGTCGACGACGCCATCGGCTACTGGGTGTCGGAGACCGCCGACCTGCATGTGCACCCCAACATCTACGTCAAGGTGTCGGCGCTGCCGGGCTACTCCACCCAGCCGTTCCCGAACAACAACATCCAGAAGTACGTGCGCGAGATGGTCGACAAGATGGGCCCGCAGCGCTGCTTCTACGGCACCGACATCACCCGCCTGCTCGGCCACGGCATCACCTACACCGACACGATCGAGCAGTTCACCAAGCACTGGGACTTCACGCCCGAGGAGCTTGAATGGATCATGGGCCGCGGTATCTCCGAGGTCCTGAACTGGCCGATCGAGGGCTGAGGAAACACCGGCGATGACCAACAACCCACGAATCGACGGCGGGGACGCCGTCGTCTCCGCCTTCAACGCGGCGGGCGCCGACTACGTCTTCTGCTCCTCGGGGTCCGAATGGGCCCCGGTGTGGGAGGCGCTGGCCCGCCGCCACCGCGACGGCGAGCCCGCCCCGCGGTACCTCGACCTGACCCACGAGACGGTCGCCGTCGGCATGGCCACCGGCTACGGGCTGGTCGAGCGCCGCCCGCAGGGCGTCCTGCTGCACGCGGCGCCGGGCCTGCTCCAGGGCTCGATGGCCGTGCACGGCGCGCTGCTGGCCGGCGTGCCGATGGTGGTCGCCTCGTCCGAGTCGACCACGTACGGCGACGCTCCCGGGCACGACCCGGGCGGTCAGTGGTACCGCAACCTGTCGATCGTGGGCGGCCCGCACGGCATCGCCCAGCCCTTCACCAAGTGGTCGACCGAGGCCGCCGGCGTGCACACGCTGCCCACCATGATCACCCGGGCGGCGGAACTGGCCTGGCGGGCCCCGGCCGGACCGGCGTACCTGAACATCCCCCTGGAGATCCTCCTGGAGGAGTGGGACGGCCGCGAGGCCAAGCCCGTCGTCCCGCCGGGCTCCACGCACAGCTCGCCGGAGGAGGTCGACCCGGTCGCGCAGCTGATCCGCGAGGCCGCCAACCCGGTGATCGTCACCGAGACGGCGGGGCGCGAGGCGGGCGGCTTCGAGGCCCTCGTCGCCTTCGCCGAGGCCTGGAACATCCCGGTCGTGGAGCCGGACTCGGCGGTGTGCGGCAACTTCCCGCGCACCCACCCGCTGCACGCGGGCAGTGACATCGGCCCCTGGATGGACTCGGCCGACCTGATCCTCCTCGTCAACTGCCGCGCCCCGTTCTATCCGCCCTCGCGCCGCCCCGCCAAGGCGAAGATCGTCGTCGTCGACGAGGTCCCGCAGCGCCCGCACGTCGTCTACCAGGTGCTGTTCGCCGACGCCTACCTGGAGGGCAACGTCGCCAACACGCTGCGCCAGCTGGCCAAGCGGGCCAAGGACCTCGACGAGGAGGCGGTCGAGATCCGCAGGGCCGCCCAGCAGGAACGGCACGCCGCCGAGCAGTCCGCGATCGCGGCGGCGGAGACGAAGGCGGCCGAGGCCAAGGGCGTCGACCCGGTGCTGGTCGCCGCCACCCTGCGCCGGCTGCTGCACGGGCAGGACGCGATCGTCGTCGACGAGACCATCACGCACAGCCGCGTCGTCAAGCGGCACGTCCAGACCGCCGACCCGGACTCCTACTTCTACGTCCAGGGCGGACTCGGCCAGGGCATCGCGGTCGCCCTCGGCGTCAAACTCGCCGCGAAGGAGCGGCCGGTGGTCCTCACCATCGGCGACGGCGCCTTCACCTACAACCCGGTGATCCCGTCGTACGACGCCTCCAACGCGTACGAACTGCCGTTGCTGATCGTGGTGTTCAACAACCGTGTCTACAAGTCGATGAACCTCAACCACCGCCGCTTCTACCCCGACGGAGCGGCCGCCGAGACCGGCGAGTGGCTCGGCACCGATCTGCACCGGCTGCCCCGGCTCGCCGACTTCGCCGAGCCGTTCGGCATGCACACCGAGACCGTCGACACGTCGGAGGCACTCGCGCCGGCGCTCGAACGCGCCCTGAAGGCCGTGGCCGAGGGCACGACCGCCGTCGTGGACGTCCTAGTCACCCGCTAGCCAGGAGACACACCGCAACCATGTCCAACACCCCCACCAAGATCTTGGTGCCCGCCGACGACCTGCGCGCCTTCTCCGCCGCCCTCCTCGAAAAGGGCGGCCTGAGCGCCGAACACGCCCGCACCACCGCCGACGTGTTCGTCTGGGCGGCGCAGCGCGGCGTCGACTCGCACGGCACCGCCCGCGTCCCCGCCTACCTGGACCTGCTCGCCAAGGGCGTCGCCAACGCGCGGCCGGAGATGACGATCGAGTCGACGGCCCCGGCCGCCGCCGTCCTCGACGCCGACCGCGCCCCCGGCCCGGTCGCCCTGACGGCCGCCGCCGACGAGGCGGTACGGCGTGCCCGCGAGACGGGCATCGCCTCGGTCGGCGTCCGCCGCACGGTGCACACCGGCGCCATCGGCTACTACGTGTCCCGGATCGCCGAGCAGGGCCTGGTCGGGCTCGGTTTCGTGGCCGGCATGCCCAACATGGGCTACACCGGTGTCAAGGGCGCGGCCGTCGCCACCAGCCCCCTCGCCATCGCCGTGCCGGCCCGTGACCACGCCCCGCTGCTGCTGGACATGGCCACCGCCACCATCGCCCTCGGCAAGATCCGGCAGGCCAAGGCGAGCGGCACGCCGTTGCCGGAGGGCGCGGCCGCCACGGAGGACGGCACCCCGACGACCGACCCGGAACTGGCGGTCATGCCCCTGCCGTTGGGCGGCGCGAAGGGTTCCGGCATGTCCCTCGCCTTCGAACTCCTCACCAGTGTTCTCGTCGGCGCGCCGATCTTCGCGTCGTTCCACGCGGGCGACCGCAAGCACCGGCAGAACGCCCTGCTCATCGCCGTGGACCCGGCCGCTTTCGGTGACCCGGAGGCTTTCACCGCGAACGTGGACGACACCCTGAGCACGCTGAAGGGTCTGCCGGTCGCGGCAGGCGCGGACGGGGTGTTCTACCCCGGTGAGCGCAGCGCGGCGGTGGCGGAGGGGCGGGGGACGAAGGGCATCCCCGTGGCCGCGAAGGTGTGGCGTGAACTCGCCGAGCATGCCGACCGGTTGGGGGTCACTGCGCCGCGGTTCGAAGGGTAGATGCTCCACTGGAAGGGCTGCGATCGGCCGACTGCGGCGCCGTCGTGGCCGGTCGCGCAGTTCCTCCCCCAGCCTTCGGCCGGGGGTACCCCCAGCGCCCCGATGGGGCGCTGCCGAACCGCAGCGGACTTCGACGGATGCACCTGGCCCTGTGAGCAACGGTCCGTCGGTGCCCCGTCAGGGCGCGGGGCTGCAGTGAATGTGCGGCTACCGCCGCGTGGGCGCGACCAGCCACCGGCAACGGTCAGCCGCCCACCGGCAGCACACCCCGATCTCTCAGGCGCCCGGCCCCCCGACTGACCGCACATGACGCGCGATGAGCGCATACACCTCCCGCGCCTTCACATCGTCCGTGCCGTCGTACCCGTGGTCCACGCCCGCCACCTCGTGGTGTTCGACCAGTGCCCCCACGGCCTCCAGCCGTGAGGCGTACCGCTCGCCCTCCGCCCTGAGCAGGTCGTGCTCGGCGGTGATCACCAGCGCCGGCGCGATGCCGGTCAGGTCGGCCGTGTCGGACGGGTGCGCGGGGGACACCAGCGGGTCGGCGCGCCGCTTCGGGTCGGGGACGTACGCCGTGTCGAACACCTCGGCCATCCAGGGCCGCAGTACCGGTCGGGCGACGGCGGACCGCTTGTCGGTGGCGCTCGTCGCCAGGTCCAGCGGGGGATAGTGCAGGACCTGGAGGGCGATCGAGGGGCCGCCCTCGGCCAGCGCCTGCCGGGCCACCGCCGCCGCGAGGCCGCCGCCTGCGCTCTGCCCGCCGACGGTGAGCCGGGCGCCGTCCCAGCCCTGCTCGGCCGCGTGTCCGGCGATCCAGCGGACCACCTCGTAGGCCTGGCGCGGCGCGGCCGGGAAGGGGTGCTGCGGGGCGACGACGTAGTCGACGTTGACGACGGCCACCCCGGCCTGCGCGGCCAGGAACCGGCAGAGCGGGTCGTCGAGTTCGGTGAGCGACATGACGTAACCGCCGCCGTGGAAGTTCACGTGCACCGGGGGAGCGGGATCCGTGGTCGTCGGCAGGTACACCGTGGCGCGGGCCGGGGCGACGGCGGTGGGGATGGTCAACGTCCGTACCGTGCGGGGGAATTCGGGGAACCGGGCGTGCGCGGCGGCGTCGGAGCC
This sequence comes from Streptomyces sp. NPDC028289, assembly GCF_055565975.1. Taxonomy (NCBI): domain Bacteria; kingdom Bacillati; phylum Actinomycetota; class Actinomycetes; order Kitasatosporales; family Streptomycetaceae; genus Streptomyces; species Streptomyces sp. NPDC028289. The sequence continues at coordinate 161,707 of NZ_JBVHTI010000004.1, read as the reverse complement.
CGGGCCGCTGGGGCGCCTGCTCGCGAGCAGGGTCAGCCGCTGCATGGTCTTCGCGGCGAGCGCGGCGACCCAGGGACGGGCCAGGAGGGACATGGGGCTCCGATCGGAAGGGGCCTGCGCCACGGGGCGGCACCCGGCGGGCGACGGAACGACCATCAGGAAACCTGACGATCGTCGGGTGACGATAACCCTCGTTCAGATCGTGGTGTCAAGCCCTGCGGCGATCAGCGCGGGTCCCGGAACGGCCCGTCGTGGTCGCGGGGCCGGTGCCCGCAGGGGCTGTGCGCGGGCGGCTGTGCCGGCCAGTCCGGTGTCCTTCGGCGCGGTCACGCACGCGGCGAACCGGACGCCTCGCCGGTCTCGTCGATCTTCCGGTCGCGCACCGTTCACCATCCTTCAACCTGCGTTCGAGACCACAGCCCACCCGGACTGCTACTACGGCATGCAGGAACGGGGGGCGGGCGCTGCCTAGCTGCACGAAACTGTCTACTACGAGTTGTACGAGTTTACCTACTACATGTTGTAGAGTTTCGCCGCTCCACTCCACCTGCGGAGTCTCTGCGGAGGAACCCACCCATGCCCCACCTCGGAAGTACGGTGCATCTGCGTGCCCTGGCGGCCGCCGCCCTGCGTCCCCGGCCCGCCCGCGCTCCCCGGCCCGTGCCGCCGGCCGAGCGCGTCGTGATCGTCTCCGCGAGCATCGGCGCGGGTCACGACGGCGCCGCGCGCGAACTGGAACGCCGGCTGACGGCGGCCGGTGTCGCGGTCGACCGGTACGACCTGCTCGACCTGCTGCCCGCCCGGCTCGGCCGGGCCGTCCGCGACGGCTACCACCGGATGCTCGTCCGGGCGCCCTGGGCCTACCAGCGCGTCTACACCAGCACCGAACGCGCCGGAGGCGGCGGCCCGTTGGCCCGGGCCCTGCTGCGCACCGCCGAGAACCGCATGCGCGCCGCCCTGCCCGCCGACACCGGCGCCGTCGTCTCCACCTACCCCGGCGCCAGCCGCGTCCTGGGCATGCTGCGGCTGACCGGCCGCCTCGACGTGCCGGTGTTCACCTATCTCACCGACTTCTCGGTGCACCCGCTGTGGGTGGCCGAGGGTGTCGATGTCCACCTCGCCGCCCACGCCGTACCCGCCGCGCAGGCCCGCGCCCTGGGTGCCCGGGACGTCCGGGTGGGCGGCCCGGTGGCGGACCCGCGCTTCCGCCCCGCCGACCCCGAGCGGCGCCGGGCGGCCCGGGCCCGCTTCGGGCTCCCCGCGGACGACCCGCTGGCCCTGCTGGTCGCGGGTTCCTGGGGGGTCGGCCCGGTCCGGCAGGTGGCCCTGGAACTGCGCGACTGCGGCGCGGCCGTACCGGTCGTCGTCTGCGGCCGCAACGAGGTCCTCGCGGCGCAGTTGCGCGCCGACGGCATCGAGCACGCCTACGGCTGGGTCGACGACATGCCGGGCCTGATGCACGCGGCCGACGTGCTGGTGCAGAACGCGGGCGGTCTGACCTCGCTGGAGGCCTTCGCCGCCGGCCTGCCCGTCGCGAGCTACCGCTGCATACCGGGGCACGGCCTCACCAACGCCGCGGCGCTCGACGAGGCCGGGGTCGCCGCCTGGATCCGCGACCCGGGCGAACTCAAGGACGTCCTGTACGAGTTGATCGACGGCCCGCGCGGCCTGCTGCAACGCGAGGCGGGCCGCGCCCTGTTCGCCGCCGCCGGGGCGGGCCCCGCGGACGAGATAGCCCGCGCCTGCCGTACCGGCGGCCCGCTGCCCGCCCCGCCCGGCCCCGGCCTGCCGTCGACGCCCGCGGCGGGCCCGGTCGTCCGCGCTCCGCGCGTCGTGCCCGCCCGGCGTGGGCCGCGCCCGGCGCTCCGGCGTCTCGCCGCCAGCGCGGCCGTGGCCTGTGCCCTCTGGGCCGGCGCGGTCGGCACCGCGGTCGCCACGACCGGCAGCGCGCCGGGCGTCATCCACGCCATCGACCACACCCTCGACCTCGACGACGACACCCACCCCGGCGGCCCGCACCAGGAGGACCACCACTCGTGACCGCCCCCGTACGGCTCCTGCGCACGGCCGCCCTCGCCACCCTCCCGGCGCTCGCCCTGCACGCGGCCCCCGTGATCTCCACCTTCGGACCGCTGCGCAACCGCGCCATGCCCCGCCTGGCCGGCCGGGGCCGGGCGGACCACGTCGCCCTCACCTTCGACGACGGCCCGGACCCGCTGTCGACCCCGTTCTTCCTGCGTGCCCTGGACGAGCGGCGGGTCCGGGCCACCTTCTTCCTGCTCGGCTGCCAGGCCCGCCGCTCACCCGGCCTGGTCCGGGAGATCGCCGCGGCCGGACACGAGGTGGGGATCCACGGCTGGCTGCATCGACCGCTCCTGCTGCGCGGCCCCCGGGCCACCCACGACGACTTCGCGCGGGCCCGGGACACCGTCGGCGAGCTCACCGGACAGGCGCCGCGGCTGTTCCGGCCGCCGTACGGAGTGATGTCCACGGCGGCCCACCTGGCCGCCCGCAGGCTCGGTCTCACCCCCGTGTTGTGGACCTGCTGGGGCGAGGACTGGACTGCCCGCGCCACCCCGGACTCCGTCCATCGCACGGTCGTCCGGGACCTGGACGGCGGCGGCACGATCCTGCTGCACGACTCCGACTGCACCTCGGCGCCGGGCGCCTGGCGCTCGGCGCTGGGCGCGCTGCCCCGCCTCCTGGACAGCTGCGACCGGCGGGGACTCACCGTCGGGCCGTTGCGAGAGCATGGAATCTGACCCCCGGGGTGTACGCGCCCGGCAGTACGGGGGGTAAACCCACGCAGTAACTTACTTGAGTTACGCAACGATATGGTAAACTGGCCGGTATGCCCACAGAACCGCTGCCAGACGTCCCCGCCGCCACCCCGGAGGTCGTGGAGATCGAGCGCGCCCTGACGCGCATCACCTACCTGAGTACCCGGGCCCGCCAGCACGAGCGGCTGATGGCCCTGGCCGGGGTGCCGCTGGACCGCGCCGCGGTGGCCCTGCTGCGCCAGGTCGCCGACTCCGAGCCGCTGCGCCCGGGGGAGCTGGCGCAACGGCTCGGGGTCGAGGCGTCCCACGTGACGCGGACGGTGCAGCAGCTCCAGCGGTCGGGCTACGTCACCCGCGTCCCCGACCCCGACGACCGCCGCGCCCAGCGGATCGAGCTCACCGACGCCGGCCGGGCCGCCGTCGACCGGGTCCGGGACGCCGGGGCACGGGGCATGCAGCTGGCCCTCGGCGACTGGGAGCCGGAGGAGCTGCGGCAACTGGCCGTGCTCTTCCACCGCATGGTCGACGACTTCCTGGCCTACGCGGTCGAGGACGAGCCCGGCCAGGAGAGCGCCGAGACGGCGCCGCCGGCGTCCCGGGCCGTGTGAGGCGGCGGCAGGCGCGGACGAGCGGACGGCCCACCCGGCGCGGAGCGGGCCGGTACCGACCGGTAGTATCCGGCGGCAGGTCGTCAGAGGAGGCTTCGTGGCCCGGTCCGAACGTTCACCCCTGCTGCTCGCGGGACTGCTCGCCACCGCCGGGGTCGCCCACTTCGCGGTGCCGAAGCAGTTCGACGCGACGATCCCGAAGGCGCTGCCGGGGTCCCCGCGCGCCTGGACGTACGGCAGCGGGGCCGTGGAGCTGGCGCTGGCGGCGGGGATCGCCCTGCCGCGGACCCGCAAGGCGGCGGCCCGGGCGGCCGCCGCCTTCTTCGTGGGTGTGTTCCCGGCCAACGTGCAGATGGCCGCCGACTGGCAGAAGCGGCCCGAGCCGCACAGGACCGCGGCCCTCGTTCGCCTGCCGCTCCAGATCCCCCTGGTGCTGTGGGCGCGCGGGGTCGCACGCAACGAGGAGGGCCGATAGATGGCGGCACCTGTCGAGGTGGGAAGCAAGGCCGAGGACTTCGCGCTGCCGGACGAGACCGGTACGACGCGGACCCTCACGGAACTGCTGGCCGACGGGCCGGTCGTGCTCTTCTTCTATCCCGCCGCCCTGTCGGCCGGCTGTACCGCCGAGGCCTGCCACTTCCGGGACCTCGCCGCCGAGTTCGCGGCCGCCGGCGCCCGGCCCGTCGGGATCAGCGGGGACAGCGTGGAGCGCCAGCAGGAGTTCTCCGGGAAGCACACGCTCGGCATGCCGCTGCTCTCCGACGTGGACGGCACCGTCCGGGAGCTGTTCGGCGTGAAGCGGGGCTTCTCACTCGCCCCGACCAAGCGGGCCACCTTCGTGATCGCCCAGGACCGTACCGTCCTGGAGGTCGTCCGCAGCGAGCTGCGCATGAACACCCACGCCGACCGGGCGCTGGCCGCCCTGCGGTCCCACCAGGCCTGAGCGGACGGCCCGGGACCGCGCTTGATGCCCCGGGGCACAGGTCTCATCCTGGGGCGTATGGAGCGTGTCGCTGCCACGGCGGTCATCGATGCCCTCGGCCGGGTGACGGGGTGGAGCGAGGGCGCGCGGGCGCTCACCGGTCACCGGGCGGAGGAGGTCGTGGGCAGGCCCGCCACCGCCCTCCTCGCCGAGCAGGTGCCCGCCGAGGCGCTGGCCGCCCGCTCCGGGACCGTCGCCCTGCGCCGCGCCGACGGACGCCGCACGGAGCTCGCCCTGACCGCCTGCCCCGTCCTCGGCTCCGACGGCGCGACCACCGGCTACGTGCTCACCGCCGACCCGCCCTTTCCGGCCGCCCCCACCCTCGCCGACCAGGCCTTCCAGCAGGCCTCGATGTCCATGTCGGTCTTCGACGTACGCCAGCGCCACCTCCGCTCCAACGACGTCGCCTGCCACGTCATGGGCGTCCCCGAGGCGGCCCTGCTCGGCCGCTTCTTCCTGGACACCGTCGAGGAGGCCCCGCACAGCGAGGGCTTCGTGCGCCATCTGCGGCAGGTCGTCGAGACCGGCCGGCCCGTCCGCTACGAGAGCTTCACCGGCGCCCCCACCCTGAACCGGGAACACGCCTGGAGCATCGAGATGTGGCCGCTGCGCGACCCCGCCGGCGAGCTCATCGCCGTCGCCCTCGCCGCCTTCGACAGCACCGAGCAGTACCTGGCCCGGCTCCGGCTCGCACTCCTCAACGAGGCGGCCACCTCCATCGGCACCACCCTGGACGTGGTGCGCACCGCCGAGGAACTCGTCGAACTCCTCGTCCCCCGGTACGCCGACTTCGCCAGCGTCGACCTCCTCGACTGGGTCCTCGGCGCCGAGGAACCGCCCACCGTGCCGGAGGGCGACATCTCGCTGCGCCGCGTCGCCCACGGCTCCGTGACCGAGGGCACCCCCGAGGCCGCCGTACGGCTGGGCGACGCCGAGGTGCACCCGGCGGCCTCACCGCCGGCGCGGGCGCTGCGGGAGCGGCGGGCCGTGGTCAGCCAGGCGGGCGAGCCCGAGTTCCGCCGCTGGGTCGACGAGCGCAACGCCCGCGCGCCCGAGGGCCGCCCCTACCGCGCGGGCGTCCACTCCATGATCGCCGTACCTCTGCAGGCCCGGGGCGTCCTGCTCGGAGCCGTCGTGGGCGTGCGCATGCGCCACCCCGACGCCTACGTCGTCGACGACACCCTCTTCGCCGAGGAACTGGCCAGCCGCGCCGCCGTCTGCATCGACAACGCCCGCCGCTTCGCGCGCGAGCGCGCCACCGCCCTCGCCCTCCAGCACAGCCTGTTGCCCCGCGGCCTGCCCCAGGCCGCCGTCGAGGTCGCCCACCGCTACCTGCCCTGCGGTTCGCTGGCCGGCATCGGCGGCGACTGGTTCGACGTGATCCCGCTCTCCGGCAGCCGCGTCGGCCTGGTCGTCGGTGACGTCGTCGGCCACGGCATCCGCTCCTCCGCCACGATGGGCCGCCTGCGCACCGCCGTACGCACCCTCGCGGACGTGGACCTGCCCCCCGACGAACTCCTCACCCACCTGGACGACCTGGTCACCCACCTGGCCGCGGACGGTTCCGGCGAGGAGGTCGCCGAACTCGGCGCCACCTGCCTGTACGCCGTCTACGACCCCGTCTCGCGGCGGCTCAGCCTCGCCGCCGCCGGGCACCTGGCGCCCGCGGTCGTCCTGCCGGGCGGCCAGGCCGAGCTGATCCCGATGACCGCGGGCCCGCCGCTCGGCGTCGGCGGTCTGCCCTTCGAGGCGACGGAGCTCGAACTGCCCGAGGGAGCCGTCGTCGCCCTCTACACGGACGGTCTGATCGAGGACCGCGACCGGGACGTGGACCGCGCCACCGAGGAGATGTGCCGCGCCCTGAGCGCACCCGCCGACTCCCTGGAGGACCTCACCGACAACGTGCTCAAGGCCGTCATGCCGGAAGAGCCGTCCGACGACGTCGCCCTGCTGCTGGCCCGGACCCGCGCCCTCGGCGCCGACCGGGTCGCCACCTGGGACGTGCCGCGCGACCCCGCCGCGGTGGCGCACTTCCGGCAGGCGGCCACCGAGCAGCTCACCCACTGGGGCCTGGACGAGGCCGCGTTCGTCACCGAACTCGTCGTCAGCGAACTCGTCACCAACGCCATCCGCTACGGCGAACCGCCCATCCAGCTGCGGCTGATCCGCGACCGCGCGCTCATCTGCGAGGTCTCCGACGGCAGTTCGACCTCACCGCACCTGCGCCGGGCGCACGCCTTCGACGAGGGCGGCCGCGGCCTGCTCCTGGTCGCCCAGCTCACCCAGCGCTGGGGAAGCCGGCAGACGGGCAGCGGCAAGACGATCTGGGCCGAACAGCCGCTGCCCTGAGGCCCGTTGCGGCTGCCCCCCCGACAGCGACACGACGCCCGGCGCTACTCGAAGTCGCAGCCCGGGTTCGGCACCGACTCCGAGTACGGCGAACCGTGCGGCAGGATGTACAGCACGTCCAGGACCAGGTCGGTGTCGCCGAGGTTGGCGCCCAGGTGCACGTCGTCCGGCCCGCCCGACTCGTACACCGCGCCGCCCCGCCGGTAGACGCCGTCCTCCTTGCAGTCGGAGTGGAAGTGGCTCAGCGTGCCCTTCTGGACGTACCCGTAGACCGGGCCGTCGTGGTAGTGCCAGCCGGTGGTCTGGCCGGGCGGGACGGTGATCTCCCGCAGCACGTAGTCGGTGTCGCCGACGGTGGTCTGGCTGATCACCCTGCCGGTCACGCCGGGTCCGGCGGGGGTGGCATGGGCGGTGCCGCAGGTCAGCAGAGTGCCGGCGGCGACCGCCCCGGCCATGGCGGTACGGAGCGCGGTACGCATGTGTGGGGGCCTCCTGGACCGAAGGTCGAGTACCTTCGTGAACATAGGCCCCCGCCCGGCCGGCCGGGGCAGGAACGGCTCAATCCGCGTACGCGCAGGAGGCGTTGCCGCTCACGCGGCCGGACACCGCCCGTCACGCCTCGCCGGCGTCCGCCGCGACCTGGGCGAGGGTGCGCCCGGACCGCACCGAACGGGCCCGCCGGGGGTCGGGCGTGCCGTGGCCGTCCGAGCGGCCGGCCCCCTTCTTCACCAGCAGCCAGGCGTCCTCGCCGTCCCGGCCCCGGAACCGGGTCAGGGCGTACTCGCCGTGCAGCTTGGAGCCGTGCAGCCGGAAGGTGGCGTGCCCGCGCTCCAGCGACTCCCCGAAGCCGACCGGGCGCCCCCTGCGGTCGTGACCGAGCGGCTCGTACCAGCCGTGGTCCCAGACGATCACGGTGCCACCGCCGTACTCGCCCTTCGGGATCACGCCCTCGAAGTCCTCGTACTCCAGCGGATGGTCCTCGGTGGGCACGGCCAGCCGCTTGTCGCCGGGGTCGGCGGACGGGCCCTTCGGGACCGACCAGGACCTCAGGACGTCGCCGACCTGCAGCCGGAAGTCGAAGTGCATCCGGCGCGCGTCATGGATCTGCACCACGAACCGGAGCCGGTCACCGGCCCCCGTCGCCTCTCCCGACGGCTCCCTGGTCCGCTCGAAGTCACGCTTGTCACGGTACGTACGCAACCGGTCGTCGTCGCCACCCACCACGGCTCCTTCCCTCGGACGCGCGTCCCGAGTACCCAGGCGGGCGGCTCAGAACTCCTCGTGGCTGTCCGGGTCGCCGCCGAGCCGCCGGCGGGACCGCTCGGAGACCGCGGCCATCTGGGCGGCGTCCAGTTCGAAACCGAACAGGTCCAGGTTGGCCCGCTGCCGCCCGGGGTCCGCCGACTTCGGGATGGGCAGGGCACCGAGCTGGACGTGCCAGCGCAGCACCGCCTGGGCGGGCGTCACCCCGTGCGCCTCCGCGACGGCGGCGACCGCCGGGTCGTCGAGGAGCCGGACGTCCCGGCCGAGCGGGCTCCAGCTCTCGGTGACGATGCCCTTCTCCGCGTGGAAGGCCCGCAGCCCGTCCTGCGGGAACAGCGGGTGCAGCTCCACCTGGTTCACCGAGGGCAGCACCCCGGTCTCCTTCTCCAGCCGGGTGAGGTGCTCCTCGGTGAAGTTGGAGGCGCCGATCGAGTGCGCGAGCCCCTCCTCGCGCAGCTTGATCATCGCCCGCCACGAGTCGACGTACTTGCCGACCCGCGGGTTGGGCCAGTGGATCAGATACAGGTCCACGTACTCCAGGCCCAGCCGGTGCCGGGACTCCTCGAAGGAGGCGAGGGTCTCCTCGTAGCCGTGGTGGCGGCCCGGCAGCTTCGTCGTCACCACCACCTCCTCACGGGGCACGCCGCTGCTCGCGACACCCCGGCCGACCCCGGACTCGTTGCGGTAGTTCACCGCCGTGTCGACAAGCCGGTAACCCAGCTCCAGGCCGTGGCGAACGGCCTGCTCGGCCTGCGTGTCGTCCATCGGCCAGGTGCCGAGGCCGACGGCGGGGATCGTCGTACCGTCGTTGAGCGTGTACGCCGGAAAGCTTGTCACGATGGGACCTTCCGTCGACTGTGTCCTTCGCCCACCCTCACCGATGGGGTGCGCGGTGATCAAGCGGACCGGGCACGGCTACTCGTCCGTGACGGCCGCGACCAGTCGGAACACGGCCGCGAGGTCCGGCACGTCGGCCAGCCGGGCCACGACCTCGCCGTTCGCGAACGCGCGCTGCGCGGCCGTCAGTTCGGCATCGACGGCGGCCTCGGCCTGGACCCGGATGTAGTTCAGCGCGGTCGCGAAGAGCATGGAGAACGACTCCGGGCCCCGGACGGTGGCGGGGCCACCCGCCTGCCGGTAGGCGTGGACCAGGCGCCGGGCGGCCGCCGGGTCCCCGTGGTTGCCGCCCGACCAGACGAACAGGGCCTGTGCCAGCTCCCGTTCCGCGGACGTGGGTCCGGCGTTGTCCCAGTCGAGCAGGACCGGGCCGGCCGGGCCGACCAGGACGTTCTGGGGTTGCAGATCCAGATGGGAGATCACCCGGTCGGCCGCGTCGGACGGGCTCACCCAGCGGGCCAGCTCCACCGCCGAGGTACTGATGAACCGGCCGAGCGCGTCCTCCCAGGGCAGCCCGGCCTCGGTCACCTTCCCGTGCAGGTCCTTCCAGTCGCCGTCCCGGGGACACCGCTCGTACCACTCGTTCGGTGCCTCCGTCGCGCCCGCGCCCGCACGGTGGAGCAGGCCCATGGTCCGGCCGAACCAGTCCAGGAGCGCCGGGTCGGCGACGTCCGCCCGGGTGCCCTCGACCCAGTCGTACAGCTTCACACGGGTCACCCCCTCGGCGGTCGGGACCCGCGTGAGACGGGCGCCGTAGCGGTTGGCGAACAGGCGGGGCGCGGAGATGCCCAGGCGCTCGCCGGCGAGCCGTAAGGCGGCCTCCCGCGCCACGTCCTCCTCGTCGCAGTCGAACAGGAGCTGCTTCGCCGCCCGGGCGGGGCCGTCCGGGCCGGTGAGCCTCCAGATCTGCCCGAGCGCGCCACGGGCCACGGGGGTCAACGTCCAGGGCCCCGGACCGAGTTCATAGGCCTCGGCGATGAAGTCGGCGCTGTCGTGCATGGGCGGCTCCTTCGGTATGGGTGTACTTCGATCATGGCGTTGCCGACTGCTTCCGCAACGCCTTTTGTCCCGCGCGGCGCCGTCACGCGCACGACTCGGGCGTCGGCGGGCTCCACGGTTGCGAGGCGCCGGGGGCGGAGTAGCCTGGACATGATCGTTGCCACCTGGCTCTGGAGGTAGGCGATGTTGATCCGATTCCTGCGGCGCCGTATGCCGCACGGCCTCGTCCTTCTCGGGAACGGCCGTCTGATCCGCGGGTTCAGCGGCGGCGACTACGACGGTCACGGATACCAGTCCTGACGCACCCGCACCCGCACCTGTGACACGGGAGGAGGCGCGGTGGAACAGGACACCGATGCCCTCGTGGCCATGACGCGCATCCTTTCACCGCACTGCCGTGTCACCAGGCTGTCCGGCGGAGCCCTGATCGCCGACTGGAGACGGACGCGCTTTCTCGGCATGACGACGGCCGATGTGCAGACGTTCGCCGACGGCAACGCCGAGAAACGCGCCGAACTCGTCACCGGCCTCGTCCGCGCCGGATGCGCGCCGGCGCGCCGGAAGGCCTATACCGACGGCGAGATCGGGATCTGGCTGTGCGGCGTGTACCTGCTGATCCGCACGCTGGGCTTCGGACGGGTCCTTCGGCTGCTGCCCTTGGCCGCGCCCGGATACGCCCGTGCGGACGTCCCTCCCGCACAGGACGTGGCCAGGCTGAAACGAGCGGTCCAGTCGCACAGCCGTGGCAGCTGGTTCGTCGACGACGACTGCAAGGCCGAGGCCGTGACGGCGTTCGTCCTGCTGCGACGGCGCGGCTTCGAGGCCACACTGCAGGTCGGCGTCCGTGAGCACCCGTTCGCCCTGCACGCCTGGACAGCCGCGGCCGGACTGTGCATCCCGGATGCCGATCCGCGGGGGCATGCCTTCACACCGGTCCTCTCGATCGGCTGCGGAAGCCAGTGAGATGGAAGCGCTCCGACTCGACTGGCACGGGGATGCGGCGAGCCTGTGGACCGCCGACGCCATGGTGCGACAGGGACTGGTGACGACGGTCACCGCACCGGCCGGCACCGCGGCGGTCGTCGGCTGGGTCGGCTCGGTCCAGGACCGCCTGGCAGGTGCTCGCGCGCTCCTCGACGCCTTCGACCGTCCCGGAGCCGAACCGCCGCTGCCGGCCGGTGACTTCGCGGCTGTCCTCGTGTACCGGGACCGCGTGTTGCTGATGCGGGACGCGCAGGCCCGCATCCCGCTGTTCTTCAGAGAGACCGGGGGCCGCGTGAACGCCGTGAGCACCGCGGCGCGCGGCCTGGGCCGCACCACGGACTTGGAACCCCGTTACCTCTGCCGCCACCTGACCGGGAACATGGCCCAACCGCACACGCGGCTGACCCCGTTCGCCGGGGTGCACCGTGTCCTCGGCGGCGAGGTGGTCGAGCTCTCGGCCACCGGGCGGCTGCGCGGCCGTCGGGCCGGCTGTCCGGCGGCACCGCCCCCCGTACTCCGTCCCGGTGGGGCCGGGCAGGATCTGCGCCGGGCCCTGGAGCAGGCTGTCGGGCGCCGCCTCGGCAGGACGACCGCATGCCACGTCTCCGGCGGCACCGACTCCACCAGCGTCGCCTTGCTCGCGGCGCGCCTGCTCGCCGAGGGCGAAGACCCCGACGCGGACCTGGTCCTGCTCGCCGGTCGCTTCGACGGGGGAGAACTGGCCGGTGAGCGGCCGTATCTCACGGAAGCCGTGGACGCGGTCCGCCGGCTTGCACCAGCGGCCCGTCCGGTGATCGTCGAGGCCGACGACGTGGCCGACTTCGACGACTTCGAGCACCACGCGGGCGACTCGGACGAACCCCACGCGCACGCCTTCCGCGCCCCGTTCTGGAAACGGCTGCACGGCACAGCGGCGGAACTGGGCTGTGACATCCTGCTGACCGGTTGCGGAGCCGATCCGGTCGTCGACACCAACCTGCTGCACCTGCACCGGCTTGCCCGCTCCGGCAGGCTCCGGGAGCTGACCCGGCAGGCACGAGCCCTGGCCGCGGTCAATGAACGGGGTGTCCGTGAGATCGTCGGCACCCACGTGGTGCGGCCGGCCCTTCCGCTCGCGGCCGAACGGTGCGCGAGGCTCGTTCATCGCGGAACCGTACTCGGGGGACTCGGCCCCTTCACCCGCCCGCCCTGGCTGCGACCCGGATTCGCGCGGGCTCACGGCTATCGGGCGGCCAGCATCGCCGAGAGCCGCTTCGTGTTCGGGAGCCGGCCGGAGCAGTCGCTCTACGACGCGGCCAACTACCTCGCCGCGCCGGACCCGTTGTCCTGGCGCTACGCACAGCAGAACGGGTTCTTCCTCTCACACCCCTTCCTCGACCCTGAGGTGATCGCGACGATGCGGCGCCTCCCCGCCGAAGCCACGACCCGAGCGGGCCGTTCGAAGGCGGTTCTCCGCGAGGCCATGGCGGACCTGCTCCCGCCCCGGATACACGGCCGAACGGCCAAGATCCCTTTCAACGACCTCTACGTCCGCGGCCTGCGGGCCCACGGCGACGAACTCGTCGACCTCTGCCGCTCCGCACGGCATCCCCTCGTCGGGGAGATGTTCGACGTCGACACGCTGTGCCGGGCCGTGCGGGAGGCGCAGTGGGGGATGGGCGACTCGTACGCCTGGGACCGCGTGAACTGCTCGCTCGCGCTCGTGATGTGGCTGGAGAGGCTGGGGGAAGGGCGCTCTGCCGAACCCGGGACTGATGTGCCGGTCACCGTTTGCTCTTGATGCCCCACAGGGTGAGTTCCACCGGTCCTGTTTCGGCGATGCGGATGCCATACCGGTTGTGCGTCACGGGCTCGGGCTCGTCCTTGCCACTTCTTGAGCTGATGGATTCCGTGATGTTGACGCCGTGCATGCCGAAATTCCAGTAGACGGTGATGTGACGCGTGTCCCTCGTTTTCGCGTCGATCGCGTTGTTCTCGTGGAGCGGGCTTTCATAGATGAGGGAATCAGTACTCTTCTTGACCCATCCGGGTACATGCCCGCCGCCCCAACTCGTGAATCCGGCTGCGGGATTGAGGTGGTCGAGGGCCACGCGGTCCTTGCGCGTGAGGTGTGCGCTGGCGTAGAAGGCCATCTGGTCGTACTTCGTGTCCATGGGCAGCTGTACGACGACTTTGGCGTTGACGGTGTCGTTCGCGTCGATAGAGCCTCCGTAGGGCATCCACGGCTGGGCGTCCACGAGGTCGCCGGGCTGGTAGATCTCTGTGCGCGACAGCGGATTCGTCTCCTCGAATTTCCTCCACTGTTCGGCAGTGGCTCGCCATTGTTCGCGAAGCCGGCCCTGCCGGGCCAGCGGCACCTCTTGCCCCATGGCGTGGAATTCGGTGCCGAGCACGTCGAAACCCAGGTCGCTGTGGTTTTCGAGGGTGATGTCGACCGGCACGGAAAATGCCTTTCGATCGGGACTCAGTACCGGAGCCCCGGTGGTCAGCCTGATGACCGGCCTGATCTCGTGCTGGGACGGCAGGTAGAGACTCTGGTAGCCGAAATTTCCTGCCGCGATGGCGGTGGTGACGATCAACGCCGTGGCCACCCGCTTCGGAGCGGGAATCACGGCCAATGTCCGCCACACGGCGAAGACGGCCCACGCCGAACCCGACGCGAGGGCGCCGAAGAACGCCTTCCAGAGGACCGAATCGGCGTTGCACAGCAGTTCGAGGAAGAGCGTCACATTGGCCACGACGGCGGCGAACGCGCCGACCAGGGCCACCATGCCGGAGTTGGCGAAGGTCCGGAACAGCCAGTGGTCCACGAGCGCCGCGGCGCCCAGGAACGAGGCGAAGGCGACCGCGATGAGCACCGCGCCGGTGAGGCGACCGGGAAAGGTGAAGGCACTGGTCAGGTCCCCGACACCGAAATAGCCCAGCGCAGCGGCCGTCAGCAGGAGGACCAGCAGGACCGGCACGAGGCACACGCGTGAGCGTCCGTTGTGGGCCAGAGCCCGCTGCGCCCGCTCACGCGAGGAGTCCCGCGCGTTCTTGCGAAGGTTCACGCGGCCACCTGCCGACCTGTGGCAACGGGTTTCACGGGTGCCTCCTTCGCAGACCACAGCAGACCGAGACGCCTGCCACCAGGAAGTTCGTGATCATCGTCCGTGACGATCCGCCCGCTCGCCATCCGCGTGCCTCCGGATGCAGGAGTGCCCGGTGCATCACCGCGTCCCGCGCCGGGGTACTTCTCCAGTGGCCGGTACCGACGACCCTCGGAGCACGCATGACGACGGAGAACAGCACGCGAATCCAGGCGGTCGGGGCGAACCCCGTCGCCGGGCACATCGGCGCCGAGATCACCGGGGTCGACCTCGCCCAGGACCTCGACGACGCCGTGGTCGCGGCGATCCGGGAGGCCGTGCTGCGCTGGAAGGTCGTCTTCTTCCGGGACCAGCGGCTCGACCACGCCGGGCACGTCGCCTTCGCCCGCCGCTTCGGCGAACCGGTCGTGCTCGGGCGGCGCGGCAGCGCCTCACCGGCCGGCCACCCCGAGGTGGAGACCACCGCCGACCGGCTGGAGCTGGGCGGACGCTTCGGGATGGAGCACGAGGAGTGGCTCCAGCGGCGCCGGCACACCCTGCTGCGCGGCTGGCACTGCGACCACGGGGCACGTATCGACCCGCCCGCCGCGACCATCCTGCGCGCCGAGACCGTCCCGCCCTACGGCGGCGACACCACCTGGGCCAACCTGGCCGCCGCCTACGCCGGGCTCTCCGCGCCCGTGCGCGCCTTCGTCGACGGCCTGCGCGCCGAGCACCGCCTCGGCGTCGGCTACCAGCCCCGCCCCGGCGACGACTCCTACCTGCGCCACCTCCTCGACCACCAGGTGGCCTCGGTGCACCCGCTGGTGCGCGTCCATCCGGAGACCGGCGAGCGGGTGCTGTACGTCAACGGCTACTACGTCGAGCAGATCACCGACGTCTCCCGCCCGGAGAGCGCCGCACTCCTGGAGATGCTGCTCGAACAGGCCGTACGGCCCGAGTACACGGTCCGCTTCCGCTGGGAGCCCGGCAGCGTCGCCTTCTGGGACAACAGGGCCACCATCCACCTCGCGCCGAGCGACAACGCCCACCTCGGCTTCCCCCGCGTCATGCACCGGGTGATGCTGCACGGCGAGGTGCCGGTCGGCGTGGACGGCAAGCCGTCGGAGCCGGTGACCGGCACGGAGGTGCGCCGCTGGTGACTCAGGCGGTGGCCGTCGGGCTCCAGCCGAGCGCCGGGCCCAGGTGGGTCGCCATGTCGGTGAGGATCTGGACGTAGTCCTCGTGCTCGAAGGTGAACGGCAGGGCGAAGGCCACCTCGTCGACCTCGCGGAAGGCGGCGTGCGCGTGCAACCGCTCGACGATCTCCGCCGAGGTGCCGACGACGTCCGGCGCGAAGAGCAGCCGCCCAGGACCCTGCGGGGCCGTGGTGCGCGGCAGTCGCTTGGCCGCGTACGCCTCGTACTTGGCGCGCTGCTCCGGCGTGGCGGAGTCGGTGGGGATGACGACCAGGCCCTGGGAGACCCGGGCGGCCTCGCCGTCCGGGTGATGGGCGCGGAACTCGCGGATGTGCGAGAGCTGGATCTCGGCGAAGTCGTACGCGTCCGCCGGGTCCCCGGCCCGTACGACGCTGCTGGTCAGGAAGTTCATGCCGTGCTCGCCCGCCCAGCGTGCCGAGCCGAGGCTGCCGCCGCCGTACCAGAGCCGCCGTCCGAGGCCGGGGGAGTGCGGCTGGACGACGTCGGAGAACACCTCGAAGCCCTCCACCCCGCTGAAGTCGGTGGCCGGCTTGCCCCGGACGAAGTCCAGGAGTCGCCGCACCCGCTCGTAGCTGAAGTCCTCGACGTCGGCGGTGTCCGGGTAGAGGGCCTCCTTGATCTGCTCGTAGTGCATGGGCGGGCCCACGCTCACACCGGGGTTGAGGCGGCCGCCGGACAGGAGATCGACGGTCGCCAGGTCCTCGGCCAGCCGCAGCGGGTTCTCCCAGCCCAGCGGGATCACCGCGGTGCCGAGCTCGATCCGGCTGGTGCGCTGCGAGGCCGCCGCGAGCACCGCGACCGGCGACGATATGCCGTACTGGAGGTGCCGGTGGCGCACCCACGCGCTGTCGAAGCCCAGCCGCTCGCCCAGCTCGATGATCTCCAGCGTGGACTCGTGCCCCCGCCCCGGATCCGCGCCGTCGAACAGGCCGATGGTGAGGAAGCCCAGTCTGCGCAGGGGGCGGGGGGTGGACGGCACGGGTCCTCCAGCGGTCGTACGTCAGTTCTGCCCCGATTGTGGCACCCGAACATTGCGGGAGTGTGATCAGCGCAGCGGGATGGTGATCTCGTCCTCGACCGGCGGGTCCAGCTCCTGCGGGCGGTTCCCGGTGGCGGCGAAGCAGCGCAGCCGTACCGCCTCGGGGCCGACGTCGAGGCGCAGGAAGCACTTGAAGAAGGGCGGGGTGTAGGTGGCCGAGCCGGGGGAGAACAGCTGGGTGTAGATCTTCTTCACGGGCAGCCGGAAGCGCGGGCCGCGATCCGGGCGGCTGCCGGCGCCCAGCAGGGTCGCGACCAGGCGCGTGCGCCGGGTGCCCCGGGTGTCCGGGGCGGGCGTGCGGCCGGGTCTGATGCCGAGGCGCTCGGCGATCACGGCCGTCGCCTCCGCCTCGGTGAGGGTGAACAGGCGGCGGAGCCGCAGCCGCCGGCCGTACAGCCGGCTGTAGAAGGCGAGGGAGTCGCCGCGCAGCGGGTAGCAGCGGAAGTCGTCCTCGGTGACGTTCGCGATCGACACCGGGGGGATGGTGTGGGTGGCGTGCATGAAGGCGCCGCCGCCGCCGGCGACCACGTACTGGATGGTGCGGCCGTCCACGTCCACGGGGTAGCGCTGGTAGTTGTGGATGTCACCGCCGATCGCCGCCACATAGTGGTGGGCCGGGTCGCGGACGATGTCGTCGACCGTGCCGCCGCCCTCGATGGCGCAGGGGTGGTGCTCGCCGTCCACGTACAGCGGGGAACCGGTGACGAGGATCTTCGGACGCGGTCCCCGGGACACCTCCCGCAGCCAGGCGCCCTGTTCGGCGTCGATGGTGCCGAGCAGGCCGGTGTCGATGCCGACGATCCGGACCGGCCCGGCGTCGATGGCCCAGTACGGCCCCGGCTGCACGGCCGCCTGCTCCGGCCTCGGCCGCAACTTCCGGGCTCCCGTGAGGAGTTGCTCGTCCGCCGGACGCGGGCGGTGCCACAGCAGGGCGCGCCACCAGGCGCGGGTGAGCGGGCGCGGCCTCGGTTCGGCCGGGAGCGCCGGGGCGTCGTCGCAGAAGACGCGCATGAACGCGCCGAGGTCCTCGTACCAGTCGTGGTTGCCGGGTATCGCGTAGATCGGCGCCGGATAGTCCCGGTAGGGACGGAAGAACTTGGTGCCGTAGTCGTCGGTGGTGCCGACCGGATAGATCACGTCGCTCGCGATCACCGCGAAGTCGGTGTCCTGACTCGCCTTCAGGAACCCCGGCACGACGGCGTACTGGGAGTCGTCGCCCTCGCCGGTGTCGCCGATCACCATGAACGAGAAGCGGTCCGCCTCATGACGCCGGATCACCTTGTCGACGGGCGCCCCGGCAGCCGTCTGCTGCGCCACCCAACGACTGCGGGTACGGCCCGTCGGGTCGCCGAACCAGGACGCCAGTACCCCGTTGCGGGCGGCCCACATGGTCCTCGGGTTGAACCAGAACAGCTTCTCGACATGGTCCGGCATCAGTTGGCGGTAGCTGCCGCGCTCGGCCTCGCCCCAGCCGGCGCCTTCTGCGGTCTTGCGTGAGGAGTCAGACACCCGGGAACGGTACAACGATCAACGGGTGGCTTCGGGACGGGGGTTCGGGCGGGACCCGGTCACCATTCACAGGGGTTCGAGGGGGTGCCGTTCGGGCGCCCCGGGGTGCCGTACCGGTCCTTGCCGGACGGAGCGGTGCGCGTCGCCCTGCCGTGCCGGCCCGCGCCGGCCCGTGCCGGGCGCGGTGAGCGGCCACCGTGGTTCCGGGGCGTGCGCGCGCCGTGCCGGCCCGTTGGGCGTGAGCGTGCCGCTCCCGCCGGTGCTTTCGGCGGATCGTTCTCGGGAGCCGCCTGTCGGTTCCAGTCCCCTTCGCCGAGAACGAGCAGCGGGTCGAACATCACCACCACCCCGGCCAGCAGCAGGAACACGATCGGGCCGAGCAGCATGGGCAGCAGCAGCGAGGTCGGTGACGCGCTCGACCAGGAGGTGGCGGATGCCGGGTGCACGTCGACGCTCACCGCCGCCATGGCGGTGTAGTGCATGCCGGACACCGCGAGGCCCATCACCAGGCTGGCGCCGAGACTCGCGGTGAAGCCCCGCACCGACACGGCCGCCCACAGCGCGGCCGTCGCCGCCGCGATCGCGATCAGCACGGAGAGGCCGACCGTCACCCGGTCGTAGTGAATCGTTCCGTCAAGGCGGAGTGCGGCCATGCCCAGGTAGTGCATGGCGGCCACGCCGAGACCGGTGATGACGCCCGCCGTCCAGAGGGTCCCCGAGGTCGCGCCCCGGTAGCCGACCGCGAAGACGCCGATACCGACGACCAGGATCGCCACCGCCAGACTGAGCAGGGTCAGGCCCACGTCGTAGCGGATCGTGGTCTCCTGGACATGGAAGCCGATCATCGCGATGAAGTGCATCGTCCAGATGCCGCAGCCGATCGAGGCCGCCCCGAGGGCGAGCCAGCCGGGCCGCCACGACTCCCCGTGGTGGTACAGCGACCTGACGATGCAGCGAAGCCCCAGCGCCCCGCCCAGACAGGCCATCAGATAGGCCGCGACCGGAGTCACCGCGCCGTAGTGGAAACCGTCCGTCGTCCCGTGCATGTGCAACTCCCCCCAGAGCCACGGCTGTTGTGCGGGAAGGTACTACGCGCCGGGGGCTACGGAGGGGCGTTCACCGGGACTTCGGCCGCCTCTCGGGAACCAGGGATCGACACAGCTGCCGCAAGGGCGGTCTCCAGGCAGGGCACAGTGGGGGAGGCCTCAGGGTGCGACGATCTTGATCGCGCTCATCCAGCCGTGCCCGTCGGGCCGCGTCTGCAGGGCCATGTGCAGCAGCTGGATGCCCTCCAGCTCCCGGGCGTGCCGCAGTCCGCCGACGACCACCGGGTTGAGCCCGCCGGAGGAGACCAGTTCCGCCACCTGGTCGCGGGCCGCCGCGTCGTCTCCGGCGATGAACACGTCCAGCGGCAGCCCGCCGACCTCGCCCGCGACCAGCGCGCCCGCGAACGTGGTGTTGAAGGCCTTCACCAGATGCGTGCCCGGGGCGGCGGCCTCCGCCAGCTGCTGGGCGCCGGAGCTGTCCGGGGGCACCGTGAGCGCGTCGAAGGTCGAGAAGTCCACCGGGTTGGAGATGTCGACGACGGTCTTCCCGGTGAGCCGGTCCCCGTACTCGGTCACGACCTCCTTGGCGGCGTCGAACGGCACGGCCAGCACCACCACGTCCGCCGACCCCACCGCGTCCGGCACGGCGGGCGCCACGTCCGCCCCCGGCGTCCGCTCGACCAGTGCGTCGGCGAGCGTCGCGGCCTTGGCCGGATCCGTGCCGACCAGCCGGACCGTGTGCCCGCCCGCCAGGGCCCGGGTGGCGATACCGCCCGCCATGTTGCCAGTGCCGACGATGAAGACACGCATGCGTGAGCCCCTTCCGTGGGGTGGGAGCTGCCGACGGTCGGTCCGGGGGCGCGCGGTTGGCGCATTTCCCCTGAATCAGGATAAAACGGTCGGCCTGGCACGGCTCGGGCTGGAACGCGATGCCCGCACCGGGTACCCGGCCCCGCTCTCCGGGTGGCCGGCCGCGGTGGATAGCGTGGCGATCATGGCGAGTGCGGCGGACTGGAGGATGCGGCCGGCGTCGGACGCGGACGTCGAGGCGGTGGCCGAACTGCGGGCCGTCGTGCTCCGGGACGATCTGGAGCGGCTCGGGCGGTACGACGAGCGGCGGGTCCGGCAGCGGCTGTGGGACGGGTACGACGCGGACCACACCTGGGTGATCGAGGCGGGCGGCGCCTTCGCCGGCTGCGTGGCACTGCGGCCGACCGGGGACGCCCACTGGCTGGAACACTTCTATCTGGCCCCGCATGCGCAGGGCGGCGGCATCGGCTCGGCCGTGCTGCGCGAGCTGCTGGAGCGGTGCGACCGCGACGGCGTCACCGTCCGGCTGAACGTGCTGCGGGGCAGCGCGGCCCGGAGGCTGTACGAACGGCACGGGTTCCTGGTCGAGACAGAGGATCCGGTGGACGTGTTCATGGTGCGCCCGCCGTCCCCGTGAGCGACGTTCCCGCTCGACCCCTCACCGTGCATAGGGAAAACCCTCGAACGACCTCTACGTGGCTGACATGCGCGGGTCAAATCTGGAATCCTCGCTCAGCACACGCTCTCTCCCTCGCGTGTGCACGGATCACGGACCACGCACCCCCGGTCCCCGGATCCCGGTTCCCGCACAGCTCAGCTCGTCCCGGACAGCACATCCCCGTCTGCCCGGTCTGTCACCGGCCGCGACCCGGCGGCCGCAGCAGGAGGAGTACGAGTGAGACGTCTTCCCCACAGACGGGCCACGGTAGGAGCCGCCCTGGTCTCCACCGCGGCCTTCCTCGCCGTCGGCATCCAGTCGGTCCCGGCGAACGCCAAGCCCGCCACCCCCCACCCCAGCCCCGTGCGCACCGGAGGCCTGGAGGCCAAGCTCACCCCCGCCCAGCACAGCGCACTGCTCAAGAGCGCCCGGCAGAAGACCGCCGCGACCGCCCGCACGATAGGCCTCGGCGCCAAGGAGAAGCTGGTCGTCAAGGACGTCGTCAAGGACAACGACGGCACCGTGCACACCCGTTACGAGCGCACCTACGCCGGCCTGCCGGTCCTCGGCGGCGACCTGATCGTGCACACCCCGCCCGCCACCCTCGCGGCCGGAACCGTGAGTACGACCTTCAACAACAAGCACACCATCACGGTCCCGACGGTCAGCGCGTCCTACAGCAAGTCGGCCGCCCAGACCAAGGCGCTCAGGACGGCCAAGGCCCTCGACGCCCAGAAGCCCGTCGCCGACGGCGCCCGCAAGGTGATCTGGGCCGGCAACGGCACCCCGAAGCTCGCCTGGGAGACCGTGATCGGCGGCTTCCAGGACGACGGCACGCCCAGCAAGCTGCACGTCGTCACGGACGCCACCACGGGCAAGGAGCTCTACCGCTACCAGGCTGTCCAGACCGGTACGGGCAACACCCAGTACAGCGGCACGGTGACGCTGAACACCACGCTGTCCGGTTCGACGTACCAGCTGTACGACACCACGCGCGGCGGCCACAAGACGTACAACCTCAACAACGGCACGTCGGGCACCGGCACCCTGATGACCGACTCCGACGACGTCTGGGGCACCGGATCCGGCTCCAACACCCAGACCGCCGGCGCCGACGCGGCCTACGGCGCCCAGATGACCTGGGACTTCTACAAGAACACCTTCGGGCGCAGCGGCATCAAGAACGACGGCGTCGCGGCCTACTCCCGCGTCCACTACAGCAGCAGCTACGTCAACGCCTTCTGGGACGACGACTGCTTCTGCATGACCTACGGCGACGGCTCCGGCGGCACCCACGCGCTGACCTCCCTCGACGTGGCCGGCCACGAGATGAGCCACGGCGTCACGTCGAACACCGCCGGGCTCAACTACACAGGTGAGTCGGGCGGTCTGAACGAGGCGACCTCAGACATCTTCGGCACCGGCGTGGAGTTCTACGCCAACAACTCCTCCGACGTCGGTGACTACCTCATCGGCGAGAAGATCGACATCAACGGCGACGGCACCCCGCTGCGCTACATGGACAAGCCGAGCAAGGACGGCTCGTCGGCCGACAGCTGGTACTCCGGGGTCGGCAACCTCGACGTGCACTACTCCTCGGGCCCGGCGAACCACATGTTCTACCTGCTGTCCGAGGGCAGCGGCAGCAAGACCATCAACGGCGTCACGTACAACAGCACCACCTCCGACGGTGTCGCCGTCGCCGGGATCGGCCGGGCCGCGGCCCTGCAGATCTGGTACAAGGCGCTGACGACGTACATGACGTCGAGCACCAACTACTCCGCCGCCCGCACCGCCGCCCTGAACGCGGCCGCGGCGCTCTACGGCACGAGCTCCACCCAGTACGCGGGTGTCGGCAACGCGTTCGCCGGCATCAACGTCGGCAGCCACATCACCGTGCCCACCTCGGGCGTCACGGTCACCAACCCGGGCAGCCAGTCCTCGACCGTCGGCACCGCGGTGAGCCTGCAGATATCGGCGAGCAGCACCAACAGCGGCTCGCTGACCTACGCGGCGACCGGCCTGCCGACCGGCCTGTCCATCAACAGCTCGACCGGCGCCATCACCGGAACACCCACGACGTCGAGCACCTACAGCACCACCGTCACGGTGACCGACTCGACGGGTGCCACCGGCACGGCGTCCTTCACGTGGACCGTCAGTTCCAGCGGCGGCGGGGGCACCTGCACCTCGACCCAGCTGCTGGGCAACCCGGGCTTCGAGTCGGGCAACACCACCTGGACGGCGTCCAGCGGTGTCATCACCACCGACAGCGGTGAGGCGGCCCGTACCGGTTCCTACAAGGCGTGGCTCGACGGCTACGGATCGACCCACACCGACACGCTGTCCCAGTCGGTGACGATCCCGTCCGGCTGCACCGCCACCACGTTCACCTTCTACCTGCACATCGACACGGCCGAGACCACCACCAGCACCCAGTACGACAAGCTGACGGTCACTGCCGGTTCGACCACGCTGGCCACGTACTCCAACCTCAACGCGGCCTCCGGGTACGTGCAGAAGTCCTTCAGCCTCGGGTCCTACGCGGGCTCGACCGTCACCCTGAAGTTCAGCGGTGTCGAGGACTCCTCGCTCCAGACCAGCTTCGTCGTCGACGACACCGCCGTCACGACCGGCTGACATAGCTGACATCCGGCAGTCGAGCGTCCCGCACCCGCGAGCCGGGTGCGGGACGCCCGCGCGAGTCAGCTCAGCGGGTCGAGCGTGAGGTACGCCTGCTGCGGACTGCCGTCGTTGACCAGCGACTCCTGGTTGCCGACGTCGTCGAAGGCGAAGGCGTACGCCTTGCCGTCGGCCATCTGGGCATGGATCCCGCGGGCGTACTGGTTGGTGACCGGGTCCAGGTAGAAGTCGGCCGGGTCGGTGTCCGGCTGGCTGGAACTGGTCAGCAGCGTCGACCGGTTGAAGCCCGCGCACAGGGTGCGTGAGATCGGGCCGCGGACCTGGTCGTTGGGCGCGTCGAGCAGGTTGTGGCAGCCGAAGATGCTGTTCGCGTCGGGCTTCTGGAAGCTCGTCACCACCGCTCCGGCCGCGTTGGTGAAGTTCATGACGTTCCCCGAGACGCGGCCGTAGTACTTGGTGTTCGGCTGGTCGGCGAACGGCGTGACGGTCAGGGTCGACGTCGCGTACTTCGACCAGACCCGGTTGACGTAGTCGTCCATGACGGTCGAGGCGAGCGCCCCGGTCTCCACGCCGTAGAGCGGGGAGAGCGCGCGGAGCACGGTGCCGTCGGACCGCGTCTGGACCAGGTTGGCCCAGCCGCCCGCCTGTCCGCGCAGGGCGCTGAAGAACCCGTTGTAACCGCCCGACTTGAGGTGCCCGGTGCCGGCCGTGCTGCCGTCGGCGCGCTGCACCCCGACCGCGTACGGCACCGAGAACATGTCCACCTGGGTGCTGTTGATCCACAGACCCGAGTCGTTCAGCGTGTACTCGGACCAGTTGAAGAGGATGTTCCGGTTCGGGTCGCTCGGATTCTGGACGGCGGGCTGCACCAGACCGCCGGTGGTCAGTCTGAAGTCGAGCTTCTGGCCGTAGGAGAAGTAGATCCGGCCGGAGAACTTCGGGATCCGGATCGTCTTCGACTGGCCCGCCGCCGGGCCCGTGATCGAGGCGTCCGGTGCCGGGGTCGGCGGGTTGCCGCCGGCCGGCCAGGCGTGGAAGGTGCCGTTCGCGTCGGCCCAGCCCTGCTGTCCCGAGGAGAGCTGGGTGCCGAGGTCGTAGACGTACACCTGGTCGCCGCGGCCGGAATTGTTGGTGATCTTCAGCGGGATCGTGTCCGGCACGGCCGCGCCGGCCGGTGCCGGCGTGCCCAGCGTGAGCACCCCGCCGATCAGCGCCGCCGCAGCCGTGAGCGGCAGCGCCCGGCGTACGAGTCCTGTGCGCACTCTCCACCTCCGTGTGGGGTCGGGGTTGGTCCGGGAAATTGGTCCGGACCAATTCTGAGAGCGCTCTCAGGTTGGCTGCGGGGCGGGTGCATGTCAATGGTGCGGACGAAATCGGGGCCCGCCGGTCGACGGGCCCCGGAAACCGGATGGACCGGGTGGATCAGAAGGTGCGCTTCAGGAGGTCGAGCAGCGCGGACCAGTGCCGCTCGTCGGCCTCGGCGGAGTAGGCCGGAGTGTCGGCCTGCGTGTAACCGTGGTCGGCGCCCCGGTAGATCTCGCAGGTGTTGCGGACTCCGGCGGCGTCGAGGGCCGCTTCGAAGGTGCGGATCTGCTCCTCGGTCATCGACTGGTCCTGGTCGGCGAAGCCGAAGTACAGCTCCGCGGTGATCCGGTCGGCCAGCAGGTGCGGGCTGTCCGCGTCGTCGGTGACCATCCGGCCGCCGTGGAAGCCGCCCGCGGCCGCGACCCGGTCCGGGAACGCGGCGGCAGTGCGCACGGCCAGCCGGGCGCCCATGCAGTAACCGGTGATCGCCACCGGCCCGTCGGCCACCAGCGGGCTCCCGGCCAGCCAGTCCAGGTAGGCGGCCGAGTCCCGCTCGCTGAGCTCGGGCGTCAGCGACATCATGATCGGCATGATCCGCTGCCAGATCGTCGGGTCCACCGAGGGGTCGATGAACTCGGGGAGGTCGATGACCGGCGTGCGGCCGCTGCGGTAGAAGACGTTGGGGAGCAGGACCGTGTAGCCCGCCCCGGCGAGCCGGTCCGCCATCGACTTCAGGTGCGGGCGGATCCCGAAGGCGTCCTGGTACAGCAGCACGCCCGGGTGGGGGAGTCCGTCGGCGGGGTGGGCCAGGTAGGCGTCGGCGACACCGTCCTCGGTGGTGATGTCCACGTCGGATCCCTGTACGGCGGTCATGGCGCAAGTGCCTCTCTGTGGAGTCGGCGTCGGGGTGGGGGACACCCGGCGCGGCATGTCCTGATCATCGTGGCACGCGAAGGTGAGAGGCCCGCTCCGGGGGAGCGGGAACTGGTCACTCGAAGCGCGAGGTGTCGCCCGCGCCACGGCGGACGATCTCCGCCTCGCCGCCGGAGAAGTCGATGACCGTGGTCGGCTCGGTGCCGCACTCCCCGGAGTCGACCACCGCGTCCACCTGGTGGTCCAGCCGGTCCTTGATCTCCCAGCCCTGGGTCAGCGGCTCCTCCTCGTCCGGCAGCAGCAGGGTGCTGGACAGCAGCGGCTCGCCCATCTCCGCCAGCAGTGCCTGGGTGACCACGTGGTCGGGGATGCGGACGCCGACGGTCTTCTTCTTCGGGTGCAGCAGCTTGCGCGGCACCTCGCGGGTCGCCGGGAGGATGAAGGTGTAGCTGCCGGGCGTCGACGCCTTCACGGCCCGGAACACGTCGTTGTCCACGCGCACGAACTGGCCGAGCTGCGCGAAGTCCCGGCACATCAGCGTGAAGTGGTGCCGGTCGTCCAGATGCCGGATGGTGCGGATCCGGTCGATGCCGTCCCGGCTGCCGAGCTGGCAGCCCAGCGCGTAGCAGGAGTCGGTCGGATATGCGATGAGCGACCCCGAGCGGACCGCGTCGGCGATCTGCGAGATGCTGCGCGGCTGCGGGTTGTCGGGGTGCACGTCGAAGTACTTCGCCATCCGCCGAGCTTATGCCGTACGGCGACTTCCGGCCGAGCGGGGCGCTCCGCGGGTGGTGCCGCGATGTGCCGCCGTGTGCCGTCTGTCGACTGCCGCGCCGTCGTGGCTGGTCGCGCAGTTCCTCCCCAGCCTTGGGTCGGGGGTACCCCCAGCGCTCCTTCGGGGGCGCTGCCCAGCTGCGGACTTCGCGGGATCCGGTTGGTACCGGGAGGCGTGCGGCCCTGCCTGGCCGCCGTCGGTCACGGGGCCGGCGGCTTCGGAAAATCGGTGCGCATACCCCGTGGATTCCTGGGCACCCGAAGAATCAGCCACCCCGGGGCCCACCCCCCGGCCCCGGGTGAGGCTTTCTCCGTCGGCGGCCCCTCCCCCGAGGGCCGCCGGCGGAGCCGTGCCCGCCGGTCGGGACCGGGCTTCGTTCATCGGGTAACGTCCGTGGACCGAGGCCGACGCGAGGGACGAGGGGCAGGGCGAGATGGCAGGCCGAGCAGGCGAGGGCCCGCAGCACCCGGTACTCCATGACGACGGCTGGGCCGAGCGGCTGCTCGACCATCTGCGTCCCGGCGCCCGCGACCCGCGCCGGGTGGTCGCCTGGCTCGCCGGCGCCGTGCAGGGGACCGTCTGCCTCCAGGACGCCGACGGCACCCTGCTCGCCGGAACCCCGGTTCCCCTCGACGCAGGTCTCGCGGCCGACGTGACCGCCGGGCGGATCTCCGCCGCCGCCGTCCAGGACGGCGACCGCCACCTGCGGCTGGTCGCGGTCCGCGCCCCCGACCCCCGTCCGGCGGCCGCCGGACTGCTCGCCGTGGCCCGCACCACCCCCTTCGACCGGCGCGCCGCGGAGATCGTCACCCACACCGCCGGAGTCGTCGAACTCCTGCTGCGCGAACGGGAACTGACGGCCGCCGGGCACCGGCTCCGGCGGGCCACCGCCGACCTGCGCCTCGCCATCCTGCAACTCCTGATGGTGGAGGACACCGTCTCCGCCCGCCGCGTCGCCGCCGGCCTGTGGCCCGGACTGCTCGACACCGACAGCGCCTGCGTGTACATCGTCGAGGGGCAGCCGGCGGAACGCGACGGCCTCGCCGAGGACTGCCTTGTCGTGACCCGCGGCCAGGCCCTCGTCGTGCGCTGCCCCGCGATGGACGGCCACGTCATCGTCCTCAGCCCCGCGCCCGCGACGGCCGAGCGGCTGCGCTCCCTCGTCGACGGCCGCCCCGGCACCTTCCTCGGCGGCAGCGTCCGGCAGAACCTGGCCCAGACGTCCACCGCCTACGGCCAGGCCGTCAGCGCCCTCGCCGTCGCCCGCTTCCGCCCCGACCAGGCCGCCGTCTACGCCGAACGCACCCACCCGGAACGGCTGATGGACCCGGGCGCGCTGCACGCCTGGTCCGCCGCCGTGCTGCGACCGCTCGACACCCTGCCCCACCACACCCGCGCGGAACTCCTCGCCACCACCCGCCTCGGCCTGGAGTTCACCGCCGTCAGCGCGGCCAAGGTCCTCGGCGTCAGCCGCAACACGGTGCGTGCCCGCATGGACCGGGTCGAGGCGCTGCTGGGCGCGGACTTCTCCGACCTCACCGTGCGTGCCACCGCCCATCTGGCCCTCAACACCCAGGCGGCCCTGACGGAGGATCTCGCCGCCGCGGTGCCCCGGCCGTCCGGCGTCCGGCTGGGCGACCTGCTGGCCGGTCCGGCGCTGCGTTCCTGGGCGCACGACCTCCTGGACCGCCTGGTCCGGGACGGCCGCGACCTGCGCGGCACCCTGCGCGCCTGGATCGCCGCCGGCGGCAACGCCGAACGCGCCGCCCAGGACCTGGGCGTGCACGCCCAGACCGTCCGCGAACACGTGCGGGGCGCCGAACCCGTCCTGGAACGCCAGCTGCTGGCCGCCGGTACCGACCTGTACGAGGTGGTGCTGGCCCATCTCGCCCTCGGGGACCTCGCCGCACCCCTCCTGCTGCGGGCGAATCCGGGCCAACCGGACTCACCTGTGCACGGGTGAGTCCTCGGCGGGTACGAACGGGCATCGGCGCGATACCCAACGGCCGGATCCGGACGTATGTTCACGATGCGCGGGGGCACGACCGGAACGGGGGACCGGTCGAGGCCCCCGCGACCTCCGGGTTCACCCTTCCAGACGTACCGGGATCTCCTGCCAGCCGCACGCGATGAACGACGGCACCTGCCGCAACTCGTCCGCCCCGGCCGCGAGCCGCAGCCCCGGGAACCGCTCGAACAGCGCGGGCAGCGCGGCCAGCGCCTCCGCCCGGGCCAGCGGCGCGCCGATGCAGCGGTGCACGCCGACACCGAACGCCAGGTGGTCGTCGCCACCCCGAGCGGCGTCGAACGCGGCCGCGTCCGGCCCGTAGTGCGCCGGATCCAGGCCGGCTGCCGCGAACGTCGTGATGATCGCGTCCCCTGCCGGGATCGTGACGTCCCCGGCCTTCAGGTCGCTCACCGCGAACCGCAGCGGCAGCGAGGCGATGGACGGATGCACCCGCAGCGTCTCGTCGATCACCGCGTCCCAGCCGACCGTTCCGGCGCGCACGGCGGCCAGCTGCACCGGATCCGTCAGCAGCGCCACGACCGCGTTGCCGATCAGGTTGACCGTGGTCTCGAAGCCGGCCCCGATCACCAGCAGCAGCGTGTACAGCAGCTCCTCGTCGCTGAGCCGGTCGCCGTCCTCGTCGCGGACCCGGATCAGCTCCGTGGTCATGTCGTCGCCCGGGTGCTCCACCTTGTACGCGATCAGCCCGCCGAGGACCGTGCCGATCCGCTCCTGCACGAACGCGGCGTGCTCGGGGGTCGGGTCGGAGGTGTCCATGATGGCCGCGATCAGCGCACCGGTGTCGTCCCGCAACTCGTCGGGCACCCCGAACAGTTCGCAGATCATCCGCATGGGCAGCGGCTGCGCGAGACCGGCCCGCAGATCCACCACCGCGCCGTCGGACCCGGCGGCCGCCACGCCGTCGAGCAGTTCCGCGGCGATCGCCGCGACGCGCGGCCGCATCGCCTCGGTACGGCGGTGCGTGAAGCTCGGCGCCACCAGCTTGCGCAGCCGCGTGTGGTCGGGGCCGTACGCGGAGAGCATGTTGACCACGCCGATCCAGCCCAGCACCCAGCCCCAGGAGGGGTGTTCGCCGATCTCCGGCCAGAGCCGCCAGTGCTTGCGCGGGTCCTTGCTGACCCGGGGGTCGAGGATGAGTTCCTTGAGGACGTCGTAGCCGGTGGGCGCCCAGGCGGGTATGCCGCCGGGCAGTTCGACGGGCACCACGGGGCCGAGGGCGCGCAACCGTGCGCTCTCGGCCGGGATGTCGGAGCCGAACGGGTCGAGGGCGATGCGGTCGGTGACGGTCACGACGACTCTCCAGGCTGGTCGGGGGAGCGGGGACTGAACCGGACGGGCAGCGAGGTCAGCGAGCGGTGGAACGGGCCGGGCCGCCAGCTGAGCTTCTCGCGGGGCAGGACCGGTTCGAGGTCGGGCAGCCACAGGGTGAGCCGTTCGATCGCCTCGGTCGCGATGAGCAGCGCGTGGTGCCGGACCGGGCAGGCGTGCGGGCCGGCACCCCATGACAGGTGCGAGGCGTCCGAGGCGCGCCGGCCGCTGGTGACCTCCCGTTCGGCGAACAGCCCGACCGCACCGAAGGAGACCACCACCGGGATCGCCGGCCTGACCCACGCCCCGTGGAAGGAGACCGGCCGACGGGCGTAGTAGATGCCGTAGTTGGCCAGCGGGGTCTCGTGGTGCAGCACCTCGACCACCGCGTCCATGACCGGACGGGCGCCGCTGGTCAGCGTGGAGTAGTAGAGCGGGTTGCCGAGGATCCGGGAGAGCGCGTTGGAGACGAGGTTCGTACTCGGCTCGTAGCCGGCGCCCAGAGTGAGGAACACCTGCCAGGTGACCTCCTCCGGGGTCAGCTGGGCGGGATGGTCCAGGAGCATGCTCGGCAGGTCTTCGCCGGGCTCCTCGACCTTGGCGGCGATCAGCCGCAGCACGTACGCGACGAAGTCCGCCTCGCCCTCCGCCGCCTGTGCGCCGCCCTCCATCATCTTCAGGAGGCCCTCGTTGAGCCGGTCGCCCTGGCTGTCCGGCAGCCCGAACAGGTTGTTGAAGACCAGGGCCATCAGGGGCCGGGTGAAGTCGGTGACGAGGTCGGCCTCGCCCCTTGGCCCGAACCGGTCGACCAGCAGCCGGACCGCCCGGTGCACCAGCTGGCGCAGGTCGTGGGGCTCGATCAGGTCGAACACGTCGATGAGGGCGGTGCGGTAGCGGATGTGCGCGTCGGCGTCGGAGAACAGGGCGTTGGGCCGCCAGCGCATCATGCCGAGCAGCGGGGAGTCCTCGGGGACGGTCGCCTCCCAGTCCCGCGGGTCGTGCGAGAAGGTCTCCACGTCCCGCAGCACGTCGAGGGCGGCGCGCCGCTCGGTGACCACGTACGCCGGGGTGCCCGGCGCGAGCTCCGCCCAGCCGACCGGACCCTGGGCGCGCAGGGCCGCGTAGTAGCCGTGCGGGTTGCGGGCGAACCCCTCCTCCCACAGCCGTACCGGACCCGAGACGGTGAAGGACTGCTGCGCGGTCATCGGGCCTCCGCCGGCCGGTCGTCTATCAGATGCTGAACGAGGGCGAGCAGCGCGTCGACCGAGGAGTGCGCGTCCCGGGCGTCGCAGGTCACCATCGGGGTGCCCGGCGCCAGGTCCAGGGCGGCGCGCAGCTGGTCGCCCGTGTAGTGACTCGGCGCGTCGGGAAACGCGTTGAAGGCGACCGCGTACGGCAGCCCCGCCTCCTCCACCAGACCGAGCACGTCGAAGGAGGCGTCGATGCGGCGGCTGTCGACCAGGACCAGGGCGCCGAGGGCGCCGTAGGAGATGTCGTCCCACAGCGTCCGGAACCGGTCCTGTCCCGGTGTCCCGAACAGGTACAGCACGATCCCGCCGGACAGGCTGATCCGCCCGAAGTCGATGGCGACGGTCGTCGTCTCCTTCTCCCGTACTCCGTCGAGATCGTCGACGGGGACGGAGGCCTCGGTGAGGTGCTCCTCGGTGTGCAGCGGGTGGATCTCCGACACCGAGTCGATCAGGGTCGTCTTGCCCACCCCGAACGGCCCGGTGACCAGGATCTTCACCAGGTCGCGGGCGCCGTCGGGGAGATGGGTGCCGCCCGCGCGGGGCAGCTCACCGGTGCTTGAGGGCGCGGAGGCCATCGGCCACTCTCTTCAGCAGGTCGGGGTCGAACCGTTCGGCGGGCGGGATCGGCGCGCGGGCCAGGACCAGGTCCCGGTCGACGAGGTCGGCGGCCAGCACCCGCACGGCGGAGAACGGCAGCCGCAGCAGCGCCGCCGCCTCCACCACCGTCAGCGCACCGCCGGACAACAGCTCCAGCAGGGCCTGTTCGGCCGCCGGCAGGCCGGCGGGCAGAGGAGTCCCGTCACGGCTGAGCACCGTCAGCCGTTCCAGGTACGGACGGCTGGGCCGGGCCACCCCGCCGGTCGACAGGTACGCGGGGACCAGGGGACGGCCGCCACGGCGGCCGGTCATGCCGGCGCGCCGCCGTCGGAGCCTCTGGGCGCGGCCGCCATCGCCTTCTCGCCCAGCCGGGCCACCTGCGAGTGCACCCGGTGCGCCAGCAGGTCCAGGCGCACCTCGGGGTCGCCGTAAGCGGCGACACAGGTGCCGTGCTCGGTCGGCACGATCAGCACGTATCCGTGGTCCGACTCGATGACCACCTGCCGGACGTCGGCCCGTTCCCGGTTCGCGAACGCGGCCGCCGCGGCCCGGCAGGCGCCCTGCACGGTACTGGTGATCGCGGCGACCCGCTCGGCACTCGCCCGGGACAGGCCGTCGGTGTAGCCGGTCGCGAGGCCGTCCCGGGTGAGCAGGACGGCGGCCAGTACATGCGGAACCTGCAGGACGGGGTCCAGCACCCATGCCGTCTCGCCCACATCGCGGCTGGTCATCTGGCCGCTCCTCCTTCGTCGTCGGTCCGCTGGGGTTCGGGCGCGCTCGCCCGTTTGGGGGCCCGCGCCGCCGCGGTGCCGTACTGCAGGGCCGCGAGCGCGGCGGCCGCCTCCTCGGGCCGGCGCGCGGCCGGCTGCGGCTGCGGCACGCCGGGTGCGGCGGCCGGGGTACGTCGGCGCCGCCGCGGCAGACCGCCCAGGTCGCCCGGGGTCTCGCGGCCGGGTGCGGGGGCGGGGGTGCGTTCGTGCTCGGGCCCCGGCCCGGACCCGGCCGGCGTCGGCTCGGCGACCGCCGGGGACCCGGCCGGAACGATCTCGGGCACGGGCGTCTCGGACCCGGGGGCCTGGGGCACGGGCGTCGCCCCCACGGCTTCCTCGCGCACGGGCGTCGCGCGCACAGTGACCTCACGCTCCGGCTCCCTGCGCACCACGCGCTCCCGGGTCGACCGTGGCGCGCTCGCCGAGGGGGGCCGTTCGCCCGGGTCGATCCGTCCGAGCAGATGGCTGTCCACCCGCAGCACCGCGCGCACCCCGCCGTAGGGCGAGGGGGAGGAGACGTCCACGTTCAGGTCGAACTGGCGGGTGAGCTGGCCGATCGCGGCCAGACCCATGCGCGGCGGGTCGCCGAGGTCGGTGAGCAGGATCGGGTCGCTGCCCGCCACCAGCCGCTGGGCGCGGGCTCGTTCGTCCTGCGTCATGCCGAGGCCCGCGTCGTCCACGGTCACGCACACCCCGTGGTGGACGTGTTCCAGATTGACCACGACGTCGGTGTCCGGCGCCGAGTGGCGCAGCGCGTTGTCGAGGAGTTCGGCGACGATGATGGCGGCCGGCTCGACCGCGTGCGACACCAGGGCGGTGCCCGGCTCCAGGTGGTTGTGGACCCGGACCCGGTGGTAGCCGGAGAGCCGGGCCTGGCCGCCGGTGACGGCGTCCACCACGTGGGACTCCTCACGGGCCAGCCCTACCCAGGCCCCGCACACCACGGCCGCGACCTGTGCCCGCCGCAGCGACTGCTCGTTCTCGTGGTCCAGCGCGAACAGCGTCTGCGCCAACTCCGGTTCGTCGTAGCGCTGCTGGAGCCCCCGCAGGGCGTCCTGCAGGCGGTACAGGGCGGCCTGGATCTCCCGGGTGGCGCCGCGCATACCGGCCTGCGCGGCCGCGTCGATCCGGGTGCGCTGCGCGGTCAGCTCCTCGCGCAGCGCGGTGAGCACGTACTCCAGCGCGATCCCGGTGGGGGTCCCGGGCGTGTGCTGCCCGGCCGGGCCGGGCACCTTCAGGTGCGGGTGGGCGAGCTGGGCCGCGGCCGCCGGCATCCGGCGGGCGGCGAGATGCTCGACCTCGGTGACGAATGCGCCCTCGGCGCCCTCCAGCCGGGCGCGCAACTCCGTCACCTCGGCCCGCAGCGCGGCCTTCTGGCGCCGGGACCTCAGCAGGCTGCCACCGAGGGCGAGCGCGGAGAGCGTTCCGGCGGCGAGACCACCGGCCACCAGTTCCGGTAATTCGATCATGGAATCGGTTTCCAGGGGAGTAGGGCAGCAGTGGGCAGGGGGGAGCCCGGGGCCCTCCCATGTGGCGCTCGCTGCACAGTACACACCGTCATTGACCGGCCCCGCACGGTGAATCGTTACATCCCTGCGAATCCGTTCGGTGACTGTTCGCTTCTGTGTCAAGTGTCGGAAATGCCGTGCAGGCCAAGTGAGTTGAGGTTCAGTCACCGCGTGCCGTCACCGCGTGACTGAGGCAGGCGCGGGGAGGTCGAAGACGTGGGCCGGGGAGA
This sequence comes from Streptomyces sp. NPDC028289, assembly GCF_055565975.1. Lineage (NCBI taxonomy): Bacteria > Bacillati > Actinomycetota > Actinomycetes > Kitasatosporales > Streptomycetaceae > Streptomyces > Streptomyces sp. NPDC028289. Next base: position 128,207 of record NZ_JBVHTI010000004.1, on the reverse strand, counting down.
TGATCCGGGTGACCGCCTCGCCGAACAGGGTGCTGGGCTCGATGTCACCCTTGTAGCCGATGTCGGTGTTGAGCAGCACGACCACGGACGTCCGGGCCGAAGGCAGATGGACGGTCAGCGACTCGTAACCCGGCAGCGAGCCGTTGTGCCCGATCCACCCCTGGACGTCGAAGATGCCGAGGCCGTACCCGGCCCCCTGGATGCCGGTCGACGGGGTGGTCAGCCGCTGCTTCTGGACGGCCGGCCCGACCATGGTCCTGCCGTCGGGGAAGACCCCGGTGGCCACGGTGCGTGCCCAGGTGTGCAGATCGTCCAGGTCCGAGATCATCGCGCCGGCGGCCCAGCCCCAGGACGGGTTCCAGCCGGCGGTCTCCTCGACCTTCCCGGTGGCCGTCTGGTTCGTGTAGCCCTGGGCGTGCGGCGTGGGGAACTCGTTCCCGGTCGGGAACAGGGTGCGGCTCATGCCCGCAGGCTCCAGGACGTGCTGTTCGAGGTAGTCGCCGAGCCGCTGCCCGCTCTCCTTCTCGACGAGCAGGCCGAGCAGGATCAGATTGGTGTTGGAGTAGGAGAACTTCTCCCCGGGCGGGAACATCGCCGGGTGCCGGAAGGCGTACCCGAGCAGCTGCCGCGGAGTGAAGGAGCGCTGCGGATCCGAGGTCAGCGCCTTGAAGAAGTCCGCGTCCTCGGAGTAGTTGAACAGTCCGCTGCGCATCCCGGCCAGCTCCCGCAGGGTGATCCGGTCGCCGCCCGGCACGCCGTCGAGGTACGTGCCGATGGGGTCGTCCAGGCCGACCTTGCCCTGGTCGACCAGTTGCAGAACGGCGGTCACGGTGAACGTCTTGGTCTCGCTGCCGATCCGCACGTACAGGTCGGGCGACATCGTCTGCCCGGTCGCCTTGTTCGCGACCCCGAAGGAGCGAACGTAGTCGCGCTGCCCGGGTGTCCAGACGCCCACGGTCACGCCGGGCACGTCCGCCTCACGCATGACGTGCTGTACGGCCGCGTCGAGTTGGCGGGCCACCGCCGGGGTCATCGCACGGACGTCCTGGCTGCCGGACGGGGAGGGGACGGGCGACGGCGCGGCGAACGCGGCCGGTGCGGGGGCGGGCGCTGCGACGACGGGCGGCACGGTGAGTGTCCCCAGCACGACGGCGACCGCTGCCCCTCGGCGCAGCACGGCGGACGGGTACGGCATGGGCTGACTCCAAGCACGTGAGAGGGAACGTGCGGTGGGGTCGGACGTCAGAACCCTGAATTCACAGGATACGAGCACGGCCGCGAGGCCGCCTGCCGACCGCGAGCCGCCGGAATGCCTGCAGCCGGAATGGTTGTAGGACGGGCGGAGGGGGCCGATCGGGGGGTGCGCTCACCCGCCCCGGTGAGCGCGTCGGGCGGCGCGTACCACCCGTGCGTTCCCTGCGTTGCCCCGGCATGGACGGAACCCCTCACGCTCCCTGGCGCACGGTCCAGGAGCCGCGCGCCCTCCTCTCCCGTGAGCCGATCTACGCCCAACTCGTCCGGGAGTGGCGGGAGCAGGGCCGGACGGTGCCGGCCGAAGCGGAGGCCCGGTGGGCCACCGTCCTCATCCTGCTGCCCCGTCGCTGACCTCACTGCTCCTCGCACACCGGCCGCAGCACCGCCAGGGTGCCGTTGGCCTCGCGCAGCGCCGACTCCAGCGTGGCCGGCCTGTGCAGCGCGCCACTGCCGTCGGGCGGCACCAGCCACTCCAGGAATCGCGTGGGCCGGTACGGCGGCGGTACGGCGACCCACGCCCCCTTGGTCGCGTACCGCAGCCCGCCCCCGATCCAGCCGCCGGACGGGTCGGGCGGCAGGAAGAACCCGACCCGGCGCGCCGCGCTGTCCACCAGGGTCGGCCCGGGCACCGGCAGGGACGGCCGCCACAGCAGGTCCAGCGTGAGCAGGCCGAGCCGGTCCGGCACGCTCAGCACATCCCAGAAGCGGCCCGCCTCCAGCAGCGAGACGCCCTCACCGTGGTCCCACTCCCACTTGCACGCCCGGGGGTCCGCCGAGGCCGCCGCAAGCCATTCCACGCCCTGCATCCACATCCTGTTCGTCATGCACCGCTCCGGGATATCTCGCTCACCTGTTTCACGCGCAGGGGAGCGACCGACACCGGGCGCTCGGCGCGTCCGCACGCCAACCCGGCATATGCATGCTGGTAGATATTTCTAACTGGCGGAAGGGGTGGCGAACCGTGGCGTTTGAGGGCGAATGTTCGAGCACCGCACAGTGGTGCGAGTGCTGCTCAAAACGGCGGAATTTCCCCAATGAGCGGGCGCGCTCGATTCGGGTGTCGTGGCAATCGATTCGATCGTTAGATCTTGATTTGTGGGTGGTATCGGTCGTACTCTCCCGTCATTCCGTCGTCTCCGCTCGACCAGAGGTACTCCATGGACCGCACCCGACTGCACGCCCTCCTGGCCCGCGAGAGCGCGGAGGCGGAGCGGCGGAACCCCAGCTCCCGAGCGGCATATGCCGATGCCGGCCATCTCTTCGGCCGGGTCCCGATGACGTGGATGAACAAGACCGCCGGCGCCTTCCCCCGGTACCTGGCGACCGCTCGCGGTGCCCGGGTCACCGACGTCGACGGGCACACGTACATCGACTTCTGCCTCGGCGACACCGGCGCGATGGCCGGTCACTCGCCGGCCGCCGTGACCGAGGCGGTGCACCGCCGGTTCGCCGAGCTGGGCGGGGCCACCGCGATGCTGCCGACGGAGGACGCGGAGTGGGTCGGCGCCGAACTGACCCGGCGCTTCGGGCTCGCCCGCTGGAGCTTCTCGCTGACCGCGACGGACGCCAACCGGTGGGCGATCCGGCTCGCCCGCGCCGTCACCGGGCGCCCGAAGATCCTGGTGAACAGCTACAGCTACCACGGCAGTGTCGACGAGTCCCTCATCGTGGTGGGCCCCGACGGCAAGGGAGCGCCGCGCCCCGGGAACGTCGGCGCGCCCTGCGACGTCACCCTGACCAGCCGGGTCGCCGAGTTCAACGACCTGGACCAGCTGGAGCGCGAACTCGCCCACGGCGACGTGGCGGCCGTCCTCATGGAACCCGCCCTCACCAACATCGGCATCGTCCTGCCCGAGCCCGGCTACCTGGAGGGCGTGCGCGCCCTCACCCGGCAGTACGGCACGCTGCTGATCAACGACGAGACGCACACCTTCTCGGCGGGACCCGGCGGCTGCACCGCCGCCTGGGACCTGGAGCCCGACCTGCTCACCATCGGCAAGGCCATCGGCGGCGGCATCCCGGCCGGCGCCTACGGCCTCTCCGCCGACCTCGCCGAGCGCCTCCTCGCCCGCGCCGACCTGGACCTGGTGGACATGGGCGGGGTCGGCGGCACTCTCGCCGGAAACGCGCTCTCCGTGGCGGCGACCCGGGCCACCCTGGAGCACGTGCTCACCGACGAGGCGTTCGAGCACATGGCACGGCTCTCCGCGCGCTTCGAGTCCGGCGTCCGCTCCGCCGTCGAGGCGCACGGCCTGCCCTGGTCGGTCAGCCGCCTCGGCGCCCGCACCGAGTACCGCTTCGCCTCCCCGGCCCCGCGCACCGGCACGGCGTCCGAGGCCGCCGCCGACCCCGAGCTGGAGGACTTCCTGCACCTGTACCTCGCCAACCGGGGCATCCTCCTCACCCCCTTCCACAACATGGCCCTGATGTGCCCCGACACCACGGAGCAGGACGTGGACACCCACACCGCCGTGTTCGGCGCCGCCCTGCTCGAACTGGTCGGCTGAGGAAGACGAGAAGAGACGAGGAAGGGGAGGGGCATGGTGCACATGGACGACATCGACCGGGCCATCCTGCGCGAGCTCCAGGCCGACGGCCGTATCGCCTATGCCGACCTCGGACCCAGGGTCGGCCTCTCCGCCTCCGCTGCCCGGCAGCGGCTGCAGCGGCTGCTGGACTCCCGGGCCGTGCAGGTCGTCGGCGTCACCGACCCGATGGCCATGGGCGGCCAGGCGATGGCCCTGCTCGGCATCGGCGTGGACGGCGACCCCCGAGCGGTGGCCGACGCGCTCGCCGGACACCCTGCGGTGGTGTACTCCGTCTTCACCTCGGGTGGCTTCGACCTGTTCGCCGAGGTGGTCACGCCCGGACCGAAGGACCTGCTCGACTTCGTCAACGACGTGGTCAGACCGATCGAGGGCGTCCGCGAGGTGAGGCCCTTCCCGTACTTCGGCATCCACACCCACCGGTTCCTGTGGGAGGTGGGCTGAGCGCGCGGCCGACGGCGGTGCCCGGACCTCAGCCGATGGCCGGTGTCAGGACCAGCATGGTGGCGTCGTCACGCACCTCGTAATGGCGGGTCAGGTCCGTCCACACAAGTTCGGTGAGCGCGGCCGCGTCCACGCCCGCGAACCCGGCGAGCCGCTCCGGAAGCGGATAGAAGCCGCCGGCCCCGTCGCGTGCCTCCCAGACGCCGTCCGAGGCGAGGAACAGCCGGTCGCGGGACCCCAGCTCCACGGTGACCTCCTTCGCCTGCTCCACTCCCACCAGCCCCAGCCCCAGCGGCGCCCCGGGTGCGACGGTCACTTCCTGGGCCAGTCCGTCCCGCAGCAGCACGGGCGCCGGGTGGCCGCAGGCCACGATCCGCACGGACCGCAGGTCGGCGGAGAACTCCAGCAGCAGGGCCGTGGCGAACAGCTCCGCGTGCGGGACGTCGGCGGAGTCCACCGTCAGTCTGCGGTCCATCCGCGCCGCCACCGACTCCAGGTCCTCCAGGTCGAGCACCGCCTCCCGGAACGCGCCGAGCAGCGACACCACCGTGGCGACGGCGGCCAGCCCGTGCCCCCGTACGTCCCCCATCACCGCCCGGACCCCGTACGGGCCGTCGCGCACGTCGAAGAAGTCCCCGCCGACCAGCGTCCCGTGCTGCGCGGCCCGGGACAGCCCCACGCACCCCACCGCCCCGACCCGCTCCGGCAACGGCGGCAGCACGGCCCGCTGCACCGCCTCGCCCACCGCCCGTTCGGTGAGCAGCTGGGCGTCGCGGTGACTGCGCACGTAGGACACGAACACGCTCAGCAGCGCCACGAAGGTGACGGTGAGGAGGTCGGTGTCGCCGGGATGGTTCAGGTGGGTGGCGGGCACGTTGAGCAGCAGCACCACCAGGCAGCTGAGTACGGCGGTCGCCAGCGGGCCGTAGGAGAGGACGGCCAGCGGCGGGATGGCGCCGAGCAGGAATCCGAAGTCGTCTCCGTCGGGGCTGATCAGCGTCGCCGCCGTCACGAGACCGAGCAGGGCGACGGGCAGCACCCTGATCCAGCGTGGCGGCGGCGCACCCTGCAACCAGCCACGACCGTCCCGGTAGCCACGCGACGACCAGCCGCGCACCGAAGTCACATCCCTAAGCTACGCCCGTGACCGGTCGCCGCACCCGTCCCGATCTTGAAATGCCGCGCCGGGAAAACCCGTGGACGCGTCGGTGCCCGGGCTCTAACGTGTGACCGCACGCCCAGGACCGGACGGAAGGAGGCGAGTGCGATGTCCCACACACCCATCCCGCGCTCCCTCCCCGTTTCCCGGGCGTGACAGGTCTGAGCTGACCCGGGAGCGCTCCCCGTAGCACGCATCCCGGAGGAATCCGTGACCGATCCGGTCATCCGTACGCTCGACGACAGCACCGCCCGTCTCTTCGACGACCTGCCCGACCCGCTGCGCATGCGGGAGAAGCACCAGCGCACCCAATTCCGCCCCGACTGGCAGCGCGTCGCCCTGCGCGACGGCCGTGTGGTCGCCCGGGCCGCCTGGTGGGGCGTTCCCGGGGCCACCGAGCCGCTCGTGATCAATTGGTTCGACGTGGCCGAGGGCGAGGAGGAGGCCGGCGCCGAGCTGCTGCTCGGCGCACCCTGGCAGGTCGAGGAACTGGAGCTCGACCTGCCCCCGGGCTGGCACGACGTGCCAGAGCTGCGCACCGCCGCCGAGACCCGCTTCGCCGCCGCCCGCAAGGCGGGCTTCGAGCTCCTGGTGGAGCGTTACAACTATCGCTGGACCCCCGAGTGCGGCCTGCCCGAGCGGCCCGGCCGCCTCCTCTTCACCCCCGAACCCGATGACGGGGTGTTCTTCGACGCCCTGCGCCGCATCCACTCCGTCACCCTGGACGCCCACGCCCGCCGCGCCATCGAGCAGGGCGGAGTGGACCAGGCGGCCCAGGAGGAGATGGACTTCTTCCACTGGATGCCCTCGCCCCGGGAGTGGTGGCAGATCGGCCGCACGCCCGACGGCGAGCCGGTCGGCATCCACATCCCCGGGCGCAACCCGGGAGGGCCCTGCGTCGGGTTCATCGGCGTCCTGCCCGAGCAGCGCGGGCACGGCTACGCCTACGACCTGCTCGTGGAGTGCACGCACTTCCTCGTCGAACAGGGCGCCGATGTCATCGCCGCCGCCACCGACCAGGGCAACACCCCCATGGCCGCACACTTCGCCAGGGCTGGATACCCCGTCGTCCGGGAGCGGGTGAACTTCTGGGCGGCGGGCGCTGTCAGTGCCGGGTGACATGCTGACAGCGCGGTGATCGACAGCTGACGGGAGGAGCCGGCATGGGGTTCGAGGGTGACGTCTGGCGGGTGCGCGGCGGGCGGGAAGCGGTCGGCGAGATCGTCGTCGACGAGGCCGACTTCCCCTGGCTGCACGGCACCTTCACCCCCGGCCCCGGCTTTGCGGGCGTCCGGGGCCTGTTTGCCCGGGAGCTGGTCCTGGCGGCGGACGAGGACTGGGAGGCCTGGGAAGAGGCCCACGGCGAGATCCGCCGCCAGGTGTCCCTGATCTCGCCGGACGGCCCGGTCCCCGAGTTCCTGCTGCACATCGAGGGGGACCGGGCGTGGTTCAGATGGAGCGACGAGCCGTTCGACGAGAACTAGCCGCGTGAGCGTCTAGCCCACGTCCTTGCCCAGCACGGTCTCCGCCTCCGCGAGGATCTCGGTGACCCGCAGGCCGAAGGCCGCGTCGCACGGGTGCGCCCGCCCCGTGCGCGCGGCCTCGACCAGGGCGTCGGCGGCCCGCGTCAGAGCGGGAACCGCTCCCTCCGCACTCCTCGGAAGGAGCGTGACCCCCGCCTCGCCCCGCAGCTCCACCTCGGCCCCGGCGGCCGCAGGCGGCGCGGTCAGGCTCAGCGTCACCGTGCTCGACGCCCCGCCCGCGTGTTCGAGGACGAGATGAACGGTGTCCACGGGACCGTGCACGGCGGCCGCCACCCGCCGTACGTCGCCCAGCACCGGCAGCAGCACGGACAGGGCGTGCGGACCCACGTCCCAGAGCGCGCCCTTCTCCCGCCGCCACGGCGAGTCGGTGGCCGGGCCCGCACCGGCGAACAGGGAACCCAGCCAGTGCGCCTGGGCCGTGAACCACCCCGTCGCGGCGGCCTGTTCACCGATCCATGCCTCCGGCTCCTGCTGGAACCGGGTGGTGAAGAACACCACCGAGGCGACCCGGGCCCGCTCGGTGGCCTCCACCACCGCCCGCCCCTCGGCGACGCCGATCGCGAGCGGCTTGTCCAGCAGCAGGTGCCGGCCGGCCGTCGCGGCCCGCACGGCCAGCTCCGCCTGGACGAGCGGCGGCAGCGCCACGGCCACCGCGTCCACGTCGCCGAGCAGCGCGTCCACGTCGTCGTACGCCCGGACGCCGTACTCCCCGGCCAGTTCCGCGGCGGCCTCGGGGCGGCGGCCCCACACCCCGGTGAAGTCCAGCGAACCGTGCCCCGCCAGCGCGGGGGCGTACGCCGCCCGTGCCCAGGGCCCGGTGCCCAGCAGTCCGATGCGCATCTCGCGTTCCTTTCTCCGTACCCGGTCCCACATCGTCGCCCAGCCGGTCAAGGCGTCGTGCTCCGCCCCCGCTCGGCGTACGACCGGCACCGGTCGCCGCCGTGCGCCAGCCATCCGGCGATGGTCTCGGCGATCGGCTGACCGGTGTCCATCTCCACGAACCCGAACTGACCCGACTGGTTGCACTCCAGGAACCACCAGATGCCGTCGGCGTCCTCCGCGAAGTCGAAGGCACCGTAGGCCAGCTCGGCGTCCTTCATGTACGTGTGGACGGCCTCGGCGACTCGCGGCGGCACCTCCGCCTCCTGCCAAGGGAAGTCGGACGGCGCGAACCGGACGTCCACGTCGTCGGGGTGGGCGTCCGGGCTCACCGGCTTGCGGGCGGCCAGCAGCCGCTCGCCGACCACCGTCAGCCGGATGTCGGCGCGCTTGGCCACCCGCCGCTGCAGCAGCGTCGGGCCGAACGCCACCGCCGCGAAGTCGGTGTCCGGTGCCACCCGGCTGGTCGGCACCGCCCGCGGCGGCTCCTGCGGATGCGCGCCCGACACCGGCTTCACCACGAGGTCCGGGAACCGCTCCGCGAACTCCCGGGCCGCCTGCGGAAACGTGGTGATCAGCGTCGCGGGCACGGCGAGCCCGCTGTGCTGCGCCAGCCGCAGCTGCCACGGCTTGTGGCGGGCCCGGCGGGCCGCGTCCGGATCGTTCATCCAGCGCGCCTCGGTCCCGCGCAGCATGCCGTACAGCGCCTGCGCGGACTCCTCGGTCAGCCAGGGCGACGGCTGCGCCGCCCGGGCGGCCGCCGCCCCCGGCCTGCGCACCCAGATGGAGCGCAGGCCGTTCATGCTCACCAGGCGCCCGTTCACGGACAGGTGTCCGCGGCTGACGCCCTGCACATACTCGCCCGACAGGGCCACACCACTGGTCAGATCGGCAGGATCGAGGCGGACGACGGGCACTCCGGCCTCGTGCAGCCGGAGGACCACCATGTCCGCCGTCACGTCCTCGTCACTGGTCAGGATGAGCACGGTCATCGTGAGGATCCGCGATCAGTCGTCGAAGTGCGTCTTGGAGCCCGCGGTGGAGGTCGTGGTCCCCAGGGCTCTGAGCGTTGCGTGATCGGTGGCTGCGATCCGGCCATCGTGGAGAACGTTCAACTGCAGTCCGGAGTCATACGCGTACGGAGTGGTGACGTCCAACTGCACTGCGGGGCGTGCGTAGTTGAGCGCGAACGGTTGCATGGTCTCTCCCTGTTTCGTTCTTCCATGCACTTATACGATTCGAACGCGTGGTTGGTTTCCTTACTCTGCGTAATCTCAGGCCGAATTAAGAGCTTGTTAAGGGAGAACCGGCGAATCGCTCCCGCACGTGGCCGATTTCACATTCCCGGCGGGCACATGACGGGGTCACATGTCCGCGAAATTCCGGGATGTCACCAAAGCCTGTTCGGCATAGCTCCGTCCGAAGAGCACCGTGTGCACCAGCAGCGGGAACAACTGGTGCAGGCCGATCCGCTCCGCCCAGCCGTCAGCCAGCGGCGCCCGCTCCTGATAACCCGCCACGATGCGGTCCAGATACGGGCAGCCGAAGAGACGGAGCATCGCGAGGTCGGTCTCGCGGTGCCCGCCGTGCGCGGCCGGGTCGATCAGCCGGGCCCGGCCGTCGGCGCCCCACAGGACATTGCCGCTCCACAGGTCGCCGTGCAGCCGGGCGGGCGGCTCGGGCGGCCCTGTGAGTTCCGGCAGCCGTTCGCAGACCCGCTCGATCACGGCGGCCTCGCCCGGCCGCAGGGTCCCCCGGTCGACCGCCTCGCGCAGGTACGGCAGCACCCGGTGCTCGGCGTACCAGTGCGGCCAGTCGGTGCCGGGCTCGTCGCGCATCGGGGCGAGACCGATCCAGGCGTCCCGCGGACCGCCCGGCGGAGCGGACCCGAACGCCGGAGCGCCTGCCGCGTGCAGGACGGCCAGATCCTGGCCGAAACGCGTCGCCGCTCCGGCGTCCGGGCGCCCGGTGCGGATCAGTTCGGTCACCATCCACCGCTCGTCGTGCCCGAGCACCTCGGGTACCGGCACCGCCCGGGCGGCGGCCAGCCAGCGCAGCCCGGCCACCTCGGCCCGTACCGCCCCGGGACCGTTACCGCGCTTGACCATGACCGCGGGACCGCCCGCGAGCGTCACCTCCGCCAGGCCGCCCGAGCGTGCCCGCTCACCCGAGACCGGCCGCCCGGTGAGCCGGGCGGCCACCGCGCCCGGACCCTCGCCGCCGTCGACCACGGCCACCAGGGTATGGGCCGGGCGGGATCAGGAGCCCCAGGTCCCCTGGTCGACGGCGCAGTTCCACCCCGAGCCGTGCAGCGTGAACCGCACCTTGTAGGTGTGGGTGTTCAGCAGATGCGTCTGCACCTTCACCCCGAGAGCGCCCTTCTTCTTCAGCGTCGTCGTGTACACCGAGACCGTCTTCGAGGTCTTGTGGCTGACCTTGCCGCCCTTGGCCGTGGCACTGCCGAAGCGGATGTTCTTGACGTCCGTCACGGTGAACGTGACCTTCTTGAAGCTCGTGGCCGCGCTCTTGTTCTTGACCCCGAAGTACAGGCCGCCGTCGGTGACCCAGCCGCTCGCGTTCACGGAGAAGCGGCTCGGATAGACGATGTCGACCGGGCAACCGGTGCTCTTCGCCGTCTCCGCCCCCGTCTCCGCTCGCGCCGACGCGCCGGTGGCGAGCGCGACCTGGGCGGCGGTGACGAGGCCGGCGACGGCCAGCACGCGGAAAGACGTGTTCATACGGTTCACTGCGGTGATACCTCCCCCTGCGGTACTCATCGGACCGTAGAGAAGAATCCCATCCCTCTCGCCCGGAAGCAGGCGAATTTAGAGGAGATCCGCCGCAAGGCGGTGAAGAGCGTGCGCGGAGTGCGCGCCGATGTCCGCAACGCCGTCGCGGAGGCACCGCCGCACACAGTGAATTCCCAGTAACTCCCTTGTTGCGCAAGCATTGACGTGCCCCATGCGCCCCTCTAGTTTCTGATCGGTTTCCCGAACCATGTCCGAAATCCCGGACATCCCCCCCTCGTCTGGAGCGCACATGAACGGCACCCCCCTGTCGCGCCGCCACTTCCTCGGTGCGGCCGCGACCGTCCCGCTCGCCGCCACCGGCGCCCTCGCCCTCGGCGCCGGATCCGCTCAGGCCGCGACCAACTCGGCCTACGTGATGTGCTACTTCACCGAGTCCCCGGACATGCTGGCCGCCAACTACGGCCTGCACCTGGCCGTCAGCACCGACGGCCTCCAGTGGACCCCGCTCAACCAGAACGACCCCGTCGCCACCCCCACCGCGGGCTCCCTCGGCCTGCGCGACCCGTTCATCCTGCGCAAGCAGGACGGCACCTTCGTGGTGCTCGCCACCGACCTGTACGGCACCGACTGGTCCTACGTCAGCCAGTACATCCACGTCTGGGACTCCACCGACCTGCGCAGCTTCACCGGCTACCGGCGGATGAAGCTGCACGACATGGACACCCACGCCTGGGCGCCCGAGGCCTTCTGGGACGCGGGGCGCGGCACGTACGGCGTCATCTACTCCGCCGTCAACGCCAGCGGCCACAACGTCATCATGATCAACTACACCGGCGACTTCGTGACCGCCGGCGACCCGCAGGTCTTCTTCGACCCCGGCTACGACGTCATCGACGGCGACCTCGCCGTCGGCGTGGGCGGCGTCAACTACCTGTACTTCAAGAAGAACTCGACGCTCGTCGGCGCCCGCTCCACCTCACTGGACCCGGGCAGCTTCACCGAGTTCTCCACGGCCGTCTCGCACAACGGCACCGAGGCCCCGACCCTGGTCAAGTCCCTCACGTCCAGCTCCACCTGGTACCTCTGGGGAGACACCTGGGACCCGAACGGCGTCTTCTACGCCTGGCAGACCGGTGCCCTGTCGGCCGGCACCTGGACCGCCCTCGACCAGAAGACCTACACCCAGCCGCTCAACTCCAAGCACTGTGGCGTCCAGCCCATCACCGCGACGGAGTACAACAACCTCGTCGCCAAGTGGTCCGCCCCCACCTGGAACCGGCTGAAGTCCTACAACTACCCGGCCAGATACGTCCGGCACGGCAACTTCGTCGGCCGGATCGACGAGTACGCCTTCGACCCGTACACCGACGGCATGTGGAAGCTGGTCCCCGGCCTCGCCGACAGCAGCGGCGTGTCCTTCCAGTCGGTGAACTACCCGACCCGCTACCTGCGCCACTACGACTACCAGCTGCGGCTCGACGAGAACGACAGCACCACGACCTTCGCCCAGGACGCCACGTTCTACCGGACCGCCGGTCTCGCCGACTCCTCCTGGTCCTCGTTCCGCTCGTACAACTACCCGACGCGCTACATCCGCCACTCCGACTTCGTGCTGCGCATCGATCCCGTCTCCACGAGCACGGACCAGGCCGACGCCACCTTCTACGTCGGCTACTGACACCACGCCGGGCCCGTCCCGCGGCGACACGCCGACGACGGGCCCAGGACCGCCCGAATGGCGGTGTGCCCGACCGGGGGATTGACCCAGCCGGGCGGAGTTGGGCGTGTCGTGACCACGGATGGGCGGCCTGGATGGTGCGCGCCGCGGGGCTGGCTGACGGTGGTTCATGTCGGGGCCGGGTCGTTACAGCTGATGGAGTATCGGCGCCCGGCCGCGGCGGAAGGACACCGAGATGCGTTCTGCCCGCATGATCCTCGCGACCACGGCCGCCACCGCGGCCCTCGCGTTCTCCGCCCCAGCAGCCCACGCCGCGGGCTCGGGCGACCGGGACGACGGAGGCCGCGACGACTCTTCCTACAGCAGCAACGACAGCAGGTTCGACCCCGATTCCTACAAGGGCCAGGACGACGAGGAGAAGGGGGACCAGGGAGGCAAGGAGAGCCAGGGGGGCAAGCAGGACCAGGGCGGCAAGGGGAAGGACGAGGGCGGCTCCTCGTGGGGCGACGACGGGGAGAGCGACCGGCCGCACGGCGGTATGCACACCGGCGGCGGCGCCCTCGCCACGCCCGGTGTCACCGCGGGCGGGCTGGCCGTGCTCGGCGTAGCGGCCACCGGTGCCTACGCGCTGCGGCGCAGGAGAGTCCCCGGGTCCGCGTCCTGATGGGCCCACGCATGCGGGGCCGCGGTGCCGTCGGCGCTCCACACTCCGACGGCACCGCGCCCCCTGTGTCCCGCCCTCCCGCTGCCGTGCCCCAGAAAGGTGACCTCCGATGGCAGCTGGCCCCACCACCCCCACCAAGCCCGACCCCGATGCACCCGCCGTCCCCGACGACCGGGACGGCTCCGGCAGTCCCCCCTCGGGCGGACGACTGCCCGTGTGGGGCATCGCCGTCCTGCTCCTCGCCGTGGCGCTGATCGGCGGACACACCGGCGGTTCCGACACGACCGGCACCACCAGGGCCGAGAGCACGGACGCCGTCCCCTCGGCCGATCCCCGCCGGACCGGCGAGGCGCTGCCCCGGTCCACGCCGACCCGCCTGCTCATCCCGAAGATCGCCGTCGACGCTCCCTTCACCGCCCTCACCATCGGTTCCACGGGCCAGCTCCAGCCCCCGCCGGCCGCCAACACCAACCTCGTCGGCTGGTACTCCAGGGGCGCGGCACCCGGCGAGGCGGGCACCGCGATCATCGCGGGCCACGTCGACACCGTGACCTCCGCGGCCGTCTTCGCCAGGCTGGACGAACTGGAGCGCGGCGACCGCTTCTCGGTGAGCCGGGCCGACGGCACGGACGCGAACTTCGTGGTCGACGACGCCGAGACCTTCGCCAAGGACGACTTCCCCAGCGACCGCGTCTACGCGGACACCCGCCGCCCCGAGGTGCGCCTGATCACCTGCGCCGGCGACTACGACCACGATGTCAGGGACTACACGGCGAACCTGGTGGTCTTCGCCCACCTGGTCTGACACCGCACGGGTGCCGCCGGGTCAGCCGCCCGTGGACTCCCGCACCACCAGACGGAACGGACCGGCGAACTCCTCCCGCTCCGGTCCCGGCCCGCCCCGGTCGATGCGGGCCGCCAGCAGGGCGACCGCGCGCTCGGCCATCAGGTCGTGGTCCGGGTCGACGGTGGACAGGGAGGGGACGAGGTACGCGCTCTCGTCGACGTTGTCGAAGCCGATGACCTTGACTCGTTCCGGCACCCCGATCCCGGCGTCGGCGAGAGCGCGCAGCACGCCCATGGCCACCGTGTCCGTCACACAGAACACCCCGTCGAAGGCGAGGCCGCGTGCCATCCGCTCCCGGACGCGGCGGGCGGCCTCCTGCATGGTGAGCGGCCCGGCGGTCACCACCAGCTCCGGGTCGGCCGGCAGCCCCGCTGCCGCCAGCGCCCGCAGATACCCGGCGTGCCGCAGGCTCGACACGTCGACCTCACCGCCCAGCCGCCCGCACACGATGGCGATCCGCCGGCAGCCCCGCTCGACGAGATGGCGTGTCGCGGCCTCGGAGGCGGCCTCGTTCGGCATGGCGACATGGTCGACGGGCCCGCCGAAGATCCGCTCGCCGAGGATCACCACCGGATGGTCGACGTCGAGCGCCCCGACATCGGCCGGGCCCATGCCGACCGTGCTCAGGATGAGCCCGTCGTAGAGCCGGTTGCGGGACAGGGAGAGCGCCGCCAGCTCGCTCTCCCGGCGGGCGCCGGTCTGCTCGATGCTCACCCGCAGGCCGTGCCCGGCCGCCGCCGCGATGATCGAGGCGGCCAGCCGGCCGTAGTAGGGACGGTTGATCTCGGGGACGGCCAGGCCGATGGTCCCGGTGCGGCCCTTGCGCAGGTTGCGGGCGGCCACGTTGACCCGGTAGCCGAGCCGGTCCATCGCCTCCAGGACCCGCTCCCGGGTGGCCGGGCGGACGTTGGGGTGCCCGTTCATCACGTTGGAGACGGTCATCGCCGACACCCCGGCCGCCTTCGCCACGTCCTGGATCGTCGCCACACTCACTCCCGCCGGCTGTCCTCGGCAAGACGATAGAGGGCGGCGCCGTGGGCGGGCAGCACGGCGACCAGTTGCCGGCCGTCGTGGGCGGTGTCGGTGCCGGTCCACACCTCGCGGACGCGGTCGCGGGAGGTGGCGCCGACCGCGCCCAGCGGCACCTCGAAGCGCCGCTCCTCGTCCGCGAGCGAGAACACCGCCGCGTACCGGGTGTGCCCGTCGGTGTCCCGGGCGGTCCACAGCACCAGGTCCCGCTCCCGCAGCACCTCCTGGTTGCCGGTGCTGTGCCACAGCACGTCCAGTGCCTCGTCGTTGGTGAGCAGCGCGATGGTGCCGGGAGGGGAGGTGGGCAGGTCGCCGCCCATCATCAGCGGCGACCGCGAGATCAGCCACAGGGTGAGCAGGCTGACCTGCTCGGGATGGGTGAGGGCGCACTGGCGGTCCGCGCCGCGCTCGGCACGGATCCCGATGTGGCCGAGCGGCAGCATGTCGGCGTCCGCCCAGCCCCGCTCGCCCTGCCAGGGGGCCCAGCGGGCCATCCGCGCGAACTGCGCCTCGACGTCCTCCCAGCGGTCCCAGAGGTCGTCGCAGACCCGCCACATGGTGGCGTGCTCCCGCAGGTGGTCCAGGCGGGCGAGGGACATGTCGGTACCGGGGGAGAGGCTCAGTTCGATCGGCCGTCCGCTGCGCTCGATCGCTCGTGCGTAGGCGGCGATCTCCCGCTCGTGGTACGGGAAGAGCATGTCGTCGGCCTTGACGAAGTCCACGCCCCAGGCGGCGAACTGGGCGACCTGGGCGTCGTAGTAGGCCTGGGCGCCGGGGTGGTCGTGGTTCAGGCCGTAGTTGTCCGAGTTCCAGGGACACACGGAATCGGTGTCGGCCACGTCCGCGGCCGTGAACTCCGTGCCGAGCACGGGCAGTGCGGCCTCCACCGCGCGCCGTGGGATGCCCCGCATGATGTGCAGCCCGAACCGCAGGCCCATGCCGTGCACCCGCGCGGCCAGCGGACCGAAACCCGCCCCGTCCGCGGCGGAGGGGAACCTGTTGGGGGCGGGCAGCTGGCGGCCGTGGCCGTCGAGGACGAGCGGGGCGTCCGGGTTGTAGCCGTGGGCGCGGGCGGTGGGCTCGTACCACTGGATGTCGACGACGACGGTGTCCCAGCCGTGCGGGAGCAGGTGCTCGCGCATGAACCCGGCGTTGGCGAGGACCTCCTCCTCGGTGACGGTGGTGCCGTAGCAGTCCCAGCTGTTCCAGCCCATGGGCGGCCGCAGGTGGCGGGCGGGCTGCGGGCGTGCGGATCGGGTCATGTGCGCGCTCCTGCGGGTCAGCGCCGGTCCAGGGGAGCCTGGACGGTGACGAACGAGTGGGGCGGGAGGGTGAGCCGCAGTCCGCCGGCGGTCACGGACACGCCGTCGAACGCGGTGGGGGAGACGGCCGTCGAGGCCTCCGGGGTGTTGTGGGCCTGGAGCTTGTCGGCCGTGAGGATCCGGGCGGCCGGCTCGCCGAGGCTGCCGCCGCGCAGGTCGAGGGTGACCTCGGCCGGTTCCGCGGCGTCCAGGTTGCTCAGCGAGATCAGGACGGTGCCGTCCTTGACGCTGGCCGAGGCGGACACCGTCTCCAGTTCCGCGTCCCCCACCGTGCGCCGGGTGCCCTCGCCGCGCAGGTGCACGGGGAGCGAGGTGGCGTCCTGGTGGCCCTTGTTCATCTCGAAGACGTGGTAGGTCGGGGTCAGGACCAGGGCGTCGCCGTCGGTGAGGATCATGGCCTGGAGCACGTTGACGGTCTGGGCGATGTTCGCCATGTGCAGGCGGGCCGCGTGCCTGTGGAAGATGTCGAAGTGGGTGCTCGCCACCAGCGCGTCGCGCAGGGTGTTCTGCTGGAAGAGGAAGCCGGGGTTGGTGCCGGGTTCCACGTCCCACCAGGTGCCCCACTCGTCCAGGACGAGGCCGACGGTACGCCCCGGGTCGTAGACGTCCATGACCGTCGAGTGGCCGGTGAGGATGCGGTCGATGCGGTGGGCCGACAGCATCGTGCGGTAGTAGTCCTCGGCGTCGAACTCCGTGGCGCTGCCCTTGGCCTCCCAGGGGCCCGCGAGGGTGTAGTAGTGGACGGACAGGCCCTGGAAGAAGTTCTTCGGGGTGGCCTCGCAGCCGAAGCAGCTGATCTGCTGCATCAGGGTCTCGGTCCACTTGTAGTCCGCGTCGGAGGCGCCCGAGGCGATCCGGTACAGCTTGTTGTCGCCGTGGTCGCGGCAGTAGGTGGCGTACTGGCGGGCCAGGTCGGCGGAGTACTCGGCGCGCATGTTGCCGCCGCAGCCCCAGGTCTCGTTGCCGATGCCCCAGTACTTCACCCGCCACGGCTCCTCGCGGCCGTTCTCCTTGCGCAGCCGCACCATCGGGCTGTCGCCGTCCCGGGTCAGGTACTCCACCCACTCGCTCATCTCGCGGACCGTGCCGGAGCCGACGTTGCCGCTGATGTAGGGCTCGGCGCCGAGGAGTTCGCACAGGGCCATGAACTCGTGGGTGCCGAAGTGGTTGTTCTCCTCGACGTTGCCCCAGTGCGTGTTGACCATCCGGGGCCGCTGCGCGCGCGGTCCGACGCCGTCCTGCCAGTGGTACTCGTCGGCGAAGCAGCCGCCCGGCCAGCGCAGGTTGGGGATGTCCAGGGCGCGCAGGGCCGCCACGACGTCGAGGCGGATGCCGCCCTCGTTGGGGACGGGGGAGTCCTCGCCGACCCAGAAGCCGCCGTAGACGCAGCGGCCGAGGTGTTCGGCGAAGTGGCCGTAGAGATGGCGGCTGATCGTCGGGCCCTCGATGTCGAGGTTGATGATCGCGGTGGCGGTGGGCACGCGGGGCACTCCTGTCCGTGAAGCCAACTGTTCGATATATGGAACGTCGTTCGTCGAGTCGATCGTGCGAACGCCTTTTGTATCGATAAAAAGCTGCCATCGGGCCGTGATCACGTCAAGAGGGCGGACAGCCCGGTTCCCTGTGGGCACAGGGAACCGGGCTGCCGGAGGCGAGGGGTGTCAGACCGCCGGGGACGGGAACGTCGGGTACTCCACGCCCGAGACGTGCTGGACGACCCGGACCACCTGGCAGGAGTAGCCGAACTCGTTGTCGTACCAGAGGTAGAGGATCGCGTTGTCGCCCTCCACCTTCAGGGCGCCGGCGTCGACGATCGACGCGTGGCGCGAGCCGATGAAGTCGCTGGAGACCGCGTCCGGGGCGGTGATGAAGTCGATCTGGCGCTTCAGCGGTGAGGTCAGCGACACCTCGCGGAGGTAGTCGAGGACCTCCTCGCGGGAGGCCTCGCGGGCCAGCTGGAGGTTGAGGATCGCGATCGACACGTCCGGGACCGGGACCCGGATCGAGCTGCCGGTGATCCGTGCCTTGAGGTCGGGCAGCGCCTTCGCCACGGCGGAGGCGGCGCCGGTCTCGGTGATCACCATGTTGAGCGGCGCGGACCGGCCGCGGCGCTCGGACTTGTGGTAGTTGTCCAGCAGGTTCTGGTCGTTGGTGAACGAGTGGACCGTCTCCACGTGGCCGCGCAGCACCCCGTACTCGTCGGCCATCGCCTTCAGCGGCGGCACGATCGCGTTGGTGGTGCAGGAGGCGCAGGACAGGATCTGCTCGTCCGGCTTGATGGTGTCGTGGTTGACGCCGTGCACGATGTTCGGGACGTCGCCCTTGCCCGGCGCGGTCAGGACGACCTTCTCGATACCGGGGCGCAGGTGCTTCGACAGACCCTCGCGGTCCCGCCACTTGCCCGTGTTGTCGATGAGGATCGCGTCCCGGATGCCGTACTCGGTGTAGTCCACGGCGCTCGGGTCGTCGGCGTAGATCACCTTGATCTCGTTGCCGTTGGCGAGGATCGTGCTGCTCTCCTCGTCCACGGTGATCGTGCCCTGGAACTGGCCGTGGATGGAGTCGCGGCGCAACAGCGAGGCGCGCTTCACGATGTCCTCGCCGCCCGCGCCGCGCACCACGATGGCCCGCAGGCGCAGGCCGTTGCCCGAGCCGGCCTTCTCGATGAGCAGCCGGGCGACCAGGCGGCCGATGCGGCCGAAGCCGTACAGGACGACGTCCCGCGGCTCACGCTGCTCGATCTTGTTGGCCCCGGTGGCCCCGGCGACCGCCTCCGCGGTGAACGCCTCGACGCTCAGACCCCGGTCGTCGGCCTTGTGGGTCGCGGCGAGCATGCCGATGTCGATCTGGGAGGGGCCGAGGTCGAGGGCGGTGAGCGCCCGCAGGAACGGCATCGTCTCGGTGACCGACAGCTCGGCACCGTCGATCTGGCGGGCGAAGCGGTGGGTCTTGAGGATGCTGACCACCGACTTGTTCACCAGGGAGCGGCTGTGGAGGAGGACCGTCACGTCCCGCTCCCGGTGCAGCTTCCCGATGAGCGGGATCATCGACTCCGCGATCTCCTCGCGGTTCTTCCAGTTGGTGAACGAGTCCTCGTTGACAGTCACAGACCTGAATCTCTCGATCGAGCTGGGTGGCGCTCATATGCTAAACCGACCGGTGAATGATCGATCAAGGGGGTCCGGGTGTGATGCGGGTCGCGAAGTTCTGAACCCGGGCGGAAGACCGTAAGAAGCCTCCGTGTCGTGTTGCGCCGTCGCGGGCCGCTGCCGAAGGTCGGAGCGTGAGCACGTCCTCCGTCCCGCGGCCCGAGTCCGCCGCGCAGACCGGTCCCGCCCGCCCCGCACCCGCCCGCCGCACCCCGTCCGGCCTGCTGCCCGTCCTCGTCCTGTTCACGGTCGTTCGGCTCGCCGGAGTCGCCGCCGTCGCCGCGGCGAACCACGCCATGGGGCGCCCCCTGGTCAGGAACCTGGCCCACGCGTGGGACGCCCGCTGGTACCTGCACATCGCCACCCACGGCTACGGCGACCTCATCGAGATCACCCGCAGGGGAGCCGTGCAGACCGACTGGGCGTTCTTCCCGCTGTACCCGGGGCTCATCCGCGCCGTGACGACGGTCCTGCCCCTCACCCCCGGCGAGGCCGCGCTGGCCCTCGCCTGGACCGCCGCCGTCGTGGCAGCGTGGGGCATCCACCGGATCGGCTGCCACCTGTACGGCCGGGCCGTCGCCGCCGCGCTCGTCGTCCTGTGGGCCGTACTGCCCCAGTCGGTCGAACTCACCATCGCGTACACCGAGTCCCTCTTCTCGGCCCTCGCGGCCTGGTCCCTGTACCGCGTGCTCAAGGGCCGCTGGCTGTGGGCCGGCTGCCTGGCCGCACTCGCCGGGCTGTCCCGCCCCAGCGGCTTCGCGGTCGCGGCCGCCGTCCTGGCCGCGGGCGCGTACGAAGCGGTACGGCGGCGAGGCCGCGTGCCGCTCGCCCTGTGGGCCGGCTGCCTGCTCGCCCCGCTCGGCTGGCTCGGCTACGTCCTGTGGGTCGGGTGGCGCACCGGAAACCTTCTGCACGGCTACTTCGAGGTGCAGCGCGCCTGGAGCTCGCGCTTCGACTTCGGCGCGGGTTCCCTGCGCTTCCTCAAGGGCCTGCTGCTGCACGGCGGCGGCTTCGTCTACGCGGCGGACCTGGTGATCGTCGCCGGGGGTCTGCTGCTCTTCTGCCTCCTCTGCCTGGACCGGGCCCCGCTGGTCCTGGTGGTCTTCGCGGGCGTCCTGGTCCTGGTGGTCGTGGGCGGCTCGGGCTCCTTCTCCTCCAAGCCCCGCTTCCTGCTCCCGGCCTTCCCTCTCCTGATCCCGCTCGCCCGCGCCCTGGTCGGCAGCCGCCGCGTGCGTCCCGCCCAGGCGGTTCTCGTCGTCGGCGCCCTCACCGCGGTCTCGCTGCTGTTCGGGGCCTACGTGATGACGGTCGCCCGCTCACCCCTGTGAGGTCCAGGCCCCCCTCAGGTCGGTGGCCACGTCGAGGAGCAGGGTCCGGAAGACGCCCGCCAGCGGGGTCAGCGTGGTGTCGGACCGGGTCACGGCGTGCAGGTCGCGGTGGAGCGGCGGGTCGGCCAGCGGGCGGTGCGTGGTGCCCGGGACCCGGGTGAGGGCCAGCCGGGAGACGAGCGCGACGCCGTAGCCGGTGCCGACGAGTGCCTGGGCCAGGTCGTACGACGCCGTCTGGAACCGGATCCTCGGCGTGAAGCCGGCCCCGATCGCCGCCCGGTCGAGCTGTTCGCGGGCGGCGTGTCCGGCCAGGATGGTCACCCAGGACTCGTCGCGGAGCTGCTCCAGCCGCAGCGGTGTGCCGTCGGGTGACCCGGTGACCAGGGGGTGGTCGTCGGGCAGGACGATGACCATGGGGTCCCGCAGCAGCGTGTGCGCGGTGATGTGCGGGGGCGGCTCCGGGGGCAGTGCCCAGGAGGCGATCACCGCGACGTCGAGTTCGCCCGCCGCGACCCGCTCGACGCCGCGGTCGGAGAGCAGGTCCTCCACCGACACGTCGGCGTTCGGATACCGGTGGCGCAGCGCGGTCAGGGCGGGCGGGAGCAGATGCAGGGCGGCGGCCAGGAACGCGCCCACCCGCAGTCGCAGCGACAGGTGGCCGAGGAGCGCGGCGAGCCGTTCGCCGGCCTGTTCCGTCTGCTCGTCGACGACCCGTCCGTGCTCCGCGAGCAGCGCCCCGGCCGCCGTGAGCGCCGCGCCGCGCGGCCCGCGCACCACCAGCGGCACCTTCCAGTCCCGCTCCGCCCGGGCCACCTGCTGGGTCACCGCGGCCGGCGTCACGCCGAGGGCGTGGGCGGCACCGGTGAGCGAACCGTGCCGGTCGATCATGGCGAGCAGGCGCAGCTGCCCCGGATCCGAGCTCATCACTCAATTAACTTAACGCTGGCCGCCATGGTGCTTACTTCTCTTCATGCATCCGTCGCGTCAGCCTGGTGACGGACCATCCGCCCCCTACCCGTGAGAAGGCCGCGACACGTGCCCGTCCATCTGCCCCTCTTCGTGCTCACCACCTGGCTGCTGGCCATGCTCCCGGGCGCCGGGCAGGCGCTGATGATCCGGCAGATCCTCGCGTTCGGCCCTCGGCCCGCCCGGGCCACCATCGCGGGCAACGCCACCGGGCTGCTCGTCTGGTCGACCGCCGCCGCCGTGGGCCTCTCCGCGGTGCTCCTGGCCAACCCGCACGCGTATCTGGTGGTACGTGTCGCCGGCGGGGCGGTGCTGTTCGCGCTGGGGCTCGGCACCCTCAGGGCGGCGGCGAAGGAGGGCGCCGCGGCGATCGGTCCGGACGGCGGGAGCGCCGGTCCCGGCGGGCTCCGGAGCGCGTACGGTGCCGGCCTGGGCACCACGCTGGGCAATCCCAAGGCCGGGGTGTTCGCCGTGTCGGTGCTGCCCCAGTTCGTCACGGCCGACGGTCCCGTCCTGCTGAGCAGCGTCGCGCTCGGCGTCCTGTGGGCCGTCGTCAACGCCTGCTGGTACCTGCTCTTCACCTGGGCCGTCGGCCGGGGCCGGGCCCTGGTCTCCCGGCCGGCGGTGCGACGCGCCCTGGACCTCGTCACCGGCGTGGTGCTGTGCGGGCTCGGTGTGGCGGTGGCCGGGGGAGTCTGACCGGAGCCGGTGGGCGTCGTACCGGAGAGCGCCGCCCGACGCGGGCGCCGAGAGGCGCACAAACCGGTGGCGCCGATCACCACGACGTGGTCGGCGCCACCGGAGGGCTGAACGGGCCGCGGTCTAGCGGGGGTTGAAGACCACGCTGGCGAAGCGCACGGTGCCGGCGGCCGAGTGCCCGGGGGCGACCCGGTGCGCGGTGCCCTTGCACTTGGGCTTGCTGTAGACGACGAGCGCCTTCTTCGTGGCGTTCTGCGGCCCGCGCGCCTCCTGCGCCATGTCGAGGCACTTGCGGTCCGGCGGGTTCTGGATGGCGTACGCCTTGCCCTGCGGCCCCACCCAGACGAACGTCCCTTGGGCGGCGGCCGCCGGACCCACGGTGATGACGGTGAGGGCAAGCCCGCCGAGAGCGACGGCGAGCGGACGGAGCAGACGCATCGTGAAATCCTTCGTGAAGTTCAACGGTGACAACGGTGACAACGGTGACAACGGTGACAAGGAGTCGCGGTGACGCCTGGGCACCGCGACATCACACACCGTCACCCCACCCGGACGGCCCGGCGACACGCATACGTCCCACGTCCGAGCGACACCCGTCGGCCTGCCGTGACGCCGGGTCCGGCCGGTGGGGGCGGGAGGGCTCACACGAAGGCCACCACCAGGGCGACCGCGACGGTGAGCGCCGACAGGCCGACCATCGCGGTCCGCCACACGAAACCCGGCGCCGGGCCCGGGGGCGGCGGATCCGGTACGCGCCCGTCCGGATGGCGACGGTCCGGCCGGCAGGCGTCCGACAGCTGGGCGGAGGGGGGAGTGTCGCTGAGGCCCATGTCTGTTCAAACGTCCCCGAGGCGCAAGGGAGTCGGCGTGACCGGTGTCGTCACACCATCGGGGCAACGGGTTCCCCGGACGGGCGCTCCCACGGGCTGGGCAGCGGCCGCGGCGAGGTCTGCCGGTCACGACCCGAAAGGCCATGACCGGCATCTTCAGCTGCCGCTACCTCCTCGCCCCGGCGGTTCCCGTGCTGATCCCGCTGCTGTTCCGCCACGGGGACCGGAAGGGGCGGCTCAGAACAACGCGTTGTAGCCGAAACCGCCGTCGTTGACCAGCACCCTGGGGCCGAACGTGCCCTTCCCGGTGCCGTTCTGCCGGTACAGGCGGTTGGCCGCGTCCCGGGCGACCAGGTCGGCCTTGCCGTCTCCGGTGACGTCCCCGACCCCGAGGACCACGTTGTACGAGGCGCCCCAGTCGGAGGCGATCTTCACCCGCGCGGAGAAGGTGCCGTTGCCCTTGCCGTAGTAGCGGTACAGGTTGTTCGACCTGTACCGGGCCAGCAGGTCGCCGATGCCGTCGCCGTTGAGGTCCCCGGCGCCGACGACCACGTCGTTGCAGCCGTCACCGCTCAGGTCGCCCATGGCCACGGGCCTGGCGGTGGTGGGCCGGCCGCTGCCCATCTGCCACACGTGGTTCAGCGTGCCGTAGTGGAGCCAGGTCCGGCCGTGGGCGTCGAGGGCGAGCAGGTCGCCGCCGCCGTCCGGCAGGCCGCCGGATCCGTCTCCGTAGACGTGGAAAGCCCCGTGCCCCCGAGGGCGAGTGAGACGGCGACCAGCGTCGTGGGGCCGCTGCGCGCAGGCGGCCCGACGGCATGGCAGATCTGCCCATGTGTGAGTTCCCTCCCCGTGGGGGCGTTTGCCCTGGTGCGCAGCTTAGGAGGTAAGTGGGGCAACAGTGACGGCAGTTGATCAGGCGGCGGGCGCGTGCGGGCGGGTGACACACGGGGCGCGTGAGCCGTCGGCGATTCATGGCCGGAATTACGGGACATAAGAGTAAATTCCTGGCTATTGCTTGAGAGAGGTGTCACCGGCAGACGGGGCAAGGGATGAGCACGGACGACCGCGTCACGGTGACGACCGGGATCGCACGGCTGCACGCGGCGCCCGCACTCGCCGGGCCCGGCCGCTTCGGGCTGGTGACCAACCACACCGGCGTCCTGCCCGGCCTGCGCCCGGCCGCACCCGCGCTGCTCGCGGCCGGCGCGCCGCTGGTCGCCCTGTTCGGTCCCGAACACGGACTGCACGGGACCGGTCAGGCCGGTGAGGGCGAGACCGCCCGGACCGACCCCGACACCGGGCTGCCGGTCCACGACACCTACCGGTGCGACGGCGAACGGCTCGACAAGCTGCTGATCGACAGCGGGGTCGACGCCCTGGTCCACGACCTCCAGGACATCGGCGCCCGGTACTACACCTACGTGTGGACCATGTTCGACCTGATGGTCTCGGCGGCCCGCACCGGCATCCGGTTCGTGGTCGCCGACCGGCCCAATCCGCTCGGCGGACTCGTCAGCGAGGGCCCACTGCTCGAACCGGCGTGGGCCAGCTTCGTCGGCCGCGCCCCGATCCCCGTTCGGCACGGTCTCACCTGCGGCGAACTCGCCCGGTACCTCAACGCCTCGGCCGTGCCCCGGGCGGCGGGCCGCGCGGCCGACCTGACGGTGATCCAG
Source organism: Streptomyces sp. NPDC028289 (assembly GCF_055565975.1). Taxonomy (NCBI): domain Bacteria; kingdom Bacillati; phylum Actinomycetota; class Actinomycetes; order Kitasatosporales; family Streptomycetaceae; genus Streptomyces; species Streptomyces sp. NPDC028289. The sequence goes on along the minus strand of NZ_JBVHTI010000004.1, from coordinate 103,446 downwards.
GCCCTCGGCTGGCGGCGCGCCATGGACACCGCCGCCACCGGGCTGCCCTGGATCGCGCCCTCGCCGAACATCCCGACACCCGCCACCGCCACCGTGTACCCCGGCACCTGCCTCTTCGAGGGCACCAACCTCTCCGAGGGCCGGGGCACCACCCAGCCCTTCGAGATGGTCGGCGCCCCCTATCTCGACGCCCGCTTCGCCCCCGCCCTCGCCGAACTCGGTCTGCCCGGCGTGCACTTCCGCGACCTGCGGTTCGTACCGGCCTTCCACAAACACGCCGGACGACCGCTGCGCGGGGTCCAGCTCCACGTCACCGACCGTGCGGCGTTCGCCCCCGTACGCACCGCCGTCGCGATGCTCGCCACGCTGCGGCGGCTGTACCCGGACGACTTCGCGTGGCACACCACGGACGGCGGCGCCGAGCGGACCGGCCACCGTCACCTCGTCGACCTGCTGTGGGGTTCCGACCGGCTGCGGCGCGCCGTCGACGCCGGCGACGACCCGCTGCCGCTGTGCGACCCGCCGGCCCCGCCCGGCCGCTGGGCCGGCGACGACGTGCTGCTCTACCCCTGACTCCCGCCGCTCCCTCCCCGACAGCCGCCGCCCCGCTCGGAAGGACACCCCGTCGATGACCGATCTCACGACTCTCACGACGACGACCCGGGCCGGGATCCGCGGCTTCCGCGCGGGCGACGGACCGCGGCTGGTGGAGACGTGGCGGCGGAGCGCGCCCGCCGACCCCGTCACCGCGGACCGGTTCCGCTCCCTGGTGCTCCTCGACCCCAACTTCGACCCGGACGGCCTACGGGTCGCCGTCGACGGCGAACGTGTCGTCGGCGCCGCCTACGCGGTGCGCCGGCTGACCCCGATGGCCGGCACCGACCTGGAGCCCGAACAGGGCTGGATCCCGTTCTTCTTCGTCGACCCGGACGCCCGCGGTCTCGGCCTCGGCCGCCGGCTGCTGACCGAGGCCCTCGAGTGGCTGCACGGCCACGGTCGTACCCGGGTGGACTTCTCCTCGTACACCCCGAACTACGTCTTCCCCGGCCTGGACGCGGAGGCCTACCCGGAGGCGGCCGGGCTTCTCGACTCCCTGGGCTTTCGCACCCTGTACGAGGCGGCGGCGATGGACCGCGTCCTGGTCGGCTACCGCCTCCCGGCGGACGTCGCGCTCCGGGTGGCCGAACTCACCGCGCGGGGCTACCGGTTCGGCACCCCGGCCGACGACGACCTGGTGGACCTGCTCGCGCTCGCCGGGGGCCACTTCGGGCCGGACTGGGCGGCCACGATCCGGGCGTGCCTGACCGCGGGCACGCCGCTCGACCGGATCGTCGTGGCCCGCGACCCCGGGGGCCGCATGGCCGGCTGGGCCATGCACGGCGCGTTCGACTCGGTCGACGAGCGGTTCGGCCCGATCGGCGTGCTGGAGGAACTGCGCGGCACCGGTCTCGGAGAGGTCCTGCTCCACCTGGTCCTGGAGCGGATGCGGGCGCTCCGCGCGCACTCCGCGTGGTTCCTGTGGACCGGCGCGCAGTCGCCGGCGGGCCACCTCTACCGCAAGAGCGGCTTCACCACCACCCGGGTGTTCCGGGTGATGCGCCGGGAGGCCGCCCGGTGACACCGTCACCGAGCCGGTCACCGGGCCGGTCGCTGAGCCGGCGTGGCTTCGCGCTCGGGCTGCCCTCGGCGCTCCTCGCGTCCGGGTGCGCCGCCCCGCACGAGGGGACCGGGCGGGCCGGTGATCCGGTCGTCCTCACCCTGCTCTCCCACTACGCGAGCGGGGAGCTGAAGAAGGCCCTACAGGGCCCGGTGGACGAGTGGAACGCCCTGCACGACCGGGTCAAGGTGCGGACGAAAGCCGTCGAGTTCACCGACCTGCTGACCACCTTCATGGTCCGGCAGGCCGCGGGCCAGGGCACGGACATCCTGCACCCGTACTGCCTGTGGAACGGCCAGCTCGTCCGGGCCGGAGTGCTGCGGCCCGCGCCGCCCGAGCACGCCGAGGAGATCCACCGCGGCTACGGCGCCGCCGCGGTCGGCTCCGCGTCGGTCGACGGCACGGTGTACGGCTACCCCACCGAGATGCAGACGTACGCCCTCTACTACAACAGGCGACTGCTGCGCGAGGCCGGCGTCGACGGCCCGCCGCGCACCTGGCCGGAGCTGGAGCAGACCGCGTACCGCACCGCCCGGCAGGACCGCTACGGCAACACGCTCGTCCAGGGGTTCGGCCTGTCGACCTTCGACGACTCCACGACCGTCGGCCAGACCCTCGCCCTGCTCAACGCGGCCGGCGGGCGGTTCGTGTCGGCGGACGGCAGGAGCACCGCCATCGACTCGCCGGCCGGCCGCGCCGTCCTCGACCTGGAGCGCCGCCTCGTGGACCGGCACGCGAGCGCCCCCGCCGTCAACGTCTACCAGGCGTTCGCCTCCGGCCAGGTCGCCATGGTGATCAGCGCCGGCTGGTGGACCGCGAACCTGAAGGCGCTGATGGGCACCGCCTACCGTGACGTCGGAGTCGCTCCCGTACCCCTGCCCGCAGCGGACGGCAGGCGCGCCACGCTCTCCACCGGCTTCATGCTCGGCGTCAACACGGCCAGCCGGCACCCGCGCGAGGCCTGGGAGTTCCTGCGCTGGCTCAACACCGAGAAGGTGCGCGGCACGACCCGGATGAGCGCCCTGCAGGCATCGGTCGGCTCCCTCACCGGCCGCGCCGACGACATGCGGAGACTCCTCGGCTCGGGCGGCGACCCGAACCTGCACCCGTTCCTGGACGCGCTGGCGTACGCCGTACCCGAACCGAACGTGCCGGGCGCGCAGCAGGCCAAGTCACTGCTGCGCAAGAACGTCGAGGCCCTGTGGACCGGTCAGCAGACGGTCGACGAGGCCTTGCGCTCCACCCGCCGCCAGGTCGACCAGGAGGTGTCGCGGTCATGGTGAACGCCACCCTGGCACCGGAGCCGACCGAACGGGCGGCGCGCGAGAGGTCCGCCGCCGACGGAGTCCGCGTCCGCGCCCGGAACCGGCGCCGCCAGGCCGTCGTCGCCTACCTCTTCCTGGCCCCGACGCTCCTGTTCTACGCCGTCTTCCTCGCCCTCCCGCTCGGCTTCGCGGTGCTGCTGTCGACGTCCCGGTGGGCCGGGTTCGACCTCGGTGACATCGACCCGGTCGGCCTGGACAACTTCGCCGGCCTGTTCACCGCCGGCTCGACGTTCCTGACGCCGGTCCTCACCAACACGCTGCTGTTCGCCCTGGGCACGGTGGTCCTCGCGCTCGCCGGCTCCGTGCTCGTCGCCACCTGCATCGACAAGCTACGGTTCCAGGGGCTGTGGCGCACCCTGTACTTCCTGCCGATCGTCACCACCGTCGTCGCCGTAGGCAACGTCTGGAAGTACATGTACCAGCCGGGCGGCCTCGTCAACGGTGTCCTCAACGCCGCCGGGCTCGGCTCGGTGGCCTTCCTCCAGGACCCGGACACCGCGCTGCCCTCGGTGGTGGTCGTCCAGGCCTGGGCCTCCGTCGGCTCGGCGATCCTCGTCCTGACCGCCGGGCTGAAGTCCATCCCCGAGTCGTACTACGAGGCCGCCGCGCTCGACGGCGCCGGGCCCGTGACCGTCTTCTGGCGGATCACGCTGCCGTTGCTGCGGCCGTCCCTGCTGTTCGTGTGCGTCACCCAGTTCCTCACCGGTCTCCAGTCCTTCGCGCTGATCATCGTGATGACCAAGGGCGGACCCGGGGACGCCACCGACGTGGCCGCCCTCGAGATGTACCGGCAGGCCTTCTCCTACGGTGACTGGGGCACCGCGAGCGCCGCCGCCTTCGTGCTGTTCACGGTCGTCCTCGCGGTCACGCTGGTGCAGTTGTGGCTCTTCCGGCGCAAAGGGGAGGACGCATGATCCGCCGCCGAGTCCCGTGGCTGTCGTATCTGCTGGTCGGCGCCGGCGCGGTGCTCACGGTGGTGCCGTTCGCCGACATGCTGATGACCTCCTTCAAGGGACCGGACGAGGCCGGCACGCTGCCGTACCGGTTCCTGCCGAAGGCGTTCGACCTGTCCAACTACCGGGCGGCGATCCAGCAGCTCGACCTTCCGGTGCTCTTCCGCAACAGCGTCGTCGCCACCGCCACGATCACCGGTTCGGTGCTGCTCACGTCGTCGCTCGCCGGCTACGCGCTCGCCAAACTCCGGTTTCCCGGCCGGGCCTTCGTCTTCCGTCTCGTGCTGTCGACGATGATGTTCCCGCCGTTCCTCTTCTTCATCCCGCACTTCCTGATCCTGGTGCACTGGCCGCTGGCCGGCGGCAACGACCTCCTCGGGCGCGGCGGCGCCGGACTGACCGTCAGCATCGTGGCGCTCGCCATGCCGTTCCTCGTCAGCAGCTTCGGGATCTTCCTGACCCGCCAGTTCATGGTCTCGATCCCGGACGAGGTCCTGGAGGCCGCGCGCATCGACGGCGCCGGCGAGTTCACCGTCTGGTGGCGGATCGTCGTCCCGCAGACCAAGCCGGTCCTGGTCACCCTCGGCCTGCTGACCTTCGTCGACGCCTGGAACGAGTACATCTGGGCCCTGCTCGTCTCGACCGCCAACCCCGACGTGATGACCCTGCCCGTCGGCATCCAGTTCCTCCAGGACTACGTCGACCCGACCCGCACCCTGCCCATCGTCATGGCCGGCCTGGTCCTGAGCGTCCTGCCGGTCCTGGTCCTCTTCCTGCTGCTCCAGAAGTACTACATCAGGGGTGTCATGCTCAGCGGCCTCAAGTAACGGGTGAGGCGGCGGCAGTGAGCCGGGCCCCGGCGATCTGCCGGGCGGCCCGCTGCGGGGTGACGCCGGTCGCACGCGCCAGGTCGAGAACACGGCCGACGGTGTCGCCGATGCCCTCCACCCGCCGGAGGGCGGCCTCGTGGCCGTGGTTCTCCGATTCCCGGCCGAGCGCGTAGACGATGCCTCCGGCACCGGCGACGTAGTCGGGGATCCAGACCACGCCGTGTGCCGCGAGGGCGTCGGCGACGGACTCGTCGGTGAGCTGGTTGTTGGCCGGGCCGACGACCAGGGGCGCGGCCAGCAGGGGGACGGTCGCCTCGCCGAGGACGCCGCCGACGGCCGCGGGAACGAAGATGTCGGCGGGTGCGGACAGCGCCCGGTCCGGCTCCGCCCATCCGTAACCGCTCGTCAGGGCGATGTCCTTGCGGGACGCGTCCACGTCCGACACCACGACGTGCGCACCCTCGGCGGCCAGGCCGGCCGCGATACGGCTGCCGACCGACCCGAATCCGCTGATCACCACCGTACGGCCGGCGCAGGAGGCGTCACCGAACACATGCCGGGCACCGGCGCGCAGCGCCGCCAGCACGCCGGTGGCGGTGGGACCGCCGGAATCGCCGGTCCCGCCGTGCTCCTCGGGCGCGCAGTACGCGTACGGCGAGAAGCGCTTCAGGACCACCATGTCGTCCGGGCCCGTGCCGATGTCGGGGCCGGTCCGGTACGACCCTTCCAGGGAGGCGATCAGCTCGCCCAGGTCCTCCAGGGCGGCCTGGCGCAGTTGCGCGGTGAGTTCGGTGTCCTTGCCGAGGGCGATCACGCTCTTGCCGCCGCCGAAGTCCAGACCGGCCACCGCGGCCTTGTAGGTCATGGCCTCCGACAGCCGCAGGGCGTCCGTCAGCCCGTCCTGCCAGCTCTCGTAGCGGCGCAGCCGGCACCCGCCGACCGCAGGGCCCAGAACCCGGGAGTGGACGGCGACGATCAGCGGCAGCCCCGAGCGGCTGCCGCGACGGATGACGACCTCTTCATGCGTACATGCTTGGCTCATACGCCTGAAGTTAGGGTGATGCACGGACCATATGGCGCTGCGCCGAACCAAATTCGGCGCTGGGGGCATGGAGGCAGTCGTGGACGAAGTTGATTCGGCGATCGTGCGCCATTTGCAGGTGGACGGTCGGCTCTCCAACCGCGCGCTCGCCGAGAAGCTCGGCATCGCACCGTCCACCTGCCTCGAACGCACCAGGCTGCTGCACAGGCGCGGCATCATCCAGGGGTACCGGGCCCAGGTCTCCCTGCGCGCGCTCAACCGCTCGGTACAGGCCATGGTGGCCACGCAGATCCGGCCGCTGCGCCGGGACGTCGTGGCGGCCTTCGAACAGTCGGTGACCCGGCTGCCGGAAGTCGTCTCCGTCTACACGATGGCCGGCAGCGACGACTTCCTCGTCCACGTCACGGCCCAGGACATCGACCACCTGCACGCCTTCCTCCTGGACCAGTTCACCGACCGCCGCGAGATCGTCAGCTTCCGCACGTCGATCATCTACCAGCACCTCACCAACCCGGTCCTCGACCCGCTGCCTCCCGTCGAGGAGCAACAGGCCTGAGATTCCCACCGGCACCCTCCTTTCTGACCGGAGAAAGGCCGGGCACCGGCCGGTTCACGCCGTGGCCTCCGCTCGTGCCACCAGGTCCAGCGCGATGTCGGTGATCATGTCCTCCTGGCCGCCCACCATGCCGCGTCGGCCGACCTCGACCAGGATGGTGCGGGTGTCGAGGCCGTAGCGGGCCGCGGCGGTCTCGGCGTGGCGCAGGAAGCTGGAGTAGACGCCGGCGTAGCCGAGGCTGAGGGTTTCGCGGTCGACCCGTACCTCGCGGTCCTGCAGCGGCCGTACGAGATCGTCGGCGGCGTCCATGAGCGGGAACAGATCGCAGGCGTGCTTCCAGCCCATCAGGTCGGCGACCGCGACGAACGCCTCCAGCGGGCAGTTGCCGGCGCCCGCGCCCTGTCCGGCGAGCGAGGCGTCGACGCGTACGGCGCCGTTCTCGACGGCGATCACGCTGTTGGCGACGCCGAGGGCGAGGTTGTGGTGGGCGTGGATGCCCAGCTCGGTGGCCGGGTCGAGGACGTCCCGGTAAGCGCGGAAGCGGTCGCGGACGCCGTCCATGGTGAGGCGGCCGCCGGAGTCGGTGACGTAGACGCAGTGCGCGCCGTAGGACTCCATGAGCTTGGCGTTCCGGGCGAGTTCGGCCGGTTCGGCCATGTGGGACATCATCAGGAAGCCGGCGACGTCCATACCCAGGTCGCGGGCGGCGGCGATGTGCTGGGCGGAGATGTCGGCCTCGGTGCAGTGGGTGGCGATGCGGACCGAGCGGATGCCCAGGGTGTGGGCCTGCCTGAGGTCGTGCAGGGTGCCGATGCCGGGCAGCAGCAGCGTGGTGGGCACCGCGTGGTGCGTGGCGTCGGTGACGGCCTCGATCCACTCCCAGTCGGTGTGGGCGCCGACGCCGTAGTTGATGCTGGAGCCGGCCAGTCCGTCGCCGTGGGCGATCTCGATGGCGGTCACACCGGCGGCGTCCAGGGCGGCGGCGATGGCGCGGGCCTGGGCGACGGTGTAGCGGTGCCGGACGGCGTGCATGCCGTCCCGCAGGGTCACGTCCTGGATGTACAGACGGGTCATCGCGCGGCCCTCTCGGCGGAGCGGTGGGCGGCCATGCGTTCCGCGGTGCGCAGCGCGGCCGAGGTCATGATGTCGAGGTTTCCGGCGTAGGCGGGCAGGTAGTGGGCGGCGCCCTCGACCTCCAGGAAGACCGACACCTTGAGGGGCTCGTCGGTGCCGGGGGCGAGGGTGCGCAGCGGGTCGTCGGCGGCGACCTTCTCGTACTGCACCTTCTGCTTGAGCCGGTATCCGGGCACGTACGCCTGGACGCGGCCGACCATCTCCTCGATCGACGCGGTGACGTCCTCAGTGGCGCAGTCGGCGACCAGGCAGTGCACGGTGTCCCGCATGATCAGCGGTGGTTCGGCCGGGTTGAGGACGATGATCGCCTTGCCGCGCGCGGCGCCGCCGACCTTCTCGACGGCCGAGGAGGTGGTCTCGGTGAACTCGTCGATGTTGGCGCGGGTGCCGGGGCCGGCCGAGCGGGAGGCGATGGACGCGACGATCTCCCCGTAGTGGACCGGGGTGACCGCGTTCAGCGCGGCGACGACCGGGATGGTGGCCTGGCCGCCGCAGGTGACCATGTTGACGTTGGGGGCGTCGAGGTGGGCGGTTCCGTTGACCGGCGGGACGACGTACGGGCCGATCGCGGCGGGGGTGAGGTCGACGAGGGTGCGGCCCAGGGGGCGCAGGATCTCGTCGTGGTGGCGGTGGGCGCCGGCCGAGGTGGCGTCGAAGACGATCTCCACATCGGCGAACTCGTCCAGTTCCACGAGCCCTTCGACGCCCTCGTGGGTCGTGGTCACTTTCAGCCGGCGGGCGCGGGCCAGGCCGTCGGAGTCCGGGTCGATGCCGGCCATCGCGGCGATCTCCAGGCTCTCCGACAGCCGCAGGATCTTGATCATCAGGTCGGTGCCGATGTTGCCCGAGCCGATGACGGCGACCTTCGTCCTGCTCACCGCTGGTCTCCTTCCTCGGCGAACCCGACCCGCACGGAGCCCAGGTCCGGAATGCGGGCCTCGAACGTGTCGCCCGGGGCAGCGGGGGCCATCGGGCCCAGCGCACCGGTCAGTACGAGGTCGCCGGCGCGCAGGGGGTCGCCGCGCTCGGCGAGGGCGGACGCCAGCCAGACCGCCGCATTCAGCGGGCTGCCGAGGCAGGCGGCGCCGGTGCCCTCGGAGGCGGCCTCGCCGTTGCGCTCCATCGTCATCGTCACGGCGCGCAGATCGACCCGGTCCAGCGGCACGGGAGTGCCACCGAGGACGTACAGACCGCAGGAGGCGTTGTCGGCGACCGTGTCGACGAGCGAGATGTCCCAGCCGGCGACCCGGCTGTCGACGATCTCCAGGGCGGGCAGCGCGAAGTCGACGGCGCGCAGGACGTCCACCAGGGTGCACTCGCGTTCCGGCAGGTCCCGCCCGAGGACGAGGGCGACCTCCGCCTCCACCTTGGGCTGCAACAGCCGCCCCGCGGGCACCTGGCCGCCGTCCGGCACGGCCATGTCGGCGAACAGGGCGCCGAAGTCGGGCTGGTCGACCCCGAGCTGGCGCTGGACGGCCGGCGAGGTGAGGCCGATCTTGCGGCCGACGATCCGGCGGCCCGCCTGCTGCCCCCGTCGGACGTTGACCTGCTGCACGGCGTAGGCGGTCTCCATGTCGCCCCCGCCGTCGAACAGGTGGCGCACGGGCGGGCAGGCGGCCCCGGAGCGGGCGGCCTCCGCCAGCAGGTCGGCGGCCTTGACCACGGCCGGGGGGACGGCGTCCGGACGAACGCCGTCGGTTGCGGTCGGCACGGATTACCTCCTGGAAGGAAGGGCGGCGGGTTGACATCGATATAGACAGGGTCTTCGAAAAGCGACAAACTCTGTTCCGTGACACGGAACAACGTGAGCGGCAGCATGCTGGAAAAGGCCGCGGTCATCCTGGATTGCTTCAGTCCGAGTGGCGGTCCATTCCGGTTGTCGGAACTTTCCGTGCTCACCGGTCTGCCCAAGCCCACCGTGCACCGGCTGGCGGCGGACCTGATCGGGCTGGGCTGGCTGGAGCGGTCCGGCAACCGGTACCGGCTCGGTGCGAAGCTGTTCGAGCTCGGCTCGTTGGTCCCGCACCGGCGTGATCTGCGTGAGACGGCGCTGCCGTTCCTCCAGGACCTGTTCGAGGCCACCCGCGAGACCGTCCACCTCGGCGTCCGCCAGGGCATGGACGTCGTCTATCTGGAGCGCATCCACGGCCACGAGGCGCTCCGGCTGCCGTCCCGCATCGGCGGCAGCCTGCCGCTGAGCTGCACCGGCGTCGGCAAGGCCCTGCTCGCCTTCTCCGGTGCCGAGCTGGCCGAGGAGGTGCTGTCCCGGCCGCTGCCGAGCCTCACGCCGTACTCGGTCACCGACCCGGCGCGGCTGCGCCTGGCCCTGGAGAAGATCCAGGTCTCGGGCCTCGCCTACGAGGAACAGGAGGCCGCTGTGGGCGTCAGCTGCATCGCTGCTCCGGTGTTCTCCGGCGGGAGCATGGTGGCGGCCCTCTCGGTGGCCGTGCCCTGCGCACGCTTCGGCCCGGCCCGGCTGGCCCCCGCGGTGCGGACGGCGGCGCTGGGCCTGTCGCGGGTCCTGCGCGGGGGCGGCACCGGCCCGCACTGAGGAGCCCGTGCACATCGCAAGTGGCTCAGTCGGTGCCGGGCTGGACGAGCTTGAAGAAGAGGCGGGCGCCGGCCCGCTGCGCGGATTGCCGCAGCCGCTCCGGGAGCGGACGCGTGGCGCGAGCGGTTGCGGGGGTGTCGGCCAGACGGGGGAAGAGGGCTTCGGCGTTGGCGCGGTTGACGGCGTGCCGGACGTCCGGGGTGAGCTCGGCGTCGAGCCCGTTGGCGAAGTACTGACCGGCGGCCGTGGGGGCGAACGGCCAGTCGCTGCCGAACAGGACGTGCCCGGGGCGGGCGAAGGCGAGCAGGGTGGGCAGGGCGGCGGGGCTGGAGGACAGGGCGGTGTCGAAGTAGAAGCCGCGGAGGTCGTCGAGGATGTCGAGCGGGCTGCGCCCGGTGTCGGCGGCGAGGGCGACGGCCATGCGGTGGGAGGCGTAGGGGACGAAGCCGCCCGCGTGGCTGAGGATGAAACGGATGCCGGGGTATCGGCGCACGATGCCGTTGCGGACCAGGAGGTGGGCGGCGCGCGTGGTGTCGAGGAGGAAGTCGGCGGCGAACGGGGGGATGCCGTCGACGGCGGGAGCGGGTAGCTCGGCCGGGTGGACGAAAACGACGGCACCGTGCGTGTCGAGGGTCCGCCACAGGGCGTCCTGGCCTTCGGCGCCCAGATAGGTGGCCTGGTTGTTGGCGAGCAGGGTGACCCCGTCGGCGCCGAGTTCGGTCAGGGCCCGCTCTGCTTCCTCCGCCGACGCGTCGGCGTCGGGCATGGGCAGGGTGGCGAACCAGCCGAAGCGGCCGGGGTGGTCGAGGGGGAGTCCCGCGCAGAAGTCGTTCAGACGGCGGGCCAGGCCGGCGGCCTCGGCCCGGTCGGCGAGGAAGCCCGTGCCGGGGGTGGACACGGAGAGGATCGCCGTCTCGGTGCCCAGCAGGTCCATCACCTCAAGGGCGGCCTCGGGGCTCCAGTCGGGCAGGACCCGGCCGCCCGCCTCGGCGATGCCGGACTTGGCCAGGGCATCGCGGTACAGGGCTGGGACCAGGTGCTGGTGGACATCGATGCGGCGGCGCGCGGTGGTCATGGGGCGACTTCTTTCGGGTGGGCGGAACGAGCGCCCCGTCGGTGGGGCGTCTTGCCGTGCGGTGGGTCGGAGGCGACACCCGGGCGTCGGATCACCTCGGGCATCGGGTCGGAGCTGCTGCAAACGATCGGCCGGGAGCCGGGAGCCGGGAGCCGGGAGCCGGGAGCCGGGAGCCGAGTCCGGGTCCGGTGGGTACCGGGGGCGCTGCCAGGACCGGGCGGATCGGACGAACGTCACCGACACGGGGCCGAGGGGGTCGGAGCGGGCCTCGACCCGCCGGCTCCCCGAAGCAGACGGGCCGCCGCGTCGAACACCGATCGTGCGTGCAGCTCGAACAGCGCCGGCAGGTCGACCGCGTCACCATGGATCTCCCGGTGGGTGAAGAGGCCGTCGGCGCCGGCGACCGCGTATGTGGTGAGGGTCCCCACGGCGTCCTCGCCCAGATCCGGGAACAGGCTCCTGATCACGTCCCCGACCCTTCCCAGGGAGACCTCGCGGACCTGGAGGAAGACCCTGCGGCCCAGCGGCTCGGTGGGGCGCCGCTCCAGAGCGAGCATCAGACCCAGGCGGAGGAAGTCCGGTGCGTCGACCAGCGACTTCGCGACGTCGGCGGCCATGATCAGGACGCGTTCCAGCGGAGTGCCGGTGCTGTCGTCGGGGAGTTCGAGGGTGTCGACCCAGGCATCGAAGCTGCGTTCGATGACAGCGGCGATCAGGTCGTCCTTGTCCTTGAAGTGCCAGTAGATCGAGCTGGCGGGCAGCCCGCATTTGGCGCTGACCGCGGCTATGGACGTGCCCTCGTATCCGCGCTCACCGGCGATCTCCACCGCCGCGTCGAGGATGCGCTGCCGCGACTCCACGCCGTTCGCGCGCTTCTTCGGCGCTGTCCGCGGCCTGGTCATGGAATCCGCCTCTGCCCTCGTCGTCGGCGCTTGACCGCCTTCTTCATCCAACCTACCGTAGCGGTTGCTCCAATTGGAGTAAACGCTACATCAAGAGCCGCGACAGGGACGGTGAGGTGGTCCGGTGAGCGAAATCAGGGCCGAGGACGACGCGTACGACGTGGCGGTGATCGGCTACGGGCCGACCGGTGTGACCGCGGCGAACCTGCTGGGGGCGACGGGCCTCAGAGTCGTCGTGGTGGAGCGGGACGCCGAGGTCTACTCCCGGGCGCGGGCGATCTCCACCGACGAGGAGGTCATCCGGATCTGGCAGCGCGTCGGGCTGGCCGACCGGCTCAAGCAGGACATGCTCGCCGAGCGCCCGCTGGACTTCGTCGACGCGCGGGGGCGTACGTTCCTCAGCGCCTGCCCCAGTCCGCGCGGCCATGGTCATCCGCCGCAGATGTTCATCTACCAGCCGGCCCTGGAGCAGGTCCTGCGCGAGGGCGTCGACCGGTACCCGAACGTGAAGGTGCTGCTGCGGCACGAGTGCCTGCGGCTGCGTCAGGACGCGGAGGGCGTCGAGCTGACGGTCGTGGGCGCCGACGACTCGGTACGACGGCTGCGCGCGAAGTACGTGATCGCGGCCGACGGCGGCTCCAGCCTCACCCGCGCGCAGCTGAACGTCGGCTACGAGGGGCGGACGTACGAGGACCGCTGGGTGGTCATCGACACGAAGATGCTCAAGCCGTGGCCGGACCACGACCGGCTGCGCTTCCGCTGCGACCCGGCGCGGCCGGCGGTCGACTGCCCGACCCCGCTCGGGCATCACCGCTGGGAGTTCCCGATCCTGCCCGGTGACGACGAGAAGCACCTGACCACCGACGACGCGATCCACGCGATGGTGTCCGAGTACGGGATCGGCCGGGACCAGATCAAGATCCTGCGCGCCACCGTGTACAGCCATCATGTCCGCTTCGCCGCCCGCTTCCGGGTGGGCAGGGTCTTCCTCGCCGGCGACGCCGCGCACGCGATGCCGCCGTGGATCGGGCAGGGCATGGCCGCCGGCGTGCGCGACGCGGCCAACCTGTGCTGGAAGCTCGCCGCCGTGCTGCGCGGCGAGCTGCCCGAGAACCTCCTCGACTCCTACGAGGCCGAACGCAAGCCGCACGTCAAGGAGGTCACCCGGCGTGCGGTGTCCGTCGGCCGGATCATCACCGAACGACGGCTCCCCGTGGCCCGCGCCCGGGACACCACGTTGCGCGCGCTGCTGCGGGCGACCGGCCTCAACTCCCGGCTGGTGGACTCCCACTGGATACCGGTCGCCCACTACGCCAGGGGGTTCCAGGCCGGCCCGCGCACCAAAGCCGTCGGGAAGCAGCTCCCGCAGCCCTGGGTCACCGACCCTTCCGGAACCCGCGTGCGCCTGGACGACGTGCTCGCCGGCCGCTGGCTGCTGCTGCACGTCGGACTGTCCCGCCCGCAGGTGCCGTGGGATCGCGCCGGTGTGTCCTCGCTGGCCGTGCTGCCGGCCGGCTCCCGCCCGGCCGAGGGCGCGGTCGTCGACAGCGAGGGGGTGCTGCTGCCCTGGCTGACCGGACACGGTGCGGCCACCGTCGCCCTGCGCCCCGACGCCTACGTCTACGCCGCCGCCGGACCGGGCTCCCCCCTCCCGCAGCCGCCCACCGGGTTCGCGCCGCTTGCGGGCGCGACCGTCCCGACCCTTTCGTGAGGACCGCCATGACCACACACGCGGCACCGCCCCCGATGCAGGAGTCGCTGCTCGACGTCGGCGGCAGGAAGATCTTCGTCGCGGAGACCGGTGACGGCCCGCCCGTCCTGCTGCTGCACGGCGGCGGCCCCGGCGCTTCCGGGGTCTCCAACTACTCGCGCAACATCGCCGAGCTGGCGAAGGAGTTCCGGGTCATCGTCCCCGACCTGCCCGGCTACGGTCGCAGCACCAAGGGTATCGACCTCACCGACCCGTTCGGGGCCCTCGCCACCGGCATCCGCGGCCTGCTGGACCGTCTCGGCCTGGACAAGGCGCACCTGGTGGGCAACTCCTACGGTGGCGCCTGCGCCCTGCGGCTCGCCCTGGACACCCCCGACCGGGTCGACCGCATGGTCCTGATGGGCCCCGGCGGCATCGGCACCACCCGCGCCCTGCCCACGCCGGGGCTGAACGCCCTGTTGAACTACTACACCGGGGACGGGCCCTCGCGGCTGAAGCTGGAGCGGTTCGTCCGCGACTACCTGGTCTTCAACGCGGCCCAGGTGCCCGAGTCGGTCATCGACGCGCGCTACCGGGACAGCATCGATCCGGAGGTCGTCGCCGACCCACCCCTGCGGCGCCCCAAGTCGGCGGCCGCCCTGTGGAAGATGGACTTCACCCGTGACAAGCGGCTGAGCCGGCTGGCCGTTCCCACGCTGGTCCTGTGGGGTGGCGCCGACAAGGTCAACCGGCCCACCGGCGGTCGGATGCTGGCCGGCCGCATGCCCGACTGCGACCTCTACGAGGTGGCCAACACCGGCCACTGGGTCCAGTGGGAGCGCGCCGACCTCTTCAACCACCTCTGCGCCGGCTTCCTGGCGGGCCGCCGGTGAACGACTACGACGCGTCCTCGGTCTTCGGTGCGGTCCACCTGGGTCACATCGTCATCGAGACCAACCGCTTCGCCGACTGGCGCCGCTTCGGTGAGGACGCCATCGGCATGCACTGCGACCAACTCGACATCGGCTTGATGCGGTTCCGCCTCGACGAGCAGGAGTGCCGCTTCCTGCTGCGGCGTGGACCGGCCGAGGACGTGGTCGCTACCGGCTGGCACGTCGACGACCACACCACCTTCGAGCGGATCGAGGCCCGCGTCCGCGCCCACGGCGTCCCCGTCGTGGCGGGCAGCGCCGAAGAGGCACGGCAGCGCGGTGTCGAACGTCTGCTGCGCTTCCAGGGCCCCAAGGGGATCGTCCAGGAGATCTGCACGACCCCGGTCACCTCGGCCGAACCCCTGCGGATGCTCTCGTCCGGATGGGTCACCGGAGACTCCGGCATGGGGCACGTCGCGATCACCTCGGCCAGACCGGCCCTGATGCGGGGCTACTTCAACACGGTCTTCGACGCCCGGCTGACCGACTACATCGACGAGACCATCAGCGGCGTCAAGCTCAAGATCCGCTTCCTGCGGGTCAACGAGCGCCACCACTCGGTGGCGATCGCCTCGGTCCGGGGCCTGCCGATCGACCCGATCCGCACCCGGGTGCAGCACCTGAACATCCAGGCGGCCGGCCTGGACGACGTCGCCCAGAGCTATGAACGGGTGCACCGGCTCGGCTTCGACATGGCCCTGTCCGTGGGACAGCACACCAACGACAAGGAGCTCTCCTACTACGCCCGCACCCCCTCGGGCTTCGAGTGGGAGGTCGGCTGGAACCCGATCGTCGTCGACGAAACCACCTGGGAGCCCTCCACCCACCAGGGCATCAGCATCTGGGGCCACAAGCCGGTCGGCCAGACCATCGTCGACAAGCTCGACCAGTTCCGCCTCGGCGCCCGCTCTCTGGCCCGCCCCGAGCGGACCGTTCCCGCGCTCAGCGGCGCCGGCATCCCCGACGACTGACCTTCCGGGCCGGACCGTTCCCGTTCCCGTCACCGGTCCGGCCCGGCCGTGTCATGCCGCGCCGCCTTCCGGCCGGAGTCGTCGTCACGCAATTCTGATGAGTTCATCATTTCTCCGGGTGGCGGCACGGCTCCTGATGGCAGCACGCTCGAAGTTCCGTACCTGCCGGCCGAGTACGACCTCGTACTGGAACCGGGCTGAAAAGGACTTCTCCGCCACGTACAACCTTTCGGAGGGCCGCCGGTCTGAACAGACACACACCTACGCGAGCTGCTGGGGGGTAGCCATGCGACGAATAGGTACTGCACTGGCCGCGATGATGCTGGCGGGCGGCGGGCTGTTGGCCGGCGCGGTTCCGGCGACGGCCGCGCCGACGGCCGTCGACTGTGCCGTGACGTGGGGAAGCCTGGACAAGACCGGTGACGCTGTCGCCTCCAGGCGGCTGACCGACGTGCGGACCGGACAGCACGAGTGCTTCGACCGGCTGGTCTTCGACGCCCAGGGCACGTCGGCCGACCCGATCGGCTACACCGTCCGCTACGTCGACGTACTGCACCAGGACCCGTCCGACGCCGTGGTGCCGATCAAGGGCGGAGCCATTCTGGAGATCTCGCTGTTCGCTCCGCGCTACGACCCGGCGACCGGAGTGCCCTACCCGCCGCTTCCGGCCGTCGACGTCACCGGGTACCGGACGTTCCGGGAGTTCAAGGTCACGGGTGGCTCGGAGGGGTACACCCAGGCGGGCCTGGGCGTCCGTGCCCGGCTGCCGTTCCGGGTCTTCCAGACGGCCAACCACCTCGTGGTGGACGTGGCTCACACCTGGTGACCCCGTACGGGCGGGGAGCGATCTCCCCCGGGTACGTTGGTCGGCGGGACGCAGGTGCTGGAAGCGGGTGAGGCCGGAGTGCAGACACCGGAGGTGGCGGTGACCGCGCGGCCCGCGCCGGAGCGGCAGATGTGGCCGCTGTACGCCGCGGGGTTCACCACCGCCTTCGGGGCGCACGGCATCGCCGCGAGCCTCGGCGGCGAGGCGCACATCTCGCTGCTGGTGCTGGGCGGGCTGCTCGCGCTGTACGACGGCGCCGAGGTGCTGCTGAAGCCGGTGTTCGGCACCCTCGCCGACCGGATCGGCGCCCGTCCGGTCCTGCTCGGCGGGCTGGTGTCCTTCGCCGTCGCGTCCGCGCTGTACGTCGCCGCCGACAGCCCCGGCTGGCTCTGGGCCGCGCGCCTCGGGCAGGGGGCCGCGGCCTCCGCCTTCTCGCCGTCGGCCTCCGCCCTGGTCGCCCGCCTCAACCCGGCCGCCAAGCACGGCCGTGCCTTCGGCGGTTACGGCTTCTACAAGTCCATCGGCTACACCCTCGGCCCGCTGCTCGGCGGAGTGCTGGTCCGGGTCGGCGGACTGCGACTGCTGTTCGCCGTCCTCGCGGTGCTGGGGGCGGCGGTCGCCGTATGGGCCGCGCTCGCCGTACCCGCCGTACCGCCGCTGTCCAAAGCCCGCCAGACGGTCCTCGACCTGGCCCGTCGGCTCGCCGACCCGGCGTTCCTCGCCCCCACCTCCGCGCTGGCCGCCGCCACCGCGGCACTCTCGGTCGGGGTCGGCTTCCTGCCCGTCTCCGGCCGCGCCGCCGGGCTGGACACGGTCGCCACCGGCGCCGCCGTCTCGCTGCTCGCCGCGACCGCCGCAGTGGTCCAGCCACGCGCCGGACGCGCCCTGGACGACGGGCGCCTGACCACGCGCACCGGCCTCGCCGCGGGACTGTCGGTCACCGCCGTGGGGCTGGCCTGCGCGATGCTGCCGGGACTGACCGGCATCCTCGTCGGGGCCGCCCTGATCGGCGCCGGTACCGGGCTGATCACCCCGCTCGGCTTCGCCGCGCTGGCCGCGAGCACTCCCGCCGAACGACTGGGGCAGACCATGGGTGCCGCCGAGCTTGGCCGCGAACTCGGCGACGCGGGGGGCCCGTTGCTCGTCGCCGCGGTCGCCTGGCTCGCCTCGCTCACCTACGGCTACGGGGCGCTCGCGGTCCTGACCGGGCTGGGCGCGGTGGTCGCGCTCGTCCGCCGTCGGACGGTGCCGGCCGTACCCGGGGGCGAGCCGGAAAGGTGAACGGTCTCCCGGTCAGTCCAGGCGCCGGCGGCGCAGGAGGTGCCGCAGGACGAGCGCGGCGACGAGCACGCCGAGGGCGATGAGCGCGTACAGCTGGTAGCGGCTGATCGTGTCGTAGACGGCGGTGATGTGGGTGCCCGTCACATAGGCGAGGCTCGCCCACAGGCCGACCCACAGTGCCGCGCCGAGGGCGTTGAAGACCAGGAAACGGCGCCAGGGCATACCGCTGGTGCCCGCGATGATGCCGTTGACCTGGCGGAGCCCTTCCACGAAGCGGGCCACCGCGACGATCTTGCCGCCATGGCGGGTGAAGAACTGCTCGGCCGTCCGGAAGCGCTCCGGGGTCAGGAACACATAGCGTCCCCAGCGGTGCACGAAGGCCCGGCCGCCGGTGTGGCCGATCAGATAGCCGATGTTGTCCCCGGCCACGGCGGCGGCGAACGCGATGACCGCGACGGCCACGCTGTTCAGTTGTCCGGCCCCCGCGTAGATGCCCGCGGCGATCAGGATGGTCTCCCCCGGGGCGGGGACTCCGAAGTCCTCCACCAGGACCACGGCACCGACGGCCCAGTAGCCGTAGTGGGTGAGCAGCGGGGCCAGATGAGCCAGCGGGCCCGGGAGCGGCGGCGCCATGCCCCCACCGTACGCGGCCGACGCGGTCGGAAGGTCCGGGCAGGAACCCCGGGGAGCCGGAGGGCTGCCGTTACAGGCCGCGCCAGACGTTGTCGAAGGCCGCGTCCTCGATCTCCCTGCGCTGGCGTACGGCGGCCAGTTCCGTCACGGCGTCGTCCACGGCGGCCACCACCGTCACGATCGCGTCGGAGACCGCACTCGCGAGGTCCTTGGCCGCCTCGTCCCGGATCCCCACCGCGGCCGCGAGGGCGGCGAGCACCGGCTCACCCGACGCCCAGCGCTCGTGCGCCTGCGCGCGCTCGGGCGAGTCGGCGGCCTCCGTCCGCCCGGTCGGCAGCGGCAGCCAGCGCCGCCGCTGCTGGGCCACGGTCCCGTCCGCCTCCAGGGCGTCCAGATAGGCGGCGCCCAGGCCGCGGCCCCGCCGCCACAGCCAGTCCTCGACCGACTCGTACGGCGTCTCCCGCCGCAGCGCCGCCGCAGCCTCGTCGAGGAGCCGGTCGACCGTCCCGCCCGCCGGTGCGGGCACGATGAGCTCGCCGTCGAGCGTGACCGCCCCGGCGTCGATGAGATCGACCAGTTCGGCTCCCGCGAGCGCCAGCGAGAGGTCACCCTGCTCGACGGGCCGCGCGGCGGCGTCGTACACGGTGACGAGGAACAGGTCCCGGGGTGTGGTCATGACGGACTCCCCAACAGAGGCGACGAAGGCACCAGAGCTATCTGAAGCACTAGAGGTATCAGAGGTATCTAGAGGTGTCAGGGACAACGACCGCGCCGGTGGACACGATGCCCGGCCGGACGCCCCCGCCCGTGCCGTACCACCACCATGTGCCGTCGGCAGCCGACCCGCAGCACGACGTGCGGGGCAGGGCCCGAGGCAGGGAGCCGCACCGCGGCTGCGGCTCCCGCACGCGCGGTAGGCTGCTGCGCGATCAGAAGGGTGACTTCGGCCGGAGGCGGGTGGGCGTGACAGCGCAGGTCGAGCCGTCGTCGGCCGTCGGCACGGGTGGCCGGGACAGCCGGCTGGGCCCGCTCATCGTCACCCTCTTCGCGCTGTATGCCCGGGGCGAGCACAACTGGCTCTCCGTCGCCGCCGTGATACGCCTGATGGCCGACCTCGGCGTGGAGGGCCAGGCCGTACGCTCGGCGGTCTCCCGGCTGAAGCGGCGCGGGGTGCTGCGTGGTGAGCGCCACGAGGGCGCCGCCGGGTACGCCGTCTCCGCGGGCACGCCGGAGGTGCTGGAGGACGGGGACGTGCGCGTGTTCGAACGGAACCGGGCCGCGGCCGGCGACGGCTGGCTCGTCGTCGTGTTCTCCGTGCCGGAGTCCGAGCGCGACAAGCGCCACGCCCTGCGCACCGCCCTGACCCGGCTGGGCTTCGGCACCGCGGCCCCCGGCGTGTGGGTGGCGCCCGGCATCCTGGCCGACGAGACCCGCCGCACCCTGCAACGCCTCGGGCTGACGCCGTACGTGGACATCTTCACCGGCGAGCACTTCGCCTTCGGTGACCTGTCGGCGAAGGTCCGCGAGTGGTGGGACCTCGACGGGCTCACCACGCTCTACGCGGACTTCCTGGAGCGGTACCGGCCGGTGCGCGAGCGCGCGGCGGCGGGCGCGATCCCGGCCCGGGAGGCGTTCGGGATCCATCTGCCGATGCTCACCGAGTGGCGCCGGCTCCCGTACCGTGATCCCGGGCTCCCGCTGTCCCTGCTGCCGCCGGGCTGGACCGGCGACACCGCCGGCGCGCTCGTCGAGGAGCTGGACAGGACCCTCCGGGGGCCCGCAGGCGCCCACGCCCTGTCGGTCGTCCACACCTGTTAGGGCGCACGGCGCCCGCGCCGACCTGGAGCGTCCACCTGCGGTGGAAGCCCGCGGGGGAGGGCCTACCGGTGGTGCGGTGACGTCAGGTAGTGCTGGCGGAGCAGTTCCTTTCCGTAGTCGTTGCCGTTGGGCGTGCGGATGATCGAGTGCACGTGCATCTGGGTCGGGACGCCCTCGGTGCCGCCGTAGGCGCCGCGCAGCGGGCCGGGCGCCTGGCAGTCGACCTCGACCCAGACCACCGGGCTGTGCACCCGGACGTAGAACGCGTCGTCCGCGCCCGTGCCGCCGGCCCACGTCACGTACGTGTCGTCGAGATGCGCCCGCACCTCGGCCATCCGCACCTTCGCCGCGTCCGCCCTGGCCCGGTCGACGAACGCCTCGACGATGCCGAGGAGCTTCTGCTTCTGCGCGCCGCCGAGGGCGTTGCCGCGCAGGCCCTCGTAGGCCTGGACCGCGTTGTCGGAGAAGGCGCCGGCCTTCATCGACTCGCTGGTCTTGGTCGCGGAGACGATCGCGACCGCCTGCTGGTCGGCGGTGAGCGAGCCGACGAACGCGAGGCTCGCCAGCACCTCCTCGTGGCAGACGGTGACCGTCTCGCCGTCGATCTCCATGGAGGTCGGCTCGGAGCCCCAGAAGCAGGGGCTCATGACGACCTGGTCACCGAGGACGAAGTAGTTGACGACGCAGTGGTGGCCGTCGAACTGGAAGCCCCAGGGCTCGCTGTCCGAGGGGGTGCCCATCAGGGTCCAGTAGTAGGCGTCCTCGTTGAACGAGGCGGTGTTGCCGATCGCCTCGCCGGCCGCCTGGTTGATCTTCCGTATCCTCTCCGTGGTCTCCAGGCCGTCCGCGCTGAGCGCGGCCTTCAGCAGGGCCGTCCCCAGGTCCTTCTGCGTGTCGGTGAGGTCCGCGAGCGACACGCCCTGCCGGCTGTAGGAGTCGACGTTGCTCCACAGCCGCCACTCGGTGGAGTGGACCGTGAACTGGGTCGCGGTCTTCTGGGTGTCGGTCAGCCCGGCCAGGAAGGCGTTCGCGGCGCTGATGACGGGGGCCGTGTCGACCCTGGTCGAGTGGACCGTGAACAGGTCGTCGATCCGCTTGCCGTCCGTCGTCAGACCGAAGAACTCCTCCGTCAGCGACTGGTTGCCCGGACCCCCGGCGCCCCCGCCCGGACCGCCGCTCGGCGCACCGCTGGGGGAGGGGCTCGCCGAGGCGTCGGCGGTGCCCGTGCCGTCGTCGGCGAGCGCTGTCCAGGCCCCCGCGCTGCCCATCGTCACGAGGGCCGTCGCCCCGGACGCGAAGAACACCTTGCGCATGAAGTTGCGGCGACTCGCCTCGGGCTGCTCCGGTACCCGCTCCGGACCCCCACCGGCGTCGATCTCGGGCATGCGGCTCCCTTCGTCATGGGCGCGTCCCGCGTGGACGGCCACCGGACGACCAGCCTGCTGCGCCTAACTGAGGCTGCGCTGAACCGAGTTGCCCACACGGGCCCGGAGGAGATCGTCGACCTGGGGTTATGTGAGGAAGCTGAGGATTCAGGAAGGCTTCAGGGAGATGTGCGCGGCGACGGCGTCCGCGAGCGGCAGTGTGACGGTGAACTCGGTGCGGCCGGGTGCGCTGTCCACCTCCACGCGGCCGCCGTGCGCCTGGGTGATCGCGGCCGCGATGGCCAGCCCGAGACCCGCCCCGCCCGCGGCGCCGGGGGCGCGGGAGCGGGAGGCGTCGCCCCGGGTGAAGCGGTCGAAGACCGTCGGCAGGAGATCGGCCGGGACACCCGGGCCGTCGTCGCGCACCCGGATCGCACAGTGCCCGTCGGCCGTCTCCGCGGTGACGGTGATCCGGGTCCCGGCGGGGGTGTGCACCCGGGCGTTGGCCAGCAGGTTGGCCACCACCTGGTGCAGCCGGGACGGGTCGCCGGTCACCGTGGCGGGCGCGTCCAGGCAGAGCACCAGCTGCCAGTGTTGGTCCGCCCCTGCCGCGCGGGCGTCCCACACCGCGTCCCCGACCAGGGTCGCCAGGTTCACCTCGGCGGCCTCCAGCGGTCTGCCCTCCTCCAGCCGGGCGAGCAGCAGCAGGTCCTCCACCAGCCCCGTCATCCGCGCCGACTGGTCCGAGACCCGGCGCCAGGCCAGCTCGGGTTCGATCTTCCGGGAGTCCACGCCCGTCAGCATCAGCTCGGCGTATCCGGCGATCGAGGCGAGCGGGGTGCGCAGCTCGTGGCTGGCATCGGCGAGGAAGCGCCGCATGTGCTCCTCGGCGCGCTGCCGTTCCGACAGGGACCACTCCACGTGGTCGATCAGCCGGTTCAGCGCGACGCCGACCTGGCCGACCTCGGTGCCCGGATCGGTGTCCGGCGCCGGCACCCGGGTGAGCCCGCTCACCTCGCCCCGGTCGAGCGGTGCGTGCGAGACCTCCACGGCGGTGGCGGCGACCCGCCGCAGCGGCCGCAGCTGACGCCGGACCGCCACGGCCGACACGGAACCCGCCAGTACCAGCCCGACCCCGGCGATGCCGGCCTCGATCACGACCAGGGAGTCGATCATCCGCTGCACGCCGTCCACGGGCAGCCCGGCCAGCATGGTGGTGCCGTCCTCGCTGACCGCCGTCAGCCGGTAGCTGCCCAGGCCCGGGACGGTCCGGGTACGCAGGGTCCCGTCGGCCGGGATGCCGTCGAGGGCGGCACACTGGGCCGCGGTCAGGGAGCGCGGGCCGTCGTCGGTCACCACCTCGGCCGTGGCGATCTTCTCGCCGTCCATCAGCGCGGCCAGGGTGCCGGTGTGCTGGCCGCGCTCGTTGAGGAAGCCGAGGTTCGCACCGGCCGGTGCGTGCTCCCGGCCGCCCTGGCTGTGCTCGGCGGCGTCGGTGACCCGCTGGTCCAGGTCCCTGATCAGGTAGTAGCGCTGGACGAGCACGGTCGCCACGGCCATCGCCGTGCACACGGCGGCCAGGGTGAGGGAGTGGACGAGGACCATCCGGGCCCGCAGCGAGCGCCCGCGCAGCCGGGCCAGGGCCCGTCCGACGGCGGTCATCCCTCGTCGTCCGCCGCTCTGATGACGTACCCGGCGCCGCGCACGGTGTGGATCATCGGCCGGCGCTCCTTGTCGATCTTCGCGCGCAGGCCGTAGACGTACACCTCCACCAGGTTCCCGCCGCCGTCGAACGAGCTGTTCCACACGTGGTCGAGGATCTGCGTCTTGCTGAGCACCTGGCGGGGGTGGTCCATCAGGAACCGCAGCAGGTCGAACTCCTTCGCGGTGAGCGAGATCGGCGTGCCGCCCCGGCGCACCTCGCGGGTCCGCTCACCCAGCACCAGGTCGCCGAGGACCCGTACCCCCTCCTCCGCGGCGACCTCGCCCGCCCCGGAGCGGCGCAGCAGCCCGCGCAGCCGGAGCATCACCTCCTCCAGGGAGAAGGGCTTGGTCACGTAGTCGTCGGCGCCGGTGGCGAGCCCGTCGAGGCGGTGCTCCACCGCGTCCCGGGCGGTCAGCATCAGCACCGGCAGCCTGGCGTTCTCGTACCGGAGCCGGCGCAGCACCTGGATCCCGTCCAGGTCGGGCAGCATGCCGTCCAGCACGACGGCGTGCGGTCCGCAGGCACGGGCGGTGCGCAGCGCGCCGTACCCGTTGCGGGCCACGTACGGCTGCCAGCCCGCCGCGCTGACCGCGACCGAGAGCAGTTCGGTCAGCTCGGGCTCGTCGTCGACGATCAGCACCCGGATCGCGCCCGGTGCCGGTGTGGGGGTGTCAGGCATGGACGGATGCTCTCGCGGCGGCCTGTACGAGAGCTGTGGAGCCCGCGGCGACCGTGCCGCGGACCCCGCGAAAGGGCCCCGGACGCGTGACACCCCCCATAGGAGCCAGATCACATCCTATCCGCCGTCGTAGGAACGGAGCGCCCTGAACTGGCGAAAAGATGCCCAAAAGGGGCATTGCGTTCATTAGTTCTTAAGTCGGGTAGTACGTCACATCATTGCGGCCCGCTCCGCCGACCGCTAACCATTGCTGTCGTCGCCGGGAGACGGGCGACGGGCCGAGCGGATCACGCCGGGCCCGCCCACTCCCGCCGGTAGTACGGGCTCCGCCCACCGCCGCCGCCCACCGCGGCCGGCGCCGACGCCGTCCCCCACCGGAGAGTTGCTTTCACATGACCACGATCAACCGCACCCGCATCGCCCGCCTGCGCACCATCGGCCTCACCGGCCTCGTCACGACGGGTGCCGCGGCCGCCGCCCTCACCCTGATGCCGGCGAACGCACAGGCTGCCGAGATGACGCAGGCGCACACCTCGACCGCGGTCACGGCCTCCTCCGGCGACAGCAGCCGCACCGCCTCGCAGACCGGTTCCGCCCACAACCTCGACGGCTGGATCAAGCAGTCCCTGCAGATCATGAAGTCCAAGGGCATCCCGGGCAGCTACGAGGGCCTCAAGCGCAACATCATGCGCGAGTCCGGCGGCAACCCGAGCGCCCAGAACAACTGGGACGTCAACGCCAAGAAGGGCACCCCCTCCAAGGGGCTGCTCCAGGTCATCGACCCCACCTTCAACGCGTACCACGTCGCCGGCACCTCGGGCAGCGTCACCGACCCGGTCGCCAACATCACCGCCGCGGCCAACTACGCCGCCCACCGGTACGGCTCCATCGACAACGTCAACTCCGCGTACTGACCCGGCCGTCGTGCCGTAGCAGGAACGAGTCGACGAGGGGGTCGGCAGACCCCTCGTCCGCCGGACCGGCCGACACCGGCACGCGGGAGCGGAGCGGACCCCGCCGCTGACGCCCGCCGCGGTCACGGCTCGCGGTGCTCGTGTGCCGCCTGTTCCAGGGCGGCGGCCTCCGCCTCGGCGATGCGGGTCTCCTCCTCGACGTCGATCGAGCGGGTCAGCCACCAGTACAGCAGCGCCGAGACCGGCAACCCGATGAACAGGGAGATGTCGGCGCCGTCGAGAGCCTTGGCGGCGGGACCGACATAGAGCGTGCCGACCGAGAAGAACGGGATCATGGCGGCGAACCCGACCAGGTACGAGACGATCCCCTGCCAGCCCCAGCGGCCGTAGATGCCGTTCGGCTTGAAGATCTCGGCGATCGCGTAGTGGCCCCGGCGCACCACGTAGTAGTCCATCAGGTTCACGGACGTCCACGGGATGAACAGGTAGAGCACCAGCAACAGGAAGTTGTTGAAGTTCGTCAGGAAGTTCGACGTCGCCGCCAGGGCGCCGATCAGGGAGAGCGCCGCGGTCACCACGAGGGTGACCAGACGCACGCCCAGGGTCGGCCGCACCCGTCGGAACGAGTCGATGGCGCTGATCAGCGTCAGCGAACCGCCGTACATGTTCAGGGCCGTGACGGAGATCAGGCCCAGCGCCGAGAACAGCAGCACGATCGCGCCGAAGCCGTCGAAGACCTTGTCGCCGGCGGCGTTGATCGACGGGATCGTGTCGAAGCTGTCACCCGCCCAGCCGGCCAGCAGCGTCCCCAGCACCATCAGCCAGATGCCGCCGAGCGCCGAGCCGAAGTAGGTCCAGTAGAAGGTCTTGCGGACGGTGACGTCCGGCGGCAGATAGCGCGAGTAGTCCGAGACGTAGATGGCCCAGCTGATCTGGTAGCCGGCGACCACGCCGAACTGCGCCAGGAACGGGGTGGCCTTGAAGGCGCCGAGGTCGAAGGAGCCCGCCGGGTAGTGCAGCGTCACCAGGACACCGACGGTGAAGATCCCGAAGACGACCAGGAACGTGTAGGTCAGGAACCGCTCGGCCTTGTGGATGACGTCGTACCCCACCAGCGCCACGACCAGCCCGATCACCGTGACCACGACCACCCACAGCTTCACCCCGCCGTGGATCGTGGTGTCCAGGGCCTGCCCGGCCAGGATGGTGTTGAACACGTTGAAGCCCGCGTACTGCACGTACGCGAACAGCCACACCAGCAGCGCCCCGACGTAACCGAACTGCGGGCGGGACTGGATCATCTGCGGCAGTCCCAGCTGCGGCCCCTGCGCCGAGTGGAACGCCATGAAGAACGTACCGATCAGCGTGCCCGCGACGATCGCCAGCAGCGACCAGATCAGGTTGCCGCCCTCCGTGATGCTGATCAGCCCCACCGCCAGGGTGGCGATCTGCGCGTTGGACATGAACCACAGCGGACCCAGATGCCACAGCTTGCCGTGCCGCTCGTCCAGCGGCACGTAGTCGATGGACCGGACCTCCAGACCGCTCACCCGCGGTTCCGCCGATGTGCTCATGGCACCTCCCAGGCCCAGGTCCGTCGCTCTGACCTCATTCTTCCCCCGGACCGATACGGATGAGGCCTGCGGAATCCGTGTTCCGTACACCGGAAGGCCCGTCTATCGCGCGGACCTGTCGTCCTGCCCGCACACGGCCTTGTCGCCCTGCTCACAGCCAGCCCTGTTGCCCTGCTCACAATCGGCCCCGAACCGCTCCAGGCGTGGCGGCGGTCATGTCGCAGGACGGACATTTTGTCTACGTTCGCAGGTCTGTGTCCCCCGACCCGAACTGCGAAGGTTCCCGCCATGCTCAACCGAACCCTGTCCGTCGTGGCCACGGTGGTGACCCTGCTCGCCGGAGCCGCGCCGGCGGCCATGGCGGCCGACACCGGATCCGGCACCACCGACTTCCGCACCGCCGTCCAGGCGCAGGGCCCGGCCCGCGTGACCGCCGCCGTCCTCGACCTGGACGGCGTCGGCGGGGAACCCGCCGTCTACGGCGACGACACGCCGTACGACACGGCGAGCATCGTCAAGGTCGACATCCTCGCCGCCATGCTCCTCCACGCGCGGGACCACCGGCGCGCCCTCACCGCCCGGGAGAGCGCCGAGGCGGAGGTGATGATCCGCGACAGCGACAACACCGCGGCCACCGCACTGTGGCGGGCCATCGGCGAGGCCCCCGGCCTGGCGTCGGCCAACGAACGGCTCGGACTGACCTCGACCCAGGGCGGCCCCGGTGGCCTGTGGGGACTCACCCGGACCACCGCCGCCGATCAGATACGACTGCTGCGCGCGATCTTCGGCACCGGCGCCACGCCCCTCGACACGGCGTCCCGGAACCGTATCGGCACCCTGATGACCGAGATCGCCACCGACCAGTCCTGGGGCGTCTCCGCCGCCGCCGACGCCGGGTGGGCGCTGAAGAACGGCTGGCTCATGCGCACCACGACCGGCCGGTGGGACATCAACAGCATCGGGCGCATCACGAGGGGCGGTCATCACTACCTCGTCGCGGTCCTCTCCGACGGCAACGCGTCCATGCCGGACGGCGTGAACCTGGTGGAACGAGCCGTCCGCACCGCCGTCTCCGAGACGGCCGCGCCCTGACCCCCTTGGCCCACCGCAACCCGCCCGCCGCCCGAAATACCCCTAACGTGCACTAGAGGCGACGGAGGCGGGCAACGGGAGGCAGGGTGGCGGGTGCGGGCGGGCCGACGGCCGGGCGGGGCCGCACGCGCCGGTGCCGCGGCGCGGCACCGTACAGCCGGGCCGCACGCGCGATCCGGATCCCGAAACGGGCCCGCGACCCGCGCGCCTCCGCCTCCGCCAGCGCGGTCGTGGTCCCCGCCCTGCGGATCGCAGCCGCCTACGCCTGGCGGCTCATCGTGGTCGGCATCGTCGTCTACGGCGTCTTCGTCGTCCTCGGCCGCTTCCAGCTGATCGCCGGCGCCGTGTTCCTGGCCCTGGTCATCACCTCGGTACTGCGCCCCCTCGCCGACCTGCTGGCCCGGTGGCTCCCCAGGCCGCTGTCCGTGGCGGTGAGCCTGGTCGGCAGCATCTGCCTGTTCTTCGGCCTGCTGGCCCTGGTGGGCAACGCGGTCGCGCAGGAGTCGGCGACGCTGGCCGACGAGTTCCGCGGCGGCATCCACCGCATCGAGGTATGGCTGCAGCGACCGCCCTTCCGGCTCGGCCCGGGCGCCCTGTCGCACCTCCAGCAGCAGATCGTCGACTACATCCAGGCCCACCGCTCCAACCTGGCGAGCAGGGCGCTCAGCGGCTTCGGCACCCTCGTCGAACTGGTCACCGGAGGCGCGCTCGCGCTCTTCACCTCGGTCTTCTTCATCCACTCCGGCGAACGGCTGTGGGCCTGGACGAGCAGCGAACTGCTGCCCGTCGGCGCCCGCGGCGCCTGGGACCGGGCGGGGCACGCGGCCTGGCGGACGTTCGCCGGATACACCCGCGGCATCATCATCGTGGCCGCCACCAACGCCGTCCTCGTCGGCATCGCCCTGCTCGTCCTGCGGGTGCCGCTCGCGCTGCCGCTCACCCTGCTGGAGTTCTTCGCCACGTTCGTCCCGCTGGTCGGCTCACCGGTCGCGCTGAGCGTGGCCACGGTGGTGGCGCTGGCCGGGCGCGGCCCGCTCACGGCCGCCGCCGTCCTCGTGCTCATCGTCGTCATCGGCCAGCTGGAGGGGCATGTGCTGCATCCGCTGGTGATGAGCTGGGCGGTACGGCTGCACCCCCTCGTCGTCGCCGTCTCCGTCATCGCGGGCAGCATCGTCGCGGGGGTGATCGGCGCCGTCGTGGCCGTGCCGTTCATCTCCGTCGTCTGGTCGGTGGCGCGGGCCCTGCGCCCGGTGCCGCCGCCCTGACCCGGGAGCCGGAAACTCAGCCCTCCTTGGCGGGGCGACGGCCGCGCTTCGACCCGCGCCGGGTACGACCGGACGGCGCGGAGGCGCCGGACGCGCCGGGGACGTCGGGCGCTGAGGCGAACTCGGATGCGGCCGGAGTGGCGGAGGGGCCGGGAACCCCGGCCGCGGCGGGCGCAGCGGACGGCACGGCAGGGCGGGGTGCCGGCATGCCGTCGTCCCAGGCCTCGTGCGCGCCGAAGGGATCGGCCGGCCCGTCCGCGAGCAGCGCCGCCAGCTCGGGCGTGGCGCGTGCCCTGACGGTCGCGAGCGCCAGCGTGTCGGCGTCGGACTCGGTGCCGCTGCGCCAGGTGACGGTGCCCGGGAGCATGACGAGGGAGGTCGTGCCGGACTCTGCGGCGGACGGCCGCAGCTGGACCCGGATGCCGTGCCGGTCGGCGAGTCTGCCCACCACGAACAGGCCCATGTACTGGTAGACGTCGGCGTCGGCGGTCGGGGGGTTCGCGAGCTTGTGGTTGATCAGCGCGAAGTCCTCGGGCGCGAGGCCGATGCCCTGGTCATGGATCTCGACCATGATCCGGGTGTCGGGCAGCCGGGTCGCCGTGACCCGGACCGTCGAGCGCGGCGAGGAGAACGAGGTGGCGTTCTCCAGCAGCTCGGCGAGCAGATGCACCAGGTCGGTGACGGCGCGGCCGTGGATCTCGGCCTCCGGGATGCCCTCCAGCTGGATCCGCTCGTACTGCTCCACCTCGGAGGCCGCCGCCCGGATGACGTCGACCAGCGGCAGCGGGTGGTCCCACTGCTGGGTGGGGCGCTCGCCGCCCAGCACCAGCAGGTTCTCGCCGTTGCGGCGCACCCGCGTGGCCAGGTGGTCCAGCCTGAACAGGTTCGCCAGCTGCTCGGGGTCGGCCTCGCGCTCCTCCAGGTCGGTGATCAGGGCGAGCTGGCGCTCGATCAGCGACTGGTTGCGGCGGGAGAGGTTGGTGAAGATCGTGTTGACGTTGCCGCGCAGCAGGGCCTGCTCGGCGGCCAGCCGGACCGCCTCCCGGTGCACATGGTCGAAGGCGCGGGCGACCTCGCCGATCTCGTCGGTGGTGGTGATCGGGATTGGCGTGACCCTGGTGTCCACCTGGCCGGGCACGGCCTGCGACAGCTGGGTGATCACCGCGGGCAGCCGCTGCTCGGCGATCTCCATCGCCGAGGCGCTGAGCCTGCGCATGCCCCGGCTCATCGAGCGCGCCACCCAGGCGGCGAGGAGAACGGCCGCGAGTACGGCGCCGAGGGCGACGGAGCCGTTGGTGATCGCGTCCCGTCTGGCGTCGGCGGCGATGCTGCGGGCAGCGGCGAGGGCGGTGTCGGTGAGACGCACCTCGATGCCCCGGTAGGCGTCGAAGGCGAGCGCGGAGGCGGCGAAGAACGACTCGGGTGTGATGCCCTCGGCGGCCAGCTGCTCGGTCGTCCGCCCGGCGGCGATCTCGCTGATCATCTTCGTCAGGGCCGGCGGCATGACGAAGTCCTGCCCGGCGGCCTTGGCCTTCCGGGCGGCCTCGGCCGTCTGCTGTGCACCCTTCTTCTGCGCGTCCGCCAGCGCCGCCCGCAGCCGGGTCATGTCCCCGGCGGTGCCGGCGCCCGCGTACTCCTGGAGGCCCACCTGCTCCAGGTAGGCGTAGGAGCTGAACGAGCCGAGCTGGGTCTGCAGTTCGCCCCCGGCGAGCGCGTCGCGGTTCTCCACCAGCAGGTGCGTGCCGATACTGCGGACCAGGGACTCCGCCGCCTGGGTCAGGGAGATGGCGTACAGGGTCCGCCCGAAGCTCGCCTGGTTGTTGCTGCCGAAGCCCAGTTCGTTCGAGAGCTCCATCAGCGGGTGCTGGACGGCGTGGTAGCTCTCCTCCGTCTGCACCCCCGACGACTTGGCCGTGAACGCGTTGGCCCGCACCGCCGCCAGCTGTTTCTCGCCCGCCCGCACCAGCTCGATCCGCCGGGTGAGTCCCGCGGTCTTCGGTGCCCGGGCCACCGCCGCGTCGAACGCCTTCGCGTCGGCGTCGGTGACCTTGCGGGCCGCCACCACGGCGGGGGCGTCCCGCTTGCCCTGCAGGAGCGGGATGACCGAGACGTCGCGCTCGTTGATCGCGTCACTGGCGTAGGCGTTCGCCGCCTGCACCAACTCCGCCACGTGCACCGCGTCGTTGGCGTCCCGCAGCGTGTCGATCGAGTTCTTCACCCGGAGGCCGCCTAGGCCGAGCGCCACGAGCACCGGGATCAGCAGGATGGCCTGGAGGCGTCTTGCGACGCGCCAATTGCCGGTCAGAGGTCTGGACTTGGACAAGATCGTCCCATTTCACAACAGGGATGGCGTGCAGGGCTGTGCGCAGCCCGACGTTCTGTGGCCAATTTCTAACACCCAGCGATCGGAATCGGCCGGTGTTTGCGTGAAGCGGTTTCTCCGAAATGGTACAAAGCTCAACCAAAACCATCGATGGTCAACGCACGGACCATGGGCCGAGCGGCCTGCGCCCTCGGTCTGTCCGGCGGGTTGAACGGGTAGCGCTTGCCGGGACGCTGCGCAGCCGGGCCTCCTTCGGAGGGCCCGCCCTCGCCGACTACCGCGAGGCACCCGGCCGAGGACCGCTCCGGGCACTCCAGACGACGGTCGGCGGTACGACCCGTGCGCACAGCGGCATGCCCCGGGCGTCGGTCAGCCCGAGGCGTCCGACCAGCAGCCCGTCCCGGGCCGCCGCCTCGGCCACCGGGCCGGGGACGGCGCCGAGCATCAGCTTGGCCCTGCGGAACATCGTGAAGGCGCCCCCGGCGTCCGCGGTCACCCAGGACAGGTAGACGAACCGGCCGCCGGGACCGCCCTGGACGTACGGTCCGGTGAAGTCGACGCCGGTGGCCGAGACCGCCGTCGTGCAGGGCAGGTTCCAGGTCGCGGAGGCGGCGTCGCCGGGCTGCGGGTCGAGTAGCTCGGCTGGGCGGTTGCGGCGCTGTACGGCGACATGGATGCCGCCGTAGCGGGAGAAACCGCTGTCTCCGGGCGCCGGGCAGGAGCGGCCGGGCAGGTCGGTGGCGTCGATGCGGAGGTCCATGGCGGCCATGCGGCAATCATCGCCGATGTGCCCCTCGCCCCGGCCGGGCGGCGGACGCGATGAGCGGTCCGCCGGCCGGCCGGGCGTGGTCAGCGCTTCGTGTAGATGAAGCCGACCTTGTCCAGCTCGTCACCGGAGCGGCCGTGGAAGCCGGCGATCTGCCAGCCCGACGGCGCGGTGCGGGTCACGCAGTCCGAGGTCGTCGCACCACCGGCGAGGGTGCGGCCCAGGTTGGTGGTGAACTTCGCGTAGAAGATGCGGGTGGTGTTGTTGTACTTGCCCTCGCACAGGTACGCCGTCGTCACGTACTCGCTGCTGCCCAGCGTCAGCGAGGACGCAGTCCCGCCGGTGCCGCCGTGGGTCAGCGTCGTGCCGTCGGCGAGGGTGACGCCGACCTGGTCGACACGGGAGCCCGAGCGCAGCGAGATGCTGGTGGCGCGGGCGCCCGCGGCCACCTTGTCGATGTCCTGGTAGTAGTCGCCGTGCGGACCGCCGAACTGGTCGCTCAGCTGGAAGTCGGCGTTCTGCGACCAGGAGAAGCCGACCGTGACCGGGTCGTGGTCGGAGAGCATCAGGCCGTCGCTCGTCAGGAACTTGGCGTGCTCGTTGTTGTACGAGGTCGCGTTCAGGTTCACCAGCTTGCTGCTGCGGTACAGGACCTTGTCGACGACCTCGCAGGTGTTGGGGACGGTCGCCGCGGTGTCGTCGCAGACCAGCGCGTCGCTGCCCTTGGCCGGCGCGCTGCCGCCGCGGACCAGCTGCACCCAGGCGTCGGTGAGCCCGTTGTTCGAGGCGAACTCCGCGATCGTGTCGGCGGAGCGCGTGTACCGGGTGTTGGTGTCACCCATCACCACGACGGCGTTGCCCGCCGAGTGGGTGCTGATGAAGTCGGTCAGCTGGCTGAGGTTGTCCGCCCGGGAGGTCTCGTCGCCGTCGTTCGTGCCCGCGTTGGTGTGCAGGTTGTAGAAGTCGACGTAGACGCCCTCGGCGAGTCGCTCGCGCATGAAGGTGAAGCCCTTCGGCGTGAGGCAGTCGCCGGAGTCGAGCTGGCAGGAGTTCCAGCCGACGCGCTCGAAGTCGTCGCCGTCCCAGGCGTAGTTCGAGACGGTGTTGAGCCCGCTGCCGATGCCCGCGCCCCCGCTGGTGGCGGTGCGGTAGGGGTGCGTGTCGGTGGCGTACAGGTACGCGTGGTAGTTGAAGTCCTCCTGGACGTTGACGATGTCGTACGGCGCGATGCGCTTGCCGATCTCCGTGGTGCTGGTGTCGCGCGGGGTGGGTGCGCTCGACAGGCCTTCCGGAAGTCCGGCGACGTTGTACGTGAGCACGCTGAACGTGCCCGAGCCGGCCGCCGCGGCCGGAGTGGCCGTCGCCGTGAGCCCGCCGAGAGCGGCGACCGCGGCCGCCAGACAGGCAACGAGTCTGCGCATGGGGTGTCTCCTACGGGGAGGGTGTGCGCTGAGGGTTGTGGGCATGCCAATGAGGCACGCCAAAACGTAGCGGCAAACGCTTTCTCCCGAACCCCCCTTGTTACTAACCAGTTTGGAAATTCCTCATGACGCGCGGAAGATCCGCTTCTGCCGTGGAGCCGATCGGGCGCTGCCTGTTACTCACTTTCGGGTGAGCCGGGCGCTGTTCGTCCAGGGGGCCGGTGGCGGCCGAGGCCGTTGCCTGCGGGGCGGAAGGGAGTTAAAGGGTGTCAAATCCGTCCATTCAACTAATAAATGGACGTTACATCCGAGAGTCATAGGAAAGCGAAGGATCTGTAATAGGCGCCGTGTGCCGCCCGGTCTGCCCCCGGCGGGGGCGCAGGGTGTGGCTGCGCGGCCGACCGGTCGCCACCTCGCCCCACACACCCCTCGCGGCCTGCGGCTTCGCGCCGCACGCGGCTGGAGTGTGCTCGAACCCCGTGAAGGGGGAACACGTGTCCGTTTCCGTTTCCGCGACCGCCCGCCGTCTCGGTTCCGCCGCAGTCGTGGCGGCTGCCCTGGTGGGCGTCACGGCCCTGCCGGCCGCGGCGACCGCCGCCCGACCCGCGGTGCCGCACCGCGACGCGGTCGTCATCAGTGCCGTACAGCACGACCTGCAGGGCCGCGCGGTCTTCTCCGGCCGTGCCCTGAACCGGGAGTGGGTGGACGTCACCAACACCTCGCGCCGGGAGGTGAACCTCAGCGACTGGTCGCTGTCGGACGCCGAGGGCCACAGCTACACCTTCCGCCACTACCGCCTGGCGGGCGGCGCCACGGTCCGCGTCCACACCGGGGAGGGCCGGGACACCAGGACGGACCTGTACCAGGACCGCCGCTCCTCCGTGTGGAACCGCGACGCCGACACCGCCACCCTGCGCAACGACCGCGGGCGCTACGTCGACTCCGCCTCCTGGGGCCTGCACCACCGCCGCGACGCGGACGAGCGGCACGCTTTCGCCCACCGTCCTGGTGACGAGCGGCACGCCTTTGCCCACCGTCCCGGTGACGAGCGGCACGCCTTTGCCCACCGTCCCGGCGACGAGCGGCACGGCTTCACCCACCGTCCCGGTGACGAGCGGCACGCCGTCGCCCACCCGGCCGTGGAGGACCCGCACGCCTTCAGCCACCGTCGCTGACCCGTGAGACATCCGCCGCCGGCCCCGTCGAGGGGCCCGGCGGCGGATGTGTGTGGCTGCGGCGCCCCTTGTCAGGCCTGGACGACCGGCCCGCTCACCGTGGACGTGAAGACGACCTCGCCGTCCTGTACGCCGACGACGTCGACGGTCGCCGTGCCGTCGCCCCTGGACGTCACCTCCGTGACGTCGATCCAGCAGGGGCTGTCGAGTTCGACGTAGCGGTTGAACGACGTGGACGTGCTCGCCGGGATCAGCGCGCGGGGCGCCAGCCGGGCGCAGGCGGCCTGCCGGGCGCCCTCCATCAGGACCATGCCGGGCAGGTGGTCGCCGTCGTGGTCGAACAGGATCGGGTGGTCCAGGTCCGGGGTGAGCAGCCAGCGGTCCGGCGTGTCCGTGGCCGTCAGTACCACGTCGGCGGGGGAGGTGCGGCCGACGGCCGCCGGTGACATCGGGTCGGCCGCGACGGCCGGGTCGGCCGAAGCGGCCTGATTCTCCGGCCGGTTGGCACGCAGTCGGGCGTAGACCGGCGGTGTGACGACGGAGTACCGACCCTCCCCGCGGGCCACGGGGACGCCGTCCCGGCGCAGGGTGAACCCGATGCCCATCCGGCGCGCGGACGCCCGGCCGTGCGGTGCGGAGTCCGGGCAGGCCACGTCGAGCTGGAAGTCGGTGGGGCGGGAGGCGATCCGCAGCCGCTCCAGATCGGTGTGGCAACTGAGCGACCACAGCACGAAGTGATGGCCGAGCGGTACGCCGTGCTCCGCGTGCGTCACGAACATGCCGGCCTGCCGAAAGGTCTCCGCGGCCTGGAGCGGGTCATGACTCGAACCGTCGGCGCTGTTGAAGAACGTGTGGGCGCGGGGCCACTGTCCGGTGAGGGAGAACCGCCTCCCGTCGGCCTGGGCGGTACAGCCGGTGAGGAACACCTCGGCGAGGGACGCCCGGTGGACGTACTCCTTGGGGACCGTGGTGGTCAGCCGAGGCAGTACGGGCAGACCGACTCCGATCTCGCTGGCGGACAGACTCATCGATGACCCCCCGTCGGAAAGCTCTTCGTTGGCTTGAAGCTCTGTTCGACGCCTATAAGATACGGACCTACCGGTTTTCTCGGGTCGGCCACTAGGTAAAGGATTCACCAAGCGTGGTTCGACTCGATCCATGCATGACTCCGCTCAGTGGTGGTTTGGCCAAGTATTTTTGCGCTCAACCACGCCGAAGGCACGGCGAAAAGCGGACTAACTGGCGGATGTCGACGGCTTGTTGTCGTGGGATGCGGGGTCCCTGTCGCCCCCTGAAAACCCGGTCGACGGTCTCTTTCGGCCAAGATCCAGGGAGTTGGCCCGCCCCTCGCGGTACCCGAGCCCCACCTCGCCTCCACAGCCCCTGCATGATGGTCGAACGGCCTGCGAGAGGGAGACCCGATGGAATCATTGCGCACCCTGCGCCTCGCCGCCGTCAACATAGACGGCGTCCTGCTCAACGACAGCTTCAGCCCCGTCCTGCACCGGCTCGTCCTCAAGTACGGCGGCACGTACACCCGGGAGCTGGAGCAGCGGCTCTTCTCGCAGTCCCGGCTCGCGGCCGCGAAGGTGCTGATCGAGGAGACCGGCGCCGGAGTGAGCGAGCAGGAGGCCATCGCCGACTACTTCGCGGAGCGCGAGCGGTACGTGCGCGACCACCCCGTCCACACCCTCGACGGTGCCGAGGAACTCCTGCACCGCCTGCGCGCCCTGGGCCTGGACGTCATCTGCTACGGCGGTCTCGACGACACCCACTTCCGCCGTCATCTCGGCGCCTGGGAGCACCTGTTCACCGCCCCCCACTACATCTGCACCAACGACTTCCGCCCCGGCATCCGGGAGATCGTCCGGGACCGCTTCGGCCTCGACTACCACCAGACGGTCTTCATCGACGACGTCGCCCGCTTCGCCGGCCACGCCAAGGAGCTGGACGTGCCCTTCGTCGGCCACCCCAGCACCTTCGAACACGGCTTCCAGCGCGAGCTGATGCGCGAACTGGGCGTCCGGCACCTGGTCGGCGGCCTCGCCGAGATCGACGAGGAACGCCTGCGCACCCTCGACCGCGAGGCCGGGCTCGGCACCGTCTGGCAGGACGCCGGCTCCCTCTCCGGCGCACGTGAGGTGACCGGATGACCGCGGGGGAGGGCGCCGCTCGGAGATGATCGACGACTGGTTCGCCAGGTCCCCGAGATCGAGGGTGCGCGCCCACCGCTCCGCCCCGCAGGCCCGTGCCGTCGATCCGGAGGAGGCCGCGGAGCCCGCCGCCCGGCGGTGCGGTGACAAGGTGAGCTTCGTCGCGAGTGTCACACTTACCGTGGACGGTGGGCGCACCGCCTGGTGAACTGCCCGGCACGTCGCCCGAGCCGACGCTCCGGCCCCGGCGCGGGACCGGGACCGGACGGCGACGGGACCGGCCGGGAACGGGCCCTGCGCGGCCGAAATGCCGACCCCCGATTGGGGTAAGGTACGTCACGTCCGGTTTTGTTTTGACCGAGGAGGGGTCCCCATGGCGCGTCAGGAGCGTGCGATTCGGACCCGGCGCGCTGTTGTCGAGGCCGCCGCCGCGGTCTTCGCCGAGCGTGGGTACACGGCGGCGACGATCGCCGAGATCCTCGAGCGGGCCGGAGTCACCAAGGGCGCCCTGTACTTCCACTTCGACTCCAAGGAAGCCCTCGCACGGGGTGTGATCAACGCCCAGATCAGCGACGACTACTGGGTGCCGCGCGAGCTGAAGCTCCAGGAGTGGGTGGACATCGGCATGACGCTGGCCCACCGGATCCCCAAGGAGGTCATCCTCCTCGCCGGCATACGGCTCTCCGCCGACCTCCAGGGGCGCTCCCTGTTCGGCAGTGCCTGGCCCGCCTGGACCGAGCTGGTGACGGACAAGCTCGTGGAGGCCAAGGAACGCGGGGAGGTGCTGCCGCACGTCACGCCGCGCGAGACCGCGGAGTGCTTCCTCGGGGCCTGGATCGGGACCCAGTTCATGTCCGAGGTGGTCTCCGACTGGACCGACCTCAACGACCGGATCTCCGTCCTCTACAACCACGTACTGCCGGCCATAGCCACCCCCGCGGCCCTGATCCGGCTGGACACCGCGCCGGACCGGGGCGCCCGGGTCGTCGAGGAAGTCGAGCGCCACCGGCAGGAATCGCCCGTGCCCACCGAGGCCTGACCAGCCTCGAACCAAACCGCCTGCCTGGTTTGTCACGTGCCGGGCCGATGCCTCCGGGGCGCGCGAGTACGGCCGTAGTCGCCCGGCCGGGCCTCGAACGCCGACAACCAACCAATCGTGCTGTTTACTGAGGTTCTCGAAGCGCAATGTTGCAGGCCCAGGGGGAATCGGACCGTCCAATTCCGGATTCGCCCGGAACAACAGGGGGACGCGATGGTCAAGCAGCTCCGGGCGGCCCGAACCCGGCAGGCCCTCGTTCTGGCCGCCGCCGAGATCTTCGCCACCGACGGGTACGCGCTGTCCTCGCTGCCCGCGATCAGCCGGCGGGCCGGGGTGAGCGCCGGAGCGCTGCACTTCCACTTTCCCAGCAAGGAAGCTCTCGCGGGCGAGGTGGAGAGCGCGGCCCGGCGGGCCGTCGAGCAACTGGTCGCCGACCGGCGGCCGTCGACCGCCTCCGCGCTGGATCTGCTGGTCACGGTGGTGCGGGAGGTCCTGGCCGCGGTCGCCGCCGACGTCGTCGTCCGTGCCGGATTCAAGCTGAGTGTCGATCCCTCCCGTAAGAACGGCATGGGTTTTGGCTGCTGGTGGCGTGCCTGGGTGTGCGAAGAGCTGCTGCGGGCGCAGCGCGCCGGGCAGCTGGCCGACGGGGTGTCACCGGACCGGGTGGCCGCGGTGATAGTCGCCGCGACCCTCGGCTTCGAGGTGCTCGGCTCGGAGGACCGCGACCGGATCCCAGCCCGGCACGTCGAACAGTTCTGGTCCCTGGTGCTGCCCCAACTCGCCGCGCACGGCGACCAGTTCGCGAGTGTTGCGCTCCCCGGCTCCTCGGCCCCGGGCCAAGAGCATGCCGACCGGCCGGAGTTCGGTTTGACAAACCGCCCGCGCCGTTTTTGACTCGGGGGCCCGGGAACCGCCCCGCACCACCCACGGTGGCGGACGAGCAGGGGGACGGCATGGACATCGGCATACTCGGCGTTCTCGACGTGCGGGAGAGCGGCGTCTCCGTCGTCCCGACCGCATCCAAGCCGCGCCAGGTGCTCGCCGTGCTCGCGCTCCACGCCGACCAGGCGGTCGCCGTCGGCACACTGACCGAGGAGCTCTGGGGACGACGGCCCCCGCGCAGTGCCCGCCCCACCCTGCAGACGTACATCATGCACCTGCGCGACCTCATCGCCCCGGCGCTGCAAGGAGCCCCCGACGGGGCGGGCAAGCGCACCGCCAAACAGGTCCTGCGCACCGTACCCGGCGGCTATCTGCTCGACAGCGGCGAAGGCACCAGCGACGTAAGGGAGTTCGAGCGGATCGCCGGAACCGGATACCGGACGAGGGAGGCAGGTGACCAGCGCGAGGCGGCCCGGCTGCTGCGCGCCGCGCTCGGCCTGTGGCGGGGGCCGGCCCTGGCCGACATCACCGCGGGGGAGTACCTGCGCACCCGGATCCGGGCGCTGGAGGAGAGCCGGCTGTGCGCGCTGGACCAGCGCATCGAGGCCGACCTGCGGCTCGGCCGGCACCGTGAGCTGATCCCCGAACTCACCGTACTGGCCGACCGGCACCCCACCCACGAGAGCCTGTGCGGCCAGCTCATGCTCGCCCTGCACCGCTCGGGCCGCCGGAGCGACGCCCTGGACGCCTACCGGCGACTGCGCACCACTCTGGTGCGCGACCAGGGCCTGGAACCCTCGGCCGCGCTGGGCCGGATACGGCAGTGGGTGCTGTCGGCCCCCACCGACGACACCCCGGCACCCGGCGCGGCGGACCCGCTCGCCAGGATGTGCTGACGGGCCCGCCGGGATCGGCCGGCGGGTTCCTCAGCCGGCCGCGACGTGCCGGGAGATGCGGACGGCGGCGAACTCCGTGCCCGCCACGAACCGCATCATCGGCCCGAACATCGGCGCCGCGAGCGAACCGGTGAAGTACAGGCCGGGCACCGACGACTCGAACGTCCCCCGCAGCGCGGGCGCCTTCGAACCCGGCACGTACGCCAGGTCGCGCCGCACCGTGGGCGACAGGAACGGCAGTGCGTCCAGGTCCAGCCGGTAACCGGTGGCCGCCAGCACGTGGTCGACCGTGAGGGACTCGCGCTCGCCCCCGGGGCCCGCGACGTCCAGACACACCTCCGGCCCGTGGACCACGGCACCCGTGACCCGGCGCGAGGTGTGCACCGGTACGACACCTACCACCCGGTCCCGCAGCCACCAGCCGCCCGAGGGGCCGAGCGCCCGCCGGAACAGCAGCAGCCGGGCCGCCGCGGGCAGCCACCGCACGCCACCGGGTGACGCGCAGACACCCGCCAGGATCCAGCCCGTGCCGAGGGGCGAGGCCGGTTTGGCCACCCGCTGCGTCCAGGGCCGGGCCAGGTCGGGCGTCATGCCCCACAGCACCGTCCGCTCACGGACCAGGACCTGCGTCTCGGCACCGGCCTCGTGCAGCAGCGCGGCGCTCTCCAGCGCGGACTGACCCCCGCCGATGACGGCCACCCGCCGTCCCGCGTACACGGACAGATCCGTGTGGTGGCTGGTGTGCGACACACGGGCCCGCGGGCCCGGCCCCTCGGGCGCGAGGTGCCGCAACTCGTCCGGGACATGGGCGAGACCGTTCAGTCCGGTCGCCACCACGACGGCCGAGGCCGCCATCTCCGTCCCGTCGTCCAGCCGGACGACGAAGCCGGGTCCGGCCGCCGCCCGGTCGACGGCCGTCACCCGGGTCGGCTCGACCCCACCGACGTACCGCTTCTGGAACCACTGTCCGTACCGGACGAAGACGTCGCACGGGATCGGTGTCAGCTCGGTCAGTTCCGGCTCGCCGTGCTCGCGCCGGAAGTCCGCCAGGCGGCCGCCTGGCTCCGGCGCCGACAGGTCGGTCGCGGCCGGCGTCGATTTCAGGTACATCCCGGTGGCCATGGCGTGCCGCCAACTGCCCATCACGTCACCGAAGACGCGCACCGGCACCTCCGCCGCCCGCAAGTGGGCGGCCACCGACAGCCCGTAGGGTCCCGCGCCGATCACGACAACGGGTGGCCGCCCGTTCCCGGCGCCGGCCTGCTCCTGGGCAGGGCGCTGCCCCGGAAGCGACTGCGTCATGCATTCCTCCGCTGGTCTTCTCGCCGCCTTCCCCTGGGCGACGCGACACTGCGGGATGGCACGTCCGGCGTGAAACGGACGTGCTCGTCCCCCCTCCGCGGGTGAGTCTGTCCCACGGGCAGGCGCTGGGAAACGATATCGACGCACGTTGGCCAAAACTTGGTCGAACTATACGACAAGTGACGTTGGGCATGTCATCGACGTGCGAGGGACGGACGCCGACGATCACGGAAGCGACAGGATCGATCTTCACGCCGGCCGGTGCCGAGGACGGCGAGCCGCCGCGCCGACCGCGGCGGACCCCCGGTTCGCCCGCTGGCCGGAGACCGCGGCCACCAGGCCCCGGCGGCCGCCCCTGTACGATCAGCCCGTGAGCACCTACTGGCACGTCGTTCTGCCGCCGCTCTGCGCCTGACGGGCGCACACGCCGACGGATCGAACCCAAGCTCCCGGCCCTGCCTTCGAGGCGGCCCGGTGCCTGTGTGGTGCGCCCGTATCGAAACCAGTCCGCAGACGGTATTCGACGACGGAAGTTCACGACTGTGCCGAACGACACCTCATCCCACTCTTCCCGCTCTTCCAGCGTGCCGGACGGCGCGGCCGCCGCGCGCCCGCGTCCCCGCCGCACCGGCCCGCTTGCCGGACCGCTCCCGATCCTCGCCGCCGCCGTGCTGTGGGGCACCACCGGGACCGCCAGTTCCCTCGCCCCCTCCGGAGTACCGGCCGCCGCCATCGGCGCCGCCGGCCTGGCCCTCGGCGGCCTGCTGCTGTTCCTGACCGCACCCGGCAGTCGCTCCCTGGCCGGGGTCTGCAACGGCGGCGAACGCCGGCTGCTCGCCGTGGGCAGCCTCGCGGTGGCCGGCTACCCGCTCACCTTCTATCCCGCCGTCGCGCGTACCGGGGTGGCCGTGGCCACCGTGATCGCGCTCGGCGGCGCCCCCGTCCTCGCCGGTCTCCTCGCCTGGTTCACCCGCCGGTCCCGGCCCTCGGCCCGCTGGGCCGCCGCGACCGCGGCGGCCGTCCTCGGCTGCACGGTGCTCGTCCTCGGCCCCGGACTCGCCGGTGACGGCGCCCCCGTGGACGCCCGCGGTGTGCTGCTGGCGGGGCTCGCGGGCCTGTCGTACGCGGTGTACGCCCTGGTCGGCGGGCAGCTCATCGCCCGCGGGCACGCCTCCGGCGCCGTACTGGGCGTGATGTTCGCGGGAGCGGCACTGCTCGTGCTGCCGGTGGCGCTGTGGGGCGGCGCCGGCGGCCTGCTGGCGGCGCGGGGAGCGGCGGTCGTCCTGTATCTGGGGGCGGTCACCACCTTCCTCTGCTACCGCCTGTTCGGGCACGGCCTCGGTCACACCACCCCCCAGGTCGCGACGACCCTGACGCTGGCCGAGCCGGCCGTGGCCGCGGTCCTGGGAGTCACGGTCCTGGGCGAGCGCCTGCCGGGCGTCTCCTGGTGCGGACTGGCGGTTCTGGCCCTCGGTATCGTGCTGCTCGCCGTCCCCGGCGGCACCGGCGGGCGAGACACCTGACCCGAGCGGGCAATTAACCGACCGGATGGTCTCTTTTTGGCTGTCCCCGAGGGCGAGATCGCGCCGGATTCCTTCGCCGATCCGAGGGATCGCCACGGTGGCAAGCCACCTGTATGTCGCCGAAATAGCCGCTCTGCACTGCTATTTCGGCGACCGGCCGGAGGGAAGCGCACTCCTGCGGCCGGTCTCCTCCGGTTCGCCGGAAACAGTCCGGCCGAACGCGTGTTGACAGACCGTTCATGCTGTTTTCTACTGGCGGGGTGTCAGATCAGAAGGTCAGGGAGACGCGTGTGGACATCGGGCTGCTGGGTGCACTGAACGTGAGGGAGAACGGGACCTCCATCGCCCCGACCGCGCCGAAGCCCCGTCAGCTGCTGGCCCTGCTGGCACTGCGCGCCGACCAGGTGGTGCCGGTCCGGACCCTGATCGAGGAACTCTGGGCGGGCACTCCGCCGCGCAGCGCCCGCACCACCCTGCAGACCTATGTGCTCCAGCTCAGGGACCTCATCGCGGCGGCGCTGTGCCGGGGCGCGGATTCCGGGGCCGTGGCCGCCCCGTCCGCGAAGGACGTGCTGATGACCCTGCCGGGCGGCTACCTGCTCGCTGCGGGAGGCGGAAGCAGCGACATCCGGGAGTTCGAGCGGCTGTGCCGACAGGGCTGTCGCGCCATGGACGACGGGAACCTCACAGGCGCCTCGGGCACTCTGCGCCGGGCGCTGGACCTGTGGACCGGGCCGCCCTTCGCCGACGTATCCACCGGGGCCCATCTGGCCGTGGAGGCGCGGCGGCTGGAGGAGAGCCGGCTGTGCGCCCTGGACCAGCGCATCGAGGCCGATCTCCGGCTGGGCCGACACCGCGAACTGCTCGCCGAACTCACCGTCCTGACCAGCCGCTACCGCACCCACGAGAACCTGCACGCCCAGTTCATGCTCGCCCTCTACCGCTCCGGGCGCCGCGGCGAGGCCCTCCTCGTCTACCAGCAGCTGCGCACCCTCCTCGTCAGGGACCTGGGACTGGAACCGTCGGCCCGCCTGCGCCGCCTCCAGCAGTCCATCCTCACGGCCGCCGCCGACAACCCCGGCACCCCGTCACACCACGACGACCTGGCGGCACCGGCGCAGGGCGGGGGACTGGCTCGCGCGCTGTGAACCGGTAGCTCCTGGCCGATCGGTTCGGGAACCCGCTGTGAGCCTCATGCGCTGCCCGGCGCGGTGCGCGACGTCAAGGCTGCGGAAACCGTGATGCGGCACCATCCGCACTGGCTTGTCACGCCCGCCCGGGAGGTCGCGCCCGAAGGGTTGATTCCGGCCAGGTCCGAGCGTATAAATAAGCAACTTTCTTTCTTACAAGCGCGTGCAGGCCTTTCCCGGAGGCCGTCGACGGCGAGATGGGGGCACCGTGACCCGCCGTTATCCAGCAGGTCCGCAGGGGTTGCTGCGTTCGCTCAACGGCCGTGCCGTCCTGGAGGCGATCGACGAGGCAGGCCCCGTCACGACCACCGACCTGGCGGGCCGGATCCCGCTCTCCCGGCCGACGGTTGCCGCCGCGGTCGGCCTGCTGCTGGAGCGCGGGGTCATCACCGAGGTGGGCCCGGCGACCGGCCGCAAGGGTCCGGCACCGGCTCAGTACCGGGTGAACGCCGACTGTGCCTTCGCGATCGGCGTGGACGTCGGACACCGCAGGATCCGTGCCGCGGTCGCCGACGTCACGGGCCGGGTGCGGGCGCGCGCCGAGGCCGAGCAGCACGGGGAGCGGGGCGCCGAGGCGTTCGTCGGGCAGATCCTGCACATGTGTGTGGACCTGGCCGGACAGGTCGGACGGGAGCTCGGGGAGATCACCCAGGTCGTCGCCGGGCTGCCGGCCGCGGTCGGCCCCGACGGACGTCAACTGTCGTACACCACCGGGCTGCCCGACGCGGGGAGCGGACTGGGCGAGGCGCTCGGCCGGGCGATCCCCGTCCCCCTGGTCCTGGAGAACGACGTCAATC
Organism: Streptomyces sp. NPDC028289; assembly: GCF_055565975.1. Taxonomy (NCBI): domain Bacteria; kingdom Bacillati; phylum Actinomycetota; class Actinomycetes; order Kitasatosporales; family Streptomycetaceae; genus Streptomyces; species Streptomyces sp. NPDC028289. The sequence continues at coordinate 59,210 of NZ_JBVHTI010000004.1, read as the reverse complement.
TCGCTGCCTTGGCCGAGCGCACCCATGGCCTCGGCACCGAGACCGACGACTTCGTCCTGGTCAGCCTCGGCGTCGGGCTCGGTCTCGGGCTGGTGGTGGACGGCAAGGTCCGGCGGGGCGCAACGGGTGTCGCGGGCGAGGCCGGCTATCTGCCCAGCGACCGCATGATCGCGCCGGTGGGGCAGCGCCGCGACCTGGTGCAGGAACACCTGGGCGCCCGCTACATCAGCGCCGAGGCCCGCCGGCTGGGCCTGCCGGGCGACGGCAGCCCGCTCACCGTCTTCGAACTGGCCCGCGCCGGCGACCCCGGCGCGCTGGAGATCGTGGACGACACCGCCCGCAGCGTCGCCTATGTGGTGGCCTGTGTCGTACCCCTGATCGACCCGGCGCTGATCGTGCTGGGCGGCGCCATCGGCGCCAACGGCGATCTGCTGCTCGAACCCGTCGCCCGCCACCTGGCCGATTTCAGTACGTTCCGGCCGCCCATCGTCGCCTCCGGGCTCGGCCAGGACGCCGTGCTCACCGGAGCGACCACCATGTCGGCGAAGCTGGCCCGCGAGGCCGCCTTCGCCGCCGCCACCACCCCCGTCCCCCAGGCCGAGCCCTCGGCTCTGACCTGAGAGACAACGCGGCGACGCCGTCTTGCCGGACAGCGCCGCCGCTCAAGGTCACCGGGCATTGCCGTGCCCGTCGACCGACGACCGATCCGTCACCCAGGGAATCCCGTCTCCGAGGAAGGACGATCAGTGTTCAAACCTATCACCGGGGCCGTGTCCGCCACGGCCGCCGGAGTGCTGCTGCTGGCCGGCTGCACGTCCACCGGGCCCTCGTCGTCAGAACCCGACACCGCCATCTCCGCGGGCGCCTCGCACCAGCCCACCACCGTCACCGTCTGGACCTTCAACCACCTCCCCAACGAGGTGGCCGCTTTCAAGGCGACCCTGAACCGGCTGCACACCAAGTACCCGTGGCTGACCGTGAAGTTCGTGCCGAACAAGGACGACGCCGCCTACGCCAAAGCGGTCGCTGCGGGCGATCCCCCGGACGTCTTCATCAGCTCCGCGCCCGACAACGTGGCGAAGTTCTGTTACAACGGCACGGTCGCCGACATCGGCCCCTACCTCACCTCCGCCAAGATCGACACGGCGAAGACCTTCCCGGCCGCGACCCTCGCCTACACCCGCTACCAGGGCAAGCAGTGCGCGCTCCCGCTGCTGACCGACGCCTTCGCGCTCTACTACAACAAGCAGATGTTCAAGGCGGCCGGTATCACCAAGCCGCCCACCACCCTCGCCGAACTCACCGCCGACGCCAAGAAGCTGACCGTCAAGAACGCCGACGGCTCGATCAAGACGTACGGCTTCGTGCCCCGCTCCGACTACGACGTCAACCGCTACCTGTTCACCGGCGCGCACAGCGGCACCGAGTTCTACGGCAAGGACGGCAGGACCACCTTCGCCTCCGACGCCAAGTGGCAGCAACTGCTGAGCTGGGACAAGGAGTTGATCGGCTACTACGGCGAGGCGAACGTCCAGAGGTTCGTGGGCCGTTACCAGCCGCACGCCGACGACGCGGGCAACCCGCTGCTGACCGGGGCAGCGGCCATGGAGTACGACGGCGAGTGGCACGTCGGCGAGATCGCCTCGGAGAAGAAGGACTTCGACTACGGCGTGGTGCCGATGCCGGTCCTGGACGGCTCGTCGGGCACCTACGGCGCGGGCAGCACGCTCGGCACGGTCGCCTATCTGTCCGCCGGGTCGCAGCACAAGCAGGAGGCGTTCTTCGCGCTCCAGCAACTCACCACCGACACGGCCTTCCTGAACACCCTCGCGGACACGGTCTACAACATCCCGACCACGTTCGCCGCGCTCAAGGCCTGGGACAAGCGGGACGACCCGCACTGGAAGCCGTTCGTCGACGTCTTCGAGAACAAGAACTCCACCTACAAGACGCTCACCCCGGCCGGCATCGAGGACATGGACACCTGGCGGGCGTTCCTCCTCGACTACGAGCAGGGCAAGGTGAGCAGCGCCGCGAGCGGTCTCGCCGGGGTCGGGAAGAAGATCGACGACCTCAACTCCGAGAGCGGGCAGTAGAGATGACGACCGTTCTCGCCCCAGTCGGCGAGGCCCCGGGCACCGCGCGCACGCGCGCCGCCCGGGGCGGGCGGCGGCGCGCGAGCGGGGCCCGCTGGTGGGTCGTGCTCGCCTTCCTGTCCCCGTTCGTCATCGGGTTCTGCGTCTTCGTGCTCTACCCGGTGGCCGCCACGCTCTACTACTCGCTCACCGACTTCCAGGCCGGCTCCTACCGCCCGGTGCAGTTCGTCGGACTGCGCAACTACCGCGCCCTGTTCACCCAGTCCGACACGTTCTGGACGGCCGTGCGCAACACCTTGTGGATGGTCGTCGTCATGGTGCCGCTGCGCACCGCCTGGGCCATGTTCACCGCCTGGGTGATCATCCGGGTCAAGCGCGGCCGGGCCGTGTACCGCACGCTGTTCTTCCTGCCGTCGATGGTGCCCGTGGTGGCCGCCGCCCTGTCGTTCATCGTGCTGCTCAACCCGGTCGGCCCGCTCAACCGGATGCTGAGCTGGGTGGGCATCGACGGCCCCGGCTGGTTCTCCGACCCCGCCTGGTCCAAGCCCAGCCTCGTGCTGATGGCGCTGTGGGCGAGCGGCAACGTCATGGTGATCTTCTCCGCCGCCATGCTGGACGTGCCCCGTGAGCTGTACGAGGCCGCCGAACTCGACGGTGCGGGCCCGCTGCAGAAGTTCCGCAGCGTCACCCTCCCGGCGATCTCCCCGGTGATCTTCTTCGCGCTGCTCACCGGGATGATCTACACCTTCCAGTACTTCACCGAGGCGTTCGTCGCCTCCAGCTCCGCGAACGCCACCTCGTCCAGCAACGACCTGATCGGCTACCCCGCCAACTCGCTGCTGTTCTACTCGACCGAGCTGTACCGGCAGGGCTTCGCGTACTTCAAGACCGGCTACGCCTCGGCCATGGCCTGGCTGCTGTTCCTCGTCATCTTCGCGGCGACCGTGGTCTTCATCCGCGCCTCGCGCCGTTTCGTGCACTACTCGGGCGGTGGCCGATGAGCGCTGTTCCCCTGACCAGGCCCCGTGCCGGGCGCCGAGCGCTGCACGTGCTCGCCGAGCACGCGCCCGCCGTCGCCGTCGCCCTCTGCTTCCTGCTCCCGCTGACGATCGGCGTGCTCACCGCGTTCATGACCCAGCACCAGGCCGGCACGGGCTCGCTGTGGCCCTCGCCCTGGGAGTTCGGCAACTTCGGCGAGGTCTTCAAGGCCATGCCGTTCGGCCGCGACCTGCTCAACACCATGCTCTACGCCGGGCTGTCCACGATCGGCGTGGTCGTCTCCTCGGTGCCGGTGGCCTACGCGCTGGCCCGGCTGAAGTGGCGCGGCCGGGAGGCGGTCTTCCTGGTCGTCCTCGCCGCGATGATGATCCCGGCCCAGGTCACCAGCCTGCCGCTGTACGTCATGTACGCGCACGCCGGCTGGATCGGTACCCTCAAGCCGCTCATCGTGCCGTCGTTCTTCGGCGACGCGTTCAGCATCTTCCTGCTGCGCCAGTTCTTCCTCACGATCCCGGACGAGTTCACCGAGGCGGCCCGGGTGGACGGCGCGGGCGAACTGCGCATCCTGTGGCGGGTGCTGATCCCGATGGCCCGCCCGGCGATCGCCGCGGTCGGCCTGTTCGCCTTCCTCTACGCCTGGAACGACTTCTACAACCCGCTGCTGTACACGGGCAACAGCGACACCGGCCAGACCCTCGCGGTGGCCCTCAGCCAGCTCGCCAAGAACGGGCACCAGAACGCCTATCAACTGCAGATGGCGGCCTCGCTCATGTTCCTGCTGCCGGTCCTGGTGCTGTTCTTCCTGGCGCAGAAGGTCTTCGTCGAGGGCATCGCGCTGACCGGCGTCAAGGGCTGAGCCCTCCGGGGCCGACCTCCCGGGGCCGAGCCGCCCCCACATCTCCCACAGGAGTACGAGTGAAGATCACCGTTGTCGGCGGTGGCAGTACCTACACGCCCGAACTCATCGAGGGCTTCGCCCGGCGCGCCGACGTGCTGCCGGTCGACGAACTCGTCCTGCACGACATCGACGCCGGACGCCTCACCGTCATCGGCGGCCTGGCCCGCCGTATCCTCGCCCGCCAGGGCTTCCCCGGCCGGCTGACCATGACGACCGACCTCACCGAGGCGGTCGACGGAGCGGCCGCGGTCCTGATCCAGCTGCGGGTGGGCGGCCAGGCCGCCCGGCTGGTCGACGAGACCCTGCCGAACCGGTTCGGCCTGCTCGGCCAGGAGACCACCGGCCCCGGCGGCTTCGCCAAGGCCCTGCGCACGGTGCCGGTGGTGCTCGACATCGCGGAGGAGGTACGCCGCCGGGCCCTGCCCGGCGCCTGGATCGTCGACTTCACCAACCCGGTCGGCATCGTCACCCGAGCCCTGCTCGACGCGGGTCATCGTGCGGTCGGCCTGTGCAACGTGGCGATCAAGTTCCAGCGTCAGCTGGCCGCCCGGCTCGGCACCGACCCCGACCGGGTGCGCCTCGGCCACGCGGGCCTCAACCACCTGTCCTGGATCCGCACGGTCACCGTCGACGGCGTGGACCGCCTGCCGGAACTGCTGGGCGGGCCCGCCCTCGACGAGCTCGCCGCGGAGATCCGCGTCCCCGCCGGGGTCCTGCGCGACCTCGGCGCGATCCCCTCCTACTACCTCCACTACTTCTACTGCACGGAACAGGAGGTCCAGGCCCAGCGAGCGGGCGGCCACCGGGCCGAGCGGGTCCTCGCCATCGAGAAGGAACTGCTCACCCTCTACGCCGACCCCGGCCTGGACCACAAGCCCGACCTGCTGGAGCAGCGCGGCGGGGCCTACTACAGCGAGGCCGCGGCCGCCCTGGTCACCAGCCTGCTCACCGGCGACGGCGCCCATCACTACGTCAACGTCCGCAACGACGGACTGCTGGCCGGGCTGCCCGACCAGGCCGTGGTCGAAGTGGCCGCCGACGTCGACGCCGACGGGCCGCACCCGGTGCCCGTGCCGCCGTTGCCGCCCGAGATGCTCGGGCTGGTCCAGGCGGTCACCGCGTACGAGACGCTCGCGATCGAGGCCGCCCTGACCGGGGACCGCGCGGTGGCCCGGAGGGCACTGGTGGCCAACCCCCTCGTCCGCGAATGGGGGCTCGCCGCCGAGCTCCTCGACGCCCTGCTGGAGGCCAACCGCGCCCATCTGCCCCGGTTCTTCGCGAGCGAGGCCGCCGATGCCTGAGCTGGTGGTGGGCGTCGACGGCGGGAACTCCAAGACCGACCTCGTCCTCGCGGACACCGAGGGCCGGCTGCTGTCCTGGGTGCGCGGTGCGGGCACCCGCCCGCACACCGAGGGCATGGAGACCACCACCGAACGGCTCGCCCGCCTCGGCCGGCACGCGCTCGCTGAGGCGGGCCTGCCCGCCACGACCCCGGTCCAGGTCGGCGCGTACTTCCTCGCGAACGTCGACCGCCGGGCCCAGGAACGGCTGGCGCTGGGGCAGTTGAGCGCGCTGGGCGTGGCGGATCAGGTCCTGGTCCGCAACGACACCCTCGCCGTCCTGCGGGCCGGCGCGCCGGACGGCTGGGGAGTGGCGGTGGTGTCCGGCGCCGGCATCAACGCGGCCGCCGTCCACCCTGACGGCCGCACGGCCCGGTTCCTCTCCCTCGGCGACATCACCGGAGACTGGGGCGGCGGGCTCGCGGTGGCCCGGGCCGGCCTGGGCGCGGCGGTGCGCGCGGGCGACGGACGTGGGCCGGCCACCCGGCTCCGCAAGGAGCTGCCGGCACGCTTCGGCCTGGACAGCGTCGAGGCCGTCGCGCTGGCCGTGAGCGCCGGTGAGCTCCCGGTGACAGCCCTGCACGGCCTGGCGCCCGTGGTCTTCGCGACCGCCGAGAGCGGCGACGCCGTGGCACGGGGCATCGTGGAACGCCTCGGCGACGAGATCGTCGCCATGGTCACCGCGCTGCTCCGCCGCCTGCGACTGCTGCGCACCCCGACCCCGGTGGTCCTGGGCGGCGGCACCCTTCAGAACGACCAGCTGCTGCTCCGGGACCACATCGGCGCCCGCCTGGCCGACGAGGCCCCGCTGGCCCGCCCCCGGGTCCTCGACGTGGCCCCGGTCGCGGGCGCGGTGGCGCAGGCACTGGTGACCGCCGACGCCCCCATCGACGCGCAGGACCGCCTCCGCAAGACCATCGCCGCCCGAAGACCACCGGCCGTCTGCGCCGGCTGACCGCCCGGAAAGCGGGAGGCGAGCCGTCCTGGCCGTGCCCGCAGCGGCGGCCGGCAGCCTTGCCGTCGTCGGACGGCTGTTGCTTGCCCCATGACCGCCGCGCACGCGGGCACGGACACGACGGGCGGTGCCAACCGGCGGCGCTTCGGCTGCGTTGACCGCTCTCGCCCCAGCAGTCGCGGACCCGTGCGTCCTTCGAAGCGCCACCGGACAACCTCGCCGGAACAGGACCTTCTTTCAGGACGGCAGCGGGACGCACAGCACGGCGGCCGGCCCCTGGGCGCTGCTCACCCGGGTGGTGAAGGCGACGCCCGCGATGAACTCGCCTGCGGCACACTGGCCCTTGTAGGCGCCGTACGCGAAATCGTCGCCCGCTCCGTCGGCGGGCCGGTTGTCGGAGCGGTCGAACCACACGGTCCGGCCGCTCGCGCCCAGCGCTGCGGACGCGGGTGCGCACAGCACCGCTGACACCCGCTCCCCGCGGCGGCTGTAGCCGATGACGAACTGGCCCGCCGGGCACTGCAGTTTGGTGTAGCCGGACGCCCAGTCGCCGCCTGCCGGGAGGTACCGTTCGTCCGTGACCACCGTCTGGGCGCTGCCCGTGGCGCGCAGGTCGCCGGCGGTCGCGTCGGTGCACAGACCGCGGCCGCCGGAGTGCGCGAGACCGATCAGCCGCAGCCCGTCCGGGCAGACCGCCTTGTAGGCGCCAGAGTCCCAGTCGCCGCCCGCCCGCACGCGCAGGGACTCCACCTGGTCGCCGTGGTCCGTGGACAGCATGCGCCAGGTCGTCCCCGGCTCGACGTACCCGGTGCGGCCGGCGGAGCTCATGAGGTGGTTCCAGGCGGTGGCCCGCCAGTCGCCTCCGTCCAGGATGCCGGACCGGTGCCCGGAGCTGTCGTAGCTCAGCAGCGCCCAGTCGTCGTGGCCCGCCCAGCCGACCAGCGGCCAGTAGGCGAAGTCGGCGTCCTGGTCGGCGAAGTAGTCGGTGATGTTGCCGAACCAGGTGCGGGCGGCCGTGCCCGTCTCGTTCGCACCGATGCCGAACTCGCTGATCCAGACCGGCGCCGTGTAGTGCTTCCCCTGGGTGGTGACGAAGAAGGCCTCGTCGGCGAGGGCCTGGTACAGCTCGTCGCGGGTCAGGTCCTGATAGCGGGGGTCGCTGGTCTCGCCGATGCCGGTGGCGCCGCTGTGACGGGGGCCGGTGTAGCCGTAGAAGTGGGCCGAGTAGACCAGCTTGTGGGCGTCGACGAGGGTGTTGGAGAGGGTGCGGACGGGGGTGAGCATGGGGCGGCCGTGGGGGAGTCCGTCGACCGGCAGGCCGGTCCAGTTGATGCCCTCGACGACGATGAGGAGGTTCGGGTTCGCCTCGGTGAGGATGCGGTCGCCGGCGAGCTGGGCGGCCGCGTACCAGTCGTGGCCGTCGCCCAGGCCCCAGTTGGGGTCGTCGAGCACGTCCCGGCGTACCTCGTTGTAGAGATCGGCGCCCACGACACGGGAGTTCGCGGCGTAACGGCGGGCCATGAAGACCCAGTCGTCGGCCCACTGCTGGGTCGACTGGCTGCTGTTCCAGCGCTCGTTGCCGTCGACTCCGCAGCACCAACGGGAGGTGTTGGTGTGGTTGTTGAGGATGACGGCGAAGCCCGCCCCGGTGAGGGCGGCTACGACGGCGTCGTAGACCTCCAGCGGGGTCCTGCCGCGCAGCTGCGGATTGGCGGTGACCGCGGCGTCCGGCACCGGGGTCGTCGTGTGGATCATCTCGTTCGAGAACGGCAGCCGGATGCTGTTGATGCCGAGTGCCTGGAAGTCCGAGACGAGCTGGGACAGGGGCGCGCGGTCCAGGCCGAGGGGGATGCCGTAGGAGTCCTGGCCGGCGTGGTGGTTCGCGGGATCGGCGCTGCTGCCGCTGCCCGTCCAGGAGCCCTGTGCGCCGTCCCAGTTGGCGGCCTTGAGGCGGAAGCGGTTGCCGGCGGCGTCGACGATGTAGCGGCCCCGGGTGGACAGCGGGGGCTGCCAGGTGCCGGTGGCCGGTGCCTGCGCGGCGGACTGTGCGGACTGCGCGGACTGCGGTCCGGCAGCGGCCGGGGCGGTGCCGGAGAGGGCGAGAACCAGGAGCGTGACTGTCAGGTACGTGACAATCCGGAAGGATCGTGCGATCGGCATCGGCAGTCCTCTGGGTGGATGTCCCGTGCGGGTGGATGTCCCATGGGGGCGAGGCACCCTACCAGGGCGCGGATCAGCGCAGAAGCGGCCCGTCCGCCGCGCAGGCCTCGGCCGTCCATCCGTCGAGGTCGCGTTCGGGGCGCAGCAACCGCCTGATGGCGGCCGCCGAGGCGCGGTGCCAGTCACGGCTGCGGCGGAGCATCGCGTGCTCGCCGCCTCTGAGCAGCACCATCCCCGCCTGCGCACCGGCGCCGCGGGCCTGCCGTACGTACGCGGCCGAGTCCGAGGGAGCTGTGGTCCGGTCACGGTCCCCGTGCAGGACGACGATCCTCGTCCCGGTGAGATCGTCGACCGGGTCGCCGGACGGGCACCAGGGGGCCAGCGCGAGCACCCCGCGCACCGCGGGATCGGCCGCCGCGCGCAGCGCCGCCCGGCCGCCCATGGAGTGGCCGACCAGCACCACGGACGCGTCGCCGGCCAGACCACGCAGCTCGTCGAGCGCGCGCAGCGTGTCCTGGAGCGGGTCGGCGGCGTCGTTCCAGCCCTGATAGCGGTAACACACCTGACCGATCAGCACGTCACGGGGCGAGGAGACCGAGGCGGCGGCACTGACGAACGGGCGCATGCGCAGCGCGGCCGGCTGCCAGGAGCGCGCCGGGCGGAGTCCGTTCTCCTGCCCGCCGTGCAGGACGAGCACCGCGGCACGGGTCTGCTCCCGCGGCCTGCGACGCACCACCAGCGCGCTCCCGCCCGCCTCGACGCCCCGTCCGTCGGTCACCGCGTCCCCCCTGCTTCCTCCGGCTTGCAGCGTGCTCCCGCCATCAAACACTCCCGGAGGAATCCCCTGCCACCGAGAGGCATGTGCGGCGCGTGCCTTCCCCGTGAACATCAGTTAGGCTCCACCGCGCACAGGGGACGCACAGCGGGGGTGGGGGACATGACCGAGGGCTTCGCCGAGCCCGAAAAGGACGGCAGACCGGGGCTTCAGGCCCTCGCGGCAGTGGCGTTGTTCGCCGTCGTGGTGGGCGCTCTGTGGGCGCAGAAGGAGTTCGTCCACCCGAAGGACACGGCGAGCGAGCCGGCCGCCTGCTCGAAGCCGGACGACCACCTGCCGGCCCGCTATGTCTCCGGTGGCCGGTTGTGCAGGGCGCTCAACCGCCCGGACCTGCCCGCCCTGTTGGGGACCTCGCACGAGCACGCCGAGACCGCCGACGGCAGCGGGGAGTGGCTCACGCTCGCCGGGGGCACGAAGATCGCCGAACCCGAGGCGACGGTGACCCTGGAGACGTACTCCGTGAAGCTGACGGCGTCGTACGACCACATGACCGTCTCCACGGCGGGCGACCTGATGGGCGACGCCCGCAGGACGACCGTCCTCGGGCACCCCGCCGTCCTCTACTCCAGCCCGACCATCTCCATCGGATTCAACCTCGGTGGCGGCAAGGCGAGCACGGGCCCCGGCGGCACCGCGCGGTGCCTCCTGGTCTCCAAACACGGCAAGGACGACGGCGGGGGCACGTTCGAGGTCGCGCTCTGGCGGCAGGACGACGTACCCCCGGACGACACCGCCCTGGTCCGGGTCGCGGAGCAGGTCCTGCCGACCGTCCCCGGCTGGAACGGGCACTGACGGTCTCGGGAGGAAGCGGGCGCGCCGCCGGGCCGCCCGGATCTCGGTGCGGCCCGGCGGCGGAGGCCGCACCGACGCCGTGTCAGGTCCTCACGGCGCGACGGTCGTCGTGGAGGCGAGGCTGCCCGCCGAGGGCAGCGACGGCAGCGCGGGTACGGCGCCGAGCAGGCCGGTGACCGCGTCGAGGATGGGGGCCAGCAGCCCGGTGACGGCGCCCAGCACCCCGCCGAGGTCGAGCGAGGTCAGCGAGCCGAGCAGGCTGTCGACGGCGGCCTGGATCGCGTTCACCAGGTCCGAGACGGGGTCGGCGGCCCGGTGCGCGCGGTCGGTGGCGCCCGCGTCCAGGCGCCGCAGCCGCTCCTGGACCGTGTTGCTCCACTCCTGCAGCGCCTTCGCATAGGCGGCGGCCTGCGCCGGGGCGATGGGCGTGCCCTCCGTCGCGGCGAGACCGGGCAGCGCGTCCAGCAGGGGTGTCAGGGCACGGTCGTACTTGGTCGAGTCGATCGCGTCGATCCGGTCGAGGAGCGTGGCGAGGTCGGTGCCGGGCCGCGGAGCCGTCTGCGCGACACCGGGTTCCGTCGCTTCTCGGCCGGCGTCGGCGGCGGCAGCGGAGGCGGCCGCCGGGCCGAGAACCAGGGCGGCACAGACCAGGGGGGAGACGAGGAGGCCGCGGGAGGCTAGGGCGCGCATGGGGTTCCTTTCGAGAACTGCTGTCTTTCGCCCACCGTGGAAAGCGGGGTGCGGCCCCGCAACCGGTCACCCACCGTGCCGCGCGGCGACCATGCCAAGGCGAACGCTCTGACCAGGTGGTTTGCCCCGGTACCGGGCGCCGTCCGGATGTTCGGCCGTCAGAGTGCGCCGGGCCGCCGGCGCGGGCCGCACACGCGAAGAGCCCCGTCCCTGATTCGTCAGGGACGGGGCTCTTCGAGCGGAGCGCCGGGCAGGCCTTGCACCTGCATTTCCCCGCAGGAAGCGGGGCGTCTTTCCTTGGACCACCAACGCGTCGCGTGCCACCCGGAATTGGGCGCCTCGCTCAAGATCAAGCCTACCCCGGCCGGGGCGCCGGCCACAAACCGGGCCGGGTGCTCCCTCGTCTCCACTCTTGCATGTTCTATGGCACACACCATAAGTTACTCTTGCGTAGGGACGTGATGTGTCTCCACGGGAACGAAGGGCGGTGGTCGCATGAGTCCGCGCAGGAGCGACAGCCGGGAACGGATGCTGCGTGGCGCCGCCGACCTGCTGCGCGAGTACGGAGCCGGAGCCACCAGCATCGACCGGGTCCTCGCCCGCACCGGCGCTCCCCGGGGCTCCGTCTACCACCACTTCCCCGGCGGCCGTGCACAGCTGGTCGAGGAGGCGGTGAACCGGTCCGGCGACCACATGGCGAGGCGGATCGACGCGGCCATGGAGGCCGACGACCCCGTGGCGGCGGTCGACTCCTTCGTCGCACTGTGGCGGGAGCGGCTGACGGAGAGCGGCTACCGCGTCGGCTGCCCGGTCGTGGCCGTGGCCGCGGAGACCAACGACGAGGCACCCCAGCTGGCCCGCTCGGCCGCCGCCGTCTTCGCCCGCTGGCAGCAGGCACTGGCCGCGCACTTCTGCCGGCACGGTCTCCCGCAGCCGCGCAGCACCCGGCTGGCCGCCTTCGTCATCGCCGCCCTCGAAGGCGCCGTGATCATGTGCCGTGCCGAGCAGACCACCGCACCGCTGGACGCGGCCGCCGCCGAACTGCGCGACCTGCTGACCCACGCCTTCAGCGACCGGTGACGACCTGCCGACCCACGCCTGCCACCACCGGTGACGACACCTGACGACCACTGCGGCCCGCTGCCCGGAGAGCGGCGGACCGGCCCGCACCCCCACCAGCACACCGAGGAGCCACCCGTGTCCACCACCGACCTCGCCGCCCTGTCCGGCCTCGAACTGATGCGCTGGATACAGTCCGCGCGGCCGACCGACACCGCGCCCCCTTCGATCGGCAGGCTGCTCGGCATGCGCTTCGACGAGGTGGAGCACGGCCGTATGGTCATGTCGCTCGACACCCGCCCCGACTTCGCCAACCCCCTCGGCACCGTCCACGGCGGCATCGCGGCCACCCTCCTCGACTCCGTGATGGGCTGCGCCGTCCACAGCACCCTGCCCGCAGGCGTCGGCTACACCACCCTCGAACTCAAGGTCAACTACATCCGCGCCGCCCACACCGGAGGCCAGACCCTCAGGGCCGAGGGGAACGTCATCCATGTCGGCCGCACCACCGCCACGGCCGAAGGAAAGGTGCTCGACGAGCGCGGGAAACTGATCGCCCACGCGACCACCACCTGCCTCGTCATGCGACCGGCCGGCGACTGACGGCGGACCGGACCCACGCGCGGAGCCCCGCACCCGGCGGATCGGGTGCGGGGCTCCGCGCGTGGCAGGCCGATCCGGCGGCTACTCGGGGACGCGGGCCAGGTCGTGCAGCCAGGCCTTCGCCGAACTGTCCGACGGAGCACGCCAGTCGCCGCGCGGGGAGAGTGAACCGCCCGCCGAGACCTTCGGTCCGTTCGGCATCGCCGAGCGCTTGAACTGGGCGAAGGCGAAGAAGCGGCGGCAGAAGTAGTCGAGCCAGTGCCGGATCTCCGCCAGGTCGTACGCCTTGCGCTCGCCCTCGGGGAAGCCGGGCGGCCAGGCGCCCGCCTTCCGGTCGTGCCAGGCGTGCCAGGCCAGGAAGGCGATCTTCGACGGCCGGAACCCGTGCCGCAGCACCTGGTAGAGGGTGAAGTCGTGCAGCGCGTACGGGCCGATCTTCGACTCGGTGGACTGCAGTTCCTCACCCGGCACCAGCTCCGGGCTGATCTCGGTGTCGAGGATCGCCGCGAGGGTCCTGCCGGTCTCCGCGTCGAACTGCTCGCTGCTGATGACCCAGCGGATCAGGTGCTGGATCAGCGTCTTCGGCACCCCGGAGTTGACGTTGTAGTGGCTCATCTGGTCGCCGACGCCGTACGTCGACCAGCCCAGCGCCAGCTCCGACAGGTCCCCGGTGCCGAGGACGATGCCACCGCGCTGGTTGGCCAGCCGGAACAGGTAGTCGGTGCGCAGCCCGGCCTGCACGTTCTCGAAGGTCACGTCGTAGACCGGCTCGCCGGCGGCGAACGGGTGGCCCATCTCCTCCAGCATCAGTCGCGCGGTCGGCGTGATGTCCAGCTCGGCCGCCGTCACGCCGAGCGAGTTCATCAGCCGGTGGGCGTTGCCCTTGGTGTGCTCGCCGGTCGCGAAGCCCGGCAGGGTGAAGGCCAGGATGTCGCTGCGCGGGCGGCCCGCGCGGTCCATGGCACGGGCGGCGACGATCAGCGCGTGCGTGGAGTCGAGGCCGCCGGACACGCCGATGACGATCTTCGGGCCGCCGATCGCCGCCAGCCGCTGCTGGAGCGCGGCGACCTGGATGTTGTACGCCTCGTAGCAGTCCTGGGCCAGCCGCTGCGGGTCGGCCGGGACGAAGGGGAAGCGCTCCACCCGGCGCCGCAGCCCGAGGTCGGCCGCCGGCGGGTCGAGCCGGAAGGCAACGGTCCGGAAGCCGCCGGTGCGGGCCGCGTGGGTACGGCGGTTGTCGTCGAACGAGCCCATCCGGGCCCGCTCCTGCCGCAGCAGGTCCAGGTCGACGTCGGCCACCGCGTACTGGTCGTCGAGCGGGAACCGGTCCGTCTCGGCCAGCAGCGCGCCGTTCTCGTAGATCATGGTCTGGCCGTCCCAGGACAGGTCCGTCGACGACTCGCCGAGCCCGGCCGCCGCGTAGACGTACGCGGCGAGGCAGCGCTGCGACGCGGAGCGGCACAGCAGCTTCCGGTCCTCCGCGCGGCCGACCGTGATGGGGCTGCCGGAGAGGTTGACCAGCACGGTCGCGCCGGCCAGCGCCGCCTCCGCGCTCGGCGGCACCGGCACCCACATGTCCTCACAGATCTCGGCGTGCAGCACGAGACCGGGGACGTCCTCCGCCTCGAAGAGCAGGTCCACCCCGAACGGCACGCTCTCGCCGCCGATCCGGATGGTGCCGCCCCGCTCGTCGTCGCCGGCGGCGATCTGGCGCCGCTCGTAGAACTCCCGGTAGTTCGGCGGGTACGACTTGGGCGCGACCCCGAGGATCCGGCCGCGGTGCACGAAGACCGCGCAGTTGTAGACGCGGTTGCGGTGCCGCAGCGGGGCGCCGACGACGAGGACCGGCAGCAGCCCGGCGGAACCGGCCCGCACCGACTCGACGGCCTCCTCGACCTGGTCGAGCACCGCGTCCTGGAGCAGCAGGTCCTCGATCGAGTAACCGGTCAGGCCGAGCTCCGGGAAGACCGCCACCGCGACGCCCTCCTCGGCGCAACGGCGGGCCTGTCGCAGCACCGCGTCGGCGTTGGCGCGCGGGTCGGCGATGACGGTGTGGCCCGTGCACGAGGCGACGCGCGCGAAACCATGCTCATAGATCGACCAGAAGTTCAACGGGGCTTCCTCGGGAGAGACGGACACGGTGCGGATGCCGGACAGGGAGCGTCGCCGTACCCCGGCACCCTCTCCATCGACGGTCTGGCGAACCACCTGCCCCCAGCAGCATAGATCGCCGCGCCATCCGGGCTGATCAGGGATTCCGCGCAGACCGCGCGCCCGTTCTCCGCACACGGCGGGTCACAGGGGCGTGGTCTCCAGCAGGGCCGCGGCCATCCGGCGGGCCGGGGCCTCGGTCTCGGCCGCGACGTGGTGGAACGCCGTCTCCGCCTCGTGGGCCGGCCAGTCGGCGGGCAGGTGCCGGACCGGCAGCCGGGGATCGGTGCGGATGATGCCCAGCCACTCGCTGACCAGCCGCAGCCGGGTGACCACGGCGTCGCCATCGGGGCCGGCCCGCCAGGCCTCCCAGCGGGTGCGGAAGTCCTCGTACCGGGCCGCGACGGACTCCAGGTCCCAGGTGTCGCGGATCATGAGGTCGATGTCCGTGGCCTCGTCGGCCAGCGCGTGAAAGATCTTCACGTGGGCGGAGAGCCCGAGTTCGGCGACGACGCCGGAGACGTCCACCCGGCCGGGCGCGATCCACAGGCCGCTGTAGAGCGGACCGAACCCCGACCAGCCGAGCTGGGAGCGCAGATCGTGCCGCTGGCGCTGCCAGGACTCCGGCAGCGAGAACCCCAGCAGGGTCCAGGATCCGTCCCAGTCGTCGTTGACGGCGCCCGTCTCCCAGATGCGGCGCCGGCCGTCATGGAGGATCTGTGTGGCCGACGGCGTCAGGCCGAAGTACATCTTGCGGCCCTGCCGTTGGCGTTGCAGCAGGTTCCGGTTGACCATGCGGGTCAGCGTGGAGCGTACGGCCTGCTCGCCGACGCCCGCCCGGCCCAGGACCGTGATGATGCTGCCCGAGTAGACGGCCAGCGGGCCCTGCTCCAGTACGTGGTTGCCGAAGAAGGCGAGCAGGAGCGACTGCGGCCGGGGCTGCGGGCCGTCCAGGGGGTCCGGGGCGATCTCGGCGTTCACGTGCGCAAGATTACGGCCAGGTGGCGGACGTACAGGGCGCGGGTGGCCTGCCGGACAGCGGCCGACCTGCACCGGGCTCCGTGCCGCACCACGGGCGGTGCCCGCCCCGGCCGTGGTGCGGCACGGCCGGGGCGGGCCGGCGGAATCCGGTCGCTACGCGGCTGTGCCGCCCGAGTAGTCGCTGTTGAACGTGGTCTCGACGGTCGTGGCCACCGACTGCGCCACCCCGGTGCCCGTGAGGATGATGCCCAGCTCACGGTTGTTGGAGAGGGAGTTGCTGCTGATGTTCATGGAGCCGGCCTCCACCTCCTGGGTGGACAGGCCGTAGTCGGCGACCATGGCCTTGGCGTGGATGTAGAAGCCGTTGGGGTCGGAGTAGCCGACGACCGTGCCGCCGGCGGCCTTCACCGCGGAGACCTCGCTGGAGTAGTCGCCGGGCGTCTCCAGCACGACCCGCACCTTCACGCCCGCCTTGGCCCTCGCCACGATGGCGTTGACCACCGTGCTGTCGCTGAACTCCAGTTCCTCGACGTCGAGCGTCTTGGTGGCGGCGTTGACCACGGTCAGCAGGCGGCTGCGCGAGTCGGTGGGGGACCAGAGCAGGTGGTCGCCGTCGGTGGGGGTGACGGAGGTTCCGGCGTAGTCGGCGTTGAAGACCTTCTCGATCGCCGCGACGTCCCTGGTGTCGTCGGTGAAGACGCCGTAGTCCCGGCCGGTCGAGTAGTACTGAGAGGTCAGGTTGCCGGTCAGGACGAGCGACTTGGTGCCGTCGACCGTGATGGTCTTCTGGTGCGTGTAGACGAAGCTGGACGGCGACCAGACCACACCCACGCCCGCGTTCGTGAGGGAGGTGTAGGCGGAGTTGTTGGCGCTCTTGTGCGCCTGGTCCAGGACGACCCGCACGGTGACGCCCTTGTTCTCCAGGGCTATGAGGTCGTTGACGGCCGTGGTGTCCTCCAGCTCGTACATCGTCATGTCGAGCGAGCTGGTGGCCGAGTTGATGAAGTCGTAGATCGTGGGCTCGCTGCTGCTGAGCGAGAAGGCGAACGCGGAGTAGCTCGCGGCGTTCGCGGGGACCGCGGTGGCGACCACGGCCGCAGTGGCCGCCAGGGCGACACCCGCGCGAACGAGAAGCTTCGACAGCATGTGCGTGACTCCTAGTCGAGTAGACGCTCACGTGGGGGGTGGGTGAGCGTGGGCATGACACCACGCGCGTAGACTGTCGAGGAAGGGAAGCCGGGTGAACTCACCGTTACCTGTGGGGCGTACGGGCGGACATAGCGGACTCGGCGCAGGTGGGGGCCGGTTCATGGGTGTCCCGCGAGAACGCAAAATCTTCGTAGCCGCTCGCGCTCGACCCGTCTGCCCGCGTCGTCGTCCCCAGCGGGTGTCGATCACCCGGTGGTTCGGCTGAGCCCCCGCACATCCGCCGGGCAGCGGGCGGGGCACCCGGGCGTCGCCCCCGGTGCACGCGAACCGGTCAGGAATGGAGAAGCGTTAGGCTTCTGACCCCGGCTAGCGTGGCGGCGATCGACCAGGACCCCGCGCAGCAGACGGAGACGGGTTTGAGCATGGCCACAGAAACCGAGAAGACGACGTCCACGCCGCACGTGGCCGACAGCCACGGCCTGATCCGCGTACACGGCGCGCGGGAGAACAACCTCAAGGACGTCAGCATCGAGATCCCGAAGCGCCGGCTGACGGTCTTCACCGGAGTCTCCGGCTCGGGCAAGAGCTCGCTGGTGTTCGACACCATCGCCGCCGAGTCGCAGCGGCTGATCAACGAGACCTACCCCGCCTTCGTCCAGGGCTTCATGCCCAACCTGGCCCGCCCCGAGGTCGACGTCCTCGAAGGACTGACCACCGCGATCATCGTCGACCAGCAGCGGATGGGCGGCGACCCGCGCTCCACCGTCGGCACCGCCACCGACGCCAACGCCCTGCTGCGCATCCTCTTCAGCCGCCTCGGCAAGCCGCACATCGGCTCGCCCAAGGCGTTCTCCTTCAACATCGCCTCCATCAGCGGGGCCGGCGCCGTCACCGTCGAACGCGCCGGCCAGAAGGTGAAGGAGCGGCGCAGCTTCAGCATCACCGGCGGCATGTGCCCGCGCTGCGAGGGCCGGGGCGCCGTCACCGACCTCGACCTCGCCCAGCTCTACGACGAGACCCTGTCCCTCAACGAGGGCGCGATCACCGTCCCCGGCTACAAGGGCGGCGGCTGGAACTCCCGCCTCTACATCGAGTCCGGCTTCTTCGACCCGGACAAGCCCATCAGCAAGTTCACCAAGAAGGAGCTGCAGGACTTCCTGCACCGCGAGCCGACCCGGATGAAGATCGCGGGCATCAACATGACCTACGAAGGTCTGATCCCGCGCATCCAGAAGTCGATGCTCTCCAAGGACAAGGAGTCGATGCAGCCGCACATCCGCGAGTTCGTGGAGCGCGCGGTCACCTTCGCCACCTGCCCCGACTGCGACGGCACCCGGCTCAGCGAGGGCGCCCGCTCCTCGAAGATCGACGGGATCAGCATCGCCGACGCCTGCGCGATGCAGATCAGCGACCTGGCGGCCTGGGTGCGCGGCCTCGACGAACCGTCGGTGGCACCGCTCCTCGCCACGCTCCGGCACACCCTCGAATCGTTCGTGGAGATCGGCCTCGGCTATCTCTCCCTCGACCGCCCCGCCGGCACCCTCTCCGGCGGCGAGGCCCAGCGCACCAAGATGATCCGCCACCTCGGCTCCTCGCTCACCGACGTCACCTACGTCTTCGACGAGCCCACCACCGGCCTGCACCCGCACGACATCCAGCGCATGAACGGCCTGCTGCTGCGGCTGCGCGACAAGGGCAACACGGTCCTCGTCGTGGAGCACAAGCCGGAGGTCATCGCCATCGCCGACCACGTCGTCGACCTCGGCCCCGGCGCCGGGGCGGGGGGCGGCACGGTCTGCTTCGAGGGCACCGTCGAGGCCCTGCGCACCGGCGGCACCATCACCGGCCGCCACTTCGACGACCGGGCCGCCCTCAAGGACACGGTCCGCAAGCCCACCGGCACGCTGGAGATCCGCGGCGCGAGCACCCACAACCTCCAGGGCGTCGACGTCGACATCCCGCTCGGCGTCCTCGCCGTCGTGACCGGTGTCGCGGGCTCCGGCAAGAGCTCCCTGGTGCACGGCTCGATCCCGGCCGGCGCCGGGGTGATCTCCGTCGACCAGGGCGCCATCCGCGGCTCCCGGCGCAGCAACCCGGCGACGTACACCGGACTGCTCGACCCGATCCGCAAGGCCTTCGCCAAGGAGAACGGCGTCAAGCCGGCCCTCTTCAGCTCGAACTCCGAGGGTGCCTGCCCCACCTGCAACGGCGCCGGCGTGATCTACACCGACCTGGCGATGATGGCCGGCGTGGCCACCACCTGCGAGGACTGCGACGGGAAGCGGTTCGAGGCGTCCGTCCTCGACTACCGCCTCGGCGGCCGGGACATCAGCGAGGTGCTCGCGATGCCGGTGACCGAGGCCGAGGAGTTCTTCGCCGCGGGCGAGGCGCACACCCCGGCCGCCCACCGCATCCTCCAGCGGCTCACGGACGTCGGCCTCGGCTACCTCACCATCGGCCAGCCCCTCACCACCCTGTCCGGCGGCGAGCGCCAGCGCCTCAAGCTGGCCACGCACATGGCCGACAAGGGCGGCGTGTACGTCCTCGACGAGCCGACCGCGGGCCTGCACCTCGCCGACGTCGAGCAGCTTCTCGGACTGCTGGACCGGCTGGTCGACACCGGCAAGTCGGTCATCGTCGTCGAGCACCACCAGGCGGTCATGGCCCACGCCGACTGGATCATCGACCTCGGCCCGGGCGCCGGCCACGACGGCGGCCGGATCGTCTTCGAGGGCACCCCGGCCGACCTGGTGGCGGCCCGCTCCACGCTCACCGCGCAGCACCTTGCGGAGTACGTCGGAGCCTGACCCGGGCCGCCCCGAGGAGACGGGATCCCCTCGGGGCGGCCCGCCCCGCGCGAGGTTTGAATGCTCAAACGTTGATGGTTAGGCTGCGCCCATGACCACGACGCCACGCTGGCTGAACCCCGAGGAACGACGGGCGTGGCTCGCCTACGTCCAGTTCTCCACGCACCTGTCGGACCACCTGAACCGCCAGCTGCGGCGCGACGCGGGGATGACCCACGCCGACTACACACTCCTCGCCAATCTGTCCTCGGTCGAGGACCACAGCCTGACCATGTCCGAGCTGGCCGAACGACTGAAGATCACCCGGAGCCGGCTCACCCACGCCGTGACCCGCCTCCAGGAGGCGGGCTACGTCGACCGCCGCGAGGACCCCGTCAACCGCCGCAACCAGCACGCCGTCCTCACCACGGCCGGCATGAGCCTCCTGGAGCGTGCGGCCCCCGGCCATGTCGAGGCGGTACGCCGAGCCGTCTTCGACGCCCTCACCCCCGAGCAGGTCACCCGGTTCGCCGAGATCGGCGAGGCCGTCAACGCCGCCCTGCAACGCATGGACGCCGACAGCGGCGAACAGGATGCACTGCCCTGGCGGCGCCGCTGACGCCGCGCCCACCGCTCCACGGCCCGACGGCCCCGGGGCCCGCCGCGGACGACGAATCCGCAGCGGGCCCCGGGGCCGGTGGCCGGTGTCGGCCGGTGGCCGGTCAGACCTCGTCGTGGCCGTCCGGGGCCAGCAGGATCGCGGTGTTGGTGCGGTGCGCGACGGCGTCGCTGACCCGCGGGTCGAACAGCGCCTCGACGGAGCTCCGGTGGTGGGGGCTCAGGACGATGAGATCGGCCCCGAACTCCTCGGCGGTGTCGGCGATGGCGGTCGCGACCTGCGTGGTAAGCCCCCTGATCAAGGTCCCTTCAGCCTTGACGTCCTGCTCGCGCAGGGCCGTCAGCGCCTCGTCGAGGACCGCCTTGGCCTCGGCGTCCTCCTCCAGGGGCACGATCGCGGCGACGGAGGCGGCGGAGGCGATGACGTGTACGACGCGGACCTCGGCGTTCGTCAGCTTGGCCAGCTCGCCGGCCAGCCGCACGGCGGAGCGGCGGGCGGGGCTGGGATCGACGGCGACCAGGATGCGCTGGAACACGGACACTCTGTTTCCCCTTCCGGGGGCGTGGAAGGTCTACTCGGTGGTCAGGGACGCCGGATCACGGCGTGACGGGTCGGCGCGTCCGGCGCCGAACGAGTTCTTCCAACCCCACCATGTGATCATCTCACCAGTCGTCGGCGCGAGGGACGGCGGCCCGTGTAACAGCCACTGAACTGCCGAGAGCCGGGCGGTATCGGCCGGGATCGACCGGTCGGCCGAACCCGCGGTGGTCCTGCGGTCGCCTCATTGCATGACATCGACGAGGTGAGGCACGACCCGGGTCAGCCGGGTCACGCCCCACAGGATCAGACCGGCCCCGGCCACCTCGGGCAGCAGCCACCACCCGGTGCGGACCGACTCGTCGAAGAGGGTGACGCCCAGCAGCAGACTCACCGCCGCGTCGCCGATCGTCAGCGCCGGCTGGGAGGCGACGAGCGGACCGGCCTGCAGCGAGTTCTCCAGGAGCAGCAGCGCCGCGATCCCGGTGACCGCGAAGCCGTAGGTCTGCCAGGCGGTGAGAAACGCGGCCAGTCCGTCGTCGGCGAGACGGCCGGTGGCCGACTTCATGAGCGCGGCGGTCAGCGCGTTCCCGATCGCCGCACCCGTGGCCAGGGCCGCCGCGCGGAACAGCGGCGACGACGAGGACCGTACGAGCAGCACGGTGACGGCGATGGCGCCCAGGGTGAGAGCGAGGACCGGGATCCAGCGCTGCATGGACGCCTGCTGCCGGCCCCCGGACGGGGCCGCCGAGGCGAGCAGCAGGGCCAGGCCGGCCACCACCACGGCGATCGTCCGCCATCCCTCCGGACTCGGCCTGCGATGCATCAGCGGCACGGCGATCAGCAGCGCGAACGGCAGTTCCAGCATGAACAGCGGCTGGACCAGCGCCATCGGCCCGTTGACCAGGGCGAGCGCCTGGAAGACCGCGGCCCCCGCCACTCCGGCGATACCGACGGCCCAGGCCGGCCGCCGCATGAGCACCAGCAGCAGGCGCACTCCACTGCGGCCGGGCACGGTGGAGGCGGCCTTGCGCTGGAAGGCCGTGCCCGCCGCGTTGCTGACGGCACCCAGGACGGCGAAGAGCACGGCGATCACCACCATGGTTCCAGCATGCCCGCTGCGCCCCGCCCGCTCAGCCCGGGAGCGCCCGCCGCCGCCGGTACGGAGCGGGACTACGGCCGGAGCACGATCTTGCCCTGGGCGTGTCCCCGTTCCAGGTCGCGGAAGGCGTCCCGCACCTGTTCCAGCGGGTAGACGCGGGCGACGGGGACGTCCAGCTCGCCCCGGGCGGCGAGCCGCGCGAGTTCACCGACGACGACCGCGGCCGCCGCCGAGCCCTCCCCGTAGGTCCGGGCGCCGACGCGCGCCGCGGCCGACCAGTCACGGATCGTGTTGATCCGTTCGGGCCGTACGCCCAGGTCCACGGCCATGTCCACGTAGCCGTCGCCGAAGGTGTCGATGAACGCGTCGACGTCCCTGCCCCCGGCGGCCTTCCGGATCCGCTCGGCCGCCCCCTCCCCGTAGACGACCGGGACGACGCCGTGGGCCGCCAGCCAGGCGTGGTTCGCCTCGCTCGCCAGCCCGACGACGGTGGCACCGCGCCGCCGCGCGAGCTGTACGGCGAGTGCCCCCACGCCGCCGGCCGCGCCGGACACCACGACGGTCTCCTCCGGCCGGGGGTCCACCGCGAACACGGTCGCGTACGCGGTGGTGCCGGCCACGTACAGCGATCCGGCCACCTCCCAGGGCAGTCCTTCGGGACGGGACACCAGGTTGACGTCCTCGGCCACGACGTACTCTGCGTGGCTCGCCCTGCCGTGGGTGAAGCCGAGGACCTCGTCGCCCACCGCGAAGCCGCGCACCTCGGGCCCGGCCGCCACCACGACGCCGGCCAGATCGCTGCCCTGCCCGGAGGGGAACGTCGCGGGCCAGCGCCCGTGCCGGGCACCCTCGCGGATCATCACCTCGCCGGGCTGGATCCCGGCCGCGCGGACCTCGACCAGCACCTGCCCGGGGCCCGGCACCGGCCGCTCGACCTCCTCCACCCGCAGCACATCGATCCCGCCGTACGCGTGGAACCGCACCGCCTTCATCGCGTGATCACCGTTCTTCCTCGCTGGGAGAAGCCCTGGCCGACGAGCCGCCGTCCGGCCACACACCGCCCGCGGCTTGGCGTTCAACGACCCGACGGCGCGACTCTCTTCCCGGAACCGGACGCGAAGTTCGCCAAGGCCCTGGCAATTCAGGCGAGTTGCCCGGCGAGCGGGTCGCCGGCCAGGAACACGGCCAGCTCTGCCCGGTCGGGCGCCGTGGCCGGGCCGCGACGGGTCACCGAGAGGGCCACCGCCGCGTTGGCCCCGCGCGCGGCCGTCAGCGCGTCGAACCCCTGGCCGAGCAGGGCGAGAAACGCCCCGACGTGCGCGTCGCCCGCGCCGTTGCCGTCCACGGCGGTGACCGGGAAACCCGGTACGTGCACGGGCTGCTGCCCGGGGGCGGCCGGCCAGCAGCCGTCCCTGTCGGCCCGGACGAGCGCTCCCGCCCCGGGGGCCGGCCGCTGCCCGAGGGCCGCCGCCGCGGTACGGGGATCCTCGTGCCCGGTCATGATGCGGCGTCGCGGGCGTTCGCGCTGAGCCAGTCGGTGCGGGCCAGGACGGGGGCGAGGACGCTCTCGGGGATGTCGGCGACCAGGGGGCCCGGATCGAGGCAGAGGATGCTGTCGGCGGGCACCGCGGCGGTGAGGCCGGACAGCAGTGGGCCGTTGCCCGGCACGGCCAGCCCGTAGCCGGAGAGCTGGACGAGGTCGCCCGGACGCAGCTGGGCCCCGATCGCGGCCACGTCGGCCGGCGCCGGCGTGGCCTCGGCTCCGAAGCTGGTCACGAAGGTGCGCTCGCCGCCTGAGTCCACCAGGGCCACCGTGAAGCCGGTGCCGCCGTCCGCGCGGGCGGCCAGCAGCGTCCCGATGTCCTCGGCGGCCAGTGCCGCGCGGACCAGATCGCCGTGCGGTCGGGTCCCGTGCAGACCGGCGTAGACCGCCTCCGCGCCCAGCCGGCGGGCCGCCACCAGCGTGTTGAAACCGCCGCCCGCGGTCGTCACGGTACGGGTGCCGACGACGTCACCACCGCGTTCGTGCAGCGCGGGGATCTCGATCACCACGTCGGCGATCACGTTCCCGGCGAGCACGATCCGCCGGCTCGTCGACCGGTTCATCGGCCGGCTTCCTGGAGGCGGGTGGCGGCGGGTTCACCGCTGTCAAACCGGGCGGGTGTGCCGCGCCTGCCGCACAGGGTGTACACCGCCGCGGCGACGGCCGTCGAGGCCGCCCAGCCGAGGCCGTTGACACCGCACCAGGTGTCGCTGAGGGGCCCCGCGAACCAGACGTCGTCCGCACTGGTCGAGGCCTTGGTGAGGAGCAGGCCGGCGACGATGGCGAGCGCCCAGCCGAGCACCGCGGGCAGCCGGAAGCCGCCCGAGCACCAGTAGGCGTTGGAACGGGTGGTGTCCATCAGGGCCTGAGGGTCGTAGGCGCGGCCGCGCAGCGAGTCCACCGCGATCACTCGGATCCAGGCCGGGATGCTCCACGGCGGCCGGCCTCGAGACACGCATCGGCACGGACCGGGCCGAGGCCGGCGGACTCTCCCGGCAGGGCCTGTACGACGTGCTGGAAGACCTGACCAAGGGCCCAGCTGGTCCGCTGCATCGAGCCCGCCGGTTCACCCACCCGGTACGAACTGCGCGTCGGCGACAACCACCATCTCGTCTGCCGCCGGTGCGGCCTGATCGAGGACGTCGACTGCAGCGTCGGCGCGGCACCGTGCCTCACCTCCGACGAGGACAAGGGATTCGCCGTCGACGAGGCCGAGATCACCTGGTGGGGACTGTGCGCGGAGTGCCGGCAGGCCGCCGCACAGCAGTAGGCCCAGCCGACACTCCCTCGCGTGACGCAGGTCACCCCGTCGCGTGGGCCCATCCAGGAATGCGCGCTCGCCGTATTCCGCTGCAACGTTCTCGGGGGTGGACTGGGCAAGGGCGCTCGGTGCGGTCGGCCACGGAAGGTGAAGAAACCATTCGCTTCCGTCCGGCCACCCCTCCCGGACCCGCCGTCCCCGAAAGGTTCCCCCGCTCATCATGCCTCTGGCTCTGCTGGCCCTTGCCGTCGTCACCTTCGGCATCGGCACCACCGAGTTCGCCACCATGGGCCTGCTGCCCCAGATCGCGGACGGCGTCGGAGTGTCGGTGCCGCACGCCGGCAACCTCGTCTCGGCCTATGCCCTCGGTGTCGTCGTCGGCGCCCCCCTGCTGACCGGCATCGGCGCCCGCGTGCCCCACAAGCGGCTGCTGCTCCTGCTGACCGGGCTCTTCGTGGTGGGCAACACGGCGTCCGCGCTCGCCCCGAACTTCGGCCTGCTGTTCGCCGCCCGCTTCCTGGCCGGACTGCCACACGGCGCCCTCTTCGGCGTGGGCGCCGTCGTCGCCTCCCGGCTGGTGGCCTCCGACCGCGCGGCACGCGCCGTCTCCCGGGTCTTCCTCGGCCTCACCATCGCCAACATCGTCGGCGTCCCCGCCGGCACCGCCCTCGGCCAGCACCTGGGCTGGCGGTACGCCTACTGCGCGGTCGCCGTCATCGGCCTCGTGGCGCTCCTCGCCCTCGCCCTGCTCGTACCCCACCAGCCGCGCGGCCCGCAGGCGGGCATCCGGCAGGAACTGCGTGCGATGGGCAACCGGCAGGTCTTCATCGGCCTGGCCACCGCCGTCGTCGGGTTCGGCGGCTTCTTCGCCGTCTACAGCTATCTCGTCCCCATGCTGACGCACCTGACGGGCCTCTCCGACTCGTCGACCACCTGGGTCCTCGCCCTCTACGGCGTCGGTATGACCGTCGGCACCCTGGTCGCCGGCCCCCTCACCGACCGCGCCCTGCGCCCCACTCTGTACGCAGGGATCATCCTGCTGGGCGCCGCGCTGGTGACGTTCTACTTCACCGTCCACAGCACGGTGCCGGCCCTGGTGACGGTCACCTTCATCGGCGCGATGGGCGCGCTCATCACCACCCCCGTCCAGATGCTGCTGATGATCAACGCGAAGGACGCCCCGACGATGGCGGCGGCCTCCAACCACTCCGCCTTCAACATGGCCAACGCGGCCGGCGCCTGGCTCGGCGGCCTGGTCATCTCGGCGGGCTGGGGCTGGGCGGCACCCAACCTGGTCGGCGCGCTCCTCGCCGCGGCCGGCCTCGGCCTGGCCGTCACCGGCGGCCTCCTGGACCGCGGCAACCGCCCCTCCAAGGTGGTCACCGGCCAGGAAACCGCGGAGCCGGCCCGGCCCGCCGCACCCACCCAGGGCGTGACCGGGCCGAACCGGGGCTGACCTTCTCGTCCGAGGCGGTCCGGCAGCACGGCGGCCTGACGGCCCGCACCCACGTGTGTCGCCCGCGCCGTCACGGCGCTGCCGCTGGAACGGCAATCGTGCTTGCCGTTCCACCGCGTCGCATGATCGTATGGCGGCAGCATCGCGTGCCGGTGACGGTCTGCGTCAGGCATGGAGGTGCGGAAGCGAAGGGGCCGCCTTCCGTGGCTTCCCGTGACGGCGACCGCGCGGTCGCCCTGAGCCGGCAACTTGCGCGAGCGCATGAAGAACTGCGTCGCCAGATCCGTGAGATCAGGACAGGCCTGGGACACCGTCGTTCGGGTGACGACGTGCTGCTCACTCATTGCCTGGCTTTCTGCAACGCGTTGTCCTCGCACCATGAGGGGGAGGACAACGGGATGTTCTCCCAACTGCTCCGAGAACGCCCGGATCTTGCCGCGACGGTCGCGCATCTCGTCGAGGACCATGGACTGATCGCCTCGATCCTGTCCCGGGTGAGGGAACTCGCCGACGGGGCTGCCGAACCGCGTGGTTCAACCCTGGAGGCGATCGGGCGCGAACTCGACGGATTGGCGGCGATCATGGAATCCCACTTCCGGTACGAGGAGCGGACGATCACTGAGGCGCTCGACGGCCGAACGCCTGACACCGACTGGCCCGACATGGTGTTCGGGTTCGGTATGTGATGACTCCACGCCGGACCGGGGAACCCACCCGGGCTTGGTCAGCCGGCCTCCGCCTCTGAGACCAGCACATCGATCGCCCCACGCAAAGCGGCCAGTTCGGCCGGTGCGGGATCGGCAGGCTCGTGCGGCACCTGCGCGGCGGGGTTCACCACGGAGGTGGTGCCCTCAGGGCCGGGGGCACCCGCGGCGCGGGCAAGAAGTGCGCTCACGTCGGGCAGCGGGGCTCCGAAGCAGTCGCCGAGCCCCCGCAGTGCGGTCGCGAGCGGAGGCGCCGGGAAGGGGAAGTCCGCGGGGAGCAGCCCGGCCTGGAGGGTGTGGTCGTCGCCGCGGAAGTCCAGGACCCAGTCCTCCCAGCGCGGCAACGGCCAGTCGTGAACGCCGGCCACGGTCTGCACCGCCCACAGTGAGACGGTGCGGGCCTGCGGGTCGAAATGGACACCGCCGTGCGGCATGTCCGTGAGCGCAGGAGTGGCTGACGACGCGGCGACCAGGTCGACCAGGCGGGGGCCGCCGGCGAGGTGCTCGACGGGCTCCCAGTCGCTGCCCCACGCGCGGACGCTTCCGTCGGGCAGCCGCAGGGAGACGACGGAGGAGGGCTCGGTGTACTCGCTGGCCGCGAACCCGGAAGGCTCGAAGGTCTCGAACCAGCCCGGCGTACGGGTCAGGTCCCTGCCGAGGCCCAGGTGGTGGGTCAGGTCACCCATGCCGTCGTGCGCGAAGCGGACGTCCCAGCCGGGCCATGTCCGCGCCAGTACGGAGCGGGCGGCGCGGTGGTCGGCCCAGTCGCCCGCGTAGGCGAACCAGAGCAGGATCCGGCGGTCGTGGTCGACGAGTGCCGCACCCTCGCACCACACGTCGTCGAGCCATTCGTCGATCTCCCGGTTGGCGCGGAAGCAGCGGGTCGCCGCGGCCGGGCCGGGCAGCAGATCCTGGACCACCCGGTTGGCGGCCCAGTGTGAGTAGTACCGCTGCCAGGCGCCGTTCTCGACCACCACGTACTGCGCTCGTGCTCCCATGAGCAGCGAGGCTAGCTCCGCTGCAGGACGGGCGCCGAACGAATTTCGGGCGACCGGCTCAACCGCACGCCTTCCTGCGACAGTACGGTCGGCCGCCCCCGGATCAGGCGGGCCGTTCGCGGAGTTCGACGAGCGTCGACGCGGTCAGCGGAAGCGGCGCGTCGGCCGGGTCGACCAGGACGACCGTGCAGGTCGCGGCGTGGGCGAGCGCGGTGGTGAGGCTGCCGTCGGCGAACTGGGCGAGCGGTCCGCGCGGTGAGCGGCCGACGGCGACGGCGCGGGCGTGGACCTCGGCCGCATGCCGGGCGAGGACCCGGCCTGCGGCGGCGTGGTCGCCGACGCTGTCCAGGATCTGGCCGGTGGCGGCGAACCCCTGGGCGGCGAGCCGGTCGAGATGGGCGACGACCGCGGCCCGGGCCTCGTCGGGGGTCTCGGTGTCCGCCGCCAACTCCTCCACGACGGCGGTCCGCTGGACGTGCACCACCTCCAACGGACTGCCGGTGTCCCGTGCGAGCCGGGCGGCGGCGTCCACGACGGCCGCGGCCCGCCCGTGGGCGCCGACGGCCACGACGACCGGGGCCGTGCCGGGCGCGGTCTGCCGCCCGACGGGCGTGAGCGCGGGGACGGCCGGCTCGCCTCCGGCCAGGCGGGCCTCCGCGTCCCGCAGCAGCCGGTGCCCGCTGGCCAGCACCGGGATCGCGAGCAGGAAGGTGCCGGCGCCCAGGTAGAACGGCACGCTCAGGTCGGTCGCGTCGGCCAGCTTCCCGGCGACGTAAGGGGCCAGGCCGCCGCCGATGAACCGCAGGAAGCCGTAGGCGGAGGAGGCGACGGGACGCTCGACCGGCGAGACGACCATCACCGCCTGGGTGGTGAGCGTGTTGTTGACGCCGATGAAGATGCCGCTGACGATCACCGCGACGATCACGACCGTCGGCGTGCCGACGCCCGCGGCGATGACGGCCATCACCGCGCCGAGGCCGACGAGGTTGGCGTACAGCACGGGTGCGGTGCCGAAGCGGGCCTGCAGCCGCGGCGCGAAGAAGACGCTGAACGCGGCCACCAGCAGCCCCCAGCCGGTGAAGACGAGCCCCAGCTGATGGGCGCTCAGCTCCATCGGATACGGCGCGTAGCCGAGCATCGTGAAGAAGCCCCAGTTGTACAGCAGGGCCATGATGCCCATGGTCAGCAGGCCACGGTGACGCAACGCCGTGATCGGCGCCAGCGGCGAGGTACGGCGTTCCGGCCTGGGCAGCGCCGGCACGAAGGCCAGCGTCGCGACGAGCGCGATCGCCATCAGGACGGCGACACCGAAGAACGGCCCCCGCCAGCTGATGCCGCCCAACTCGCCGCCCAGCAGCGGGCCGACGGCTATACCGAGGCCGAGGGCGGTCTCGTAGAGGATGATCGCCCCGGCGAAACCGCCGCTGGCCGAGGCGACGATGACGGCCAGCGAGGTGGCGATGAACAGGGCGTTGCCCAGCCCCCACCCGGCCCGGAAACCGACGATGCCGTTGATCGAGCCGGAGGCGCCGGCCAGCGCGGCGAAGACGACGATGATCGCGAGACCGGTGACGAGGGTGCGCTTGGCGCCGATCCGGCTGGACACCCAGCCGACGATCAGCATCGCGACCGCGGTCACGATCAGGTAGCTGCTGAACAGCAGCGATACCTGACTGGGCGAGGCGTGCAGGCTGTCGGCCAGCGCGGGCAGGATCGGGTCCACCAGGCCGATGCCCATGAACGAGATCACGCAGGCGAACGCCACGGCCCACACGGCCTTCGGCTGCCTGAAGGGGCTCGCGGCCCTCTGGTGCGGTGCACTCATCAACGGTCCTCTCTCCGGATGCGGACGGACGGGACGGAGGCGGAAGGGTGTCTCTGCTGGAGGCGCGCAGGTCAGGTTGCGCCTCAGCCGCGTGCCCGGCGCTCCTCGATCACGCGGGCCAGGGCGGGCAGGGCGAGCCGTACGGCCCGTTGTTCGGGCCCGGTCAGTTCCTCGACCAGTTCCTGAAGGGCGTGGGTGCGCTCGGCGCGGCGCTGCCGGAAGACGTCGAGGCCGGTCGCGGTGATCTCCACGAGGACCCCCCGGCCGTCGGTGCTGTGGGCGTTGCGCGCCACCAGCCCCGCGCGCTCCAGCCGGCCGATGAGCTGGGTCATCCCCGGCTGCGAGACGCCTTCGGCGCGGGCCAGTTCGGTCAGTCGCAGCGGACCCTCCCGGCCCAGCCGGGCCAGCGCCGAGGAGGCGGCGGTGCTCAGGCCGCCGGCGGTGGCGCTGTGCCGTACATGCCGTACCAACTGCTCGACGGCGGCCATCAGCTGCTCCGGTGCCCCGGCGAGACCCGCCTCGCCGCCCGGTCGGCCGTCGGCGGCCCGCTCCTCGACCTGGTCGTCCATAACCACATTATGCATCTAGATGTACTGCGAAACAAAGGGTGGGGGAGGGGCTTCTCCCGGCAGGGCGGTCCCGGTGACCGTCACAGGTCGACGCGTACCCCCAACCCCCGTGCCCTTGCCGCGTCGTAGGCCACCCGGACCGCCGCCACATCCAGCGCGGCGTGCCCGGTGGACTTGAAGACCGTGAGCGCCCCGGTGTCACCGTCCCGCCCCGGGTGGTCGCCGGCGAGGACGGAGCCGAGGAGGGCGAGGGACCGCCCCGGGGGCAGGTCCTGGAGTTCGTGCGCGCCCGCCGGCGGCGGCGATGCGGCCGCGCCGGTCCACTCGGCGAACAGGGCCGCGTCCCGGACCGTGCCGGGATCCAGTTCGGGGCCCTGCGAGCCGCCGACCGAGGAGACATGGGCGCCGGGGGAGAGCCACTCCCTGCGGACGACGGGAGCGGTGGCGCCGGTGCAACAGAACACCACGTCGGCCGTGCGCACGGCGTCCTCGATGCCCGTGGCGACCCGCGCACCCGGGAACAGCACGGCCGCCTCACCCGCCCGCACCGGGTCGCGGCCCGCCACGGCGACCTCCGCCTGCGGCCGGACGGCGGCGAGGAGCGCCAACTGGGCCCGCGCCTGCGCCCCCGTCCCCACCACCGCCACCCGGCCGAGACCGGGCCGTGCGCCCAGGGCCAGCGCACTGTGTGTGGCGGACGCGGCCGTCCGGACTTCGGTGAGCGCCTCGGCGTCCACGAGTGCGAGAGCCCGCCCGTCATGCTCGTCGAACAGGACCACGAGCCCGCGGTGGAAACTCCGTCCGGGGTGCTCCGGATCGGCGGTCACGGTCACCAGCTTCGCGGCCAGGCCCAGCCCGCCGACGTACCCGGGCATCGCGCCGAGCAGGCCGGCCGGCGTCAGGGCGGCGATCCGCGGCGGAACGGAGACCTCGCCACGGGCGACGGCGACGAGCGCCCGGCCCACCGCGTCGAGCGCGGCGGCCGGCTCCAGCGCCGCGGCCGTCTGCCGGCGGTCCAGCACCAGCACACCGCTCATCGGCCCGCCTCCGTTCCGTCGGCGGTCAGCGCCGCCACCAGTTCATCGGAAGCCACGGTCAACTCCCGTTCCACGGCGGCCAGTTTCGGGCCGTCGAACTCGGCCTCCGGCCCCACGACCGTCAGCGCGCACACCGGCGCCCCAGAGGCGGGCACGACCGCGCGGCTGACGGAAGCCACCAGTTTGTCGTTACGGCCGTGCTCGACGGCGATACCCGTCCGCGCGACCTCGGCCAACTCCCGCGTGAGGTCGGCGTCGTCATCGGGCAGCCTGCCCAACCACCGCTTCCGCGCCTCCGGTTCGAGCGCGGCGACCAGGGCCAGTGGCCCGGCGAACCGTCGTACGGGCAGCAGTTCGCCCCGCAGATGGCTGATCATGGCGAGCCGTTCGGGTCTGACCACGTCGATCACCCGGCCGCCGCCCTCCTCCAGCACCTGGAGGTTCACCATCATCGAGGTCGTGGCCGACAACCGCTCCAGCACCGGACGGGCCAGCGCGGTCAGCGAGTTGCCCGCGGCCGACGCGGACATCCGCAGCACGGCGGCGCCCGGCAGGTACCGGTCGCCGGCCCGCAGCACCCAGCCCCGCCGGACCAGGTCGAGCAGGATCCGGTACGCGGTGGCGCGGTGCAGCCCGACCTCGGCCGCGAGATCGGTCAGCCGCACGGGCTGCGGCGCGCGCGAGACGGCCTCGACCAGGTCGAGGGCCTTGTCCACGGCCGACCGGGGCGGCCCCGGGGCGACGGGTGCGTCGGGCATGACGGCGGCTCTTCCCTCTCGGCCCCGGTGCCGCGCTGCGCGGCCCGGCGCGTCCTGTCCGGTACGGGCCCTTGCGGCGGTCCACCGGCTGCAGAGTACAGTTACCTGGGTTTTCACCACACGATACAAGTGTTACGTACCGCGTAACAAACGGCACAGCCTCAGCGGACCGAAGGGTGACCATGACCGACCTGCCCCCGGGCGCCCCGACCCCCTGGGCCGCTCCGCCCGCCGGAACCGTCACGGTCTACCGCGGCGCCACCCTCTTCGACGGCACCGGCGGCCCGCTCCGGCCGAACACCACGATCGTCACCGACGGCGCCCGGCTGCACGCCGTCACCGGCGACGCCGACCCGCTGCCCCCGCACGCCGCCGACGCGCCCCAGGTCGACCTCGCCGGACGGTTCGTCCTCCCCGGCCTCATCGACACCCACCAGCACCTGGCCACCCCGCCCGACCGCCCCGTCGCCGAAGCGGTCCTCCGGCGCCTGGTGCACAGCGGGGTCACCGCCGTCCGCGACATGGCCGACGACCTGCGCCACATCGCCGACCTCGCCCGGGCCACCCTGGTCGGCGAGATCCCCGGCCCCGACATCCGCTACGCCGCCCTCATGGCCGGGCCCTCCTTCTTCGACGACCCCCGCACCCACGAGGTCTCCCGCGGCGCCGTACCCGGCGCCGTCCCCTGGATGCAGGCCGTCACCCTCGACACCGATCTGCCGATCGCCGTCGCCCTCGCCCGCGGTACCCACGCCGCCGCGATCAAGGTCTACGCCGACCTGGACGCCGCGACCGTCGCCGCCGTCACCGCCGAGGCACACCGCCAGGGCATCGCCGTCTGGGCACACGCCACCGTCTTCCCGGCCGCGCCCGGCGAGGTCGTCGCAGCGGGCGTCGACAGCGTCTCCCACGTCACCCTGCTCGCCTTCGAGGACCCCACCGAGCCGCTGAGCAGCTACAAGACCAAACCGCCGGTCGACCACGACCGCTTCGCCGCGGGCGACGACCCGAAACTGGCCGCCCTCTTCGCCGAGATGCGCCGCCGCGGCACGGTCCTGGACGCCACCGCGTCCATGTGGACCAGCGACGAACTCCGGGGCGACACCGCCGAGTCCGCGGAACGGGCCGCCCACAACGCCGAGTTGGCCGCCGCTGTCACCGCGCAGGCGTACCGCGCCGGAGTCGACGTCTGCACCGGCACCGACCACGAGACCGACCCCGCCGACCCCTTCCCCGCCCTGTACGGCGAACTCGCCTTCCTCGTCGACCGCTGCGGAGTCCCCGCCACCGACGTCCTGCGCTCGGCCACCCTCGTCGGCGCCCGCGCCGCCGGCACCGAGGCGGACATGGGCACCGTCGAACCCGGCAAGCTCGCCAACTTCGCCGTCCTGGACGAGAACCCCCTCCACGACATCGGCAACCTGCGCACCATCACGTACACCGTCAGACGCGGACACCGCTTCGACCGCGCCGAGTTCGAGAAGGACGCCCAGTGACCGACGCCGACACCGCCTCCGGCCGCCCCGTGATCGTCAACGCCCTGGGCCAGCTCGACAACAACTCGCGGTCGACGCCCGCGCGATCGCCGACGCCCACGCCCACGCCTCCGGCCTGACCGCCGTGAACATCGCCCTCGGCTACACCATGGACGACCTGCCGCCGTACGAGCACACCCTCGCCGAGATCGCCGGCTGGGACCGGTTCATCGAGGCACACCCGGCCGACCTGCTCACGGTCCGCACCACCGCCGACATCCACGGCGCCTCCATGCTGTGCGACATGAGCCGGTACACGGCGAGGGTCGGCCCCCTCGTGTGCGTCCGGGGCGGTCTCGGGCGGCAGGATGAAAATGGGCCGGTCGTGGTGCCGGCGTGTTTCTCCGGGAGATAACAAGGTGACCGTGCGAGCACCGAGAGGGAGCGCCGGTGACGGGTGGAGACGGCTGGCGCCGAATCGGCAGCGGTGCATGTGCGGGCCGAACCGAACTGGAGGCAAGTGAGGACGCGCGGTGGGTCAGGCCGCGATGTCGCAGTCGCCCTGGCGAGGCGTTTGCTTGGCGACGGCGCGTGCGGTGATGGCCTTCGTCGCGTGGGCGGAGGCGGCGGCCAGGGCGTCGGCGCCGGGTTCGAGGTACCACGTGCCCTCGGGCAGGGCGCGGATCGCGCCCGCGGGAAGGGTCCGTTCCTGCCGCATCGACGTCGAGCTGGACTTTCCCTATTCGGAGACGCAGGTGGACGTGGTTTCCGCGTCGTGGTCGCCGATGAGACGGGAGAGCCTGTCGGCGAAGTCCGGGTCATCGAAACCGCTGCCGATGGCCTTGATGGTGCTCGAGGACCACATGGCGTGCATGCCGGCGTCGCCCCGGACCTTCTGGCCCCGGCGGTATGACTGCCGGTGAGAGAGGGGCTGACGGCTGAGCGAGAAACCACCGAATGACTTGATAACTTGCAGTACCGCTTTGACGGGCCAGAAGGCGCTGCGCCCCTGGTCCTGGGCCGTCCCTGGGTACCACCTGGCACAGGTTGTGGTTGGCGTCTTGTGGGGTCCAGCTGGTCTGGGGCAGGGAGCGTTTTTGCAGGTCAGGTCCTAGTGGTCCAGGTGCGTCGACGCTGTTGGTGATACGCGTGTGATAGCAGGTGAGAGGTGAGGAACCCCCCGTCGGCCCGCTCCGGCGGGGGTTTCTGTGTGCGGGGATGGGCCTGGTCTGGTGTTCGACGCGGTCTTGGTGTGCTCCGGCGCGCCGTTCTCGCTGGGGTGTCCCTGCCGAGCGCCCCCAGGACGCGCGGAGTTGCCCGACCTCATCCACTTGCTGACCGGGCACCTCGGCCCCATCACGCGCGTCGGCCTGGACGCCACCGCATGGGATGAACTTCCCACGCGCCTGGTGGTGGTCCCGCCGCACGCGACACCCGACGCCGCCCTTGCCGCGATGGCCAGGGCCGTCCGAGCCGACGACGTCACCCATGCCGCAGAGATCCTCATCGCCACCGGCACCCATCAGGCACACCCGATCCCCGCGGAGGACCCTCGGACCGGCGAGAAACGCCACGAGCCCGAGGCATGACCTCTGGAGGTCCGGGCGCCCGGCAGGGCTGTCTTTGCCGGGCGGTGGCGCCGACTTCAAGGCGATCGAGGCGGTGCCGCCCGTCGGGGTGGAAGTTCGGTAGTGGCGTCTGCTGATGTTCCGCCTGTGCCGTTAGGGTGCGCGACATGGCCCGTACTCGGCTGTACCGCGACGGCTCCCTGGTCGAGGAGGACTTCCCGGTCCGGGACATCTCCCAGCATCTGGCGGACCCGTCCACGACCGTGTGGTTGGACCTGTACCGCCCGGACCGCCTGGAGTTCACGGCGGTCGGCGAGGAACTCGGTCTGCACGAGCTGGCTCTCGAGGACGCGCTGCACGAGGGACAGCGGGCGAAACTCGACAACTATCGCACCCATCACTTCCTCAGTGTCTACGCGGTCGCCGTCGACCCGGACGGCGCAGGACTGACGATGAGCGAGCTCGCGGTCATCCTCACGCCACAGGCGCTGATCACCGTCCGCAAGGACGCCGCGTTCGCCCTCGACGAGCTGGTCGCCCGCTGGGACCGTACCCCGGCTCTGGCGGCACACGGGGTCGCCTTTCTGCTCCACGGCCTGCTCGACCATGTCGTCGACGGGCACTTCACCGCGGTACGGCAGCTCGACGAACGTATTGAGGAACTGGACGCTCTGGTCTTCGCCGAAGGCGGCCGGCAGATCCAGACCGTACAGCGCCAGTCCTACGCCCTGCGGAAATCACTGGTCCGGCTCCGCCGCGTGGTCCTGCCCATGCGGGAGGTCGTCAACGCCCTCATGCGCCCCGACCTCGAGGTCGTCGACGGTCCCTTGCTGCCTTACTACCGAGACGTGTACGACCACGTGCTGCGTGCGGGCGAGTGGACGGAGTCGCTGCGCGACCTGGTGGCCTCGGTGATGGAGACCAACTTGTCGGTGCAGGCGAACCGGATGAACCTGATCATGAAGAAGGTGACGAGCTGGGCCGCGATCATCGCCGTGCCCACGGCGATCACTGGCTTCTACGGACAGAACCTTCCCTACCCCGGCTTCGGACACCAGTCGGGATTCATCGTTTCCAGCGCCGTCATCGTCGTTGCCTCTCTGACGCTGTACTTCGCTTTCAAGCACTGGGACTGGCTCTGACCACACGCTCCTGCGTGCTCGTCGGCAGACGGGGCTGGGAGCCGGTTCCTGGAGTCGGCTCCCAAACGGCTCCCAAGACTTCGGGCTGTGTGCCCGTGGCGCAGGATCCCCGCGTCGACGGTCTCTACGGCGTCGGCGCCCCGGAATCAGGGGCTTGGTGGCGCCTCGTTCGTCGACACCCGTGGCGGGGTGTCGACGAACGAGAAGGGTCATCCGCAGCCCCGCGGCGTGCGTCACGGAGAGTGCGAGACCCAGGACGGCTGTC
Organism: Streptomyces sp. NPDC028289; assembly: GCF_055565975.1. Classification (NCBI taxonomy): domain Bacteria; kingdom Bacillati; phylum Actinomycetota; class Actinomycetes; order Kitasatosporales; family Streptomycetaceae; genus Streptomyces; species Streptomyces sp. NPDC028289. The sequence continues at coordinate 22,857 of NZ_JBVHTI010000004.1, read as the reverse complement.
GCTCTCTTCGTCGTTCACGTGCAGCGGCCGGCGGTCGTGAAGAAGGCGTTCATGACGGCTGTCTCACATGCCGATGATCAGGCGGCTGACGTCACCGGCCTTTGCCGGTGCCGAGAACGACCCGGCGTGGAAGCCGGTGTGCGAAATGCCCTAGGTGTCTCTACGCTACTCCTTCCGCCGCTCGCCGCGGTGGCCGTCGTGCCGGCAGGCCGACAGAACCAGGGCCGTCGCAGGTGATCAGACCGGTCTCGCTGCACCAGCCGAGCGCGCCGGGGCCGCCCGCCGATCGCACCCGCCCAGGGCGGCCTGACGGCTCCGCCGGCCACCTCTGTCGCCGCAGCCGGTCTGTCAGCGGGACTCCCCGGGCTGCCACACGACCGACGGCCGACGGTGTGGCTGGCGTGGGAGTCACGTCGTCGTCCCGGGAGCTGTTCATGATCGACCCGACCCGTCATCCCGTCATCGGGCGCCGGCCGATGGCTTCGGCGGACACCGCACCACTTCAGGTGTGTCGGCGCGGCTGTCCCGAGCGGCAGGAGTAAGCTGAAAAGGTCGAGGGCACGTCGCACGCCGGTGTTCAGACCGGTCTCGTCCTCGTCGCACGAGAGATGTGGGCCGCTCAGGTCCGGGCAGGTTCCGCCCTGTGACATCCGAAGCCCCCCACCGCCCATCCCGTCCCGAGGCCGCGCACGAGCCGAGTGGGCAGGGCCGGGTGGAGGTTCGCCTGGTCTCCGCCGACCCCGAAGCGGCCCGACGCGTCGCGGACGCGCTTCGGGTGCTGTTCGCCGGCGATGAGCAGCGCAGCTATCCTGCGGGCCCCCCGGGAACCGGGACGCGGTTGCACCTCACACTGGACGCCTCGCGCGCCGCCGGTCCGCTCGGCTCCTGGCTCGACTCGAGCAGACCGCCCGACGATCGCACCCACCCGGGCGAGACGGCCTGACGGCCCCGCCGCCCCCTGTCCACGTCCTCACCAGCCCAAGCCCCTGTGGCTCCCGTATCCACCGTCCGTGCGACTCGCATCCGCTCTCAGCGATGCGGTACGCAGTCACCGTCGAAGAGGCGCAGCCCAAGACCCCGGCCGCACTGTCGTCACCGAGGTCAAGGACCGCGCATGTCTCTCCATATCCCCCGTTCCCCGTCCGCCGTCCCGCCGGAAGGCTCCCCGCCGTCCCCGGAGTACGAGGGGAGGACACCCTTCCCGCGCGAGGGAACGGCTGCCGAGCGCACCGGCAGCGAGCGGCTGTCCCTGGCGATCACGGCGTTGATCGTCTTTCTCCCGTTCCTGGCAGTCGGTCTGGCCGTCTGGCTGTTGTGGGGGCGCCTGATCCATCCCGTCGATGTCCTGCTCGCCGCGCTGCTCTACACAGTCACGGGCCTGGGCGTCACGGTCGGCTTCCACCGTGGTCTGACCCACGGCAGCTACCGGGCCGTACGGCCGCTGCGCATCGCGCTCGCGGTGGCCGGGTCCATGAGCTTCCAGGGGGACGTGATCGGCTGGGTCGCCACCCATCGCCGCCATCACGCCTTCACCGACCGGCCGGGCGATCCTCACTCGCCGTATCGCTACGGCACGTCTGTGTGCGGTCACCTGCGGGGACTTGTGGATGCCCACGTCGGCTGGTTGTTCCGCAACGACCCCACGTCCGTGACGGGTTACGCTCCCGATCTGCTGGCTGACCGTGACATCCGGGCCGTGTCCCGGGCCTTCCCGGCCCTGTGTGTGCTCACCCTCGCGCTGCCCTTCGCCGTGGGGTGGCTGATCGGCGGCAGCTGGGTGTCCGCCCTGACCGCCCTGCTGTGGGCGGGACTTGTCCGCATCGCCCTGCTCCACCACGTGACGTGGAGCGTGAACTCTCTCTGCCATGTGATCGGTGAGCGCCCGTTCCGTACCCGTCGCCACGACCGCGCCACCAACCTGTGGCCCCTGGCCCTGATCTCGTTCGGCGAGAGCTGGCACAACCTGCACCACGCCGATCCCACGTGCGCCCGGCACGGCGTCGACCGCGGCCAGCTCGATCCGTCCGCCGCCTTGATCCGCTTCTTCGAATGTCTCGGTTGGGTCAGGGACGTGCGCTGGCCCACCCCGGACCGTATCGCCGCCCGCCGCGTGTGAACCCGAGCGACCGCATCCCCTTCAGGAGTTTCCATGACACTCGCCCCACCGCCCCCGCTCTCCTCGACGTCCGCCGTCCGCCTGCGCCTGGCGTCCCAGCCGGCACAGGGCCACATGGCCCGGCGCATCGACGGCGTCTGGTGGCCCCACTCGCCCGATCTGGCGTACGAACTGCCCAGGCTGCTGGGCGGCCTGCCGCACGCCTGGGGACAGATCACCAGCGCCCTTGTGGATGAGGCCGTATGGTCCGCGTTCCCGGCTCGGCTGCTCGTCGCCAACCAGGTCGTACGCCTGCGCCGGACGACCACCCAGCGCTCCCCGTCCATCGTCTGCCTGCTGGCGCCCGGCCGCGGCCGGTGGGACCTGCTGGTGGTGCCGCCCGCCGCCACGGTCGCGGAGGTCGGGCGGCTCATGGAGAGTATGTCCACCGTTGTGAAGGACAGCGTGGGCTTGGGAGTCGCAGTCCGTTGACGGTGGCCGCCGGACCGCCCCCGGGTCCGCACTCCGCGTGTCGGCCTGGGGTGTTGTCACCGGATCCCGCTGGGGAGGCTCCATGTGCCCGGTCCTGGGCCGGCCGCGCTCCCCGGACGGGGAATCTGTTCGGACCGGCGTCGGAGTATGCTGGTGTGACCGAGGGTATTTCGTGCACCGGCTTCCATGTCGCTGTCACTTTCGGCGATCTGATCACGCCGGGCCGGTTCCGGTCGGCCCGGAGCAGGGTTCGCGTCATGACTGCGACCGTTTCCCCCACGCCGATCCCCGGCAGCACGCGTTGCCTCACGTCATTCCGGATCTCTTGCGCTCCCCTCGGGTCCTCGCCGACGGCCGTGCTCGATCCGCTGTCGGCGCTGATCACCGGGGGCCCGTGCCTGCGCGCCGAAGAAGACCACGAAGTCCGCGATCCCGCGGCACGCCCGCAGATCCCGGCCGTTTCCGCTCCGCCGACGGCGAGGTGAGGGCCGTGCGCACTGCAGCGGCGGCCACCGGGGCCACAGCCGTCGGAGCCCGGACCGGCACACCGCAGACTTTTCCCGGCTGAGCCGGGCCGACACACCAGAGCCTCAACAGCAGCCCGGGACCCCGGCCGCATCTCAGACGACAGGCCGGGGTCCTCCCGTGCCGTGTGCTTCCCTGACCGCTCGGGTCCGGGACCGTCATCGACGTAAGGAATGTGAGAACCATGGGTGTTCTGATCACCGTGCTGGTGGTGTGCGCCATGGCCGGGCTGGTCCTGCTCGCCCTGAGCGTGCGCAACGTCCAGCAGTACGAGAAGGGCGTGGTGTTCCGTTTCGGGCGGCTGCTGCCGGACATCCGCGGGCCGGGCCTGCGTGTCATCCGGCCGATCGGGGACCGGATGCGGAAGGTGTCCGTGCAGACCGAGGTCCTGGGTATCCCGCCGCAGGGGTCCATCACCGCCGACAACGTGACACTCACTGTCGACGCGGTCGTCTACTTCAAGGTCATCGACCCCGTCAAAGCCCTGGTGAACGTCCGCGACTACCCCAGCGCCGTCTCCCAGATCGCCCAGACCTCGCTCCGCTCGGTCATCGGCAGGGCCGACCTGGACACACTGCTCTCCGACCGAGACCACATCAACGCGGAACTCAAGAAGGTGATGGATGCACCCACCGAGGAACCCTGGGGACTGCGCATCGAACGCGTCGAGATCAAGGACATCGCCCTTCCGGAGTCGATGATGCGCTCCATGTCCAAGCAGGCCGAGGCCGAGCGGGAACGCCGGGCCCGGGTCATCGCCGCCGACGGCGAGTTCCAGGCGTCCCAGCGGCTGACCGACGCCGCCGCGACCATGGCCGACACCCCCGGAGCACTCCAACTACGTCTGTTGCAGACCGTGGTGGACGTCTCCGCAGAGAAGAACAGCACCCTCGTGATGCCGTTCCCCGTGGAGATGCTCCGCTTCTTCGAGCACCAGAGCAGGGACAGCGACGGCGAGTCCGACGGACGGCTCGTGCGCCGGAGCGACAGGCACGCCGCGCTCTCGGCGGGGGCCGTGATCTCGGAGCCTGCCATCCCCGCACCGGCCCTCACACCGTCTGTCTCCCTGCCCGGAGAGCGGGCCTGCAGCCGTGCGGAGGTGGCCCGGGAGCGGCGGGACAACTGGCCGACGCGGCGGGACGCCGAGGAATCCCTGAGCGGTTGACCGTTCCCGGCCGCCCGAGGTGACGTGATCGTCGCGGTGCAAGGCGGTGCCGCTGCCGGCCCCGGTGACAGCGTGTCACCGGGGCCGGCAGCGGTCCGGGGTGGCTGAAGCGGCCGGCCCGCCGTTGGATGCGAGGCCGGCAACAGCCGGGCGATGTCGACGACGTTGACCCCCCCCGTACCGCGAGTTCGGGCAGGTGGCGGCGGAGTGGCGAGGCCGCGGCCAGCACTTCGAGGATGGGTACGTCGCCCGCGCAGGCGAGCACGGCGTCGGGCTCGCCGGGCTCGGACTCGGTGCCGGCCCAGGCCCAGATCCCGGCGCCGCGGGCGCAGTGCGCGCGGGCGGCGTCGAGGTCGAGCCAGTCGAAGCACGGCTGCTTGCCCGCGACGACGACGTTGACGTAGTCGCGGCGGCGCAGCACGTGATCCGCCACTCAGCGACGTCAGCGTGGTCTGTGACGCGGCCAGGCGTTGCGTATCCAGGCCTTGTTCGCCTTGGTCTGCCGGTCCAGCCGACGCAGGTGGGCCGGCGGAAGGGCTCCGTTACGACCCCGTGCCACGGCCAACCGTGCGCGAGGTCGTTGGGGCTCGCAGAGGAACAACGTGCGGGTGTGCGACGTGGTGACCTGCGAACGCAAGTCTCTGAACCCACAAGTTACTTCTCTTTGAGACCTGAGCCCAGGCGACCGCCGGGTCCAGAGACGCCCTCGACCGGCGCGCGTCAGTTCCGCTCTTTCTTGGGGAAGACGTACTCGTCGAGGACCAGCCCGACGGCGACGGCCGCCGGGATGGCGACGAGGGCGCCGATGATGCCAAGGAGCGCCCCGCCGACCAGTACCGCGAGGACGGTGACCAACGGGTGGACGTCGACGGCGAACTTCATGGCCCTCGGGACGATGAAGTAGTCCTCGGCGACCCGGAAGACGACATAGAAGACCGCGGTCGCGATCGAAATGGGCAGGGACACGGACAGCGCGACGAGACTGACGACGATGCCGGCGAGAGTCGAGCCCACGATCGGGATCAGGTCCATCAGGGCCGTGAAGACGCCCAGCGCGGCGGCGTACGGGACACCGGTGGCCGCGCACCAGCCGAAGGTCGCCACGCCGGCGATCCCCGAGGTGACGAGGTTGCCGAGCATGAACTTGCCTATCCGGTTCATGATCTCTTCGGCCACGCCCTCGACGCGCTCACGGCGGCTGGCCGCCACGAAGCGGTAGCAGAACTCCTTGATGGCCGGCAGCGCCGCCATGCAGTAGAGGGTCACGGTGATCACGATGGCCGTGGACGCGACGGTGCTCAGGACCATTTGGCCGGCGCCCAGGACGCCTCCTGCAAGGCCGGACGCTCCGCCTCCTGAACCGAACTGCTCCTTGGCCTTCTCGACCAGGTGGAAGCGGTCCTCCAGGCGGCCGATCGTGGACTGGTGGTCGTGGAGCTGCTCCAGCCATCCCGGCACCGCGTCTACCAGCGCGGTGATCTCTTTGGTCACCGGCGGAATGACCAGGGCCAGGAATCCGCCGAGTACGACGATGAACCCGGTCAGGACGATCGAGACGGCCCAGCCGCGCCGCAGCCCCCGGCGCGTGAACCAGACGACGAGCGGTTCCAGACTGATCGCGATGAACACGGCCAGCAGCAGCAAGGTCAGCATCGAGCTGACCCGCATGACGGTCTGCACGGCGAGCCACGCCAGGCTGGCCCCCAGCCCCAGAGCGAAGCCCACCGTGACCCAGGACCGCTTGCGCCCGCCGCGTGGCTCACGGCTCGGCGGCTCCTGGGGCGCTTCCCGGGGCAGCTGTGTGCCGCCCGCCGGGCCGGGGCCGGAGCCGTTCAGGCCCGCCCCGTCCAGCGCACCGTGCTCCTGCCGAGCGGACTCGGGCTCGGACTGCGCAGACATCGCGATGCCCCTCTCCTCGACTGCCTCGTATGGGCGTGGATGTCGCCGCGGGGCGCCCCTGACCGCCACTCACCCTGTGCCGTCGCCGACGAGCAGTTGGTCCGAGGCGAGGAGGGTGGCACCGTGCCCGGGTACCCAGGCACTCCGCTCGTACCGCACACGCGCAGGGTTCGCCTCTCCGGCCGATGCGCTGAAAGCGGTCGCAACGGTGTGCGCAGTGAGGTACGGCCGTTGCGCCACGCGGTGAGGAGGTGGTCGCCGAGCCGCCTCTCGGTCCATGCGGTGGCGTCGACACCGAAACCGACGTCCCCGTCGAGAGCGGGCTCCGCTTCAAGGAGGCCGCCGCCGACGTCCCGGCGGACGATCTGCTCGTGGACCGCGTCGACCCGTCGCAGCCCGTGGGCGAGGCGCCGTGAGCCGGGTGAGGAGGTGGTCTCCACGGCTGCGAAGTGGCCCACCAGTGATCCGCGCAGCGCGCGGTGGAGTCCGAGCGGGACATGAGGTTGACGCTGGTCAGCATCTCCGCACCGGTCGTGTCGACGTAACGTCCGTAGGCGGTGCCCAGTTCGAGATCGGCCATCAGGTCGGCGAACAGCTGGGCGTGGATGCGCTCGGGTCGTCCGGCGCCGAACTCGTCGTACTCCACGGCGACCATCGCGGCCTTCGCGCGTCCCGTCAGTCTCGGGATGACCCAGGCATGCGGATCGGCTTCCTTCAGGTGGTAGAGGGAGCGTTGGGCCGCGTACTCACGGAACTGCCGGAGCTCTCCTCGTTTCCTGAGGAATGGGGAGGGTACGTCGGCGTCGAAGGGTTCCACGAGGAGGTCCGCGAGAGCTTCTCCGGCCTTGCGCGGCGATCCGACGTCGGCGCGGAGCGCGGACAGAAGCGGTGCTCGATCTCCGCCCGCAGCTGTAGCAGGCCGGGCTCCCACTCCCACCCGGAGTCGACGCCGGCGAAGCCTCGGTAATGGAGTTCGTAGCACAGGTGGAGCGCGAGTTGCAGATCGTCCCCGTACGGGTCCGCGTGCACGGCTGTCACCCGCTGCGGCAGCGGCGTCCCGGCGGGACGGGTCAGGGCCCGGCGGACCGTACGGGAGAGTTCGCCCCTGCTGCGCGGCGGCGCGGGGCCGGTGGCGCCGTCGTGGGCGGCCGGTGCGGTGCTGGTCATGCGGTCCGCCTCTGCTGCCGGGCGCGGTGGCTGGTGTCACACCAGGGACAGACCCGGCTGCGTCGGCAGACGCAGAGCGCGACGGTGAACCGGTCCGAACGCGCGATGCGCCTGTCGTCGAGTACGACCTCGACCGGTCCTTCCACGAGGATCGGACCGTCGCTCGTCAGCGTGACGCGGCGCCACTGTTCAGCGGGTTCGTTCGGCGCGGATGATCACCAGCTCTTCCTTCTCCTCGCCGGCGTCGACGAGCCCCCGCTCTCGCAGCCACGCCCCGCGCGAGCGGAGCACCGGACCGAACGGCAGGAGACGCCGGTCGATCACCCGGGCTTGGAGTCCCGACCGCTCCAACGCGGCCAGGGTCGGTGCGATGCCGCACAGCGCGGAGTGCACGAGCAGTAGCACACCGCCGGGAACCAGTGACGTGTGCGCGCGGCGGCAGATCCGGTCCAGCAGGAGGCGTCCGTCGGCACCCGCATCCCACGCCACCGCGCGGTGTGGTGGCAGCGCGGGACGGACCCGGGCGCGGGGACATAGGGCGGATTGCTCACGACCAGGTCGAACCTGCGGCCGGCAACCGGGCCGAACAGATCACCGTGGAGGACTTCGACGGGCAGTCGCGTGAGCCGGGCGTTGAACCGGGTGGCAGGACCGCCCGGTAGGAACTGTCGACGGCGGTGACGTGGGCGCCCGGCCGGGCGGCGGCCAGCGCGAGGGCACCGGCACCGGCTCCCATGTCCAGGACAGCGGCCCCCGCGGAGACGTGCTCCCGGTCGAGAGCCCGGGTCGACGACACGGTGTCGTGCTGGGGGGGCGTACACCCGCCACGGGGCCAGCACCGAGTCGCCCGCGCTGTCGTTCCGGGTCGTCGTGTCAATCACATGTACATCTCGCAGCCCGCGCCCCGAGCGTGTCACCGGACTCACCCGTCGGGTGGCTCGATATGAGGGGGCGCCTCACGGGCGAGCCTCGCAGGGCACACCCGACCCATGCGTCACTGTTCCGAGTGCCCGGCGAATTGGACCTCACACGGCATAGCGGACACTTCGATGATCATCCGGGCGCCGCAGCTGCACACCGACAGGGCGCGGAGTTGCCCGATGTCCGATCTCTTGAAGCGGGAGCCAGGTACCGTGACCGATCTTGATCCCTTCACCGACCTGCTCGACTATCCGATGTACGTCGTGACCGCGGTGGCCGACGGGGAAAGAGCCGGCTGCCTGGTCGGATTCGCCTCGCAGTGCTCGATGCGGCCCGCCCGGTTCATGGTCTGGCTGTCCAAAGCCAACCGGACGTACCAGGTCGCCGAGCGTGCCGAACGTCTCGCGGTCCATCTCCTCCGCCGCGACCGGAACCGGCTGGCCCGGCTCTTCGGCGGCGAGACCGGCGACCGCACCGACAAGTTCACGCACATCCCGTGGCATCCAGGACCGGGCGGATCGCTGATCCTCGACGAGGCCCCCGCCTGGTTCGTCGGTCGCGTGGAGAACCGGATCGACGGCGGCGACCACGTCGGTTTCCTGCTCGCTCCGGAGGCGGCGGACAACCCCTCGGGCACCAGAAGCCCGCTGCTGACGCTGAACGACACCCATGACATCACCCCAGGCCACCCGGCGGACTGAGCCGGCCGAGTGTAACTGGGCGGCACCGAGTCAGATCAGCCGGCGGGCACCTGTCGACGAGCGGGTCAGTGACGCGGTTGCGGTTGCTCGGTCGGTTCGGCCACTCCGCCGCGACCAGGACCAGTCGGTCCGGCCTTTCGATGGCGGGACTGGCGTCCACGCCGGCGAGTTCAAGTTCACCGATGCCCCCTGACACTTCGGACCGGGCGGGTCTCTGGTTCTCGACGCGGCCCCGGCCTGGTAGGTCGGTCGTGTGGAGAGCCTGAGCGACGGCGGCTATAGGCGATGTGAGTGGTCTCTGTTCCAGATCCCCACGCATCGCCTGAACTTGCGCCCCCGGGCACGCGAGAGCCCCGGGGCTCGTCAAGGAGTCCCGGGGCCATGGTGCTCAGAACGGGCGTCGGATCAGACCTGCGGGCCGCCGAACAGGGCGCCACCCGTGCCGTAGTAGGTGCTCAGTTCGTCGCGGTAACCCGGGTCGCCGGGAGCATGACCTCCTTGCCGAAGATCCACACACCCGTGTCGACCACCAGGTAGGCGTCACCGACCTCGTCGGAGTGCTTGTCGACCTTGCCGATGCCGCCGTCCGTGGCCTCGACCTTGTATCCGGTGAGGTCGGCGTCGGCCGGGCGACCCGCGGTCGACTTGTAACTCCACACATTTTCAGTCACGCGAAAACAACTCCTCCGGTAAACGGAGGACGACAGGGGTTCCCGCGATCCTCCTTTTCCGTGTGTCGTACACAGCGGTTTCTTCGACCGTCTTGGTTGCCGGTGCCCCGCATCCAGGGGTACACCCCCCACAGTCAAGCCAGAATTCATAATTCTCTCCGGCCCCGTGCGGGAAATGTCCTCGCCGGTCAACTACCAGCGATACCAGCGGCCACTCCCACCCTTCGGACGTGCAACGAAGCCGACGAGCCACACGACAAGCACGACGATCGCGATCCACCACAGAATTTTCAGTGCGAAACCCGCACCGAAGAGAATCAGGGCCAGCAGTAGAACGAGAAGCAGGGGAACCATAATTTTCAACCTCCGAACCGCCGTATGCCCACCAATTCCCCGTCCACGCGTACGGGCTCGTAACGGGATCTTTTGAGGCGTCCCGGTCGGGCGTGGCTGGTGTCATGATTCGGCGGTCCGTGGTGTGTGATTACCCGGCCGAACGAAGCGTGAACGACGACTGGTGGGCGCCGACGGGACGGCACCGGGCGCGGTACGCGGCTTCACTTGGCATCTGCGGAGCGCGCCTCCGGCCGGCGTCCACCGTGCCCAGGCGAAAGCAGGCCGGCGATCGCCCCTCGGCGCGGCGGGAACGATCGGTGGACGAGCTCGGCAGGTTCAGCTGTCCGTTTGCGTTGCCCGCGGGGGAAAGGCGCGGATCGTGTCGGTGCCCTGCGTGCCGCCGGCGATGGCCCGGGCGAGTTCGGAGAGTTTGCGGTGGTGGGCGCGAGCGTACGCGCGGAAGATGCCGAACGCCTCGTCGATGGGCATCTGCCATCGCTCGGCAAGGATGCCCTTGACCTGCTCGATGACGATACGGCTGTTGAGGGCGTACTGGAGCTGGTCGCGCTCGGCCTCGCTGTGGGCGAGCGTGCGCTGTTGAAGGATGGCGATGGTCGCCACGTCGGCGAGAGCCTGGGCGAGGGAGAGGTCCTGTTCGGCCAGCGGCGCGGGCCCCGCCCTGAACAGGCTGAGCGCGCCGATGACCCGTCCGCGCAGCCGCAGCGGCAGGGCGTTGGTGGAGACGAAACCGGTGTCCTGGGCGCTGCGGGCGAACTGTGGCCACCTGGTGGTCGCCGTGGGGTCGGTGAGGCTGACGTTGATCCGCGGCAGGCCGTCGTGGTAGCAGTCGACGCAGGGGCCCTGCTCGTGCTGGAGGGCGAAAAGTTCCAGCAGCCGGGTGTGTTCGTCGGAGGCGGCGAGAACGTGGAGCTTGTCGTTCTCGTCCGCGAGCAGGATGCCGACGGCGGCGACATCCAGCAGTTCCATGCAGTGCACGGACAGCTTCTGCAGGAAGTCGATGACGTCGAAGTCGTCGATCAGGGAGTCGGCCACCTCGACGAAGACTTCGGTGAGTTGATGTTCACGGGTTGCCATCGAGATCAGTCCTCGTCTTCGTCTTCGGTGACGTTCGTCGGGTGCGGGTCGGGTTCGAGCCGCAGCCGCCTGTCCACGACGTCCCGGGCTGTGTCGGTGAGGGTGCGGCTGTTGCCGTAGGCGTAGGCACGGAGCCGCAGCAGAGCCTCCGCCAGGGTTACGGAAAGCTGGACGCTGACCATGCCGGTCGCCTGGTGGAGGACCGCCTGATGCAGTACCGGGGCAACCAGGTCCTGGTTCTCCGCGGCCGACAGCAGCGGGCTCCCGAGATCCAGGACGCGCTTCGTCAGGGCGACGGCCAGTACGTTGACATCGTCGCCCTGCAGGGGTGTCAGGTGCCCTGGGGTCCTTCTGACCAGGGTCAGCACGCCCAGTGTGATGGCACCGATGTGCAGGGGGAAGCAGAACACGGCCCGAACGTTCAGGGCGGCCCCCTCGACGAGGAGGGCGGGCCAGCGGTCCTCTCTCACGCGGCCCAGATCGGGCACGCGCACCGCGATACCGTCGGCCAGGCAGTCCGGCCCCGGTCCGTATCCGAGGGTGAGCTGCAGGTCCTCGAAGTCACGCGAGAGACTGCCCGAGGACCAGAGGATCTCCGTCCCTCCTGGTGCGTTGCCCGCGCTGACCGCAATCCCGTCCACAGCGAGCAGCTCAGCCGCATCCGCCGCCACGTCCGGCCACTCCTCGGTTTGAAGCAGCCGCAGGATCTCCGCCATCCGATCGCTGATCATGCGACTTCGCTGGACGGCTGAGCTGTCTCGGCTGGAGGCTGTTCAACGCCCGACTCCTCTTCTGCCAGGAGGAATCCCGTGCCCGTGAGGTCCAGGAGCCGACTCACGACCGGGGCTGGATGGTGCAGCCGCAGCTCGCCATCCGAGGCGGCCAGGTGCTGGGAGACTTCGAGGAAGACGTTCAGACCGCTGGCGTCGCAGAACCCGACGGCGGCGAGATCGACGTCGATCTCCGTCATCCTGTTGGCCAGACATGTCGCCAGGGCGGCGCCGACGGCAGGAACGGTGGTCCGATCGATCTCACCCTCCAGGAAGACGGTCACCCGGCCATCGCCTCGGTACCGGATCATCGTATGCACAAATTGCACAGCGCCTCGGCTTTCCCGCCCGTAACCGAAGCCACCGCAAAGGCTGCATCCGTGCAGGCGCGCTCGAAAGGTGAGCAGCGAGTTCGCCGACGGACCGGTGCTACCGCCGGGTAGGAGACCACCTGAGCACACAACAGGGAAGCTGGTCCGCTTGCCGAAGGACGACGCCGTCTGTCGACGGGGGCGCCGGGGTCAAGGACGCACCTTCAGCCTACGCCGCGTCGAGTTCGGCGCACAGCAGTTCGCTTTCACTTCGCAACCCGCGGCGTACCCGCAGCCGGGACATGGTGTGGACGTGCACTTTGACTGGTAGTGATTACGTTCAGTAACCAACTGCATTCACGACATGACCGTACGCCGCAAAAGGCGCGCTTCGGACGAGTCGGACGCACTGCCGGGCGTAACCGGAGCGTGGGAGCCGATCGGCTTTCGGTATTTCCACCAGCGAAAACACCCCGCTCTCTTGCGGGACGTCCCGGACAACGCGAAGGCGGACCCATGGACGCGATTGTGCTGCTCAAGGACGACCACCAGACGGTCGAGAAGCTGTTCAAGGATTTCGAGCAGGCCGGGGACCGTGCCTACAAGACCAAGCGAAAGATCGCCGACTAGGTGATCGAGGAGCTGACGGTCCACGCCTGGATCGAGGAGGAGATCTTCCACCCCGCCGCGCGTGCCGCCGTGCCGGACACCACCGACCACGTACTGGAGAGCGTCGAGGAACATCACGTCGTCCTGCGGATGCTCTCCGAACTGGCGGGCCCAGACCCCGAAGACGAACGGTTCGACGCCAAGATGACCGTTCTCGTCGAGAACGTGCGGCACCACGTCGAGGAGGAAGAGAAGGAGTGGTTCCCCAAGGTCCGCTCCGCTCTCGGCCACAGCCGGCTGGGCGAACTGGGCGAGCGACTCGCCGCCGCCGAGCCCGACTCTCCTCACGACCCGGGGTGCCCAGCGCGCACGAATGACCTCCACGGGGCGGCCCGGCAGCCCGGGCTCCGCAGTTCGCGCAGCACCGGCAGGCACAGCGCGGCACCGGCCAGCGCCGGTATCACCAGCAGCGGCGTCCAGTGCAGCCCGCCGCCCGCCACCACGGCACCCACCATCAGCGGGGCCAGCGCGAAGCCGATGTTGCCGCCGGTGGCGAACACCGCCATCGCACCGTGGCTGCCCCGGCTGGCGAGCCGCGCGACCCGGGCGGACTCGGGGTGGTAGGCGGCCACGCCGATCCCGGACAGCGCCATGAACACGAGGGTCAGGGCATAGAGGACGACGACAGCCCGGAACGGGCTCGCCTGCGCGCCGTCCTGCTCGACCGGCTGCGGGCCTCACCGCAGCAGCCGCTGCACCTGCCCGCCCCGACCGCACCCCTGCTCCGCGAGGTGTGCGCGATCCTGCGGGCCGACCCGGCCGACGGCCGCACCCTCAGGGAACTCGGCCGTACGGTCGGCGCCGGCGACCGCACCCTCTCCCGGCTCTTCCGCGCCGACCTCGGCATGACCTTCCCGCGGTGGCGCACCCAGCTGCGCCTTCAGCACGCCCTGGTCCTGCTCGCCGACCGGATGCCGGTGACGGCGGTGGCCCACGCCTGCGGCTGGTCGTCGGCCAGCGCCTTCATCGACGCCTTCCGCCGCATCTTCGGCCACACCCCGGGCTCCCACCGCGACGGCCCCTGAACCGGACGTGCCCGGTCCCGGCCGGGCGGGGCGGGGCGAGGGCCCACCCGCCGCCTCGCCCGGCCCGCGCTCACTGGCCGGGCGCGAGGACGTACGTGTTCAGGCTGCCCACCGTGCTCAGCGGCGTGGGCGACCCGGTGTCGTACCGGTCCACGGCCACGTAGTTGGGCTTCTTCCGGGCGGCGGGAGTGCAGAAGTTCTGCGCCCGGTTGAGGATCTTGCCGTTGTCGGTGGCGGCGGTGCCGGCGATGGGATAGTCCCGGAAGTGGTTCATCACGAACAGCGGGTGGAAGGCGGACGAGTCCGTGGTCAGCGGTCTGTCGGTGCCCCATCGGCTGTAGCAGGACCAGTCGGAGTCACCGAGGCCGCCGCCCATGGACCAGTAGTTCTCCACGGTCCACTCGCGCTGGTACATCACACCGAACGTGTCGCGGGTGGCATACCCGTTGGCGGTGTCGCTCGCCCGGGTCCGGTCGCTGAAGACCAGCAACTGCTTGCCGCGGGCCGCGAGGTCGGCCATGGTGGGCCAGCCCTTGGTGGCGACGCCCTCCTGGTCGGGCCGGTACAGCACGTCGTACAGGCCGTTGACGGAGGCGAGGGAGGACTTCAGCACGTCGGAGGAGGCGTAGTCTTCCAGGAACACGGTGGCGAACTGGCCGGGGTTGGCCTTGAGGAAGTCCACGATGCGCTGGAGGTCGGTGGCGAGCGGGACCGGGTTGCTCACGCCGGAGCAGCTGTTGTGGCACAGCACGGCCTGCCCGGAGACCGTGTAGTCGTCGAGCATGAAGCCCCGCACGCCGTCGGACAGTTGCCGGCTGATGCCGTAGTTCTGGTTGGGGAACAGGTTGACCGGGAACGACGCGAAGTTGCCGTCCGAGCCGTTGGCGAAGGCGTTGTGGGCGGTCAGGAACGTGACCTGGTCGAGGGTGCGGGTGTCGGCGGAGGGCATCGCGGTGGTGGCGTAGGAGACCGGGGTGAGGTACCAGCGGGCGAGGTCCCCGGAGGAGCCGACCTGTACGGCGCCGGAGTCCGAGGAGGAGCCGGTGAGGTACTGCGAGGTGCCGGGGACGGTGACGGAGTAGGTGCCGTCGGCGCCGGCGGTGATCGTCCAGGTGGTGCCGTCCGTTCCGCAGGCGGCGGTGACCGCGGTGGTGACGCTGCGTCCCAGGCAGGTGCCGGACTCGTCGGCGTTCTGGAGCTGGTAGCCACCGCTGACCGCGACGGCGGTCCACTGCTGGTGGTCCTCGTTGCCCTTGGGGTTGTGCGCGGCGACGGTGCCGCCGCTGTCGGCGGCGTTGAGACCGGTGACGTAGTTCTGGAGGTAGACCGAGGAGGCGGGGACCGCGGCCGACGCGGTGCCCGGGAGGAACGCGGGCGCCGACAGGGCGAGGACGGCGGAACAGCACAGGACGCGCAAGGGGCGCAGACGCACGGGATATCCCTTCGCTGTGACACGAGTTGCCGAAGGTGGCAGAGCCATGACTTACCCGCTGGTAGGTGTGGAGCGCCAGTGCTGTCGCCTGAATTCCGCATCAATCAAAGAAACTTGACGCTTCGTCACCACTGCGCCGGTCCCGGTCCGTGCCCGGCCGATGCGGCAGGGGCTGGACTCGTCGCTCCCCGGTACCGATCGTTGGCGGTATGAACGATCACCGCACGGCCCCCGCCACCTCCGCCGTCCCCGCCGAACCTGAGGCGATCCGGCTCTTCAGGGAACGGCTCGGCCTGGCCGGGCTGATCGACGTGCACACCCACTTCATGCCCGAGCGGGTCCTGCACAAGGTCTGGAACTACTTCGACGCGAACGGACCGCTGATCGGCGACCTCGCGTGGCCCATCACCTACCGGAAGGAGGAGGCGGAACGCACCGCTCTCCTCAGGGAGTTCGGCGTCCGGTCCTTCACCTCGATGCTCTACCCGCACAAGCCCGGCATGGCGGTCTGGCTGAACGCGTGGGCCGCCGACTTCGCCGGCCGTACCCCCGACTGCCTGCACACGGCGACCCTCTTCCCCGAACAGGGCGTCGAGACGTACGTCCGGGCGGCCGTCGAGGCCGGCGCCCGGGTGTTCAAGGCGCACGTGCAGGTGGGCGGGTACGACCCGGCCGACGAACTCCTCGACGGGGCCTGGGGTCTGCTGGCCGACGCCGGGATTCCCGTCGTGATCCACTGCGGCTCCGGTCCCGCCCCCGGCAAGCACACCGGTCCCGGTCCGGTCGCGCGGGTACTGGCCCGCCATCCGAGGCTGCGGCTGATCATCGCGCACATGGGGATGCCGGAGTACGAGGAGTTCGCCGGCCTCGCCGAGCGGTACGGGGAGGTGCGGCTGGACACCACGATGGCGTTCACGGACTTCACCGAGCGGTTCATGCCGTTCCCGCCCCGGGCGCTGCCCCGGATCGCCGCTCTGGGCGACCGCGTCCTGCTCGGCTCCGACTTCCCCAACATCCCGTACCCCTACGTGCACCAGCTCCACGCCCTGGAGCGGCTGGAGCTCGGTGAGGAGTGGCTGCGCGCGGTGTGCCACGACAATGCGGCACGCCTGTTCGGGCTGTGACCGTCATCCGTCCGCTGCGGGGCGCAGCGGCGGGCCGGTGCGGTCAGGCCCGCGCCGCCTTGGGCGCGGCGACGACCACGACGCCCGCCTCGTGCCTCTCGAACAGGCTCAGCAGCTCGGTCAGGGCGACCGGCCCGTCACCGTCCTCGACGCTGTGGTCGATCAGCACCACGGGCTGCTGGAAACCGTCCCGCTCGGCGGGCACGAAGTCGGTGACGGTCTCCCGGCGCACGAGGACGACACGGCCGTCGTGCAAGGGGTCGCGGGGCAGCCGGTCGAGGTGCGCACGCAGCGCGGCCGGACGTGAGACCAGGTCCTGGGCGAGTACGCCCCGGTGGGCCAGCAGGGACACGGTGAGCCGGTTCCCGGTCCGCTCGTAGCGGGCGGAAAGATCCTCCGGCAGCAGGTAGAACACGCCGGCCTCGCCCTCGTGCCCGCGGTTCAGCAGCATGCAGGCCATCCGCTCGGCCCGATCGGCGGATGTCTGGTCGAGGTCGAGAATCACTCCCCGGGCGTCCGGGTCGAGGGAGGGGATCTCGCTGATCCACATCCGGGCGGAGCCGTCCATGCCCGGCATTCAAGCACACCGCCCCACTCGGGCCGGCAAGCCCGCTAGGGCCCGATGAACCGCACCGTCTCGGCCACCTCGGCCCGGTCGGTGCGGACCCGTGGCGCGCCCTCCTCCTCGAAGCCCACCGCGACACCGCACAGCAGCACGAGCCGGTCACCGGCGCCGACCAGCCGGCTGACCGTCCGGCGGTACATCGTCCACATCACCTGCGGGCAGCTGTGCAGGCCTTCGGCTCTCAGGAGCAGCATGACCGTCTGGAGGTACATCCCGGCGTCCGCCCACTGCCCGGGACCCATCGCCCGGTCGAGGTAGCAGAACAGCACGAGGGGCGCGCCGAACGCCTGTGTGTTCAACGCGGCGATCTTCACGGGCCGTTGCGGGTCATGGCGCTCGATGCCCAGCGCCGCGTACCGCTGCGCGGCCGCGGCGGCGAAGCGCTCCGGATACGGCGCGGCCGGCTCGGCCGGGTACATCGGGTATTCCCGCTCGTCGCCCGGGTCGGCCGCCAGCGCCCTGGCCGTGGCCTGCCGCTTCAGCTCGGCCAGCGGCTCGCCGGACACCACGTACACCTGCCAGGGCTGGAGGTTCCCACTGGACGGCGCCCGCGAGGCCGCGGCCAGCACCCGGGTCAGCACCTCCCGGGGCACCGGCCGATCGCTGAACGCCCGTACGGCCCGGCGGCTGTCCACCGCCTCGTACACATCCACGCCGACTCGGCCTTTCCGGAACGTCGCAACGGGCTGGAAACCACTGGAGACTAGGGGAGTTCGACGCCGATGACGTTGCGCAGCATCCCGCGCAGGTGATCCGGCATGTCGATGGTGTCCGGGCTGAGCAGCCACTGGACCTGCAGGCCGTCGATGAACGCGACCAGATCCGCCGCCAGGTGCGAGGCGTCCACATGGGGGCGCAGCAGCCCGCGCCGTGCCAGGTCGTCGACGGCCGACTGCATCTCGCGGCGGGTGCGTTCGTAGCGTGCGGTGAAGTACGGGCGCGCCGGGTGGTCCGCCGCCGTGGCCTCACTGGACAGCACCGCGAACAGGCTCACGATGAGGGGGTTGGCCTGGTTGTGCGCGACGAGCCTGATCATCGCGGCGAAGTAGGCGAGGCCGTCCTGGCTGAGCGCGCCCGACTCGAGGAAGTGCTCGCCGTCCTGACGGTCGCGTGCCTCCAGGACCGCCTCCAGGAGCGACTCCTTGGTCGGGAAGTGGTGCAGCAGGCCCGCGCGTGAGACACCGCAGGCGGCGGCGAGCTGCACCATGCTCGCGTTGCGGTAGCCGACCTGCCCGAACGCGGTGAACGCGGCCTCGATGATCTGGGCGCGCCGCCGTTCCCCTTTGGGGTAGTTCCGCGGGGCCGCCCCCGGCCGCGCCGTTTCCCTTGCCATGAACGAGATGCTAACGACCCCTAGAAACCATCACCCCTGTCGGTATTCTGTTTCCCGGCCGTCCGCCACGAGAGGAGTCCCCCTTGTCGACACCACAGTTGTCGGTTCAGCTCTACTCCGTACGCCAGGCTCTGGAGGCAGACGAAGACGCCGCGCTCGGCCGTCTGGCCGCCTTGGGGCTGACCAACGTCGAGGTCTTCGGCTTCACGCACCGCGCGGCCGAACTCGCCGACGCGCTCGCCCGGCACGGCCTGTCCGCACGGACCGGACACGCCGGCTTCCTGTCGCCGGACGGCACGTCGGGCACCGGCCTCGACGACACGTTCCGGGCCGCCCGGCGACTGGGCGTGGAAATCCTCTTCGACCCGTTCGTGCCGGCCTCCCGGTGGGCCGACGAGAAGGAGATCGCCCGTACCGCGGCCCTCCTGAACGAGGCCGCCGAGCGTGCCGCCGGGCACGGACTCAGGGTCGGCTACCACAACCACTCCCAGGAGTTCGTGCACACCGTCGCCGGCGTCAGCGCCTTCGACCGCTTCGCCGACCTCCTGAACCCGGAAGTCGTCCTGGAGATCGACCTGTTCTGGGCCGCGGCCGGCGGCAACGACGTCGTCGCCCTCCTCGGCCGGCTGGGTTCCCGGGTGCGCGCCCTGCACGTGAAGGACGGCCCCGTCATCGACGACCCGTTCACCTCCGGCGTCCCCTTCGACCCCGCCGACACCGGGCAGGTCGCGGCGGGCCGGGGGCAGATCCCGCTGGCCGCCTCGCTGGCCGCGGCCACACACGCCGAGTATGCCGTCATCGAGTTCGACCACTACGACGGCGACGTCTTCGAGGGCATCGCGACAGGCATCACCTACCTGAAGGGGAAGGGCATCGCCTGATGACGGCACACCACCCGGTCGGCGTCGGAGTCATCGGCGCCGGCAACATCAGCGACCAGTACCTGACCAGCCTCACCCGGTACCCCGACCTGTACGTGGCCGTCGTGGGCGACCTCGACACCGCGCGGGCCGAGACCCAGGCCCGCGCGTACGGCGTCGAGGAGTGGGGAACGGCCGCGGACGTCCTCGCCCACCCGGACGTCGAGATCATCGTCAACCTGACCGTCCCCGCCGTGCATGCCGAGGTCAGTTCGGCGATTCTCGCGGCGGGCAGGCACGTCTGGTCCGAGAAGCCCATCGCCCTGGACCGCGCCGACGCACGAGCCCTGCTCGACCAGGCCGCCGCGGCCGGCCTGCGGGTCGGAGTCGCCCCGGACACGATCCTCGGCCCGGGCCTCCAGACCGCCCTGCGCGCGATCGCCCGCGGCGACATCGGAGCCCCGCTGTCCGCGCAGACCGTCATGCAGTACGCGGGACCCGACCTGTGGCACCCGAACCCGGAGTTCCTGTTCGCCAGGGGCGCCGGCCCCCTCTTCGACATGGGGCCCTACTACCTCACCGCCCTGGTCTGCCTGTTCGGGCCGGTCTCCCGGGTCGCCGCGCTCGGGTCGACCGCCCGCACAGTCCGAACGGTACGCAGCGGGGCCCGCGCGGGCACCGAGTTCACCGTCGCCGTACCCACCCATGTCTCCGCGCTCACGCAGTTCGAGGGCGGCGGCGTCGGCCAGAGTGTCTTCAGCTTCGACTCCCCGCTCACCCGCACCGGGTTCGTCGAGATCACCGGCACCGAGGGCACCCTGGTCCTGCCCGACCCCAACACCTTCGCCGGCGAGGTCAGGATCACCCGCGTGCCGCAGCGGGGCCGGGAGGCGGAGTGGGAGACCGTCCCGCCGGTCGGCGTCGAGGGCGGCCGCGGACTGGGAGTCCTGGACATGGCGCGGGCCGTCCGCGGCGGAGGACCGCACATCGCCAGTGGCGACCTCGGCTACCACGTCCTGGACACCATGGTGTCCATCGACGAGGCCGTCACCTCCGGCGAGACCGTCCGCGTCGGCAGCACGGCGCCCGCGATACCGCTCGTCCCCGAGGACCGCGACCCCTACGGAGCCACCCTGTGACCGGCCCCGGAGCCCCGGATCCCCGCCTGCGGGACGGAAGCTTTCAGTGGCGCGGACCGTGCTCAACTTCTCGGCCGTCACAGGTAATTGACGACGCGGTCGGGGGACTGCTTCACTGAGGCAGTGGCTGAGCCACTAGACCAGTAAGTCGCTGAACCAGTGGGCCGCCAGACCGGTGAGCCGCTGAACCACTGACCGAAGCCTGGGAGATCCTCCGTGGCCGTCGAGAGCATTCCGCGTCGAACCGTGGTCGACCTGCTTGAAGCACGACTGCGTGAGGACATCCTCAGCGGCACGCACGGCCCCGGATCCCTGCTGCCCCCCGAGCGGGAGCTGGCCGCCGGGTACGGGGTCACCCGTACGACGTTGAAGCACGCGCTGACGCGGCTGGAGCAGGCGGGACTGCTGAGCACCCGGCACGGCATCGGCACACGCGTCCTGGACTACCTGCGGATCGGTGGCGCCGACCTGCTTCCGATGCTGGCGGCACAGGACCCCACGTGGCTGCGGGAGGTCTTCGAGGTACGGCGGCACATCGGCACCCTGATCGCCGGCCGCGCGGCCGACCGGCGCACGGACCGGCAGGCCCGGCGGCTGGAACACCTGCTGCGTCAGGTCGCGGACGGCCCGGACGCCGACGCCGTCCAGCTCGCCGACGTGGAAGTGCACCGCGAACTGGCACGGGCGACGGGTAACCGGGTCTATCTGCTCCTCACGAACACGCTGTTCAACGCCTATCTTCCGGTACGGGCCGCGCTGCGGGCGCCGTTCGAGGACGCGGCGCGGGCGGCGGACCGCCTTGTGCCGGTGGTACGGGCCGTGGCCGGCCGGGACGTCGCGGGGGCGCGGCGCGCGGCGGAGACGTATCTGGCCGACACCGAGAAGATCATGCTCGGTTCGCTGACCAGTCCTCGCGGACGGCCGCCCGCCGACAGCCCCCGGTAGCCGCGCTCCCCAACCGCGGCTCCTTGGCGCACCGGCTGCCGCCGAGTCGAGCCGTGTGCGGCGAACCGGCCAGACCTCGGTGCAGCTCCGATCTTTCATGTCTTCCATGCGCGGATGCGCGTTCGCCCCGCGCGTACTCCGCATGTCATGTCCCGGACAAATTTGCTTCCGGGGTCATCACCCAATGACGGCCGCCCGTCCACCGTGGGCGCGGCGGCGACCGACAACACAAGGAGCATGGTGAGCAGATCAAGCAAGAGACGCGGCGTCCTCATCGGCATGATGCTGTCCGCGGTCATCGGCGGCTCCGTCCAGCCGGCGATCGCGGCGCCGGTGCGGGACGCCGGGGACCAGGCCACGACGTTCCGGAAATCTCCGGTGTGGTCGACCGAACGGGACATCGCGCGGGCCCTGTCCGCCTCGTTGCGTGACCCGCGGTGGCGCGCACAGGTCCGTGCGGCCGCCCTCGGCACCGAGGACGTGGACCTTCAGGCGCTGACAGGCCGGACCGCCTCCCCGGAGGGCAGGGACCTGTACGCCTCCGTCTCCGCCGCGGACCGTCGCATCGTGGACCTGAAGGGCCTGCCCGCGTCGACCGGGTCACTGCTGCGCGTCCGCCTGGGCGCGCCGTCCATGCGGTCGCACCTGAACGCCGAAGTCACTCCCTGGATCGCCGTCGCCGCGCCCGACGACGACGCCAAGGACATCACGGCCTACGACAGCCGCGGCCACGCCCACACGATCGGCACCGCGCACGTTCCCGACCGCCCGCTGTACATCCTGGACATCGACGTCACCAAGGCCCACCGGGCCGGCCTGAAGGTGCTGCGGAAGGCCTTCACGGACAAGGGCCTGACCTCCCTCCCGAAGAAGGCGGCGGCGAACAGCGCCGACGCCGCGAGCGCGGCGGGCTGGTGGGCGACCAAGGTCACGGCCGTCGAGGTGAACGACGACCAGGAGCCCTGGTTCAAGGGCGCCGCCGAGATGTTCTCGCTGGTGACCGGCTTCGGCCAGGACGGCACGGCGCGCGTCGACTCGGTGGACATGCCCTACCTGGACTACGACGGCACCGTCTACTACCCGAACCAGATCCTGGTCAACTGGTCCAACTACAAGTACAACCTGGCCGACGTCGTCATGATGGAGGACGACGACGGCACCAACTACCGTGCGCTGGCGCAGGCGATCACCACGGCGCTGCTCACCGTGACCGACCAGGGCACCTACATCCCGCTGGTGAACGCGGTCCTGAGCGCGATCCCCGACAGCTGGTTCACCGACGACCCCGACTACGTGGAGTCCTGGTACACCCTCGCCCAGAACTCCTCGGGCCGGCTGAACGGCGCCTCGGGCAACGGCTGGATGACCGTCGAGCCCTACTTCGTCGAGCAGTTCTAGACCTCGCGCCCGGGGGGGGGGGGGGGGGGGGGGGGGGGGGGGGGGGGGGGGGGGGGGGGGCCCCGCGGTCTTGGTGTTCCCACCCGCACCACCCGTGCGGGTTTCGTGGTCGGGTGCGGGTGGCCCCTGTGGGCCGTTCTCCCCGTCGGCGACCGCGGG
>NZ_JBVHTI010000003.1:779316-1283808 GCF_055565975.1 Streptomyces sp. NPDC028289 | reverse complement strand
AACCCGCTCCTCGAACACCTCCTGCACACACCGCGACACCTCCCCGACCGACCCCCCAGGCCCACCCCACCCGAGCAACAACTCACGCTCACCCTCGTCGAGCATGTCGAGCCGGGAGAGCGGTCGCTCGGGTGCGGCCAGGGCGGACTCCAGCAGGCGTACGAAGTGCCGGGCCGTACGCTTGACGGTGGCCCGGTCGAAGAGCGAGGTGGCGTAGACCAGTTGCCCCTGGAACGAGTCCTGCGAGACGTCGTTGATCTGGAGCTCGAGATCGCACTTGGCGATCCGGCTCGTCATGGGGTACGCCTCCACGTCCAGGCCGGGCAGAGTGAGTCCGCCGTCCCCACGCTGGTGCATGGTGAGCGCCACCTGGTAGAGGGGCGTGCGGGACATGTCGCGTTCCGGCCTCAGTTCGTCGACCAGTCGGGCGAACGGCACGGCCTGGTGGTCGTAGGCGTCGATGAGCGTGCTGCGGGCCCGCGAGACCAGTTCGGTGAAACCGGTGTCGGACTCCCAGCGCCCGCGCAGGACCAGGGTGTTGATGCCATAGCCGATGAGTGCCTGTGACTGCGGGTGGGTGCGTCCCGACACGGTGGTGCCCACGGCCACGTCGCGCTGTCCGGTGTAGCGGCCGACGAGTGCCTGGAAGGCCGAGAGCAGCACGACGAAGGGGGTGGTGTCGTGGCGCCGCGCGAGGTCCCGGACCGCGGCGGTCAGCTCCGCGGAGAGCTCGAAGGCGACCTCCGCTCCGTCGTGGCCGCGCAGGGCGGGCCGCGGCCGGTCCGCGGGCAGGTCGACGGGGGCGGTGCCGTCGAGCTGGGTCCGCCAGTAGTCCAGATGCCCTTCCAGGGCCTCGCCGGCGACCTCCGCACGCTGCCAGGCCGCGTAGTCGGCGTACTGGACGGGGAGTTCCGGCAACGCCGGGGAGCGTCCGTCGCGGAACGCCTTGTAGAGGGCGGCCAGTTCGCTGCCGAACACTCGGGTGGACCAGGCGTCGAAGGCTATGTGGTGGAAGACCACGGTGAGGATGTGGTCGTCCGGCGCCAGCCTGAGCAGCCGCGCCCGCGCGGGCCACTCCTGCTCCAGGTCGAAGGAGGTGACCGCCTCCTGGGCCACCACACCGGGCACCCTGTCCCGGGGGTGATCGGTGAGTGGAAGATCCAGGTCGGCGACGGCGTCGTCGACGATCTGCACCGGCTCGGCGGCGTCCAGCGCGTAGCGGGTGCGCAGGATCTCGTGGCGGGCCGTCAGCTGCGTCCAGGCGCGGCGCAGCGCCTCGGTGTCCAGTGCGCCGCGGATCCGGAACGCGAACGGAACCAGGTACTCGGGGCTGCCGGGTTCGAGCCGGTTGAGGAACCACATCTGCTGCTGCCCGTGGGACAGCCGCAGCGGGGTGTTCCGGTCCACGGGGCTGATGCCGGGACGGCCACTGCGGGAGTTCCCACCGAGCCGCCGGCGGAGGAGCCTCTCCCGAAGAACATCGACGGCAGCGCTTCGCTCGTCATTTCCGGCGCTCATCTGTGTTGCTCCTCCTGCCACCGCTGGCACAGCAAAACCCGATGTGGAAAATTGATCACTTCAGCTCGACCGGCATGTTCGCGTCCGGGAGTTCAGTGCGCGGCCCGCTCCTCCATGCGCCGACGCAGGCTGAGCGGACGCATGTCGGTCCACACCTCGTCGATGTGCGCCAGGCATGCGGCGCGCGATCCTGTGGTGCCCTCGGCGCGCCAGCCGGCCGGCAGTTCCCGGTCGGCCCACCAGATGGAGTACTGCTCCTCGTCGTTGATCACGACGTGGTAGGTCTGGTCGTCGTCCCGCTCATCGGCCATCGGAGATCCTCACGTGAGAGACGGAGATGCCGCATTCCTCGAATGCGCTGCGATCAACGTCCCGAGCCTCGTCGCGGACCCGATACTTCGGCTATAGCCAAGCTATGCGAGCGCTCCGGCCCGGGAGCCGGCTGTTGCCGAACTCCCGGGCCGGAGCGCTTGGTTCACCCCCCGTTCAGGGGTGAGGTGGGGCAGTACGTCCCGTCTGCCACGGGGGATTGGCTAGACAGGACGTACTGGTTCGGGGGTCTGCGCCTCGGCGGATGTCGCCGCGGAGCCTTCGCGGCTGCCGTTCTTGCCGGGCCGGGGCGACCAGGCGCGGTCGCCGAGCAGGGTCATGGCGGCGGGCAGGAGCACACCGCGGACGACGGTGGCGTCCACGAGGATGGCGACCGCCATGCCGACGCCCATCATCTTGTACTCGATGGCGGAGAGACTGACGAAGACCGTGAACACACCGATCATGATCACGGCCGCGCTGCTCACCACACCCGCGCTGCTGCTGATTCCGCCGATGACCGCGGCACGCGCGTCGGCACCGCCCACCCAGCGCTCCTTGATCCGGCTGAGGATGAAGATGTGGTAGTCCATGCTCAGCCCGAAGAGGATGACGAACATGAACAACGGCAGCCAGGCGACCACACCGCCATAGGAGGTGAAGCCGAGCAGCGACCCCAGATGCCCGTCCTGGAACACCCAGGTGAGGACGCCGTAGGCCGCGCCGATCGAGAGCAGGTTGAGCAGGATCGACACCAGCGGGATCGCCCAGGAGCGGAAGGCCATCACCATCAGGACGAAGGCGAGGGCGAGAATGAAGACGAAGATCACCGGAGCGCGGCCGTTGAGCTGGTGGGCGAAGTCGTACGGCGTCGCCGTCTTGCCGCCGACCGCGTAGTCGATGCCCTGCACCTTGCCGAGAGTAGCGGGCAGCACCTTGTCCCTCAGCTTCTCCAGGGACGCGTTGGAGGTGTCGTCGGTGCCCTTGCCGACGAGGGGTACGCGCACCACCGCCACGTCGCCGACGGAAACCCAGGTGATCGGCTCCGCGATCCCGTTGCCCGGCGTGGCGGCCTCCTCGTGCAGGGCGTCGATGGCCGTACGCAGGGCGGGGGTGTCGGCGCTCGAGCCGTCGTCGGCGGCGATCGCCACCCGGGCCGGGCTCGCGGCACCCGGGAACGCGTCGTTCATGCGTACCGCGGCGTCCACCTGGGCGACGCTGCGCGGCAGACTGTCGGTCGTGGCCGGGTCCTGGAGCCGCATCCCGAAGGCGGGCAGCGCCACGAGCAGCAGGACCAGGGCGGCGATGCCCCCTGTCAGCGCGGGGCGCCGCACCACGGTGCGGGCCACCGAGGACCAGATGCGCGACTCGCGCGCCACGGTCCTGCGCCGGCCGAGCCAGGGGATGCGGGCCCTGTCGATCCGGTGCCCCAGGGCGGCGAGCGTCGCGGGCAGCACGGTGACGGAGCCGAGCACCGTCATGCCCACGACGATCACGGTGCCGGCGGTCAGGCCCTTGAAGACGTCGAGTCCGGAGAACAGCAGGCCGAGCACGCACACCATCACGGTGAGGCCGGAGACCACCACGGCGCGGCCCGAGGTGCGGGCCGTGATCGCGAGCGCGTCCCGGGTGTCACGTCCCGCCAGCCGTTCCTCCCGCTCCCTGCGCAGGTAGAACAGCGAGTAGTCGATGCCGACCGCCATGCCGATGAGCAGCACGATGGAGGAGGCGGCGCTGTTGACCGGCACGAAGTGCCCGACGGTCTGCAGCAGTCCGAAGGTGCCGATCACCGCGGTCGCGGAGAGCAGAAGGGGAATACCGGCGGCGATCAGCGAGCCGAACACGACGAGCAGGATCACCAGGGTGAGGGGCAGCGAGGTGACCTCGGACTTCTTGAAGTCGTCCTTGATCGCGTCGTCGACCACGGCGTTCAGGCTGCGGTCGCCGGCCGGCACGATCCGCAGGTCCGGGTTGCTGTCCTGCACTTCCTTCAGCAGGCTGACGACCTTGGCGTAGTACGCCTTCTGCTTCTCCAGTGGTCCGCCGAGTTCGAAGGTCACCAGGCCCGACCGGCCGTCGTCGGACAGCCATCGCTCGCCGTGGGCGCCGAGCGGCGAGCCGATGTCCCGCACCCCGGCGTCCGCGCCGCGCAGCTTGGACACCAGGTCCTTGGCAGCGCCCTGCAGCCGGCTGCTCTCGGTGAACTTGGGACCGTCGGCCTCGCGCGACTGGAACAGCACGTTCTCGCGGATCGAGTCACCGCTGTCCTCGGTGCGCACGATCTGCTGGGCCCGGCCCGCCTCACCGGGATCGGTGGACCGGGCGTCGGAGCCGCTGAGCAGCGCGCTGGAGAGGATGGCGACGATCACCAGCGCGAGCCAGCCCGCAATGGCGAGGCCCTTGTGCCGGACCGACCATCCGGCGACGGACTCCACGACCCCGCGGGCGGGGCCCACCGGGTCCAGGGCCCGCGGTGCGTCCGGCCTCTCTTCTTCTGCGGGCAGCCCGCGGTCTGACTTGCCTTTGCGCAGCATGAGCTGCTCTCCTTAAACGTGGAGGAGCGTATCCAGGGAAAACTCGCCCAGTGGCGAGGGACATGCCTTCCGAACACTGGGCCGCCGAGTTGCACCTCGGCGGCCCAGTCGGCGTCTACTCGACTTCTTTGAGGATCCGCTCCAGCGACGCCATGCGGCCGTCCATGTCGGCCAGACGGCGTTCCGTCTCCTGCTGGGCGGCGAGCGACTGCTCGGCCAGCTTGCGGTACTCCTCTTCGCGGGCCAGCACGGCCTTCGCGCGCCAGTTGGCGCCGAACTGCCAGATGATCACCGTGAGCACCACGGTGATCAGCAGGAAGACGCCGATGACGCCGAACACTTCCTGCCAGTCGGTACCGGTGTGGTAGTCGGTGGCCTTCATCAGACAGTCCCCTCCCCGTCCCCACGGGTCGTCTCGACACCGGTCAGCTCCGGTACCACGGCCGCGATCGCCTCCGGCGTCAGGTGCACCGAGAACCGTGTCACCTCGTAGAACTTCATCGCTTTCCCATCAGGTGAGATCTCCAGCTGCGCCGACACCAATCCCGCGGCCTCCAGCTTCTTCAGGTGGACCTGGAGAAGCGCGCGGCTGATCCCCATGTCCCGAGCCAACTGGCTCACGTACTTTCGCCCGCCGGCCAGCATCGCCACCACCCGCAGACGGTGTGGGTTGGCCAGCGTCGCCAGCGTCAGCACCAACTCGTCTCCGCTTGGCAGAGGCGCCTTCATAGCAACACCCAGCACATGCCAAGAAACGTTAGCAGGTACCAATCAGAGTTGCCACATGCCAGGCAGAGACTCAGCCTGCCTGATCACCACGGGCCGGACGCGCCCGGCATCCTGGGCCAGTGCCCCGACCAGCCCGGGCCCCAGGGCCAGGTCCCGCACGTACCAACGCCCGGCGAGGCCCGGTTCGCCGTACTCGACGGTCACGGGCCCGGCATCGGCCGGCCGGGTCTCCAGATCCCGGAGCTCCGCGACCATGCCGACACCGCAGGCCTTGAGCACCGCCTCCTTGCGGGTCCAGGCCCGGTAGAACAGCTCCTGACGCCGCTCGGGCAGGTCCGCGCGCCGCATGAGGTCGAGTTCGTCGTCGGTCAACGCCACCTCGGCCACCTGGTCGGGGGCGCACCGCTCGATGTCGACCCCCACCTGCTCCCCCGCCGTCACGGCGAGCAGCCAGTGCGGCCCCGATCTGGAAAGGCTGAAGTCGAGCGCGGTAACCGGGTGTTCGATCCGGGGGCGGCCGTGCCCGGGATCGGCGCAGCGGGGACAGGCGTGCCGGCCGAACCGGACGTCCGCGGGCGACACCCCGAGATAGCGGGAACCGAGCACGCGCCGGACGGCCGCGTGCACGCCCGCGTAGTGCGTCGCACGGAGATCGGATGCCCGGCCGGCCAGGCGCAGTTCGTCGTCGCCGAGGACGAGGAGGTCGGACGGCAGGGTCTGGTCCCCCACCCGGCCGTGCCAGACGTGGATGGCCCCTGTCTCACGGAAGCGTCCACTGGTCTCGGTCATTCCGGGGATCTCCTTGCTCACGGGCCGGGCCAACAAGCTCCGATACTCGCGGCGCCCCCTATACGGGCCGCATATCCGGCCGCCGTATAGGGGCTGTATAGCCTCCCCTCGAACCCTGAGGAGGCCCGCCACAGAGCCGAGGAGCTGCTCGTGTCCGCACCCGATCCGGTGACCGGCCTTCTGATCGCCGTCCCCACAGTGATCGTCGCCTGTCTGGCCGGATCCGCCCTGGCCCGCCGGATCGGTCAGCCACCGGTGGTCGGCGAGATCGCCGCCGGCATCCTGCTCGGCCCGTCCCTGCTCGGCATGGTGTGGCCCGCGGGACAGACCTGGCTGATACCGCCGGCCTCGGTCCCGTACCTGGGAGCACTCGGTCAACTGGGACTGCTGGTCTTCATGTTCCTCATCGGCCTGGAAATGGATCTGGGGCTCGTGCGCGGTCTGGGGCGTACGGCGCTCGTCGTGAGCCAGGCCGGCATCGTCCTGCCGCTGCTTCTCGGGATGGCCCTCGCGTGCGGCATGTACGCGTACCTGGCTCCCGACGGCGTCGAACGACTGCCCTTCGTGCTGTTCATCGCCGTGGCGCTGAGCATCACCGCGTTCCCCGTACTGGCCCGCATACTCACCGACCGCGGGATGTACCACACCTCGCTCGGCGCCCTGGCGATGGCCTCCGCGGCTGTCAACGACGCCTTGGCCTGGTGCCTGCTCGCGATCGTCGTCACCGCCTCGCACAGCGGTTCCGCCCTCGACCCGGCCCGGACCGTAGCGGCATCGGGCCTGTTCCTCGCGGCCATGCTCTACTTGGTGCGGCCCGCTCTCGCCCGCTGGACGCCGGGTGGGGGGCCGGTGGCGAAAAACGATGCGAGCCGTCCCGTCCCGAACGCACCGGACACCGGGCAGGACTGGCTGGTCCTCCTCGCCGTGTTCAGCGGCATCTGCCTGTCCTCCTTCACCACCGACCGCATCGGGCTGCACGCGCTGTTCGGCGCGTTCCTCTTCGGCCTGGTGGTGCCCCGCCGGTCCCTCGCAATCAAACGCGTCGCCACGCGGCTGCGCACGGTCGTCGTCCCGTTGCTGCTGCCGCTCTTCTTCGCCAACACCGGCCTGAGCACGGACATCGGTATGCTCGACGACGACCCGGCCCTGTGGCTCTGGGCCGTCGTCGTCCTCGCCGTCGCCATTCTGGGAAAGTGGGGCGGCAGCACCCTGGCGGCCCGCGTCTGCGGGCAGAATTGGCGGGAGGCCCTGTCGCTGGGCGCGCTGATGAACTGCCGTGGCCTGACCGAACTGGTCATTCTGAACGTCGGCCTTGAACTCGGTGTGATCGGGCGGGACTTGTTCACCATGCTGGTCCTGATGGCTCTGGTCACGACGGCGCTCACCACACCGGCCCTGAATCGGCTGCGTCGGCGCGACGACGCGTCCGGCCTCCTTCCCGAACCGGCGCTCCGGCAGGACGCGGCCGCTCAAAGCGACCGGGCATGAGCCCTACCCGTCCGCCTCATCCCCCGTCGGGTTGTCGTCCTGCACTGCCGCACGGATGATGTCGGCGTTCAGATAGAGGCCGAAAGGCACCAGTTCCCAGTATTTCAGCGGTGTCCCGTCCTCGCCCAGCTCCAGAGCGCCCACCACCAGGCCCGCCTTCTCCAGCCGTTCCAGGTGCATGTACAGCAGCGGCCGGGACATGCCCAGACGGCGGGCCAGCTCGCTCACGTACACTCTGCCTTCGGCAAGCTCGGCCATCACCCTCAGGCGCTGCGGATGACCCAAAGCAGCAAGTAACGCCAGAAGCTCCTCGCTGTCCATGGCTCACCCCTGTCTGGCCGAAACATGAGGAGACTTGCCTACGATCTTTGCGGTTGTCAAATGATCAGGAAGAAGGTCGCACGGGCCGTCCCCATATGGGAGAAACACTCCTCGTCGGGTCCTTCCGACGGGAGCAGTTGCCGGGACGGCACCCGGACAGCGCTAGTAGCCGCAGCTCAACTGGCTTTGGCAGCATGGCAGTCAGCGACGGGGATCGCACAGAACCTCAGGCCGGCCTCCGCGTGGGAGGCGTTCTCGCAGAAGGAAGGAGCCTGTGAAGGAGAAGTTCGCACTTCCCCTTCACAGGCTCCCTGTGTTTGCGTTGTGCTCGGGCTGCTCAGGAACCCGGCGCCAGCGTCGCGGCGAACGTCGGCGTGGCGAAGAGCTGCGCGTACGAACCCGCGGCCCACAGAGTGCCATCGGGGGCGCCGGAGAGTTCGTACACGTTCGTGACGTAGTAGCCGGTGGTTTCGGGCACACGGGTCACCTGTTCCCAGGCGGTACCCGTCCAGCGCAGGATGCCCGAGTGGCTGTTGGCGCTGCCCAGCCCGAGCCCGGCGTACAGCTTCCCGCCGGCCCAGGTCAGTTCACGGATCGCGTAGGCACCCGACACCGACACGTCGGCTCCGCCGGTCCAGGCGGAGCCGGTCCAGCGCAACACCTTGGTGCCCGCCGCGGCCCAGACCTCGCCGGAGGGGCCGGCCGTGATCTCCTCGATCCCGACGGTGCCGGTCGGAACGGCCACCTCCTTCCACGACGTGCCGTCGTAGTGGGTGACATAGCCGCGGCAGTTGCTCCCGCCCACGGCCGTGCACGTCTCACCGGCGGCCCAGATGTCGCTCGCCGACTTGACGTACACGGAGGTGAGTTCGGTCTGGCTGCCGGTGGTCGGGGTGACCTTGGTGACCTGCCAGCCGCTTCCGGTCCAATGGCCGATCGTGCCCGGGAGCGAGGAGGCGGACGACGAGCGGGTGGTGCCGACTGCCCAGACGTCGTTGGCGGAGACGGCCTTGATGTCCAAGAACCGCACCGTCGTGTCGGTGGGCGAGCGCTGCTCCCAGGCGGTGCCGTTCCAGTGGTTGCCCACGGTGGCCGCGGCCGCGGTCTGGCCGACCACCCAGAAGTCGTTCGCGGAGGTGGCCGTCCAGACGTCGTCGTCGTTCGTCTCCACGGTCTGGCTGGAGATGGCCGGCAGTAACGTCCAGGTCGTGCCGTTGCGCTGCCAGTACCGGGCGACCTCGCCGCTGCCGGCGTCGCCGCCTGGATAGGAGCCGCTGCGGGCGAACACGGTGTCGCCACCGTTCGCGAGGAAGGCGTCGAACCAGCGGCTGCTGTCCGGGTCGGCAACCGCCGTCCAGTTGTCTGCCGCCGCTGCGGGACCCTCCGCGAAGCCGATGACCACGCCGATCGCCGCCAGAACGACGGATGCCCCGCGGAGCCGGGCTCGGATACGCCTCGCCTGACCGGACTTTCGTGCGAACACTGTTCTTCCTCTCCCTGGGAAACCGAGGGACGACGCGCGGGCAATGCCTGACGCGCCCCGTCTCAGGCGAGTGTCGAGACAACCACTACGTCCGAGCTATACACACTGATCAGCGCTGTTGGACGCTTCCGGCCACCGAGGCGACAGGCATTGCCGAATCCGTCGCGCAGGGAAGCCACAGGCCCGTGGGGATACTCGGCATCCGGTCCGCGAAAAGTCCACGGCCTGCCACAGATCGATTCCGAACATGACAAATCCGCAGGTCAACACAGTGACCAAAGACGGCAGACAGGTCCGTCAAGTACAAGGAGACGGCGCGGGGCGGGCCGGGGGTGAACGTCATCGAGTGCTGAGGTGCTGGGGCCGGCCGACGGGTTCGCGCTCTCTTCTGCGCTGCCGGGGTTCCTGCCCCGGTGGCGGGATACGTCCCCCGTCGGTGGTCAAGGCTCTGGGGCAGGCTGCCGGTTCCTGCGGGAGGGGGACACGTGACGGTGTCGCCGGGGGTGGAATTCGAGATCATGGTGGCCGGCGGGCTGGAGATCGTCTCGACGCCGCTGTACTGGCTGCTCGACGGCCCCGGTACTGGCCAGTTGGCGGCCGCCTGCGTCCAGGGTGCCACCGGCATCGTCGCGCTGGTCGATCGAACACGCGTCTTTGAGCCGGATCCCCACCCGCGTGTTTTCGGGGACCGGGGCTCACCGACCGCCTGCGGGCACGCTTCCCGGGCCGCGAAGCATGGCCGAATCGCCGCGAGCGGATACGCAAGCGGCCCATGGGACCGATGAGGAGGGTCGAGGCGTTACGCGGTCGCTCGTGGCCGTCGGTCAGTCCGCCGTCAGCCACGCGCGCGTGCCGAACGAGGCGCAGGCGCGGGAGGCCACCGCCGCGGCGCGCGCCAGGGCGTCGGCGAAGGCCGGCCCGTCGAGGCGGTCGTGGGCGCTCAGGTGGTAGGCGAGGGCACCGTGCAGGACGTCACCCGCGCCCAGCGTGTCCACCACGCGGGTCTCGGGAACGCCGACGAGGCCCCCGGCACCGGGGCCCGCCCACACGATCGGCGCCCCGCCGCCGGTGACCGCCGCCCAGGTCACGCCGTGGTCCCGGAGGAACTCCAGGGTCTCGGCGGGCGTGGCGGTACCGGGCGGGTGGAAGTCCGCCGAGCACACGGCGACGTCGGTCGACGCCAGCAGCCTCTCGGTGCCGTCCTTCCAGCTGCCCGCGTCGAGGAGGGTGCGGCGGCCGACCGAGCGGGCGGCGTGCGCGACGTCGACGGCCAGTTCCATGTGATGCCCGTCGAACTCGGCGATGTCGCACGACTCCACCAGTTCCACCAGCCACTCCGGGTCGGCCGGGGCCCGCAGCCGGTGGCCGGTCGCGTTGGTGGATGCGACCGCGCGCTCCCCTGTCGACGCGGTCACCAGGACCGAGGACACCGCGGGCGGCTCCACGCGGCCGGCGGCGAGGTCCGCGACACGCACGCCGAGCGCGTCGAGGTCCGCCCGGACGCCGAGTGCCAGCGGATGGGAGCCGAGGCCCGTGAGCAGGCGGGGCAGGCCGCCCAGCCGGCCGAAGGCCACCGCCGCGCCCGTGGCCGGACCGCCCGCGGCCACCACCTGGTCACGGGCCGTCAGCTTCTCGTCCGGCCCCGGCACATGGTCCACCAGCTGGATGACGTCCAGGGTGCACAGCCCCACGAAGAGGCCCGCAGGCCGCCGCCCCACCGGACCCGTCCCCACCAGCGCCTCCTCCGGCCTCGGCATGCGGTCAGCGTACGTGCGGCCTCCCGGGTCCTGAGGGAGTTGCGGGAGTTCCGGAGGCCGATGTTCCCCCAGGGGC
This sequence comes from Streptomyces sp. NPDC028289, assembly GCF_055565975.1. Lineage (NCBI taxonomy): Bacteria > Bacillati > Actinomycetota > Actinomycetes > Kitasatosporales > Streptomycetaceae > Streptomyces > Streptomyces sp. NPDC028289. Next base: position 1,272,804 of record NZ_JBVHTI010000003.1, on the reverse strand, counting down.
TACCGCTCAGTAACCACTTCCTTCTACGCTGCCGCCAACTCATCACCAACCCAAGGGAGTTGGGTCATGCGTGTACTGAGACGGCTGGCGGCGGTCGTGGGTGCCGGGGCCCTGTTCGTGATGGCGGGCTCCGCCGCGCACGCGGACACGGACCTGAACGCGGCGAAGTTCTCCGAGACCACCTCCATCGGCACGCACAACGCGTACGAGAAGGACAAGTACACCTACTGGGCGCAGGCCATGGACTCCGGGGCCTCGCTGCTGGAGCTGGACGTGTACGTCGACAGCATCAGCAAGCGGTGGCGGGTCAGTCACAGCAACCCGTGGGGCAACGACAACAACTGCGAACACGCCAACACACCGAGCCAGTTGTACAGCCAGAGCACCAGCCAGGACCTCGGCAGCTGCCTCGACAACATGGCGGCCTGGGAGCAGTTGCACCCGGACCACGCGCCCGTCGTCGTCAAGGTCGAGATGAAGGTCGGGTTCAACCAGACCATCGGCCTCGGCCCCGGCGCGTTCGACACCCTCGTCTCGCAGAAGCTCGGCAGCAGCGTGTACAAGCCGGCCGACCTGCTCGGCTCCTCGTACTCCACCCTCGACGCCGCCGCCAAGGCCAACGCCTGGCCCACCCGTGACCAGCTCAAGGGCAAGTTCATCTTCGAACTGATCCCGGGCACGGTGGAGGAGGCCAACCCGTTCGACCACTACTGGACGGACGAGGAGTACGGCGACCACCTGCGGGACCTGTACGCGGCCGGGAACATCTCCCAGGCCCAGGCCTTCCCCGCCGTACTGGGCGCCGCGAACGGGGATCCCCGGACCAGCAGGTACGACGCCTCGATCCAGCCCTGGTTCGTCTTCTTCGACGGCGACGCGGCGACGTACGTGAACAACGGCTACGACACGTCGTTCTACGCCACGAACCACTACATCCTGATCATGACGGACGCCTACAACGTCTCACCGGCGATCTCCTCGACCGCTCCGACGGACGCCGAAGTGGCCGCCCGGCTGGCGCTGCTCGCCGCCGACCACGCCAGCATCATCACCTCCGACTGGTCGACGAAGTCGGCGGCCGTGCTCGGCGAAGTGGCGGCCCGCGGCTGACAATTCACGCGCCCTCGCGGATCCCTCTCGGCGTGTCGGGGCATACGACATACGCAGTTGCAATTCGTGTCACCCCACTGGCACTCAGGGAGCCACCGCACATGCTGCACGGAATCGACGTGAGCGCGTACCAGTCATCTGCCTACGACACGGACGGCCTCTCCTTCGTCTTCATCAAGGCGACGGAGGGGCGTTCGTACGTCAACCCCAAGCTCGCCGCCCAGACCAAGACCGGCCGCGACGCCGGACTGGTCGTCGGCTACTACCACTTCCTCTGGCCCGGCAACCTCACCGCCCAGGCCGAGTACTTCGTCCAGCACGCCCCCGAGAAGGCGGGCGAGATCCTCGCCGTCGACTGGGAGACCACCGGCGACGGCACGCATGCCAGCAACGCCGAGAAGGACTCCTTCATCCGCAAGGTGAAGGCCCTCAGGCCCAGCCACCGGGTCGTGCTCTACACCAACCGGAATTTCTGGCTGACCATCGACACCACGTCGTACGCCGGCGACGGCCTCTGGATCGCCGACTACGTCAGCGCCGGCCACCCCCGCATCAAGGCCGACTGGCGCTTCCACCAGTACACCAGCGACCCCCACGACAAGGACGTGGCGGACTTCGCCAGCAAGGCCGCCCTCAAGGCCTGGGCGTCGAAGGAGGACTGAGCGGCGGCGCCCGTCCGGGGCGGCGGGACCGGGCTCCCCGATTCGATCCCACCGCCGGCCGCTCCGCGGGCCCGCAGGCCCGCGGAGCCGTCAGCCCCGGAAGTTCTCCTGGCGCTCCGGGGACGCCTCCGCCAGGGCCTTGCGTACGCCCTCCACACCCGCGCGCAGGCCGTACACCGGGGTGCCCGGCTGCTGGCGCCAGGAGTCGTCGATGCCGCCGTTGTCGACCGTGTCGAAGCCGAGCTCGTCGATCAGGGCGCGGACGACCCGCTTGGCGGCCTCGTCGTCGCCGGAGACCGGGACGGCCTGGCGCTCGGGGTCTCCGGCGGGGCGGCCTCGGTCCAGGATGTCCTGGGCGAAGGTGCCGTTGAAGACCTTGATCACGGGGTGGCCGATCTGCCGCTCGGTCCAGCGGCTCTCCGTGATGCCCTCGTCCTCGATGCCGGCGATCCGGCCGTCCCGCTCCCGCGGGTAGTAGTTGCCGGTGTCGATCACGGCGACGTCGTCCGCGGCGCCTTCCAGGAGCCCGGACGGCAGGTCCGGGACCGCCTTCACCGGGACCGTGACCACCACGACCTCCGCGCCCCGCGCGGCCTCCTCGGCCCGTACCGCCGTCGCCCCCGTCTCCTCGGCCAGGGCGGCGAGCGTCTCGGGGCCCCGCGAGTTCGCCACGGACACGTCGTGCCCGAGGGCGGTCAGCCGCCGGGTGAGGTTGCCGCCGATGTTCCCCGCGCCGATGATGCCGATCTTCATGACACGCCTTTCGAAGGTCCATGCACTTGCATACATACGCTGCTGTGCGGCGACAACCTCGGGCGTGCGCGGCCTATTCCACGGCTGGGCCGAACGGGTGAGGCCCGGTTCCGGCCCCCGGGTCCAGCCGCTCAGATCCGTACGACGATCTTGCCGATGTGCGTGTTGGACTCCATCAGGCGGTGCGCTTCCCGGATGCGGTCCAGGCCGTCCAGCACCTCACCGACGACCGGGCGGAAACCGCCGTCGGCCAGGCCCGCGTTGAGGAAGGCGGTGGAACGGCGCCGGCCCTCCGGGGTCGAGGTGAGGGCCTGGTTGGCGTAGGTGTGGATGGTGAAGGGCCAGTTCCAGGGGATCTCGGCGGGGCGGCGGTCCAGCCAGCCGTAGACCACCACCGAGCCGCCCGCGGCCAGTCCCTCCGCCAGCGGGCGGAAGCCCGGGCCGCCGATCGCGTCGAACATCACCTCGGCGCCGCTGCCCCCGGTAAGCCGCCTGACCTCCTTCGCCACGGCCTCTGCCGTCGACTCCCCGGTGACGATCACCTCCGCCGCGCCCAGTTCCAGCAGCCGCTTCCGCTTGGCCTCGGTGCGGGTGGTGGCGAGCGGGACCGCGCCGACGCGGCGGGCGACCTGGATCGCCGCGGTGCCGACGCCGCTGGACGCCCCGGTGATCAGGACGTGGTCTCCGGGCCGCAGCCCCGCGGTCTCCAGCAGCCCGCCGTACGCCGTCGTGTACGTCAGCCAGGCCGCGGCGCCGGTGACCGCGTCCACGCCGTCGGGGCGCGGGACGACCGAGGCCGCGGGCAGCACCACGCGCTCCGCGTACACGCCCCGCGCGCTCATCTCGATGCCGGGGCCGGTGGTCACCGGGTCGCCGACGGCCGGTTCGGTGACGCCCTCGCCGACGGCCTCGACGATCCCGGCGGCCTCGTAGCCGAGCCGGGAGGCGGGCAGGGTCGGCTGGTAGTAGTAGGTGCCCGAGCGGAACAGGGCTTCGGCCCGGTTGAGGCCCAGCGCCTCGACGCGTACGACGACGTGACCGGGGCCGGGGTCGGGGAGCGGCACGTCCTCGACGGTCAGGACGTCGGGTCCGCCGGTCTCGTGGAAGAGCACGGTGCGTGCGGTGTTCGACATGCGATCGACGCTAGGCGGCGCCCGCGAGACGATCCATGCCCTGCTGTCTCGCTTTCCTGTCTCAGCGTCTCGCCGGGCTACGGTGTGGACATGGACGTACTGAGCGACGCGGTGGCTGCGATGCGCACCGGGCGACCGCACTCCTCCCGCCGGGACAAGCACGCGCCCTGGGGGATGCGGTTCGCGGCCTCGGCGGGCGCCGGGTTCCATGTGGTGCTGCGCGGGTCGGCGTGGCTCCTGCCGGCGGCCGGCGAGCCGCTGGCGCTGGGGCCCGGGGACGTGGTGTTCCTTGCCCACGGTCACGGACACGCGCTGGCCAGCGGACCGGACGTGCCGCTGCAGGACGTGCGCCCGGGACCGGACGGCCGCTGGCCCGAACCGCCGCGTACGGCACGGGAGGCGGAGCCGGACACGGTACTGCTGTGCGGCGCCTACCAGTTGGACCGCTCCCGTGCCCACCGGCTGCTCTCCGAGCTGCCGGAGGTGGTCCATCTGCCCGCCCGGGTGGGCGCCCAGCGCTCGCTGCGGGCCGCGGTGGAACTGCTCGGAATGGAGCTGGAGGAGCGGCAGCCGGGCGCGGACGCCATCGTCACCTCGCTGCTCGACACCCTGCTGCTCTACATCCTGCGCGCCTGGTGGCAGCGGGAACGGGGCGACGAGAAGGGCAGGGGCTGGTCCGCCGCGCTGTCCGACCCCGCGGTCTCGGCGGCGCTGCGTGCCGTCCACGGCGACCCGGCCCACCCCTGGACGGTGGCCGAGCTCGCCGCCCGGGGCGGCCTGTCCCGGGCGGCCTTCGCCCGCCGCTTCACCGCGCTCGTGGGTGAACCGCCCCTGGCCTACCTGACCTGGTGGCGGATGACCAGCGCCGGCCGACTGCTGCGCGACCACACCCTCACCCTGCGCCAGATCGCCGAACGCACCGGCTACACATCGGAGTTCGCCTTCGCCAAGGCCTTCAAACGGGAGTACGGCACGGCACCGGGCCAGTACCGCAGAGCCTCCGGCGGCCCCACCGCCGGCACCGCGGGCCGCTTCACGGACGACCCCCCGGACCGACCCACAGCCAGCACCGCCGACCGCCCCGCGAACCAAACCCCCCGCCCTGCCCGCCCCGCCGGTTAACCCGCGAACGGATCCGCCAGCTCCACCCGCAGCACCTCCGCCGCCGTCTGCGCATCGCCCTCGGACACCGCGCGCGCCAGCGCCTCGTGGGCCGCGCCCGTCGGGGCGGTCCTGTCGGCGGTGAACCGGGCATGAGAACGTCGGCGGTGAACCGGGCACGAGAAAGGGGCGCCCGCACTCCAGGAGCCGGGCGCCCCTCCGCTCGTGGAACCTACTTGCTCAGGTAGGCCCAGTACTCGTCGAACGACAGGACCTTGTCGCCGTTGAGGTCGCGGGTCTTGATGATGGCCTCGGCCACCGCCTCGGTGACGTTCCAGTCGCCCCCCTGCGCGAGAGCGGTCTTGAACTCGGCGGCGGTGATGAAACCGTCACCGTCCGCGTCGATCCGCTGGAAGTGCTCGCGTGCCTCGTCGATGTCCGCCACCGATCCGCCCCTTTATGTCCGTGTTTCCATTGCCGTACCGGCGTAGTGCCGCAGGTCAGGTTAACGGCCCGGCCAGGCCTTCAGCGCGGCGACCACCCAGCCGAACTCCTCCTGGTACTGCGGCGGCGCCGGAGCACCCTTGATGACGTTCACCAACTCCCGGTAGCGGGCGACCTCGTTGCCCAGGTCGATCCGGCGCAGCACCGCCGCCCGGTCGGTGCCCGCCCCGAACACCTCGGCCAGCACGGCGTCCGCCTCCGGCGCCTCGGGCGCCACCCCGCGCTCCCGGGCCGCGCCGACGACGTCGACCAGCTTGCGGAAGAACCACTGCGAGGCACCGGCCGGGGTGTCCGGTCCCCGGTCGGACGCGTTGAACTCGATCATCCTGCGCATCGCCGCCCGGAAGTCCGGGTTCGGCAGCAGCTCGGCCAGCTCCACCCAGGCGTCGACCTGCTCGGGGCCGGGATCGTCGGGCAGCGCCACCCCGAGGGCCCGGGTCCGCTCCCGGATCCACGGGTCGGCCGTGTCCAGCCCCTCGAAGATCTCCTCCACGAAGTCGTCCACGATCCGCTGCCGTTCGGCGGCGGACAGTCGCGCCAGTCTGTTCATCAGGGTCATCTCCTCCGCAGTCGAACCGCGTCGCGCCACGGTCGACAGCACCGCACGGGTCACCTTCAGCGCCCGGATCTGCGCGTCCAGCGCCGCCACGTGCGTCTCGGCGACCTCCGCCACGGTCCGCTCGCCGGAGAGCACCTGGCGCACATGCCCCAGGCCGAGCCCCAGCTCGCGCAGGGTGCGGATCAGCTCCAGCCGGGCGAACGACCCGGCGTCGTAGAGCCGGTAGCCGCCCGCGGAGCGGGTCACCGGGGTGAGCACGCCCTCGTCGGACCAGTAGCGGATGGTGCGCACGGTCAGCCCCGTGGCCTTCGCCAGCTCGCCGATGGTGAAAAGTCCGGTGCCGTCTTCGATCATGTCTGCGAGTGTGGGCCTTCCAGTGGGTGGAGACTCAAGGAGCACGGTGACAGAGACCCTGCGGGACATTCTGGACGCGGCGGCCCGGGGTGTCTTCCCGCCGCCCGACGGCCGTACGACGGTCGTACCGCAGCCCTCCCCGCGGGACGCCGGGGTCCTCTCCTTCACCGCCCACTCGGTCGTCTTCGTCGACGAGGACCCCGGGTGGGTGTACGACACCCTGCGTGCGGTCCCCTGCGATCCCCTGTGCGCGACGATGAACGCGCGCTTCCTCACCGCCCTGATGGACCGCACCGGCCGCGAGCAGGAGACGATCGACGCGCTGCTGGTGGCGGGCCCGCTGCCCGGCCGCCCGGACCTTCCCCTGACCGAGCTCACCGGCCCCGACCACTCCCGGGTCGCCTACGCCCGCGCCCGCCGGGACGAGGTGCGCGCCTGGACGGTGGCGGGCGGGGTGCTGACGCTGGGGCGCGGGGTCGCTGGGCGCCTGGAGGTCTCGGTGGAGGTGGACGAGGGGGGACGGCAGCGCGGGCTGGGCCGGGCCCTGGTGGCCGCCGCCCGGCAGCTCGCGGACGAACCCCTGTGGGCGCAGGTCGCGCCGGGGAACGCCCGCAGCGTCCGGGCGTTCCAGGCGGCCGGCTACGTGCCGGTGGGCGCCGAGGCGCTGCTGCTCAAGGCCTGACCCCGCACCGGTCAGCGGAAGATGCCCGTGTGCCCGAGCGAGTAGCGGCCCGGCTGCGGGTAGACGGCGAGGCCGTGCGGGCCGCTGCCGACGTGGATGCGGGCCAGTTCGGCGCCGTTGCGGGTGTCGATGGCGTACACCTCGGAGTTGTAGCGGCCGGACAGCCACAGCACCTTGCCGTCCGCCGAGACCCCGCCCATGTCGGGGCTGCCGCCGCCCGGCAGCCGCCACTTCCCGGTCAGCCGGTTCCGGGCGAAGTCGAAGAGGGAGATGGTCCCCTCGCCCCGGTTGGAGATGTACATCACGCGGGAGTCCCGGCTGACGTACAGCCCGTGCGCGCCCTTGCCGGTGGCCAGGAAGGTCGGCCTGGTGAAGGCGTCGCCGTCCAGGATCCACACCCCGTCGGCCATCATGTCGGCGATGTAGAACCGCTTGCCGTCCGGCGAGACCTTGACGTCCTGCGGCATGGCGCCGTGGTACGGCAGTTTCTCCTGCCGGAGCACCTTCATCTGCTCCGTGTCCACCTTGAGCACTTCGCCGCTGAACTCGCAGGACACGATGAAGTACCGGCCGTCGAGGGAGAAGTCGGCGTGGTTGACGCCGTAGCAGCTGACCGGGACGGCCTTGACGGTCTGCATGGTGTGCGCGTCCCGGAAGACCAGCTGGCGGTCGTTGGAGGCCATCACGATCGCGTACTTGCCGTTGGGCGTGAAGTACAGGTTGTACGGGTCGTGCACGGCGACCGGTTTGCCGGCCTTGCCGGTCCTCGGGTCGATGGGGGTGAGGCTGTTGCCGAGGTCGTTGTTGACCCACAGGGTCTTCAGGTCCCAGGACGGCACGACGTGCTGCGGCTGCCGGCCGACCCGGATGGTCCCGGTCACCCGGTACGTCTTCGGGTCGATGACCGAGACCGTGTCGGAGTTCGTGTTCGGGACGTAGACCAGGGACGGGAAGCCCTTGACGACGGGTGAGAGGTTGCCGGGGCGGTCGGCGGCGTACACGTCCTTCGGGTCGAGGACCGGGGGCATCCCCGGCAGTCCGTCGACGGCCTGCTCCGCCTTCTTCGCCGGCGGCTGCACGGCCGCGGTGGTGCCGGCGGCCGGTCTGCCGGGGCTCTCGGAGCCGCCGCTGCACGCGGGCAGCAGCGCCAGGACGGCGAGGACGGCACCGGCGGACAGCAGACGGGCGGCGTTCGTGGTTCGCATCAGCTGAGCAGCTCCGTGGTGGTGACCGCGCGCAGTCCACGGCGGTGGAGTTCTTGGAGGACGTCGGGGAGGGCGGCGACCGTGTCCGGATAGCCGAAGTGCATGCTCACCACCGAGCCGCCCGTGACCTCCGCGAGCACCTTGCGGGTGATGGCCGATGCGCCGGGCCGGGTGTAGTCGAGCGAGTCGACGTCGTACGACAGCACGTGCGGGTAGCCCGCTTCGGCCGCGAGCCGGGCGACGAGCGGGGAGGCGGTCGGCGCCCTGGAGGGGCGGAACCAGCTCCCGATCGATCCGGTGAGCCGTTTCAGCCGGTCCGCGCACTCGGTGATCTCCTTGCGGGCGTCCGCCTCCGCCATGGCGTTGACGGAGACGTGCCGCTGGGTGTGGTTGCCCAGGTCGTGGCCGCCGTCGAGGACGCGGCGGGCCATGGCGGGGTACGCGTCCAGCCAGCTGCCGACGGCCAGCACGGTGAGGTGGGCGCCGTGCTGCTCGGCGGTGGTGAGGAGCTGGTCGGCGAGGGCGGGGTCGCCCTGGCCGTGGAAGGTGAGGGCGACAGCTGCGGTGGTACGGGGGCCGCGGGTGACCTGGAAGGGGAGCCGGGTGGGGGAAGCCGACGGCGACGGTGAGGCGGGGGTGGTGGCGGAGGGTGCCGCGGTGGCCGTACCGGTGGTGGCGCAACCGGTGGTGAGCGCGCCTCCGGCGGAGAAGGCTGCGCCTGCGCGGAGGAGGTCGCGTCGGTTGGTGGGGGTCACCCGCACTATTTAAGGGTGCACAGGTAAGAAAATTGGCTATTGACCCGAAAAGGGTTGTTTTTGCACGTTGCGGCCGGTGGGGGCTGGTCGCGCCCACGCGGCGGCAGCCGCAAGTCGATGCGGCCCCGCGCCCCTACGGGGCGCGCTCGACCGGGCCTCATCTATCAGCCACCCGCATCTCGAACCACGTCGTCTTGCCCCGGGGAAGCAGATCAACGCCCCAGCGGTCCGCCAGTTTGTCCACCAGGAACAGTCCCCGCCCACTGATGTCCGTCTCCTGAACCGGCATCAGGCAGGGCAGTCCGCGCGACGGATCGCGGACCTCCACGCGGATCCATCCGGGACGGCGGCGCATCCGCAGGCCGAACACCCGGGCGCCGGTGTGCCGCACGGCGTTGCCCACCAGCTCGGAGACGAGTAAGACCACGTCCTCCGTCATCTTGGGGCTGAGCCGCCACTGGCGGAGGACGACGACCTGGGCGAGCCGGCGAGCGGTCGCCGCGGACTCGGGGCGGGACGGCAGCGGAACCTCCGCGTCCGTCGGGTTGCCGAACAGCTCGATCGCCTTGAGCGCCCGCTCGTCCTCGACCGCAGGCGACCAGCGCGCCGCGGCCGCACGGCTGTGTCCCCGCGGCTGTTCGATGCCCTCCAGCCCCGCCATGCCCCCATCATGGCCGCCGGGAGCGCCCCCCGTGGCCGTTCCTGGGGAATACGCCCCCGCAAAGCTTCCGCCCGATACCGGGCGACCGGCATATGCCGTCGGCATTACGGAGGCATCGGCAACTGGTCCGACCTGCGAAGACGTACCATCTCCGGGCAATCGCCAGACCCCCTCGACAAGGCGGGCTTAGGGTTGCCTTAAGGCTCCCATAATCCGCCCCATCGGGGGACCCTGAATCAGACATCGCGTCAATTGCAAGGGGTTCGGGGCATTCACAGCAGGGCGAAGATCACAGGAACTTGGCCTTGCCCGGCCCCTCCTCGACGAAGCTCCGCATCCCGCGCTCCCGGTCCTCGGTCGCGAACAGCCCGGCGAACCAGTTCCGTTCGACGGCGAGCCCGGTCTCCAGGTCGGTCTCGAGGCCGGTGTCGATCGCCTCCTTGGCGGCCCGCAGCGCGATCGCCGGCCCCTGCGTCAGCTTCGCCGCCCAGGCGTGCGCCTCGGTGTAGACGTCGGCGGCGGGCACGACACGGTCGACGAGCCCGATGGCGAGCGCCTCGTCGGCCTTGACCATACGGCCCGTGAAGATCAGGTCCTTGGCCTTCGACGGCCCGACCAGCCGGGGCAGCCGCTGGGTGCCGCCGGCCCCCGGGACGAGCCCGAGCAGGATCTCGGGCTGCCCGAGCTTGGCGTTGTCGGCGGCGATGCGGTAGTCCGCGCAGAGGGCGAGCTCACAACCGCCGCCGAGCGCGTAGCCGGTGACGGCGGCGACGACCGGCTTGGGAATGCGGGCGACGGCGCTGAAGGAGTCCTGGAGGTCACGGGAGCGCAGAACCATGGCGGCGTGGTCCATGTTCTGCATTTCCTTGATGTCGGCTCCCGCCGCGAAGACCTTCTCGCCGCCGTAGATGACGACGGCACGTACGTCTTCGCGACGGGTGGCCTCTCCCGCCAGCTCCTTGATCCGGTCCTGGGTGGCGACGTCGAGCGCGTTCATGGGCGGCCGGTCGAGGCGGATCGTACCTACGCCTTCGGCGACTTCGAGGGTCACAGTCATACCGAGCAGGTTAACGCCGGTTCATCAGCGCCCCTTCAGGGGCGCGGGGAACTGCGCGAACAACCCCCACCGGCCCGCAGCCAAGGAACTACTTGGTCCATTCCTTCCAGGACATGTTCCAGCCGTTGAGGCCGTTGTCGGGCGACACGGTCTGGTCGTTGGAGTGCTTCACCGTCACCACGTCCCCGACGATCGAGTGATCGAAGAACCAGGCAGCAGGCAGCGCACGGTCACCCCCACCCCGGATGTCGCGCAGCCCCACGCACCCGTGGCTCGCGTTGTAGTTGCCGAACGCGTCGCCACCCCAGTAGTTGCCGTGGATGAACGTCCCGGACGTGGTCAGCCGCATCGCGTCCGGCACGTCCTTGATGTCGTACTCGCCGCCGTAACCGACCGTCTCGCCGTTCATGCGCGTGACGCGCAGCTTCTCGCTGATGACCATCTGGCCGTTCCACGTGTCGTAGCCCGGCTTGCCGGTCGTGACCGCGAGGGTCTTCACGACCTTGCCGTCCTGCATGACCTTCATCGTGTGCTTCTTGGCGTCGACGATCGACACCTGGTTGCGGCCGATCGTGAACTTCACGGTCTTGGCCTGCTCGCCGTAGACCCCGTCACGGCCCTCGACGCCGTTGAGGTTGAGGGAGACGGAGACCTTCGTGCCGGACTTCCAGTAGTTCTCGGGGCGGAAGTCGAGCCGGTCGTTGCCGAACCAGTGGCCCTCGACGTCGACCGCGGGCTCGGTCTTGATGGTGATCGCCTTCTCCACCGCGTCCGGATCGGTGATGCCCCGGGTGAAGTGGATGGAGAACGGCATACCGACGCCGACCGTGGAACCGTCCTCCGGCGTGAAGTAACCGACGAACGTGTTCTTCGGGGTCAGCGTCGTGAAGCTGGAGTCCTCCGCCGACTCACGGCCGTCGGCGTCCTTCGCGACCGCGTGCACGGTGTACTTCGTGGAGTTGGCGAGGTGCGTCGACGGCGTCCAGCTGGCCCCGTCCGCCGCGATCGCCCCGGATATCTCCTTGCCCTTGGCGTCCTTGACCTCGACGTCGGTCAGCTTGCCCTTGGCCGCGCTGACCTTGAGCGCGCCGCTGGTGTCCACGCCGGTCGCACCGGACTTGGGGCTGATGCTGACCGTGGCCACGGACTGCTTGCTCGCCTGGGTGGTGGACTCCTTGGCCTTGCCCTGGTCCGCCCCCTTGTCGGAAGAGCCGCCCCCGCCGCAGGCGGTGACGGCCATGAGCAGGACTCCGGCGACGACCGCCATCCCCTGCTTCCTCCGCGCCCCCCGAACCGACGCCCCCGATATCGGCCGCTCGTTCAAAGTCGTTCTCCCCTCCCAGGGCCTGGTCAGGCCCACCCCAGCGCGTCAGGCGCGCGCATTGGCGCATAGTAACCGCAGGGTTTTGAGCTTGGTGTTGGGCGAATGTCACCGTTGCGTCGCAACTTCCCGCCCCCACCGACCCGCCCCCCACCTGGCTACTTGACCGCGCTGCCCGCCTTCCACTCCTTCCACCCCATGTTCCACCCACCGAGTCCATTGTCGGGAGAGACCGTTTTGTCCTTGCTGTTGATGACTTCGACCACGTCACCGATGAGGCTGCGGTCGTAGAACCAGCCCGCGGGCGTGTCCGAGCTGCCGCCCTTCACGTCACGCAGGCCCACGCAGCCGTGGCTGACGTTGACGTGGCCCGGGGCGTCCGGCGCCCAGTAGTTGCCGTGCAGGAAGGTGCCGGAGTCGGTGAGTTTGAGGGCGTGCGGGACGTCGGGGATGTCGTACTCGCCGCCGAAGCCGACCGTGCGGCTGTTCATGCGGGTCACGTCGTGCATCTCCATCACCACCATCTTCCCGTTGTAGGTGGTGTGCTCGGGCGCCCCCGCGGTGATCGGCACGGTGGCGAGCAGCTCGCCGTCCCGGCGGACCTCCATGGTGTGGGCGGCCGCGTCGACGAGGGAGACCTGGCTGCGGCCGACGGTGAAGGTGAACGTCTTGGACTGGAGGCCGTAGACGCCGCGGGCGCCCTCGACGTCACGGAGGTTCAGGCCGACGGTGACGACCGTGCCGGGCTGCCAGTAGCGCTCGGGGCGGAAGTCGAGGCGGTTCTTGCCGAACCAGTGCGGACGGATCTCGACCGCGGGCTTGGCGGTCACCTGGATGGCGCGTTCGACGGCGGCGCGGTTGTCGATGTCGCGGCTGAAGGCGAGGGAGACGATCATGCCGGTGCCGACGGTGGCCCGGTTCTCCGGGGTGACGTACCCGATGAAGCGTTCGTCGGGGACGAGCGTGGTGAAGGTGGTGTGGCGGGCCGAGCGGTGGCCGTCGCCGTCGACGGCGACCGCGTCGACCGTGTACCTGGCGGCGAGCGCGAGGCCCGGGTCGTCGGGCCGCCAGGTCCTGCCGTCCGCGGCGATGTGCCCGGGGACCGGGGAGTCCTGGGCGTCCTGGGACCTGACGACGCTGACGGACTCCAGGCGGCCGGCCGGCACCCGTACCGTCAGCCGCCCGTCGGGCCGTACGGCCTTGGTGCCGTCGTCCGGGGAGATGCGGATGACGTCCTCGGGGGCCGCGGGTTTGCCGCCGAGGACGTGGTCGACGCCGAGCCCGTCCGTGCCGTCCGAGGAGCAGCCGGCGGCTCCCGCCAGCAGCCCCGCCCATGTCAGTACCGCGGCCAGCGCGGCCCCCGCGCGCCGTGCGCGCCCTTGTGGATGACTCACATGCGGCTCAACGAGCGGGCATGCCCCTGGGAAACGTGAGTGCGACGCCGGCACTGGGCAGAACAGAGGGAAGGACGACGAGCTGGGGAGCCGCCGTGCCCGTGCGCGAGCCGTCGCGGGCACGTCCGTAGCGAGCCGCCGACCGTGCCCGGGACCGGGAGTCCGGGCGCCGTCGGCTGCTCGGACGCGGGGGGCACGCCCCGGCGGTCGGCGAGCCGCGGGACACAAAAAGGGGCCGACAGGTGACGAGCGCAGCCGAGCAGCAGGGGGCACCGGCGCGGGCCCCGAGGGCGGACGGCGCCGCGGCGCACGCCCCCGCGGTGAACGGGACGCCCCTCCCCGTCCCGGCGGCGTGGCCCGGGGCGTCGACACCGCTCGGCGCCCGGTTCCGGGTCGGGCCGGACGGGGTGGCGGGCACCAACTTCGCGCTGTGGGCGGCCGGTGCGGAGGCGGTCCGGCTCTGCCTCTTCGACGAGCAGGGGCGGGAGACCCGCATCCCGCTGACCGAACTCACGCACGAGATCTGGCACGGGTTCGTCCCCGGTGTGCTGCCGGGGCAGCGGTACGGCTACCGGGTCGACGGCCGCTGGGACCCGTGGACCGGCGCCCGCTGGAACCCGGCGAAGCTGCTCCTGGACCCGTACGCGCGGGCGGTGGACGGCGAGTTCGCGCTGCCGCCCGAGGTGTACGGGCACGTCCGGGACTGGCCGGACCAGCAGGTCGCCGACACCGTCCGCGACGACCGCGACTCGGCGCCGTACGTCCCGAAGGGCGTGGTCGTCCACGATGACGACGACTGGTCGGACGACCACCGCCCGAAGACGCCGTGGGCGGACTCCGTCATCTACGAGCTGCACGTGCGCGGCTTCACCAGACTGCATCCCGGGATACCCGAGGAGCTGCGCGGCACGTACGCGGGACTGGCCCACCCGGCCGCGATCGAGCACCTGGTCGGCCTCGGCGTCACGGCGGTGGAACTGCTCCCCGTCCACCAGTTCGCACACGAGGACCACCTGCTCGAGCGCGGCCTGAAGAACTACTGGGGCTACAACTCCATCGGCTACTTCGCCCCGCACGCGGCCTACGCCGCCTCCGGTACGACGGGACAGCAGGTCGGCGAGTTCAAGCGGATGGTGCGCGCGCTGCACGCGGCCGGGATCGAGGTCATCCTCGACGTGGTCTACAACCACACCGCGGAGGCGGGCGAGCTGGGCCCGACGCTGTCCCTGAAGGGCATCGACAACCGGGGCTACTACCGGCTCCAGGACCACGACGCCCGGCGCTTCGCCGACTACACCGGCTGCGGCAACACCCTGCACGTGGTCCGCCCGCACGTGCTGCGCCTGATCACGGACTCCCTCCGCTACTGGGTCACGGAGATGGGCGTGGACGGCTTCCGCTTCGACCTCGCCGCCGCGCTGGCCCGCTCGATGCACGACGTCGACATGCTCTCCCCCTTCCTCGCCGTCATCGCCCAGGACCCGGTGCTGCGCCGGGTGAAGCTGATCGCCGAACCGTGGGACGTGGGCTCGGGCGGTTACCAGGTAGGCGCCTTCCCACCCCTCTGGACCGAGTGGAACGACCGCTACCGCGACGCCGTCCGCGACTTCTGGCGCGGCGCCCTCCCGGACGTGCGCGACCTCGGCTACCGCCTCTCCGGCTCCAGCGACCTCTACGCGTGGGGCGGCCGCCGTCCCTACGCCTCCGTCAACTTCGTCACCGCGCACGACGGTTACACCCTGCGCGACCTGGTGTCGTACGAGCACAAGCACAACGAGGCCAACGGCGAACACAACCGGGACGGCACCGGCGACAACCGCTCCTGGAACTGCGGGGCCGAGGGCGAGACGGACGACGAGGGCGTACGGGCGCTGCGCAGGCGCCAGTTGCGGAACCTCCTCACCACCCTCCTCCTGTCGACGGGTGTCCCGATGCTGGTCGCCGGCGACGAACTGGGCCGCACCCAGCGCGGCAACAACAACGCCTACTGCCAGGACAACGACATCAGCTGGCTGGACTGGAGCCTGCTGGACGACCCCGCCTGGCGGCCCCTGTTCGACCTCACCTCCCGCCTCATCCGGCTCCGCCACCGCCACCCGGTACTGCGCCGCCGCGCCTTCTTCTCCGGACGCGCGCACTCGGCGGACGGCCTGCGCGACCTGGCCTGGTTCACGGCCCGCGGCGAGGAGATGACCGCGGGCGACTGGTACGCGCCCGCCGCCACCCTCGGCATGTACCTCTCCGGCCGGGACATACCCGGCCGCGACGACCGCGGCGCCCCGGTCCTGGACGACAGCTTCCTGACCGTCCTGCACGCCGGCGACCGCCCCGCCCGGTTCGTCCTGCCGGGCCCGCCGTGGGCGGAACGCTACGAGGTACTGGTGGACACCTCACTGGAGGAGCAGGGCACGGAGCCGGGGGTGGTGCACGAGGGGGGGACGGTGATCACGGTGCCGGGGCGGGCGGTGCTCTTGCTCAGGGTGGTCGGCTGACGGAGGGCGGCATCCGGGTACTCCCGTACCCTGATCAGGCTCTGGGAGCGAAGGATTGAGGGCCGAGTGCTCGGAGAGCAGCCAGTACCGCCCTTATCCGCGGAACTTCGTGGGTACGGTAGACACCTGTTCCCCCTAGATGCGCCAGAACCGTGAAGAAGCCTTCGGCGGTGCGGAACTCGTCCTCGAAGAGGCTGAAGGCATGCGGCAGTGAGTGGCAGATGGGAAGACCCATCCGTCGAAGCCGGAACGTGTTCAAGAGGGCACGGCCCTGATAGTGAACACGGGCATCGGCGGATATGTGTCTGTCATGGGAGAAGCCGATCCCGGGGTCGATGACGATTCGACCGACCCCGGCCGAACGGGCGTGATCCACGCGCCTCTCGAAGTAGTCGAGCATCCCGGGGATGGGATCCTGGTCGATGCCCTTGGCGCCCACGTCCCGGGAGTTCTTTCCTTCGACATGGCACAGGACAACTGTCGCTTCGTGGTCGGCCAGCATGGGGAACATCTCACCGTCCGATGCCAACCCGCCGGAGTAATTGAGCAGGAGCGCCCCCGCCTCCAGGCACGACCGGGCGACGGCAGGCTCGTAGGTCTCGATCGAGACGGTGATACCTCCCGAGACGAGCTCCTTCACGACCGGCACCAAGGCGGCCACCTGTTCCTGCACGGAGACCTTGCGAGTGCGGGGATTGCTCGACTCGGCGCCGATGTCGACGATGTCGGCACCTTGTGCCGCGAGGATGCGACCTTTCCTGACCGCGGACTCGGTCGAGGTCGCGACGCTCTCTCGATAGGTGGAGTCCGGAGAGAGGTTGATGCATCCCATGACGGCGGGGGTGGTGTCGACATCGATTTCCCGATCCCCCACTCGAAGTGGTTCGACGGGTAAGGAGAGATCACCCTCGAATCGCCGCGCCAGATCTATCAGATGAGCAAGGGAAATCATCCGACCTCATTTCTGTACGACCGCCCGAGAAGCCACCGCGCTAGCCCAGAATCCCCCGCTGGTACCCCGTCGCCACCGCCGCCGCGCGGTCGTTGACGCCCAGTTTGGCGTAGAGGTGGGTGAGGTGGGTCTTCACCGTGGCCTCGCTGATGAAGAGCTCGCGGGCGATCTCGCGGTTCGAGGTGCCGCGGGCGACCAGGGTCAGCACCTCGCGTTCGCGGGCGGAGAGCGGTTCGTTGCCGGGGGCGGCGGGGGTGCGGACGGCGGAGACCAGGCGGGAGGCGACGGCCGGGGAGAGGACGGTGCGGCCCTGGGCGGCGGCACGGACGGCGGTGAACAGCTCCTCGCGCGGGGCGTCCTTGAGGAGGTAGCCGGTGGCGCCCGCCTCGATCGCGGGGAGGGTGTCGGAGTCCGTGTCGTACGTGGTGAGGACCAGGACCTGGGCGCGTGCGCCCCGCCGGGTGAGCTCACGGATGGCGTCGACTCCGCCGCCGCCCGGCATGCGGAGATCCATCAGGATCACGTCGGGGTCGAGGGTGCCGGCGAGCGTGACGGCTTCGGCGCCGTTCGACGCCTCGCCGAGGACCGCGAAGCCGGGGGCGGACTCGAACATGCCGCGCAGGCCGTCGCGGACGACGGGGTGGTCGTCGACGATCAGCAGCGAGATCGGGGGCTCAGTCGTCATGGCGGACCAACGGTACGCGCGCCGACAGCGCGGTGCCGAGCCCCGGTTCGGACTCCACGGTCAGGGAGCCCGCGATGCGTTCGGCGCGGGCGCGCATGCCGTCCAGGCCGAAGCCGCCGACCCGGGTGCGGGCGGGCACGGTGAGCAGGTCGAAGCCGGTGCCATCGTCGCGGATGTCGAGGATGACCTCGTCGCCCAGGTAGGAGAGGGTGACGCCGACCCGGGAGGCGTGCGCGTGCCGAGCAGCGTTGGAGAGCGCCTCCTGGACGATGCGCAGGAGGGTGGCCGCGACCTCCTCGTGCAGTTGCTCGACGGTGCCGGTGAGGGTGAACTCGGCGCGTATGGACGTCCGTTCGCCCCATTCGGCGACCGTCTTCTGCAGCGCCTCGGGCAGCCCGTCGTGCTCCAGGGCGACCGGGGCCAGGTTGTGCACGGAACGGCGGGCCTCGCCCAGGCTGTGCCGGGCCAGCGCGAGGGCGCGGGCCACGTGCTCCTCGGCCACCTGCGGATCGGGGGTGTTGCTGACGACCTGGAGCTGGGCGATGATCCCGGCCAGCCCCTGGGCGATGGTGTCGTGGATCTCGGCGGCGAGGCGGCGGCGCTCGTCGGCGACGCCGGCCTCCCGGGCCTGGAGGAGGAGCTGGGCGTGAAGGGCGGCGTTCTCGTCGAGGGCCTGCTGCAACGCGGTGTTGGCGCGGCCGAGCGCGGCGATGGTCTCGGCCTGGGTGCGGGCACGCTCCTGCTCCTGCGCGTTGGCCCGGGTGAAGAGGGCGACCAGTCCGCAGTTGGCGCCGAACACGATGACGAAGCCGAACCACCACAGCAGGCCGTGCGGCGGCATCCCGCCGATCTCGCTGCCCGCCATGGTGACGGCGGTCAGGAACAGACCGGGCAGCACCAGCCGGCGGGTCAGCTGGCGGGGGGCGGTGTAGTAGCCGGTGACGGCGTAGAAGGCGAAGAACGGGTTGAGCCACGTGAGCGCGAACCCGAGCGCCCAGCGCACGAAGTACAGCGTCACGCTCGTCCGGCTCGGCCCCGGCCGCTTCCGGGCGGCCCGCCCCCAGTACACCTGGAGCAGCAGGGCCAGGACCACCAGCACGCCGGAGGCCCACATCGCGGCCCGTGTCATGCCGACGACGTGGGCGGAGCCGACCGCCGTCACCACGCCCACGGCGAGCAGCGCGTAGGGCCCCCAGCGATCGAAGGAGACCCTGGTCGCCGCTTCGTCGGCGTTCGTCATGGCACCAGTCTCCGGCACCGGCTCACTCCCAGCGGAACCAGCGGGCGGCCCCGGCCGTCAGCAGGATCGTCCAGAGGGCGAGGACGCCCAGGTGCTCCCAGCCGGGCGACTGTCCGGCAGCGGCCCGGTCCAAAGCGCGGGCCGCCGCGCCGAACGGCGTCAGCTGGACGACACGGGCCATCGCGTGCGGCATCTCGCGCACCGGGATCCACACGCCCGCGCAGAACATCATCGGGAAGAACACCGCCGAGCCGATCGCGCCCGCGATCTTCGTGGTGCGGGACAGCGCCGAGACGACGGAGCCGAGGGCGAGGGCGGCCGCGGCCGCGAGCAGCAGGGCCAGCAGGTATCCGCCGGGCTGCTTCGGCAGCCGCACGTCGAAGGCGAGCCGGCCGACGAGGAGCGCCAGCAGCGCCGAGCCGAGGGCGACCGTGCCCTGCACGGCCATCTGCGCGGACAGCAGCGCGGAGGGCCGTACGGGGGTGAGCCGCATCCGGCGCAGGATGCCCCGCTCCCGGTGGCCGGTGAGCGCCTGGGGCAGGGTCTGCACCCCGGACATGATCAGGGCGATCAGCACGGCGACGGGCACGTACGCGTCGACCGGGCGCAGCCCGCCCAGGGACGTGTCGGCCTCCCGGAACGACGGGATCGAACCGAGGATCACCAGCAGCAGCGTCGGGAACAGGAAGACCCAGAAGACGGCGCCGGGTTCGCGGCGGAACAGGCGGAACTCGGCGCGCAGGACTGCGGTGTTCATGCTGCGTCTGCCTCCTTCGTGAGGTCCAGGAACGCGTCGTCGAGGGTGGCGTCCACGACCCGGAGCTGGTGGGCGGTGATGCGGTGCCGGGCGAGCAGGGTGATGACGGCGTTGACGGTCTCGTCGGTGCCGGAGAGCGTGATCCGGCCGTCCTTGCGCTCGACCGAGGCGAGGGCGGGGAGGGCGGCGAGGTCGTGGTCGTCCAGGGGGGCGGAGGGGGTGAAGCTGATGACGGTGGCGCCGGCGCTGCGGCGGATCAGCCCGGCCGGGGTGTCCAGGGCGGCGACCCGCCCCTTGTCGATCACCGCGATCCGGTCGCAGAGCCGCTGCGCCTCCTCCATGAAGTGGGTGACGAGGAGGACGGTGACCCCGCGGTCCCGGACGTCCTCGATCAGCTCCCAGGTGTCCCGCCGGGCCCGCGGGTCGAGCCCGGTGGTCAGCTCGTCGAGGACGACGACCCGCGGGTTGCCGATCAACGCCAGTGCGATGAAGAGGCGTTGCCGCTGTCCGCCCGAGAGCTTGCCGAACCGGGTGGAGAGCTTGTCGGTGAGCCCGAGGCGCTCGGTGAGCGGCGTCCAGTCGAGCGGGCTCGGATAGAAGGAGGCGTACAGCTCAAGGGCCTCGCGGACGGTGAGCTTGGGCTGCAGCTCGCTCTGCTGCAACTGGGCGCCGAGGACACGGGCGACCTTGTCGTGGTCGGCGACGGGATCGAGCCCGGTGACCCGGACCCGCCCCGCGTCGGGCACCCGCAGCCCCTCCACGCACTCCACGGTGGTGGTCTTGCCGGCCCCGTTCGGCCCGAGGATCCCGAAGATCTCGCCCTCCTCGACGGCGAGACTCACCCCGTCCACGACGGCCCGGCCGCCGTAGGACTTCCGCAGGTCTGTCACTTCGATGACGGTTGGCATGTTCCGAGGGTCCCGGCCGGCCCCGGCCCGCCGCATCGGCCGCCCCGCTCGAACCGCCATCAACCGATCGGCTGATGCCGCGGATCCATCTGTACGACCGTTCGAACGCCCAGGTCGTAGGACCAGCGGCCGATTCCGGTCCGGCCAAAACTCGGTGGGCGTTGTCAGTGCCGATCCGTAGGCTCGCCCCTGATGCCTCCGACACGTGCAACCACCAAGGACCGCTCCGCCGTCCGCACCCTGCTGCGCCTGTGGCCGTACGTACGGCCGGTGCGGGTGCGGCTGTCCATCGCCGCGTTCGTGGCGATAGTCGCCTCCTGTACGGGGCTCGTCATCCCCCTCGTCCTCAAGTGGATGGTGGACGGCCCGGTCGCCGACCGCGACCCCGGCGGGGTGTGGCTCGGCGCGCTGTACCTGCTGCTGCTCGGCATCGCGGAAGCCCTGCTCTTCGGCCTGCGCCGCTGGCTGGTCGCCCGGCCCCTGTCCCGTGTCGAGGCGGGGATGCGGGCGGACCTGTACGGCCATCTCCAGCGCCTGCCGGTCGCCTTCCACGACCGCTGGGCCTCCGGCCAGCTGCTCTCCCGGGCCACCACCGACTTGATGCTGCTCCGCATGTTCCTCGCCTTCCCGCTGACCTTCCTCCTGGTCAACGGGGTGACGATCCTCGTCGGCGTGCTGATCATGCTGGCCCAGGACTGGACGCTGGGCCTGGTCATCCTCGGGCCCACGATCCCGGTGGTCTGGACGTGCGTGATCTTCGAGAACCGGTACGCGGACGTGGCCCGGCTCGCCCAGGACCAGGTCGGCGACCTGACGACGGTGGTCGAGGAGAGCGTGCTCGGCATCCGCATCATCAAGGGCTTCGGCCGCCACCGCAGCCAGGCGCACGCGTTCCGCGAACTGGTACGGACCCTGCGGGGCACGGAGCTGCGCAAGGCGCGGATGCTGGCGATGATCTGGGGCGTCATCGTGACCCTGCCGGAGGTGGCGATCGGGGCGGCGCTGCTGTGGGGCTCGATCCAGGTCGCGGAGGGCGACCTGAGCGCGGGGACGCTGGTGGCGTTCCTGTCGACGGCGCTGGCGCTGCGGTGGCCGGTGGAGTCGATCGGCTTCCTGCTGGCGATGAGCCAGGAGGCCGCCACCGCCACCGAACGGTACTTCGAGGTGCGGGACGCGGTCCCGGAGGACACCGATTCGTTGTCGGCCGCGGGTGCGTGGGGGCTGAGCGCGCAGTTCCCCGCGCCCCTTACGGGGCGCTGCGCCGAGGCGCCCCAAAGGGGCGCGGGGAACTGCGCGACCAGCCACAACGGCGCCGCACCCGACGACGGACCGGCCCCCGAACCCGACGGCATCCGCTTCGAGAACGTGCAGTTCCGTTACCCCGACGCCGCCCCCGATTCCGCCCCGACCCTCGAACGCGTCGACCTCCACATCCGCCCCGGCGAGTCCATGGCCCTCGTCGGCGCCACCGGCAGCGGCAAGACCACCCTCACCGCCCTCATCCCCCGCCTGCACGAGGCCACCTCGGGGCGGATCACCCTCGACGGCGTGGACATCACCGCCATGCCCCGCGAGGAACTCCGCTCCCTCGTCGCCGTGGCCTTCGAGGAACCCACCCTCTTCTCCGCCTCCGTCGGCGAGAACGTACTCATGGGAGCCGGCGACGGCGCCGGCGAACCCGAGCTGGCACGGGCCCTCGCCGTCGCCCAGGCCGACTTCGCGCACGCCCTCCCCCAGGGCACCGCGACCCAGGTCGGCGAACAGGGCCTCAGCCTCTCCGGCGGCCAGCGCCAGCGCCTCGCGCTCGCGCGGGCGGTAGTCGGCCGGCCCCGCTTCCTCGTGCTCGACGACCCGCTCTCCGCCCTGGACGTGCACACGGAGGCCGCCGTGGAGGCGGCGCTGCGCGACGTACTCGCCGACACCACCGCGCTGATCGTCGCCCACCGCCCCTCCACCGTCCTGCTCGCCGACCGCGTCGCCCTGCTCTCCGGCGGGCGGGTCACCGCCGTCGGCACCCATCACGAACTCCTGCGCACCAACGCCGAGTACGCCCACCTGATGTCCGGGGAGGATCACCGCCGATGACCGCAGCCACCTCCCTCCCCGCCCCCGACGAGGACGACGAACGCCCCTACCCGGACCCGGCCGGCACCCCGGGCGGCGACCCCTTCGACCGCGACGTCCTGCCCACCTCGCCCGGCGCCACGGCCACCCTGCTGCGCTCGCTCCTCGCCCCCATGAAGGCGCGGGTCGCCGTCACCACGCTCCTCCTGCTGCTCCAGCAGGCGGCGGTCCAGGCGGGCCCGCTGCTGGTGGCGTACGCCATCGACACGGCCGTACCGGCCTTCCGCCGCCACGACCACGGCCCGCTGTTCGCCGTCGCGGCAGGGTACGGCCTGAGCGCCCTGCTCTCCGGCGGCCTCCAGTACGCGTTCGTCAAGGCCTCCGCCCGCGTCAACCAGGACGTCCTCCTCGACCTGCGCGGCCGCATCTTCCGCCACGCGCAGGCGCTGAGCATCGACTTCCACGAGCGCTACACGTCCGGCCGGCTCATCTCCCGCTCCACCACGGACGTCGAGTCGCTGCGCGAGCTGCTGGCCGAGGGCCTCCAGGAGCTGGTCACGGTCATCCTCTCCTTCCTCTACATCTCGGCGATGCTGCTCTGGCTGGACCTGGGCCTCGGCGCGGTCGCGGTGGCCAGCTTCGTGCCGCTGTACCTGCTCGTGCGGCTGTACCAGCGGCGCGCGGTACGGGTGTACAAGGCGCGGTCCACGGCGATCGCGGCGGTGATCGTGAAGTTCGTGGAGACGATGAACGGCATCCGCCCGGTGCGCGCGTTCCGCCGGGAGGCCGCCAACGACGCCGAGTTCGCCGTGCTGAACCGCCGGCACGAGCGGACCAACGGCGACGCGCTCCTCGAAATGGCGCGGTACGTGGTCGGCTCCCGGCTGGTCGCCAACACCTCGGTCGCGGTGATCGTGCTGTGGGGCGCCTACCGGGTGGCGTCCGGCTCGCTGGAGCTGGGCGTCCTGGCTGCGGCCGTCCTCTACCTGAGGCGGCTGTACGACCCGATCGACCGCCTGGGCATGTTCCTCAACTCCTACCAGTCGGCCGCCGCCTCCCTGGAGAAGATCGCGGGCCTGCTGGCCCAGACCCCGTCGGTCCCGGAGCCCTCGGTCCCGAAGGAACTGCCCCCGACGGCGGGCGAACTCCCGGGACGCGAGGTCGTCTTCGACGGTGTCCGCTTCGCCTACCGCACCGGTGGCGAGGTGCTGCCCGTCTTCGACCTCACCCTCCCGGCCGGACAGACGGTCGCGGTGGTCGGCTCCACCGGCGCCGGCAAGTCGACGCTCGCCAAACTGCTCGCCCGCTTCTACGACCCCTCCGACGGCCGGGTCCTCCTGGACGGCGTGGACCTGCGCGAACTGACCGTGCCCGAACTGCGCCGCGGGGTGGTGATGGTCACCCAGGAGTCGTTCCTGTTCTCCGGCACGGTCGCCGAGAACATCGCCATCGGCCGCCCGGACGCCACCCGCGAGGAGATCGAGCAGGCGGCCAAGGCGATCGGTGCGCACGAGTTCATCGCCGCGCTTCCCGACGGGTACGACACGGACGTCCGCAAGCGCGGCGGCCGCATCTCGGCCGGGCAGCGCCAACTGGTCGCGTTCGCCCGCGCCCTGCTCGCCGACCCGGCGGTGCTGATCCTCGACGAGGCGACCAGTTCCCTGGACATCCCCGGTGAACGGGCCGTGCAGCGCGCGATGTCGACCGTCCTCAGGGGCCGTACGGCGGTGGTGATCGCGCACCGGCTGTCCACCGTGGAGATCGCCGACCGGGTGCTGGTGATGGAGCACGGCCGCATCGTCGAGGACGGCCGCCCGGCCGAACTGATCGCGGGCACGGGCCGGTTCGCGGATCTGCACCGGGCGTGGCGGGACAGTCTGGCCTAGTCGGGAGAACGCCGGGAGAACGGGGGTCGCAGGGTGATCGACGCGTACGAGGATCCGGGCACGCCCGACACGCGCGGCGGGTGGTCCTACCTGTGGTGGCTGGTGGCCCGCCAGCGGGGCCGTTCGCTCGCCGGGGCGCTGCTGGCCAGTGTCTGGCTGACGCTGATGGCCGCGACGCCGTACCTGATGGCCCGGGCCGTGGACGACGGCCTGGTGCCGGGCCGCATGGCGGTGCTCGCCGGGTGGACGGCGGCGATCTTCGTCCTCGGTGCGGTCAACGCCTGGATCAGCATCATGCGCCACCGCACGATGACCCGGGTGCGGATGGACGCCTACTTCCGCACGATCAAGGTGCTCGTCGGGCAGACGGTACGGCTCGGCGCCGAGCTGTCGCGCCGGTCCGATGCCGGGGAGGTCGTGACGATCGGCGTCGGCGACGTGCACACCATCGCCCAGGCGCTGACCGTCGTCGGCCCCGGAGTGGGCGCGGTCGTGGTGTACGCGGTGGTGGCCGGTCTCCTGCTGACGATCTCGCCCCTGCTGACCGGCGTGGTACTGCTCGGAGTGCCGGTGGTGGCCCTCGTCGCGGGCCCGCTGGCCCGGCGGCTGCAGGGCAGGGAGACCGAGTACCGGGAACGCCAGAGCGTCCTGACAGCCCGCATCGGCGACCTCGCGGGCGGCCTGCGCGTCCTCAACGGCCTGGGCGGCAAGGGCCTGTTCGCGGACGCCTTCCGCCGCGACTCCCAGCACCTGCGCGCCCAGGGCTACCGGGTGGGCGCGGTCGCCAGCTGGGTCCAGGCGCTCGGCATGGGCCTGCCGACGGTGTTCCTGGCTGTGGTGACCTGGATCGCCGCCCGGATGGCCGCGCGCGGTGACATCACGGTGGGCCAGCTGGTGTCGGTGTACGGCTATGTCGCGGTCCTGGTGGGCCCGGTGGCGTTCTTCCTCGACATGGGCTACCAGCTGAGCCGCGGGGTGGTGGCCGCCCGCAGGGTCGTACGCCTCCTGCGCCACGAGCCGCAACCGGACGAGGGCACCCGCCGGCCCCCGGCCGACCCGGCCGTCCTGCACGACCCCGAATCGGGCGTACGAGTCCGCCCCGGCCGCCTGACGGCCCTGGTGAGCGCCGGCCCGGCGGAGGCGGGAGCGGTGGTGGACCGCCTGGGCCGCTACACCCGCTCGGACGTGACCTGGGGAGGAGTACGACTGGACGCCGTCCCGCTCCCGGAGGTCCGCGCCCGCATCCTGGTGGCCGACAACGATGCCGACCTGTTCGCCGGCACCTTGCGCGATGCGATCGGTGCGGGACTGCATGAAAAGGGCGCCCACAACGCGCCCCAAAGGGGCGCGGGGAACTGCGCGATCAGCCACAGCGGCGCCGCACCCGCCGACGCACCCCAAGCCTCACCCCCTGACGCGCACCTCACCCGAGCCCTCCACGCCGCCGCGGCCGACGACATCGTCCGCGCCCTCCCCCACGGCCTCGACTCCGAGCTCACCGCCCAGGCCCGCAACCTCTCCGGCGGGCAACGCCAACGCATCCGCCTCGTCAGGGCGTTGCTCACCGATCCCGAGGTCCTCCTCGCCGTGGAACCCACCTCCGCCCTCGACGCCCACACCGAGGCCCTCGTGGCGGAGCGCCTCCGCACCGCCCGCCACGGCCGCACCACCCTCCTCACCACCACCTCCCCGCTGCTGCTGGCCCACGCCGACGAGGTGGTCTTCCTGGTCGACGGCAAGGTCGCCGCGACCGGCACGCACGAGGGACTGCTGGACCACGCACCCGGCTACCGGGCCCTCGTGGCCCGGGACACGGAGGACGAGGAGTTCGCAAGGTGACGACCAGTCAACTTCCCGTCGCGGGACGCGCCGACGTACGCCGGGCCACCCTCCGCCTGGTGCGGGCGGACCGCGGGCCCTTCGCCGCCGCGCTGCTGCTGAACGCGGCGGCGGCCGGCGCCGGCCTCGCCGGCCCCTGGCTGGTGGGCCGGATCGTGGACGAGGTACGGGCCGGCCGCGGGGTCGGCGCCGTGGACCACCTCGCCCGGTGGATCCTGCTCTGCTCCCTCGCCCAGCTGCTGCTCGCCCGCTCCGCCCGCTACCTCGGCCACCGCTTCGGCGAGCGGACGCTGGCCCGCGTCCGCGAGGAGTTCGTGGACCGGGCGCTCGCGCTGCCCGCGTCGGTGGTGGAGCGGGCCGGCACCGGCGACCTCACCGCACGCGGCACGGGCGACGTGAGCACCGTCGGCACCACCCTGCGGGACGCCGGTCCCGAGCTGCTGGTCGCCACGGTGCAGGCGGCGTTCGTGATGGGCGCCGTGTTCGTCCTGGACCCGGTGCTGGCCGGGTTCGGGGTGCTCGGGCTGACCCCGGTCTGGTTCGCGCTGCGCTGGTACCTGCGT
This sequence comes from Streptomyces sp. NPDC028289, assembly GCF_055565975.1. Lineage (NCBI taxonomy): Bacteria > Bacillati > Actinomycetota > Actinomycetes > Kitasatosporales > Streptomycetaceae > Streptomyces > Streptomyces sp. NPDC028289. The sequence continues at coordinate 1,246,167 of NZ_JBVHTI010000003.1, read as the reverse complement.
CGGGCCCGGGACGGCTACCTCGCCGAGGGCGCGGCCACCTCCGGGGTCGCGGAGATCGTCACGGCGACGGTGTCGGGCGCCCGCACGGTGGAGGCGTTCCGGCTCCAGGAGCAGCGGATCACGGCGAGCCGGGACGCGCTGGAGACCAACCGGAAGGCCCGGTTCTACACCCTGTGGCTGCGGACCGTGTTCTTTCCGGCCGTCGAGGTGTCGTACACGGTGCCGGTGGCCGGGGTGCTGCTGGTCGGCGGGCTGCTGCACACGGGCGTCGGCGTGACGGTGTCGGCCGCGCTGTATCTGCGGCAGTTCACGGAACCGCTGGACCAGATCCTGATGCGGGTGGAGCAACTCCAGTCCAGCAGCGCCTCGTTCGCCCGGGTGGAGGGGCTGGCGCGGGCTCCGCGGGCGGCGGCGGACGGCGCGGCGCCGGCTCCGGCGGACGACCGGATCGACGTGCGCGGGGTGCGGTACGCCTACGAGCGCGGCGGTGAGGTGCTGCGTGGGGTGGACCTCACGGTGCGGCCCGGGGAGCGGCTCGCGGTGGTGGGGCCGTCCGGTGCCGGGAAGACGACGCTGAGCCGGCTGCTGGCCGGCGTCGAGGCGCCCGGGTCGGGCTCGGTGACCGTGGGCGGGGTGCCGATCGCCGGGCTGGAACCGGAGCGGCTGCGGCGCCAGGTCGTCCTGGTCACCCAGGAGCACCACGTCTTCCTCGGCACGGTCCGGGACAACCTGCTGATCGCCGAACCGGCCGCGAGCGACGCGGACCTGTGGACGGCGCTGACCGCCGTCGGCGCCGACGACTGGGTGCGCGGCCTGCCCGACGGCCTCGACACCCTGCTCGGCGCGGGCGGCACGGGCGGCACGACCGCCGACGGCTCCCGGGCCCAGCAACTCGCGCTGGCCCGGGTGGTGCTGGCCGACCCGCACACGCTGATCCTGGACGAGGCGACCGCGCTGCTGGACCCGGCGACCGCCCGGCACACCGAGCGCGCCCTGGCGGCCGTGCTCGAGGGCCGTACGGTCATCGCCATCGCCCACCGGCTGCACACCGCGCACGACGCCGACCGGGTGGCCGTGATGGAGGACGGCCTCCTCACCGAACTGGGCACGCACGAGGAGCTGGTGGCGGCGGGCGGGGCGTACGCGGCCCTGTGGGCGACCTGGCACGGCGACAAGGCGCTCTGAGCCGCCGTAGCGGCCATGGCGGCTGTAGCGGCTGCGGCCCTTGACATCCCCTCAACCATCCGCATACCGAACATGAACATCCGGACAACGGACGATTTCCGGCCAAGTTTCTGACGCGGTCCTGACAGTTTGCGTTTTCTGGTGCCACTCTTCCCACGGCCGACTCACAGCAACCCCACAGCTTCACCCCACCGTCGCTGTCGGCCCGGCACTGCACGCGCACATGGTTCCGCGTTCCGCCCAGTTCTGCCCGGCCGGCCCACCCGCCGTCCGGATCTCCCCTGGCCGTGCGACCCGCGGCCACGCAGAAGGAGTCAGTGTTGAGAAGCAGTTCCTCTCGCAGACGCACCCCCCACAGCACGTACCGCCGCACCGCTGCCGTCGCCCTCGCCGGGGTCGGCGCCCTGATCGCCGCCGCCGTCCAGTCGGGCGCCGCCAGCGCCGCCCCGGCCGCCCCGCAGCTCGGCAGGGCCAACCCGGCCCACGCGGCCGTCAAGCTCTCGCCCTCGCAGCGCGCCGAACTGCTCCGCGACGCGAGCACCGAACGGGCCGCCACCGCCAGGGCGATAGGCCTCGGCACCCAGGAGAAGCTGGTCGTCAAGGACGTCGTCAAGGACGCCGACGGCACCCTGCACACCCGCTACGAGCGCACCTACGCGGGCCTGCCCGTCCTCGGCGGCGACCTGATCGTCGACACCGCGAAGTCGGGTGCCACCGAGCGCGTCATCAAGGCGAACAACGCCACGCTCAAGGTCGCCGACCTCTCCCCGGCCAAGAGCGCGGCGAGCGCCGAGAAGACCGCCCTCGCCGCCGCGAAGACGCTGGGCTCCACCAAGTCGGCCGCCGACGGCGCCCGCAAGGTGATCTGGGCCGGCTCCGGCACCCCCGTCCTCGCCTACGAGACGATCGTCGGCGGCTTCCAGGACGACGGCACCCCCAACCAGCTGCACGTCATCACCGACGCCGCCACCGGCAAGAAGCTCTTCCAGTACCAGGGCATCGAGAACGTCACCGGCACCGGCAACACCCAGTACAGCGGGACCGTCTCGCTGTCGACGACCCAGTCGGGCTCGACGTACACCCTGACCGACGGCGACCGCGGCGGCCACAAGACGTACAACCTGAACCACGGTACCTCGGGCACCGGCACGCTGTTCTCGCAGTCGAGCAACACCTGGGGCAACGGCACCACGTCGAACGCCGCCACCGCGGGCGCCGACGCGCACTACGGGGCCGCCGAGACCTGGGACTTCTACAAGAACACCTTCGGCCGCAGCGGCATCAAGAACAACGGCGTCGGCGCCTACTCCCGCGTCCACTACGGCAACTCGTACGTGAACGCGTTCTGGGACGACAGCTGCTTCTGCATGACGTACGGCGACGGCTCCGGCAACGCGGACCCGCTGACCGCCCTCGACGTGGCCGGCCACGAGATGAGCCACGGCGTCACGTCGAACACGGCCGGCCTCAACTACAGCGGCGAGTCCGGCGGCCTGAACGAGGCCACCTCCGACATCTTCGGCACCGGCGTCGAGTTCTACGCCAACAACTCCTCCGACGTCGGCGACTACCTCATCGGCGAGAAGATCGACATCAACGGCGACGGCACCCCGCTGCGCTACATGGACAAGCCCAGCAAGGACGGCGGCTCGGCCGACTACTGGTCCTCGTCCGTCGGCGGCCTCGACGTGCACTACTCGTCGGGCGTGGCGAACCACTTCTTCTACCTGCTGAGCGAGGGCAGCGGCGCCAAGGTCATCAACGGCGTCAGCTACAACTCGCCCACGAAGGACGGCCTCCCGGTCACCGGCATCGGCCGGGACAAGGCACTGCAGATCTGGTACCGGGCGCTCACCACCAAGTTCACCTCGACCACCAACTACGCGGCCGCCCGCACCGGCACCCTCGCGGCGGCGGGTGAGCTGTACGGCACCACCAGCACCGAGTACAAGGCGGTGCAGGACGCCTGGGCGGCCGTGGCGGTCGGCTCCCGGTCCGGCGGTGGCGGCGGTACGGGCACGTCGTACGAGAGCACCACGCCCGTGTCGATTCCGGACAACGGGCCGGCGGTCACCTCGTCGATCACGGTCTCCGGCCGGACCGGAAACGCGCCGAGCAACCTCCAGGTAACGCCGAATATCAGCCACACGTGGCGCGGCGACCTGGTGATCGACCTCGTCGGTCCGTCCGGTACGTCGTACCGGCTGAAGAACTTCAGCTCCTCCGACTCGGCGGACGACGTGACGGACACCTACACGGTGAACGCCTCGTCGGAATCGGCCAACGGCACCTGGAAGTTGAAGGTCCAGGACCAGGCCGCGCAGGACGTCGGCACGATCAACGGGTGGAAGCTGACCTTCCCGTAACCGCAGGTAATAACCGCGCGCACCGGGCGCCGTCCGCGGGGGACCTCCCCTCGGGCGGCGCCCGTTTTACATGGCCGCAATGTTCACCCAACACCTGCTTTTCGGCCAACATCACTTCAGGGTCCTGACATGTACGCGACCTTGATGTCACTCTTCCTTCACCCGTCGCACAGCACAGCAACTTCACAACCCCACAGCCGGGCCGGTAACCCCACTCCGCCCGGACTCCCCACATCCTGAAGGAGCTTGAGTGAGCCCCCTCTACGCGCGTCACAAGCGCACCACGCTCGCCATCGCCACCGCTGTCGCCGCCGGCGCCCTCCTCACCACCGGTATGACCGCGAACGCCACGGCCGCCGCCAAGCAGCCGCTGGCCGCCGCCCCCACGCTGCTCTCCAACGCCGCCCGCACCGCCCTGATCCAGAAGGCGGACGCGCACGTCGCCGAGACGGCCAAGCAGATAGGCCTCGGCACCAAGGAGAAGCTGGTCGTCAAGGACGTCGTGAAGGACGTCGACGGCACGGTCCACACGCGCTACGAGCGCACCTACGCGGGCCTGCCCGTCCTCGGCGGCGACATCGTCGTGCACACCTCCAAGGCCGGCAAGACCGAGGGCGTCACCAAGGCGACCAAGGCGACCATCAAGGTGGCCTCCCTGAAGCCGCAGCTCACCGCGGCCAAGGCCGAGAAGACGGCCCTCGCCGCCGCGAAGACGCTGGGCTCCACCAAGTCGGCCGCCGACGGCGCCCGCAAGGTGATCTGGGCCGGCTCCGGCACCCCCGTCCTCGCCTACGAGACGATCGTCGGCGGCTTCCAGGACGACGGCACCCCCAACCAGCTGCACGTCATCACCGACGCCGCCACCGGCAAGAAGCTCTTCCAGTACCAGGGCATCGAGAACGCCACCGGCACCGGCAAGACCCTGTACTCCGGCACGGTCAGCCTCACCACCACGCTGTCGGGCTCGACGTACTCGCTGACCGACGCCTCCCGCGGCGGGCACAAGACGTACAACCTGAAGCACACCACCAGCTCCGGCACCGGCACCCTGTTCACCAACACCACCAACACGTGGGGCACCGGCACCGCCTCCAGCTCCACCACCGACGTGACCGCGGCCGCCGACGCCGCCTACGGCGCGCAGGAGACCTGGGACTTCTACAAGGACACCTTCGGCCGCAGCGGCATCAAGAACGACGGTGTCGGCGCCTACTCCCGCGTCCACTACGGCAGCTCGTACGTCAACGCGTTCTGGGACGACAGCTGCTTCTGCATGACCTACGGCGACGGTGACAGCAACACCCACCCGCTGACCTCTCTGGACGTGGCCGGCCACGAGATGAGCCACGGCGTCACCGCCAACACCGCCGGTCTCAACTACAGCGGCGAGTCCGGCGGCCTGAACGAGGCCACCTCCGACATCTTCGGCACCGGCGTCGAGTTCTACGCCAACAACTCCTCCGACGTCGGCGACTACCTCATCGGCGAGAAGATCGACATCAACGGCGACGGCTCCCCGCTGCGCTACATGGACAAGCCCAGCAAGGACGGCGGCTCGGCCGACTACTGGTCCTCGTCGGTGAAGAACCTGGACGTGCACTACTCGTCCGGTGTCGCGAACCACTTCTTCTACCTGCTGTCCGAGGGCAGCGGCTCGAAGACGATCAACGGGGTGTCCTACAACTCCCCGACCTACAGCGGCTCCACGGTCACCGGCATCGGCCGGGCCAAGGCCCTCCAGATCTGGTACAAGGCCCTGACCACGTACTTCACCTCGACCACCAACTACAAGTCGGCCCGCACCGGCACGCTGTCCGCGGCGGCCGCGCTGTACGGCTCCGGCTCCACCGAGTACAACGCGGTGGCGGCGGCCTGGACGGCGGTCAACGTCAGCTGACCCCGCACCGAGCGTCACGGGCGGGCCCCCGGGGAGCAGGCGTCCCGGGGGCCCGCCCTACGCTCTCTCCCATGTCCTTCACGTACGAGGCGGTCGGCGCCACCCGCGACAACCTCGCCGCCTGCCCACCGGGCTTCCACCCCCTGCACGTGCGCACGCGCATAGGCGAGGGCCAGGAAGTCTTCCGCCGGGCCGCCGAGGCGGTCCTCACCTGGGAGCTGCACCGCGCCCTCGGCGTGGGCATCGACGCCACCGCCGACCGCGCGGCCCCCGGCGTCGACGTCACCGTCACCCTGGCCGGTCTGATCAAGGCCCCCTGCCGGATCGTCTGGACGGCCGAGGAGTCCCGCCGCGCCGGCTGGGCCTACGGCACCCTCACCGGCCACCCCGAAAGCGGCGAAGAGGCCTTCGTGGTCGACCGCACCGGCGACGGCACGGTCTGGCTCACGGTCGCGGCCTTCAGCAAACCCGCCAAGTGGTACGCCCGCGCGGGCGGCGCCGCGGCCCGGGGTCTGCAGCACGCGTACGCACGCAGATGCGGGGCGGTACTGCGGCGGCTCTGCGCGGATGCGGAGCCGGAGTTCTGACGGTCAGACAGTCATGGCCCGGGCATGCTGGTCCCGCAGTACCGCCCGCGCCCGTTCCTGATCCGGGCCGGGCATGGCGGGCGCCGGCTGTCCTGCGCGGTCGATGAGGACGAGCGCGGTCGCGATGAAGCCGAGGGACAGGGAGCGCAGGATTCCCTCACGAGTGCCGCTGAACCGGCCGACGGCCGCGGCACAGAGCACGCCGAAGTCCGCGAAGTCGATGAGGCAGACTCCGTCGACGGGGTCACCGATGCCTGATGCGAGGCCGAAAACCTGGGAGAAGACCTCGGCAGTCCCCACGAATGTCTGGGAGACCTCGGCGTTCGGGCACCAGATGTCGCGCCCGGGCATATCGGTCGCGTGAAACCGGAATCGCACGTGCCGGCTCACTCCGAGTCCATGCTGTGGGTTTCCCGCCGGTAGGGCTGCGTCATCAGGGCCAGCCGCCGTGGCGGCCAGATGTCGTCCCGTTCGTTGAGGCTGAGCTCGCCGTTCCGGCGAAGCAGCCAGATCACCTCGTACTGGAAGTGCAGAACCGCGTCGCCGTCGATGTTCTCCAGCAGAGGGGCCACCAGGCGGATCATGTCGTCCTGCTGGTCCGGGACGTCGGCGTCCTTGGCCATCCGAAATCCCACACCGACTGTCGGAACGAATCCGAGTCCGGCGACGACGGGGTGCCACGGGTGTGGCGTCCGTTGCGGGAGGACGCTGACGGTAGTCCCCAGTCGGCTCAGCGCGAACGTCCCCCGCGCCATGAGCGTTTCGGGCGCGACCGACGTGTCGAACACGCCACTCTCCCTGCCCGCTTCGGAGAGCCGGGCAGCGACCTCGGCGGCGGACGATCCCGTCGCGATGTCGAGATCGTACTCGATTGCCATGGAGATACTTTCTCTTGATTTCTACGGATAGAGAGGAACGACGTTTCCGGCGCGGTCGATCACCAGCACCTCTTTGAGGCCTGACTTGGGCCAGTCGTGGAACTGCTTTCGGAGTGCCCCGAGATCGGCGTTGCTGTCTCCGAGGTTCAGAACGACGCGCTCTGTCTGCCCCTTGTCCACCTTCTTCTCCACAGCGGACCAGATGGAGCGGGGACTGCTGGACGTCGGGGCGTAATTGTCGAAGATTTCGCCTTCGATCCGGAAATCGGGCTTGGTGCCGTTCGGCATCGTACCCGGGGACTGTTCGACGTCGTATCCCTGCTTTGCCAGCGTCTCGGCAGAGTGCACCTCCCGGCCCTTGGCCCGGATCGTCTCCGCGTCGTCATTCTTGCTCAGGGATTCCGGCTTCCCGCGCGGCTGCGCGGCAGGGTCCGGCTGCCCCGACGGCCTGGTCCGGCCCGCCTCCGCCGCCGGATCCCAGTCACCGCCTCCGCCGCCGGTACCGTCGGACGTCATGTCGACCCGGTCGGGCCCGGTCGCGTCGTTGACGATGTTGGCCAGTCCGGCACCCGCCATGGACACCCCCACGGCGATCTGGGCGGCGGCCGCGACATTGATCGGGATACCGAGGGCGGCGCCGATGCCGGTGGCGTCCAGCAGCACGCCTCCGGCCTCCTCCCCGAGGCCGCCCGCCACCAGAGCGAGTCCGCCGAGAACGGAGAGTGTGGAGCCGGCGTCGTGCAGCATCGCGTTGCCGAGGGAGGCGAGATCAGACACCAGGACCTCACCTGCGTCCTTTGGCCGGATTGGTGCGGCTGGTGAAGTTGTCGTAGATCCGCTGCAGCGCTCGCGAGCACTCGCGTATGCGCTTGGTGTCCGCTCTCAGATCGCTCATCGAAGCTCCGCCCCCGTACGTCACTTCGTGTACATGCCCACTCGCAACCGTAGTGACGGTGCGCATGGGGCAGGCATGGCAGATGCCACCGAGAGCAATCCGATCGCCAAGGGCAGGCAAAACCCACCCTTGGCGTGTCGGGTTCCACGCGGTCAGCGCATCAGCACCCCGGCCCCCGTCACCGCCCCCTCCGCGGGGACCACCACCAGTCCCAGCTCCGCGCCCGACGCCAGCAGGCGGTGGGTGGGGAGGATGCGGACCGTGTAGCCGTAGGGGCCCGTGCGGTCCAGGGAGAGGGGGCCCTCGTAGGTCCAGTGGCCCTCCAGGTCGGGGCCGGTGGTCGGTTTCAGCGGCACCGTGGTCGCGTCGGTGATGCGGTCCTCCGGGTCGACCCGGCCGGAGACGGCCTGGACCTCCACGTCGTCGGGGACGAGGTCGCCGAGGCGGACCCGGACGCGTACGGCGAGGGTGGTGCCGAGTTCGGCGGTGGCCGTGGCGGTGGCCGTCTCGACGTGGTCCACCGAGACGCCGTGCCAGGCCGCCCGCACCCTGCCCTTCCAGGCGGAGAGTTCGCGGGCCGTGTCCGGGGTCATGGACCGGTGGGCGTGCGCCGCCGGGGTGTAGAGGCGCTCCACGTACTCCCGGACCATGCGGCCCGCCAGCACCTTGGGACCGAGGAGGGTAAGGGTCTGGCGGACCATCTCGATCCAGCGGTCCGGCAGACCGCTGCGGCCGCGCTCGTAGAAGCGCGGGGTCACCCGCTGCTCCAGCAGGTCGTACAGCGCGGCGGCCTCGATGTCGTCCCGGCGGTCGGGATCGGTTCCGGCGCCGTCCGCCGTCGGGATCGCCCAGCCGAAGTCCGGCTGGAACCATTCGTCCCACCAGCCGTCCAGGACGGACAGGTTGAGGCCGCCGTTGAGCGCCGCCTTCATCCCGCTCGTCCCGCACGCCTCCAGGGGGCGCAGCGGGTTGTTCAGCCAGATGTCGCAGCCGGGCAGGAGCTTCTGCGCCATCGCCATGCCGTAGTCGGGCAGGAAGACGACGCGGTGGCGGACCCGCGGGTCGTCGGTGAAGCGGACCAGTTCCTGCACCAGCCGCTTGCCGCCGTCGTCGGCCGGGTGCGCCTTGCCCGCCACCACGATCTGGATCGGCCGCTCGGGATGGGTCAGGAGATCCATCAGGCGGTCGCGGTCGCGCAGCATGAGCGTGAGACGTTTGTACGAGGGGACGCGCCGGGCGAACCCGATGGTGAGCACGTCGGGGTCGAGGGCGCCGTCGATCCACCCCAGCTCGGCGGTACCGGCGCCGCGTTGCCGCCAGGACGCGCGCAGCCGCTCCCGCACCTCCAGCACCAGCTGCTCGCGCAGGCTGCGGCGCAGCTCCCAGATCTCCTGGTCGGCGATCTCGGCGACGGCGTCCCAGCGTTCCGGACCGCCGACCGTCAGCGCCTCCTCGGTGCGGCGGTCACCGAGCTGCCGGGCGCCCAGCCGGACCACCTCCGGGGCCACCCAGGTCGGGGCGTGCACCCCGTTCGTCACCGAGGTGATCGGCACCTCGTCGGGGTCGAACCCCGGCCACAGCCCGGAGAACATCTCCCGGCTGACGTTGCCGTGCAGCAGCGAGACCCCGTTGGCGCGCTGGGCGAGCCGCAGCCCCATCACGGCCATGTTGAACAGGTTGGGCTCGCCGCCGGGGTACGTCTCCATGCCGAGCCGCAGGATGTGCTCGACCCCGATCCCGGGGAGTTCGGCGTCCGCGCCGAAGTGGTGGGCGACCAGCTCACGGTCGAAGCGGTCGATGCCGGCCGGGACGGGCGTGTGGGTGGTGAAGACCGTGCCGGCCCGCACCGCCTCCAGCGCCGCGTCGAAGTCCAGCCCGGCGGCGACCAGTTCGGCGATCCGCTCCAGGCCCAGGAAGCCGGCGTGCCCCTCGTTGGTGTGGAACACCTCCGGCTCGGGGTGGCCGGTGAGCCGGCAGTACGTCCGTACGGCCCGCACACCTCCTATCCCGAGCAGCATCTCCTGGAGCAGCCGGTGCTCGCTGCCGCCGCCGTAGAGCCGGTCGGTGACCCCGCGTTCGCCGACGTCGTTCTCCTCGACGTCCGAGTCCAGCATCAGCAGCGGCACCCTGCCGACCTGGGCCAGCCAGATACGGGCCCGCAGCAGTCTGCCGCCGGGCAGCGCGAGGGAGACGTGCGCCGGGGCGCCGTCGGCCTCCTTCAGCAGGGCCACGGGGAGTTCGTTGGGGTCGAGGACGGGATAGTGCTCCTGCTGCCAGCCGTCCCGGGACAGGGTCTGCCGGAAGTAGCCGTGCCGGTACAGCAGGCCGACGCCGATCAGCGGCACGCCGAGGTCGCTGGCCGACTTGAGGTGGTCGCCGGCCAGGATGCCGAGGCCGCCGGAGTACTGGGGCAGGGCGGCCGTGATGCCGAACTCGGGTGAGAAGTAGGCCACGGCGGCCGGGAGTTCGGCGGACTCGGGGCGGGACTGGTACCAGCGGTCGCCGGTCACGTAGTCGCCCAGGTCGTCGGCGACCGCGGTCAGCCGGCGCAGGAAACGGCGGTCCCCGGCCAGTTCGGCGAGGCGCGCCGGCGGCACACTGCCGAGCAGTCGCACCGGGTCGCCCTCCGAGGCGGCCCAGCGCTCGGGGTCGACGGCCTGGAACAGGTCACGGGTCTCGGCGTGCCACGACCAGCGCAGGTTGCGGGCCAGGTCGCTGAGGGGGCGGAGGGGTTCGGGGAGAACGGGACGGACGGTGAACCGACGGATCGCCTTCACATTCCACCTCGTGCGTTTCGCGTTCGCGGTGAGAGCCGTACGGCGGTGTGCGGCTCGGCGTCTGTCCGACAGTACCGGTGTCGGGGTACCGCTGGGGGCTGCCGCCCCCAGACCCCCGCTTCGGCCTGAACGGCCCCGTCGTCAAACGCCGGACGGGCTGAGAGGGGTGCTGTCCGGCTTTCGGGCTCAGGTCCTGGGTGGGCCCAGAGGGGTGTGGACCGGCCTGCGTCCCAGGCGCCGGACGGGCTGGGACGTGGTGTCCGCCGGCGTTCGCTCCCGGGTGCCTTCTTGTCGGCTTTCGCCCCGTACGAGACCCTGCCTCCCTGAGCTGAGGAGGGGGACTCACAGCCATGGCACGGACGTACAGCCGGCGGCTGCGTCTGGTGGGGGGCTTGACCGCGGTCGTCACGGCCGCGGTGTTGTCGACGGCCACCCTGCCCGCGCACGCCGTACCGGAGGGGACCGTCGTCGGCGCCGGCCGGGCCGGTTCGGTCGGCGGGAGTTATCTGGTGACGCTCAAGGAGGGAATCAGGGGGTCGTCGGCGGCCGGGAGGGACGTCGCCGCCCGGTATGGGGCGAAAATAAGCCATACTTACGGCAGCGTGCTGAACGGCTACGCCGTCGAAGCAAGCGCTGCACAGGCCAGGCGGCTCGCCGCGGACTCGCGGGTCGCCTCCGTCGTCCAGGACAGCCGGGTGCGGCTGGCGCGCTCCCGGACGTACCTCCAGAAGAACCCGCCGTCCTGGGGGCTGGACCGCGTCGACCAGGCGGGGCTGCCGCTGGACAGGTCGTACCGCTCGCCGGGGTCGGCGGGCGCGGGCGTCACCGTGTACGTGATCGACACCGGTGTCCGCATCGCGCACACCGACTTCGGCGGACGCGCGAGCTACGGCTGGGACTTCGTGGGCAACGACAGGTCCGCCGGCGACGGCAACGGGCACGGCACCCATGTCGCCGGCATCATCGCCGGTACCCGGTACGGCGTCGCCAAGAAGGCCCGGATCGTCTCCGTGCGGGTCCTGGACGACACCGGGGCGGGCACCACCGCCCAGGTCATCGCCGGTGTCGACTGGGTCACCGCGCACGCCCGCAGACCGGCGGTCGCCAACCTCAGCCTGGGCGGCTACCACAGCGCCCAACTGGACACCGCCGTAAGGAACTCGATCAAGGCAGGCGTGACCTACACGGTCGCCGCCGGCAACGGCGGCCTCCCGGCCGCCCGCTACTCGCCGGCCGACGTGCCGCAGGCCCTCACCGTCGGCGCCACCGACCGCACCGACACCCGCGCGGGCTTCTCCGACTACGGCTCGGCCGTCGACCTGTTCGCCCCGGGCGTGGCGATCGCCTCGGACTCGAACGCGAGCGACACCGCCAGGGCGACCTACTCGGGTACGTCGATGGCGGCACCGCACGTCGCGGGCGCCGCCGCCCTCTATCTCGCCGGGCACCGCGGGGCGACCCCCGCCCGGGTCGCCGACGCCCTGATTGCGGGAGCGGCGAGCGGGAAGGTGTCGGATGCGGGGCGCGGGTCACCCGACAGGCTGCTACGGGTGCCGGAGTCGTAAAGCGGTTTCTGGCACGCGATCACGCCACCGGCCCCGTTCGCCGCGAACGGGGCCGGTCTTGTGCGTAGACATACGGCTGAGTAGTTAACAAAGTGCCGGATTGCCCACCCGAATAGGGTGGGAAGGCTCCTCCGGTACACCCCACAGACACAGCACTGACACCAGGCAGCGGTACAACACCAGGTACACCCCCGCAGGACCCACCTCCCCACCACCCATCCGCCCACACCCTCGTTGCCGCGGACAGGAGCGGTCATGCCCGCCACGCACCAACCGTCAGCACCTCCGAACCGGCGCACGTCACCCGGCGCGCCACCCAGCGCGGACGAGGCCACCGCCGTCGGCCGCATACCCGTCCTCGACGTCCGCCCGCTGATCCAGCAGGGGCGCCGGCCCGCCAAAGCGGTCACCGGGGAGTCGTTCGAGGTCACCGCCACCGTCTTCCGCGAGGGCCATGACGCCGTCGCCGCCAACGTCGTACTGAAGGACCCGAAGGGCCGCCCGGGGCCCTGGACGCCGATGCGGGAGCTGGCCCCCGGTACCGACCGCTGGGGCGCCGAGGTCACCGTCGACGGGAAACCGGGCCGCTGGACCTACCAGGTCGAGGCATGGGGAGATCCGGTCGCCACCTGGCGCCACCACGCACAGATCAAGATCCCGGCGGGCATGGACACCGATCTGGTCCTGGAGGAGGGCGCCCGGCTCTACGAACGGGCCGCCGCCGGGGTCCCGAAGGCAAAAAAACGGGAAATCCTGCTGACCGCGGCCGCCGCCCTCCGCGACGAGGAACGGCCCGCCCCCTGGCGGCTGGCCGCCGCCCTCACGCCCGAGGTCGACAAGGTCCTGGCGCGGTATCCGCTGCGGGAGCTGGTGACCGTCTCCGAGGAGCTGCCGCTGCTCGTGGAGCGTGAACGGGCGCTGTACGGCTCCTGGTACGAGTTCTTCCCGCGCTCGGAGGGAACGCCGGAGCGGCCGCACGGCACGTTCCGGACCGCGGCCCGGCGGCTGCCGAAGATCGCGGAGATGGGCTTCGACGTCGTCTACCTCCCGCCGATCCATCCCATCGGCACCACCTTCCGCAAGGGCCGCAACAACACCCTCACCCCGGGCCCGGAGGATGTGGGGGTGCCGTGGGCGATCGGATCGCCCGAGGGCGGCCACGACGCCGTCCACCCCGATCTGGGGACCCTGGAGGACTTCCGGTGGTTCGTGGCGGAGGCCGGCCGGCACGGCCTGGAGATCGCCCTGGACTTCGCGCTGCAGTGCTCGCCGGACCATCCCTGGGTGGAGAAGCACCCGGAGTGGTTCCACCACCGGCCCGACGGCACCATCGCCTACGCCGAGAACCCGCCGAAGAAGTACCAGGACATCTACCCCATCGCCTTCGACGCCGACATGGCAGGCCTGATCACCGAGACGGTCCGCGTGCTGCGGCACTGGATGGACTGCGGGGTGCGGATCTTCCGCGTGGACAACCCGCACACCAAGCCGGTGGTGTTCTGGGAGCGGGTGATCGGCGAGGTCAACCGCGCCGACCCGGACGTCATCTTCCTCGCCGAGGCCTTCACCCGGCCCGCGATGATGCGCACTCTGGCCCAGATCGGTTTCCAGCAGTCGTACACGTACTTCACCTGGCGCAACAGCAAGCAGGAACTCACCGAGTACCTCACCGAGTTGTCGGGCGAGTCGGCTGCCTCCATGCGGCCGAACTTCTTCGCCAACACCCCGGACATCCTGCACGCCTACCTCCAGCACGGCGGCCGTCCCGCCTTCGAGGCCCGTGCCGTGCTCGCCGCCACCCTCTCCCCCACCTGGGGCATCTACAGCGGCTACGAACTCTGCGAGAACACCCCGCTGAAGGAGGGCAGCGAGGAGTACCTCGACTCGGAGAAGTACCAGCTCAAAGCCCGCGACTGGGCCCGCGCCGAGACCGAGGGCATCGCCCCCCTCATCACCCGCCTCAACACCGTCCGGCGGGCGAACCCGGCCCTGCGGCAGCTGCGCGACCTCCACTTCCACCACGCCGACCAGGACGCGGTGATCGTCTACAGCAAGCGGAGCGGATCGAACACGGTTCTGGTGGTCGTGAACCTCGACCCCCACCACACCCAGGAGGCCACGGTCTCGTTGGACATGCCGCAACTCGGCCTGAACTGGCACGAGTCGGTGCCGGTGCGCGACGAGCTCACCGGCGAAACCTACAACTGGGGCAGGGCCAACTATGTGCGCCTGGAACCGGGGCACCGGGCCGCGCACATCCTCACCGTCCTGCGACCGTCCCCGCGGATCGGAGGGTCACCCACACAATGATCGTCAACGAACCCGTCCCGGACACCTTCGAGGACACTCCCGCGAAGGACCGGGACCCGGACTGGTTCAAACGCGCCGTCTTCTACGAGGTCCTGGTCCGCTCCTTCCAGGACAGCAACGGCGACGGCATCGGCGACCTCAAGGGCCTCACCGCCAAACTCGACTACCTGCAGTGGCTCGGCGTCGACTGCCTCTGGCTGCCGCCCTTCTTCAAGTCCCCGCTGCGGGACGGCGGTTACGACGTCTCCGACTACACCGCCGTACTCCCCGAGTTCGGCGACCTCGCCGACTTCGTGGAGTTCGTCGACGCCGCCCACCAGCGCGGCATGCGCGTCATCATCGACTTCGTCATGAACCACACCAGCGACCAGCACCCGTGGTTCCAGGAGTCGCGCAAGGATCCCGACGGGCCGTACGGGGACTACTACGTCTGGGCCGACGACGACAAGCAGTACCAGGACGCGCGGATCATCTTCGTGGACACCGAGGTCTCCAACTGGACCTACGACCCGGTCCGCAAGCAGTACTACTGGCACCGGTTCTTCTCGCACCAGCCCGACCTCAACTACGAGAACCCGGCCGTCCAGGAGGAGATCCTCTCCGCGCTGCGCTTCTGGCTGGACCTGGGCATCGACGGCTTCCGCCTCGACGCGGTGCCGTACCTCTACCAGCGCGAGGGCACCAACTGCGAGAACCTCCCCGCGACCCACGACTTCCTGAAGCGGGTGCGCAAGGAGATCGACACCCAGTACCCGGACACCGTGCTGCTGGCCGAGGCGAACCAGTGGCCGGAGGACGTCGTCGACTACTTCGGCGACTACCGCAGCGGCGGGGACGAGTGCCACATGGCGTTCCATTTCCCGGTCATGCCGCGGATCTTCATGGCGGTACGCCGGGAATCGCGCTACCCCGTCTCGGAAATCCTCGCCAAGACCCCCGCCATTCCCTCCGGCTGCCAGTGGGGCATCTTCCTGCGCAACCACGACGAACTGACCCTGGAAATGGTCACCGACGAGGAACGCGACTACATGTGGGCCGAATACGCGAAGGACCCGCGTATGCGCGCCAACATCGGCATCCGCCGCCGCCTGGCCACCCTCCTCGACAACGACCGCAACCAGATCGAACTCTTCACCGCCCTGCTGCTGTCCCTGCCCGGCTCACCGATCCTCTACTACGGCGACGAGATCGGCATGGGCGACAACATCTGGCTCGGCGACCGCGACGCGGTGCGCACCCCCATGCAATGGACCCCGGACCGCAACGCCGGCTTCTCCTCCTGCGACCCCGGACGCCTCTACCTGCCCACGATCATGGACCCGGTCTACGGCTACCAGGTCACCAACGTCGAGGCGTCGATGTCCTCGCCGTCGTCCCTGCTGCACTGGACCCGGCGCATGATCGAGATCCGCAAGCAGAATCCTGCCTTCGGACTGGGGTCCTACACCGAACTGCAGTCCTCCAACCCGGCGGTGATCGCGTTCCTGCGCGAGTACGAGGACGACCTGGTCCTCTGCGTGCACAACTTCTCCCGCTTCGCCCAGCCGACGGAACTGGACCTCAGGCGCTTCAACGGCCGGCACCCGGTGGAGCTGTTCGGCGGGGTGCGCTTCCCGGCGGTCGGCGAACTGCCGTACCTGCTCACCCTGGCCGGGCACGGCTTCTACTGGTTCCGGCTGCGCGCGGAGACGGCCTAGCCGGCGGACCGGTGGTGAGCGCCCCGTAAGGGGCGCGAGGCGGTATCGGACATGCGGCTGCCGCCGCGTGGGCGCGACCGGCCCCCACCGGCCCGCAGCCGAAGAACCGCACACCCAGCGGAGCGCTCAGACACAGTCCACCCCGGGCGGCGGCGGTTGGTTTCCTCCGGCCCGCCCGGGGCACGCATCACTAACGCCCCCGACGACCGGGGAAAGGACGTACCGCCATGGCGGAAACGGTCAGCCCCTCCACTCCCGCTCTCCTCGCCTCGCTCGACCCCCTGCTGCGCGAGTGGCTGCCCCGGCAGCGCTGGTTCGCCGGCAAGGGATCCCCGGTCACGGGCTTCTCCCCGGTGGCCGAGACCGAACTCCTGCCCTCGGACGGCCGGCTGGGCCTGCACCACCTGCTGGTCCGCGCCCACCAGCCGCCCGCCCCCGCCGAGGCCGGCGACTGCTACCAGCTCCTCATAGGCGTGCGCGAGGCGCTGCCACCCCGGCTGGCGCCCGCGCTGATCGGACACCTGACCGACGGCCCGCTGGCCGGGCACACGGTCTACGACGCCCTGTACGACCCCCGGCCCGCGGAGCTCCTCCTGGAGGCCCTGCGCAGCCGGGCCCGCATCGGCGATCTGCGCTTCGAGCGCGAGCCGGGCCGGGAGATACGCGAGGGCCTGGTGGCCCGGCTGCTGACCGCCGAGCAGTCCAACTCCTCGGTCGTCTACGGAGATACGTTCATCCTGAAGCTGTTGCGCCGGGTCGTGCCCGGTGTCAACCCCGACCTGGAGATACCCCTGGCCCTGGCCCGCGAGGGCTGCGCCCGGGTGCCCGCCCCGACGGCCTGGCTGCGGGCGGAGCTGGGCGGGGAACCCCATGTCCTGGCCGTCCTCCAGCCCTTCGTGCGCGGCGCCACCGACGGCTGGGAGCTGGCGCTGCGGGAGCTGGCCAAGGGCGAGGACTTCACGGCCGAGGCGCGGGCGCTGGGGCGGGCCACCGCCGAGGTGCACACGGCGCTGGCCCGGGCGCTGCCGACCGCCACCCTCGGGCACAGCCAGCTGGAGTCGCAGGTCGCGGGCATGACCGAGCGGCTGGCCGCGGCCGTGCAGGCGGTGCCCGCGCTGCGGCCGTACGAGGACGGGCTGCGGTCCGCCTACACCGCGCTGGCCGACCTGGCCGCCGAGGGCCACACCTGGACCGCCCAGCGGGTCCACGGCGACCTGCACCTGGGGCAGTGCCTGCGGGCGCCGTCCGGTCAGTGGTCGCTGATCGACTTCGAGGGGGAGCCGGCCCGCCCGCTGGCCGAGCGCCGGATGCCGCAGCCGCCGGTGCGGGACATCGCCGGGATGCTGCGCTCCTTCGACTACGCGGCCCACTCGGTGACCCCCGCGGCCCCCGACTGGGCGCGCGGGTGCCGGGCCGCCTACTGTGCCGGCTACGCCGAGATCACCGGCGTCGACCCGCGCACCGACCCCGTCCTGCTGCGGGCCTACGAGACCGACAAGGCCGTCTACGAGGTCGTCTACGAGGCCCGGCACCGCCCCGACTGGCTGCCCGTCCCGCTGTCGGCCGTGCACCGCCTGGCCACCCCCGACCCGACCTGATCCCCGGGAGACGCGTCCGTGACCTCCAAGAACCCCGTGTCCGTAGCCGCCGGCGACCGTGAGCGGCTGCTGCACGGCACCCACCACGACCCGCACTCGGTGCTGGGCGCGCATCCGGTCCCGGGCGGGATCGCCGTCCGCGCGTTCCGCCCGTACGCCCGCACGGTGACGGCCGTCGCGGGCAGTGATCTGCGGGCCGAACTGCACGACGACGGCGACGGCTTCTTCTCCGGCCTGCTCCCCCTCTCCGACGTGCCGGTCTACCGGCTGCTGGTGGAGTACGACGGGACGGTCCAGGAGACGGAGGACGCGTACCGCTTCCTGCCCGCCCTCGGCGACCTGGACCTGCACCTGATCGGCGAGGGCCGGCACGAGCGGCTGTGGGAGGCGCTCGGCGCGCATCCGGCCGTCCACCAGGGCGTGCCGGGCACCCGGTTCACGGTGTGGGCGCCGAACGCGCGGGGTGTGCGGGTGGCCGGCGGTTTCAACTTCTGGGACGGGACCGGGTTCCCGATGCGCTCGCTCGGCTCCTCGGGGATCTGGGAGCTGTTCCTGCCGGGCATCGGCGAGGGCGAACTGTACAAGTTCGAGATCACCCGTCCGGACGGCTCCCGGACGCTGCGGGCGGATCCGATGGCCCGGCGTACCGAGGTGCCGCCGAACACGTCGTCGATCGTCCACGCGTCCCACCACGAGTGGTCCGACGCGGAGTGGATGGCGCACCGCGGCGACACCCCCGTGCACGAGGCGCCGTTCTCGGTGTACGAGGTGCACCTGCCGTCCTGGCGCCCCGGCCTGAGCTACCGGCAGCTGGCCGAGGAACTGCCCGCCTACGTCGGCGACCTGGGCTTCACGCACGTGGAGCTGATGCCGGTCGCCGAGCACCCCTTCGGCGGCTCCTGGGGCTACCAGGTCACCGGCTTCTACGCGCCGACCTCCCGGCTCGGCACCCCCGACGACTTCAAGTTCCTGGTCGACGCCCTGCACCGGGCGGGCATCGGCGTCCTGATGGACTGGGTGCCGGCGCACTTCCCGCGGGACGACTGGGCGCTCGCGGAGTTCGACGGCCGCCCGCTGTACGAGCACGCGGATCCGCTGCGGGCCGCGCATCCCGACTGGGGCACCCTGGAGTTCGACTTCGGCCGTCGCGAGGTGCGCAACTTCCTGGTGGCGAACGCCGTGTACTGGTGCGAGGAGTTCCACATCGACGGCCTGCGCGTGGACGCGGTCGCCTCGATGCTCTACCTCGACTACTCGCGCGAGCCGGGCCAGTGGACGCCGAACGAGCACGGCGGCCGGGAGAACCTGGACGCGGTGGCGTTCCTCCAGGAGATGAACGCGACCGTCTACCGCCGGTCCCCGGGCGTGGTCACGATCGCCGAGGAGTCGACGGCCTGGGAGGGCGTGACCCGCCCCACGGACAGCGGTGGTCTCGGCTTCGGCCTGAAGTGGAACATGGGCTGGATGCACGACTCGCTGGAGTACATGTCCCACGAGCCCGTCCACCGCAGGTACCACCACCACGAGATGACCTTCTCGATGGTGTACGCGTACAGCGAGAACTACGTCCTGCCCATCTCCCACGACGAGGTCGTGCACGGAAAGCGCTCGCTCGTCTCCAAGATGCCCGGCGACTGGTGGCAGCAGCGCGCCGACGACCGTGCCTACCTGGCCTTCATGTGGGCCCACCCGGGCAAGCAGTTGCTCTTCATGGGGCAGGAGTTCGCGCAGGGCTCGGAGTGGTCGGAGGCGCACGGCCCGGACTGGTGGCTGCTCGACCCGGAGTACGGCGCGGCGGCCGACCACCGGGGCGTACGGGACCTGGTCCGCGACCTCAACTCGGTGTACCGGGCGACCCCGGCCCTGTGGCAGCGGGACACGGCACCCGCCGGTTTCCAGTGGATCGTGGGGGACGCGGCGGAGGACAACGTCTTCGCGTTCCTCCGCCTGGACGCCGAGGGCACGCCGCTCCTCGCCGTCTCCAACCTCTCCCCCGTGGTCCGCGACTACCGCCTGGGCGTTCCGGAGGAGGTCCCCGCCTGGCACGAGACCCTCAACACCGACCTGGCCCGCTACGGCGGCAGCGACGTCACCAACCCCGACCCGGTCAAACCGGAGCCCCAGGGCAGCCACGGCCGCCCCGCGAGCATCCGGCTGACCCTGCCGCCGCTGGCTACGGTGTGGCTGCGGCCTGCCTGAGCCCCTCCGGCAGGCCGCCGGTGTGCAGCACCCCCAGCCGCTGGGTGGCCCGGGTCAGGGCCACGTACAGGTCGCTGGTGCCGTAGCGGTCCGGTTCCACCACCAGGACGGAGTCGAATTCGAGCCCCTTGGCCTGGCGCGGGTCGAGCAGGACGACGGTCCGCGTCAGGTCGGGGTCGGTGCCGGCCGTGACGCCGTCCAGGCGGGCGGCGAGGGTGCGGTGCAGGTCGCGCGGGGCGATCACGGCCAGGCGGCCCTCCGCCGGGGTGAGTTCGGCGACCGCCTTCCCGACGGCGCCCGGGAGGTCGTCGTACGCCTGCCGGATCCACGGCCGTACGCCCGTCGAGCGGACCGAGCTCGGGGGCTCGAAGTCCGGGTGCTCGGCGCGGACCACGGCCGCCGCGAGGTCCATGATCTCGGACGGGGTGCGGTAGTTGACGCCGAGGCGGGTGTGCTCCCAGCGGTCCTCCACGTAGGGCTGGAGGATGTCCGCCCAGGAGCCGACGCCGGCCGCCTCCGCGGTCTGGGCCGGGTCGCCGACCAGGGTCATGGACCGGGTCGGGCTGCGGCGCATCAGCAGGCGCCAGGCCATCGGCGACAGCTCCTGCGCCTCGTCCACGATGATGTGCCCGAACGCCCAGGTGCGGTCGGCCGCGGCCCGCTCGGCCGCGCTGCGGAAGTCCTCCTCCTCCTGGCGCTCGGCGAACCGCTCGGCGTCGATGATGTCGTGCGCGGACAGCACCTCGGAGGCCTCGGGGTCGCTGTCCTCCTTGTCGTCGAACTCGTAGGTGCGGGAGGCGTAGGAGACGTCGAGGACGCCCTGGGCGTAGGCGATCTGGGTCTCGCGCTCCCGCTCGGCGCGGGCCCGCGCGACCCGCTCGTCCACGCCGAGGAGCTCCGCCGCCTCGTCGAGGAGGGGCACGTCCGAGACCGTCCAGGTCCGGGTCACCGGGCGGCGGACCGCGGCCGCGTCCTCGTCGCTCAGGTATCCCTCGGGTCCGGCGAGGAAGTCGGCGACCAGACGCTGCGGGGTCAGCCGCGGCCACAGCTGGTCGATGGCCGACCAGACCTCGGGGTTCTCGGCGAGATCGTCGCGGATCTGGGTGATGTCGGAGGGGTCGAGCAGGCTGCTGCCGTCGAAGGGGTCGGTGCCCACGCGTTCGGCGTAGAGGTCGGTGAGGGTGTTGAGGATGTGGCCCTCGAAGTGCTCACGGGCCACGTTGTGCGGGAGCCGGGCGGCGCGGGTGCGTTCGCGGGCCATGTTCACCAGGCCGTCGTCGAGCATCAGCACCTCGCGGTCGTGCTCGACGGTGAGGACGGGGTCGGGCAGCGCCTGCCGGTCGCGTACGACGGCGGCGAGCACGTCGGCCATGTCGGCGCGGCCCTTCACGGCGGCCGCCTCGGGGGTGTCCGCGGCCGTCGCCTTCACGCCGGGGAACAGCTCGCCGACCGTCGCCAGCAGCACACCCGTCTCGCCCAGCGAGGGCAGCACCTCGCCGATGTAGCCGAGGAAGGCGGGGTTCGGGCCGACGATCAGGACGGCCCGCTTGGCGAGCAGTTCCCGGTACTCGTAGAGGAGGAAGGCGGCGCGGTGCAGCGCGACCGCCGTCTTTCCCGTGCCCGGGCCGCCCTCGACCACCAGGACCCCGCGGTAGGGCGCCCGGATGATCTCGTCCTGCTCGGCCTGGATGGTCTGCACGATGTCGGTCATCCGGCCGGTGCGGGCCGAGTTGAGCGCGGCGAGCAGCACCGCGTCGCCCGACGGGTCCTCGTGGCCGGTGCGCTCCCGGTCGCCGAGGTCCAGGATCTCGTCGTGCAGGGCGGCGACCCGGCGGCCGTCGGTGGCGATGTGCCGGCGGCGCCGCAGGCCCATCGGGGTGTGGCCGGTGGCCAGGTAGAAGGGGCGGGCGACCTCGGCACGCCAGTCGACGAGGACCGGGGTGCGCTCGGCGTCGTCCAGCCGCAGCCCGATCCGCCCGATGTGGTGCTTCGTACCGGAGGTCAGGTCGATGCGGCCGAAGCACAGCGAGCCGTCCACGGCGTTCAGCGCGGCGAGCAGCCCGGAGCGCTCGGCGACCAGGATGTCCCGCTCCAGGCGGGCCTGCATCGGCTTGTCGCCGAGGGCGAGGGCGTCCGCGACCGAGTCCTCGGTGTCGCCGCGCAGGGCGTCCACCCGCGCGTACAGTCCGTCGATGAATTCCTGCTCCTGGCGCAATTCATCGTCCGGAAATTCGGTGTTTGACAATTCCACTCCAGCCCGGATATACTGTGCCCACTGAACTTCTCCGCAACTTCCTCGACTTCGCCTCGACCTGAAGTCGCGAACTCTTGAATATACGCAAGGAAATCCCCCGGACGCAATTGTCCGGGGGATTCTTCGTATTACCGGCCGGTTCAGCGCAGCACGTCGGGCAGTGCGTCCGACAGCTCCTCCATCAGCCGCCGCCTGGGCCGGGCGCCCACCATCGACCGCACCGGCTCACCGTCCCGGAACACCATGAACGTCGGCATCGACAGCACCTTGTACGCGTTCGTCGTCTCCGGATTGGTGTCCACGTCCAGCTGCACCACCTTCAGCCGCTCGCCCTCCTCCGCCGCGAGGGCCGTGAGCACCGGGCCCATCTGCCGGCACGGTGGGCACCAGTCGGCGGTGAACTCCACCAGCACCGGCAGCTCCGCCCCGATCACCTCCGCCGCGAAGTCCGCGTCCGTCACCTCGGCCACACCAGCCGCCTTGATCATCGTCCGGTCCCTCCCAGTTCACAGGTCGGCTCCGGACCCCCCGGAACCAGCGCCTCGACGGCCAGTTCGTCCCGTGCCCGCTCGGCCCGCTCCAGCTGGGCCCCGACGGTCGCCCGTACGGCCTGCAACTCGCCGATCAGCGAGTCCAGCTCCGCCAGCTTGCGCCGGTAGACCGCGAGCGACGCCGGACAGGTGTCGCCCTCCGGGTGCCCGGCCCGCAGGCACTCCACGAACGGCCGGGTCTCCTCCAGCTCGAACCCGAAGTCCTGCAGCGTCCGGATCTGCGTGAGCAGCCGCAGATCGTTCTCGTCGTAGGTCCGATGCCCGTTCCCGGCCCGCCGCGCGGGCAGCAGCCCGCGCGCCTCGTAGTACCGCAGGGCCCGCGGGGTGGTCCCGGCCCGTGCGGCCAGCTCGCCGATTCGCATGCCTACGACCGTAGGACCTGACGCCGACGTCAAGGCAAGCTCGGCTCGACCCCCGCGGACTCCTCGACCTCCAGCAGCGAGGCGCTCTGCCGCTCCTCGTCGAAGGCCCTGCGCCCGCCGCGCAGCCCGAACAGCCGCTTGGCGAGGGCGATGTAGAGCACGGCGAGGATGTTCAGCACCAGGGTCGCGATCTTCAGGTAGCTGACCTTCTCGGTGAGTTCCCAGATCTCCAGCGGCAGGAAGGCGGCGGTGGCGACGACCGTCAGATACTCGGCCCACCGCTTGGCGTACCAGAGCCCGACCGCCTCGACGAGTTCGATCAGCGCGTACGCCAGCAGCAGTCCGGCCACCAGCAGCAGCGTGGAGTGCTTGTAACCGAAGGCCTTCTGGATGGACCCGACGACCGGCGAATGGTCGAGGTCGTAGTGGAAGTGCCTGAAGACCGGCCGGAACGTGTCCAGGTACTCGTTGAAGAGCCTGCGCACCGCGTCCTGGCTGTTGCTGAACTTCCACACCGCGACCGCGACCAGCACGATGAACACCCCGCGCACGGCCCGCTCGATCGCCAGGAAGCGCAGGATGAACAGGTCCCGCAGCACCTTCCCGCGCGGCACCAGCGGGGCTTCCGCCGCCGGTCCCGAGCCGTGCGGCTCGCCGAGCACGAAGTCGCCGCACCGCAGACACCGCCAGGTCTCCCCGACCGCGGTCTGCGCGTGCAGCCGCACCCGCAGCCTCGGATCGTCCGGGGCGTAGGTCACATGCCCCTTGCGTGCGCAGTGCCGACGGTCCCAGTCGATCGCCATCCCCCGTGCCTCCATATACCGACGTGCCGTTCCCGTTGGGCAGGAACGGCACGTTAGTGGATACGGCTGACAGGCGGCACCGAGGGGGTGGACCGGGCGGCTGGGCAACGGGGGGAGTTCCCGGCCGCCCGGAGAACGATGGCCGGACGGCCGGCCCGGGTTCAGGCCGAGCCGGACGTCCGGCGGCTTCATGGATGCTGCGGTGCAGAAGGCTGGGGGAGGAACTGCGCGACCAGCCCCCACTCACCCGCACCCGACGACGATGGCGACTACGCCTTCGCCAGCTCCTCCCGCTGCTCGGGAAGGTCGGGCGTAACCACCGGCTCCCCCTCATCGAGCAGCGTCTTCTCGTCGAACGGCAGCTCCCCCGCCAGCACCTGCCGCACCCGCGCCTTGTCGATCTCCTTGGTCCAGGTGCCGATCAGGACGGTCGCGACCGCGTTGCCGGCGAAGTTGGTCAGCGCACGGGCCTCGCTCATGAACCGGTCGATGCCGACGATCAGACCGACCCCGTCCACCAGCGCGGGCTTGTGCGACTGCAGACCGCCGGCCAGCGTGGCGAGACCGGCGCCGCTGACACCCGCCGCGCCCTTCGAGGCCAGCAGCAGGAAGAGCAGCAGCGGAATCTGCTCGCCGACCGACATCGGCGTACCGAGGGCGTCCGCGATGTACAGCGACGCCATGGTCATGTAGATCATGGTGCCGTCGAGGTTGAAGGAGTACCCGGTCGGGACGGTGATACCGACGACCGGCTTGCTGATCCCCAGGTGCTCCATCTTCGCGATGAGCCGCGGCAGCGCGGACTCGGAGGAGGAGGTGGAGAGGATCAGCAGGAACTCGCGGGCGAGGTACTTGAACAGCAGGAAGATGTTGAGCCCGGAGACGAGCCGCAGCACCGTGCCCAGCACCACGAAGACGAAGAGCACACAGGTGACGTAGAAGCCGAGCATCAGCACGGCGAGGCTCTTGAGCGCGTCGATCCCGGCGGACCCGACGACGGCCGCGATGGCACCGAACGCACCGATCGGCGCGGCCCACATGATCATGCCGAGGATGCGGAAGACGAGCCGCTGGATGTGCTCGACACCACGCAGCACCGGCTGTCCGGCCGACCCCATGGCCTGCAGCGCGAACCCGGCGAGCAGCGCGATCAGCAGCGTCTGCAGCACCTGGCCCTCGGTGAAGGCGGAGACGAACGTGGTCGGGATGATCGACAGTACGAAGTCGACACCGCCGAGCGCCTCGGAGTCCACCTGGGCGTGCCCGGTGGCCTTGAGGGCGTTGGTGATGTGCAGCCCGTCACCGGGGTGCAGGATGTTGCCGACGACGAGGCCGATGGTGAGCGCGACCAGCGACATCACCAGGAAGTAGCCGAGCGCGATGCCACCGACGGCACCGACCTTCGCGGCCTTTCGTACGGACCCGATCCCGAGCACGATCGTGCAGAAGATGATCGGCGAGATCATCATCTTGATCAGGTTGACGAAGCCGGTCCCGAGTGGCTTCAGCTCGACGCCGGCGTCGGGCCAGACGAGCCCCACGACGATGCCGAGGGCCACCGCGGCGATCACGGCGATGTACAGGTAATGGGTGCGGTCCCGCTTCACAGCGGGTGCGGCAGGTGCCGTATCGGGGGTGCTGGCTGCGGCCACGGCTGCCCTCCTTGACGTCTTCGTCGGTACCACCGGCGTGCGGCTCACGTCCGGGCGATGTGGGGGATGCCGTGACTATCTCCCGTTCTGTGAGGGCGGTCACCCTTCCGTTCATTTAGTTCGCACGTAACCCGGGGGGCACACTGCTGACATGCGTTTTCCGTCCGCTCCCCGCCCCCGCAGCCTGGCCGGCCAGCTGTTCGCCATGCAGGCCGTGCTGATAGCGGTCGTGGTCGCCGGTTACGCGCTGTTCACGTACGTCAGCGACCGCCACCAGGCGGAGGAGGCGGCGACCCGGCAGGCGACGGCGGTGGCCCGGTCGGTCGCCGACGCCCCTTCCGTCCGCGCGGCGATCCACACCGCGAACCCCACGGCCGAGCTCCAGCCGTACGCCCTTCAGGTGATGCGCGACACCGAGGTCGACTTCATCACGATCATGACGCCGGACGGCATCCGCTGGACCCACCCCGACCGGAACCAGATCGGCAAGCACTACCTCGGCCACATCGAGGCGGCACAGCAGGGCCACACCTACAGCGAGACCTACAAGGGCACCCTCGGCGCCTCCGTGCGCACGGTGACCCCGGTGGAGGAGAACGGCCGGGTGATCGGCCTGGTGAGCGCCGGCATCAAGGTGGAGGCGATCAGCCAGCGGGTCCAGGAACAGGTGACGGCGCTGCTCGGGGTGGCTGCGAGCGCGCTGCTGCTGGGCGCGCTGGGCACGTACGTCATCAACGCGCGCCTGCGCCGCCACACCCACGGCATGAACGCCGCCGAGCTGAGCCACATGCACGACTACCACCAGGCGGCGCTGCACGCGGTGCGCGAGGGGTTGCTGATGCTGGACGGCCAGTACCGGGTGGCGCTGATCAACGACGGGGGGCGGGAGCTGCTGGGGGTGGGCGCCGAGGGGGACGTGGTCGGGCGGTCGGTGGCGGAGCTGGGCCTGCCGGCACCGCTGACCGGTGCACTGCTGGCCTCCGAGCCCCGGGTGGACGAGGTGCACCTGACGGCGGACCGGGTCCTGGTGGTGAACACGTCCCCGGTGTCGGGGGGCGAGCGGCGCGGCACCGTGGTCACCCTCCGGGATGTCACCGAACTCCAGTCCCTGATGGGCGAGTTGGACTCGGAACGAGGCTTCACGCAGGCGCTGCGCTCGCAGGCGCACGAGGCGGCGAACCGCCTGCACACGGTGGTGTCGCTCATCGAACTGGGCCGGGCGGAGGAGGCGGTGGACTTCGCGACGGCGGAGCTGGAGCTGGCTCAGGCGCTGACCGACCAGGTGGTGGCCGCGGTCAGCGAACCGGTCCTCGCCGCCCTGCTGCTGGGCAAGACCGCGCAGGCGAACGAGCGGGGCGTGGAGCTGGTGGTCTCGGACGAGAGCCGGCTGGATGACGGTTTGCTACCGGAGAGCCTGTCGGCGCGCGATCTGGTCACCATCCTCGGCAACCTGATCGACAACGCGGTGGACGCGGCCCAGGGGACGGTACGGGCCCGCGTGACGGTGACCGCGTACGCGGAGGACGCCGAGTTGGTGATGCGGGTGACGGACACGGGCGCGGGGGTCGACCCCGCCCACGCCGAGCTGGTCTTCCAACGCGGCTTCTCGACGAAGCCGGCGGGACCGGGCGGACGGGGGCTGGGGCTGGCCCTGGTACGGCAGGCGGTCGTACGACTGGACGGCACCCTGACGGTGACGGAGGCCCCGGAGGGCGGAGCGGTGTTCGAGGTACGGCTGCCGTTGCGGGCGTCGGTGACGGGAGGCGGGGCCGGATGACCGGGGAGCCGATCAGAGTCCTGGTCGTCGAGGACGACCCGGTGGCCGCGGACGCGCATGTCATGTACGTGGGCCGGGTGCCGGGGTTCGTGGCGGTGGGCAAGGCGCACACGGGGGCGGAGGCGCGGCGGATCCTGGACCGTACGCCGGTGGACCTGCTCCTGCTGGACCTGCACCTGCCGGACGTACACGGCCTGCAGTTCGCGCGGTCGCTGCGGGCGGCGGGGCATCAGGCGGACGTCATAGCGGTGACGTCGGCCCGGGACCTGGCGGTGGTCCGGGAGGGCGTCTCGCTGGGCGTGGTCCAGTACGTCCTGAAGCCGTTCACCTTCGCGACCCTCCGCGACCGGCTGACCCGGTACGCGGAGTTCCGGGCGGCGGCGGGCGAGGCCAGCGGCCAGGACGAGGTGGACCGGGCCCTGGCGGCGCTACGGGCGCCTTCGCCCGCGGCACTCCCGAAGGGGTTGAGCGCGCCGACGCTGGAACGGGTGACGGTCGCGCTGCGCGAGTCGGAGGAGGGGCTGACCGCGGCGGCGCTGGCGGAGAGCGTGGGGATCTCCCGGATCACGGCCCGGCGGTATCTGGAGCACCTGGTGGAGGCGGGGCGGGCGGGGCGGAGTCCGTTGTACGGGCAGGTGGGGAGGCCGGAGTTGGTTTACCGGTGGGGGCGGCAGCGCGGGTGAAGACCTCGGTGGCCCCGAGGCGCTGGTCGCGCATCGTCGCCGGTCCGCGGCGGCGGCGACATGCTCGCTGTCGGCACGCAGCTCCGCAGTAGCGGGCGGGGCGGCCTGTGGAACGGACCTCGAGCCGGGTCCCGCACTCCTCGCACCGCGGCGCCGCGTGAAGCGTGCCGGGCACGTCACGAAACACCCTCCCTTCCGTGACGGGTGCGGAACTCCGCAGGCTCTCCAGCGCCAGCCGCACCATGCGGGTACCGCCGTTCCGGTCGTGGTGGGCGGCCCATATCGTCACGCAGCCGACGATGAGCGCGGCGACATCGTCCACGCTGACGTCGTTGCGGACCCCGCCGACCTGCTGGGCCGCGCGGAGCAGATCGTCGAGTGCCCGGCGGAACCGTCGCGCCGACGCGGCCAGGCCAGGGCGGGGCCAGCTCGTTTCCGTGGTCAGGGCGTTACACGCGTGCTTGCGCCCGTGGGACGCGTCCACGACCTCGAGGAGGAAGCCGAAGAAGGCCGCGACAGGTTCGGTGCGGGCGGCCCACCGCCGAGCGGCGTCGACCCGATCGTCGATCTGCTGGACGAGTACCGCCTCCAGCAGGATCTCCTTGCTGGGGAAGTGCCGGTACACAGTGCCGGCGCCGACCCCCGCCTGCCGTGCGATCGCGCCGAGCGAGACGTCCGTGCCGTGCTCGTCGAAGGCCCGCGAGGCGGCGGCGAGCACCTTCGTGCGGTTACGGCGGGCATCGGCGCGCCCGACGCTCCCGGGAGCTGCGGTCATGTCACGTAACTCCTTGTCCGTCGGACTCAACCGGGTGCAGCCTTCCACATCGACCCGGGGTCCAACTCGCCGTACCCACCGACAATCCCGGGGTTGGAGGACGACATGGCCACTGACCGATCGGTCGTCGTGACCGGTGCCACCGGCCGGCAGGGCGGCACCACCGCACGCCGGCTCCTGGCAGCCGGCAGGCCGGTGCGCGCGCTCGTACGGGACACGACCACAGCCGCCGCCAAGGCACTCGAAACCGCCGGTGCCGTGCTCGTCCGCGGCGACTTCGACGTCCCGTCGAGTCTGCCCGCGGCACTGGAGGGAGCTACGGCACTGTTCGCCGTACCGCCCGTCGCATTCGGACCGGCCGGCTCCGACCCGGACCGGGAGTTCGCCCGGGGCCGGGCACTGACCGACGCCGCGGCCGCCGTGGGGGTCGAGCACGTCGTGTTCACGGGTGTTGCTTCCACGCCCGGGCGCCCAGCCGGTCCGGAGGGGAAGAGACGCATCGAGGATTACCTGCGCGAGCACATCCGGTCAGTGACCGTGCTGCGCCCGGTGCGCTTCATGTCGAACTATCTGGGTTCGGCGCTCATCGGTCTCGACGGCATCGTCCACGGCGTACACCGGCACATCTTTCCGCCGGACGAACCCGTCCAGTGCATCGCGGTGGAGGACATCGCCGAATTCGCCGCGCTGGCCTTCGACCAGCCGGACCGGTTCACGGGACGGACCCTTGAGCTGGCCGGGGACGCCCTCACCCCGACCGCGGCAGTCGCCGCGATCAACGAGGCCACCGGTGCCGCAGTGCGCTACGAACAGATCAGCCACGCCGAGGCCGCCGCACTCGGCCCCGAGATCGTCCGGGCCCGGGAGCACTGGGCAGCCGGATCGCACTGGCACGCCGACATCGAAGCGCTGCGCGTCATCCACCCCGGACTGCGTACGCTCCCGGACTGGCTCGCCGAATCCGGCGCCGCCCTGCTGCGAAGGCGGGTCCTCGGGACCGTCTGAGCGCTCCGCCGGTCGCGCGGTTCGACTTCACCACGGCACCGAGTCATCCTTCACCACGGCACCGAGTCATCAGAGGGGAGTCCGCGTCGGTCTGGCCGGCCTCATGTACAGCAGGACCTGCACCCCGAGCCCCACCACGACCATCGCCTCCAGCACCGACAACCCGACCAGCGCCCCGCCCCCGTCCCCGCCCGCCCAGAACACCACCAGCGCGGCCAGCGGCACCGCGCAGAACGCCGTCAGGTCGATCACGGCCTGGATCGTCTTGCGGGTCCGTCGCCGAACGTCGGTCCGGTGGTACGCCTCCCAGCCGAAGGTACTGAAATCCCCGTCTTGGGAAGCCAGTTGGGCGAGCCTCGGGCCCAAATCGTCCCGCACGTAGAGCCCTATCGCCGAGATCTTCTCGTCGTTGACCAGGTAGGTCCACCCGAGCACGACACACACCGGCGGCAACGCGAGCAGCATCGACGGCTGCTTCGCCTGCGCCGCAGCCGCGATGACGGCGGCCACCACCCCGAGCGTCACGTACAGCAGGTTGTCCCGGAACCCGATCCGCGCCTTCTGCTCGTCCTTGACCGTCTGGTACTCGGCGAGCAGCAACTGCCCGACGGTGATTCCTTGCTCCGGCATGCGAGTCCCTCCCCCGACGCCCCGGTCATCGCCCCGTAGCGTCGCACACATTCCCGATCACCGGTTGTCACGCTACTGGGCGGCACCGACTGGCTGAAGCCGGAGGCGATGCTGTTCGCGTGCGTCGCGGGAAGCCGGAAAGCCGGCATCGGCACCGGAGACGTCGTGGTCGGCACGAAGGTGTACGGCATTCACGGCGGTAAGCAGACCCCGGCCGGATTCCTGGTCCGCCCCGAGGCATGGCCGACGTGGAATGCGCCGCTCCTCGCCGCCAGTCCTGGGTGAGCCCCCGATCGATTAGGGTTGCGCGATGTTCACAGGAAAACTGGTACGACTGCGCGCATTGCGCTCGGAAGACTCCGAACACCATTTCCGGTGGCGCAATGACTCAGAGGTGGTGCGCTGGGCTGCAGGCGGAGACCCCTTGTTCGGCCCGGTCACGGCGGAAGCGATCCAGATCGGCTTCGACACCATGCTGCGGCTGGTGCCCAGGGAGTCAGCCGTGCTCACGGTCGAGGAGCTGGCGGGCGGGACGGTGATAGGCATGGTCGACTACCGGGATCTCGACCCCTACACCGGAGTGGCCACGCTCGGAGTCACCATCGGCGAGCGGGAGTTCTGGGGCCGCGGCCACGGCAGCGACGCGCTGCGGCTGCTCGTGGACCACCTGTTCGGCGCGTACTGCCTGAACCGGCTTGAGCTGGACACCTGGAGCGGCAACGAGCGCGCCGTGCGCGCCTTCACCAGGCTGGGCTTCCGCGAGGAAGGCCGCCGCCGGTCGGCCGTGCTGGTGCAGGGTGAGCGGTACGACCGCGTGCTCTTTGGAATGCTCCGCGAGGAGTGGGAGAACCCGCACGAGGTCGTCACGCCCGTGTAGGGGTTGTTGGCGGAGACAAGAACGAGGAAGCCCGAGATCGTTGCGGGTCCGGACCGGGTAACCCCCGCACACTCATTGACCTGACTAGACCACTCCACTTACCTTCACCGGGCAGACAGAGACGAACCCCCAGGCCACAGTGCAGTGGCCGCCGAGGAGGTCGTGCCCGTGCGCCCCACCGCCGTCAGCATCGTTGCCCTCGCCGTCGTCACCGCCGCCGCCTCGCTCACCGCGTGCGGCGGCGGATCCGGAAGCAGTCCGGACACCGTGAAGGTCTCCTTCAAGCAGTCGATGGACAACTCCGTCAAAGTGACGGACACCTATCTCGCGGACATCAAGAAGCAGTTCGAGAAGGAGTACCCGGGGAAGAAGGTCGAGCTCGTTCCCATCAAGGCCTCGGACGCGGACTACTACACCAAGCTCCAGCAGATGCTCAGGTCCCCGCGCACCGCTCCCGACCTCGTCTACGAGGACACCTTCCTCATCAACTCCGACATCACCAGCGGGTACCTGAAGCCCCTCGACTCCTACCTCGCCAAGTGGAAGGACTGGGGGCAGTTCATCGACACCGCGAAGTCGGCGGCCCGGGGCGAGGACGGGAAGACGTACGGGGTGCCGGACGGGACCGACACCCGCGGACTCTGGTTCGACAAGCGGGTGTTCGCGAAGGCCGGGCTGCCCACCGACTGGCAGCCCAAGAACTGGGACGACGTGCTCGCCGCCGCCCGGACGATAAAGAAGAAGGTCCCCGGCGTCACGCCGCTCAACGTGTACACCGGCAAGGCCGCCGGTGAGACCGCCAGCATGCAGGGCTTCGAGATGCTGCTGTACGGCACCAACGACGGGACCGGTGACCCGCTCTACGACAAGACGAGCAAGAAGTGGATCGCCGGGAGCCAGGGGTTCAAGGACGCGCTGTCGTTCGTCGAGACGGTGTACAAGGACAAGCTGGGACCGGACGTCTCGGACGCGCTCGACCCCAACTACCGGAACACCGTCTGGGGTGAACTCATGCCCCAGGGCAAGCTGGGCATCAACCTCGACGGGTCCTGGCTGCCCCAGAACTGGCTCCAGGGCAGCGGGCACGAGTGGCCCGACTGGTCGAAGGAGCTCGGGCTCGCCTACATGCCCACCCAGCACGGGCAGGCCCCGGGCAAGGTGAGCATGTCCGGCGGCTGGACCTGGGCCATCCCCGCCAAGGCCGGCAACCCGGACCTCGCCTTCGACTTCATCAAGACCATGCAGACCAAGGCGAACGCCCAGAAGTGGTACATCGCCAACTCCGGGATCGCGGTGCGGAAGGACGTCGCGAGCGACCCGTCGTACGCGTCCGCCCAGCCCGGCATCAAGTTCTTCACCGATCTCGTCGCCAGGACGCACTACCGGCCCGCCTACACGGCCTACCCGAAGGTCTCCACCGCCATCCAGGAGGCCATGGAGAGCGTGACCACCGGCGACGCGTCGGTCGACAAGGCGGCGAGTACCTACGACTCGAACCTCAAGGACGTCACCGACGGCCAAGTGGTCACCCGGTGACCACCCGTCGCATCGCCCGCTCTCTCCCACTCACCCCCGCCCTGGTCCTGATCCTCCTGTTCCTGGGCGGGCCGATCGTCTACTGCGCCTGGATCGCCTTCACCGACCTCCAGCTCACCGGGCAGGCCCACTCCTCGTTCGTCGGTTTCGCCAACTTCCGCAGGGCGTTCCGCGACGAATCCTTCCTGAACGCCGTCTGGCTGACCCTCGTCTTCACCGTGCTGTCCTCGCTCGTCGGGCAGAACACGCTGGGCCTTGCGCTCGCCGCGCTGATGCGGCGGGCGTCGAAGCCGGTGCGGACGCTCACCGGCGGGATCGTGATCACGGCGTGGGTGCTGCCGGAGGTCGTCGCCGGTTTCCTGCTGTACGCGTTCTTCCGGCGGGAGGGCACGCTCAACGCCATCCTCGACCTCCTCCATCTGCCGTCCCAGAACTGGCTGTTCACGCTTCCGATCCTGGCGGTGTCGTTCGCCAACGTGTGGCGGGGCACGGCCTTCTCGATGCTGGTCTACTCCGCCGCGCTCGACGAGATACCCAATGAGATCGAGGAGTCGGCGGAGGTGGACGGCGCCGGCGGCTGGCGGCGCATGTGGCACATCACGCTCCCCATGATCCGGCGGTCCATCGGGACGAATCTGATGCTCAACACCCTCCAGACGCTCTCCGTCTTCGGACTGATCTGGGTGATGACCCGGGGCGGGCCCGGCGACAAGAGCCAGACGCTGCCCCTCTTCATGTACGAACAGGCCTTCCAGAACAGCATGATCGGGTACGGGACCGCGGTCGCCCTGCTCCTTCTCCTGGTCGGTTCGCTCTTCTCCGTCGTCTACATGCGACTGCTGCGCACGGAGGTGTGAACCAGAACATGCCCCGCCGTCAACGCCGTTCCCACCGGCTCGCCGCCGACCTCGGGCTGCTCATCGTGGCCGCCGCCTTCGTGCTCCCGCTCGCCTGGGTGGTCCTCTCCGCGGTCGATCCGCAGGCCGGCCTGCGGGTCAGGATCCCGGACGGGTTCACCTTCGGGAACTTCGACGCCATCCTCACCCCGGAGATCACCTACACCCCGCTGCTCAACAGCCTGATCCTGTGCGGCGGTGCCACCGCGCTCACCGTCGTCTGCGCCGCCCTCGCCGCCTACCCGCTCTCCCGCTACCGCTCCCGGTTCAACCGGCCGTTCCTGCTGTCCATCCTGTTCGCGACGAGCCTGCCGATCACCGCGATCATGGTGCCGGTGTACGCGCTGTTCGTACGGATCAACCTCATCGACACCGTGCAGGGCACGATCCTGTTCTTCGCCGCCTCCCAGCTCCCCTTCGCCATCTGGCTGATGAAGAACTTCATGGACGGCGTCCCGAAAGAGCTGGAGGAGGCGGCCTGGACGGACGGGGCCAACTCCGCGCAGTCGCTGGTGCGCATCGTCCTGCCGCTGATGGGACCCGGTCTCGCCGTCGTCACCGTCTTCGCCTTCGTGATGATGTGGGGCAACTTCTTCGTCCCGTTCATGCTGCTGCTCTCGCCGGACCAGATGCCCGCCTCGGTCAGCATCAACGACTTCTTCGGCAACCGCGGCATGGTGGCCTACGGCCAGCTCGCCGCCTTCTCCGTCATCTACTCGACGCCGGTGATCCTGCTGTACGTGCTGGTCGCGCGCCGGCTGGGAGGCGGGTTCGCACTGGGCGGGGCCGTCAAGGGATGAACAGGTAAGGGCCGCCCGTGAATCCGTACGTTCCCACAATCCGTGTTCCTGGCCGAACGGACCGTAGTCAGTGCTGCCGGGCACCCCTACCTTGTCGGCTGTGCGCCGACCCCCAGCTCTGCCGAACCAGCCAGGTCCTCCCTTCAACGCCCCCGCCGCCCGCAGACTCCGTGCCGCTCTCGGCATGGGTCCCGAACACGTGGCCCACGATCTGCGGGCCTCGTACGGGCTGCCGTACGCCACGCCCGATCTCGTACGTGCCTGGGAGCGCGGGGCGCTGATCCCCAGCAGTCCCGAACTCACCGCGCTGGCGGGCGTGTTGTGGTGCACGCCGGGTGAACTGATCGGACGCCCGCGCACCCTGCGCGAACACCGGATCGCCCGCGGGCTGGCGCCCGAGGACGTGGCCCTGGCGGTCGGCCTCGACCTGCTCGCCTATCTCGCGATGGAGGAGGACGAGGACTGGCAGGGCACGGAACGGCAGTCCACCGTCCTGGCCGAGACCCTCCGCCTGTCCCTGCCGGACTTCGTCACCGTCACCGGCAAGGAGGAGAAACTGGCGGAGCTGCTGCGCAACGCGGTCACCACGCGCTGGCAGGCCTACGTCCGCCAGGTGAGCAGACTGCTCCCCCTGGACAAACGCCTGATCGAGGACACACTGCGCGAACTGCACGAGGACTACCAGGGCCGGATGACGGCAACCCTGGCCTGGGGCAACATCCCGACATCGGAGTCAGCCGAGGACGAGGGCAAGGACTTGCTGGCGGGGATAGTCGGCCACTTCTGGAACAGAGTCGAGGACAAGCGCCCCTGAAAGGGGCGCTGGGGGTACCCCCGGCCGAAGGCTGGGGGAGGAACTGCGCGACCAGCCCCCACCGGCCCGCGGCCCGAAACGAAACCCCAGCCCTAGAAGACGGACTCGGCCTCGTCCATCCGATCCTTCGGCACCCTCTTCAACTCGGTCACCGCCTCCGCCAACGGCACCATCTCGATGTTCGTCCCCCGCAGCGCCGTCATCCTCCCGAAGTCGCCCCGGTGCGCCGCCTCCACCGCATGCCACCCGAACCGCGTCGCGAGGACGCGGTCGTAGGCCGTCGGCGTGCCGCCCCGCTGGACGTGTCCGAGGATGACCGGCTTGGCCTCCTTGCCGAGCCGCCGCTCCAGCTCGTACGCCAGGGCCGTGCCGATGCCCTGGAAGCGCTCGTGGCCGTACTGGTCGATCTCGCCCTTGCCGTAGTCCATCGTGCCGTCGGCGGGATGGGCGCCCTCCGCCACGCACACCACGGCGAACTTCTTGCCGCGGGCGAAGCGCTCCTCGACCATCTTGACCAGGTCGGCGGGGTCGAAGGGCCGCTCGGGGAGGCAGATGCCATGGGCGCCGGCCGCCATCCCGGACTCCAGGGCGATCCAGCCCGCGTGCCGGCCCATGACCTCGACCACCATCACCCGCTGGTGGGACTCGGCGGTGGTCTTCAGCCGGTCCATCGCCTCCGTGGCGACGCCCACCGCGGTGTCGAAGCCGAAGGTGCGGTCGGTGGAGGAGATGTCGTTGTCGATGGTCTTCGGGACGCCGACGACCGGCAGGCCCGCGTCGGACAGCATGCGCGCCGCGGTCAGCGTGCCCTCGCCGCCGATCGGG
Source organism: Streptomyces sp. NPDC028289 (assembly GCF_055565975.1). Taxonomy (NCBI): domain Bacteria; kingdom Bacillati; phylum Actinomycetota; class Actinomycetes; order Kitasatosporales; family Streptomycetaceae; genus Streptomyces; species Streptomyces sp. NPDC028289. Next base: position 1,209,973 of record NZ_JBVHTI010000003.1, on the reverse strand, counting down.
ATCAGCGCGTCGATGCCGAACTCCTCGACCATGTCGGTGGCCCGGTCGCACGCCTCGCGCAGCCGGTCCCGCTCCAGCCGCGACGAACCCAGGATCGTGCCGCCGAGGGACAGGATGCCGCCGACCGCGTCCAGGTCGAGGGTGCGGTAGTGGCTGTCGAGCAGACCCCGGAAGCCGTCCTCGAAACCGATGACCTCGTCGTCGTACTGGGCGACAGCCCGATGCACCACCGATCGGATGACGGCGTTCAGGCCGGGGCAGTCGCCGCCTGCGGTGAGAACTCCGATGCGCATGGTGCTGTGTCTCCTGCTCGCTGTCGTTACCGGTGAGCCGATCCGATTGTTTCATGACACGCGGGGCGGTGAAATCCTGACGGGCGCCTTATCCGGCGCCGGGGGTACTGTCAAGGGGGTTCCGCTCACCCCGGTGGGCGATTTTCGTGCGGCCACAGAGACGGCTGCCACAGAGACGGCTAGAGAGACGGAGTGCACACGTGACGCGCAGCGTGTACGTGACCGGGATCGACCGCGGCGACGGCCGTCAGGTCGTCGAACTGGGCGTGATGGAACTGCTCACCCGGCAGGTCGACCGGGTCGGTGTCTTCCGCCCCCTCGTCCACGACGGTCCCGACCGCCTCTTCGAGCTGCTGCGCGCGCGGTACCGCCTCTCCCAGGACCCGGCGACCGTCTACGGCATGGACTACCACAAGGCCTCCGCCCTCCAGGCCGAGCGGGGCGCCGACGAGCTGGTCTCCACCCTCGTCGACCGCTTCCACCTGGTCGCCCGTGACTACGACGTCGTCCTCGTCCTCGGCACCGACTACGCCGACACCCAGTTCCCGGACGAGCTGTCCCTCAACGCCCGGCTCGCCAACGAGTTCGGCGCCTCGGTGATCCCGGTGGTCGGCGGGCGTGACCAGAACGCGGAGTCGGTGCTGGCGGAGACCCGCAACGCGTTCCGGGCGTACGACGGTCTCGGCTGCGACGTGCTCGCGATGATCGCCAACCGGGTGGTCCGCGAGGACCGGGACGAGATATCCCGGCGCATCGACGGGCGGCTGCCGGTACCGGTGTACGTGCTGCCGGACGAGCCCGCGCTGTCCGCGCCGACGGTCGCCCAGATCGCCCACGCGCTCGACGCGAAGGTGCTGCTCGGCGACGACTCGGGGCTGGCCCGGGACGCGCTGGACTTCGTCTTCGGCGGTGCGATGCTGCCGAGCTTCCTGCCCGCCCTGACCCCGGGCTGCCTGGTGGTCACCCCGGGCGACCGCGCGGACCTGGTCGTCGGCTCGCTGGCCGCGCACAGCGCCGGCACCCCGCCGATAGCCGGCGTGCTGCTCACCCTCGGCGAGCGGCCCACCGACGAGATCCTCACCCTGGCCGCCCGGCTGGCCCCCGGCACCCCGGTGATGTCCGTGCCCGGCAACAGCTTCCCGACCGCCGCCCAGCTGTTCTCCCTGGAGGGCAAGCTGAACGCGGCCACCCCGCGCAAGGCGGAGACCGCGCTCGGCCTGTTCGAGCGGTACGTCGACACCGCGGGCCTCAACAAGCGGGTCTCGGCGCCGAGCACCGGCCGGCTCACCCCGATGATGTTCGAGCACAAGCTCCTGGAGCAGGCGCGCTCCGACAAGCGGCGGGTGGTGCTGCCGGAGGGGACCGAGGCGCGGGTGCTGCACGCGGCGGAGGTGCTGCTGCGCCGGGGGGTTTGTGACATCACCCTGCTCGGCCCCGTCGACCAGATCCGCAAGAAGGCCGCCGACCTCGGCATCGACCTCGGCGACGCCCAGCTGATCGACCCGGCCACCTCCGAACTGCGCGACGCCTTCGCCGAGCAGTACGCCCTGCTGCGCGCCCACAGGGGCGTGACGGTGGAGCTGGCGTACGACGTGGTCTCCGACGTCAACTACTTCGGCACCCTGATGGTGCAGGAGGGCCTCGCGGACGGCATGGTCTCGGGGTCCGTGCACTCCACGGCGGCGACCATCCGTCCGGCGTTCGAGATCATCAAGACCAGGCCGGGGTCGTCGATCGTCTCGTCCGTCTTCTTCATGTGCCTCGCCGACAAGGTGCTGGTCTACGGCGACTGCGCGGTGAACCCGGACCCGGACGCCGAGCAGCTCGCCGACATCGCCGTCCAGTCGGCGGGTACGGCCGCCCAGTTCGGTGTGGAGCCGCGGATCGCGATGCTGTCGTACTCGACGGGCACCTCGGGTTCGGGGGCGGACGTGGACAAGGTGCGGGAGGCGACCGGACTGGCGCGCTCGCGCAGGCCCGATCTGCTGATCGAGGGGCCGATCCAGTACGACGCGGCCGTGGAGCCGTCCGTGGCCGCCACCAAGCTGCCGGGTTCCGAGGTCGCCGGGCAGGCCAGCGTGCTGATCTTCCCGGACCTCAACACCGGCAACAACACCTACAAGGCCGTGCAGCGGTCGGCCGGCGCGATCGCCGTCGGGCCGGTGCTGCAGGGGCTGCGCAAGCCCGTCAACGACCTGTCCCGGGGCGCCCTCGTCCAGGACATCGTCAACACCGTCGCCATCACGGCGATCCAGGCCCAGAACCCGAACGAGTCCCCGGCCGAGCCCGCGGCCGCGTCCCCGAGCGAGAAGGCAACCGCCCAGTGAGCCCCAGTCCGACCCGTGTCCTCGTCCTCAACTCCGGCTCCTCGTCGGTGAAGTACCAGCTGCTGGACATGCGGGACAGCAGCCGGCTGGCGGTCGGTCTCGTCGAGCGGATCGGCGAGCAGACCTCACGGCTCAGGCACACCTGCCTGGACAGCGGTGTCACCCGCGAGGCCGTCGCGCCGATCGCCGACCACGAGGCCGCCCTGAAGGCCGTGGCGGAGGAGCTGACGAGGGACGGGCTCGGGCTCGACTCGCCGGAACTGGCCGCGATCGGGCACCGGGTGGTGCACGGCGGGATGTTCTTCACCGAGCCGACGGTGATCGACGACGCGGTGCTCGCCGAGATCGAGCGGCTGATCCCGGTCGCCCCGCTGCACAACCCGGCCAACCTGACCGGCATCCGCACCGCACAGGCGCTGCGACCGGACCTGCCGCAGGTCGCCGTCTTCGACACGGCGTTCCACACCACGATGCCGGAGTCCGCGGCGCGGTACGCGATCGACCCGAAGCTCGCCGACCGGTACCGGATCCGCCGTTACGGCTTCCACGGCACCTCGCACGCGTACGTGTCCCGGGCGACCGCGAGGCTGCTGGGAAGGACACCGGAAGAGGTGAACGTCATCGTGCTGCACCTCGGCAACGGGGCGTCCGCGTCGGCCGTCCGGGGCGGCCGGTGCGTGGACACCTCGATGGGCCTGACGCCTTTGGAGGGGCTGGTGATGGGAACCCGTTCCGGCGATCTGGACCCGGCCGTCATTTTCCATTTGGCGCGAGTTGGCGGAATGTCCATGGACGAGATCGACACTCTTCTCAACAAGAGGAGTGGTTTGTTCGGTCTGTGCGGTGACAACGACATGCGGGAGATCCGGCGCCGGATCGACGAGGGCGAGGAAGAGGCACAACTCGCCTTCGACATCTACATTCACCGCCTGAAGAAGTACATCGGCGCGTACTGCGCCGTCCTCGGCCGGGTCGACGCGGTGGCCTTCACCGCGGGCGTCGGCGAGAACGCGGCCCCGGTGCGGGAGGCGGCCATGGCGGGCCTGGAGGGGCTGGGGCTCGCGGTCGACCCGGAGCTGAACGCCGTACGGGCGGACGAGCCGCGGCTGATATCGCCGGCGGCCGCGCGGGTCGCGGTCGCCGTGGTGCCGACCGACGAGGAGCTGGAGATCGCCACCCAGACGTACGCGCTGGTGGGCACCGGATCGACGTCGGCCGGAAATAACAGCTGAGCACATTAGCGCCCATTTGTATCTTCCACCAGACGGAATATTCCGTAGCGAAACAAACCGATAGGATCGCCCCCATGCGCCGTTCGAAAATCGTCTGTACTCTCGGCCCCGCGGTCGACACCCACGAGAAGCTCGTCGCCATGATCGAGGCGGGCATGAACGTGGCCCGGTTCAATTTCAGCCACGGCTCCCACGCCGAGCACCAGGGGCGGTACGACCGCGTCCGGGCCGCAGCCAAGGAGACCGGTCGTGCCATCGGCGTCCTCGCCGACCTGCAGGGCCCGAAGATCCGTCTGGAGACCTTCGCCGAGGGACCGGTGGAGCTGGAGCGCGGTGACGAGTTCGTCATCACGACCGAGGACGTCCCGGGCGACAAGACCATCTGCGGTACGACCTACAAGGGCCTGCCTGGCGACGTCTCGCGCGGCGACCAGATCCTCATCAACGACGGCAACGTCGAACTGAAGGTCACGGACGTCGAGGGCCCGCGGGTGACCACGATCGTCATCGAGGGCGGTGTCGTCTCGGACCACAAGGGCATCAACCTGCCCGGCGCGGCCGTCAACGTGCCCGCGCTCTCGGAGAAGGACGTCGAGGACCTCCGGTTCGCGCTGCGCATGGGCTGCGACATGGTCGCGCTGTCCTTCGTGCGGGACGCCAAGGACGTCGACGACGTCCACCAGGTGATGGACGAGGAGGGCCGCCGGGTCCCCGTCATCGCCAAGGTGGAGAAGCCGCAGGCGGTGGAGAACATGGAGGGCGTCGTGATGGCGTTCGACGCCGTCATGGTGGCCCGTGGCGACCTGGCCGTCGAGTACCCGCTCGAGAAGGTCCCCATGGTCCAGAAGCGCCTGATCGAGCTGTGCCGGCGCAACGCCAAGCCGGTGATCGTGGCGACCCAGATGATGGAGTCGATGATCACCAACTCCCGCCCGACCCGCGCCGAGGCCTCCGACGTCGCCAACGCGATCCTGGACGGCGCGGACGCGGTGATGCTGTCCGCGGAGTCCTCCGTCGGCGCGTACCCGGTCGAGACCGTGAAGACGATGTCGAAGATCGTCAAGGCGGCCGAGCAGGAGCTGCTCAGCAAGGGCCTGCAGCCGCTGGTGCCGGGCAAGAAGCCGCGCACGCAGGGTGGTTCGGTGGCCCGCGCGGCCTGCGAGATCGCCGACTTCCTCGGCGGCCGCGGCCTGGTCGCCTTCACCCAGTCCGGCGACACCGCCCGCCGCCTCTCGCGCTACCGCGCCCAGCAGCCGATCATCGCCTTCACCACCGACGAGAACACCCGCAACCAGCTCACCCTCAGCTGGGGCGTGGAGTCGCACGTGGTGCCGTTCGTGAACAGCACGGACGAAATGGTCGACATGGTCGACCAGGAGATCGCCAAGATCAACCGCTTCAACCCGGGCGACACCGTCATCATCACGGCCGGCTCGCCCCCCGGCGTCCCGGGCACCACCAACATGCTCCGCGTCCACCACATCGGCGGCATCAACAAGTGACGGTCCTCTGAAGGGCCTTGTACAGGCTTGTACGACACCGAGGGCGCTCCCTGCGACAGGGGGCGCCCTCAGCGGTTCGTCCGTCAGCCGACGGTGCCGGACTCCACGGGGAAGTCCGGGGGCCAGGGTTCGGAGGCGGTCCGGTCGACCCGCAAGGGGCGCTCACAGCACTGTGGCCCGGTCGCCGCGCAAGGCGGACGACCGGGCCACAGTTTTCTGCGCGGCTCCCGAACGGGTCTGTGGTGGCGCTCAGCTGGTGCCGTCGGTCGTGTAGACGTGCATCCCGGGCACGTGCAGCGTGCCGCCGAACTGGGCCGCCTGGACGACCTTCACGTTGGTGAAGTAGATCAGCGGGATGTTCAGCGGCGGCGGGTTGTCCGGGTCGAACGTGATCGGGATCAGGCCGAACAGGTTGCCCGAGATCGACTCCGTGTACATCGTGGTGGCGCCGCCGGTGATCTTGGACGTCGAACCGGACGCGGCCTGCACGTGGTACGTCTTGTTGATCTTGGTGTCCTTCACCGTCTGGTGCAGGTCACCGATGTCGGTGCCGCCCGAGATGACGTACTTCAGCACCTTCTTCGTCTTGCCGCTGGCCGTCTTCACCTCGACGATGCCCTGGTAGTCGGCACCCTTCAGCGTCAGCGAGCTGGCGCCCAGGTACCAGGGGTCGTCCGCGACGGCGACCTTGTTGTCGACACCGCTCACGTCGTCGGTGGCCGCCGCGCAGTCTTCGGCCGACGTGCTGGAGCTCGCGGACGGGCTCGGCGAGGCGCTGGAGGTGGCGTCCTGGGCCGCCTTGGTGGCGTCCTTGGTGACGTCGCCGGCCGCCTCGGTCGCCGTGTCGGTGGTGTCCTTCACGGTGTCCGTGACCTTCTTGACGGTCTTGGACACGGTGTCGGTGCCGCTGTCCTTGCCCGACGAGGACGAGGACGACGAGTCGGAGGACGCGGATGCCGACGGCGACGGGGTCGCGCTCGCGGTGGAGTCCGACGAGGACGAGCTCGTCGTGCTGCCGCCGCTGAGGATGCTGCCGATCGCGTCCCCGATCGAGTCCAGCAGACCGCCGCCGCTGCTGCTCGCGGAGGCGGACGGCGACGGCGTCGCCGTGCTGCCGGAGTCCGACGAACCGGAGGACCCCGACGAGTCCGAGGAACCCGAATCACCGGAGGACGAGGACGACTTGGACGCGGACGGCGTCGGCGTGGCCGTGTCGCCGGAACCCGAATCCGACGAGGACGACTTGTCCGACGACGACGTCGAGTCCTTCGCGCCGGCCGACGCCGTGGCCGACGGCGAGGCCGAGTCCGTGGCCTTGTCGCTCGCCGACGCGGAGGGCGACGCGGAGTCCAGGGCGGAGACGCAGTCCTTGTAGTCCTCGGCAAGGCTCTTCGACGACGCCGACGACGTGCTGTTGGTGTCGGCGATCGCCAGCGAGGACGTGAACCCGAAGCCCATGAGCACGGCCGTCGGCATCGCCACGGAGGCTATCGCCTTGCCCGCCGGCATGTGGAACCTGGTGAACAGCGGCTTCTTGGGCGCCGCATGCCGCGGCCCGGTTCTCACACGGGACTCGTCCACATCAGTCCCGTGGGTCACCTCGTCAGCCGGCACTGTGCCTCCCGTTCGCCCCGTTCACCGGGCTCGTTCCTGACAGGTCGTTCTCCCCCAGTGCCCCGTGGGCCTGAGAGGTGTCCCCGTCGCCCACGCCGTCCGGACCGGTGTAGTAGGCGGCCCCCTCCGGAGCGTCGTCCCCGGCCGGCGGCACGTCGCCCTCCGGCTGCGGCTGCTTGGGCGCACCCGGCCCCCAGGCCACGGCCATCGCTCCGCCGATCAGGGCGAACAGGAAGCCGATGACGAAGCCGCCGAAGTTGGACACGGGGAGGGACACCAGCGCCAGCAGGATCGCGGCGATTCCCGCGAACGTGCGGATGTGCTTCTGGAACCAGAGGCTGATGCCCAGGACGACGAGCAGCACACCGATGATCAGGGATCCGGCGCCCGCGGTGGTCGACATCGCCACCGTCAGGTTGCCGAGCTGGAGATGCGCGTACGGGAAGTACATGATCGGAAAGCCGGCGAGCAGGATGTACAGACCGGCCCAGAACGGCCGCGTGCCCCGCCAGGCGCGGAACTGCAGCCTCCGGCGGGTGAACTGGCCGGGTGCGGCGGCAGGGGTCTCGGCGCTCATGGAAAACAGCTCCCTGGTGCGGCGTTGCTGTGGTGGTGTTGCTGTGGTGGTGCAGGGGTGGTGCGGTGCACCACGTGTGAAGACCGAGGGTGGAAGGTGGACGGGCGGGGGCGCCATCGGCTCCCCCGCCCGTCACGGAGTGCTCAGTAGCACTCCGCGCCCGAAGTCGAGATCGACATGTGCAGGTTGCTCAGCTTGAAGGTTCCGGCAGTGGTGGCCCACGCCGTCTGCTTCACGCCGGTCAGCGAGGCGTGGTCCGCCTCCTGCCCGAACCCGTTCGGGTTGGTCTGCCCCTTGTCGACCTCGCCCTGCTTGACGCCAGGGCCCTTGCTCATGCTTCCGGCGGCGACACCGATGTTGATGTTGGTGAACGTCGCGTCGGCGGTCAGGTCGTCGAGGTCGATGTACAGCTTGCTGGCCTCGACGGGCTTCTGCGCATTGGTGCCCGCGTGCAGGATCAGGCTGACGTTCCCGAAGATCGGGACGTTCGGCGTGACCACGGACTGGCACAGGTTGGTGATGGTCGCGGTGTTGAACGCCGAGACCGCCACCGGGTGGATCGTGCTCTTACCCGCGAGGGTGACGCCCGAGTCGACCGCACCGTACTGTTCGAAGCCGTCACCCTCGAGCGAGTCGGCCGTGACCTTGAACTGCTGGCCCGACACGCTGAACGACGCGGCGAGAGCGCCCTGCGCGAGGGCGACACCTATACACGCCGTGGCGGCGACGCTGGGCACCATGACCACAGCGAACCGCTTCCATCTGGTCCCGCCACGCACCTGGGACTCCATATTTCCTCCTTCTCGGACGTACATCTCCTGGCCCGGTATCGCCCCCAACGGCGGCTCAGCCGGGCAGGGATGGGAGAAGTGCTACGTCCTCGGAAGGGGAGCGCCCGTACTCGGAGGCACGAACGCACCTCGATCACCGGCGATCACCCCCGAGCGACAACCACTGGTCGCGCCTGACACGCATCACGCACAACCTTGCTGGACAGGCTTCACCGTGAGGCGAAGACCCCCCTGCCCAAGAGCCGGCGTCACTGCCGCCGACTCTGCTCGGTGGGGACCCAGATGAACCCGCGGCCCGACCGGCTGTCGGGGTACGGGAATGGACCGAGCGTCGCCGATCGTGGTGCATTCTCGCCGCCCGCACAAGGGGCTTCGTTACTCGGTAGTAACGGGCGGATAACCGAAGGACGACCCACCGGTCTCGGAGCGCGACTCTGGGTGGCATTCAGAGGCAGAGCAAAACAGTTGATCAGTGGACGAAACCAGACAGACCAACGGCCCTGATTTACTCCGAGTAACAGCGGCCGCGATTACCAAGATTTGGTAAAGAGCGGCCGCCGTGGCCCCGCCTCGGCAAATCTTTCACTCGGGCATCACAGGACGTGACGTTTAGCGACTGGTCAGACCCGTGTTCAGATCGTTGCCTAGAACAGCGCGCGCGCCAGCGCCCTGCGTGCTCCCACGACCCGCGGGTCGTCGGTGCCCACGACCTCGAAGAGCTCAAGAAGCCGCCGCCGTACGGCATCCCGGTCGTCCCCGGCGGTCCGCTGGACGGTCTCGATCAGCCGCCCGAAGGCGTCCTCGACATGCCCGCCCACCAGGTCCAGGTCGGCGGCAGCGATCTGCGCCCCGGCGTCGGCCGGCTTCTCGGCCGCGTCCCTGCGCACCTGCTGGGGGTCCATCCCCTGTACCCGCTGGAGCAACTCGGCCTGCGCGAGCCCCAGCTTGGCCTCGCTGTTGGCCGGGTCGTCGCTCAGCACGTTCTTGTACGCCTGGACCGCACCGCCGAAGTCGCCCGCGTCCAGCGCCTGGACGGCGGCCTCCAGGAGCGCGTCGTAAGGCCCCGCGGGCGCCGCCGCGGGCCCGGCCTGGACCCCCGGCTCCGCGTCGGGGTCGACGACGAGGCCGGTCAGGCCGAATCGCTGCTCGGCGACCTGGACCAGCTGATCCAGCGTCCCGCGGATCTGCTCCTCGCCGGCCGCACCCTGGAAGAGGGGCAGCGCCTGCCCGGCGACAACGGCGAACACCGCCGGGATCCCCTGGACCCCGAACTGCTGCATCAGCATCTGGTTGGCGTCGACGTCGATCTTCGCCAGCAGGAAGCGGCCGTTGTACTCGACGGCGAGGCGCTCGAGGACCGGGCTCAGCTGCTTGCAGGGCTGACACCACTCGGCCCAGAAGTCGATGACGACGGGGACTTCGGCGGACCGCTGGAGGACTTCGCGCTCGAAGCCGGCTTCGTCGACGTCGATGACCAGATCGGCCGGGGACACGGCACCGGCACCACCCTGCCGGGCCGCTTCGGCGCGCGCCTGCTCGGCCTTGGTCTTGGCCTCTTGGGCCGCCTTGACCGCGGCGAGGTCGACGACGCCGCTCATGGACATGTTCCGTGGCTGCATGCGTCTATCCTCCCCCGTTCCCGCGCGTGTGTGAAAAGCGTTGTGAAAGCCGGGCCGAACCTGTGTTCATCGACGGCGCCGGGTCCCCACCCCACGCCATGGTCGTCGCCCGTGCGGTCACCCACGAGCTTTCGCTACGACCCGTAGCGTAATGCCATCCGGGACCCGCGCGACACCACTTTCCGGTGATCTCCCTCACGGCATCACATGAACCGCCGGTTATGGTCGTGGGATGCAGAGCCGCACCCCCGCCGGACGTACCGGCCGCCCGCGCAGCGCCGCCGCGGACGCGGCGATCCTGGCGGCGACGCGGCAGGCGCTGGTCGAACTGGGCTGGTCCAAGCTCACCCTGGGAGACGTGGCCACGCGGGCCGGGGTTGCAAAGACGACCCTCTACCGCCGCTGGGCCGGCAAGAACGAACTCGTCGTCGACGCGGTGGCGGAACTGTTCGACGAACTCGAACTCCCCGACCGCGGCAGCCTGGCGAACGACATCGAGGGCGTCGTGCTGCAGTTCGCGGCGATCCTGGACCGCCCGGAGGCCCGGAGCGGCCTGATGGCGGCGGTCGCCGAGTCGACCCGCGACGACGCGCTGCGGGAACGTATCCGCACGTCCATCGTGGACCGCCAGAAGCGGCTGGTCCTGGAGGGCCGGGCCCGGGCGCAGTGCCGGGGCGAACTCCCCACCGAGCCGGACCCGGAGGAGGCCGCCCGCACGGTGGACCTGATCTTCGACATGGTGGCGGGTGCGGTGGTCCACCGCACCCTGATGAGCGGCAAGCCGGCGGACGAGGAGTGGGTCCGCGACTTCACCCGAGTCCTGCTGCTCGGCCTCGCGGCCCCACCGACGACCGAGCAGCCCTGAGCAGCCGCTCCCCACCCCACCGCCCCGACCAGCCCGACCGCCGCCCGGCCCACCTGGCCGGCCGGAGCGGCCACTCCTCGTCCGACCGAGCCCACCCGGGCAGCCACACCTCACCCCACCGAGCCCACCCGGGCAGCCACACCTCACCCCACCGAGCCCACCCGGGCAGCCACACCTCACCCCACCGAGCCCACCCGGGCGGCCACACCTCACCCCACCGAGCCCACCCGGGCGGCCACTTCTCGGCCGACCGAGTCGGGTGGTGGGTGGGCATGGGTTTCGGGGGTCCAGGGGGCGGAGCCCCCTGCTACGGGACTAGAACCCCGCCGGCTCCGTGTACACCCCCCACTCGTCCCGCAGCACCCCGCAGATCTCACCCAGGGTCGCCTCGGCCCGTACGGCCTCCAGCATCGGCTCGATCATGTTGGCGCCGGACCGCGCGGCGCCCAGCATCGCGTCCAGGGCGGCGCGCACCGCGCCCTCGTCCCGCGCGGCCCGCCGGGCGCCGAGCACCCGCACCTGCTCCCGCTCCACCTCGTGCGAGACCCGCAGGATCTCCAGGTCCCCGGTGACGGACCCGGTGTGGACGTTGACGCCCACGACCCGCTTGTCGCCCTTCTCCAGCGCCTGCTGGTACTGGAAGGCGGACTCGGCGATCTCGCCGGTGAACCAGCCGTCCTCGATCCCGCGCAGGATGCCCGAGGTGACCGGCCCGATCGGGTGCCGCCCGTCCGGATGGGCGCGCAGCCCCCGCTCCTTGATCTGGTCGAAGATCTTCTCGGCGTCGGCCTCGATCCGGTCGGTGAGCTGCTCGACGTACCAGGAACCGCCCAGCGGGTCGGCCACGTTGGCGACGCCGGTCTCCTCCATGAGCACCTGCTGCGTGCGCAGCGCGATCTCGGCGGCCTGCTCGCTCGGCAGGGCGAGGGTCTCGTCGAGGGCGTTGGTGTGCAGCGAGTTGGTCCCGCCGAGCACCGCCGCCAGCGCCTCCACCGCCGTACGCACCACGTTGTTGTACGGCTGCTGGGCGGTCAGCGAGACACCGGCGGTCTGGGTGTGGAAGCGCAGCCACTGCGCCTTGTCGGACCGGGAGCCGTACACGTCCCGCATCCACCGCGCCCAGATCCGGCGCGCGGCCCGGAACTTGGCGATCTCCTCGAAGAAGTCGACGTGCGCGTCGAAGAAGAAGGAGAGGCCGGGCGCGAAGACGTCCACGTCGAGGCCTCGGGAGAGCCCCAGCTCGACGTAGCCGAAGCCGTCCGCGAGCGTGTAGGCCAGCTCCTGCGCGGCCGTCGCGCCCGCCTCGCGGATGTGGTAGCCGGAGACGGAGAGCGGCTTGTACGCGGGGATGCCGGCGGCGCAGTACTCCATCAGGTCGCCGATGAGCCGCAGATGGGGTTCGGGCTGGAACAGCCACTCCTTCTGGGCGATGTACTCCTTGAAGATGTCGGTCTGGAGCGTGCCGTTGAGGACCGACGGGTCGACGCCCTGCCGTTCGGCGGCGACGAGGTACATGCAGAAGACGGGCACGGCGGGCCCGCTGATGGTCATGGACGTCGTGACGTCGCCCAGCGGGATGTCCTTGAACAGGACCTCCATGTCGGCGGCGGAGTCGATGGCGACCCCGCAGTGCCCGACCTCGCCGAGCGAGCGCCCGTCGTCCGAGTCCCGCCCCATGAGGGTCGGCATGTCGAAGGCCACGGAGAGGCCGCCGCCGCCGTTGGCGAGGATCATCTTGTAGCGCTCGTTGGTCTGCTCGGCGTTGCCGAAGCCGGCGAACTGGCGGATGGTCCAGGTCCGCCCGCGGTAGCCGGTCGGATACAACCCGCGCGTGAAGGGGTACTCCCCCGGCCAGCCGATCCGCTCGAATCCCTCGTAAGTGTCCCCCGGCCGGGGCCCGTACACCGGCTCCACGGGGTCCCCGGAGAGCGTGGTGAAGTCGGCGTCCCGCTTGCGGGCCGCGTCGTAACGGGCCTGCCAGCGTCGGCGGCCCTCCTCGATGGCGTCAGCGTCCATACCTTCGAATTTACTAGGACGTCCTAGTAAATGTCGATGGGAAACCGCCGCACGGGTGTCCGTACGGCGGTGAGTCCCTGGGACTGCGGCCTAGGCCCGGACCTTCGCGGCCACCGGAGAACCCTCGGTGACCTGGGCGTCCAGCTCGCGGGTGACCCTGCGCTCCACGAAGAACGCGGCGGTCGGAATGGTGCCCGCCAGCAGCACCCACAGCTGCTTGCCGACCGGCCACTTCGCCTTGGAGCCCAGGTCGAAGGCGAAGACCAGGTAGACGACGTAGAGCCAGCCGTGCGCGATGGCGACGACGCGCGTGACGTCGGCCGCACCGTCGATGTCCAGCCCGTACTTGGCGATCATGCTCAGGCACAGCAGCACCAGCAGCACACCGGTGACATAGGCCAGGACGCGGTAGCGGGTCAGCACGCTCTTTTTCATGGGGACGAGCGTAACCACCCGTTCCGGGAGATCTTGCCCCGGGTCACCGCTCGGCAGGCACCAGGTTCACCTGGTGTCCGGCACGAAGGTCGCGGCGTTCGCGCCGGGGAGGAACCGCATCCGGCCCGTGGACGCGGAGCGCCACCGCGTCCGCCCGCCCGGCCGAGCCGAGCGAAGGCGAACACATGTGCCCCGATGGCGCAAGACCTCCTGGAGCGCTGCTCCAGAAGGCGGCCTGAGCCAGTACTCCCCTCCCTGCAGGGAGGGGAGGATTCAATCCTCGTCGAAGTCGTTCGCGTGGACCCGCAGCGGCCGCAGCATGGCGAAGATCTCCCCGCACTCCTCGGCGTCGTACACGCCGAGCCCGAAGTCCATCGCCATCAGGTCGCGGGTGGCCGCCTCGACGACCTCGCGGCCCTTCTCGGTGATCGTGGCGAGCGTGCCGCGCCCGTCGTTGGGGTTCGGCCGCTTGTCGACCAGACCGGACTTCACCAGCCGGTCGACGGTGTTCGTCACCGAGGTCGGGTGCACCATCAGCCGCTCGCCGATCTTGGACATCGGCAGTTCGCCGGCCTTCGAGAAGGTGAGCAGCACCAGCGCCTCGTAGCGCGCGAACGTCAGCCCGTACGGCTTGACCACTGCGTCGACCTCGGCCAGCAGGATCTGCTGGGCCCGCATGATCGACGTGATCGCGGCCATCGACGGGACGTTTCCCCAGCGCTGCTTCCAGAGGTCGTCGGCACGGGCGATGGGGTCGAAGGGGAGACTGAGAGGCTTGGGCACGTCACCGACCCTACCGGCCGGTCATATAGGGGTCAGCCGTGTCTCGGCTTTCGGTCACCTCTGCCGGGGCGGGCCGGGACGACCGCCGGGCCACCGCCGCCAGGGCGCAGCAGCAGACCGCCCCCACCACCCCCGCACCCGCCACGGTCGCCCGCACACCCACGGCCTCCGCCGCCAGTCCCGCCAGCGCCATGCCGACACCCTGCACCGTCATCAGCCCGGCACTGAGCACGGTCATGGCCCGGCCGCGCAGCTCCTCGGGCACGGCCCGCACGAACCACTGGTCCAGGCCCAGCGTGTACGCCGACCCGGCCCCGGCCGTCAGCAGGAGCAGCAGCGAGAGGGCGAGGGACGGGTGCAGGGCGTACCCCAGGTACGGCAGCAGGGTGAGGCAGACCAGCGGGAGGGCGATCCGCTCCCGGGCGGCCGGGCCGAGCCGGGCGCCCGCGTACAGCTCCCCGGCGACCGTGCCGACCGGCAGCGCACACATCAGCAGCCCGAGCCCGGGGGATCCGGTGCCGAGCGCGTCGGCGTAGGGGGCGGCGAGCGCCTCGGGGACGACGGCGAACATCGCCGGGACCCAGAAGAGGAGGAGCAGGAGACGGATGCGGCGGTCGGCGAACAGCTGCCGGGTGCCGCCGCCCTCCCGGGCCCGCGCGCGGGCGGGGCGGCGCCGGGTGCCGAGGCGCAGCAGCGCGGCCGAGGCGAGGAAGGTGCCGACGGTGATCAGCAGGGCGTGCCGCGGGGCGAGGACGGCGAGGAGCAGTCCGCCGAGGCCGTAGCCGACCAGCAGGGCGCTCTGTGCGACGATCCGCAGCAGGGAGCGGCCGAGCACGAACAGGTCGCCGCCGCCGAGGACGTCGGAGAGGGTCGCCATCCGGGTGCCGGCGAACACCGGCGAGACGACGGCGAGCGCGCAGCGCAGCCCGAGCAGCACCCCGATCCCGGTTCCCGGGACCGTCATCACGGCCACGCAGCCCGCGCACACCAGGTCGCACACCACCAGCACCCGGCGGGCCGGGAACCGGTCGGCGACCGGGGCCAGGAGGGTGCCGCCGACCAGGTAGGGCAGGAAGCCCAGCGCGAAGGTCAGGGCGCTGAGCAGGGGCGATCCCGTGAGGTCGTACACCAGCACGGACAGCGCGATCTCGCTGACGATCACGCCGAGCATGGACAGGACGTGGGCGGCGAAGACGGCACGGAACTCGGGCACGGCGAGGACCCGGCCGTAGCCGGCGGGTCGCTCAAGGGCGGGCGCGGACATGGACGGCAGCGTGCCCGTGCTCCGGCCCACCGTTTAGAGTTTCGGTGCCAGCCGAATCTTCGCCTTCACCCCGGAACGGTTCCGCCATGCCCTCCCACCTCTACTTCGACGAGGACGACTTCCTCCGGTGCCGGTTCGCCGTGTCGCCGCTGTGGGAGACGCAGGAGGCGGTGCGCACGCTGCGGCGGCCGGACCGGCACGGCTATCACGCGCCCTGGCTGCGGCGGATCCGGGCGGTGGCGGCCGGTCTCGACCTGAGGCCGCTGTGGCTGCTGATGCCCCGGCGCGGCCACTCGCCGGACTGGCTGGTCGCGCCGCCGACCGGTCCGGCGGTCTCCGTCGAGGAGGAACTGGCGGCCCTGCGGGCGGTGGACCCGGAGACGGCCCGGGCGGACACCGCGCGCTCGCTCGCGGACACGCCGGGCGCTCTGGGGTCGGCGACCGGCCGGGCCTGGCTGGCCGACCCGCCGCGCATGGTCCGGGAGCTGACGGACGCGCTGGAGGAGGCCTGGCGCGTGCTGGTGGCCCCGGACTGGCACCGGCTGCGCGCCCTGCTGGAGGCGGACATCGCCTTCCACTCGCGGCGGCTCGCGGAGGTCGGTCTGGGCGGGCTGCTGCCGGAGATCCACCACCGGTTCGGCTGGCGGCCCGGCACGCTGACCGTGGCCTCGCCCGGCGGCGCGTACGAGCGGCGCCTGGGCGGGCAGGGCCTGGTGCTGATGCCGAGCGTCTTCACCTGGCCCGACGTGATCAGCACCTTCGAGCCGCCGGCCCGGCCCACGCTGGTCTACCCGGCCCGGGGCATCGGCGGCCTGTGGACCGACCCGGCCGAGACCACGCCCGACACCCTGGTACGGCTGCTGGGCCGGGGCCGCGCCACGGTCCTGGCCGCCCTCGCCGAACCGGCCACCACCACCGCCCTCGCCCACCGGCTGCGTCTCGCCCCCTCCTCGGTCTCCGCACACCTGGCGGCACTGCGCGACGCGGGCCTGCTGACCTCGCGCCGCTACGGCCACCAGGTGCTGTACGAGCGGACTCCGCTGGGCATCGCACTGGCGTCGGGGGCACCGGGCGGCTGACCCGTGCCGCTCCCGCGCATGCGGTCGCGGCGGCCGCCGAGCGGCCCGACGAAGTCCGCTGCGGTTCGGCAGCGCCCCCGAAGGGGCGCTGGGGGCACCCCCGGCCGAAGGCTGGGGGAGGAACTGCGCGACCGGCCACGACGGCGCCGCAGACGGCAGACGGCACATCGCCGGAGTTCCGGTAGAGCGCCTACCTGCGGCCGACCCGGCGCAGGTGGTGGCGGACCGCGCGCTGGGCCACCGGGCCGAGGTCCTCCAACGCGGCCACCAGTGCGCCGAGTTGTTCGAGGGCGTCCAGGGCCGCGTGGGCGCCGGCCGCGTCGACGCCCTCGTACAGCTCGATGCCGACGAAGGACGCGGCGACCGCGCGGGCGAGCCCGGCCGGGTCGGCGAACTCGCCGTACGGGGTCGCCGCGAGGACGCGGACGAGCACCTCCTCTATCTCGGCGATCCACAGGTCGAGCCCGGCCGCCGTGGCGGGGCCGAGCGCCTCGTGGGTCTGGGCGCCGGCCAGCAGCTGGCCGAGCAGGGCGACATGGCCGCCCGCGCGCGCCTCCTCGTGGATCTGCCGCCCCACGGTGAGGAGTTCGGAGAGCGAGCCGACCGCGGCGAGGCGGGGACGGAAGCGGGCGACGGCCTGCTCGGCTCCGTACCGGCAGGCGGCGGAGAGGAGTTCGTCCACGGATCCGAAGTGGTAGAAGACCAGCGCCTGGTTGACCCCGGCCGCCGCCGCCACGGTGCGGGCCGAGGTCTTGGCGATCCCCTGCTCGGTGAGGGTCCGCAGCGCGCCCTCCAGCAGCTTGTTCTTGGTCTCCAGGGACTTGGCGGTCTCCGGGCTCACGCGCGCGACTCCTCACGGACCGGCCGCAGCCCCGGCCGTACCCCGCGGCGGCGGACATCGGTGTACGACGCCTCGAAGGAACCCTGGTAGCCGAAGAGCGGCCCGAAGTACCGGTTCACGACCCGCACCCGGACCCGGAAGCGGCCGGCGCGGTCGTCGAAGGACTCGCGCACCTCCGCGGTGGCGCCGACGAGTTCGGGGACGCGGACGTCCACCGGGCCCTCCCGGAACCGGTGTTCGCCGGAGCGGATCAGCAGGGAGCCGTCGGCCTCGGCGCTGAGGTGCAGCTCGCTGGCGAGGTGCTGGTGGGTGCCGAGGTAGTCGAGGATGCGGTCGCCCTTGGGGCTGAGCACCATCTGGGCGTCGAAGCGGCGGGAGCGGCCGGGCAGGTCGAAGGTGCGCACGAAGGTCACCGTCTCACGGCCGTAGGTGTCCGCGTAGGGCACATTCTCGATCTTGAAGGGCACGTTCCGGGCGGCCTCCGGGACCAGGATGTTGCGGGTGGCGCCCAGCGCCAGGAACGGCTTCACGAACGCCGGCCCGTGCCAGATGTGCTCCATCACGCCCCGGCCGGTGCAGGCCTCACCGCTCGCCAGGCCGACCGAGAAGCGCCGTTGGAGCTGCGGGTGCAGCCGGTCGAAGTCCGGACCCATGACCGTGCGGAACATCGAGGTCACGACTGCTTCTCCAGGGTGTGCAGGACGCGGGGGGCGGTGGCCTTGGCCGGCGGGGTGCGCAGGCAGCGGCGGGCGGCGGGGGTGGTCGCGAGCGGGGCCGCGAAAAGGGCCAGCGAGAGGGCGACCACGAGGAGGAGCGGCACCAGGAAGGCGACGGTGGGCGAGAGCGCGCCGAGGAACGGGCCCCGGCCCAGGCCGGCGGCGCAGCCGGCGATCGTCAGCGCGCGGACCGTCAGCTCGGCCAGCCAGTTCCGCCGGGCCCGTTCCGGGGTGATCCCGTGCTCCAGCCACAGCCGCAGCCGGTCGAAGGACCAGGCGGTCGCCCAGCCCATGAGCGGGCGGAGGACCAGCCGGTCGGCGAGCGCGCCGAAGGCGCCCCAGCGGGGCCGGTAGTCGTACCCGGTGAGGAAGCGGACGCCGTCGCCGACCGGGATGTACCGCCAGTAGCCGCTGCCCTCGGCGAGCAGCGAGAGCGGGTGCGGGGAGCCGAAGCGCAGGGCCGAGGTGCGGGTGCCGTCGGGGCGCTCCTTCTCCCCCGCCGAGACGCCGGTGCCGGCGATGGTCAGGAACGGGAGCACGCGCGTGGCGTAGCGGAAGCGCTGCGGCTCGTCCGCCGTGCGCGGGAGGTAATCGATCTCGGTGAACCTCAGGTCCCAGCGCTGGTGCCGGGCCGGGTCCTGGGTCCGGGCCCACAGTTCGTCGAGGTCGGCGCGGATGTGCGCCTCTATGTAGAGCCCCATCGGTGTTGTACCCCCGTCACCTGGTCTTCGGAGGTCCTTTTGAGCGACCGCTCAAACCCTCCGGTGATGACGGTACCGAGTTTTGAGCGTTCGCTCAATCACCGGACGGAAGAAAACCCCGGCCGCGAGCGGCCGGGGTCTCCTTGTGCACTGTCGGCTACTGGGCGAGGTGTCGCTCGACCGTCGCCACCTTGCTGGTGAGTCCGTCGGTGACACCCGGCCGGATGTCCGCCTTGAGGACCAGGGAGACGCGCGGGGCGCGCCTCTCCACGGCGGCGACGGCCCGCTTGACGACGTCCATGACCTCGTCCCACGACTCGCCCTCGATCGAGGTGAACATGGCGTCGGTGCGGTGGGGCAGCCCGGACTCGCGGACCACCCGGACGGCGTCGGCGACGTACTCCCCGACGTCCTCGCCGACGCCCAGCGGCGTCACGGAGAAGGCGACGATCATGCGTTCACGACCCCTTCCTTGCGGGCGCGGGCGGCGATGACCTCGTCCTCGGCGGCGCGCTTGAGCCTGCGCTCGGCGAAGAAGCCGCCGGTCGGCAGGACGGAGAGGACGAAGTAGAAGAGGCCGGTCCTCAGGGACCACTTGGTGCGGTTCCAGGCGTCGGCCCAGAAGATCACGTAGAGGATGAACAGGACACCGTGGATCGCGCCCATCACGGGCACCGCGTTGAAGTCCGTGGTCCGCTTGAGCACCGAGCAGACGAGGAGGATCAGGAAGGAAACGGCCTCCGGGGCGGAGACCAGGCGCAGGCGGCGGATGGCGGTGGCGGTCTTGATGTCCACGAGTCACCTTCGGTGGGAGAGACGTCCACTCTTTGTGAACGCGAGCACAAACGTTCAGCCATTGTGGCAAAGGGACGGCGCGGACCCGGCGCGGGGGTGGCAGGCTGGACCGCGCGGCGAAGGGGGCGCGGGTGTGCGGTTCGTGTTCTTCCTGACCCTGCCGGGGCTGGTGGTGCTGCTCACGGTGCTGGCCTTCGTGGACCAGCTGCTGCTGCGGGCCGGGCGGGCGGGGGCGCTGCCGTGGCGGAACGCCGGCCGGCAGGGCCAGATCTCCGCGACCGGCTTCGAGCAGCTGCACGCGGCTGTCTCCCCCGGCAAGCAGAACGAGCTCAAGGAGCGGCAGAGCGCGCTGGTGCTGCGCGACGACGAGGAGGACGGCGCGCCGCCGAGGTCCACGGTCGACCTGACGGCCGGTACGGCGGTGATACGCCTCCCCGGGGAGCGGCGGCACCCGTGACGGCCGCACACCCCTGCCGGCCGCACCCCTAGGGGACGGATCCGGGGTGATGTCCACCCACGGGACCTGTCGTCGCCGTCTGCCTGCGGCTACCTTCACAGCGTGGCGATGTTCCGACTCCAGGGCAGCAAGGTGCTCGCCGTCGAGATGACCGGGGACGCCGTGAAGGCGAAGAACGGCTCGATGGTCGCGTACGACGGGCAGATGGCGTTCAAGAAGCTGAGCGGCGGCGGCGAGGGGCTGCGCGGGATGGTGACCCGGCGGCTCACCGGCGAGCAGATGACGGTGATGGAGGTGAGGGGGCACGGGACGTGCTGGTTCGCGGACCGGGCGTCCGAGATCAACCTGGTCGGCCTCCAGGGCGACAAGCTGTACGTCGAGTCCAGCAACCTGCTGGCGACCGACGCCGGCCTGCGCACCGGCACGACGTTCACCGGCCTGCGCGGCGCCTCCCAGGGCAACGGCCTGTTCACCACCACGGTCGAGGGCCACGGCCAGGCGGCGATCATGTCGGACGGCCCGGCGGTGGTGCTCAGAGTCAGCCCGCAGTACCCGCTGACCGTCGACCCGGGCGCCTACATCGCCCACCAGGGCAGCCTCCGCCAGTCCTTCCAGTCCGGTGTGACCTTCCGCACGTTCTTCGGAGAGGGCGGCGGGGAGGCCTTCCAGATCCGGTTCGAGGGGGACGGCCTGGTGTACGTACAGCCGAGCGAGCGCAACACGATCGCGGGGGACGTCTGAGATGGCCCTGCGCGAGGTGAACTCCAAGATGGTCGAGGCGACCGTCGTACCCGGGCAGCGGCTGTTCAGCCAGCGCGGTGCGATGCTCGCCTACAAGGGCGAGGTGTCCTTCACGCCCAACATCCAGGGCGGCCAGGGCGGGCTGATGTCGATGCTCGGCCGCCGGGTCGCCGGTGAGGCGACCCCCCTCATGACCGTCGAGGGCAGCGGCACGGTCTTCTTCGGGCACGGCGGCCACCACGTCCACGTCATCACCCTCACCGGTGACACCCTCTACGTCGAGGCGGACCGGCTGCTCGCCTTCGAGGGCACGCTGCAGCAGGGGACGATGTTCATGGGCTCCCAGGGCGGCGTGATGGGCATGGTGCGCGGCCAGGTCACCGGCCAGGGCCTGTTCACCACCACCCTCAAGGGCCACGGCGCGGTCGCCGTGATGGCCCACGGCGGGGTCTTCGAGATCCCGGTCACCCCGCAGCGCCCGGTCCACGTCGACCCGCAGGCCTACGTCGCCCACCACGGCGACGTACGCAACAAGCTGTCGTCCGCGCTCGGCTGGCGGGAGATGGTGGGCCGCGGCTCCGGCGAGGCGTTCCAGCTGGAGCTCAGCGGCAACGGCATGGTGTACGTGCAGGCGTCGGAGGAGAAGCTGTGAGCTCATACGGAGCAGCCGGGCCGGCCGGACCTGTCGTGTACGACCCGATGACCCTCCCCGTCGACGACAACGTCAACAAGTACACCTTCTGCGTGGAGCTCAAGAGCGGCCAGTGGTTCCTGCAGAAGGGGAAGATGATCGCCTACTACGGCTCGATCGACTTCAACGGCATCGGGCACGGCCGTTTGGACCGGCTTGTCCGTACGTCTTTCCATTCGCCTCTGCACGCGAGCGACTGGGTGGTGGCGGAGGGCTCGGGCAAGATGCTCCTCGCCGACCGGGCGTTCGACGTGAACTCGTACGACCTGGACGACGGCAACCTGACCATTCGCTCCGGCAACCTGCTCGCTTTTCAGCCAAGTCTCGCGCTGAAGCAATCAATCGTTCCCGGTTTTCTGACCCTTATCGGAACCGGAAAGTTTGTGGCCGCGTCCAACGGTCCGGTGGTGTTCATGGAACCCCCCATCCGGGTGGATCCGCAGGCACTGGTGGGATGGGCTGACTGCCCCTCCCCGTGCCATCACTACGACCATGGGTACATGACCGGCGTAATGGGCGGTCTACGTGCACTGACGGGCCTCGGCGGGGCCTCTGGAGAGGAGCACCAGTTCGAGTTCGTAGGGGCCGGCACGGTCCTGCTCCAGTCCACCGAGACCCTGATGGCCGAGCAGTCCACGGGAGCGGTTCCGCACGAGCCCGGAGTGCCCGGCGGAGGCGCCCCCTCCACAGGTCATTCACAACAACCGGGCGCACCGCGCCTTCCCGGACAGCTGGGGGACCTCCAGCGTCGCTTCGGGCTGTGAGCGGTAGTCTGCGGAGTGTGACATCGAACGCGTGCGCACAGTCACACCACCCTCACTAGTTCGCCTTTCAACATTTTAGGTAGACTTCATTCATGGAGACCGAGACGGCCACGCGCTGGCTGACCGATGCGGAGCAGTGCGCCTGGCGCACCCACCTGGAGGTCAACAGGCTGTTGACGTACCAGCTCGAAAAGGATCTGCAGCCGTTCGGCCTGACAATGAACGACTACGAGATCCTGGTGAACCTGTCCGAGTCGGAGGACTACCGGATGCGGATGAGCGACCTCGCCTCCGCCACCCTCCAGTCCAAGAGCCGGCTGTCCCACCAGATCACCCGTATGGAGAACGCGAACCTGGTCCGCCGCGAGAACTGCGAGTCCGACCGCCGCGGGCTGTTCGCCGTCCTCACCGAGCACGGCATGGAGACGATGAAGAAGGTGGCGCCACATCATGTCGCCTCCGTGCGACGGCACTTCATCGACCTGCTGTCGCCGGAGGCACTCATGGAGCTGGACAAGGGCCTGAAGCCGATCGCCGAGCACCTGCGGGGGCAGCGCGGGCGCCCGTGACGACAGACAGCACCTGAAAGCGGCGGACGGGGGTTCAGGTCCCGTCCGCCGCTCGCTGCATGACGGGAGCGCCCCGTCAGAGGCGCGGGGCTGTATCAGATGTGCGGCTACCGCCGCGTGGGCGCGACCAGCCCCCACCCGCCCGCGGCCCGACGACGGCCCGCACGCCCACGGCGGACACGACCGCGACACCTCCCGCCAGAGCAAAGCAGACCGCCACCGGCAGCCCTCCGACCAACAGCCCTGCCACGACCGAACCTCCCGAGCTGCCCGCGTTGACGGCCGCGTTCACCCACGCCCCGACCCGCGTCCGCTCCCCCTCCGCCGCCGTCTCGTCGGCCAGCAGATAAGCCGTCGTCAGCGTCGGTGCCACGAACAGCCCCGTCACCGCCATGGCCGCCGCCAGCGTCCAGACGCCTGGTGCCAGACCCGCCGCGGCCAGGACCGCGCCCAGCCCCACCGCCAGCCACGCCAGCCGCTCCCCGGCCGGGCGGCGCCAGTCCACCGCACCGTTCAGCAGGCCGCCCACCGCACTGCCCGCCGAGAGCGCGGCCAGTACCCAGGGGACCGCCGCCTCACCGGAGGACCGTCGCACGGCGAACGCCATCACCAGCAGGTCGGCCGCGCTCAGTGCAAGGCCGAGGCCCACGGCCGCGATCACCGGGGCCGCCGGGAAACGGCCGGGCCGCCGACCCGGCTCCCGCTTCGGCGACACCACACCCCGCACCGCGGGCGATGCCACGAACACCCAGGTGCCGCCGAGCATCAGCACCGCACTCAG
Organism: Streptomyces sp. NPDC028289; assembly: GCF_055565975.1. NCBI lineage: Bacteria > Bacillati > Actinomycetota > Actinomycetes > Kitasatosporales > Streptomycetaceae > Streptomyces > Streptomyces sp. NPDC028289. The sequence continues at coordinate 1,186,520 of NZ_JBVHTI010000003.1, read as the reverse complement.
CAGCACCCCCGCCGGCGGCGGCCCGAACCGGAGCAGCAGACCCACCAGCACAGGACCTGACACGAACAGCAGTTCCTCGGCGACCCCGTCCAGGCTGTACGCCCGCCGCAGCAGCGCCGGGTCGTCGGCCATGCGGCCCCACACCGCCCGCATGGTCGGGCCCAGGGGCGGGGCGCAGCAGCCCGTGAGCGCGGCGGCCGCGGCGAGCGCCGCCGCAGGAGTGCCGGGACGCCAGGCCAGGGCGGCCAGGGCGCAGAGCAGGCCGCTGTAGACCGCCGCCATGGGCGGCAGGGCACGCCGCGGACCGAAGCGGTCCACCAAGGTCGCCCGGACCGGCAGCAGGACGACCGTGGCACCGCCGAACAGGGCCATCACCACCCCGGACACGGCGTACGAGCCGGTCGCCCGGGTGACCGACAGCAGGACGGACAGCGAGACCGTGCCGTAGGAGAGACGGGCCGCCAGGGCGGCGAAGAAGGTGCGGCGGGCGTGTGGAAGGCGCAGGACGGCGGCGTACGACGGCCGCCGGGCAGACGAAGGGCGCGACGAAGTCAACGCGGACATGAGTGAGTTCCTCGGTCAGAGGCGGAAGAGGGGACACCTGTGCGCGCCACGGCACGGCGTACTCACGTGCCAGCGGCGGCGCCGGGTGCGCTCTACGCCAAGGAGAGGAACATGCCGGTCAAGGTAGCAGCACCGGTCGCCGTATGTGGACGGTGGACGCTTACCGGCGCCTCCAGGGCACCGCCCGCGCCCACCCGTGCCGCCCCAGCGGCACGACTGCCCGCGGCTGGGAAGGGGCGGTGGGCGAAGCGCCCCTTCAGGGGCGCTGGGGGTACCCCCGGCCGAAGGCTGGGGGAGGAACTGCGCGACCAGCCCCCACCGGCCCGCAGCCAAGCGAGGCCGCCGAAATCCAGAGCGGTACGGCAGCGCCCCAAAGAGGCGCGGGGAACTGCGCGACCAGCCCCCACCGGCCCGCAGCGGGAGGACGGCCCGCACCGCGCGACGTCGGCCCGACCCGCGTCAGCCCTCCGTCAGGCCCGCCACGAGCTCGTCCGCCGCCCGGTAGGGATCGAGCTCACCGGCCACGATGCGGTCCGCGAGGGCGTCGATGTGGCGGTCGCCGTGGAGGTCGCCGATGCGTGCGCGCAGGGCCGTCACCGCGATCGTCTCGACCTCGCGGGCGGCGCGGGCCACGCGGCGTTCCGCCAGGACGCCCCGCTCCTCCATCCAGGCGCGGTGTTTCTCCAGGGCTTCCACCAGTTCGTCGATGCCCTCCGCCCGCGCGGCGACCGTCTTGACGATCGGGGGCCGCCAGTCGCCCGGGCCGCGGGACTCGCCGAGGCCCAGCATGTGGTTCAGTTCGCGGGCCGTGGCGTCCGCGCCGTCCCGGTCCGCCTTGTTGACGACGTACACGTCGCCGATCTCCAGGATCCCGGCCTTGGCGGCCTGGATGCCGTCGCCCATGCCGGGGGCCAGCAGCACCACGCTGGTGTCCGCCTGGGAAGCGATCTCGACCTCCGACTGGCCGACGCCGACCGTCTCCACCAGGATCACCTCGCAGCCCGCCGCGTCCAGGACGCGGATGGCCTGGGGTGCCGCCCAGGCGAGGCCGCCCAGGTGACCCCGCGTCGCCATCGAGCGGATGTAGACGCCGGGGTCGGACGCGTGGTCGGACATGCGGACGCGGTCGCCGAGCAGGGCGCCCCCGGAGAAGGGGGACGACGGGTCGACGGCCAGCACGCCGACCCGTTTGCCCTGTTTGCGATAGGCGGTCACGAGTGCCGACGTCGATGTCGACTTGCCGACTCCCGGAGAGCCGGTCAGACCCACGACGTAGGCATTGCCCGTCAGCGGCGCGAGTGCCGCCATAACCTCCCTGAGCTGCGGGGACGCCCCCTCCACCAGGGAGATCAGGCGGGCCACCGCACGCGGTCGGCCCTCCCTGGCCTGGGCCACCAGTGAGGAGACGTCCTGCATCACAGCTCCGTTCGCTCCGTTCGCTTACGTTCGCTCAGCGAAACGTACTCAGGCCTTCGGTACCCGCACGATCAGCGCGTCACCCTGGCCGCCGCCACCGCACAGCGCGGCCGCGCCGACCCCGCCACCCCGGCGCTTGAGCTCCAGGGCCAGGTGCAGGACGAGCCGGGCGCCGGACATGCCGATGGGGTGACCGAGGGCGATGGCCCCGCCGTTCACGTTCACCTTTTCGGTGGACACCCCGAGGTCCTTCATTGACTGGATGGCGACGGCCGCGAAGGCCTCGTTGATCTCGATGAGGTCCAGGTCCCCGACCTCCAGGCCCTCCTTCCCGAGGGCGTGGTTGATGGCGTTCGACGGCTGGGACTGGAGGGAGTTGTCCGGTCCGGCCACGTTGCCGTGGGCGCCGATCTCGGCGAGCCACTCCAGGCCCAGCTCCTCGGCCTTGGCCTTGCTCATCACGACCACGGCCGCCGCGCCGTCGGAGATCTGCGAGGCGCTGCCGGCGGTGATCGTGCCGTCCTTCGTGAACGCCGGGCGGAGCTTGCCCAGCGACTCCGCCGTGGTGTCGCTGCGGATGCCCTCGTCCTTGCTGAAGACGACCGGCTCACCCTTGCGCTGCGGGATCTCGACCGGGGTGATCTCGGCCTCGAAGAGACCGTTCTTCTGGGCGGCGGCGGCCCGCTGGTGGGACAGGGCGGCGATCTCGTCCTGCTCCTGGCGGCCGAGGCCGAGGCGGGTGTTGTGCTTCTCGGTCGACTCGCCCATCGGGATGTTCTCCCAGGGGTCGGTCAGGCCGTCGTACGCCATCGTGTCGAGCATCTCGATGGCGCCGTACTTGAAGCCCTCGCGGGACTTCGGGAGCGCGTGCGGGGCGTTGGTCATGGACTCCTGGCCGCCCGCGACCACGATGTCGAACTCGCCGGCGCGGATCAGCTGGTCGGCGAGCGCGATGGCGTCGAGGCCGGAGAGGCAGACCTTGTTGATCGCGAGCGCCGGGACGCTCATCGGGATGCCGGCCTTCACGGCGGCCTGGCGGGCCGCGATCTGCCCGGCGCCGGCCTGGAGCACCTGCCCCATGATCACGTACTGCACCTGGTCGCCACCGATCCCCGCACGGTCGAGGGCGGCCTTGATCGCGAAGCCGCCGAGGTCGGCTCCGGAGAAGGACTTGAGCGAGCCCAGCAGTCGTCCCATGGGCGTGCGCGCACCCGCGACGATCACTGAGGTGGTTCCAGCGGTTCCAGAAGACATGAGCTGCGATCCCCTTACCGGCTGCACTGCCGAGGAGTGAACGAGGGTTTACTTCGAATGTATTGCGTGGCACTCCGTGCCGTCATCGGGCCGTCAGTGTGATCGCTGGCACGTTGCGTAACCACCGCCGTGGCGCTGCACTGAATCCATGCTGACGCGAATCGACCACATCGGGATCGCCTGCCACGACCTCGACGCGACCGTCGAGTTCTACCGGGCCACGTACGGCTTCGAGGTGTTCCACACCGAGGTCAACGAGGAACAGGGCGTGCGCGAGGCCATGCTCAAGATCAACGAGACGTCCGACGGCGGTGCCTCCTACCTGCAGCTTCTCGAACCGACCCGGGAGGACTCGGCGGTCGGCAAGTGGCTCGCGAAGAACGGCGAGGGGGTCCACCACATCGCCTTCGGTACGGCGGATGTGGACGGGGACGCGGCCGACATCCGGTCCAAGGGCGTACGCGTTCTGTACGACGAGCCACGGATCGGCTCCATGGGGTCGCGGATCACCTTCCTGCACCCGAAGGACTGCCACGGCGTACTGACAGAACTGGTCACTTCGGCGGCTGTTGAGTCACCTGAGCACTGACCCTCGTACATATGGGCCGGTAGGGTTGGGGGCGGTCGTCCCTTCGCACGTTCGCAGGGCCGGGGCGGCCGCATGCCGGGGTCCGGGTTTCGGGGGACGAGCGTCGGGGCAGCAGCCCGTGCTCCGCCGTTGATCTGACACCATTCCCCGGGGGCCCCGTTCGGCGGATGGACGGAGCTCGTTCGGAGAAGGTTGCGACCAGGGGACGGATGGGACCGCGCAGTGCGGGGCTACGAGAGCCAGGAGCGAGAGCCGGCGGCTGACGTCGACCACCTCTCTCGGTTCGAGGCCGAGATGAAACGGCTGAAGACCGAGCGGGAAAAGGCGATCCAGCATGCCGAGGACCTCGGCTACCAGGTCGAGGTGCTGCGCGCCAAGCTGCACGAGGCGCGGCGCACCATCATGTCCCGGCCCGCGTTCGACGGCGGTGACATCGGCTACCACGCCGAGCAGCTGCTGCGGAACGCCCAGGTGCAGGCCGACCAGATCCGCCAGGAGGCGGAACGGGTGGCCGCGGAGGCCAGGGCGCAGACCCAGCGCATCCTCCAGGAGCACGCCGAGCAGGCCGCGCGGCTCCAGGCCGAGCTGCACCAGGAGGCGGTGACCCGCCGCCAGCAGCTGGACCAGGAGCTGGCCGAGCGCCGGCAGACCGTCGAGTCGCACGTCAACGAGAACGTGTCGTGGGCCGAGCAGCTGCGCGCCCGCACCGAGTCGCAGGCCCGGCGGCTGCTCGACGAGTCGCGGGCCGAGGCCGAGCAGGCCATGACCGCCGCCCGGGCCGAGGCCCAGCGGCTGACCGACGAGGCCCGGCAGCGGCTGACCAGCGACGCCGAGGCGGCGCGTACCGAGGCCGAGCAGATCCTGCTGCGTGCCCGCCGGGACGCCGAGCGGCTGCTGAACGCCGCGTCCACGCAGGCCCAGGAGGCCACCGACCACGCGGAGCAGCTCCGCAGCTCCACCGCGACGGAGTCGGACACCGCCCGCCGGCAGGCAGGTGAGCTGAGCCGGGCCGCCGAGCAGCGGATGGCAGAGGCCGAGGAGGCGCTGCGCAAGGCGCAGTCCGAGGCCGAGAAGCTGGTCAGCGAGGCCGAGGCGAACGCCACGAAGGCGCTCTCCAGTGCCGAGGCCACCAACGAGCAGCGCACCCGCACCGCCAAGGAGCAGGTCGCCCGGCTGGTCAGCGAGGCCACCAAGGAGGCCGAGGCCACCAAGGCGAGCGCCGAGCAGGTCGTCGCCGACGCCCGCGCCGAGGCCGAGAAGATCATCGCGGAGGCCTCCGAGAAGGCCCGCAGCCTCACCGCCGAGGAGAGCGCCTCCCAGCTGGCGAAGGCCGCCAAGACCGCCGAGGACGTCCTGAACAAGGCGTCCGAGGAGGCCAAGCAGACCACGAAGGCCGCCGCCGAGGAGGCCGAGCGGATCCGCACCGAGGCGGAGACCGAGGCGGACCGGCTGCGCGCCGAGGCGCACGACATCGCCGAACAGCTCAAGGGCACGGCGAAGGACGACACCAAGGAGTACCGCGCCAAGACCGTCGAGCTGCAGGAGGAGGCCCGCCGTCTGCGCGGCGAGGCCGAGCAGCTGCGGTCCGACGCGGTCGCCGAGGGCGAGTCGATCCGCGCCGAGGCCCGGCGCGAGGCCGTGCAGCAGATCGAGGAGGCGGCCAAGTCCGCCGAGGAACTGCTCGCCAAGGCCAAGGCGGACGCCGACGAACTGCGGCAGACCGCGACCACGGACAGCGAGAAGGTCCGCACCGAGGCCATCGAGCGCGCCACCACGCTGCGCCGGCAGGCCGAGGAGACCCTGGAGCGCACCCGCCAGGAGGCCGAACGGCTCCGCGCGGAGGCCCAGGAGCAGGCCGAGGCGATGCAGGCGGACGCCGAGCGGGCCGCGCGCGAGCTGCGCGAGGAGACCGAGCGGGGCGTCGAGGCCCGGCGCGCGGAGGCGGCCGCCGAGCTGACCCGCCTGCACACCGAGGCCGAGGACCGGCTCACGGGCGCCGACCAGGCGCTGACCGAGGCGCGCGAGGAGGCCGGCCGGATCCGCCGGGAGGCCGCCGAGGAGACCGACCGGCTGCGCGGCGAGGCCGCCGAGCGGATCCGGGCGCTCCAGCAGCAGGCCGAGACCGAGGCGGAGCGGCTGCGCGACGAGGCCGCCGCCGACGCGTCGGCGTCTCGTGCGGAGGGTGAGACCGTCGCCGTACGGCTGCGGTCCGAGGCGGCCGCCGAGGCGGAGCGGCTCAAGCAGGAGGCCCAGGACACCGCCGACCGGGTCCGTGCCGAGGCGCAGGCGGCCGCCGAGCGGCTGTCCACCGAGGCGTCCGAGACGCTGGCCGCCGCCCAGGAGGAGGCCGCTCGACGGCGTCGCGAGGCCGAAGAACTCCTCGGTTCCGCGCGTCAGGAGGCCGACCAGGAGCGCGAGCGGGCCCGCGAGCAGAGCGAGGACCTGCTGGCTCAGGCGCGCAACCGGGTCGAGGAGGCGCAGGCCGAGGCCGTACGACTGGTCGAGGAGGCGGACCGCCGGGCCACCGAGATGGTGTCGGCCGCCGAACTCCACGCCCAGCAGGTGCGGGACTCGGTCTCCGGGCTGCACGAGCAGGCGCAGGAGGAGATCACCGGGCTGCGCTCGGCCGCCGAGCACGCCGCGGACCGAACCCGGCGGGAGGCCGAGGAGGAGTCCGACCGGGTCCGCGCCGACGCCTACGCCGAGCGGGAGCGGGCCAGCGAGGACGCGACCCGGATCCGGCGCGAGGCCAACGAGGCGTCCGAGGCGGCGAAGGCGCTCGCCGAGCGGACCGTCGCCGAAGCGATGACCGAGTCGGAGCGGGTGCGGGCCGAGGCGTCGGCGCACGCCCAGCGGGTGCGCACCGAGGCTTCCGACACCATCGCCCAGGCGGACCAGGACGCCACGCGCACGCGTGCCGAGGCGCGCGAGGACGCCAACCGGATGCGTTCGGACGCGGCGACCCAGGCCGACACCCTCATCACCGAGGCGCGCAACGAGGCCGAGCGGCTCCAGAGCGAGACCATCACCGAGGCCGACCGGGTCCGCGCCGACGCCATCGCCAAGGCGGAGAAGCTGATCTCGGACGCCACCGGCGACGCGGAGCGGCTGCGGGCCGACGCTGCGGAGACGGTCGGCTCCGCCCAGCTGCACGCCGACCGGACCCGTGCCGACGCCGAGCGGCTCAAGGCGGACGCGGAGGCCGAGGCCGAGCGCATGCTGAACGCGGCCCGCGAGGAGGCCGACCGCACCCTCGACGAGGCCCGCAAGGACGCCAACAGGCGCCGTCAGGACGTGGCCGAGCAGGTCGACACGCTCATCAACGAGACGACCGCCGAGGCCGACAAGCTGCTCACCGAGGCGCAGCAGCAGGCGATGAAGACCACCGCGGACGCCGAGTCGCAGGCCGACACCATGGTGGGCGCGGCCCGCAAGGAGGCCGACCGGCTGGTGTCCGAGGCCACGGTCGAGGGCAACACGCGGGTGGAGAAGGCCCGTACCGACGCGGACGAGCTGCTCGTCGGCGCCCGCCGGGACGCCACCGCCATAAGGGAGCGGGCGGAGGAGCTGCGCGAGCGCATCACCGCCGAGATCGAGGAGCTGCACGAGCGGGCCCGCCGCGAGGCCGCCGAGACCATGAAGTCCACCGGCGACCGCTGCGACGCGCTCATCAAGGCCGCCGAGGAGCAGCTCGCCAAGGCCCAGGCCAAGGCCAAGGACCTGGTCTCGGAGGCCAACTCGGAGGCGGGCAAGGTCCGGATCGCCGCCGTCAAGAAGGCCGAGGGGCTGCTCAAGGAGGCCGAGCAGAAGAAGGCCACGCTGGTCCGGGAGGCCGAGGAGCTCAAGGCCGAGGCGATCCGCGAGGCCCGCCGCACGGTCGAGGAGGGCAAGCGCGAACTGGAGATCCTGGAGCGCCGGCGGGAGAACATCAACGGCGAGATCTCCCGTGTCCAGGACGTCCTGGAGGCGTTGGAATCCTTCGAGGCTCCGTCGGCCGGCAAGGACGGCGGGGTCAAGGCGGGCAGTACGGTGGGCGCGCCACGATCGGGTGGCAAGTCGTCAGAAGGCTAGAGACCGGGGCCGGTTCTGTAGTGTTCTGGGGCTTTTGATTAAATCTGCGGCAGAGGCTTTGGCAAGCGATCTCACAGCTAGCCACTCAAAAGGGGTGTCATTCTCCAGATCAAACACGTATCCGCTCGATGACACACCGCTTCGGCCCCTAGGATTCCCCCTATCACCTCACCGGTCTCTTTCGACAGGAACCCCATGAGCGACACTTCCCCCTACGGCTTCGAGCTAGTGCGGCGTGGGTACGACCGCGCTCAGGTGGACGAACGGATCTCCAAGCTCGTCTCCGACCGTGACAGCGCTCTCGCCCGCATCACCGCTCTGGAAAAGCGCATCGAGGAGCTCCACCTCGAGACGCAGAACGCCCAGGCTCAGGTAACCGACGCGGAGCCGTCGTACGCCGGCCTCGGCGCGCGTGTCGAGAAGATCCTCCGCCTCGCCGAGGAGGAGGCGAAGGACCTGCGCGAGGAGGCCCGGCGCGCGGCCGAGCAGCACCGCGAGCTCGCCGAGTCGGCGGCCCAGCAGGTGCGCAACGACGCAGAATCGTTCGCTGCGGAGCGCAAGGCCAAGGCCGAGGACGAGGGCGTCCGGATCGTCGAGAAGGCCAAGAGTGACGCCTCGCAGCTGCGCGCCGAGGCCCAGAAGGACGCGCAGTCCAAGCGCGAGGAGGCGGACGCCCTCTTCGAGGAGACCCGTGCGAAGGCCGCGCAGGCCGCCGCCGACTTCGAGACGAACCTCGCCAAGCGCCGCGAGCAGTCCGAGCGTGACCTCGCTTCGCGTCAGCAGAAGGCGGAGAAGCGCCTCGCGGAGATCGAGCACCGCGCGGAGCAGCTGCGCCTGGAGGCCGAGAAGCTGCGCACCGACGCCGAGCGCCGCGCCCGCCAGACGGTCGAGACGGCGCAGCGCCAGGCCGAGGACATCGTTGCGGACGCGAACGCCAAGGCCGACCGGATCCGCTCGGAATCCGAGCGCGAGCTCGCCGCGCTGACCAACCGCCGCGACAGCATCAACGCCCAGCTGACCAACGTCCGCGAGATGCTGGCGACGCTGACGGGTGCGGCGGTGGCCGCCGCCAGCTCGCCGACCGAGGACGAGCCGATCTCCCGTGGGGTTCCGGCGCAGCAGTCCCGGTAGGCGTTAGCGACGTCACAAGGCCCGCACTCCCTTATTCCGGGGGTGCGGGCCTTCGTCGTACGGGTGCGGGTCGTGTGTGGTTGCTCGCGCAGTTCCCCGCGCCCCTGAAGGGGCGCCAGGTGCACGCCCCTGAAAGGGGCGCTGGGGGTACCCCCGGCCGAAGGCTGGGGGAGGAACTGCGCGACCGGCCCCCACGGCGCCGCACCCGACCACGGTGCCCCCGGCGAAGCCGCCGAGTGGCAGCCCCCGAACCCCGGTCTTAGCGTGGCCGCATGATCGAGCTGGCGGGCCTGACCAAGCGCTACGGCGACAAGACGGCGGTCGACGACCTCACGTTCACCGTCAGACCCGGCATCGTGACCGGGTTCCTCGGGCCCAACGGTGCCGGGAAGTCCACCACCATGCGGATGATCCTCGGGCTCGACCACCCCACGGCCGGCCGGGTGCGGATCGACGGCAAGCGGTACGAGCAGCTCAAGGACCCGCTGACGTACATCGGGGCGCTGCTCGACGCGAAGGCCGTGCACGGTGGGCGCAGCGCCTTCAACCACCTGCTCTGTCTCGCGCAGAGCAACGGGATCCCGCGGGCGCGGGTGGCCGAGGTCCTGGACACCGTCGGGCTGACGGCGGTGGCGCGGAAGAAGGCCAAGGGGTTCTCGCTCGGCATGGGGCAGCGGCTCGGGATCGCGGGGGCGCTGCTGGGTGATCCGCGGATCCTGATGTTCGACGAGCCGGTGAACGGGCTCGACCCGGAGGGGATCCACTGGATCCGGACCCTGATGAAATCGCTGGCCGCCCAGGGGCGGACCGTGTTCGTCTCCTCGCACCTGATGAGCGAGATGGCGCTGACCGCCGACCACCTCGTCGTCATCGGACAGGGGCGGCTGCTCGCCGACACCTCGATGGCGGACTTCATCCGGACGAACTCACGGTCGTACGTCCGGGTCCGCTCCCCGCAGCGCGAGCGGCTGCTCGACGTGCTGCACGCGGCCGGGATCACGGTCGTCGAGACCGGCACCGGCGCCCTCGAGGTGGAGGGCGGGAAGGCCGAACCGATCGGGGAGCTGGCCGCGCAGAACGGGATCGTGCTGCACGAGCTGAGCATCCAGCAGGCCTCGCTGGAGGAGGCGTTCATGCAACTGACGGCGGAGTCCGTGGAGTACCACGCGCACGCCGACTCGCCCCCGGTGCCGCAGGCCTGGGGCACCGGCTGGGACAAGGGAGCGTGACATGGCCGTCGTCACCCAGGTCGTACGGTCCGAGTGGACCAAGATCCGGTCCGTCGCCTCGACGGTGTGGACGCTGTCACTGGCCGTGGTGGTCACCGTGGCCGTCGGGACGCTGCTCTCCGCGCTCGCGAACAGCCAGTTCTCCAACATGCCGGATCGTGAACGGCTCTCCTTCGACCCGACGAACATCAGCTTCGCCGGGATGACCCTCGGGCAGCTGGCGATGATCGTGTTCGGGGTGCTCGTCGTCTCCAACGAGTACAGCACCGGGATGATCAGGGTCTCGCTGGCCGCCGTGCCGCAGCGGGCCACCTTCCTGTTCAGCAAGATCGCGGTGGCGGCCGGCCTGGTGCTGGTGGTCGGCATGGTGACCAGCTTCGCCGCCTTCTTCCTCGGGCAGGCCATGCTCGGCTCGCACCGGGCCCACCTCGGCGATCCCGGCGTGCTGCGCGCGGTCGTCGGCGGCGGGCTCTACATGACGCTGATCGCGATGTTCTCCATGGGCGTGGCCGCGATGCTGCGCTCGCCGATGCTGTCGCTGGGCATCCTGATGCCGTTCTTCTTCCTGATCTCCAACATCCTCGGCAACGTCGACGCGACGAAGAAGATCGGCCGGTTCCTGCCGGACCAGGCGGGCAGCCACATCATGCAGGTGGTGCCGAGGGTCGGCGACGACGTGCCCTACGGCCCCTGGGGCGGGCTCGGGATCATGGGGCTGTGGGTGGTCGCGGCACTGGCCGGCGGGTACGTCCTGCTGAAGCGGCGCGACGCCCAGTGACGGGGCCGTGACCGGGTCTGTCGCCGGAAGTCTTTACATGCTCTTGGGCGGAACCGTCAGCGCCCCGATATCCTCCTAACCCTTACGGGGGGCGTCTGCCCCGCTGTCCTGATCCTTTCGATGGGTGCGGAGCATGATCGAGGCTGTCGGCCTGACCAAGCGCTACGGCGACAAGACCGCCGTGTACAACCTTTCCTTCCAGGTACGACCCGGAGCCGTCACCGGCTTCCTCGGGCCGAACGGCTCGGGCAAGTCGACGACCATGCGGATGATCCTGGGCCTGGACAACCCGACCGCCGGCTCGGTGACGATCGGCGGCTTCCCCTACCGAAAGCTCCCGAACGCCGCCCGCCAGGTAGGCGCGCTGCTCGACGCCAAGGCGGTGCACGGCGGCCGGTCCGCCCGCAACCACCTGCTCTCCCTGGCCCAGCTGTCCGCCATCCCGGCCCGCCGGGTCGACGAGGTGCTCGGCGTGGTGGGCCTCCAGGGCGTGGCCGGCAAGCGTTCCAAGGGCTTCTCGCTCGGCATGGGCCAGCGCCTCGGCATCGCCGCCGCGCTGCTCGGCGACCCCCAGGTGCTGCTCTTCGACGAGCCGGTCAACGGCCTCGACCCCGAGGGCATCCTCTGGGTGCGCAACCTGATGAAGTCCCTCGCCGCCGAGGGCCGTACGGTCTTCGTCTCCTCCCACCTGATGAGCGAGATGGCGCTGACCGCCGACCACCTCATCGTCATCGGCCGGGGCCAGCTGCTCGCCGACATGAGCGTGACGGACTTCATTTCGGCCAACTCCGCCGACTTCGCCCGTGTGCGCACCCCGGACACCGAGCCGCAGCTGCGCGAGAAGCTCAGCTCGGCGCTGACCGAGGCCGGCGGCCATGTCCTGCCGGAGCAGGACGGGGCGCTCAGAGTGACCGGGCTGCCGCTGCCCCGGATCAGCGACCTCGCGCACGAGGCGGACGTACGGCTGTGGGAGCTCTCCCCGCACCAGGCCTCCCTCGAGGAGGCGTACATGCGGATGACGCAGGGCGCCGTCGACTACCGGTCCTCGACCGACCAGAAGGCGGGCCTCCAGCAGCCCCTGCCGCCGGGCGCCCAGCCGCCGATGCCGGTGCCGGGACAGGGCCAGCCGGGCTGGTACGCCCCGCCGCCGCCCCAGCAGGGCGGCCAGCCCTTCGGGGGGCCGTACGGACCGCCGGGGGCGCCCGTCGCACCTCCCGCCCCGCAGGGCCCCTACGGGCCTCCGCAGGCCGCTCCCAACCCCTATGCGGCCCCTGCCCCCGCCCCTGCACCTGCCCCCGCTCCCGCTCCCGCTCCCGCCGACCTGACCAAGCCCGAGGACGCCCGATGAGCACCCACCAGCCTCCGCTGCCGCAGGCCGCCCCGTCCGCGCCCGACTGGCAGGCGGCGCCCGGCGGTTCGTATCCCGGTTACGTCTCGCCGATCCCGGTGGTGCGCACCCACCTCGGCCACGCGATCGCCTCCGAGTGGACGAAGATCAGGTCGGTGCGTTCGACGATCTGGACGCTCGGCGTCTTCGTTCTCCTCGTGATCGGCATCGGCCTGCTGGCCGGCGCGGTGGTCAGCGACTCCTCCTCGACCGGCGACCTGTCGGGCGAGAGCGCGCTGTCCCTCGGCTTCTTCGGCCTGCTGCTCGGCAGCATGTGCATCATCACGCTCGGCGTGCTGACGACCGCCTCGGAGTACGGCACGGGCATGATCCGTACGACGATGGTGGCCTGCCCCTCCCGTGCGCGCGTGCTCGCGGCGAAGGCGATCGTCTTCTTCGCGGTGGCGTTCGTGATCACCCTCGCGGCCAGCGCGTTCGTGGCCATGACGCAGGTGTCGATGCTGAGCGACGTCGCCCGGACGCCGACCGGCGGGGAATGGCTGAAGGGCACCGTCGGCGTCAGCCTCTACATCGCGTTGCTCGGGCTGCTCTCGCTGATCATCGGCTCGGTCATCCGGCACTCGGCGGGTGCCATCACGATCATGATCGGCGCGGTGCTCGCCCCGCTGGTGATCGCGCTGTTCATGTTCTCCCAGTCGCTGGAGAAGGTGCGCACGGCCCTGTTCGAGTACTCGATCCCGAACCAGCTGAGCGTCTTCTACTCCAACTCCCTGAGCGATTCCGGCCCTTCGGGCTGGGACCCGCTGTGGATCATCCTGGGCGTGACGGCCGTCGCGTTCGCCGGCGCCTACGTCCTGCTGGAGAAGCGGGACGTGTGATTCCGCTCTAGAACTTCGGCGCGTTCCGGGACCGCTGCACCCGCGTGGTGCGGCGGTCCTTCGCGTTCCAGCAGGCCTTGTGCCAGTGCCGGCGCTCGTCCACGCCCGAGTGCTCGGGCCACGCCACCACGTGCGGGACGCCGGAGGCGATCAGCTGGTCGCAGCCCGGGCAGCGGTACGTCTTGCCGACCGCGCTGGCGCCGGCCACGTGCCGCACGCTCCACTCCTCGCCCTGCCAGCTCTCGGTGGACTGCCAGCCGCCGTAGCGGTCCGCACGGTCGCCCTCGGCGCTCCGGCCGGACGAGGCCGATTCGTTCGGGCCCTTGGGTCGGTTGCGACGCGGGGACACGGGACACCTCTCGGGGCTATACAGGAAGCACGGGCTGTGTCCAGCCTACGACGCGCGCACGGGGGTACGCGTAGGGCACGAACCCGTACAAGTCCCCCACCAGGGCGACCCATTCTCCAGACAATCCGCAAATCTCTCCGTCAGGCCGTGTCCTCGGCACGTGTCAGACGGTTATGCCCGGTGGGGGAGCTCCGGGTCGGAGCCAGGAAAGCAGGAAGAAACGATGCGCGTAGGTAGTTTTGTGCTGGCCGCCCAGTTCCCGGGCCAGGGCCAAGGGGAGGCCCTGCACCGGGCGGTGCGCACGGCGGAGGTGGCCGAGGAGTCCGGTCTGGACGCGGTCTGGCTGGCCGAGCACCACTTCGTGCCGTACGGCACCTGCCCGTCGGCGGTCACGCTGGCGGCCTTACTGCTGGGCCGCACCCGGCGGCTGCGGGTCGGTACGGCGGTGAGCGTGCTGCCCACCGTCCACCCGGTCGCCCTCGGCGAGCAGGCGGCACTGCTGCACGTGACGAGCGGCGGCCGCTTCACGCTCGGCGTGGGGCGGGGCGGGCCCTGGGTGGATCTGGAGGTCTTCGGATCCGGCCTGGAGGCGTACGAACAGGGCTTCCCCGAATCACTCGATCTGCTGATGCGCTGGCTGCGCGAACCCGCCGTGTCGGCCTCCGGCCCGCGCTACTCGTTCCGTGAAGTCCCCGTCGTGCCACGGCCGTCGGAGGCGCTGACGGAGGCACCGGGACCGGAGGTGGTGGTCGCCTGCACCTCCGCGGCGAGCATCCGGCTGGCCGCCGAGCGGGGGCTGCCGATGCTGCTCGGGATGCACGTCGGCGACGAGGAGAAGGCCGAGATGGTCGCGTTGTGGCGGCAGCACGCCCGGGCGGCCGGGCGGCCGGGCGACGAGATCGCCGCAGCGGCCCACGTCTCGGCCGGCGTCTGCCAGATCGCGGACAGCCGCACCGACGCCGCGGAGACCCTGACGAAGGCGATGCCGGGCTGGCTGAAACAGGGCCTGGAGGCGCATGTGACGGTGGACGGCCGGTTCCGCTCGATGCGGGACCCGCTCGCGTACACCGAACTGCTCTGCGGACTCCACCCGGTGGGTACTCCGCGGCTGTGCGCCGACCGGCTCGCCGCGACCTCCGAGCGGACCGGCATCTCCCGTTTCGCCCTGCTGACCGAGGGCTCGGGGGATCTGGCGGCCACGGAGGAGAACGTACGACGGCTGGGTGCCGAGGTACTGCCGAACCTCCGGTGACCTCGCCGCCGCGGGGAGCTTGCCGCCCCAGTGACTGATGCACCTCCCGCGTGTGGAGCGGCAAGCAAGCGGCTCACTGCGTCAGCAGTGGCGGAGCACGGCGTCAGCAGTCCCGGAGTTCCGGGGACTGGTTCAACAGCTGATTGCGCACAGAGGTGAAGCGGGCCAGCGTCTCGTCGACCGAGGCGTCCAGCGGGAACACCGCCACACGGTGGCAGTTCTGGAAGGCCAGCCGCACACCGAAGTGCCGCTGCAGGGCGCCGCGTATGGCGTCACTCGCGAGCGCACGCAGCAGCTGACCGCGTGCCTGCTCGTCCGGCGGGGGCGTCTGGTTGTCGGCGAAGTCTCCGCCGTCCACCTTCAGCTGAGCCACCAGGGAGCTGATCATCTCCCATGCGTAAGGCAGGGAGGTCCGGACGCAGTCGACGAAATCCGCTTCGTCGACCTCGCCTCGCTCGGCCTGTTCGAGTAGGGCCGGTGAGACGTCGAGCGACATGGGTACTCCTCTCGCACCCCCGAACAGCAGGGGTTGGCGGACAGGTAAGGGAGTTCGCGATACCGAACACGCTGAGTACACAATCCGCGACCTCCCGTTTACTACGGTAGGCAACCTGCGGTGACCCCACCAGGAGATTGCGTATATGCGACGGTCCCTTTAGGCACACAATCGGCCAGGGTTGAACACGCGTGTGCAGGCGACTCACCCGAGTCGATCATCGGCGGCGCATCCTGGTCAAAACAGACGACAGGTCTCCCGACTCACCAAAGATCGCCAGCTTGGCGGTGCACCTTCACGGACACAGAGCGAGACGGGCATGCGCGTGTTGGCCGTCAAGCGGATCAGCCCGGATGCGGAGTCGTCGTCAGCGCTGGAGCGCCAGGGGCTCGAACTGTCGGAAGCCATCGCAGGGTCCGAGCATGGGAGGGAGGGGTTGAGGAAGGCCTCCACAGCACTCCGTGAACACGATTCCGCAATGCACTTCAAGGGCAACCGATCCCAGCGATGAGAACATCTGGTGTGCTGTCGTCCGCCACGGACCTCACTCCGGTTTCCCTTGCCCGGCCTTCTGCCGGACAGAGGCCTGGTGTTGCCCGCGAAGCGTCCCAGGGGCGTGACCGGCGGAGCGGTCCTGCGCGGTCCGCGAGCGCCGTAGGCTGGCCCCATGCGTCTCGTCATCGCCCGTTGCACCGTGGACTACGTCGGCCGTCTCTCCGCCCACCTGCCCTCAGCAAAGCGTTTGCTCATCCTGAAGAACGACGGCAGCGTCTCGATCCACGCGGACGACCGGGCCTACAAGCCCCTCAACTGGATGTCGCCGCCGTGCACCCTCAAGGAGGGGACGGGTGACGAGGCCGGCGTCTGGACCGTCATCAACAAGGCGGGCGAGAAGCTCATCATCACGATGGAGGAGGTCCTGCACGACTCCTCGCACGAGCTGGGTGTCGACCCGGGGCTGATCAAGGACGGCGTGGAAGCGCACCTGCAGGAGCTGCTGGCTGACCGGATCGAGACGCTCGGCGACGGCTACACGCTCATCCGCCGTGAGTACATGACGGCGATCGGCCCGGTGGACATCCTCTGCCGCGACGCCGAGGGCCAGACCGTGGCCATCGAGATCAAACGCCGCGGCGAGATCGACGGCGTCGAACAGCTCACCCGCTACCTGGAACTCCTGAACCGCGACCCCCACCTCGCCCCCGTCCGCGGCATCTTCGCGGCCCAGGAGATCAAGCCCCAGGCGAAGGTCCTCGCCACGGACCGCGGCATCGGCTGCACGATCCTCGACTACGACGCCCTACGCGGCATGGAGGACGACAAGCTGCGCCTCTTCTGACCGGCGGGGCCGACGGCCCTGAACAAGCCCGACAAACCACACCAGTTCCGGGACCGCCGACGACCACCTCCGTCAGCTACCGCGTCGGTGCTTCCCAACCCGCTCCTCCCCCGCCCACCCCAACACCGCCGCAACGGCGCAGAGCCCCTACGGCGGCGCCCGGCGGTGCCGGACCGGCCTGAGCCGGGCTCGGCACCGCCGGTCCGCTCCATCGTGGCCGAGCGCCGTCGCGGCGGGTCTGGTGCGGGCGACGGAGGGACACGGGCCGGACAAGTTGCCCCCCCAACACCGCCGCAACGGCACTCAGCCCTCACGGCGGTGACCGGCGGTGCCGGACCGGCCTGAGCCGGGTTCGGCGGCGGTTCCTTGCCATGGGTGTGGGCGTCCCGCGCGTCGAGCGTGGGACGCCCGGTCTCAGATCAGGGTGCCGGTCGAGGTTCCCGTGCTGCTGCTCTCCGATGCGCTCGACGTCGCGACGCTCGGGGAGTCGGAGGCCGGACCGCTCGCCGAGTTGCTGGTGGACGGGGTCTCGCTCGGGGCCGATGACGAGGGCGACGGCGACGGGCTCGCCGACTGGGACTCGGACTTCGACGGGCTCGGTGACGGCGACTTCGAAGGTGAAGGCGACTTCGAGGGCGATGCCGACGGCGAGTGTGTCGTGCCGCCGCCCGACGAACCCTTCGTTCCCGTGGCCGAAGCCGAAGGCGTCTGTGTGTCCGAGGGCGGGGTCGGGTCGTCCGAGGTGCCGAGGGTACCGTCGGGGCCCGGGTCCGTCGGCTTGGTGGTGACCGTGCCGGTGTCGCCCGTGCCCGAGGTCTGGCCGGGGTCGGCGCCCAGGCTGCCGTCGCCCGTGCCCTCGCTCGCCGACGGGTTGACGCTCACGTTGTTCGACGGGTTGTCGGCGTTGTTGTTGGAGGTCATGCCGAGGGTGACCACGGTGCCCAGGACGGCCGTCAGGAGCACGCCCGCGCCCACCGCCACCAGGTTGCGGCGGGCCATGCGGACCAGGCCGCCCCCGCCGCCCTGGGACGGCGTCGGCTGCCCCGGGACCCTGTGGGTCACCAGCGTGTCCGAGGCCGGCGAGTGGACCGCGGGGAAGGGCGTGGTGACGCCGCCGGCCGGGGATATGGACTCCTCGTGACGGGCGTCGGGAATCTCGTCGCCCGCCATCGCGGCGACCGGGATGACCTCGCCCGAGCGGTCGGCCACCAGGGCGAGGGCCCGTCGGCCGGCCGTCGTACCCCGCTTGTCGGCGAGCGCCCCGCGCAGCCCGATCGAGGCCTCCAGCTCGGCCCGCGCCCGGTCGAGCCAGCCGCCACAGAGCGCGAATATGCCGAGTTCGTGGTGGAAGTAGGCCTGCTCGCCGACCTCACCGGCGAGGCGGGAGGCCTCGGCGCCGGCCCGCAGGGCGCGTTCCCAGGCGCTCCAGTGCAGCCCCGCCGCGAACGCGGGCGCGGCCGTGCGGGCCAGTCGTACCGGCGTGCTCTCCTCGTCCTCCGCCGGCGGCACCGTCTCGGGGACGACCACCGTCAGTGCGGCGAGGATCGCGTCGGACTCGGCACAGACCCGCTCCGGGGTGACCGAGGGGTGCCCGGCCCACCAGCCGTAGTGCTGGGCGGCGGTGAGGGCCTGGGCCGCCGCGTCGTCGGCGTATCCGGCGGCCTCCAGCTGCTGCAGGACGCCCGCGGCGAGCCGGTAGCGGGAGCCCACCGGGGAGACCAGTCCGCAGCCCGCGAGTTCGCCGAGGGCCGCGTCCGCGTGGGTGTCGCCCACAAGGGCCGGCAGATGCGCCTGGTGCGGCACCTCGCCGCCGAGGGCGACCGCGAAGCGCAGGGTGGCCCGGGCGGAGGCGCTGAGCCGGGAGGCGAGCAGCGGGGCGGGCGCGGCGGCCTCACCGAGGGACGGGAGCGGGATCTCGTCGCTCGCCTCGTCGTCGAGGGCCGCCTCGACCGGCAGGTCGGACAGCCCGGACAGGTCAGACGGATCGGACATGCCGGACGCGAAGACGCCGAACTCGTCCACGGCGCCCGTGCTGGCCCGTACCTGGTCGCGCTGGCGCAGCAGCGCGCCCGCCTGGACGAACCGCAGGGGCAGGCCCTCGGACTCGAACCAGAGGTCGCCGGCCCAGTTGGCCTCCTCCTCGGTGAGGACGCGGCCGACCGTGCGCTCCAGGATGTCGACACCGCCGGCCCGGTCCAGACCGTCGAGGAAGACCTCCTCGACGGCGGAGTCGGCGGAGGGCGCCGGCACGTCCGGGGTGGCGCCGATCAGGAAGGCGCACTCGGGGGTGGCGTCGACCAGTTCGTCGAGCCCGGCGCCGCCGAACTCGACGTCGTCGAGGACGACGACCGCGCCGATGTCCCGGATCAGTGCGAGGAGCTCGTCGTGGTCCGGGCGGTGCGCGGGCGCCTTGTAGACGGCGTGGAAGAGGTCGTGGAGCAGGTCCTCGGGCGTGCGGTGGAAGCCGTTGAGGCGGACCACGCCGTCGGGGGCGAGGTCGGAGCAGTCGTCGGCGACCAGGTCGAGGAGTGCGGTGCGGCCGGAGCCCGAGGGCCCGGTGAGCCGCACCGAGCGGCCGCGGGCCAGGAGCCGGACGAGCCGCTCGCGGTCGTCCTGGCGTTCCAGGAGCGGCAGCTCGGGCCGGGCGGGACCGGGCGGAACCGGCGGCCGGACGGCGCGCTCGTACTCGGCGCGCTCGGCGGCGGTGCGTTTCTCCGGCCCGGCGGGGCGTTCGGTCGGCGGGCAGGGTTCTATCTCACTGCCGTCGACGGGATTGACGGTCAGCAGGAATTCGCCGGTGACCAGCCGCGTGGTGCGGGCCGTCACCGGCGTGCTCTGACCGAAGTCGGTGGTGAGGGATTCCCTGGGCGGGCGCTGGCGCGGCGTGCTGCCGTCGCCGTCCTGGCCGTACCCCTCGGGTCCCGGGTTGATCGGGTCCATAGGTTCCTAGCCCCCCAAAAGCGTCGTGTGCCGTGAATACCGGCCCCTCCCGGCCTGTTGCACACCGCGCTGTCGCTTCTGGTCCGGGCCCGCGCTCGAAGGGTGGCAAGGGCGGCGGGCGACCGAACCTTAAACCTTCGCACAGTATCTACGACAGTCCGGGGTACCGCGCCGTCCGAGACATCACGGTCTCGTGAGGATTGCGTCTGACGTGCGCATGCGCGCCGTCCGACCGGGTCACCCCCGTCGCCCGGTTCACACCGGATCGCCGTGTCCCGACAGTTCGCCGCCGCACAGCCGGTCACCGCGGCGCCGCCGGCCCCCGGTCACCGCGGCACAGCCGGCCGCCGGGTCCCGGTGTCACACCCGGGGCAGCGACTCCACCCCGATACCCCCCTCGATCGCCAGGATCCGGTGCAGCCGGGTGGCCACCAGCAGGCGCTGCATCTGCGGCGGTACGTCGCGCAGCACCAGGCGGCGGCCGCAGCGGCCGGCCCGCCGGTGGGCACCCATGATCACCCCGAGTCCGGTGGCGTCCCAGGAGTCCAGCTCGGACAGGTCCAGCACCAGATCGCCGACTCCGTCGTCGACGGCCGAGTGCAGGACCGTACGGGCGTCCGCCGCGCTGCGGACGTCGAGGCGGCCCCCGACGACCAGCTCGGCGTGGTCGCCCCTGATGTACATATGCGCTCCCCGAGAGTGCGTGTCCTACTCCGTGAAAGTGTTGTCCGGTATTGCAACGTCTGACTGCGTTCGCCGGTCAGAGGTTGCCATCTGTAAGCGAACCGATACCGAATTCACCCCAGAGGGTGAAACCTCTGGGGTTTGTGCGTTTTGACAGGCGGTCAGAGTGTCTACGTACTGATGTTTCAGTACGTGTAGAAGCCCTGCCCGCTCTTGCGCCCGATGTCACCGGCGTCAACCATCCGGCGCATCAGCTCCGGCGGGGCGAACTTCTCGTCCTGCGACTCGGTGTAGATGTTGCTGGTGGCGTGCAGCAGGATGTCGACACCGGTGAGGTCGGCCGTGGCCAGCGGGCCCATGGCGTGACCGAAGCCCAGCTTGCAGGCGAGGTCGATGTCCTCGGCGGTGGCGACGCCCGACTCGTACAGCTTGGCGGCCTCGACGACGAGCGCCGAGATCAGCCGGGTCGTCACGAAACCGGCGACGTCCCGGTTGACGACGATGCAGGTCTTGCCGGTGGACTCGGCGAACTCCCGCGCGGTGGCGAGGGTTTCGTCGCTGGTCTTGTAGCCGCGGACCAGCTCCACGAGCTGCATCATCGGCACCGGCGAGAAGAAGTGGACGCCGACGACGCGCTCGGGGTGCTCGGTGGCCGCCGCGATCTTGGTGATCGGGATGGCCGAGGTGTTGGAGGCGAGTACGGCCTCCGGACGCACGATCTTGTCGAGCGCACGGAAGATCTCGTGCTTGACCTCCAGCTTCTCGAAGACGGCCTCGACCACGATGTCCGCGTCGGCGACCGCGTCCAGGTCGGTGGTGGTGGTGATGCGGGCCAGGGCGGCGTCGGCGTCGTGCGCCTCCAGCTTCCCCTTGCTCACGAACTTGTCGTACGAGGCCTGGATGCCGCCGACGGCACGGTCCAGTGCCTCGTCGGTGACGTCTCGCAGGACCACGTCCCAGCCGGCCTGCGCGGCGACCTGGGCGATGCCGGAACCCATCAGGCCGGCACCGATGACGGCAAGCTTCCGTGCCACTCCGCTCCCCTTACACGCTGTTGAGGTATGCCTCTTGGGCGGGACCCTAGCGCTCGTCGGGGGCCGGGAAACCCGGTAAGTAACGCGTGTCACGGTCTCAGGACGTGAGACAACCGTCACGTCCCGCCACCGGGGACGGCTTTACGCTGGCCACATGGTCAATCTCACGCGTATCTACACCAGGACCGGCGACCAGGGCACCACCGCCCTCGGGGACATGAGCCGGGTCGCCAAGACCGATCTGCGGATCTCGGCATACGCCGACGCCAACGAGGCGAACGCGGTGATCGGGACGGCGATCGCGCTGGGCGGCCTGGCGGAGGAGGTCGTCGCGGTGCTCACCCGGGTGCAGAACGACCTCTTCGACGTCGGCGCGGACCTGTCGACCCCCGTGGTGGAGAACCCCGGGTTCCCGCCCCTGCGGGTCGAGCAGTTCTACGTCGACAAGCTGGAGGCGGACTGCGACCGTTTCAACGAGCGGCTGGAGAAGCTCCGTTCCTTCATCCTCCCGGGCGGCACCCCGGGGGCGGCCCTGCTCCACCAGGCCTGCACGGTCGTACGGCGGGCCGAGCGGTCGACGTGGGCCGCGCTGGAGGCACACGGCGAGGTGATGAACCCGCTGACCGCGACCTACCTCAACCGACTGTCGGACCTGCTGTTCATCCTCGCCCGTACCGCCAACAAGGACGTCGGGGACGTGCTGTGGGTCCCGGGCGGGGAGCGGTAACTGCGCCCCTGGTACGGGAGTTGGGGATCCGTCGGCCGTATACAAGAGTGGTCCAGACCTATTGACCGGTGGTCCAGACCTTTCTATTCTCGCGGCACCATGGGCATGAAGGCTCAGTCATGCCCACGTCATCCCCGATCGAGAGGGAGGCGCAGCATGCGCTTCAGACACAGAGTCGCGGCAGGGCTCGCGACGCTGGTGCTCCCCCTGGCCGGTCTGGTGGGCCTCGCAAGCCCAGCCCAGGCCGCGACGTCCGCCACCGCGACCTACACCAAGACCCAGGACTGGGGTACCGGCTTCGGCGGCCAGTGGACCGTCAAGAACACCGGTACCGCCAGCATCAGCTCCTGGACCGTCGAGTGGGACTTCCCCTCCGGAACCTCGGTGACCTCCGCGTGGGACGCGGACGTCTCCTCCTCCGGGACCCACTGGACCGCCAAGAACAAGTCCTACAACGGCTCCCTCGCCCCCGGCGCCTCCGTCTCCTTCGGCTTCAACGGCGCCGGTTCCGGATCGCCCAGCAACTGCCTCGTCAACGGGGCGAGTTGCGACGGCGGTACCACCACCCCGGGCGACTCGGCGCCCTCCGCGCCCGGCACCCCGACCGCGTCCGGCATCACCGACACCTCGGTGAAGCTGAGCTGGTCCGCCGCCACCGACGACAACGGCGTCAAGAACTACGACGTCCTGCGCGACGGCACGGTGGTCTCCACGGTGACCACCACCTCGTACACCGACTCGGGTCTCACGGCCGGCACCGACTACTCGTACACGGTCCAGGCCCGCGACACCGCGAACCAGACGGGACCGGTCAGCGGCGCGGTCGCCGTCCACACCACCGGCGGTACGACCACTCCCCCGACCACCGGCTCCAAGGTCAAGCTCGGCTACTTCACCGAGTGGGGCATCTACGGCCGCAACTACCAGGTCAAGAACCTGGTGACCTCCGGGTCCGCGGCGAAGATCACGCACATCAACTACGCCTTCGGCAACGTCACCAACGGCCAGTGCGCGATCGGCGACGCCTACGCGGACTACCAGAAGACGTTCACCGCCGACCAGTCGGTCAGCGGCGTCGCCGACACCTGGGACCAGCCGCTGGCCGGCAACTTCAACCAGTTGCGCGAGCTGAAGGCCAAGTACCCGAACATCAAGATCCTGTGGTCCTTCGGCGGCTGGACCTGGTCCGGCGGCTTCGCGCAGGCGGCGGCCAACCCGACCGCGTTCGCGAACTCCTGCTACAACCTGGTCGAGGACCCTCGCTGGGCCGACGTCTTCGACGGCATCGACATCGACTGGGAGTACCCGAACGCCTGCGGGCTGAGCTGCGACACCAGCGGCTCGGCGGCCTTCAAGAACCTGATGTCCGCGCTGCGCGCCAAGTTCGGCTCGAACAACCTGGTCACCGCGGCCACCACGGCCGACGGCTCCGCCGGCGGCAAGATCGACGCGACCGACTACGCGGGCGCCTCCCAGTACGTCGACTGGTACAACGTGATGTCGTACGACTTCTTCGGCGCCTGGGCGACCACCGGCCCGACCGCCCCGCACTCCCCGCTCACCTCGTACGCCGGCATCCCGACCGCCGGCTTCGACACGGCCGACGCCATGGCCAAGTTCAAGGCGCAGGGCGTGCCGGCGAGCAAGCTGCTGATCGGCATCGGGTTCTACGGCAGAGGCTGGACCGGCGTCACCCAGGACGCGCCGGGCGGCACGGCCACCGGCGCGGCGGCCGGCACCTACGAACAGGGCATCGAGGACTACAAGGTCCTCAAGACGTCCTGCCCGGTCACCGGCACCGTCGCGGGCACGGCGTACGCGCACTGCGGCACCAACTGGTGGTCGTACGACACCCCGTCGACGATCGCCGGGAAGATGAGCTGGGCGAAGTCCCAGGGCCTCGGCGGCGCGTTCTTCTGGGAGTTCAGCGGCGACACCAGCAACGGCGAGCTGGTGAGCGCCATCAGCTCGAACCTGTAAGGCCGTCAAACGCCGTTCACTCTCCTCCGGACTTCACTTCGTCTGGGGGAGAGTGAATGCGGCTACGCCACATTCACTCGCTGTCCGGGCGGGGCTGCTTCCAGCCACGCGAGGAATCCGGTCAGCGCGTCTTCGCTCATCGCGAGTTCGAGGCGGGTGCCGCGATGGGTGCAGGCGAGGATGACGGCGTCGGAGAGCAGGGCCAGCTCCTCCTCGCCCTCGGGGAGGCGTCGGCCGGCCACCTCGATCCGGTCGCGCTCCAGGACCCGGCGGGGGCGGTAGGCGTAGGAGAAGACGCGGTACCACTCGACGCTGTCGCCGTTGTAGCGGGCGACGCCGTAGCTCCAGCCCTTGCCGCTGGTGTCCGTCTTCTCGGGGACGTCCCAGCGCAGGGAACAGTCGAAGGTGCCGCCGGAGCGCTGGATCAGTCTGCGGCGCAGGCCGAACAGGAAGAGTCCCACCACCACCAGCACGACCACGATTCCGGCCACAGTCAGAGCGAGGACCATCGGCACCGACCTCCTCGTCTCCTAGGTAATGGAACGTAAAAAGACCCAGATCTACCTCAGCCGCGGCTGGGACCGAAGTGGCTCCGGTCCCAGCCGCGGCTGAGTTACGTCAACGCATACGTGCAGTGTGTCAGCGCGCGGTCGCCGCCCGCAGACGGACGTCGGCGCGCCGCTCGGCGGTGGCGTCGCCCTCCGCCTTCGCGCGCTCCAGCTCGCGCTCCTCGCGCTGGACGTCGATCTCGTCCGACAGCTCGGCGGTCTCGGCCAGCAGCGAGAGCTTGTTGTCCGCGAACGAGATGAAACCGCCGTGCACCGCGGCGACGACCGTTCCACCATCACTCGTACGGATGGTCACCGGGCCCGACTCCAGCACACCGAGCAGCGGCTGGTGACCGGGCATGACGCCGATGTCGCCGGACGTGGTGCGCGCGACGACCAGGGTGGCCTCGCCGGACCAGACCTGGCGGTCCGCGGCGACGAGCTCGACGTGCAGCTCAGCAGCCAAGGGTGGCTCCTCGGGTCACCACCCGGCAGGGGCGCCGGGTGTTGGGGTCAATTCTAGTAGGCGTGCGTGAGGGGGCGGGACGCGCCCGCCCCCTCACACGAAGAACACAAGGAGTTCCGGAGAACTCAGGGTGTTCAGGAGACGCCCAGCTCCTTGGCGTTGGCCTTGAGGTCCTCGATGCCACCGCACAGGAAGAACGCCTGCTCCGGGAAGTGGTCGTACTCGCCGTCGATGATCGCGTTGAACGCGGCGATCGACTCGTCCAGCGGGACGTCCGACCCGTCGACGCCGGTGAACTGCTTGGCGACGTGGGTGTTCTGGGACAGGAAGCGCTCCACGCGACGGGCACGGTGGACGACGAGCTTGTCCTCCTCGCCGAGCTCGTCGATACCGAGGATCGCGATGATGTCCTGGAGGTCCTTGTACTTCTGGAGGACCGTCTTCACGCGCATCGCGGTGTTGTAGTGGTCCGCCGCGATGTAGCGCGGGTCCAGGATCCGGGACGTGGAGTCCAGCGGGTCCACGGCCGGGTAGATGCCCTTCTCCGAGATCGGACGGGAGAGCACCGTCGTCGCGTCGAGGTGGGCGAAGGTGGTGGCCGGGGCCGGGTCGGTCAGGTCGTCCGCGGGGACGTAGATCGCCTGCATCGAGGTGATCGAGTGACCACGGGTCGAGGTGATGCGCTCCTGGAGGAGACCCATCTCGTCGGCCAGGTTCGGCTGGTAGCCCACCGCGGAGGGCATGCGGCCGAGCAGGGTCGAGACCTCGGAACCGGCCTGCGTGAAGCGGAAGATGTTGTCGATGAAGAACAGCACGTCCTGCTTCTGGACGTCACGGAAGTACTCGGCCATGGTGAGGCCGGCCAGCGCGACGCGCAGACGGGTGCCCGGGGGCTCGTCCATCTGGCCGAAGACCAGGGCGGTCTTGTCGATGACGCCCGAGTCGGCCATCTCCTCGATGAGGTCGTTGCCCTCACGGGTGCGCTCGCCGACACCGGCGAACACGGAGACACCGTCGTGGTTGTTGGCGACGCGGTAGATCATCTCCTGGATGAGCACCGTCTTGCCGACGCCGGCACCGCCGAACAGACCGATCTTTCCACCCTTGACGTACGGGGTGAGAAGGTCGATGACCTTGACTCCGGTCTCGAACATCTCGGTCTTCGACTCGAGCTCGTCGAAGTTCGGGGCCTTGCGGTGGATGGACCAGCGCTCGCCCTCGTACTGCTCGTCGACGTTCAGCACGTCACCGAGGGTGTTGAACACCTTGCCCTTGGTGAAGTCGCCGACCGGGACGGTGATGCCGTCGCCGGTGTCGGTGACCGGGGCCTGGCGGACCAGACCGTCGGTGGGCTGCATGGAGATGGTGCGGACCAGGCCGTCACCCAGGTGCTGGGCGACCTCCAGGGTCAGCGTCTTCTTCTCGCCGGCGTTGGCCGGGTCGGCCACCTCGACGTGAAGGGCGTTGTAGATGTCCGGCATCGCGTCGACGGGGAACTCCACGTCGACGACCGGGCCGATGACCCGGGCGACGCGGCCCGTGGCCGTCGCGGTCTCAACAGTGGTCATTTATCGGTCACTCCCCGCGGTCGCGTCGGCCAGGGCGCTGGCGCCACCGACGATCTCGCTGATTTCCTGGGTGATTTCGGCCTGGCGGGCCGCGTTGGCAAGACGGGAGAGCGTGTTGATCAGCTCGCCCGCGTTGTCGGTGGCCGACTTCATCGCGCGCCGCGTGGCGGCGTGCTTCGAAGCCGCCGACTGGAGGAGCGCGTTGTAGATGCGGCTCTCCACGTAGCGCGGCAGCAGGGCGTCGAGGACGTCCTCCGCCGAGGGCTCGAAGTCGTACAGCGGGAGGATCTCGTCGCCCTTGGCGGCGCCCTCCTCCGCGACCTCGTCGAGGCTGAGCGGCAGCAGCCGGTCGCCGAGCGCCGTCTGCGTCATCATCGACACGAACTCGGTGTAGACGATGTGGAGTTCGTCCACCCCGCCGTCCGCCGTCTCGGTCTCGATGGCCTCGATCAGCGGCGCCGCGACCTTCTTGGCGTCCGCGTACGAGGGCTCGTCGGTGAAGCCCGACCACGACTCCACGACCTTGCGCTCGCGGAAGTTGTAGTGGGCCAGACCGCGGCGGCCGACGATGTAGGTGTCGACCTCCTTGCCCTCCGCCTCAAGGCGCGCCGTCAGCTGCTCGGCGGCCTTGATGGCGTTGGAGTTGAACGCGCCGGCCAGACCGCGGTCGCTCGTGAGGAGCAGGACCGCGGAACGGGTCGGCGTCTCCGCCTCGGTGGTCAGCGGGTGCTTGGTGTTCGACCCGGTACCGACCGCCGTGACCGCGCGGGTGAGCTCGGTCGCGTACGGCGCGGAGGCCCGCACCTTGCGCTGCGCCTTGACCACACGCGAGGCGGCGATCATCTCCATCGCCTTGGTGATCTTCTTGGTCGCGGTGACGGATCGGATGCGACGCTTGTAGACCCGGAGCTGGGCTCCCATGAGTCAGGTCCCTTCCTTACGTCACTTGGCCGCGGCCGGGGCGTCCTCGCCGAGAAGCTTGCCGTCCGAGGTCTCGAACTGCTTCTTGAAGTCGGCGATCGCGTCGGCAACAGCGGTGAGGGTGTCGTCCGACATCTTGCCGCCCTCCTTGATGGAGGTCATGAGGCCCTGCTCCTTGCGGTGCAGGTACTCAAGCAGCTCCTTCTCGAAGCGGCGGATGTCGGAGACCGGGACGTCGTCCATCCGGCCGGTGGTGCCGGCCCACACGGAGACGACCTGGTCCTCGGTCGGCATCGGCTGGTACTGCGCCTGCTTGAGCAGCTCGACCAGACGCTGACCGCGCTCCAGCTGCGACTTCGACGCGGCGTCCAGGTCGGAACCGAAGGCGGCGAACGCCTCCAGCTCGCGGTACTGGGCCAGGTCCAGACGCAGACGGCCGGAGACCTGCTTCATCGCCTTGTGCTGCGCGGAACCACCGACTCGGGAGACGGAGATACCGACGTTCAGCGCGGGGCGCTGACCGGCGTTGAACAGGTCCGACTCCAGGAAGCACTGGCCGTCGGTGATGGAGATGACGTTGGTCGGGATGAACGCCGAGACGTCGTTGGCCTTGGTCTCGACGATCGGCAGACCGGTCATCGAGCCGGCACCCATCTCGTCGGAGAGCTTGGCGCAGCGCTCCAGCAGACGGGAGTGCAGGTAGAAGACGTCACCCGGGTAGGCCTCGCGGCCCGGCGGGCGGCGCAGCAGCAGCGACACGGCGCGGTAGGCGTCGGCCTGCTTCGAGAGGTCGTCGAAGATGATGAGGACGTGCTTGCCGTCGTACATCCAGTGCTGACCGATGGCCGAGCCGGTGTACGGCGCCAGGTACTTGAAGCCGGCCGGGTCGGACGCCGGGGCGGCGACGATGGTCGTGTACTCCAGCGCGCCGGCCTCTTCCAGGGCGCCACGCACGGAGGCGATGGTCGAGCCCTTCTGGCCGATGGCGACGTAGACGCAGCGGACCTGCTTCTTCGGGTCGCCCGAGCGCCAGTTGTCGCGCTGGTTGATGATCGTGTCGACGGCCAGGGCGGTCTTGCCGGTCTGGCGGTCGCCGATGATCAGCTGACGCTGGCCGCGGCCGACCGGGGTCATCGCGTCGACGGCCTTGTAGCCGGTCTCCATCGGCTCGTGCACCGACTTACGGGCCATGACGCCGGGAGCCTGCAGCTCCAGGGCACGGCGGCCGGACGTCTCGATCTCGCCGAGGCCGTCGATCGGGTTGCCGAGCGGGTCGACGACGCGGCCGAGGTAGCCCTCGCCCACCGCGACGGAGAGGACCTCACCGGTGCGCTGCACCGGCTGACCCTCCTCGATGCCGCTGAACTCACCGAGGACGATGGCGCCGATCTCGCGCTCTTCCAGGTTCAGCGCGAGGCCGAGGGTGCCGTCCTCGAACTTCAGCAGTTCGTTGGCCATGGCCGAGGGAAGACCCTCGACCTTCGCGATGCCGTCGCCGGCAAGGGTGACCGTACCGACCTCCTCGCGCGAGGCCGCGTCCGGCTTGTACGACTGGACGAAGTTCTCCAGCGCGTCCCGGATCTCCTCCGGCCGGATCGTGAGCTCCGCCATCTGGGTTCCCTGCTCTCCTTGTTGGGCCCGAAGTTTCACTTGGGGGGTCTGGGGGCGACCCCCAGGATTCTTCTGCACGGCCCAACCAGGGCCGTAAGTACGTACTGCTTCTTGAGTTGGTGCTAGCTCGCCATGCGGCGGGCGACGTCCTCAAGGCGGTCCGCGACGGAACCGTTGATGACCTCGTCACCGACCTGCACCCGGATCCCGCCGACGACCGCGGGGTCGACGTCGAGGTTGAGGTGCATCGTGCGGCCGTAGAGCTTCGCGAGGGCGGCGCCCAGGCGCTGCTTCTGCGGCTCGCTCAGCGGCACCGCGGAGGTGACGACGGCGACGACGCGGCTGCGGCGCTCCGCGGCGAGCTTGGAGAGGGCCTCCAGGCCCGCTTCCAGGCTACGTCCCCGCGGCACGGTCACAAGGCGCGTGACCAGACGCTCGGTGACCGGCTTGGCGCGGCCGCCGAGCAGCCGGTGCAGCAGCTCGGTCTTCGCGGCGCCGCCGGCCTTGCGGTCGGTGAGCGCGGCGCGCAGCTCGGTGCTCGAGGAGACGATCCGGCCGAACCGGAACAGCTCGTCCTCGGCGTCGTCCAGCGTGCCGGACTTCTCCGCGGCCGTGAGGTCGGCGGTGTTCGCCAGCTCCTCCAGCGCGTCCACCAGGTCGCGCGACTGCGACCAGCGGGAGCGGACCAGGCCGGACACCAGGTCGGCGGTGGTCTCGGAGACCTGGCCGCCGATCAGGCGCCGGACCAGCTCGGCCTTGGCCTCGCCGGCCTGCGCCGGGTCGGTGAGGACCCGGCGCAGGCTGCCCTCGCGGTCGAGCAGCGCGGTGACGGCGGCCAGCTCGTCGGCGAGCCGCGTCGCGTCCACGGACGTGGAGTCCGTCAGCGCGTCGAGTCGCTCACGTGCGGCTGCCAGGGCCTCGCGGCTCGCGCCGTTCATCGGGCGGCCTCGGCCTTCTCCTCAAGCTCGTCGAGGAAGCGGTCGATCACACGGCTCTGCCGGGCGTGGTCCTCGAGGGACTCGCCGACGAGCTTGCCGGCCAGGTCGGTGGCCAGGTGGCCGACGTCCTGACGGAGCGCCTGCGCGGCGGACTTGCGGTCGGCCTCGATCTGCGCGTGACCGGCGGCGACGATCTCCTCGCGCTGCCGCTGGCCCTCGGCGCGCATCTCGGCGATGAGCGCGGCGCCCTGCTCCTGAGCCTCCTGGCGCAGGCGCGCGGCCTCGTGCCGGGCCTCGGCCAGCTGCGCCTTGTACTGCTCGAGGACGCTCTGGGCCTCGGTCTGCGCGGCCTCGGCCTTCTCGATACCGCCCTCGATCGCCTCGCGGCGCTGCTCCAGAACCTTGTTGATGTTCGGAAGGAGCTTCTTGGCGAGGAAGCCGAAGACGATGACGAAGGCGATCAGGCCGATGACGAGCTCTGGGATCGGCGGGATGAGGGGGTTTTCGGCCTCCTCAGCCGCGAGCTGAACCAGGGGGCTCATATCAGTGCCTTTCGTCTATTGGTGCGCGACGGTCGGGTCAGGAGGTCGGGTAGACGAACGGCATGACCAGACCGATCAGGGCGAGCGCCTCACAGAAGGCGAAGCCGAGGATCTGGTTGGCGCGGATCAGACCGGCCGCCTCGGGCTGGCGGGCGAGCGCCTGCGTGCCGTTGCCGAAGATGATGCCGATGCCGACGCCCGGGCCGATCGCGGCGAGGCCGTAACCGATCGAGCCGAGGTTGCCCTTGATCTGGGTGGCGGCGAGGGTGGCCTGCGCAAGAGCGGACATGCCGGTTCTTCCTTCTCTTTCAAGGACCGGTGGGGGTTGGCCACCGGATGTCATGAGTGGTGGGACGGGTTGGCGCTCAGTGGTGCTCGGCGAGCGCGCCCTGGATGTAGCTGCAGGTCAGCAGTACGAAGACATAGGCCTGGACAGCCTGGATGAAGAGCTCGAAGGCGGTCATCACGAGGACCATGACGAACGAGACACCGGAGTACGCGATGCCGATGCCGTTCAGCATGTACCAGCTGGCGATCGTGAAGAGCAGCAGCAGGGTGTGACCGGCGAACATGTTCGCGAAGAGTCGTACGGCGTGGGTGAAGGGCCGGACGATGAGGTTCGAGAAGAACTCGATCGTCATCGAGAGCGGCAGCACCGCGCCGAGGGTCTTGTCGTAGCCGGTGACGTTCTTGAAGAAGCCGACGAAACCCTGGCGCTTGAAGGTGAGCGCGACCCACGTGATGTAGACGATGCCGGCCAGGGCCGCGGGGTACGAGATGATCGCGGTGACCGGGAACTGGGCGACCGGGATGATCGACCAGAGGTTCATCATCCAGATGAAGAAGAACAGCGAGACGACGAACGGGACGTACTTCTCGCCTTCCTTCTTGCCGATGGTCTCGTAGACGACGCCGCGCCGGACGAAGTCGTAGCCGGTCTCGGCGATCATCTGGAGCTTGCCCGGGACGACCTTCGGCTTGGCGAAGGCGGCCCAGAAGAAGCCCACGATGACGATCGACCCGAGCAGCGCCAGCAGCATCGTCTTGTTGAAGTACAGGTTGCTGTCCGCGTCGCCGAAGAGCGGCTTGAACAGGAACGAGTGCAGGCCCGGAGCCGGGAAGCCACACCCGTCGAACAGGTGACAGCTCGTGTCGAAAGCGAGCGTCTGCGTCGGGTCAGCACTCACCGCGGGCTCCTTCATCGTGGCGCATGGGTACGGCAACCTCGTTGTGTCGGCGCGGCGCGGGGCCGCGGTTCGGCACGGGACTGGTGTTACGGATGTGGGGGCGGCTGGGGGGCATCTCGCCTCGCGATTGAGCAGGCGTCAGCTCAGATGCCCGCGCCCGCGATGCCGCAGTTGGCACCGGACGATAGCAGCATCTCTCGTGCGCCTTTATCCCGGCCCTACCTCTCACGAGGACTGTCCGGTCTTCTCGGACTTTTCGGACTTCTCGGGTTCGACGTAGAGGATCTTGGCCTTCATGTGGGCACGGGTCTGCGCGGTGATCCACGTGAGCGTGGTGACCACCAGCACGATGGCGAAGGCCCGGGGATTGAACAGCGTCGTGTTCTTGAACACGGCCATGAAGATGATCAGCAGCAGCAGCTGGGCCGCGTAGAGCATCAGGCCCATCATCTGGAAGAGCTGGGGATACGACTTCGCGGTGCGCTGCAGGACGTAGAGACCGATTCCCATGAAGAGGATCACGATCACCGTCGCGACGAGCGCCCCGATCGCCCCCTTGCCACCCGCGACCACTCCGCTGACGACGGCGGCGAGCACGCCGACGGCGGCCGTGGGTACGGCGGCCTGGGCCAGGTTCCGGGCGTCATTGGACGGCATGGCGGCAACTCCGCTTTCACAGGGGGGCAGGTGTCGTCATGGACGAGCGTAGTCCCGGTCGGAGGGTCGAAGACCTCACGCTGACGGACCGTCGCAGTCGGGTCCTTCGACTCTGTCCGGGGTTCTCGTGAACCGTATCACAAACTATTTGATGAGGTCTTTACCTGGTAGGTGTGCTCGCCGTCACACATGAGAGTGAACCTGCGCGTCTGAGCGAAAACCCGGCCGTTGTGTCTGGTATTGGGGGTGTTTGGTCCCCCACGACTTGGCAATGCTCTAGTCAGATTCTTACCTTGGCGGGGTCAGCGAGAGGTCTCGGAAGGGCTCCGGTTCAAGAAGCGCGAACGGGCTCCGATGGCGGTCGCGCCGTTGACCGAGGCCGCGGTCGCGCCGGTCACCGGGGCTTTGCTCACGCCGTTCGCCGGGGCCGTGGTCACGCCGTTCAGCGGGGCCGCTCCGCTGGGCAACGGGGATCGGTACTCGTCGTCGCACGGCTTCTCCGGCTCCTCCTGCTCGGTGGACGCCGTGACCTCGGCGATTGCCGCCGCCGGCTCCTCGGCCGGCTGGACCGCCCCGCGGCGCCGGTAGCGAGGGGGCACGAAGGCCTGCGCCCAGAGCGGCGCCCGCGGCGTGAACCGCGGCAGCAGGAGCAGCCCCAGGCCGACCGCGCTGAGGAAGACCACGCCGAGCACGATCCACATGGACGCCGAGTTCACCGAGTAGGCCAGCGCGCCGAAGCCGATCAGTGCCGACCAGAAGTACATGATCAGCACGGCCCGGCTGTGCGAGTGGCCGATCTCCAGGAGCCGGTGGTGCAGGTGCCCCCGGTCCGCCGCGAACGGCGACTGACCGCGCCAGGTGCGCCGCACGATCGCCAGGACCAGGTCGGCGGCCGGCACCGCGATGATGGTCAGCGGCAGCAGCAGCGGGATGTAGACGGGCACCATCTGGTGGACGGCGTTGCGCTCGGACCCGGCGAACAGGTTCATGACGTCCGGGTCGACCTGGCCCGTGACCGAGATCGCGCCGGCGGCCAGCACCAGGCCGATCAGCATCGACCCGGAGTCGCCCATGAAGATCCGCGCCGGGTGCATGTTGTGCGGCAGGAAGCCCAGGCACATGCCCATCAGGATCGCGGAGAACAGGGTGGCCGGGGCGGCGGCCTCGATGCCGTACGAGTACCAGATCCGGTAGGCGTACATGAAGAACGCCGCGGCGGCGATGCACACCATGCCGGAGGCCAGGCCGTCCAGGCCGTCGACGAAGTTCACCGCGTTGATCGTGATGACCACCAGCGCCACCGTCAGCAGGGTGCCCTGCCACGGGGTCAGCGCCACCGTGCCGACGCCCGGGATGGGCAGCCACAGGATCGTCAGACCCTGCATGACCATGACGCCCGCGGCGATCATCTGACCGCCCAGCTTGATCAGTGCGTCGATCTCGAACTTGTCGTCGAGCACACCGATCAGCCAGATCAGCGCGGCGCCGGAGAGCAGCGCCCGCGGCTCGTTCGACTTCGCGAAGACCTCGTTGAGGTTGGACATGTGGTCGGCGACGAGCAGCCCCGCGCACAGGCCGAAGAACATCGCGATCCCGCCGAGCCGCGGAGTGGGCTCCCGGTGCACGTCACGTGCCCGGATCTCCGGCATGGCCCCCGCCACGATCGCGAACTTCCGTACCGGCCCTGTCAGCAGGTACGTCACCGCGGCCGTGATGCAGAGCGTCAGCAGGTATTCACGCACAGGCTTCCCCACATGTCTCGCTGGCCATCACAGCCCCACACCCTAGCGAGGGACGCATATGTATGGGGACTTCCGGGTAGCGAAGATGGTTGCACGCAAGGCTGTGGGCCGGGCGTGCAACCGGGTGTACGACGCTGCGCCTACCCCGTCTCACCCGGGATACGGCGGAAATCTACCGGTGAGCTCGCGCACCTCGTCACGCGCCCTCCCCACGTCCGTGACACCGCTCACCACGCCCGTCAGCAACGCCGCGATCCGGGTCATCTCCGCCTCCCCCATGCCCTGTGTGGTGACGGCGGCGGTGCCCAGCCGCAGCCCCCGCGCGTCACCGTGCGGCAGGGCACAGCAGTCCAGCACGATCCCGGCGGCGGCGAGCCGCCCCCGGGCGGCCTTCCCGTCGACGCCGAGCGGCGCGGTGTCGACGGTGATCAGATGCGTGTCGGTGCCCCCGGTCGTGACGACCAGTCCCGCCTGCGCCAGCCCGTCCGCGAGAACCCTCGCATTGGCGACCACCTGATGGGCGTACGCGGTGAACGCCGGTGTTGCCGCCTCCCCGAACGCGACCGCCTTCGCGGCGACGGCGTTCATCTGCGCACCGCCCTGCGTGAACGGGAACACCGCCCGGTCGAGCCGCTCGGCCAGCTCGGGCGCACCGCACAGCAGCATTCCGCCGCGCGGCCCGCGCAGCACCTTGTGCGTGGTCGCGCACACGACGTCGGCGTACGGCACCGGGTTCGGTGCCGCTCCCCCGGCGACGAGCCCGATGGGATGGGCGGCGTCGGCGATCAGATAGGCGCCCACCTCGTCGGCGACCTCGCGGAAGAAGGCGTAGTCGATGTGCCGGGGGTAGGCGATGGACCCGCACACGATCGCCTTGGGCCGGTGGCTGCGGGCCAGCGCCCGGACCTGGTCGTGGTCGATGAGCCCGCTCTCGGCGTCCACCCCGTACCCGACGAAGTCGAACCAGCGGCCGGAGAAGTTGGCCGGCGAGCCGTGCGTGAGATGACCGCCGTAGGGCAGCCCCAGGGCCAGCACGGTGTCCCCGGGCCGCAGCAGGGCCGCGTACGCGGCGAGTACGGCCGACGAACCCGAGTGGGACTGCACATTGGCGTGCGCGGCGCCGAACAGCGCCTTGGCCCGGTCGACCGCGAGCCGTTCGGCCACGTCCACGATCTCGCAACCACCGTGGTACCGGGTGCCCGGATACCCCTCGGCGTACTTGTTGGCGAGCGGCGAGCCCAGCGCGGCCAGCACGGCCGGCGAGGTGAAGTTCTCGGCGGCGATCAGCTGCAACGACGTCGACTGCCGGGCCAGCTCCCCCAGCAGGATCTCGGCCAGCTCCGGATCCTGCCTGCGCAACAGATCGCCCTCGACGAGGGCAGAGGTGACCGACATGAGGGGCTCCGGGCGGTCGACGGGGACGTATGACCAATGTAGGCCCGGTATGGGATGGTCGCGCGGTTTACGCGTACGACCGTGGTTCTGGGAGTTTCGCCACCGGAGGGGTGGTTGCGGCCGGTCGCGCGACTGCGGGTGCGTGGGGGTTGCTCGCGCAGTTCCCCGCGCCCCTTACGGGGCGCTGCAGCGCCGGGTGCGGACCTCGGAAACGCGGACTTACATGCGCGCCGGAACACCGGTGAGCGCCGTGACCACCGGGTCCAGGGCCTCGTGTATCTCGTCGCCGATGGACTGGAAGAACGGCAGCGGGGCGCCGTAGGGGTCGTAGACCTCGTCCGCCTCGGCCGTCGGTGCCAGGAGCCAGCCGCGGAGGGCGGCGGCCGCCCGCACCAGTGCGCGGGCCCGTACGACCACGCCTTCCGACGTCGGCGGCAGCGTCGCCGGGTCTATCGCGCGGACCAGCCGGGTGAACTCCTTCAGCGTGAAGGTGCGCAGGCCCGCCGAGTGGCCCATGGAGATGACCTGGGCGCGGTGGTCACGGGTCGCGGTCAGGACCAGGTCGGCCCGGATCACGTGCTCGTCGAGCAGTTCGCGGCCCACGAAACCGGAGGCGTCCGCCCCGAAGTCGGCGAGGACCGCCTCCGCGTTGGCTTCCATGGGCGCACCCTCGTGCCCCCAGGTACCCGCGCTCTCCACGACCAGCCCGCCGCCGAGAAAGGCGCCGAGCCGGTCCGTCACGAGATGGCGGGTCAGCCGCTCGGTGATCGGCGAGCGGCACACGTTGCCGGTGCTGACGTGGAGGATGCGGAAGCTGTCGCGCGGCAGCCCCACGAACGTCGTCGTGATCTCCGCCGCGCTTTCCCCGTTGCCTATGCCACGCCCCGCGTCAGGGGCTGTCAATTCGCCACCTCGAGGTCGGGTACGACCTTCCGCAGCTCCTCCGCCGAGATCGCGCCCGCGCGCAGCAGCAACGGAACTTCGCGGGTGACGTCGACGATCGACGAGGGGACGTTGCCGGGGGTCGGGCCGCCGTCGAGGTACACGGAGACGGAGTCGCCGAGCATCTCCTGCGCGGCGTCACAGGTCTCCGGGGACGGGTGGCCGGTGAGGTTGGCGGAGGAGACGGCCATCGGGCCGACCTCGGTGAGCAGCTCGATGGCGACCGGGTGGAGTGGCATGCGCACGGCGACCGTGCCGCGGGTGTCCCCCAGGTCCCACTGCAGGGACGGCTGGTGCCTGGCGACGAGCGTGAGGGCGCCCGGCCAGAACGCGTCGACCAGCTCCCAGGCCAGCTCGGAGAAGTCGGTGACGAGACCGTGGAGCGTGTTCGGGGAGCCGATCAGCACGGGGGTGGGCATGTTGCGGCCCCGGCCCTTGGCGTCGAGGAGGTCGGCGACCGCCTCCGAGGTGAACGCGTCGGCGCCGATGCCGTACACCGTGTCCGTCGGCAGCACCACCAGTTCGCCCCGGCGGACGGCGGACGCGGCCTCGCGCAGACCCGTCACGCGGTCGGTCGCGTCGTTGGTGTCGTATCGCCGTGCCATGTCTAGCGGGCCTCCTCGTACACGGAATTCTGGAATTCGAAGAACACTGCCTGCGGGGTGCTCACGGCAGCGCCTTGCGGGCGGTCGCGAAGCGGGGACGGTTGTTGAGGTCCGGGTGGTCGGCCGCGTCGGCCCAGCCCCGCTCCTCGGTGAAGATCCACGGCACCTGGCCGCCCTGGGTGTCGGCGTGCTCGATGACGACGACACCGCCCGGGCGCAGCAGCCGGTGCGCGGTGCGTTCGATGCCCCGGATCAGGTCCAGGCCGTCCTCGCCGGAGAACAGGGCGAGTTCGGGGTCGTAGTCGCGGGCCTCGGGGGCGACGTACTCCCACTCGGTGAGCGGGATGTACGGAGGGTTCGAGATGACCAGGTCGACATGGCCGTCGAGGTCGTGGAAGGCGTCCAGGGCGTCTCCCTGGCGCAGGTCGACCCTGGAGTCCGCCATGTTCTTGCGGGTCCACTGGAGCGCCTCCTCGGACAGCTCCACGGCGTGCACGCGCGAGCGCGGGACCTCCTGCGCGAGGGCGAGCGCGATGGCGCCGGAACCGGTGCACAGGTCGACGATGCGGGGCTCGACCACGTCCATGGCGCGCACGGCGTCTATGGCCCAGCCGACGACCGACTCGGTCTCGGGACGCGGCACGAACACGCCGGGGCCCACCTGGAGTTCGAGGTACCGGAAATACGCCCGCCCGGTGATGTGCTGGAGCGGCTCGCGCTGCTCCCGGCGGGCGATGACCTCCCAGTAGCGGGCGTCGAAGTCGGAGTCCTTGACGGAGTGCAGCGCGCCCCGCTTCACGCCGTGCACGAACGCGGCGAGCTCCTCCGCGTCGGTGCGCGGCGAGGGCACGCCGGCGTCGGCCAGCCGCTGGGTGGCCTGGGCCACCTCCGCGAGCAGCAGGTTCACGCTGGTCCTCCGTGTCGTAACTCGTACGTTCCGTACGTGCGTACGTGCCTTACGCGGCCGCGAGCTTGGCGGCCGAGTCCGCGTCGACGCAGGCCTGGATCACCGCGTCGAGGTCGCCGTCCAGGACCTGGTCCAGGTTGTACGCCTTGAAGCCCACGCGGTGGTCCGAGATGCGGTTCTCCGGGAAGTTGTACGTGCGGATCTTCTCGGAGCGGTCGACGGTGCGGACCTGGCTGCGGCGGGCGTCCGCGGCCTCCTTCTCCGCCTCCTCCTGCGCCGCGGCGAGCAGCCTGGAGCGCAGGATACGCAAGGCCTGCTCCTTGTTCTGCAGCTGGCTCTTCTCGTTCTGGCAGGAGGCGACGACACCGGTGGGGATGTGCGTGATGCGCACCGCGGAGTCGGTGGTGTTGACAGACTGTCCGCCGGGCCCGGAGGACCGGTAGACGTCGATCCGGAGGTCGTTCGGGTTGATCTCGACGTCGACCTCCTCCGCCTCCGGCGTCACGAGGACACCCGCGGCGGAGGTGTGGATCCGGCCCTGCGACTCGGTGGCCGGCACGCGCTGCACCCGGTGCACACCGCCCTCGTACTTCAGCCGCGCCCAGACGCCCTGGCCGGGCTCGGTGGCGCCCTGGCCGCCCTTGGTCTTCACGGCGACCTGGACGTCCTTGTAGCCGCCGAGTTCGGACTCGGTGGAGTCGATGACCTCGGTCTTCCAGCCGACGCGCTCCGCGTACCGCAGGTACATGCGCAGCAGGTCACCGGCGAAGAGGGCGGACTCGTCGCCGCCGGCGCCGGCCTTGATCTCCAGGATGACGTCCTTGTCGTCGGACGGGTCCCGGGGGACGAGCAGCAGGCGCAGCTTCTCGGTGAGCTCGTCGCGCTGCTTGTCCAGCTCCTTGACCTCGGCGGCGAAGTCGGGGTCGTCGGCGGCCAGTTCACGCGCGGTCTCGATGTCGTCGCCGGTCCGCTTCCAGGAGCGGTACGTGGCGACGATCGGGGTGAGTTCGGCGTAGCGCTTGTTCAGCTTGCGCGCGTTGGCCTGGTCGGCGTGGACCGACGGGTCGGCGAGCTTCTTCTCCAGGTCTGCGTGCTCGACGACGAGTTCCTCGACGGCCTCGAACATTTTCGGCTCCTGATACTGCTGCGGCGTGGGAAGGGAAGGCGGGCGACCAAAAACGCCGGTCCCGGGCACGCCCCCGCGAGGGCGTGGCCGTGGACCGGCGAAATGGGGCTCGCTACTTCTTGGAGCCGGCGGCAGCCTTGCCGAAGCGGGCCTCGAAGCGGGCCACACGGCCACCGGTGTCGAGGATCTTCTGCTTGCCCGTGTAGAACGGGTGGCACTCGGAGCAGACCTCGGCGCGGATGGTGCCGCTGGTGATCGTGCTACGGGTGGTGAACGACGCGCCACAGGTGCAGCTGACCTGCGTCTCGACGTACTCGGGGTGGATCTCGCGCTTCAAGGTGTCTCCTAGATATCGGGAGGGCACCGGGTCGCTACCGCGGGCTTGCGGGGCGTGAACCGGGGCCGACGTACCAGTCTGCCAGGGCTGGCCGTATCTCCCAAAACCGGGGGGCTTTGATCTTTATTCCGCGAGGGCGGGAGGGTGCGCCTGAGGGGGTGCCACGGTTTCGTCGCGTGCGGGTGCGGGTCCGTCGTGGCTTGTCGCGCAGTTCCCCGCGCCCCTTTCAGGGGCGCCAGCCGTGGCGCCCCTTCAGGGGCGCGGGGAACTGCGCGACCGGCCCCCACCGGGCCGCAGCCTCACGACGACGTCACGACCCCCTTGGCCTGCCCCGTCGCCGTCCCCTTCGTGGCGGAGGCCGGGATCGGCCGGTCGTTCTTCAGGGCGTTCCACACCAGCTTCGCCTTCGCCTCGGCCACGATCACCCTGTTCGGGTTCGACGGGTCGTACTCGACCGGCATCGTGACCATGCGCATGTTCTTGGAGTCGATGGACTTCAGGCCGTTCGCGAAGTCGATCAGGGAGTTCACCGAGCCGAGGTCGGAGTCGGTGGTGACCGCCTTCGTCGCGGTGTCCGCCAGGTCGTACAGCTTCTTGGGGCTGGTGAAGACCCCCACCTGCTTGATCTGGTCGACGAGGGCCTTGACGAACGCCTGCTGGAGCTGGATACGGCCCAGGTCGGAGCCGTCGCCGACGCCGTGCCGGGTGCGGACGAGGCCGAGGGCCTGCTTGCCGTTCAGCGTGTGGGTGCCGGCCTTGAGGTCGAGGTGGCTCTCCCGGTCGTCGATGGCCTTCGTGGTGGTGACCCTGACCCCGCCGAGTTCGTCGATGAGCTTCTGGAAGCCGGAGAAGTCGACCTCCAGGTAGTGGTCCATCCGGATGCCGGTCATCGACTCGACGGTCTTGACCGCGCAGGCCGCGCCGCCCGTGGAGTACGCGGAGTTGAACATCACGCCGGTCGCGGCGGAGTGGGTGGTGCCCCGCGCGTCGGTGCAGGACGGGCGGTCGACCAGGGTGTCCCGGGGGACGGAGACCACGGCGGCCTTCTTGTGGCCCTTGTAGATGTGGATGATCATCGCCGTGTCGGACCGGGCGCTGCCGTCGTCCGCGCCGCCGCCGAGCCTCTTGTTGGCGCCGGAACGCGTGTCCGAGCCGAGGACCAGGATGTTCTCGGAGCCGTCGTCGACCTTGGTGGGCCGGTCGGTGCCGAGCATCTGGTTGATGTCGACGGTCTTGAGGTTGCCGTTGAGCTTGAAGTACAGGTAGCCGACACCGGCGCCGCCGAGGACGAGGATGCCGGCCGCCGTCCAGGCCGTGACGAGCAGCGCCCTGCGGCCCGCCCTTCGGGGCCTGCGGTGGCTCGTGGCATTCGTACCCGGCCCGGGTATGCCAGGACCAGGCGTGCTCTCGGCGGACATGGGCTCCTCTGTTCTCGTACGACTGCTCGGTTACCCCCTGCTTTCAGGGTCAGGCCCGGCGTACCAGGATCATCGGCACGTATCCGGACCATCGTCGCTCCGCATGGCCAGACGGCGAAACTCGGGAAAGGGTTGCACAACGCAGTGTGCCCACCGCGTGGAGCGATGGGCACACTGCGTGATCGTCGGTCACGGGGCAAGTGGGGCGAAACCCCGCTCACCAGCCATGTCAGCCGAAGATGTCGTACTGCTGGAAACCGGTACCGAGCGACTTCCTTGTGCCGAAGATCTCACTGGTCGCCTTGCCGGTGCCCGGGTACAGGTACAGCGTGCCGCCGGTCGTCCGGGCCAGGAAGTCGGCCTTGCCGTCGCCGGTCAGGTCGCCGACCGCGGCGAGGGTGTTGTAGCCGGTCCAGCCGGAGCGGACCTTCACCCGGGCCGAGAAGAGGCCGGTGCCGGACTTGCCGGTGCCCTTGTACAGGTACAGGTCGCCGCCGCTGCTCCTGCGGGCCAGCAGGTCGGCCTTGCCGTCGCCGTTGAAGTCGCCGAAGCCGCGCAGCTGGTTGTACTGGCTCCAGCCGCCGCCGATCTTGACGCGGGCGGCGAAGGTGCCGTTGCCCTTGCCCGGGTACAGCCACAGCACGCCGCTGGAGTCCTCGGAGAGCACGTCGGGCAGGTAGTCGCCGGTGAGGTCACCGGGGATGACGATCGCCTTGCGGGTCTTCCAGCCGGAGAAGATCTTCTTCGAGGCCCAGGAGCCGCTGGTCTGGGCACTGTTCAGCACGAAGTGGTCCCAGTAGACGTCGCCGGTGGAGGCCACCCGGTAGACGAGGTCCTGGAAGCCGTCGCGGTCGAGGTCGGCCTGCAGGATCACGTTGACGCCGCTCCAGTCGCCCCAGGAGGCGCGGGAGGCGAGCGAGGTGCCCTTGGAGTCCAGCTCGTAGCCGACCTTGGTCGACGACTTGCGGGCGAACAGGTCGGCCTTGCCGTCCTCGAGGCTGTTGAACAGGCTCAGGTTGGTGTCGGTGATCTGCGCGTAGGCGGCACCGACGTAGGTGCTGACCTTCGTGAAGACGGCGTAGGCGCCCTTGGCGACGCAGTCCTCGACACCCCAGGAGACCACGCCGACGATCCGGCCGCCGACGACCAGCGGGCCGCCGGAGTCGCCGTTGCAGGTGGTCGTCGTGCCGGTGTCGCTGCCGGTGGCGGCGGTGCCCGCGCAGACCATGTGGCCCTTGACGAAGTCGGTGCTGCCGTAGGCGGCGGTGCAGGTGGCGTCCGAGTCGATCGGCAGCGTGGCCGTCTTCAGCGTGTCGGAGATGTCCTGCGTGGTGGAGCTGGTCCGGCCCCAGCCGTAGGCCTTGGCGGTCTTGGCGGCCGTGCCCGTGTACGACGCGGTGTCGGTGTTCGTCGTCATGCGGATCGGGGTCGCCTTGACGGGGACCGCCAGGGTGAGCACGGCGATGTCGTTGTTGGGGGCGCCGTCGGCCGACAGGCTGTACGACGGGTGGTTCCACTGGCGCGTCACGGCGGTGGCGGTGCCGCCGTGCAGGTTGGCGGTGCCGTCGCTGTTGGTGGTGGGCAGCGAGGCGGTGCCGGTGACGACCGCGGAGTCCGTGGTGCTCCACTTGAAGCCCTTGACGCAGTGCGCGGCGGTGAGGATCTTCGTGGGCGAGACGACCGAGCCGCCGCAGAAGAAGCCGACGTCGTCGCTGGTGCTGGTGGTGCCCTTGTCGTCGTAGTACCAGAGCTGGGCCATCCACGGCGCCGCGGAGATGGTGGTCGTACCGCCACCGATGATCTTCGGCGAGACGGCCGAACCGCTCGCGGTGGCGGTCGACTTCTGCGTGGCCGTCGTACCGCTGTCGGCGGTGATCGCACGGGCGATCCGCTTGTTCAGGACGGCCTGCGACGGCGTGCTGACGACCTGCTTGGCCGTGGGCGCCGGCTGGGTGGCCGCGCTGGCGGAGGTCGAGATCAGTGCGGCCGTGACGGCGGCGGCGATTCCGGCCGCGGCCACGGGCAGAGCGAAACGTATCCGGCGTCTGTGACGACCGCTCCCGGACGTGGGTGTACCCACCTAAGTCCCCCCTCGGGATAAGGAGTTCGTGATTCGGTCAATTGACCGAAGGGCGCGATCGTACCCCGGGGAGGAAAACGCAAGGAACCGCCCCCTGCACTCGCAGGGAGCGGTTCCTGGAGCGCCCCTTCAGGGGCGCTGGGGGTACCCCCGGCCGAAGGCTGGGGGAGGAACTGCGCGACCAGCCACGGCGAACCAGCAGCCGACGACTGGCCTGCAGCCCCCTCTGTCGGCTAGTCCCCGTTACCGGGGGTGGGCGTCGTCTTCTGAATCTGCATCAGGAACTCGACGTTCGACTTCGTCTGCTTCATCTTGTCGAGCAGCAGCTCGATCGCCTGCTGCTGGTCCAGCGCGTGCAGCACGCGCCGCAGCTTCCAGACGACGGCCAGCTCCTCGTTGCCGAGCAGGATCTCTTCCTTACGGGTGCCGGACGCGTCCACGTCCACCGCCGGGAAGATCCGCTTGTCGGCGAGCTTCCGGTCGAGCTTGAGCTCCATGTTGCCGGTGCCCTTGAACTCCTCGAAGATCACCTCGTCCATGCGGGACCCGGTGTCCACCAGGGCGGTGGCGAGGATGGTCAGCGAGCCGCCGTCCTCGATGTTGCGGGCCGCACCGAAGAACCGCTTCGGCGGGTACAGGGCCGTCGAGTCGACACCACCGGACAGGATGCGGCCGGAGGCCGGCGCCGCGAGGTTGTACGCACGGCCCAGACGCGTGATCGAGTCGAGCAGCACGACGACGTCGTGGCCCAGCTCCACCAGGCGCTTGGCGCGCTCGATGGCGAGCTCGGCGACCGTGGTGTGGTCCTCGGCCGGGCGGTCGAAGGTCGAGGAGATGACCTCGCCCTTGACCGACCGCTGCATGTCGGTGACCTCTTCCGGACGCTCGTCGA
Organism: Streptomyces sp. NPDC028289; assembly: GCF_055565975.1. Classification (NCBI taxonomy): domain Bacteria; kingdom Bacillati; phylum Actinomycetota; class Actinomycetes; order Kitasatosporales; family Streptomycetaceae; genus Streptomyces; species Streptomyces sp. NPDC028289. Next base: position 1,142,579 of record NZ_JBVHTI010000003.1, on the reverse strand, counting down.
CGAGGACGACCATCAGGTGGCACTCGGGGTTGTTGTGCGTGATCGCGTTGGCGACCGCCTGCATGATCATGGTCTTGCCGGTCTTCGGCGGGGCCACGATCAGACCGCGCTGGCCCTTACCGATCGGCGACACGAGGTCGATGATGCGGGTGGTCAGCACGCCCGGGTCGGTCTCCAGGCGGAGCCGGTCCTGCGGGTAGAGCGGGGTCAGCTTGTTGAACTCCGGGCGGCCGCGGCCGTGTTCGGGCGCCATGCCGTTGACGGAGTCCAGGCGGACCAGCGCGTTGAACTTCTCGCGCCGCTCGCCTTCCTTGGGCTGGCGGACCGCGCCGGTGATGTGGTCGCCCTTGCGCAGGCCGTTCTTGCGGACCTGGGCGAGGGAGACGTACACGTCGTTCGGACCGGGCAGGTAGCCGGAGGTCCGGATGAACGCGTAGTTGTCGAGGATGTCGAGGATGCCCGCGACGGGGATCAGGACGTCGTCCTCGGCCAGCTGCGGCTCGGCGCCGCCGATCTCGTCACGGCCACGGCGGCCACGGCGGTCGCGGTAGCGGCCACGACGGCCACGGCGGCCGTCGCCGAAGTCGTCGTCGTCCTGCGGACCGGCGTTGCGGTCCTGACGGCCGCCGCCCTGCTGCTGCGGCTGCTGACGGTCCTGGCGGTCGGAACGGTCCTGCCGGTCGGAACGGTCCTGACGGCCACCCTGGCCGCCGCCCTGCTGCTCGTCGCCCTTGTTGCGCCGGTCACGGTCACGCCCGCGCTCACGGCGGTCGCGACGGCCGCGGCCGTCGTCACCGGCGTCGCCCTGCTGCTGGGACTGGGCGGGCGTCTCGGCCTTCGGCTCGGTCCTGGCCTCAGCGGCGACGGTCTCGGCGCCGGTGGCGGTGGGGCTGCCTGCCTCGGCGGTGGCCCGGCGACGGCGGCGCTCGGCCGGGGCGTCGTCCCCGTCGCGCTCGGCCTCGCCCGCGCGGCCGGCCGGCTGGCCGGGGATCTCGATCTGCTGCTGGGCCACGGCCTTCTCGGCGGGGGCCTCGGCGGCCTGCTCCGCCTTCTTCTCGGCGGCCTCGTCACCCGTACGGGCCTTGGAGGTGGCCCGGCGCTTCGGCTTGGTCTCGGTGGCGGCCTCGGCCTTGGCGGGGGCTCCGCCTCCGGCCTGCGCCTCCTTGATGACCTCGATCAGCTGGCTCTTGCGCATCCGCGCGGTGCCCCTGATGCCGAGGCCGGATGCGACCTGCTGAAGCTCGGCCAGCACCATGCCCTCGAGGCCGGTACCGCGGCGCCGCCGGGAGCCGGCACCGGAGGCAGGCGCGGAGGCGTCCGTGGCGGGCGCGGCAGCGGTCTCCTCGACACGTGCGCCCATCAGATCGGTGGTGTCGCTCACGAAGGGTCCTTCCCTGGAGCGGACGTCGGCCTGTCTGGCTCGGCGACCGGTTGTGCTGTCCGGCTTTCGGTCCTTGCTTGTGTGGACCGTGCCGGGGCGGTGGTCCGCCGGAACGGCGGAAGAAATTTCTGGTGACGGCGCTTCCGACGAGCCGTGGCACCCGGTGTCACGTGGCGTGGTAGCACCTGTTCCGGAGCGTGCCCAGCGGCCCTCTCAGTGCCCGGGTACGGCGTACTGCCCAGGTACGTCATACAGAACGCTGAATGGCTTGGGAGACTCCCGGAAGAATGTCTGTCCCGGACGGGGACACGAAGCACCTCGCCATGGTGGGGTCGGGTGCAGACTTGAGGTTAACACTACCGGATCCAACAAACATTCCCCCTCTCCAAATCCGGCAATCGTGCGCGTCACATGTCACTGGATGTGTCATTGGCGGGCGCGAGCGGCAGCACGCACGCTCCCTGGGCATCGAGGTTCAGCCGGTTGGCGGCCCAGCCCGCACCCGCCAGGGCCTGTACCTTCTCGGCGCTGCCGGCGTCGGCGAGCGCCATCACGGTGGGTCCGGCGCCGGAGATCACGGCCGGGATGCCGTCGGCGCGCAGCCGCTCCACCAGGGCGGCGCTCTCCGGCATCGCGGGGGCGCGGTACTCCTGGTGCAGGCGGTCCTCGGTGGCGGGCAGCAGCAGCTCGGGGCGCCGGGTGAGGGCCTCGACGAGCAGGGCGGCACGGCCCGCGTTGGCGGCGGCGTCGACGTGCGGCACGGTGCGCGGGAGCAGTCCGCGCGCGGTCTCGGTGAGGACCGGCTTCCCGGGCACGAAAACCACCGGAACGATGGAATCGCTGGGCTCCATCCTGATCGCCCGGGCGGCGCCGGACTCCATCCAGGAGAGCGTGAAGCCGCCGAGCAGGCAGGCCGCGACGTTGTCGGGGTGGCCCTCGATCTCGGTCGCGAGCTCCAGCAGGGCCGCGTCGTCGAGCCGGGCCTCGCCGCCTATGGTCACGGCGCGCGCGGCGACGATGCCGGCGCAGATGGCCGCGGAGGAGGAGCCGAGGCCGCGACCGTGCGGGATGCGGTTGGCGCACACGATCTCCAGGCCGCGGGGCTGTCCGCCCAGCAGGTCGAAGGCAGTGCGCAGGGAACGCACGAGAAGGTGGCTCTCGTCACGCGGCAGCGTCTCGCTGCCCTCCCCCGCGATGTCGATGTGCAGCCCTGAGTCGGCCACCCGGACGACGACGTCGTCGTAGAGCCCCAGCGCGAGGCCCAGGGCGTCGAAGCCCGGGCCGATGTTGGCGCTGGTGGCGGGGACGCGCACCCGGACGGCGGCGGCGCGGAACGCTGGACCGGCCATCGCTCGATGACTCTCCTTGAGCTGCGTGATGGTCGAATGACATTCGATAGGTACGTGGGGGGACCCTCGGGCCGTGGAGACGGCGCGGCACCGCGCCATATGCGGAGGCATATGCAGCGGGCGGGTTCGGTACAGCCTATCGAAGGAAGGTTCTGTGGCGACATAGGGCGCACAGGAGGCGCACGATGCGTGTCGTAAGCCCCCTGTGCCCCCGCCGTAGGGAGTTCCCTGTCCGGGACGCCGCAGGGTGTCGGCCGGCTGCCCGGCCGGGGTTGCTCAAGTGCTTCTCGAGTGTTCCTCGAGTACCCCTTGAGCCGTGCTCTAGGCGAGCCCGAGCCGCTCGGCCGCGGCGGCCGCGTCGACCGGCACGGTGACCGGCTGCGGGGCGCCGGCGACGGCCCAGTCGGGGTCCTTCAGGCCGTTGCCGGTGACCGTGCAGACGATGCGCTGGCCGGGGTCGACCTTGCCCTGCTCGGCGGCCTTGAGCAGACCGGCGACGGAGGCGGCGGAGGCGGGCTCCACGAAGACGCCCTCCTGAGCGGCCAACAGCCGGTAGGCGCGCAGGATCTCACGGTCCGTCACCTCGTCGATGAGGCCCTCGGACTCGTCCCGGGCCGCGAGCGCGAACTGCCAGGAGGCGGGGTTGCCGATGCGGATCGCGGTGGCGATGGTCGAGGGGTCCTTGACGATCTCGCCGCGCACGATCGGGGCGCTGCCGGAGGCCTGGAAACCCCACATGCGGGGCGTCCGGGTGGAGATGCCGTCGGCGGCGTACTCCTTGTACCCCTTCCAGTACGCGGTGATGTTGCCGGCGTTGCCGACCGGCAGGACGTGGATGTCCGGCGCGTCGCCGAGCATGTCCACGATCTCGAAGGAGGCCGTCTTCTGGCCCTCGATGCGCACCGGGTTGACCGAATTGACCAGCGCCACCGGGTAGTTCTCGCTCAGCTTGCGGGCGAGGGTGAGGCAGTCGTCGAAGTTGCCGTCGACCTGGAGGATCTTCGCGCCGTGCACGAGGGCCTGGCCCATCTTGCCGAGCGCGATCTTGCCCTGCGGGACGAGCACGGCGGAGACCATGCCCGCGCGCACGGCGTACGCGGCGGCGGAGGCGGAGGTGTTCCCGGTGGAGGCGCAGATCACAGCCTGCGCGCCCTCCTCCTTGGCCTTGCTGATGGCCATGGTCATCCCGCGGTCCTTGAAGGACCCGGTCGGGTTCGCGCCCTCCACCTTCAGGTGGACCTCGCAACCCGTGCGCTCGGAGAGCACCTGCGCGGGCACGAGGGGCGTGCCGCCCTCACGGAGCGTCACGACCGGCGTGGTGTCGGAGACGGGCAGCCGGTCCCGGTACTCCTCGATGATTCCGCGCCACTGGTGGGTCATTGCTGGTTACTCTCCTTCAACCCGCATGATGCTGGCGACACCCCGCACGGTGTCGAGCTTGCGCAGCGCCTCGACGGTCCCGGAGAGGGAGGCGTCGGAGGCCCGGTGGGTGACGACGACGAGGGAGGCCTCGCCGTCCTTGCCGGTCTGCCGAACCGTATCGATGGAAACCCCGTGCTCGGCGAAGACGGTGGCGACCTGGGCGAGAACACCCGGCTTGTCGGCGACGTCGAGGCTGATGTGGTAGCGCGTGACGACATCGCCCATGGGCGACACGGGCAGACCGGCGTACGCCGACTCGCCGGGCCCCGTTGCCCCGCTGAGCCGGTTGCGGCAGACGGCGACGAGGTCGCCGAGGACCGCGGAGGCGGTCGGGGCGCCGCCGGCGCCGGGACCGTAGAACATCAGCTGCCCGCTCGCGTCGGACTCCACGAAGACGGCGTTGTACGCGCCGCGCACGGAGGCGAGCGGGTGGGTCAGCGGAATCATGGCGGGGTGCACGCGGGCCGTCACCGAGCCGCCGTCCTCGGCGCGCTCGCAGATGGCGAGCAGCTTGATGGTGCAGCCCATGTTCTTGGCGGAGGCGAAGTCGGCGGCGGTGACCTCCGTCATGCCCTCGCGGTAGACGTCGTCGAGCCGCACCCGGGAGTGGAAGGCGATGCCGGCGAGGATGGCGGCCTTGGCGGCGGCGTCGAAGCCCTCGACGTCGGCGGTCGGATCGGCTTCGGCGTATCCCAGCGCGGTCGCCTCGTCGAGGGCCTCCTGGTAACCCGCCCCGGTGGAGTCCATCTTGTCGAGGATGAAGTTGGTGGTGCCGTTGACGATGCCGAGCACCCGGTTGACCTTGTCGCCGGCCAGGGACTCGCGCAGCGGCCGGATCAGCGGGATGGCACCGGCGACGGCGGCCTCGTAGTAGAGGTCCTTGCCGTGCTGCTCGGCGACCGCGTGCAGGGCGGCGCCGTCCTGGGCGAGCAGGGCCTTGTTGGCGGAGACGACCGACGCGCCGTGCTCGAACGCGGTGGTGATGAGGGTGCGGGCGGGTTCGATCCCGCCGATGACCTCCACCACGACGTCGATGTCGCCGCGTTTGACGAGCGCGGTCGCGTCGGCGGTGACCAGGTCCGGGTCGATGCCCTCACGGACCTTGGAGGGCCGCCGTACGGCGACACCGGCCAGCTCGATCGGGGCGCCGATCCGCTGGGCGAGGTCGTCCGCGTGCGTCGTCATGATGCGTGCCACCTCTGAGCCGACAACCCCACAGCCCAGCAGCGCCACCTTCAGCGGACGCGTACGCATCATCCGACCTCGTTTCCTCATACCGTCTACGGTTGGACCAGTCTCACTCACCGGACGGGAGTTTCTACCCTTCGTCCGGATCGTGAGACATCTATTTCACTGTGCGGCGATGACAGACAGGAGATCTTCCTCCCGCACCATCCCCCTGCTCATCCACCTGTCATCCGACGTCGAGCCGGAGCAGGTCCTCCTCCGTCTCCCGCCGCACGATCACCCGGGCCGCGCCGTCCCGCACCGCGACGACGGGCGGCCGGAGCACGTGGTTGTAGTTGCTGGCCATGGACCGGCAGTAGGCGCCGGTGGCCGGTACGGCGATGAGGTCACCGGGTGCCAGGTCGCCCGGCAGGAACGCGTCCTTCACCACGATGTCCCCGCTCTCGCAGTGCTTGCCGACGACGCGGGCGAGCACCGGCTCGGCGTCGCTCGTCCGCGACACGAGGGCGACGCTGTACTCGGCGTCGTACAGCGCGGTGCGGATGTTGTCGGACATGCCGCCGTCGACGGAGACGTAGGTGCGGAGGTTGTCGAGCGGCTTGATGGTGCCGACCTCGTAGAGGGTGAAGGCGGTGGGGCCGACGATGGCCCGCCCCGGCTCCACGGAGATCCGGGGCGTCCGCAGCCTGGCGGCCTCGCACTCCCGGGTCACGATCTCGGTGAGCGCCTTGGCGATCTCGTGCGGCTCGCGCGGGTCGTCGTCACTCGTGTACGCGATCCCGAGCCCGCCGCCGAGGTCGATCTCGGGCAGCTCGACCCCGTGCTCGTCCCGGATGTCCTTGAGCAGCCCGACCACGCGGTGCGCGGCGACCTCGAACCCCGACATGTCGAAGATCTGCGACCCGATGTGCGAGTGGATCCCGATGAGCTCCAGCCCGTCGAGCTGCAGCGCCCGCCGCACGGCCTCCGCGGCCTGCCCGCCGGCCAGCGGGATCCCGAACTTCTGGTCCTCGTGGGCGGTGGCGATGAACTCGTGCGTATGCGCCTCGACACCCACGGTGATACGAATCTGCACGCGCTGCCGCGTGCCGAGTTCCCGCGCGATGTGGGCGACCCGCACGATCTCCTGGAAGGAGTCGAGGACGATCCGCCCGACCCCGGCCTCGACGGCCCGCCGGATCTCCCCCTCCGACTTGTTGTTGCCGTGGAAGGCGATCCGCTCGGCGGGCATGCCCGCGGACAGCGCGGTGGCCAGCTCACCGCCGGAGCACACGTCCAGGTTGAGCCCTTCCTCGTGCAGCCAGCGCACGACGGCCCGGGACAGGAACGCCTTCCCGGCGTAGAACACGTCGGCGTCCGATCCGAACGCGGTGCGCCAGGCGCGCGCCCGGGCCCGGAAGTCGTCCTCGTCGAGGACATAGGCGGGAGTGCCGAACTCCTCGGCGAGGTTCTTCACGTCGACACCGCCGACGGTGACGACGCCGTCGGCGTTCCGGTCGACGGTCTGGGCCCACACCTTGGGGTCGAGGGCGTTGAGATCGGTGGGCGGGGCGGCGTAGTGCCCCTCGGGCAGGACGTCGGCGTGCCGGGGCCCGGCGGGGTGCGCGGAACGGCTCATTGCTCTTCGGGCTCTCTCAGAGGTGATCGGGTGCGTCGATGCCGAGCAGGGACAGGCCGCCGGCCAGCACCGTCCCGGCGGCTTCGGCGAGGGCGAGCCGGGCACGGTGGGCGGCCGAGGGTTTCTCGTCGCCACGGGGCAGCACGGTCGGCAGGAACGGCAGCGCGGCATCGGCGACGGTGACGAGGTGCCTGGCGAGCCGGTCGGGGGCGCGGTGGGTGGCCGCGCCGGTGAGGATGCGGGGGTAGTCGGCGAGGGCGGTGACGAGATCGCCCGGGGCGTCGGGAACGTCGCCGGGCACGGCACCGAACCCGAGCCGCCCCGCTCCCCGCCCGACGGCCCGCACCCGGGCGTGCGCGTACCGCACCCGGAACAGCGGGTTGCTCTCCCGCTGCACCAGATGGTCGGCGGTGATCCGGGGCCGGTCATGGGCAGCCGGATGCAGCAGCGCCCACTGGGCGGCGTCGGGCCCGAGCGGCGCCGGGTCCTCCGGCGCCGGCACCGGCCGCAGACTCACCGGCTCCCCGTGCTCGACCTCACCCCGCCCGCCCTGGGTCGCGACGATCCTGACCACCGCGTCGGCGACGACCTCGGCCCGGACGTCGTACGGCACCCGCAGCGCGACCACCTGCCCGGCGAGGGCGTCCCCGTGGCCGTAGCCGGCCCCGAGGCCGGAGATCTCCCCGACCAGCGTGGCGGTCGGTGACGAGGCGGAGCTGAGGGAGATGTTGAGGAACCCGGGCCCGGTGACGACGACGTCCTCGACGCCGGTCGCGTCCGCGAGGTGGGGCACCAGGATCTCGGCCACCCGCACCGGCGGCTGCCCGGCGGCCCCGGCGAGCTGCATCGCGACGTTGGTCGCGTAGTCCCCGCAGCCGCCGGGTCCGGGCGGCGTGACGACGACCCGCTCCGGCACGGTGACGCAGAGCTCCCCCGCGTCCACGGCACGGCGCACGGCGCGCTGCACGGTACGGGAGAGCTCGACGGGAGTCACGGGACAAGCGTAGGGGAGGAAGGGGGTGGGTATGCGAGCAGGTTTGGGCGGTGTTCCGGTATGTGGACGCCGCTTGGCGTGGGGTTGCCGCGTGGCGGGGGTTGCCGCGTGGCGGGGGTTGCCGCGTGGCGGGGGGGTTACGGATAGGCGGGGTTGCCCCCGGCCCGCTCCCCGGAGAACCGGGCATCCTCCCCCTCACCCTCACCTCGCCGCCGCTCGATCAGCTCCCGCACCAACTGGACGAGTTCAGCGGGTTCGAAGGGCTTGGCGAGAAACGCGTCGACGCCGACACCGAGGCCGGTCTCGACCTCGTACTGCGTGCAGGCACTGACGATGGCGAGCGGAAGATCGTGGGTCCGCGGATCGGCACGCAGCTGAGCGGCGGTCCGCAGCCCGTCGAGCCGAGGCATCACGACGTCGAGGGTGATCACATCGGGACGCACCTGATGAACGACATCCAGACACTCGGCACCGTCGGCCGCGGTCACGACCTCGATACCCTCCAGTTCGAGATTGACCCTGATCAGCTGCCGGATGACCTTGTTGTCGTCCACAACAAGCACCCGGCCCGACGCCCCTGGCACAACTCGAGAGTAGGTCCGGACCGGCCACCGCGTCCGGGTTTTCCCGACTTCCGCCCCCTGCGAGCGAGCACCCCCGCGAAACCCGTTCCTGATCACCCCGACCGAGCTGGTAGTGTTCTACCCGTCGCCGCGAGCAACAGCTCAACGCCAGACGCCCCCGTAGCTCAGGGGATAGAGCAACGGCCTCCGGAGCCGTGTGCGCAGGTTCGAATCCTGCCGGGGGCACCCCTTATGAGGTGCCCAAAGACCCCGTCACCAGCGGAAACGCTGAGGCCGGGGTCTTCTTGCATGTGCAGGCGTATGCGGCCCGAAGCGGCCGTATGTCGACGTCCGTGGACGAGGCGTGGACGGGATCTTGAAGCATTCCCGCAGGTGATGAGACTCATTGGAGTCAAGCGGGCCCGTTCCTCGTTATGGTCGTCCCGGTCTTGCATCGTGCCGCGGGCGGGAGCCTGAGCCCTGACGGCAGGCTGCCGACTTCAGCCGCTGTCCGCGAGCGGCCGAATGGACGAGTTGGGGGATCTCGTGGATGTGACCACGCTTGCCGTCGCGCTCATCGGCGTCGCAGGAACACTGGGCGGAACCCTGGGTGGAGCAGTGCTCAGCCAGCGCGTCACCCGGGAGCAGAACCAGCGTGCCGATCGTGAACGGGCGGAGGACCGCCACGACCGCGCGCAGGAAGCCAGACGCGACCTCTACGCCCGGTTGAACACCACGGCTCGTGCCTACCGGGTTGCTGCGCGAGACGCAGTCCTGGCAGCCGAGCGCGGCGAAAGCGTCGACCCGGCAGTCCTCGACGCCGCCAAGGAAGCGTGGGCAGAGCAATACTCCCTGGCACAGATGGCACTGCCGAAGGACGTCCATCAGATCGCCTCGGCCCTCAACAGGGCGCTCGGGGTCGGGTACTCCGTCGTGAAGCAGTTGCCGAGCCGTCCTGACTCAGACAGGTCGTACGAGCGAGCCAAGGATTGGTTCAGCAGGCCGCTGTCCGACGGGGTATATCTGTTGCAAGTCACCCTCCGCCACGACCTGGGCGTCGAGGTGGAGCCCGACTTCGAAGACACTCGCGCACGGCTGCTCACCACTCTCAACAGGGAGCGGAACAGCCTTGCCACCCGGCTCGCCTCAGAACAGGCCCAGGCCACTCGGCATGGCTGAGAGGCAGGGCAAACGCGAAGGCCCCTGGGTGTCACCCCAGAGGCCTTGGGCACGGTCAGGTGCCGTCATTCGTACTCGCGAAGCAGGTCCTCAATACGCCGGTTGGCAACGTCCTGCCGTCCGTCGAGACACTTTGCATACCGGGTCAGCAGGACCTCAACGCTGTTTCCGGCACGCTCGGCCACCTCGGTCGGGTCGACGCCGGCGTTGAGCCACGTCGAGAGCGCTGAGTGGCGGAGGTCGTATGGCCGGCTGGCGAGAGGCGAAGCCGCGACGGCTGGCGGCAGTGCAAGGAGCCGCGCTTCCTGCCAGACGCGGTAGTACGTCGAGGAAGGGACGACCGCCCCCTTCTCGCTGAAGAACAACCGCCCGTCGTCGGCAGTGCCGAAGGTGGCGAGATGCTCGCGGATGACGGCGACGAGGTGGGGTGGAATGGGCACCCGCCTGACGTCCTCAGTCGGTCGGTTCTTCAGTCCGCGGTCGTCGTGGGTCTCCCCCGAGTCGGTCCACTGCTTGCCAACAGACGGACGAGTCCGGTGGAGCAGCACCGAGCCCCAACCCTGTTCGGGGAGGCTCAGGTCCGTCTCGACGAGGCCGACCGCTTCAGCAGGTCGGAGACCGCCGAAGTACATGGCGGCGAAGAGACCCACCAGACGTCGGCCACGGGCCCGCCGGTAGCCACCCACGTAGGAGACGGCCGCCAGGAGATTCCGAGCCTGCTCAGGGTTCGCGACAACGCGAGGGTCAACCTGGTTGGAGACCTTCGGCTTCTGCCAGCGAACAGCCGTGATCGGGTTCTCACGCAGCTCCCCCAGGTCGACCGCGTAGTTGGCAGCGTTGACGAGAGTCCGCCGCTTACGCCGCACGGTCTCGGCCGCCGCGGCCGTGCCGTCGAGCTTGAGTTTCAGCGAGTCCAGCACTGCACGGGCCGTAGCGGGTTCAGCGAGATCGGCGAGTGGCCGAGACGCCTTGGACACCCAGTGGAGAACGTTCCGCACGTCGTCCGGGACTTCCCGATCGTCGGGCCCCGGCAAGACGAAGGCCCAGTTGCGGAGCGCCTTGCGGATCGCCTCATGGGACGGACGTCCGGCGCGGTCGTCGAGGAGTTCCATCGTCACGCTGGTGAGCGATTCATTGATGCCGTCCCGTGTATTGGGGGCGGCGTGTGGCCACTTCATGGCGAGGTATTTGAGGGCGAAGTCGTACCACGACACGGCCGACTTCTTCTCTTCCATCGAGGCCGGAAGGCCCGACTCCGTGTCGAACTCTTCGCCGTCGCGCATCGCCCGCATCAGTTTCGTGCGGTAGTGGTCCGCGAGCGCCTTGGTTCGGAAGGACTCGGAGAAGACGTTGCCGGCCACGGACCAGCGGACGCCGTACGAAGGCGTTTTGGTGTCCCGCTTTCGGACACCCCAGACCTTCACATCAAGAGACTTCACGCCGCTGCCTCCAGCTGCCGCAGCCACGTGGTGAAGTCGCTCCGCCATACCCGGAGCTCTCCGTTGGGCAGCTTGAAAGCGGTCGGCCCGTATCCCAGCTCCCGCCAGCGGTAGAAGGTGCGGCGAGAGACGCCGCCCAGCTCGTCCAGGACCTGGCGAACGGTCATCAGCTCGTCGCGACGGGCGTCCATGTCGGTTCACCTTCCGTTCCGGGGGCGGGTTCGAGGGATGCGGACAGCCAGGCTTCGGCAGCCGAGAGGCCGACGCCAGCGAAGACCCAGTGGGCGAGTACGTACGTCGTCTCGGATTCACGCTCGGGCTGTGAGGCAGCGGCTTGGGCTCGGCGCCATTCGGCGCGGGCGTCGCGGAGAGCGCCGAGGGTGGTGGAGTAGCGGCGGGATTTGGTGGAGAAGTGGCCGCGGAAGCCGAGCATGTGGGCCCAGGCGCGCAGGCGGAGGTGTTCGAGGCTCTTGCGGGCGCCGAGGGTCCAGGCGGTCCGGATGAGGCGGCGGGCGTGGTCGCTGATGTCGAGCTGGGCGAGTTCGGCGGCGAACTTCAACGGCCGGTCGAGAGCTCCCGTGGCTGTCTCGGCTCCCTTGGTGGCGTACTTGGCGATGTAGGCAGCGACGGCACGTTCCGTGAGTTCCTGGCCGTCGTTGAAGTCGGCGGAGCGGATGGTGCGGACGTCGAGTTGGCGGCCGAAGGCGAAGGCGTGCGTGCGGCCGTCGAGGGTCGGGCCGTCGACACGGACCTTTGCGGCGGCCGTTTGGATGGCGTCGGTGAGGAGTTCTGCGGTGGCCCAGGGCGGGGGCGGGGTGTCACCTCCATTAGGGCCGTCGAGGCGGATGACGGCGTGGAAGTGGACGGCACCGCGCTTCTGGTACTCGGCGACCTTGGCGAAGGAGACGCGGGCGTGGTCGCGTAGACGTCGCTGCGAGAGGCCCGCGCGCTTGGCGACCTCCCGGCGGAGGTAGATCGAGAAGCGCCGCCACAGAAGACCCACGTGGGCGTTCCAGAGCACGGCCGCTTCGTAGTCGTAGGTGTCCGGGTCGAGCGGAGTGCCCAGGGCATCGTCGTCCTGGTCGTGGTGGGTACCGCAGCGGCAGACGCGGCCGTCGGTGCGGCGGTTGTGGACGGGGCCGAAGCCGGGGGCGGTGAAGGTGGCGAAGACGCGGGGGTGGGTGGCGACGTGTTCAGGGGTGCCCTTGCCGCCCCGCAGTCCGGTGGTGATCAGGTGGAAGGTGTCGCGGCGGTAGACCTCGGCGCAGGCCGCGCAGCGGGTGGTGCGGCGGTTGTTGCAGCGGACGAGGAGTTGGCCGGCGGGCAGGCCGGTGGAGTCGAGGTGCTGGAGGATGCGGCCGATCTCGCCCGTCGTGGCGTCGAGGTCGTATTCGGTGCGGTGGCCGTCGAGGCGGATGGGGTTCGTGCAGCCGCCGAGGCCGGAGAGTTGGCGGAGGATACCGGGCAGGGTGCCGCCTGCGGCGAGGTTGGTGAGTTCGCGCAGCGGGGGCGGGGTGGTGCGGGTGAAGATGGCTGGCTCCTTCTGGCTGGCTCGGTCAGGGGGTGACGGGCCCCGGGGCGGCCGGATGCTTGGCGGTGTCGTGGCCGCCCCAGGGGTCGGTGTGGATCAGCGCCGGTTGTGTTCGCGCAGCAGGGAGCGCAGGACCACGGCGGCGATGGCCACGGAGATGGCCGACACGGCGACGGCGGTCAGGAGCGCGGTGAGGACCACGCCGCCCGTGAGCACGGCGACGACGGCGCCGGTGCTGACGGAGATGGCCGGAAGCGCGGAACGCCGCACGGGGGCCGGGTCGATCGGGGTGTGGGTGTGTGCGGGCGGCGGGGTGGGGCTGTCGGGGTACTTGGGCAGGAACACGGCCGGATCTCCTTATCTACTCGTCTAGGCATGTGAGCCGTTTATGACGGTCACGCCGCTGCGCGTGCCGGATTCGATGGCGGGGGCGAGGAAGGTGTGGGAGAGCCAGAAGCCGAAGAGGGCGACCAAGACGACGATCCAGGTGCGGACGCCGAGGTACTTGATCGCTGCCCAGGCGAAGAAGCCGAGGACGACGACGAGCGGGAGGTTGAGGGTCACGAGGTGCGGGGTCCTTTCAGCGGACGGGGCAGCGGTGGGTGCGGGCGGCGAGTTCGGCGGCGGCGCGGCTGTCGTAGTCGGCGGAGAAGCCGCAGCGCGGCGCGGTGCAGGCGGCGGTGTGCTTCTCGCGGCCCCGGTCGTCGTAGGCGGTGCCGACCTGGACGGGGCCGATGCGGGTGACGTTGCGGAAGCGGCGGTTGGCGGTCATGGGTCCTGGTTCTCCTTTCAGAGCTGGGCGGCGATGGCTTCGGCCATGGGGGCCGGTACGCCGAGGCGGGCGCGGAGGGTCGGGGTGTCGATGGGGGTGCCGGTGCGGGTGTGGTGCTCGGTGGCGACCTTGCGGGCGTGCGCGACGAGGGCGGCCGGGACCGGGATGCTCGGGGGTGGGGGTGGGGGTGGCTGTTCTTCGACCAACACCTCGGGAGTCGGTTCGGCCTCTTGCTCCTGGCCGTCCGTGACGACTTCGGAGACCTGTGCTTTTGGTGTCGTGTGGGCGAGGAGGGTGCCGCCGAGGAAGGCGACGGCGGGCCATCCGGCGACGAGGATCCGGAGCCAGGCCGGGACGTTGCCGAGGTCGAGGAGGCCGGCGGTGGCGATGTTCGCGCCGAGGGATGCGACGAGGGCGATGACGAACCAGCACCAGGCGGCGGCTTTGGTGGTGCCGGTGCGGAGTCGACGCCAGGCGGCGACGAGCAGCAGGTCGACGGAGATGGGGTAGGCCCAGGCTTTCCATCCGTCCTGGCCGGCCGCTGAGGCGACGTCGTGGAGGTGGGCGAAGGACAGCGCGGCGGCGATGAGCGCCTGGACGAGCACCGCGTCGACGCGGGCAAGCTGGGCGCGCATGATGCGGCTCCTTCCGGTTTCGGGCATGGAGGGGTAGGGACGCGGCGCGAAGAGGCCGGGAGGGGGTCAGTCGGTGACGGGATGCGGCTGTACGACCGGGCCCGGCGTGGTGTGCGGTCGTACGGGGACGTCGGGCCGGAAGGGCTTGAGGGCGGAGACGTCGGGGACCAGGTCTGCTGTGTCCTGGCAGATGGCGGCAGCGTCGGCGAGGGAGAGGTAGGGCGTGCGGATGCGGGACCAGCCGCCGGAGGTGTCGCCCGCGACGGCGAGGCCGGGCGTCTCGGGAGCGATGGAGCAGGCGGCATAGACGGCTTCGGGAGCGATGTCACCGAGGGCCATCTTGGCGGAGGCTTCGTCGTTGACGCGGTGGCAGACGCGGCCGGTGAGCTGGGCGCGGAGCATGGTGGCGCCCTTGCCGAGTTCGGCGCCGAAGCGCTGGCCGCAGACTTCGAGGTAGATGCCGGCGGCACGGCCGAGCTGGGCGAGACGGATGAGCTGGGTGACCATCTCGTCGCGGCGGTCTTCGTCCTTGCGGGTGGCGGTGAGGAAGAGTTCGGCCACCTCATCGATGAACAAGACGACGGGAGTGGGACGTTGGCCGTCAGGCAGGCCCCAGATGTCGGAAGTGATCTCCTCGTCGGGGGTGTCCGGGGCGATGCCCTGGCGGGCCTTGATCAGGTCGTATCGATCCTCCATTTCCCTGACCAGGACGGGCAGCAGCTCAGCGGCTTCGTCCGGGTCGGTGGCGAGGGCGGAGAGACGGGCGGCGAAGGGCGCCAGTTCGACGCCCCGCTTGCAGTCGATGCCGACGAGCGCGACGTCCTCTTGCCGGGCGAGCCCGGAGATGAGGTGCCGCAGGTACATGGACTTGCCGGACAGGGTTGCACCGAGGGTGAGTTGATGAGGCACCGTGCGGTAGTCGCGGACGAAGGGCATGGCGTCCTCGCGCAGCGCCACCGGCACCCTGAGAAAGCCGCCGCCGGTCTTGCGGGGCATCCGGACGCGGCGCAGGACGTCGTAGCCGACGAGCCGCAGTTCGACGACGCCCGGTTTGACGGTGGTGACGTAGACGGCGTGGACGCCCCAGGCGTGTCGCAGGCGTTCGGCCGAGGCAGCGACGTCGGCGGGTTCCTGCCCGGGTGCGAGCCGGAGGCGGAGCCTTAAGCCGGTCGAGGTGGGACGGAGGATGCCCCGGCGGGGCGGGACCGACCGGATCTCCCGCCGGGTGGTGGCCTTGACGGCGAGGACCCGCAGCCGAGAGGGCGCCACGGTCAGGCCGCAGGCTTCCATGACGGAAGCGTACGAGCTGAGCAGGCGGACTGTGGACATCGGGCCGCCAATCGCGGACCAGTAAACCGCCGGATGCTTGGCCTGGGTGTAGGCGGCCCCGCCGCCGAGTGCGGCGAGGGGGCCACCCACCTCCAGGAGTGTCGTCAGGTCGGTCATCAGGCGGCAGCCCCGGTGCTGGCCGGGAAGGCGGCCGGGGTGACGGCGGCGGCGCGGTAGGCGATGCCGTGGCGCTGCTGGCCGTTGAACACGGACTCCCACGGCCGGGCGATGAGCCCCGGCAGTGAGACGGGCGAGCCCAGGACGAGCCCCTCGGAGACACCGCCCTCGGGGACGGTGACCTTGATGAGCGAGGACTCTCCGTCCTCGATGTAGACGACGCCGATGGTCATCAGCGCCTCCCCGCTCACGGCGTCCTTGGCGATCTCGCCGGTCTGGCGGTCGCGGACCTTCGGCTCGGGGGCCTCGGTCAGCAGGATCGTGGCGGCGGTGGTCTCCACACGGATGGTGCGCACGAAACACTTCCTATCTACTCGTCTATACATGTAGCGATCCGTGAACCCGATCTCCCGGGCTCACGACGATCACCCTGCCACACAACTTGCCCACTCGTCTATACGAGTGGGCGTGTCGGGGTGTACGAGTTGAGGGGCGTCCCTCGCGCACCACCGCAAACCATGACGATCAGGTCGCAGGAAGTTGGTACGACAGCACGTAGGCGTCCGCCGCCATGACCGTGTCGCACACCTCGACCGCCCGTCCCTCGGTGTCGAAGGCGGTCCTCACCAAGTGGATCACGGGCACGCCGGCCGCGAGGTGGAGCGTCTTGACCTCGGAAGGCGAGGGCATCCGAGCGCGAATCTCTTCCTCAAAGTGGTCCAGGCGGTGGCCCAGCTCTTCCAGACGGGCGTAGATGCCGCCGGGGCCGGGGTTGGGTTCGGCAATCTGGGTGCCGCGGGCGATATCGAGGGGGAGGTAGGAGGTCGCGAACTCCACCGGCCGCCCGTCCAGCAGATACCGACGGCGCCGGGCCAGTACGCGGCGCACGGAGCCGAGCCGGGTGGAGACGTCCTGGCTGGCCTTCTCTTCTTTGACCTCAAGGCTGTCGACCTGCGGGTGACTGCCGGCGGCGTCGGCTTCCACGATGAACGCGGACTTGCCCTGCTCGCGGTGGCGCCGGGCGAACCGGTCGGAGGCGAGACGCCGCACGGGCGGCCGGGGGCGGACGAAGACGCCCTTGCCGTGTTCGGCGTGGACCAGGCCCTCACCCGTGAGGACGGAGAAGGAGTTGCGGACGGTCATCCGGGAGACCCCGTAATGTTCGACCAGCTCCGCTTCGGAGGGCAGTTTCTCACCCTCGCGGAATCGCCCGCGGTCGATCGCCTCGCGCAGCTGGTCGGCGATCTGCCGGAAGACCGCACGATCGCTCGTGGGGTCGAGATCGCCGAGGAGGCCCGAAGAAAGAGGGCTCACTGTGTGTACTCCTTTAGGTATCTAGACGAGTGGGCGAGTGAAGTTGCTACGGTGGAGAGCCTAGCCATCCGGGAGGGCCGAGGAACGTGAGCACAGAACGCCCGCACTCCGTGAGCGTCGCCGGGGTCGTCGTCGACACCCAGGGCCGTGCCCTTCTGATCCAGCGCCGTGACAACGGCAAGTGGGAGCCGCCGGGCGGTGTCCTCGAACGCGAGGAGACCATCCCCGAGGCCCTGCAACGCGAAGTACTCGAAGAGACCGGCATCAAGATCGTCCTTCCGGCGACCCTGACCGGCGTCTACAAGAACATGACGGGCCTGATCGTCTCCCTGGTCTTCCGCTGCCGGGCCGCCGACGGCACGCCCACGACCGGCGACGAGACCCGCGCCCTGCGCTGGGCCACCCGCGAAGAAGTCACCGAGCTTGCCGACGAGGCGTACGCGATCCGCGTCCTGGACGCACTTGACGCGATGACCCCGCCGGCCGTCCGCGCCCACGACGGCGTGAAACTCGTCTAGCCCGAACCCGCTGCACATGCGGCCTACCAGCATGAAGGAACTTGTATGCACGAGTATACGAGTCGAGTCCGAGTCTGGGGACTGACTTGCCCAGGATTTCCCGAAGAGGTCAGCCGGGCCCGCCGCTGGACGAGAGACATCCTGCGCGGATCGCCCCTGGCAGACGACGCAGCCCTGATCGTGAGCGAGCTGAGCACGAACGCACTCCTGCACACGAGCAGCGGCGGGGAACGCGGAAGCTTCCATCTGGCCCTCGCAGTGGCACCCCTGGTGATCGCGCTGTCGGTCACGGACGACGGCGGAGGAGGCGCCCCGAAGGTCGAGCACCAGGACCAGGAGGCGGAGCACGGCCGAGGCCTAGGCATGGTCAGCGCCCTCGCCCACAGGGTCGTCGTCCAGGGCGCCAACGGCGGCTACACCGTCACCGCGGAACTCTTCGTGAACGCCCAGCGAGGAGGCCACCCGTGCTGATGGACAAGCCCCGGCGGGGCTTCTGGTGCGAGTGCTGGACCGAGGACCTCACCGACGGGGTGCAGTGGCCGGCACTCCGGGCATCCTTCGACGCCTACTCCGCACCCCAGGCAGACAGATGGGTCGCCATCGCACTCCGCACCATCTCACCGGCCCTCGACCCGGACGCCTCGGACGAAGTCTGGGCCTGGCTCCACGACGGTCGAGCCGAGACACGACGAGCCCTGCTGCGCTTAGAGCCCTGCACGGTGTCAGTCACCCAGGTCAGCACCCGCATCACATGGACGATCCGGCCAGTCATCTTCCTACCGCTGACACACCGCCAAGGCGCCGAACTCCCAGTCTGTGCATACGCTTTCAAGCCCCACCGGCCCGAGTGAGTTACAACTTTCTCTACTGATTCAAGGCGGCTCGCTCCGCTCCCCGCGCGCGGCCCGGCCCCCGGCCGGGCCTGCGCTCCTGCCTCCGTCCCGCTCCAGCCCGGCCGGCGCCCGTGCCGCGCGCACAGCAATCGGCCACCTGACGTCAGAGAAGAGGTACGTCGTGGCTGGGGCGGTCGCTCACGTGCCGCAGCTCGCTAGTCTGTGGGAGCACCCTGTGACCTGCGCCTCATCGCAGAAGCGCACTCCGGTACACGCGCCGCCCCTCCACTGTCGGCTCATCGCCGGGCGAAGCTGCCCACCCTCCCCTAGCCACGAAGGGGAGGCACTGAGCCAGCGCCTGAAGACAGCTTCGACGAAGGCGTGATGCCGGTACTGGCGACCGTCGCAGGTTGAGGGAAGTTGCCAATCAGCGCCCCCTGGCCGCTATGTCCGCACTATTGTGGCCAGGTGCTGTTTACTGTGACATCGTCCCGCGCGCTCGCAGCGAAGGTGAAACCGAATCAAGCGGTGCTCTTGACCGATACCTGGGATGACTACGGTTTCAAGACGACCTTCGACCTATATTGCCATAACGGGATTCATAACGTACACGTCGGCCCGGTTAAGATCGCCTACCGTGGCATCAGTGGCGGACATGTCGAACTCCTCGAGCAATTTCCCTCTTTGGGAGATTCCTACTTCTCCTTGGGAGTAGATGAGAGCTATTACGCTAGCCTGCGCGACGAATTTGACGAAGGGACGCGGCTGAGGATTTTTCACTCCCTACGTGACTCCGCCTATGATTTGTCATTGTTTGAGCGGGTAAAGAATGAACGCGTGATGAAAGATTCCCTACTGCGAGGGACCGATCCTGACACCGTCCGCCAACAGTTTCATCGAATCGCCACCGGCGGCCCTACTCGATCAAAATTCCACATTCGCTACCGTCAAGAATCTGCTGCGGAGAATCGCCCAGAACTAAAGCTTGACTTGAAGGTCGATCCTGAAAAGAAACCACCAAGCAACATCCATTCACTTATTGGGAGTAACGGAGTCGGCAAGACGCGTCTGCTTCACAGGATCGCCGCCGTCACCCTTTCCCGCAGGGGTAGCCTGAAAGGCGGCTACCTCGAGGACCGGGCTGAACACCGCGCACATCCGTTCAACAATGTCGTCTACGTCTCCTTTAGTGCTTTCGACTCTCATAAGCCCCACGTGCCGAACAACAGTTACGTAGAATATCAGTATGTGGGTTTGAAGACAGAAGAAGGCCAAAAGGATCACCAGACTCTAGCAGTCGAGTTCGCAGAAATCGCCGAAAAGTGCAGTGAAACAAACCGGGCAACTGCGCGGCGGTGGGGCGCCGTCTTGGAGCGACTTGAAGATACCGATGCGCTTTTCCGAGACCTCGAAATTTCGCGACTAAAGTCCATGAATGATCGCTCGGACGCAGAATTGCTGTTCCGTTCCTTCAGCTCTGGTCACGCGATCGTGCTACTTACCTTGGTTCATCTCGTACTCCACACCACTGAGCGAACCCTAGTTTTGGTTGATGAGCCTGAAGGGCACCTTCATCCACCCTTGCTGTCTACCTTCATCCGTGTTCTATCTGAGTTGCTGATGGATCGAAATGGCATCGCGATCGTCGCTACGCACTCACCGGTAGTACTTCAGGAGACGCCGCGCGAGGCAGTGTGGGCGCTCCGGAGAGTGGGTGACGACCTGCGAGCCGATCACCCGGACGTCGAGACGTTCGGCGAAAACGTTGGCGTAATTACCAGGGAAATTTTTGGTCTAGAAGTAAGGCGCACCGGTTTCAATCAGTTGATCCAGGACCTAGCCGACCAAGGCAAGACATTCGATGAGATTCTCGAAGAATTCGATGACCAACTAGGAGCAGAGGGGAGAGCGCTAGCTCGTGCTGCGACGCGCCGCAGGTGGGGGCGAGTGGGCTGATGTGGAATCTCGACCTCCCCACAATGAGCACACGGGAAGCTTTCCGATTGTGTATCAGTTCGGCTATCAGCAGACGGAATCTGACTTTGCTGACAAGCTATGAGGACGATGTTGTTACGGCTGCCCAAAATTTCGAGATGGCCTGTAAGGCGCCATCGCTGCATCAATTGAATCCAGCGGATTTTAGCCCCGATCAGGCGCACATCAAGGACAAGGATGCCTTGATCGATATGTATGAGCGGCGGATGGATGCTGAGCATCCAGGCCGCCCAATATACGAGGAGGTTCGAAACCGCCGCACTAAGTGTCCGCTCTGCGGTGTCGGGCGCGTGAAGCAGGTCGACCACCATCTACCAAAATCGAAGTTTCCGTTTCTTTCCGTTGTGCCCGTTAACCTCGTACCGATCTGTGCGGACTGCAACTTCGCAAAAGGTGAAAAATATCCGAGGTCTTACGGCGAACAGACCTTGCATCCATACTTCGATAACGTTGATGACCAGCGATGGCTCCGTGCTAGGTTGGTAACCATTTCCAGTTCCGGCCAGGAATACACGGCACTGCCAGGAGATATGCCGACTAGTTGGCATTTTGATTTTTATGTGGGCGCTCCTCGTGAATGGGATGCCGGGCTCACGGAACGGGTCAGGCATCACTTCACTATGTTCAATCTGGCCGACCTATATGAAGATCAAGCCGCCGACGAAGTGACAAGTATAGAGCTCGCATTGGAAGAAGCCTTCGAGGCTGGCGGGTACGCGGATGTTCGATTGTGGCTCGAATCCATGGCTCGATCGCGAAGACGGCTGCGTAATAACACCTGGATGGTCGCTCTATACGAAGGACTTGCAATCAACGACTGGTATTGCGACGGAGGATTCCGTCTGGTTGCGGCCGGTTGAGCAGTTGCAAACCGGCAGAAGAGGAGCGCGAACACAGGTAACTCCCAAACGAGCAGCGCTGCCACGCTTCCGCCGAGAGCTGCCAACAACTCATGACCCCACCGTTCCGACAACCGCGCCCCGAACGCTCACCAATTTCGGGCGCACATGGTGGGCTACTGCTCGATCACACCACAAGCGCACCAGATCAAGCGGGGAGCATCGGTGAACCGTAGGGAACGCGTCCCGCCCGACTAAGCCACTCCTTAGACGCCGTCTCATTTGGCGTGCTGGGTAGTCTGCACTGTGTGGTGATGGTTGAGCGCATGGTGCCGGACGAGTTGTGGGAACTGTTCCAGCGGGTGGTGCCACCTGCTCCGACCCGGCCGCAGGGCGGAGGCCGGCGCCGGTACGGGGACCGCGAGGTCCTCGCGGCGATCATCTTCGTGGCCACGACGGGCTGCACCTGGCGGCAGTTGCCGCCGGTCTTCGGCCCGTCGGGGCCGACCGCGCACCGGCGCTTCACCGAGTGGACTGCCGCCCGGGTCTGGGCGAAGCTCCACCGCGTCATCCTCGACGAACTGGGCTCGCGCGGAGACCTGGACTGGTCGCGCTGCGCGATCGACTCGGTGAACATGCGGGCCTTGAAAGGGGGGATCTGACAGGTCCGAATCTTGTAGACAGGGGAAAGAAAGGCTCGAAGATCCACTTGATCACCGAGCGGACCGGTTTACCCCTCTCGATCGGGATCTCCGGCGCGAACCTGCACGACAGCCAGGCACTCGAGCCGCTCGTGCGCGGCATCCCGCCGATCCGCTCCCGCCGCGGCCCGCGCAGGCGACGGCCCGCCAAGCTGCACGCGGACAAGGGCTACGACTACGACCACCTGCGCCGATGGCTCCGCAAGCGAGGCATCCGGCACCGCATCGCTCGCAAGGGCATCGAGTCCTCCACCCGGCTGGGCCGGCACCGCTGGACGATCGAGCGCACCATGTCCTGGCTGGGCGGCTGCCGCCGCCTACATCGCCGCTACGAACGCAAGGCCGACCACTTCCTGGCATTCACCGCCATCGCCTGCAGCCTCATCTGCTACCGCAGACTCGCCAAATGAGACTGCGTCTTAGCCGAGCGTTCAGGCAGCACCCGAATGGGCCCTCAAATGATCGCCGTTGCTCAAGCTGAGGGCTCGCACATCGTTGTCACGGATCCGCCGTCAGATCTTGCTCCGGTCGACGACACAAGCCGGTAGCGTGGCTGAGGCCGGCGGGGGTGCAGCGAGGCATACGCGCGCGTGGTCGGTCGGCGCAACCGCCATCGTGGCTGACTGTCATCGGCTGAGGTTCGTGCCACTGTCGTGCCAGATTCAGGGGCCAGCAACGGTCAAGGAGGGTGCCTTGCAGGTCAGGGTCTCGGCCGCCTGACCAGGTATCGAAGCACCAGCTCAGCGGCACGATCCACCCGCCTCTCTCCTGAAGCGGGCGTCCACCTCCCTGGCCGACGCTCCCTGTCAGCCAACGCACGATTCGGCCACGCTCGCACAGCGTACGACGGGAGAGGCCGCGCCAACCTGGTGAGGGAACTACTAGGCCGTCAGCGGGCAATTCGCCTACTTCTAGTGCCCTCGGATGGAGTCAGCCCGTTGCGGGCTCAGCAGGCGAGGTCGACGGCAGGGGCAGCGAAGTCGTCCTCGAGCAACTGGGGAGCGTCGTCCTTCACCTGCAAAACCTCAGCGTCGAAGAGCTTCGAGGTCAGCGCCTCAGTCAGAGGCGGAGGTACGGCGTTGCCGATGATGACCTGAACCTCGGTGTGCGTAAGCTCGTAGCGCGACTTAGCCCTCTCGTCGACGAACCTGAAATAGTCCGGGAAGCCCTGGATGCGCGCGGCCTCGTGGGCTGTCAGACATCGGGGGACACCAGGATGGACAAACCGTCCGCGGCCCATCGTTGCGAAGCCGCTGGTAATGGTCTGAGACGGACGGTCCCACCACAAGCGGCCATACATTGAGGTGTAATTGTGCTTGCCCTGGTGGCACTTGGGGCGCTCTTCGTTCGGCAGATTGTGCTCGTCGTTCTCGAAGAGATACTTCATACGCCGCTGGTTATCCGCATTGGGCACGGCAGCTTCATCGAAGAATGACTTCGGTCGAACGTCGAGCAGATCGCCTATCGCCCAACGCAGGTCATGGTGTGTGGCATTGTGGTCTTCGATCTGCAGCAGGTCAGCAGCCGAGAAACCGAAAGGCAGCGCGTCTTCGCGGACGGCCAGCAGTATGTGCCGCTTGCGTGTCTGGGCGACCCCGAGCTTGAGTAGGTCGATACGGCTGGTGGCGACCTCGTATCCAAGCTTCTTGAGGTGAACGATGGCACGGGAGACCACCTGCTGCTTGTCATTAACAACGGCCAGCACGTTCTCGATGACAACTACACTGGGGCGCAGAACCTCTGCGGCGCGAGCCATACGCAGGTACAGCCGGTTCTTGGGATCATCGCGGCGGGTGTGGTTGTTGAGGTTACTGTGCCCCTGACAGGGCGGCCCGCCGATCAGGAGCTCCACCTCACCCACCATCGAGAGTGTCTCGGCCTCCTGAGCGGTCAACGGGGCTCCAAGGTCGCCGTCGAAGTAGGACTCGACGGCTCCCTGTTGGACATTGGCCTTGGGAAAGTTAGCTTTGAACACCTGCGTGGGAGCTACCTCAAAGTCAACCGCGAGACGAACATCAAGCGAGACGTCATGCTTGCGGGCTGCCTGGGCAATACCGAGGGTGAGGCCACCGCAGCCGGCGAAGAGATCCACGACTCTCAAGGAGCCGACACCCTCCTCAAACTTCGGCCGCCGCTTGGCCCGCAAGGGGTGCCGCTCACCCACGTGTGCCCCCTCTGCGCTTGCTTGTAGAACCGGCGGAACGAGCGGTCATCGTACTCGATCAAGGGTGAGCCCGCGCGGTAGACCGACACCTAAGTGCCGCCTGACGTGCCGATCACGACGGTTCTACGCCTCACCTGTCAGCATCACGAGCACCTTAAGCCAGCTCGTCAACCGCCATCAGCTGCGACACTGCTGCTACCACGGCGTCGACATGGTCGACGGCCCGCGCTTCCTCAACGCGACTCGCAGTCACCATCGAGCACCGCAGCACCAGGCGCGGTCATCACGGATCCCCAAAGTCCCCGACACAGTCATGCGCTGGCGAACCAAACGTACCTAGGTCTGAGACAGGTCATTTGATCTACCGTCAGAAGCGCTGGTGGCTAAAATTTAGCAGCGCTCCCGGCCCGGTCGACGAAGGACAGCAGCATGCCGCTAGAGGTCAACAAACACGTCCAACGCATACGTCGTTACCAGCCGTTCGACGCCGACACCTCTGAGATGATCTACGAGCTGCAGGCAGACTGGACGCAGTCGCTGTTCCCTGTCGTGACGCTGAAATACCTGCTGGACGCCATTGAACGGCCAACCACGAAGACCATCGTCCTCACCGGGGACGCCGGGCATGGCAAGACGAGCCTGTGCGCCAGCCTTCTGGCCGAGCTGCGGGTCGATGCCGAACCGATCACACCCGAGGTCCGGAAGGCAGTTTTCCTCGAGCTGTCCGGGGCCGGAGACGCCCGCCGCTCTATAGGCCAGACCCGTGCCGGGCGCCCGCTGTACATCCTCAGCGATCTCAGCGAGCTCAGCCCACAGGCGGGCGCTCACAAACTCGTGGAACTTCTTGACCCTCCGGACGAGGGCATCGCGATCATCTGCGCAAACGAGGGCCAACTACGTAAATGTGTCGCCGAAGATGACAACATGGGCAAAGGCGGCACCGGGCGCGCCAAGATTCTGGTGAAGACCCTCACGGAGGGCATAATCCGGGGGCAGGTCAGCGACCCCGATGGCACAGTCACTGTTATCAACCTCAACTACCAGTCTGTAGCCGCTGACGGCCCCAACGGCGGGCTCATCCCCTGGGTCCTGAAGCAGTGGACGACGACCCAATGGGGGCGCTGGAAGCCCTGCGAGACCTGTGATGCACGGAAGGTCTGCCCAATCCTGGCCAACCGCAACGAGCTAAGCGATCCCACCCGCGGACCTCAGCGCCGGGACGCGATCCGGGACGTGTTCGCCGCGGCCGAGCGCACCGGGGCCGTAGTCACGACCCGTCAGGCGCTGTCGGTGACCAGCTACATGCTCACTGGCGGCCTGTCCTGCGAGAACGTCCATGCCAAGTACCAGCGGTCGCACTCGAACAGGTTGTGGCAGGCTCCCCACTTGTACCACCAGGCGCTCTTCGGTGACCGGCTGACCCAGCAACAGCGCCATCTGGTTCCTGCCTTCTTCGCGCTACGAAAGCTGGACCCGGGCAAGGTCTCCCGTCGCCAGGTCGACGACCGACTGGACCCAGACACGGCTGGCGACTTCCCTCCCGCGGACACCAGTAGCTACCTGCAGAAGGTCCGTACGAATCGGGACGTCCAGAAGCACGCCGAACAGTTGCGGGACTTGTACACGTTCCTGCGACGAGCTGACTTCTTCAACAGCGACGACGACACGGACCGATTCGCTCGCATGGGCCTGCAGGCCGGCGACGACTTCGTCCGTGTCCAGGACGAGAACCGAGACCCGGCAGACACCAGCGTGCGAGACCGCTTCCTCAAGGGCCTGGAGGCCGTCCAGGGCATCCATCGGGCGGGGAGCAACCCTGACTTCTTCATACTTGACCCCGCCTTCTTCACCCACCGTGCCCGCGCGGCCGTTATCTCCCGGCGAGTGCCCAGCAAGGGCGTTGAGGTCGTCGACCAGGTCACCCAGTGGCAAAGGGAAGCTGGCGCGGGCGCAGCCCCCGAGATGCAGAACGCCGTCGAGTGGCTCAACCGAGCCATCTACATTCGTATCCCGGCCGTCGCGCCTGATCAGGACGCAGTCTCGGTGGAGGCGGACCTTCTGCGCTTCGAGTTGCTGACGCGGTGGGCCGCGGGCCTGCGTAGCGAGGTCCAGCACGAGGCAGAAATCCGCGGCCTGAGCGGATCCCTGGCAGAGTTGGCTGACTCGTCGAACAAGGAGGACGAGATCCAGGTACTGGTGGGCAACGTCATGAGGAAGCTCATGATCGACGTCGGCGACAAGATCAGGTCGGTGCGTGCGTAATGGCTGATCGTTCCAAGGCCGAGGTCGTCCTTCGCCTCTTCGGGGTGAATCTCGAACAGCAGGGCCGTGGTTTCTACGTCCCGCTTGAGATGCTCGCGATCGCCCGCGGCGTCTACGTGGCGCATGAGGAAGACCCGGAGAAGTTCCCATGCCTCCTGGACAACGGAGCCGACACGGCTTACAAGAGGACCTCGCACGACCTGGCCAGGCGGATCGCGACCAAGGCCCGCATCGTCGAGGGCGACGAGGAACTCGGCAAGGCCGTCGAGCTGGACTCTCCCGAGACGATGGAAACGCTCCACGCCCTGTTCTCGTCCCTGTTGGTTGAGATCCCAGGACGTCGTAGCCAGCCCAGTTGGTTCGGCGCGCACATCTATCCGTTCGTCGGTGAGCTCATCCACTACGACGCAGTCGAACGACGAATCAAGCAAATCGACGCCTCCCCCAAGAAGAGCGCCAAGAAGCGCAAGCAGGCCAGCAAGGTCGCTGCCGGCATTAACGCTCCGAGTATCGAGCGCTACCTCTTCCGCGATGGTGGGAGCTGGGCCTACAAAGTCCTGCGCACCGACCCTGATCCTGACCGCAAGGAAGCGACCCGACAGGGCCTGAGCGACCTCGTGCAGGACAGCGGCACCCCACTGGGCAACCTTGCCAAGGCCCTCAGCGCGCACGACTTCGACTACGACGAAACGCCCGTGGAGGGCTCAGACGCAGAAGTCAAGTTGCACGAAGATCTCAGCCCGTGGCCTGATCTGCTGAGGGAAGGGACCCGCAACATCGTCACTCGGATCGCGACGGTCCCGCGGGCAAAGCGCACCGAGAGTCTCATGCACTGGGTCCCCTACTGCTTGGCACGCCACCAGCTGCACCTCGCACGCACGAAGCTCGGTGCTACCAATCGCGAGTCGATCCTGTTGGACTTCGGCAACGAGGCAACCCCGCTGCGCAGGGAGTCGCAGAAGAACCTCACCGGCTTCCGCAATGACATCGTCAACGCAATCAACGTCCAGGCTCGGGAAATGATCGACGAAATCGAAGCCGAAGGCGACGAGGTCAGGAAGCGCCGCTACGAAAGATTCACCAAGGAAGCCGGCAACGCGGTCCACTCGCCCCGAGCGTTCTTCAGCGAGACCCTCGCCGCTGTGGGAGCCCTGAACGCGACGGTCGGGCGCCGACACTTCACCATGAAGCCCCCGATGCTCGAGGGTCTGGTAGCTGCCGCCGTCCCGCAGGGCACGGAGATGGAGTTCGACCAGTTCTGCGCACTGCTGTACGAAGAGTACGGGCTCGTGGTGGAGAACAAGGTCGCAGCTGCGAGCCCATTGGCCTACGAGGTCGACCCATCGGTCCTTGACCACAACGGCAAGGCGTTCCGGGAGAAGCTGGCCGCTATCGGTCTGCTCACTCAATATTCAGATGCAACCAGCATGGTTCGAGGGGAGCCCCGGTGACCGACAGCAGCATCCGAGCACTCGGTCGGTTCGTCGCCGATGAAGCACTCCGCAAGGTCGCTGAGATTAACGGAGCCCGTGCCGTCCTGCGAGTCAGCGGGTTCGACCGGCCGACCGTGGCCGAGGCACTCCGTCGCACAGCCCAGAGGCTGTTGGAATCGCCGGATCGTCAGGTTGTCGTCAAGGTCGGCACCTCAGAGCCAATCGAAGGCGTACCTGTTGAATACCTGCTGGAACCACAGGATCAGCTGACCAAGTGGCGAAATTCGGGGCAAGGTAAGGCGGTCTTGCTCTTCGAGTGGGGGCAGTCTCCGGACGCACAGGGGCTGGCGGCCATGAACGCCCTCGACGATGCCACAATCCTGGGCGACTACCACGACGCCTCCGGCGAGCGCGGATTCGACAGATTCATGGCAGAAGCATGGCGGGAGGTGGGTGGCACCGGCACCGTTCCGGCCCTGATGGTCGACTTTCTGCCAGAGATCTGGCGTGCCGTCACCGATGAGGAGCCCCGGTCCTTGCACCGCTGGGCGGCCTTCCTGGTCGAGACCGCGCAGAAGGTCGCAGCAACTCAGGTCCACACCGCTGACGTGGTCTACCCCGAGATCTCTGCAGCCCTGCCCGCTCTTGACCTCTTCCCGGACCGAGGACTCTTCATCAAGCCCGCCGCGCTGCCGGCTCGGATCAAGAAGAACGTTTCGGTCAGTGCCTTCAAGCAACCCACAGGCAAGGAGATCACCGAGGACGACCTGATAGACCGCATCATCACGACCGAGTTCAGCGAGGAATCCCTGGACCACATCGGTGCGGACTCCGAGACTGCCAAAGCGCGTATGCGCGGCCTCGTACTCAACCTCAATCGCAGTGGCTCTACCCCGCAGGATTCTCGTCAACTGCGCCGCGAGCAGGACCTGACCCTCTGGCTTGAGGTCTTCGAGCAGAAGTCCAAGAAGATCGGTCTAGGCCAGCAGGTCCGGCAGGAGATCGAGAGGATCGATGCAGGTCGGGTCGACGAGTTCGACGCTATGGTGATCGAAGATGCGCTCGACCGCGGAGACCAGGAAGCCGCACAGCGATTCCTTGACGAGGCTCCCATTGGCGGGGCCGAGCCGTTGGCCGACCTGCTGTCGAAGCGGTCGCGCCGCAAAGTCGAGAAGCTTGCCTTCCCGGACTCTCAGTTCGTCCAGGACCCACTGCGTGCCCTGCTGCGCGAGCTGACCTACTTCTCCGACGAAGACGAAGGCTCCGTCGTCGTCGGGCTTGAAGGCAACCAGGAAGCAGGGCGGTGGAGCCGCTGGCTGTTCGCTTTCCTGTACGCACGCACCCTGCGTGATGTCCAGGACTCCACCGGCCTTCGCCTGACTTTGGAGGTCAAGGACTGCCTGCTGGACCTGACCAAGCCGCCCCTGCCCGAGGAGGACGAGCCGTTTGACCCGAACACCGAGTGGGCCCCGCTGCGCATCGTGGTCGAGATGGACGGCGCCGCCCAGCGACGTTTTCGCTGGGACCCCCTGGGCATCCCCGGTCAGATCGCACTGGCGGCCCTCATCCACGGCTGGCGAAACCCCCCTGGCCATGCCAGCAATCTGACCTTCGACACCTTCCTCGAGAAGTTCAATGACCCCCGGCAGTGGCAGGTCGACGAGCCTGTCCCTGTCCCTGCATCACATTTCGCGGGTCAGCTCGAGCGCCTCAAGCTGGAGCACTTCGAGCGGTTCTCCGACGGGCTTGACGCCGGGAAAATCAACGATTACGTACGCGAGTGGGAGAGCATACTCCGCGAAGCTCGCGCCACCCTGGTTCCCGACAATGCTCCGAACGCAGACCTTGAGGCCGTCGTCCTGACCGATGTCGTCGGTCTGGCCGATCACCGCATGATGATGCTGGCCACCCACCCGCTGAAGCTGCGCTGGCTGGCAAAGAACTACGCGGAAGCAGCCGACAGCATCGAGACTGCCCTGAACAAGGAGGGAGGCCTGAGTCTCAACCAGGAGAACGAGGATCTCTTTTTCGACGCCATCGACCGTATCTCCCCACATGGGACACCGGCGGTCCTCGTCGGGCCCGGCGGCACGATCGCCATCCCGATGCGCGAATCGGCCGGGCACGAGGAGTACGCCCCGGTCCGCCTCAACGGCAACGAGTCCAAGGAATGGCTCTCCAGCGTCGACGAGACGGCGATCGACGAGATGGTCCGCGTCATCACCGACTACCTGACAACCTACCCCCACAAGCTTGACGGCCTACGCGTACTGCTTCTGGACCGCAACGGCGACCCTGTCCTGCCGATGCGCGTGGCCAAGCAGGTACGGGCCAAGAACCCTCGTCTGAAGGTTGATCTGGTCGTGCTGGCTCCCCAGGCCACCCATCACGAGATCATCCATGGTTTCGACTTGCACTTCTCCGGTGCGGAGATGTCTGAGGACACCTTCCTGCCCGACGTCCAACTCATCTTGCAGGCATGGGAGCCCGATCAGGAAGCAGACCTGTCAGGGTTGGAAGACACTATCGACCTCGCCCTGGCTCCGGCGCTGTTCGGCACCCAGACCAGCATCAAGGAGAGCACCAAGAAAGAGTCCTTGTCGGGCTCCTTCAACCCCTGGAAGCACCCAGCTTCACACAACCTGGCTCAGACCAGCGAGAACGTCGTGAGAGCGCTGTTGCCCGAGACCGCAGACGAGACTCTTGAGTCCTGGTCAACCTTGTGCGTGCGCTACGACCGCCGTTCCCCGGTCTCCCGGGAGAGTGTCGACGGCATCGACTACTTCGAGATGCAGGTGCAGTTCGACCAGCACCAAAACTTGTTCGCCACTTTGCACCGCGTGGCCCATTGGGTCGTCACCCTCGACAGCTTCATCGGTCGTGAGCAGATCGATGCCCTGCGCAACCGCCCTGACGTCATCCTCGTCAAGCCCAGCGTCGGCAAGAACGAGTCCTACACCCTCATCGTCAGCTCGCAGACCGGTCGGCAATTCGTCGTCCAGCGACTGCGGCGCCGCCTGGAGCAGATCGGCGTCGTCACCCCGCAGGACTCCGAAGGCACCGCTAAGCGAATCTACGAGGTCGGCCGCAACGTGGCCCCTGGCGCCGTGCTGCGCTCCCTCGGTATCGGCACCACGGTCAACGAAGTCGTAGGCCTGGTCGCGACGCGATTTGTCATCGACCAGCAGTTTCCCGTCTCTCGGCAGGGCACGAGCCTGGTCACCTGGATCAGCTTCGACGAGCACCACCGCTGGTTCGGTCGCGGACACAAAACCCGTGCCGATCTGGGCCGTTTCGTGCTGACCGCCCAGGACGACGGCACGGTTCGCCTGGATGTCCTGGTCGCCGAGTCCAAGTTTCGCCAGACCTTCGACGTCGGTTCGGCTGAGGAACAGCTCAACCGCACCACCGACCTGTGTGAGGATGCCTTCCGTTCGGACGGCGAGGCTCGCCACGACCGTCCCTTCTGGCTGGATGAGCTTGCCGCCGCGATCGCTCAGACCAGTGAAAACGCCCTGCAGGCCGCAGACCTTCCAGCTCGCACCTTGATCGGTAATGACGACCACCGTCAGGTGGAGGCGAAGGTCCTTGACGCCCTACGTTCCGAGGATGTCCAGCTCGGTCAAGTCACCGGCGTTGCGGTGGCCATCTCAGCCGAGGACGATCAGCCGGCACCCGCGGTCGGAAGCCTCGGCAAGCACACCCTGGTGAGGCTGAACAAGCAGGAACTGCTGAACCTCATCGGCGCTCTGCGTGCCAATCAGGACCCCACCAATGCCGACCCCCTTGTTGCCGCTGGGGTCCTCAGTGGGACCGTGAAGGTCCCCGACATTTTCGTCAAGACCTCCTCAGCAGGCATTTCTACCGAACTGCCAACTCCGGAAGGGCCGACGGCACCTGTCGAGGTTGTCGGAGCGACTGCTGCGACAACCGTGCCGAAACAGGTAGTTGCGCGTCACCCTGCCGCGGAGGTAGATCCTGCCCCTCTGAGGGCTCGCCGCGGTGGGCTCCCCGAGGAGGAGCTGAGGCTTCGATACAACAAGGTCGTCGACGTCTTCGCCCGTCACAGGGTCGCGGTCACCGCCCCTGAGGTCAACAAATGGCAGGAAGGACCTGGCTTCTACATCTTCCGCTTCATCCCCAATCCTGGGGTCACCGTGGACAAGCTGACCAACCGACGCGACGAGATCTTCCTGGCCCTCGCACTGCCCTCGGGGTACAGCATTCGCACCCGCAGCGACCGCGGCTCCGTTCTCTTCGAGATCCCCAAGATCGACGACGAGAAGTACGGGGTCGACGCCAAGGCGCTGTGGCAGCGATGCCCGGCCGATCCCGCGAGCCTCATCGCTCCGCTGGGCGCCGACATCGAAGGCAACCCGGTCACCATCGACCTGTCCTCCGCGGACTCACCGCACTTGCTGGTGGCCGGCACTACCGGATCAGGAAAGTCCGTCGCCCTGGACACGATCATCAAGGGCTTGGCCCGGTACGACAAGAGCACCCTGCGACTCCGCCTCGTCGATCCCAAGGGCACCGAGCTTGTCGACTTTGAGGACGACCCTCACCTTGATGGCATGATCGGTATGGACGCCGCCGACGCCATCGAGATTCTCGAGGAAACCGTCCAAGAGATGGCCGTGCGCTACAAGGACATGAAAGCGATCCGCACACGCAAGCTCGTCGAGTACAACGCCAAGGTCGACAAGGCAGACCGAAAGCCCTGGATCGTCATCGTCCTGGACGAGTACGCCGACCTCACTAGCGATCCCGAAGAGAAGAAGCAAATCGAAGCGCTGCTGAAGCGCCTGACGCAGAAGGCCCGCGCTGCGGGCATCCACGTCATCGCAGCCACGCAGCGTCCGAGCGCCGACGTCATCTCGACGACCATCCGCTCCAACTTCCCCGCCCAACTCGCCCTTCGGGTCAAGACCGCGACCGACAGCCGCATCATTCTGGACGAGACCGGAGCCGAAGCTCTAGCCGGACAGGGCGACGCCTTCCTGCACACGGCCAAGGGGACCATACGAGTGCAGGTGGCCTACGACGGGAGCGGGAGCTGACCGAGGCCTCGCCATGTTTCACCCAGCGAAGACGCGCTCGCCGCGCCAGTCCACAAACGGAACGCACTTGATGTCGCAGTCCTAAACGACTGCCTCGCCCGGCTGGCCGAGATGATAGCGGTGGCTCAGCGGACCATTTGGGGACGAGCTTGCCCCCTGAGCACGGGCCCGGCTCTCTGACCAGCCAATATAGCTGGGACGCACGGGCCCTCCGGAAAGGAGTGGCCAGCTACGGACCAACGGAGTCCGTAGGACGGTGTTTGAGTATCCCACTTCGGACGCCCGAGACCTTTACCTTGAGAAACCTCACGCGGCGGCCTCCAACTGCGGCAGCCAGGTCTGGAATGCACTTCACCAAACTAGAAGTTCCCCATTGGAGGCTCGAAAGCAGTCGGCCCCTACCCAGCGCACGCCGCCGGTAGACCGTCCGCTGGGAAACTCCGCAAAGCTCCCCAGTTTGCTTCGGGGATCACCCTCCGACAGGCCGCCTCCGGGTCATCACCACATCGTGAACCCGCTCAGCGACTGCGGTCGGTACCTCATGTTCCCAGAAACGCAATACAACCCAACCCGATGCGCTCAAGTGCTCGGTGGTCTCCCGATCTCGCATGATATTACGGTCCAGCTTCGCTCGCCACCAAGCCGCGTTTGCTTTTGGGTTGGTCGCATGGTTGGGACAGCTGTGCCAGAAACATCCATCAAGGAAGACAGCGACCTTTAGTTTGGTAAAGGCGATATCAATGCTTCGCCGAGGCATGCCCGGCACAGGGAGATGGATGCGATAGCGCAACCCAGCCCGATGAAGGATCTGTCGAACGGCCAGCTCCTGGGGTGTGTCACGGCGAGGCTGTCGGCTCATGCGGTTTGTGACGGCAGGAGACGAGGGCACGAGGGAGTCCATGCTCCCAGTGTTCCCCCTGCTTCCCTGCAACCGAAGCGCGCACTTCGGAGCGCCTGACACGCAGGATCATGGAGTGATCTCCAAGTCGAGTCAAGCAATGATCGGAAAGTAATCATTCGGTGATCAATAGCAGTCAATAGCGCTAAAAGATCACAATGTCAGCGGAATCTTGGCGTCCAGTACTCAAGGTATGCAATCTTCACGCCCTGACCGCGCCCTAGTCGCGCCGTCCAACCGCAGGCGTCGCAGTGCCAGACGAAGATGGTGTGCGTGACTGAGACGCTCACGCACACCACCGGCCTGCTCTCATCATGTGGCGAAGAATCCGAGCTCGCTCTTCCCGAGTCCACCGATCACCAGGGCACGGTCCAGAAAGCGGTTGTACTCCTCGCAGGCAGTCTCGGGAAGCAACGCGCAGCCGTGGCAGGCGGCGAGGTTGCAGGACCCGGGCCCTTGCCCCTTGCTCTCGATGCATACCGGGTCTGAGGAGCACCATGCGGCGTGAGCCAGAGCATTCTCCAGCACTCCTTCCAAGCGGCCTGGCTCCCCCATGCGGACGAGGCCGCCGAGCGTGCCCTCGGAGTCCCCAGCAGCGGTGTAGATGAGTATGCCGGCCATGCCGTCCGGCCCGGAGCTCTCGTAAAGGCGCTCCCGGAGGGACGCCGAGCTGTAGCCGCATTCATAGGTGAGCTGGTTAATGAGCAAGTGCGCAAGAGTGTGCAGAAGAATGAAGCGCGGTGACAGCTCGCGCTGCTTCAGGCCACGCTGCTCAGCAAGGTTCGAAAAACGCTGAGTGAGTAGTTGCGCCTGCTGTAGGACTGCCGGACGCTCCTCCCATGAACCTAGCATCGCCGTGTCGAGTTCCAGGTAGATGCCCTCGCCGCTGACAGCGTACGCGGGAAGCCAGTTACTGCCCGGGCGAGCGACGGTGCGGCGCAGCAGTGCCTTGCGGGATGCACCGTCGTAGGGGGACTCTGCAAAGACTCGGTTGAAGCCCCATAGCACTCGAGTTTCTCGGAGCTTCTCGACGAGCCGTACGCGCGCAAACGCAGCTGCCG
This sequence comes from Streptomyces sp. NPDC028289, assembly GCF_055565975.1. Classification (NCBI taxonomy): domain Bacteria; kingdom Bacillati; phylum Actinomycetota; class Actinomycetes; order Kitasatosporales; family Streptomycetaceae; genus Streptomyces; species Streptomyces sp. NPDC028289. The sequence goes on along the minus strand of NZ_JBVHTI010000003.1, from coordinate 1,107,984 downwards.
CACTTGAGGCGTACTGGCCCTCGGGTTCCCGCACTACCAACTCTTCGGATTCGATGGGGCCCCGCAGTGTCTGGTACTCGGTGGCGCGGAATGGGGCGGGGTCCTGGTCAGAGGCAGGCTGCTCGGTCCCCGCAGCAATGGACTCCGCCTGACGCAAGGCGGCCAAGCCGCGGTCAATCTCCTGGTCACTGAAGCTCTCAAGGAGGAAGGCGTGGCCCTGGGCTGCTTTTCGAAGCATTCTCGCGGGCAATAGGTCTCCATCTTCGAGGAGCACTGCTGCCCTTTGCTGCGCCTGCACAATCACCCCGTCCTGAAGCACGGAAAGGACCTTGGGATCGACGGTTGACGCGGCCGTCTGTGGCACGAATATGGAGCTCTTCAAAAGGGAGTAGTAGACGTTTGCGGCGCCGCGCAGACTGCCGCGGAGAGGACTCCCGCAGGGCTCCCCTTCTCGGTCGATGCCCAGCCAGGGTGCGCCGCCGCGGCACAAGTATTCCGGCCCGCCCGGCTCGAGTCCATTCGAGAGAACTGTAGATGGTCCGCTGTCGGCGCTACTCCTTGTTGATGTGATGCCTTCGAGGTTGCGGGTGGCGCCGCATGTGCAAGAGACCCGCTGAGAAGCCAGGGTGCCGCCGCCAGATGATCGCAGCGAGAGGCGGTGTCCTCGGCAGACGGGTGACGCCGTCTTATGCGTCCACTCGGACCAGGGGAAGTCCTGGAGGTGTCCTCGCTCGCAGATCGCGACGAAGGGGACCTGGGCGAGGAAGGGCTTCCGGCCTGATGTCTCATGTTCCTTGCACACCGGACGGTTCTCCCGGTGGAGCCGGTCTTTGACCAGCGTACGGCAACGCGGGCAGAAGCCCCAGGTAGGAAACCGGAGAACTGGAACGGTGAGGCCTGTGTTGACCTGGTCTTCCGAACGGGTGCGGTAGTCCGGGGGGGAGTAGAGCGCGTCGACACCGAGGTGCTGCTCCAGGCGCCACTCATGGATGCGGAATTCCTCCTGGTTGCGGTCGGCTCCGTGGGGGAACCAGTGATCAAGGCCTGCCGTGATCACCGATGTGCCATCAGACAGCACATGCATGGCCCCGGGCCCAAACGGGGCGACCAGCTGGGAGCGCCGAACCTTGCCGCGGATCATGACTGTCCTTCCTGGATGGCGTACTGCGAGGTGACCTCGATCTGGCATTCGGCGTCTACGCCCCGCATGGAGGAAGGGATCGCCCAGGTCATGCTCTGCGCCTTCTCGTCCGCATACTGGCCGAGGGGCCGCAGGAGCTGGTCACTGCCTGTGGGGCCAAAGTCGCCCCACTGCCCGGGCTGCCATGCCTCCCACTCCTTGCGCATCCTGTCCAGGATGCCGGCTGTCCTGCCAGCTTCGTCCGGATCGCAGAGCCGCACCCGGTCGAGGAGGAGTTCCTTTGCCGCTGCCCAGCCCTCGGCGGGGAACGGCCAGGAGTCAAGCTTCTCTGGGCTGGTCTGCCGGATGTAGGCGACCGCAACTGCGCGCAAGGCCCTGTCCAAGGCGGGCGGGGCGAATGGAGTGGAGCTGGTGGGTTCGACTTGCGCATACAGGCGCTCGTGGTAGCTGCGGAAGCGCTCGAAGTGGCTGCGATCGCGAGGCTTGCCGGCTCCGTACAGGGTGACGACCAAGCCGGGGATGCGGCGTCCGACGCGACCGGTGACCTGAATGTACTGGGAGGTGCTCTTTGGCTGGCCGACGACGACCATGAGTGAGAGGCGGGGGATGTCTATGCCGACCTCAATAAGGCTGGAGGCCAGGCAGGTGTCTACGGCCCGCTGATCACTTGTGAGCTGCCGCTCAAGCTTCTGGATGGCTTCGGGGACCTGATCCTGCCGGAGCCGACTTGTCATCTCCTCAACCCAGTTGAGGTAGCGCATCCCGGTGCGGTCGTTGGCTGAGCGATTGTTGACGGTCCGGAGGTAGTCGGGGATGTCAGACTGCATGAGTGACAGCGAGTTGCCGAGCTCGCGGAGGCTGTTGAAGAAGGCAAGCAGCGTCCACCAGGGGTCGCGGAGGTCCTCGGGGAGGTCCTTGGCAGCCTGAAGCAGCGCGGTGAATGTGCGGACCTGAGTGGTCTGCATCGAGCCGAGGGCTGGGGCGTGGACGCCGATATAGCGCCGCCCGGGCTTGAGTGTTCCGGTGTCCTGATCACGGTCGTAGACCGCGAAGAAGGAGTCGGAGGCATCAATGCCGTGCGGGGGGAAGAGGTGGACTCGCTCGCGGCCGTAGAGGGCTTTGACTTGCTCCTCATGCCGACGGATCGTAGCGGTGGAGGCGACGATCTTGGGAAGGACGGGCGCGCCGTCACGCCGGTCGGTGCACAGCTCCTCAATGACGCCCTCGTAGAGGCCCGTGAGAGAGCCGAGCGGGCCGGCGATGAGGTGCAGCTCGTCCTGGATGATCAGCGAAGGGGGCGAGTAGGCCCGGGATCCATCCTTGCCGAAGCCGAAAAGTGCCTGGGCCTTGGGCCGCCAGGCGATCAAGGCGAACTTGTCCACGGTCCCGATCACAAGTGTGGGCCGCTGCTCGTAGAGGTCGTCGTCGACCACGTAGACGGGGAGCGGCGAATCCTCCGTGGAAAAGCGGCACTCGTTGTCTGGGCAGATGAAGCGCACGGTTCCGCGGTACTCCGAGTAGCCAGCTACAGGCGTGCGGACCGCCACCCCACTGCGTCGGCCAGTCTTCCGGCGGCTTTGCCTGGGCGCGGAGTCTTCCTCCTGGCTTGGGACGGGGCCCATCTGAGCCGCGCACCAGGGGCAGCGCAGCAGCAGGAACGGGTTGTCCTGCTCTCCACGGTGGAGCTTGCCGAGTGCAGTCTTCGCATCCGCACGTGAGTTGGGGGTGGTCTCGCCGCCGACCCAGATTCCGATGGAGAAGGGACCACCGAGGTCCGGCTCTGCTGCGCGCAGCTCCTCAAGGGCGCAGATCAGTGCGGCCGCGCGTAGGAACTGCTGGGCGGTCAGCAGACGCAGGGTGTAGCGCATGAGAACAGTGACACTCGCGTCGCCGGGATCACGCAGGCGCCGAAGCAGCATGGAGAATGCGGACAGCCCGAGGTATGCCTCAGTTTTGCCACCGCCGGTTGGGAAGTAGATGAGATCAACGGCCTCACGGTCATCGTGAAACGGCTCGGCGCTTGAGGGGATTGCGGCGAGAAGAAAGGCAATCTGGAAGGCACGCCAGTTTCCCTTGCGGTTGCGGCGCGCCGCGTCCTCGTCCGGCTGAGCTCCCTCGACCTCGAATCGCCCGTTGGCGGACCGTGTCGCACGCAGGGGAGCCCCGGAGCGCAGCTGCTGGCGCAGCATGGCACGGTTTGCCATCCGAAAAGCACGGCCCACATCGCTCCGAGCGTCACGGACCATTTCCAGCCCTTGCCTCATCCGGACCAGGGCCTTGCGGCAGCCTTCGATGTGCTGAGCAGCGGTCGGCCGGTACCGCTCGTCGAGGCTGGCAGCCTTCTCTTCGAGCCCCTCGATCCACTCGGCGTATGCGCCTACAACCTGCTCTAGACGCTCAGGACCGCCAAGGCCGTCTTCAGCCAGCTGCTCCATAGAGACAGTGAGCGGGCTGCCGTTCTGCCGGATATCAGGTGTGATGCTGGGTGCCTCGTACCAGGGCAGCGGGTCCGCCTTGGCCCAGGTAGCCCGGCCCCCTCTGGGATCGTCCCAGTCCGCGGCACAGCCGTGACCTACGGCAAAGGTCCGTGATTCCCGGTAGAGCAGACTGAACGAGGCGTCGTCCGGGTGGTTCTCGGCTTCGGCCGCCTCCGGGTAGGGGGCGAGCCAGCCGTCCTGCGGTTCGACGGTCATCTCGGCCTGGAACAGGCTCACGGCGTCGAGTGGCTGGGTTCCGGGGGCCGACCGGTTGACGAGGGCGACTGTGATCAACCTGCCGTCCTGGTGGCTGCGCACGTTGACGATCAGTTCCAGGTCAAGCCCGTCAATGTTGCGCGAGGCGTCAGCATCTGGCTGCGGCTTCCGCAGGACCCGGCCGGGCGTGGCGATCTCGCCTGCGGGCAGTTCCCAGACAGCGATAACGGGGTTGCGTACCCACCACCGCCGGGCATCGCCCGCCACACGCACGTTCTGGCGCCGGTAGCGGCCTCCTGTGAAAACGATGCGCAGAGCTGCACTGCTGCCGCCCGCAAGCATGAATGACAGGCCCATGGTGCTGGGACGTCGGTCATTCGCGCCGGCGAGGTCGAAGTCGTCGTCCTCGGGCGGCCCGCCTGTGCGCTGTGCAGCTTCCTGCAGGCCCTCGACAACCTTTCCGTCAAGCTCGCCATCCCCGAGACCGGCGACTACCGTGTGGTCCTCGTCCGCGGGCTGAGTCGCGTTCTCAGCGGGGTACAGGACGCCGACGCCGTAACGGATCAGTGGATCCCGGTCGAGGACCTCCTCTCCAGACTCCTCATCGACCCACGGGCCGCGGGCTTCCTCCCGTTTGTCGAACGAGTCCCGGTCGAGAGGCTTGCCGGCGGGCGCCGGACCGAGCAACTCGGCCCTCAGGGCGTCGATAACGTCCTCACGCGAGCCGAGGTGGTCGCTAATGGTCATTCTGCCTTCTCCTTGAAGACCTGCTTACGGAAGCCGGGGCGTGCGTCCTGGGACATCAGCACCGTGAGTTCGTCTCTGGCGCGGGAGGCACCCACGTAAAACAGCGTCTGTTCACGTGCCGACCCGAAAGAGGTGATATCGGTAAGGATGACCGCGGGAGAGTCCAGGCCCTTGAATGCGTGCACTGTCCCGTATCGCACCACTCCCGCCCGCATGGAGCCGAAGGGCACGAGCCGACTCCGCCAGCGGGGATCTCGGCAGGTACCAGCTGCGCTCTGGTCATTGCGCATCGGAGACAGGACGACGATGTCCTCGGGCCGGAACCCTTCGCGAGTGAGCTGGGTGAGCCTGTCTGCCAGCAGCCGTTGCTGTTCCTCACTATCCGTCCACCACAGGTGCTCCGCGGTACGGTCGTTGGAGGGCCGCAGTGTTCCGGCGTAGCCCGGGTCGAGGTCGGACGTCGCTTCCACGTAGAACGTGATGTCGGGGACGCTCCGGCAGTTGTGACGGAGTATGAATACTGCCGGCTCGCCCGCCGTCCGTCCGTAGAGGGCTTCCATTCCCTCGCCGTCGGAGTCGTATAGTGCCTGGCGCGTGAAATCTCCGAACGCCAGCCACTGGCCACTTGACAGACCACCGCGCAAGGAGGAGTCGAGGACGTTGAGATAGGACTCGCGCATCAGATCCTGTGCCTCGTCGATCACCAGCACATCGAACGGCGGGCCGTCGCGCTCCAGCAGTGCTTCCAGGGCGAGATCAGGCAGCCCCTCGGTGAAGAACGTGTCGTCGCCCTTGGCCGCGGGACGCGTAGAGGGCACCAATCCCACCATGTAAGAGTGAAGGTGAGCTGCCGTGATCCCGTCCACCTCGGCGGTCTCTTCTTTGAGCCATTGGCCCAGCTGCCGGTTAAAACAGCACAGCAGGACTCGGAGACCACTTCCCGCGAACCGCCGTGCCGCCTCCACCGCCACGAACGTCTTGCCCGTCCCTGCAGCTCCGCGGACCAGGCACCGCCTGTTAGCGGCGATCATGTCGAGCACCTCGTACTGCTGCTTTGTGAAGATCTGTGTCTCCCGCTCCATCCGCTGCCGCCGCAGCTTGGGTGGCTCAGCAAATTCGAATGAAGGCCGCAGCGCTTCCAGGATTCTGTCGGTCTGGCCGGAATCTGGAGCGGTGGATGTCGGGTTGAACCAGCCTGCTGTGGGAGTCGAGGTGAGGTGCGCGCGGTGGGCGTCCAGGACCCCGGCGATCAGAGCGGAAATGGGGCGGCTGTGCAGAGCTACTGTGTCTATCGCCTGCCATGAGTGCCACTCCATGGGGCCTGACACCGCAAACCGGCTGTGCGTGAACAGCACCGCGGAGGTCATAGGTACGGCTCCCAGCCCACCGCCGTGGCCTATGAGCTTCTCCTTGACCGCATGCATGGCCTCATCGGCCTGTTGGAACGGGCTCCTCAGGGTTGGTTGCTGGCTGCCCAGCCGCCACTCACCACTCGGGAGGCGCCTGACCTGCAAATGAGCCTTCACCTCTAGGACTAGGATTCCCTTCCCGGGCACGATGATGACGAAATCAGCCTCGCCCTGGATCTGCCGCGGGTGGTTGGCGATCCCCAGCGAATGCAGCACCACCCAACCTTCCGTGCCAGGGTCATCGCGCAGCCGCTGGAATACCTCTTTCTCTCCGGGACTTGGGGTGGTTTCCGGATCGAAGGACGACGGGATCATGCGCGCCATCAGGGCACCTCCGAAGTGCGGAGCCGACAGAGATAATGCGGGGGAACGCGCAGCTGTCCGGGGAGAACGGCGTCGACCAGAGCCACCCGCGCGCCCGAGTCCGTGTCGTCCAGGGGGATCTCGCACCAGCAGTCCGCCCAGAGCTGCTGCCACAGATCCCCGGAGACAGCACGCTGCACGGCCTCGGCGTAGCCCCGCCCGGCGCTGCGGTGCGCCTGGTCGATTCGGCCGAGAGCAGCCCAGACGTCCTGCGCTTCCCCTCTGCGGCCCAGGTAGGCCATGACGACAGCGAAGTCATCTCTACGTCGGGTTCTGATGCACCAAGGGCTCGTCCAGTAGTCCAGGTTGGTTGTCACCGCGCCGCGCGCCATCAAGTCCTTCGCAACCCCCCGACGACCATCTGGGTGATGGGCAATACGATCACCCAGCTGCGTTTTCCACCCCCGCTGTAGCGCCCGCAGCATAGGTGCGTCGTCGCCCAGGACGACATCGGCCCGCTCGACCAGGCTCTGATAGTAGGAGCTACCGCGAAGTACGACGTAGTCGCCGACCGAAATCGAGGCCCCGTCGACGGCCTCGACAGAGGGCTCATCATCTGGATCCGGCTCAACCAACAGGATCTTGTGAACGCTGGATTCCACTGGCAGCAGGACATACGAGCCGTCGGCGAGCAGAGCCGCACGGGCCTCCACCCTCTCGTGACCGCCTGAAGCGCCTTCCCGCAGAACTTCAATGGGAAGTCCCGCGACAGCATCCTGCGTCAGGGAAGCGACATCAAGATCCGTCAACAGGGGTTCTGCCGTCTCAGGCGTCGTAGCACTCGTGAGCTCGGACGGTGTTCCGACTGTCCTCGTGGCGCGGCGGCGTACGCGCGTTGGCATGATGCCGCGCAGTACAGGCCCCTCGTCGAATAGCGGCTGTACGTCCAGCGGCTCACGGTAGAAGTCATAGTGGACCAGTCCGAGCCGCGCTGCCCGGGGAGCATTCAGCACACCCGGCGGAAGCCAGCCGACCGGTCCTACGACCACGGCCGAGTCGTACACCTCAGCCCCCAACAGGTCACTAACCAGGCCAATCTCCATTGGGTAGTGGATCGCGCCAAATGCGCGGACAACGGTGTCCTGGTAGAAGCGGTTGGTCACCGCCACAAGCGACTTGCCCTTGCGGCCAGACGACAGGAAAGTCATAACCCCGGCCGCAAGCGGATTAGAGATGTCCGACCCCAGGCGCGTCAGAGCCTGCGCGACGGCGGACAGCTGGTGCACCAGGTCGGCATCCGCAGCCTGCCGCAAACGAGCGCTAATGCCTGCCAAACTGTGCGCCGTCTCCTGAAGCCTGAGCTGCAAGCTATTGAGGGGCACCGGCACGGTACCGAGGAGCCACCTGACACGCCGGATCTCGACGCAGGCCTGCCTCCACAGGTCCGAGCTTTCCAGCTCCCCTATTGCACGCAGGAATTGCGAAGCTGCCCGCATGAACGAGTGCACTCCCGAGTGGTGCACAGGCTGCTCCTCGATAGTGCAACCTGCGTGCTGGTAGACCTTGTCTACCTCCCACAGACTCATCGTGCCGCCCCCCTGCCCTTCCATGCCAGCAGTTCAACTCCCGGAGGAATACGGCTGCCGAGGTCTCTGGGCACGTCGACGTTGGCCACGCTGCGCCATCGGTTTTCGTAGAGCCCGTCCGCAGCTGCCAGCGCTGACGGGCTTGTGCGCTCGACAACGGCCACCGTTACGCCCGCGAGACTTGCTCCAAGCCACCGCCGAACCGTTGCCGCACCGTCGAGCACGGCTACAGTCGGCCGGCAGGATCGCACTACGTCGCGGTACTCCTCCGGATCGCCCCGGCTCGACAGCACCACACTGCGATAGTGGGATCCAGGCGAGCGGACTGCGCGCAGACGCAGGAGGTCCTGCAGGGGCAGCGCCGGTCCTCCGGGTGCCCCGACGACGACCTGGGCTTCAGCCAGGACCGTGTTCCTTACCCCTATCACGACGCTGTGCAGCGAGCAGCGTCCGTAGAAGTCGGTCACCTGTCCGGCCAACAGCTTCTCAGCGCCGACGGGTATTTCAAGCTCTTCGCTGAAGCGGTTCCTGCCCGTGTAATCCTCTGGCAGGTCCGGCCAGCGGAGTACTTGGAGCCGGTAGTCGTCTGCTGGAAACCACGAAATCGGTCCAGGACGCCGACCAGGACTCTTGCTGCCCGCGAGTTCGTAGACCCGCCCATGATGGTTCTGAATCGCCCCGCCGAACACTCCCGTGTACACGCGCCGTCCCTGCCCGGGACCCTTGATGGGAATGACTCGGACACAGGAGCCGAGGGGCAGGTCTTGGGCCTGGTCGAAGTTCTGCTCCAAGTCCGCAGGAAACACGTCTTCCTGGGATGCCCGGTTCACCACACCGTAAGCCAGCAACACTGCGATGTAATCACGCGTCGGAACGGACAGCGCCACTACCGTGTTTGAGCCTCCGTCGCGCAGGCCTGCCGCCCAGTACCCGATCTCCGAGAACCATGCCGCCCACTCAGGCAGCGTCTGCCACCTGTCGCCGACGAGCGTGGACACGCCACGGAGCGACGTCTTGCCTCTTGCCACCGCCCCAGCCCCCACCAAGAGAACATCCCGCAGCACCACCATCAAGGGTCCCCCCCTCCGACAGTGCGTGGATCTTACAATATCTTCACAGTTAAGCCACTCCCCTTTTACTCAGTAGAGCGCCAGAGGAAGCGAAGGGGACGGCTCCGAAGAAGGGCTGCTTGAAGGCGCCTGGGGCGGCTACATGCACGGCACTACACGCCCCAGTCCCGCGGCACTCCCGATCGGCCGCCGTCGCCCGTCCCCCTCCGCCTAGTTGTAGCGGCTTCTGGACCATCCGTGGACGAGAAACGACGATGCGGTCGACCAGAGGTGCTTGAGCAGCACGGATGTCGAGACTCGAAGCCCCCTCCGGAGCCGTGTGCGCAGGTTCGAATCCTGCCGGGGGCACTCGCCGGTCAGAAACTTGAAAGTGCGATCTGACCAGGGCGGATGCCTATAGATGAGGGCGGGAGTCAGTCTCACTGACTCCCGCCCTCTCTCGTTGTTTCTCACTGTTCACGCACTATCTGCGATACACGCGACACGCCTCCGATACACCCATGTGTGGACGGGACGCGACGGCGGAAGGATGCGAACATGCCCACGCCGAAGAGCTTCACTGCCTGGTTGAAGAGCCACGCCGATCAAGACAACGCCATCGGCGATCTCGCCCGAGACGTCTCGCGCGATCCCGACTGGCCCTCACGCAAGGGCCTGCCGGGCCAGCGCACCTACCTTGAAGAGCGCGGCGCCATTTCGGCCGCCGTAGAGACCCTGGAACGCGCCTGGACTCAGTACGAGCAGTACAAGGCCACTCAAGACAAATGACGGTCGCCCACCCCTCCACGGCTAGTGCTGTGACCGCATCGGTTCGCCGGGTTGGCGGTCGTGACGGTTGGATGTGCGGTGACGTCTGAACCGGCCCCTGGAGGCGCGGTGGCCGAGCCTGTCCGTGTGCTGAGTCCCTAGCGTGGACAGTTGGAGATCTGACACCATCAACGTTCTTCTCAAGAACTCGGGGTGGGAATTCCGTGGACCAAGGACTGGCCGCGCTTTATGGCGCGGGCATCGGTGGCGTGTTCGGCGGGGGGGGCTGCGATAGCGGCTGCGTGGCTTGGTCGAGCGGGTATGCGTATGCAGGCCGAGGCCGCGATTCAGCAAGCTGAGCGGCAGGGAGAGGAACAGTGGGTGCAGTGGAAGATTCAGATGCGCAGAGAAGCGGTAGTGGCTTTCCTCATGGCTGGCCACGGCTTCGTCCATGCTGCGATCGTCCACTGGGAGTTGGCGCAGGCAACCGGGAGAGTCGAGGCAGTGGCCCCTGAGGTGACGAGAGAATTCAACGAAGCGCATCAAGCACTGCACCGGGCTGGCGTGACGCTATTTCTCGAAGCGCCCGAGCCGCTTACTCCTAGGATCTCGGAGATCCGAGATCTGGCGGAAAGAGCTCACGCCGAGTGTCTTCGGAGCTTCGAAGTATCGGACGACGAGGCGGCCGAGCGCGAATTCTACCGCCGCCGGCGTGCGATTGGTGACGTCGAAACCTGCATTGCCGTGTTCGTTGATCACGCCAAACCCCACTGCTGACTGGTTGTGACGGTACCGACCGCCGCCTCGACGCGACCGGCAACCCGGCTAACCCATGCAGTCATAGCACTAGGCCGCATCGCCGTCTTCTTCCAGCGCCTTTGTGATCTTCGCGTTGGCCGCTTCCTCGTGGCCATCGATGCAGCCGTGGTAACGGCGATGGATCACCTCGGGAGAATTGCCGACTCGCCGGGCTACCTCGGCGATCGGGACTCCCGCGTTGAGCCACCGCGTGATGCAAGCGTGCCGTAGGTCGTACGGGCGCCCTGCCAACGGCGAGTCGACTCGCTCGGGCGGCAGCGCGTACTCCCGCGCTTCCTCCCACACTCGCCAGTAGGTGGATGAGCCGACCACGCCCCCACGCTCGTTTCCGAACACGCGCCCTTCCTTGGCCGCGCCGAACGCGTCCAGGTGTGCCCGCAGGATCGCCACCAGGACAGGCGGGATAGGCACCGGACGGTCGCTTTTGGCCTCCCTTGCTTTCAGCCCGCGGCGGTCGTGACGTTCCCCGGAATCGGTCCACTGCTTCCCGGAGACGGGACGCGTCTCCCGGAGCGTTAGCGTGCCCCATCCTGTGTCCGGGAGATGGCAGTCAGACCGCCTCAGTCCTACCGCCTCAGCCGGACGCAGGCCCGCGTAGTACAGGACGGCGTAGAAGGCCACCAGACGCCTCCCGCGGCAGCGATTCCACGATCCGACGTAGGAGAGACTGCCGCGAGCAACTGACGGGCCTGTAGGGCGTTCACGAGGACGCGCCGGTCTACCACGTCATTGGCGCCGACGTGCTTCCGGCGGGCGCGCTGAAGCGGGTTCTCCGAGAGGTCGCCCGCGACCATCGCGTGTTCAAGGGCAGTGTTCAGGGCTCGACGGCGGCGCCTGTACGTGTCGCCCGCCGCCGAGGTGCCGTCCAGCTTGTACCAATCTTGGGCCGCGGCACCTTCGCCCGCTCCCCCCACAGCCGCCCCGGCCTCACCCGCCCGCGCGGCGTACGCCGAGCCTCGGACGGCCGCTACATCGAGGCCGACGGAATCCGCTGGACCGACGCCGAGCCGCCGGTAGCCACCCGGACCGACGCCCCGTTGGCCCTGGCGGACCTGCTCCGCATCCCGCCGGGCGAGCCGATGTTCACGTACGACGCCCTACAGACGGCAGACAACGGCCACCTCCGCCAACTCCACCGGACGTACGTGCCGTTCTCGGTCCTCATCGACACCAAGTACGAGGAGGAGGCCCCACCGCCGGCGCCGGAGCTCTACGCCGCCCTCACCGACCTGGGCCACGAACTCCACTTCACGGAGTACGTCCGCACGCGCATGCCTCTCCCGGATCAGGCCCAGGCCCTCCGACTCGCGGACGGGGTGCCGCTTCTCCATGTCCTGCGCGTGACGCTCAAGATGGCGGACAAGCCCTTGGCCCTTGAGGAGTTCCACCTACCGGGCGACGAGTTGGAACTGTCGTTCAGGCTGTAGCCGCAGCGCACGTCTAGACGCGCGTCTAAGGGCTGTCCCGTAATCCCTGGTGGATCAGCGCGCGGCGTCAGATGCGGTGCATCGCAAGGCGGAGGGTCGTCCTCATACTGGGCGTATTCGGGCGAGCCCGACAACGCTGCGAGGTGCCGTAGCTGTCGTCGTGCGCCCGCCGGGGATTACGGGACAGCCCTTAGGCGCAGTTGGCTCATACCTTCTCCACGTCATCAAGCCCGGCTGCGCTCCGCTCCGCCGGGCGCACTCCCGGCTCCGCGCCGGGCGCCGCTCCTGCCTTCGGCCCGCTCCGCCCGCGCTGCGCCGACGCGCGCCCACGTGTGGATAGGACCGGAGGCCATGAGTCGATCACCGCATAGAGCGGCCCACGGTCAAGACAATGCCTCCGGCGGGGGATCGGCCGGCACCGGGATGGAGGGGGCGCCATCGCGGACCGCGGGTCCATCGTGGCGGATGCTGGGGGGCTCCCATCCCGCACACCATCGACCCAGGCAGAGCCGAGCAGACGCGGCCCATGGCGTCCAGGAAGCTCCTTAGATCGTCAAGCAGTCTGTAGGAGTTCTGCCTGTGAGGTGTTCGTGCTGGTCAGGTGCTTGTAGACCTCGCGCGCGATGAAGCGTTTGAGGCAGCGGAAGATGTCCTTCTTTGACATGCCTTCGGCTGTGCGGCGTGCGACGTAGAGCCGTGTGCGAGCGTCGTAGCGCATGCGCACGAGGGCGATCGTGTGGAGGGCATGGTTGGCCTGGCGGTCACCGCCGCGGTTGAGGCGGTGGCGGTTGGTCCGGCCGGAGCTTGCGGAGATTGGGGCTGCGCCGCAGAGGTGAGCGAAGGAGGCTTCGGATTTCAGACGGTCGGGGTTGTCGCCGGCGGTGATCAGGAGCTGGGCGGCCGTCTCGGTGCCGACACCGATCAGTTCCAATAGCCCCGGCGCCGCCTGCGTGACCAGGGGTTGGAGTTCCGCGTCAGCCTCGGCTATCTCCTCGGTGAGGTTTTGGTGGCGGCGAGCCAGTCGCCGCAGGGCGGTTTTGACCGCACAGCTCGGGTCGGCGAGATCGGTGCCGGGGCGGGAGCGGGAAAGCTGCGAGATCAGCTGGTAAGTGGGCAGGCCACGTAGGCGTTCACGTACCTCGGCAGGGGCCGAGACGATGAGCGTACGGATCTGGTTGATCGTCTGGGTGCGGGCCTTGATGGCCGAACGCCGGACGACCCGCAGGGATCGGATGGCCTCCACGATGCCGTCGCGGGTTTTCGGCCGGCCGTTGGCGCGGCCGGACAGGACGGCGGTCGCGGCCGCGTAGGCATCGACGGGGTCGGACTTGCCGTTGGCCCGCCGGGCCTTGCGGTCGGGGCGGTCAACGTCGACGACGGTGACCTCGTTCGCCAAGAGGAAGCGGGCGAGTTCGGAGCCGTAGGCGCCAGTGCCTTCGACCCCGACGGCGAGCACATCACCGTGCGAGCGCATCCACTCCAACAGGCGCCGGTAGCCATCGGGACTCGTGGGGAACAGTGCGGTGGCAACGTGCCGGCCGATGGAGTCGATCACCGCGGCCTGGTGGAAGTCGGTGTGGGTGTCCACGCCGCCGACCACCACGATCTGGCCTGCCATGCTGTGTCGTGCTGTCCTTCCGTGCGATACGCGAGGGATCGCACGGGCCGGTCGGGCGGCTGGACAAGACTGTGGTGGGACCTTTGGCCGGGCTCCTATGAGGTCACAGGCGCCCGACCGGCCGCGTGCAAAGCGCCGCCCAGCCGGCCGACGATTCCTGGAGAGGACAGCTCGAAGCGTCAATCGTTCGGTGGGTCAGGCCTGCCAAGCAGCGCCGCGGTGAATCCTCACAGTCGTTCGTACAGTGGCGCGCTCCACCTGGACGCCATGAACCACGCCCGCTCCACGGTGTGTGGGTCGACGGCGTACGGGATGGGAGCTGGGGAGAGTGTTGAGCTGAGGAAGGTGCTCAACTCGCGCAAGGTGCACGGGGGTGACGGAAAACTGGTCGTGTGCAAAGATCCGGCTCCGCACACGTGTCTGCCAAGGTCGACCGGAGATCCATGTCCGCCATATCGCTGCCCAAGCCGTCTGAGCCCGGCTCCAAGCGCAACCAAAAGGGTCGCCGCCTGGCGATCTCGGGTGTGCTAGTGCTCGGTGGGGCCGCGCTGGCGATGGGTCTGATCATCGGAAGAATCTCCAGTAACGCCGACGGAAATCCGGACAAGCGAATGTCCGGCGCAGGCGATCGGTCGGCCATAAGTCTCGCGGTGGGCGACTGCTTCAATAGCTCACAGCACGGAGAGGTCTACACCGCGGCACCTGTGCCGTGCTCCCAGCCACACGACGGCGAAGTGTTCGCCACGCTCGCACTCACCGGGTCCACTGGCGCCGACGACGTCCTCGCGAAACAGTCATACAACCAGTGCAGGGATCGGCTGACCGACTACGTCATGGACGACTGGTCCTTGCCCCACACGACGGGCGTCAACTACTACTACCCGACCCGTGAGATCCAGCAGTCGGGTAACAGGACGGCCACCTGCTTTACGGCCGACACGGACGGTCAGACCACAGGCAGCGTACGAGTCCAAGAGGCCAGCTTGACAACAGACCAGCTTGCCTTCCTCAAGCTGGAGCTGACCTCCGCGCGCGTCTTCAAGACCTATCCGCACCGGGGCAGCGTGGCCGCCGATCGTGCCTGGTCTGCGAAGATGGCGGCCACGCTGGACCATGAGGCAGACGGCCTCAAAGCCGCCGCCTGGTCTGCAGGCGCCAGGCCCAAGGTCACCGCCTACGTCGGGGAACTTCGAAAGAGCGCCGAGCTGTGGCGCAAGGCCGTGGCGGCACATTCGGACAACAGTTACTGGGCCCGTTGTGACAACGCCTGGAACCAACCTTCATACAAGTACCAGCGAGACGTACGGAAGGCTCTGCGGCTGGCTTCGGATCTCCCCGCCACCTCTTTCGGGCCGCCGTTCTAGGGTCGGCACGCCTCGGGCTGCTAATCGGGCCGGCCTCGACCTCCAACCGCCTCCGCCCAGGACGCCGGGCCACGTGCGCTCCGACCATGGCACGGTCCCGTGGCCGTGCCACTCCCGTGCCATAACGGATGGGGACTCACGGGGAACCGGGGTCTCCAGAGGTGAGTCGGCCGGACTCTGCCCAAGTACGGAATCCGCAGGTCAGGCTTGTGACCACCTCACCTCGCTCCTAAAGCGGTGGCTTTCTGACAAGCGGCAGCAGCCAGCCGGCGCAGGCCACTAGTGCGCTGCCGTCCTCGGTGAGGAAGAGCAGGGTGGTCCATGTCCGATCGGCAGAATCAATCAGCCCTGTGCGCACAGGCCTGCCATGTTCGCGGACGAACTGTACTGCTCGTTCCAGCCCAAGAGGTTCGAGTCCGTACATCCGCATGCGCTGAAGTCGGTGCTTGAAGACTCCGGCATGCTGTCCTGCGGGTTGTGCCCGGTCTGCCACCCAGTAGGTGGCCCCGCTGCGGAGGGTGGCCAGACCCCTCACGGACGCCTCATCGTCACCGGCCAACAGCGATTCCAGCACATGCCGTTCCATGGACACCCCCGCCGGGATCCTGCGGTACAGCAGCCAGGTATCGCAACCCCAGCAATCGCCCGCGTCCGGTAGCGTCCGTCCAGGGCCTCGTAGCGGCCGGTATGACCGCCTCTGGCCGATCCGGCTAGAGCTACGGATCAGAAGGTCGTGAGGGGGGTGGGTGCGGAGCCATTCGGCATCCCGGGACCCAGTGGTTTGGGGACCCCTATCCGGCCACCCCCCTTGGCCGCCGTGTTCTTCACCGAGAACATCGAACCGGCTCATCTCTGCCACGGAAGCTAACAGCCGCCACTGACAACGCCCTTGTCCCTGTGGCTGGCACCCCGGCAGACGTGCCAGAACCCTGCCAGGTCGTGCCGGGAGCCACGGGGAACACCGGGGAACGCAAGCTGCGGGCATTAGGCACCTACACCGTTGCGCCGCAGGTCAGCACAGCAACCGTCGCCAAGAAACCCGAGTTCCCAAGCTGAGGACTCGGGCACTGGCGTCACGGGCCGGCCGTCGAAGGTTGCTCCTGGTCAACGGCACCAGCAGCGTGGTCGAGGCCGGTGAGGGTGAAGCGAGGCATACGCGCCGCCTGATCGGTCAGCTGGCCCACCACCGTGACCGACTGTCGTCGGCTGAGGTTCAGACGGACCGCATCGAGGCACCGCACATAGGCAGAGCTGCGCCGTCTCCGGTCCGTCCGATGCCGCTCCACAGTGGCCAAAGGCGAAAGAAGACAGACCTCCCCTGAACACCACACCGTCCGCGCTGCAAGCCGCCGTACTCGGCCGAACCAGTCTCACCCTTGACGCGCATGTGTCATGATGACGATAAGGTCTGAGTTCGTCATCCGAGAGAGGCTCGAGCATGAAGCATGATCTTTTCATCTCCCATGCGTCTGAGGACAAGGATGAGTTCGTCCGCCCCCTGGCTAGCCATCTGAAATCGCTTGGCCTAGACGTTTGGTACGACGAGTTCAGCCTATCGGTGGGCGACAGTCTTTCTTCGTCAATCGACAGGGGGCTAATTGACGCCAAATACGGTGTTGTGGTTCTGAGTCCCAACTTCCTGAAGAAACCATGGCCGGAGTACGAGTTTCGGAGCCTAGTCACCCTGGAGACAGGGAAGGCAAAGAGAATTCTACCAGTTTGGCATAACATTACCCGCGACGATATTATAAATTATAGCCCCCACTTGGCCGACAAAGTCGCGCTAGTTTCCGCCGGATTACCCACCCTTCATGTTGCACTAGAGATCGTCCGCGTCGCTCGCCCGGATACGTTTAGCGAGATTAAACGGCGAGCCGAGGCTCAGAAGCATCTTGAGAGCAAGGTCGAATCGTATCCAGTCGGTAGCCTCCAGCAGTGGCCCACACTGCGGGAGCCCTTGACTCAGCCGCAACTGCGCCGACTTCGACTTATTCAGGAAACCTTGATTGAGGTTTTCCCTCAAACATGGGAAGAGATGGCTGCTGATTTCCAGAGAGACCTGAAGGAGGCCAGGGAAGGCGAGATTAGAGCTTGGGAGCGCATCGCAGGCACGTACGCCTACGTCTGCAGGCGCTTTAATCTTGAATACTCCGAAAAGAAACTGCTATTCGGCTACCTTCTCGGGGCTTCACTTAGGCAAGAAATCCCTCTGGACAGCTCGCAACCCGAATGGGTCGCGATTGCTGCGAAAGACTTCTCGGAGCCTCTCCCCAATGCCAGGGACTAGCTCACACGGCCCTGCGAATACCTGATAAGATCCCCGATTTGGAGTATTCTCGGTCGCCGAAACACCGGACCGATCCGACGCTCTGTGAGGTACGGGAAAACGCTCACAACGCAGGCGGAGCACAGCCGCACCAGATCGGGCGCGGACAGAGGGGTGAATTCAGCCCAGCCCGAAGAGACCGCAGCCCAGCCGTTCGCTCAGGTCAGCGTTCTAATAACCCCTACAAGCCCGCGGCTTCCCAAGCTGAGTCCCCTCATACAGCTCAGCTACGAACGTCCCAGCCAGCCGCCGAGCGTTTCGGTCTGCCGCTTCGTCCGGGCTGCGGCGCTGGGGCGCCGGTCCCGGCCGAGCGGCAGACCGACGGCGGAGAGGCGAAACGTAAGGCGACGTTCCTCGGCCGATACACGCAGGGCGCGACGCTCGCCCGTGCTGCTCTCATGGGTATCTCTCCCGTGGCCACACCCACGCTTCGCGCCCAGTTCCACGCCATGGAGGCACGCGCGCTTGCCCGGACCGGGGACGTTCGGGCTTGTGAGGCCGCCTTGAGCGCGGCTACGAAGGCACTGGAGAGTCGGAACAACGACGACGAGCCCGAGTGGATCAGCTATTTCGACGAGGCCGAGCTTGCCGCAGAGGCCGCCCACTGCTTCCGTGACGTCAACAGCGCCCAGCAGGCTGTCGCCCACGCCGAGAACGCCATGAGCGGCAGTTCGTCCGGAGCGACTTCTTCGCAACCATGGTGCTCGCCGACGCCCACCTACGTGCCGGCGACGTCGAGGAGGCTTGCCGCGGCCTCAACGTCTTCCTCCACGCGTCGCGGGCCACCGCCGTGGCCGGTGGATCCTTTCGGTTGCACCACCCGCCACCGGTGCTGGCTCGCATGCTCGCCCTCACCGGCAACGACTTCCTGCTCTCCGGCCTGCCGGACGACCTCCTCACAAGCCCGGCCGGCCCTGCGGTACGCGTCGTCGAATCCGCAGACCCCGCCCCGGCGCGTACGCGGTGAGCGTGCGATCCGGGGCCGGGCAACCACGGGAACCCGGCGGCCACGAGCCGATCGCCTGGACGCAGACACGGTGCGGCTGCGCCGACTCAACCGCCGGCAGACGGAGAGCCTCAAGGAAGACCTGGCCGACCTGTAGGTCGAATCCTCCGAGACGGCCGCCGGTGAGGAGCACCACAACCGTCCGGACTTCTTCTTGCGGCCTCTCATGGGCGGCATCCGGCGGCCAGGGCTCGCGATGCTGGTCGCCCAGACCTCCACGCTGCTCGTGTGCGCCTTCGGGTCTGCTGCACGCCGGGACGGTTCCTGATGGCAGGGACCCGAGCCGACACTCCCTCAGAACATCGAGCAGCTCACGACATCCGGGCATGTCCTCGCCATCACCGGAACCGTGGTCCACCCGCACCACAAGAACCGAGACCTCGCCCGCCGCCCGCAGGAACGGCTGCTCGCAGATCACCGCGCCTCGCAGGGCGCCACCCCCGGACGGCCTCGCGCACGCCCCCCGGGACGCAGCGGCACGAAGAGCCCGCATGTCGGTACAGGAAAGGAAAATGACAACGTCACAGTCCGTTTCACCGGTCCGCGCACACGACGGCATGGCACATGATCGACAAGTCGTGTCCCATGCCAGCCTTCGGATCTGACAACGACGTGGATCCGGAGGTATCCCGCGCATGACGGTGATCATCAGTCCCACCGTGAGGAGACGCCGTCTGGGGGCCGAACTGCGCCGGCTTCGCCATGACAGTGGGCTGAAGAGCACGGAAGTGGCTGAGCGGCTCATGGTCTCCCAGCCCAAGATCAGCCATGTGGAGAACGGCCGCCGTGCCATCAGCCCGCGCGATGTACGCGACCTTTGCGCCATCTACGGGGTGACGGACCAGCAGGTCGTCGACTCCCTGATGCACATGGCCCAGGAGTCGGGACAGCGGGGATGGTGGAGCGCCTACGGCGAGCACCCCCACGGCGTCCATATCGGCCTCGAAACGGACGCCGCCTCGATCCATGCCTACGAGCCCATGGTGATTCCCAGCCTGCTGCAGACCCCTGCCTACGCCAGTGCCGTCATCGAGGAAACGATTCCCCCGATCACTGCCGAACAGGCCGCCCGGCGCCTCAAGGTGCTGCTGCGCCGTCAGCACAGGATCTACGACCCCACCTCACCACTGCGTCTGCGGGTCGTCCTGGAGGAATCGGCACTGCGCCGTGTCGTCGGCGGTCCCGACGTCATGCGCGAGCAGCTGGAGCATTTGAACGCACTCGGCGCCGAGCCGCACATCACCGTGCAAGTCCTCCCCTACACGGTGGGCGCCCACCCGGGCCTCTCAGGACAGTTCTCCATCCTGCGGTTCGCCGACGGCCCGCAGACAGGGGTGGTGTACCTGGAACGCTTCACCAGCGACCTCTACCTGGAAAGACAGTCTGCCGTACAGCAGTACGCCGCGATGTACGACCACCTCCAGGCCCGAGCCCTCAGCCCGGACGACACACACGACTTCATCACCGCCGCCACCAAGTCCCACATCGACGCGGCAGGCCGCCCCTGAGTACCCTGACGGCCTCACCGAGGGAGTTGCACCCAACACGCTCTCCAAGTCTTCGTCCGGGGTTCGGTGGGAGACGGGGATTTTCTGACCTGGGGCGGAGCGAGTGGTCGCGGCACCTTTGAACGGCGCCGGACGGGGGGCGAATGAGACCCACCAGGCTCGGGTCCGCCTTCCGCCTCGCCTTCTCCCACACTCTCACTGGGGGCAGCGTGGGTGGTTGCTGGTGCCGTGACCTCGGCCGGTGACAGGCGTTATTGGGGTTGGCACGCGTGCACCGGTGTCCTGTGGTTCCGCGGCTGCTTTCCTCGGCTCAAGCTGCGGGACCACAACGCGTTTGGCCGCGGTGACCGACTGCCATGGCAGATGGCCCCTGGTTTCTCCTCAGAGACCAGGGGCCATCGAGGTCAGGCAGCAACATCCACTGAGCCAGGGCACCGCCGTCCGGGCTTGCGGCCGGCCAACAGACCGGGACAGAAGGCAGGTCTGCGCGCTGGACGGATGGGGCTGCCGGACCTGGCACCCAACCACGGTGCTCTACCCGGTCCGGCAGCCCGGGAGCGCGACGCCGAAGGCATCTGCGGGTCCTGACGAGGGCTGGAAGCCGTGATGCACCGAGCGGCCGGCGAGTTGGATTTCCGGTCGTGCGGCGGCACCAAGTGCCGGCCTCAGCGGGTATGTCCCGACTGCGGAGGTACCAGTGCAGCCTCTGCGGGGGTCGGAGTCGGTGCTTCCCTGACGTCGGCCCACGGGACAACTCGCCGCGACAGCTGTCCCAAGTACCGGTAGAAGCGGTCCGGAAGGAACACCGCGTCCGCGACGATCATCGCGCCGGAGAAGAGCGGCAGGCCCAGGAACACCGCGATACCCACGTGCATGCCCAACAGCGTGCTCAGGACGGGGTACTTGAGCCTGCCGAACAGGACGAACGGGAAGGCCACCTGCAACAGCACCGTCAGGTAGCAGGTGATGGCGATCAGTACGTCGTGTTCGTCCGCCATGGCGGAGAGCGCGGGCCAGGGCTGGAACAGGTTGAGATTCAGGGCGTAATGGAGGGCGGTGCCGTTGCCCCAGGAGGCGCCCTGCACCTTGTACAGGCCCGCGGATCCGTAGAGGAAGCAGACCTGGGCGGCGATGACGAGCATGCCGCAGTTGTGCAGCACGGTGATCACTGTCAGGCGCGCGTCGCGGAGGTGGCGTCGCAGCTCGCCGGATGCCTGGTCCCGCGGCAGCCGGACTGCCTTGCCGACGGATGCCCGGAGCCGGGCCCTGCGCGCGTCGAGAGACCAGCGTCGGCCGCATGCGGTGACGACGAGGTAGAGGGCCATGAGGAGGATGAGGTTGTCCCCTCCGTCCGTCATGAAGATCGCCCTGGCGTGGAACGACGTCACTACGACCGCGAAGAGCGCGGACACCGCTCTGGTCCGCCAGCCCAGCATGAACAGTGCGGAGATGACGATGGCTGCCGCGTAGCAGACCTCGAAGTAGGCCCGGCTGTCGGACAGGGTGAGGATGCTGGCCCAGCCGGTCTGGTCGAAGAGCTGCTTGGCCAGTGCCGGCGTCCACGGTGAGCCGGGACCCCAGATCTCGTCGCGGTGGGGAAACTCGCGCAGCAGGAAGGCGAAGTAGAGGAACCCGTACCCGATGCGCAGAACCGCCGCAGCGTACAGGGAGATCGGCTGCTCCAGCAGGAGCGTGAGGAGCGCAGCGACACGGGCCGGCATGTGCTGCGGCGCCTGTGCGCTCGCCCGTTCGGTGCCGTGTCCGGGCTGCGACGACGTGGTTGCCGGGGCCGATGTCTGCTCAGCCTGTTGCATGGCGGGCCGCCTTCCACCAGGGCAGGTAACGGGTGTCGGTGGGCCGTGGCGGGGCCGTGCCGGGGCCGCCCGCTGCGGGCGGCGCGGTGATGGGCAGGGTGATCACCCGCAGTTGGATGGACTCGAATGCGCCGTGGCGATGTGCGGCGACGCGATCCGCTGCGATGTTGCGCAGGTACTGCTGGATCATCAAAGCGCGTTGCGAGCGCGGATGGTCGTCGCCGCCGTGCGTTTCGAGGTAGGAAATCCAGGCCCGGCGCAGCATGTTCTGTGCTGTGTGGCTCGGGAAGGGGTCGTGTTCCACCGCGGCTGTGTCGACGGCGGTCAGGTCGAACCAGCCGCTGACCTGGGCGGTGCCGTCCGGGGTGGTGTGCGCGGTCCTTGCCGAGATCTGCCGGTTGACCGACTCCGGGTCCGGGGCGAAGAGCCGCCAGTTCTGCTCGAACAACGGGAAGACCCATGCGTTGACCTGCCGGCTGTACTGCCGGGAGAGGGGATTCGGCGGTGCCACCTGCAGGAACACCAGGAGCACGTGTACCAGGGCCGCCGCCAGGCACAGGACCACGGCGACTTGCACTCCGGCCTTCAGAACGACGGGCGGCTCTGAAGACGCTTGGAACGCAGTCGGTCTCCCGCTCCGCTTCTGTGCGGTCGGCCTAGCGCCCGCCTGGTCCGATTCGTCAGCATCTGCTGACGCAATGCCACCCCGCACGGCCCTATCCGGTCCTTCCGTCCCGACTTCTCTCACTTGGTTCTCCTTGGCTTCCGCCTGCGGCGTGCGGCGGAATCGATGACGATCCGCGCCGCACGCCACCCGTCCTACTCGCGCACGTGGGTGGCTGCTTGCGAGCAGTCACCCCGCTGGAGTGGGTCGCGCATGCTAGGCAGGGTCACAGCCGTAGCTGTCGTCCTGGCCAGGCTTTTCGGGCTTGTCGCCGTACTCGTTGTGTTCGGGCTTGCAGCCGTGGCCGTTCCCACCGGACGTTCCGCCGGTGGTTCCGCCCGAAGTTCCGCCGGTCGTGGTTCCAGTGGTCCCGGTCGTGCCGCCGGTAGCGGTCGTCCCGGTCGTCCCGCCGGTAGCGGTCGTCCCGGTCGTCCCGCCGGTAGCGGTCGTCCCAGTCGTCCCGCCGGTAGCGGTCGTCCCAGTCGTCCCGCCGGTAGCGGTCGTCCCAGTCGTCCCGCCGGTAGCGGTCGTCCCGGTCGTCGTGGTGCCACCCGTGGTGCCGGCCGCGCACTGTGGCCGGGTGATCGTGTTGGTGTCCAGCGTCACGGCACCGTTACGGGCCAGCGCCCGTCCCTCGATGGTCGCGCTCGTGGTGGCAGTGATCGAGGTCATGGCCAGGATGTTGCCCACGAAGGCGGTGCTGGTGCCAAGAGTGGCCGAACTACCGACCTTCCAGAACACATTGCACGGCGAAGCGCCGTTGATGAGGGACACGCTGCTGCTGGACGCCGTCGTCAGACCCGAACCGATCTGGAACACCCAGACCGCGTTGGGGTCCCCCTGGGCATCCAGGGTGAGGGTGCCGGTGAGCCCGAGAGTGGAGGAGGCTGTGTAGACGCCCGGAACCAGCGTCAGGCCACCGGCGTCCGGGGGAAGTGCCCCGTCGGAGGGCTGCCCGGCAGCATCGTCGTACGCCGTGATCAGGTCGGTCTGGGCGTCCTGAGCCACAGTGTCCGCAGAGTGCTGGGTCCCGTTCACCACGGCGGGCGGCCCGTATCCGCTGATGGACGTTCCCGGAGACACTCCGACATCCCCGGTGATCACCGAGGGGCCGGTGTTGGTGGTTGCCGAACCGGCCAGTACCGCGAAGCTGTCCGCCCTGCCCAGATCTACAAACGTGGCGAGGGCACTTGCCTGTGTCGGCGACACAGCGACTACGACAGCGGAGATCACCACGGCAAGTACCGCCGCGATCCATACCGACAAAGTGCGCCGCAGAGGCGCGACAGGGAAATTGGGCGTCATCGAAGGGCCAGCTCCTGTGAGGGGATGGAGACGAATTTGGCGGTTCTCGGTCACACAGAATCGCCTGTCTCTGCCCCTGGAATATTACGCAGGCGCATGCTCCAACTTGCAACTCATGCGCGCGTTTTCGCCCAACCTGGCGAGCCGATCACAAATGCTCAGAAAATTTTTAATAGGCCGAATGGTCGTTCCTGCTTAGACGGGACGGGCGACACGGTGACGTCACTTCCCAGGTCAGCCCAGGCAGCAAGGAAATTCATACATCCGCAGCCCCTCGGCCGATACCGCCCTCACCCGACCCCCGACGCCTCACCGGCGTGTTGAGTAAATGAGCAGCTCCGCGATTCTCTCCGGAGGAGAGTCGTATCACTGGCGGAGCGGAAGGAACACCGCGAGAAGACCATGAAGGCTTTGCGTGGGGCCAGGGAAGGGAGCCGACCTCTGCGCGTCACCGGAGCGCAATCCAGGTACCGCGAAGAGGACTTCACCACAGCCTGCGCCCATCCTTCGGTGAGGACCTGATCGGTTGACCAGGCCACCGGCAAGGATCGCCCTGACGTACCAAGGCCCTCGACGCATGGAAGCGCCGAGGAATAAGAGCACGGCTGACGTCAGTGATATTTGAAAGGGCAGCCCTTCCACCGGCAGACTGTGGCGTATGAGATCCACGACGCCGCCCTTGGCCTGCTCGGACAAGGCCACGTCACGGTGCGCGCCATGGTGACCCGGCAGCACGGGCCCACCGATGGCCCGGACCATCCCGTGCGCGGCGCCGTGTCCCGTCACGTACTGCGCTCGGCGCCCGGCGTCCCGCCCACGGTGTTGGCGTCATGACGACCGCGGTCGTCGTCGGTGGCGGGCCCAACGGGCTCGCCGCCGCGGCCCTCCTCGCGCGAGATGGCGTGGACGTCACGTTGCTCGAGGCCGCCGACGAGGTCGGCGGTGGCACGCGCAGCCACGAGGCGATCCTGCCCGGCCTGCTGCACGACCACTGTTCGGCCATCCACCCCATGGCCGTCACCTCGCCCGCGCTCCGGGCCCTCGGCCTCGAACGCCACGGGCTGCGCTGGCGACTGCCGGAGATCGACTGTGTGCACCCGCTGGACGACGGGACGGCCGGGGTCCTGCTGCGCTCCGTCACGGAGACCGCCGCCGGGCTCGGCCAGGACGGCCGCCGCTACCGGGCCCTGCTGGAGCCCTTGGTACGGCGCTGGGACGCCCTCGCGCACGATGTGATGGGTCCGCTGCTACGGATCCCGGCGCACCCGCTGCTGCTCGCCCGGTTCGGCCTCCCGGCCGTGCTCCCTCCCGCGGTCCTCGCGCGCCTCTTCCGGACCCCGCAGGCCCAGGCTCTGTGGGCCGGGGTGGCGGCGCACGCGTTCCGGCCGTTCTGGGACCCGCTCGTCTCGGCGATCGGGCTCGGCATCCTCACCTCCGGCCACGCCGCCGGGTGGGCCGTCGCCGAGGGCGGCTCGCAGTCCATCGCCCGCAGCATGGCCGCGGCTCTCCTCGCCGCCGGCGGCACGATCGAGACCGGTGTGCGGATCACCGCCCGGCGGCAGATCCCGCCCGCTGACGTGACTCTGCTCGACCTCGACCCCGGTCAGGTCGCCGCCCTCTACGGCGACAGGCTGCCCGCCCGCGTGACGGGCGCGTACCGGCGCTTCCGCCGTGGCCCTGGCGCCTTCAAGGTGGACCTGGCCGTCGAGGGTGGCGTGCCTTGGAGGGACGAGCGGGCACAACGGGCCGGGACCGTGCACCTCGGCGGCCCGCTCGCCGAAGTGGCCCGGACGGAACGGGACGTGACGCAGGGCCGGATGCCCGAGCGGCCCTTCGTCCTGGTCGGCCAGCAGTACCTTGCCGACCCCTCCCGGTCGGTCGGCGACGTCCACCCCGTCTGGACGTACGCCCATGTCCCGCACGGCTACGACGGGGACGCCACGGAGGCGATCCTCCGGCAGCTCGAACGCTTCGCCCCCGGCGTACACGAACGCATCGTGGGCCGACACATCACCCGCCCCGCCGACTTCGCAGCGGCCAACCCCAACTTCACCGGCGGCGACATCCTCACCGGAGCGAAGACAGTCTCCCAGCTCCTCCTGGGCGCCCGCCCGGCGCTGGACCCCTACGCCACTGGCCTGCCCGGAGTGTTCCTGTGCTCAGCGGCCACCCCACCCGGCCCTGGGGTGCACGGCATGTGCGGCGCCGGGGCGGCGGCATCAGCACTGCGCCACCTGGGGGGCCGCCCGACCTGGCAGGCTCAGGAGCGCTCCCAGGACTCGCGCACGTAGAAGCGCTCCTCACTCGCGCAGCCCAGGCCATGGGAGACCTGCTCGGACCCCAGGCTCCAGCCCACGGCGCCGTTGACCTTGCAGCCGAGTTCGATCAGACGGTTGCTCTCCGTCCACGGGTGCCAGGCGCCCCGGCCCGCGACGAGCGATGCCCCCGCCCACCCAACGAGCTGAACATCTGCCGTTCGATCCCACAAGGTGGGCCGTCATCTGATGACGGCCCACCTGGATAGCCCGTGGCCGACCCGGCCCACTCCAGTCCGAGGACGGCCAGTTACCCGAGCATGTCCACCGTGACCCTCCCACACCGCGCCTTCGTATTCGTCAGGAACACTCCCAGTGCTTTACCTCGGTGCCGCCGCAGGTGCGGCCGGGCTCTCGCCGCCGACCTGCCTGGACGCCGTGGGCAGATCCCGGCCTCGCCACCTCCGAGGGCCATCACAACGTGACCGGCAGGCGCCGAGGTTCGGGAGCCTCTTGGAGCCGCTTGTCCCTTCGGAGCTGGGTCACGGTCGGATCGCCAGCGGGGGCACCCTTGGTGACTTACGCGAAAGCGTCCCGGGATTTCGCGCGAAAGTGTCCAGCCCTCCCCGAAGACCGGTTCCACCCCGACGGCGACCGACCTGACGACCACGCTAGGAGATCTTTAACGGTGCGGGTTACGTGGGGTCGTGACGTTTGGTGTCGGCTGCGCTATGCCGGAAGTGCGAGGTATCCCGATGGCGGAGGACTGACGGCCGACGAGCGCGATCGGCGTGATCAAGTCCGTTTCGCGGCACCTGACTTGATCGAGGCGGGGGCCAGTGACCGGGAGGTGGCCAGGCGGTTCCGGGTGACCCGTATGTCGGCGAACCGCTGGCGCCGGGCCCTGGTCTCGGGCGGCCGCCAGGCGCTGGTGTCCAGAGGTCCCGGCGGCGCCCGCTGCAAACTCGGCGCCGGACAACTGCGAGCTCTGGAGGCGGTGTTGGAGGCCGGGCCTGCTGCCTCCGGCTGGAGTGAGTGCTGGACGCTGGCCCGCATCGGCGAGATCGTGCGCCACCGGTTCGGCGTCGATTACACCCTGGCCGGGCTGGACCTGCTGCTGCACCGCATCGGCTGGAGCGTGCAGGTCCCGAGCCGCAAGGCCACCGAGCGGGACGAGCCGAGGATCGCCGCGTGGAAGGACGAGCAGTGGCCCGTCATAAAAAGAGGAGAGGGCGGCGGACCTGGGCGCCTGGCTCTGCTTCGAGGACGAGGCAGGCCAGGGCCTGAGGCCGCCCAAGGGCCGAACCTGGGGCCGCCGGGGCCGCACCCCGGTCGTGAAGGTCACCGCCGCGGGCACCAAGCGGGTCTCGATGGCGGCACTGATCTGCACGAAGGCCGGCCGCCAGCCGCGGCTGATCTACCGCATCCACCTTGACCGCGGCCCCGCCAAAGGCCGACGCAAGGGCTTCACCGAGACCGACTACGCCCGCCTGCTCGATGCCGCACACCAGCATCTCGGCGGCCCCATCTTCCCGGTCTGGGACAATTTGAACACGCACGTCAGCCACACCCTGCGACGGCTGATCGCGGCGCGCCCATGGCTGACCGTCTACCAGCTGCCGCCATACGCGCCGGAGTTCAACCCGGTCGAGGGCGTCTGGTCGCACCTGAAGAGATCCCTGGCCAACCTCACCAAACACAGCCTCGACGAGCTCACCGCACTGGTGAAGACCCGGCTCAGACGGATGCAGTACCGACCCCACCTCATCGAGGGCCTCATCGCCAAGACCGGGCTCGACTTCCAACCGCCGTAACCTCAGCCGTCGAAGATCTCTAGACGTGATCGCCGTCGGCCACTCGGTCGGCGACGGGGGCCCGGCAGGATGCGGTGGCCTGGTCCCTCGCCAAGCGGCCGCGCCGGGGACGGGCGCACCAGCTGGCCGACGGCCGTAGCGCGTTCGTCGACGGTGATGACCAGCGAGAAGGCCACGCCGCCCGGGAAGGCGCCGACCGGCGGGGCAGGAGTGGGCCACCTGCGCCGAAGCTGTTCGTTCGCATGGCTCCGAGGCCGGCGCACACAAGGGCGCCAAGGACTCCAACGCCCCGCCCTTGCGCAGTACTTCCACCCCATCTGCCCGAACAGTTACTCTTGCCCGGCCAGTTCGGGCCGACACCGTCCGCCCGCTGGCCCGGGGGAGGAACAATGGGGCGTCGCACGCCGTCATACTCGCGCGGACATAGATCCGTCCTCACGTTCCTACTCGCGCTCGTGTCCGTCGTCACCGTACTTGCGCCGGCCGGGAACGCCGTGGCCGCCGCCGCGCCAAGGCCCGTCGTGACGTCGGTGACGCCGACGGCTGGCCCGCTTCGCGGCGGGACCGCCGTGACCATTCACGGCTCCCACTTCTCGCATGTCTCGTGGGTGAAGTTCGGCGGCACCAAGGCCACCAAGGTGCATGTCGCCTCGCCCACGGCCATCACCGCGGTCGTGCCCCGGCACAAGGCCGGCAGCGCGACGATCTCCGTGCACCAGACGTCCGGTACGAGCAAGGCGTCCACGGCGCGCTTTCACTATGTCGCCGCCCCGCGCATCACCGGCATGTCCTCGCGCTCCGGCCCGGTGACAGGCGCCCAGACCATGACGATCAAAGGCACCGGCCTGTCGTACGTCAGCCGCGTCGACTTCGGCACGTCCCGCGCCACCGTGCTCGCCCACTCCACCAGCACCGCGCTGCGGGTGAGCACCCCCGCCCGCTGGGCGGGGACTGTGCGGGTCAAGGTGACGACCGCTGGCGGGATCTCCCCGTCAGTGGCCGCCGACACCTACGAGTTCCGCAACCCCGCGCCGCAGAGCACCGCCACCCTGACGCCCGCGACCGGCACCGCTGTCGCCGACGACGCGAGCGTCACCGCGGTGACCGGCGGCGGGGCCGACCCGGGCGGCAGCGGATCCGGCCAGCAGCCGTGGACCGTGACCCTGACGGCCGGCGCCGCGGTACCGGCGACCGGGCAGGGCTTCGTGCTCCGGCCGGGAGGACGGATCCACCCGTCGGGCCTAGCCGGCACCGTCATGAACGTGGACACCTCGGCTGCCGACGGCACGGCCGCGGTCACGGTGACGCCGTCCGCCGCGTCTCTCACGTCGGTGATGTCGACCGCACAGTCGGTGTACTCCGGCCCGCTCGGGGACTCGCAAGGCTCCTCGTCTGCGGCCCCCTCCGGCCGGGTGCGGGTCCAGAGCGCAAGCTCTCTCACCAGCACGGTCGACTTCGGCTCCATGTCGGCTTCCGTGCTGGAGTGCGGCAACTCCGACGGCCTGTCCGTGAGCGTCACCGGCAGCCTCAGCCTGAAGCTGCAGAACGTCCAGGCGCACGTCGAGGTCCGCGCGGGCAGCGTGGTCAGCAAACCGTACGTGTCTGTCTGGCTCAGCTACGAGCCGACTCTCTCCCTCAGCCTGTCCGCCTCCGCCGAGGCCACCTGCTCGCTGCCCGCCGCCTGGCAAAACACCCACCGCAAACTGTTCGTGCTCGGCGACACGGGCGCCACCATCGCGATCGCACCGGACGCGTCGTTCAGCGTCAGCGCCAAGGGCACACTCACCTTCCAGCAGCACAGCTACCGGATGCTCGGCTTCCAGTCCAACCCCGACGGCTCGCTGCGTCGCCTCGACGGCAAGTCCTCCGACCCAGCGAAGGCAACCGTCTCCGCCGAGCTGGAGGCCAAGGCGTACGCAGGTGCGCAGATACAGGTCGGCGAGCTGGACGTGGTCGGAGTCGGCATGTCGATCGGCGGCGGCCTCAAGGGCGACGCCTCGGCGGACTGGCCACCGCGGCTGTGCCTGAACCTCACCCCGTACCTCCAGGGCACGCTGTACGCCTATCTCAACGCGTGGGTGAAGGAGTGGAAGCTCCAGGCGTTCACCGTGGAACTCGACCTCGGCGGCATCGAGAGCTGCACCGGCCAGGGCTGGCACGTCGCCTGGCAGTCCACCGCGAACGGGATCTCCGACCTGTCCTGCCCGACGGAGTCCCGCTGCGTCGCCGTGGGCGGCAACTCAAGCCACGGCTACGTGCTGCGCACCGCCGACGGCGGCAACACGTGGACAGGCAAAACCGTCACCGCGCAGGAGGGCTTCATGAGCGTCTCCTGCGCCGACGGCACGCATTGTGTGGCGGGCGGCTGGGGCGGCAAGGTGTCGGTCACGGCGGACGGCGGGGCGACGTGGTCGCAGGTCGCGCTGCCGGAGGTCTACTCGTCACTGGGGTCGGTCTACTGGGTCACCTGCGTGCCGGGCGGCACCTGCTACGCGCTGGCGGCGATGACCCGCTACTCCGGCACTCTCGTCTACGGCTCGCCCGACCAGGGGCGCACCTGGAACTATCTGACGCTCAACAACGGCTCCCTCGCCGCGATGGCGTGCGTGACGGCCTCGGCATGCGTGGCTCTTGGCCCCTACGTGGAGATCGGCCGACAGTTGCCACGGGTCGCCGTCTCCACCACCGACGGCTGGGCATCCACGACCACAGGCAGCATCCCCAGCGGCTGGGACGCGATCACTGGAGTGTCCTGCGCGAGTCGCTCCTTGTGCTACGCGGCGGGCATCGGCCCCCAGGGCAAAGCCCTGCGCAGCACGGACTTCGGCAGGAGCTGGCATACGGTCGACGGTGGCGGGCTCACGCAGATCGCGTGGGACACGAGTTGTGTCTCCTCCAGCGCGTACTGCGCCCTGGGCGGCGACGCCCAGACCGTCACGGCTACCCGCGACAGCGGCACCCACTGGTCGCGCACCACGGTCTCCGGCTTCCCGTCGAGCGACGACATGAATCTGTTCAATGTGTCGTGCGCGAGCCGCGGGCACTGCGTGGCAACGGAGCACGGAGGATACGGAAAGACGGCGATCGTGGTGAGCTGAGGAGCGACACGGCCGTGCAGCAGACCCGCCCCGTGGCTCCCTGCACTGGCCTCGCCAGGTGGTGACTGTGCTGCCCGACCGTCCCTCGATCACTGCCCGGGGATCGTCACCCTGTCGTCCTGCGGACCGCGGACCCGGGCGAGCAGACGGTCAATGGCGGGGCGGAGGGGCGCGGATTGCGCGATGGACACCCAGTTCTCGACACCCACGGGCCGGCCACCGTCCCGCTGAATACCCTCGACCAGGCGAGCAAGGTCCTCCTGGTGGAGTGTGCCATTGACGAAAAGGGAGGCGGCGCAGTCCACCTCTCGCGCGCGTCGTACGAAGCTGTCCGAAGATGTCGCCGAAATGTGGCCGGAGTCGTCCAGGGCGTACGCGGCGAAGACGCCGATTCTGACGCCATCGGGCTGCGCCACGAGGACGGCGAGTGGCTCGCCCAGCCCGCTGTTGGGGTGGCGTTCCACCTGCTCACCTTCGGAGCGTGCGGCCTCGACAGCGTCGATGACCCGGTTCTCGAAGACAGTGATCTCCACAGCGTGAACCGCTGGGTCCCGGTCTGCCGCCGGGTCGAGTTTCTTGAGAATGTTCAACGTGGCCTGGGCCTGGTCGGTAAGCCCGGAATGGGCTTGTTCGGCCGCCTGCCTGCGCAATTCCGACATCGTGAACTCCCAGTCGCCGATTCGCACGCTTTCGATGGTGCGGCCACTAACAGCCATCAGCAGAAACAGGGCGCCGATCACGACCAAGGTGGCGCTGCCAGCCTGATTCTTCGAGATGAAGACCGCTACCACTCCGGCTCCGGCGAACAGACTCCCGGCCACTCCGGCCGCAGGCCGCTCCCACCTGCCGTCCAAGGGCCCCAAGCGAACCGGGCGCGCCCCACCTTGTGCCCCTGTCGAACTTCCAACCCCTCTCGGCATGCATGGATCCTATGATCAGGTCCCCGGGTCGGGCTCCTGTTCTTCCCTAACTCCCACCGTACTCAGCAGGGTTCGAGACCTGGGCCGTCCGGGCCACCAGCCAGGACGTGATTCTCACCAGGCAGCGAATACCCCGATGAGCACCCTTCAAGAGCCCCCGGGTCGAAGCTCCGGGCCTCCTCGCACGGCAACGCAGGTCACCGAGATCCCCGACAAGAACCAGGGCAGAAGGGGCTTCGGAGCAGGTGTCCGTTTGGTGGCCGGCTCGAGCGACACAGGTAAGTTGCCCTCAAGTTCGCGTTGTTGATCCGAGGAGGCCCTGTCCGTGGCGCAGAGCTTTGCTGGTCCGCCGTACGACCATCGGTGGGTATCCGGCCTGGAACCAGCCGCCCGACTGGCCATCCTGCGAGCGCGGCCACCGCATGGAACATCTGCTCAGCGTCACCCCTGAGGACGACCTGGACATGGTCATGGGCGACCTCGGCGGCATCTACGTATTCCTCTGCCGCCAGTGCCCCGAACTCCCCTACGCCCACCGCTACGACTGCTGAAGCACAGCTGCGCCGACAGGCGTGCAGTCGGTCGCACGGCCGACGGGGGCCTTGGCCACTCGCTGCGCGCCTCGGGCGGCGGCCTCCACCGCCCCGGGTGCCGTCCGAGGTGCCTCCGGCAGCACGCTGGACCCGTTGCGCCGGAGTCAGGTACCCGCCGCCTGGGTGGCGCTGAGTGTGTAGGTGGTCCCGACGCTGGTCTGCACCCACGCGTCCGGGAGGGCCGCGGCGAGGGTGTGCTGGGCGCGCCAGCCGGTGCAGTGGCCGGGGACGATGAGGGCGGGGGCGAGTTCGGTGAGGGCGGTCACCGTCGGGGCGATGACCGGCTCGAAGGCGGGGCCGCTCAGGTGGAAGCCGCCGATGAGGGCCAGCAGTTCGGTGACGCCGGTCAGTCTCATGGCGTGGCGGACGATGTTGACCACTCCGGCGTGGCCGCACCCGGTGACGACGACCAGCCCCCGGCCGCGCACGTTGATGACGAGTGCCTGGTCGTCGATGACGGCGGGGTCGTGTCGCCAGCCGTTTCCGTCCCAGGCCTGGTGGGCCGGCGGCATGCCGTGCTCGAACTCGGTGACGCGGTCCACCTCGCCGGTGATCAGGATGCCGCCGGCCAGCAGCGACGGCTGCCGTCGCTCGATCACCTCGAACCCTTCGCGTTCCAGGGCACCCCGTGACAGCGTGGGCAGCTCCAAGCCTTGGTCCGCGGGAAGTTGCAGGCGTCGGCGGGTCCAGACCGCGGGGTGGACGGTCAGCGGCAGGCCGGAGCGCCCGCGCAGCCGGGCCAGGCCGTCGAAGCCGCCCGCGTGGTCGAAGTGGCCGTGGCTGAGGACGACGCCCTGTAGGCCGCCAACGTCGATGCCGAGGCGCTCGGCGTTCACCGCCAGCGCGTCCGGGGACGCGCCGGTGTCGAACAGCAGCGTGCTGCTCGCGTTCCCGCTCTGGACGGTGACCAGGGCGGAGAAGCCGTGCTCGGCGCGCAGCCCCGCGAGGGTCTCGCCGCCCGCGAACTGCCGCGCTGCGGTCCGCCCGGCCCCCATCGACGCGCGGGTGACGCCTTCGGCGGAGGCCAGCAGGGCGTCGAAGGTGTTGTCGACCATCGTCGTGACCCTGACCTCGTCGACCTCGGGCAGCGTCACCGGGTCGACAGCCGGTCCCTCCGCGACGCGGGGCGCCGACCGTGCCGGCTCGGCCGCCGAGTGCCCGTGGTCTTCGCACATGCTAGAAAGCGCCTCCCCGAGGATGTGACCGACCAGCGAAGCGGCCAGACGTGCAGCCGGCATAGCAGCCGCACCGGCAGCCGGACCAGCGGCCGGAGCCGGACAAGCAGCCAGATAAGCAGCCAGATAAGCAGCCTGACAACCGGCCGGACAACCTGCCGGGCAACCGGCCAGGGGAGCAGATCCCGGTGCAGGCCTCAGGCCCTTGGCGGGCGCGCCGGGCGGACGGGGCGCGGGCGCCGCGCGGTGTCATGCTTCCACTCGCGCGGGCGGGACGACGACGTCGACGAGCCCGGTGGCCACGTCGTACACGAGCCCTGAGACGAAGACTCCGGCCGGAAGCTTCCGCCTGAGGACCTCGGCGTCGACGCGGACGGCCGCGACCGGGTCCGTGACCGCCCTGGCGCCCAGGTCTTCGGCCGGAACCTCGAAGTAGTCGGCCAGCAGGTCGGGGAACGGTGCCAGGTCCGTGATCCCGCAGTCGGTGTGGTGCAGGACCGCATAGTGGACGTCGCCCCGGCGAGGGCCGCCCGTGCGGGCCTGGACGACCTTCGAGAGCATCCCCAGCGTCCGGAGTGTCGCGGGCGTGACCCGGCCTCCCACGTTGCGGATCACCGCTGCCTCACCGAGCTTGAGCCCGAGCACGTCGGACGGGTCGACTCGCGGGTCGACGCATCCGATGACCGTCAGGCTTCCGCTGGGCATGAGTCCCAGGCCGGCGAACGATCCGCCGTCGGCGAACCCGGCGTTCCGCCTGGTCAGCTCGTCCGTGTCGATCACTGTGACGACAGCCCCTTCGCGCTACGAGCCCGGCCCCGGTGACGCCGACGGCAGCCTCCAGTTGCCGCCAATCCTGGACCGCCGCCGCCTCTCATGCCACTCGACTCCGCGACGCATCGTGGCCGTCCGAGAGACAGGACATTCCGAAGAGGGCCCGGGGGATCGGGCACGGCGAAAACCTCTGGAGCCGTCGTAGCACACATCGGTACTGTCCCCGGAATGACCTATCTGAGCCCCCTCGGCTATCTGCTCGGACTGGAGGGTGCCGCCCTGTTGCGCGGCTTCAAGGAGGGAAGCGCCGACCAGGCTTTCGTCGAGGCCCGGATCGCCGAGATCCGCCGGCTCCTGGACACCCCCGCCCTTGTTCAGGCCGAGAACGTCACAGCGGCTCCCGGCACGATCAGCACGGCCGAGGTCTACCAGTCCTGGGCATCGCACTACGACGCCCCCGGCAACCAGATGATCGACATCGAGCAGCCCATCGTCCGGCGCATCCTGGACAGCCTGCCGGTCGGCAGCGCACTGGACGCCGCCTGCGGAACCGGCCGGCACACCGCCTACCTGCACCGCCTCGGCCACCACGTGATCGGCGTCGACGCCTCGGCGGACATGCTCGCGCACGCACGCGAGCGCCTGCCGGACGTCACCTTCCTCGAGGCCGACCTGCACCAACTGCCGCTTCCCGACGATGCGGTCGACGTGGTGGTCTGCGCGCTCGCACTGGCGCACGTCCCCGACCTGGCGGCCGTGCTGGCGGAGTTCGCGCGCGTGCTGCGCCCAGGCGGTCATCTCGTGATCTCGGACCCACACCTGATCGTGTCCTATCTCAGGCCCACGCTCCCCCGCCGCCCCGGTCCGGACGGTCGTCCCTCCCTCCTCACCGAACACCACCGGCCGCTGAGCACGTACCTCTCGGCGGCTCTCCCCCTCGGCTTCCAGGTCCGGCGCTGCGAGGAACCCCGCCGACCGCTTCACTCCCTAGTCCCCGGCACCGCCCCGGAGCCGCTCCCGACCCACATGTCCTGGGACCTTCTGCACTGGTGCCCCGAAGCGTCGGCCGCCGCCCTGGACGAATCCCCCGTCGCTGTCGTCTGGCACTTCCAACTCGGAGGCTCCGACGCGGAGTGAACACATGCGGCCGGTGGGGGAAATGTGCTCTACATACGAGATGCCTGATATGAGACACTATTCCATGTGTGGCTTTTGGTGCTGAAGACAGCTGAGAGGAGTGCACCATGATCGCCAAGCTGCTCGGCAAACTGTCCTTCACCCGCCACTACGGTGCGTACGGCTCCCACGAGTGGGATGCGTACGCCGGCGACTAGGACCACCGCACAGCTGGCGGGCGCCTCCGGGCACCCGCCAGTTCCCAGCCCCGCTGCCGACGACATCGGCCTGGACAGGTACGAGAGCCGGGGACGATCGCATGGGCCGAGCGAATGAGCCGCCGCGTGAGCCGCCGAGGTTGCCCGGAGGCAGCTTCGCGGCCTGGAGCCGCGACCGGCTGGCGTTGGCGCGGCGTGGCGCTGAAGAGTGCGGGGACGTCTGGCAGCTGGAGCCGGGCGTCTACGTAGCCGCTGCGGCCGGGCCGTGCGAAGCAGTCCTGCGTCGCGCGCAGGATTTCCCCAAGGCACCCTCGCCTCTCTTCCCACCGCTGAAGCGGTCGAGCGGAGCACCGACGCCCGAGGAGCGTGCGTACGCGCACACCGCCCGCATGCGCGGACTGCGGGCGCAGGCGGTTGCAGCCCGGATCGGTGAGATCGCGCCCCTGACCGCCCGGTTCGCCGACCAGTTGCCCACGGGCCAGGACGTCGAGATCCTGCCCCGGGTCCGGCGTGTCCTGGCAGAGGTCGGCATGAACTACGTCTTCTCCGAAGACGCTCCCACCCTGCTGCCCCACGCCTCACAGCTTTTCCTGGCCCGCGAGGTACTCGTACGCCCCTCGCGGTGGGTGTGGCCACGCTGGATCCCCACACCGGCACGTCGGTTCCGGACACGGCAGCAGGTCGCCTTCACCGAGGCCTTGCGGCCCATCGTCCGCCGGCGCCGTTCATCGGGGCGGCTCGGTGACGACATGCTGGGGCAGATGCTCCGGCCCTCCCCCCACTACGGCCTGCTGCCGGAAGAGGCCGTCCTCGACACTCTCCCCGGGATCACCGTCGCCACCTTCGAGACCCCTTCCCGGGCGGCCGGATGGATTCTGCTCCACCTGGCCCGGCACCCCGAGGCGGCGGCCCGCGTCGCGGCCGAAGCCGCCGCGCTGCCCGCGGACCCGGCCGCGACGACCAGCGCCCACGTCGGTGGCCTGCGATACACCCAGGCACTGGTGAGTGAGGTGCTCCGGCTGTACCCCCCGAGCTGGCTGCTGACCCGGCGCGCCCCACGACGGACTCAGCTCGCCGACTACACCATCGACGCCGGATCCACCGTGCTCGTCTGCCCTTACACCGCCCACCGCGACGCACGGGAGTTCTCCGAGCCGGACCGGTTCCGGCCCGAGCGCTGGCTCGACGATTCGGGCTCGTCGGCGAAACCCGGGGTCTTCCTCTCTTTCGGCACCGGGCCCCATGGCTGCGAGGGAGCCGCTCTGGCCATGGCGATGCTGACGCTCCTGACAGCGCAGACCGCCCGCAGCTACCACCTGAGCGAGCCGCCGGGGCCGGAACCCAGCTACCAGGTCAGGACCCTCGAAGGTCTCGCAACCGTCGGCCTGCGGCTGCGCGCCTCCTCGCGCGGCTGAGGGCGGTCACGCTTCCGGGGCCAGGCCTCCTGGCCGGCCGGGTCATGGGCGGCCGGCTCCTGGGCGGCCGGCTCATGGGCGGCCGGCTCATGGGCGGCCGGCTCATGGGCGGCCGGCTCATGGGCGGCTCGTCGTGTGCCGCTGGTCGAACTCGTCGGCGAGGATGCCCATCATGACGAGGTCGCGGTGCCGGCCGGCGAGGAAGACGTGCTCCCGCAGGCGCCCCTCCTCGGTGAAGCCGAGCCGACGGAAGAGTGCCAGCGAGGCCTCGTTGTGGGCGAAGACCGCTGCCAGGCATTTGTGATAGCGCCGCTCGGCGAACATGAAGCGCAGCAGCAGCCCCAAGGCTTCTGTCGCGTAGCCGTTGCGCCGGTGGTCGGCGCCGATCGTGACGTCACACTCGAACCAGCCTGAACGACGGCCCGTGCGATGCGAGCCGACCGTGCCGACCAGCTCTCCCGTCGCCGTCGCTTCGACCGCCAACCGGAAGCGGTCGTCATCGCCCCTGGCAACGGCCTGCTCCTTCGCCCAGGCACGGTAACTCTCGGCGGACCGCGGCAGATCCGGGCGGCTCCCTCGCCGCCCGTCGTCGTCGGCGAAGCGCATGAACGCCGTCCAGTCGTCGGGCTCGACAGCGCGCAGGCGTACCCGATCACCGGTCCAGGACGATGCCATGCCCTATTGGATCACGCTGGGGTGCGCGCCAGGCCGAGAGGCACGCCATCCGAAGACCGATCGACCGATCAGGGGGACCGGTCCAGGGCAGCTTCGCGGGTTGTACGGGTCCGTCACGGCATCGGCCCGGTATCCGGGGCGCGGCTGGAAAGTGTTCTGGGTGGGGCTCGCCCGCCGCGCCCCGACGCGGTGGGGGTGGCGCGGGCCAAGGCGTAGGTGATGACGCAGGCCCAGGGCCGTCAGTCGTGCGGCCGGTGCTCGTTCTCGACGCGGCGTGCCGGCCCGGTCGGACGGGGGCTGCCGGCTGCGCTGTGCGGAGCCGTGCGGTGGTGCTCTGTTGTGGTCATGGAGCCGAGCAGCGCCAGTGCGTGGGCGGAGGGCGTGCCGGGCTCGGCGTGGTAGACGACCATGACCAGGTCATCGGTCCCGGTCACCGCGAGCTTGTCGCGGTGCAGGGTCAACTCGCCGACCTGTGGATGGTTCAGCCGGGTCGTCGCGCTGCGCCGGCCACGGATGTCGTGCCGAGCCCACAGCCGGCGGAACCGGTCGCTGCTCAGGGACAGCTCGCCCACCAGCTCGGCGAGCCGGCGGTCGTCGGTGTCGCCGCCGATCAAGGCCCTGAGCTGGGCCACGACATCGGCGGTGCCTTCTTCCCAGTCCGGGTGCAGGCGGCGGGATTCGGGATCGGTGAACAACGTGAGCAGCCGGTTGGAGCCCGGCGCCAGGTGCGGGGAGAGCGCGACGGCCATCGGATTGGCGGCCAGCACGTCCATGTACTTGTTCTGCACGAACGCCGGCACGGTGAGGGTCTGGACCAGTTGCCGGATGCTGGCCGGCACCTTTCCGGTTCGGGGCCGGGTGCGGCGCCGGGACTTCGGGCGCGCGAGCTGTCGAAGGTGTGCGGCGCCGTCCTCGTCCAGGCCGAGCGCGTCGGCCAGCGCGTCGAGCACCTGTGTCGAGGGCGTGCGGTCCCGTCCCTGTTCCAGGCGCAGGTAGTAGTCCGCGCTGATGCCGGCCAGCATGGCGACTTCCTCCCGCCGCAACCCGGGGACGCGGCGGATGCCGGTCGTCCGTACGCCGACGTCCTGCGGATGCACCAGGTGCCTTCGGGCCCGGAGGAATTCGCCGAGCATGTTGCCCGTCTCGGATGTGCCCATACCGCTGACGGTAACCGCTGCCGCCCGGATGTGGGTGGTCCTGCTTCTCCCAGGAACTTCTCGGCACTGCCACGCGGCAACGTTCCGCCGCAGGCTCGAGGGCAGGAGTCGACACAAGGAGTGGGAGCGATGACTCACACATGGTTCATCACCGGCGTCAACAGCGGATTCGGCCGACAGCTGACCGAACAGTTGCTCCACCGCGGCGACCGGGTCGCCGGCACGGTGCGCCGGGCGGGATCGGTGCGGGATCTGCAGGACAAGTACGGCGACCGGTTCTGGGTGGCGCGTCTGGACGTCACGCACACCCCGGCCGTGCGGCAGGTCGTGGACCGGGCGTTCGGCGAGCTGGGCCGGATCGACGTCGTGGTGAACAACGCCGGCTACGGCCTGTTCGGCGCGGCCGAGGAGGTCACCGACGAGCAGATCACGCACATCCTGGCCACGAACCTGGTGGGGTCCATCCAGGTCACCCGCGCCGCGCTGCCACATCTGCGCACCCAGGGCGGCGGGCGGCTCGTCCAGCTGTCCACCTACGGCGGCCAGGCCACCAACCCGGGCGCGTCGCTGTACCACGCCAGCAAGTGGGGCATCGAGGGGTTCATGGAGTCCGTGGCCAAGGAGGTCGCCCCGTTCGGCATCGAGGTCACCATCGTGGAGCCGGGTGGCGCCCGTACCGAATTCCGCTACGACAGCCTGCAGACCGCTACCCCGATGCCCGCCTACGACAACACCCCGGCCGCGATGACCCGCGGCGCGGGCGACCGCAGCCGACCGTCGCTCGGCGACCCCGCGAAGATGGCCGCCCGCATCATCGCCGGCGCCGAGCAGTCACCTGCCCCCGAACGCCTCGTGCTCGGCAGCGACGCCTACCGCTTCCTGCACGCCGCCCTCTCGGAACGCCTGGCCGACGTGGAATCGCAAGCGCAGATGGCGGGACTGACCGACTTCACGGACGAGCCCTGAAGCCCGCCCCACCGACGCCACCTGCGCATACCCCTCTCCTGAGGTTGGAAGAGGCTCACTCACTGCCGACTACGCGGGAGGGGCGTAGGGGTTCCCGTGGGACGTCGGCGGGCCGCCCCACCACACCCCTGGCGGCGGGACGGGAACCCAGTCCGGGCCGCGGTGGTCCAGCCACCACCTGCCGATGGTGTGGAACTTCTCCTCGAAGCTGCGGTCCCAGCTGAGGAACCCGGTCGTCGGCGCCCGCAGGCGGGTTCGGCGGCCGCCCGCCTCGTAGATCACGACGGTCCGGCTACCGAGGAGCGACTCGATCTGGACGGCCTGGACGTTCGACCACCGGATGGTCCGGCGGCGAAGGTTGTGCGCGATGGCCTCCGACGGTGTGAGAGTGACGCCGAACGAGCGCGAGGCGAGCAGCACCAGGGGCAACAGAACACCCCATATGACCAAGCCCGGGATGATTACGGGATCAAACGATTGCCTGTCCAGCAAGAGCGGGACCTGGGAGGTCAGGGCGACAGTGAATCCGGGCAGTACGGGCAGCAGGCGCTGGCTGGTCGTCAACCGGTAGCGGACGCGCTCCTGGGGCACAGCTGCAACCTGCGACTGCTCCACCGGTCCCCGCCCCCTCATCACACCATGCGGCCTGCGCCGCCGGCCCGTCGAAGCGCCAGGACAGCATGGCGGACCAGGGGCACGCTGTCCATGTACATGCCTGCTCCTGGGCGGCCCCTTGCTCGAGGCCGGCCGACAGCCCCGCGTGCTGGATCACTTGCCGGGCGAGTCCCCGCGGAGCGCGAGCGAGGAACGGATGCGGGACCGGGTCACGTCTCTCCCAGGGAAACCGAGCTCAGCCGGAATGTAGGAGGAATGCAGGAGGGGGGACTCCGCCGCTCGGCGTGCCACGCGCACGAAGCGGCGGCAGGACCACTCCGGGCAGCGGGGCTTCCGCACGAATGGCGGCAGCGGCCCCGCCGCCCGGATTTCCGGGGCCCGGGTGTCAGATGCTCAGCGCGATCGCGGCACCGATGCCGCCCAGGCCGAGCGCGACGGCGGCCGGGAGCCAGCCGCCCGAGCGCCAGGGGAAGAACCGGTCGAGGGAGAACCGGCCAGGGCCGATGGCGGTGAGGGCGAGGGCGACGACACAGATGGAGACGCTGTACTCGACTCCGCCGTTCTGGATCCACAGGCCGTGGGCGCCGCTCACGGTCGCCATGGCGTTGATCATCACGCCGACGACGGCCGCGGCCGCGAGCGGGGTGAGCAGGCCGACCGCCAGACCGAGGCCGCCGCAGAGTTCGGAGAGACCGCCGATGACGGCGAAGACCTTGCCCGGGTGGTAGCCGAGGGCGTCGAAGCCTCTGCCGGTGGCCGCCAGGCCCTGCCCCCCGAAGATGCCGAACAGCTTCTGCGCACCGTGGCCGGCCAGCAGCAGGCCGAAGGTCAGCCTGATCAGCAGCAGTCCGCACTCCGCGGCGGACAGCCCGGGCACCGGACCGGCGGCACGCGTCTCACCCGGCGGGCCCGAGGTGCCCCTTGCCGCCGTATCGGTGGGCCTGCGGGCCTCCGCGGGGGCGCGTACCTGGGTGAGTGACAGGGCGTGGGTTCGGCCGGGGGGGTGGAAATGCAGTGCACGCATGACAATGCCTTCACGAGCGGGGACAACCTGTCTGCCCGCCGTGCGGCGGGCCTCCCCCCCGTCATCCAGCATGGTGCCGGGCTTGCGATATATCTACGAAAATGCCGGAATATGTACTATTGCGGATGGCGATAACCGGCCGGGCGACGGCCCGTGGCCGCACACCCAGCGGGTCTTGGCACGTATCGGCGACCGACGCGGGCCGGTGGGGGCTGGTCGCGCAGTTCCTCCCCCCACTTTCGGCCGGGGGTACCCCCAGCGCCCCTGACGGGGCGCTCCAGCAGGCGCTTCTTCTTGAGCGGCACCATGGAGACGCGCGGTGACTGCCCCTTTTTCATGCGGAGCGTCTGCGGGATGAAGCCGTCTTCTTGGCAGCCGTCTTCTTCGCCGGTGTCTTCTTGGCCGCGGACTTGGCGGACGCGGACTTCGTGGCCGCCGCCTTCTTCGTGGCCGCCGCCTTCTTCGTCGCCGCCCTGCCCTCCGCCGTCTTGCCCTCCGCCGCCTTGCCCTCCGCCGTCTTCTTCGCCGCCGTCTTCTTCGCCGTGGACCGCCTCGCCGTCGTGCTCTTCGCCCCGGACGCGGACTTCTTGCCCTGCAGCGAGGTGACCTCCGCCTCCTCGGCCCCCTCCCCTCTGGACTCCTTCGCCGCCCGCACGCTCTTCTCCAGGGCCGCCATCAGGTCGAGGACCTTGCCGCCCTTCGCCGGTTCGGGGGCCTCGGGCGGGGTCTCGCCGGCCGCCTTGGCGGCGATGACCTCCTCCAGCGCCTCCCGGTACTCGTCGTGCAGGTCCTCCAGGTCGACCTCGCCGAGGGTGGCCATCAGGGCGTCCGCGAGGTCGAGTTCCTTGTCGCGGACGGTGACGTCGGCGTCGGGGGCGACCCCCTCCGGCGCGCGGACCTCGTCCGGCCAGAGCAGGCCGTGCATGGCGATGGCCTCGCCGACCACCCGGAGCATGCCGAGGCGCTCGCGGCCGCGCAGCGCGTACTTCGCGATGGCCACCTTGTTGCTGCGTTTGAGGGCTTCGCGCAGCAGGGTGTACGGCTTGGCGGCCGGAGCCCCCGAGGCCGCCAGGTAGTACGCCGCCTCCATCTGGAGCGGGTCGATCCGGTCGGCCGGGACGAACGCGACGATGTCGATGGTGCGGGCGGTGGGAATGGGCAGGTGGGACAGGTCCTCGTCGGTGATCGGGACGATCGTGCCGTCGGCGTCCTCGTACCCCTTGCCGATCTCCGACTGGGTGACCTCGCGGTCCTCCAGCTCGCAGAACTTGCGGTAGCGGATGCGGCCGTTGTCCTCGGTGTGGACCTGGCGGAAGGAGATCGAGTGGCTCTCCGTGGCGTTCACCAGCTTGATCGGGATGCTGACGAGCCCGAAGGAGATCGCGCCGTTCCAGATGGATCGCACGTGCGGCTTCCCTCCGTCCGATGACCGGGATTTGTATGAGATTGTCATCGTATGACGCCGATCACAGAGGTGGACGGGCGGAGGGTCGCGCTCAGCAACCTGGACAAGGTGCTGTATCCGGCGACCGGGTTCACCAAGGGCGAGCTGCTGCACTACTACGCGACGGCGTCCGGGGTCCTGCTGCCGCACCTGCGGGACCGGCCGGTCTCGTTCCTCCGGTACCCGGACGGCCCCGACGGGCAGGTGTTCTTCGCCAAGAACGTGCCGCCGGGTACGCCCGAGTGGGTCACGACCGCCGAGGTGCGCCGGTCGGAGGGGGCGGCCCGGATGGTGCTGGTGCAGGACCTCGCGAGTCTGATGTGGGCGGCGAACCTGGTCGCCGAGTTCCACACGCACCAGTGGCTGGTGGGGACGCCGGACGAGGCCGACCGGATCGTCTTCGACCTGGACCCCGGTGCGCCGGCGACGGTGGTGCAGTGCTGTGAGGTCGCGCTGTGGCTGCGGGAGCGGCTGGCGGCGGACGGGATCGAGGCGTACGCCAAGACGGCCGGGTCGAAGGGGCTGCATCTGCTGGCGGCGGTGCGGGGGGCGTCCAGCGAGCGGGTGAGCGAGTACGCGAAGGAACTGGCCGTGGCCGCGGAGCGGGCGCTGCCGCGGCTGGTGGTGCACCGGATGACGCGGAGTCTGCGCCCGGGGAAGGTGTTCGTGGACTGGAGCCAGAACGCGGGGCGGAAGACGACGGCCACGCCGTACACGGTGCGGGCGCGGCGGGAGCCGACGGTGTCGGCGCCGGTCACGTGGGAGGAGGTCGAACAGTGCCGGGCGGCGGGCCAGCTGGTGTTCCGGGCGGGGGACATCGCGCCGCGCGTCCAGGACCACGGGGACCTGCTGGCCCCGCTGCTGGACGCGGGGCGCGCGGCGACGCTGCCCTGAGGGCCCCCGAGGGGCCTACACCCTCCCCCACGTGTTCCGGTCCCGCGCCATCGCGTGCAGGGCCTCCACGTCCGCCGGCTTGAGGACGCCGCCCAGGCGGGAGAGGGTGTCCAGGTCCCGGTCGCGGAGGATGTGGACCTCGCGCGGCGGGGCGGTCAGCGTGACGTCCGCCGGTTCGGTCAGGGCCAGGACCGGGCGGACCTCGGCCGTGAGGGCGTACGAGGCCCGGTCGGCGTCCGCCCGCAGGCGGCGCAGGAGCGGCCGGGGGTCACGCCGACCCAGTGTGATCATCGGGTCGGCGACCAGAACCTTCTGCTTCCGGGCGTAGAGGGAGTGCACGCAGAACAGGCCGCCCGGCCCGATCAGCAGGTGGTGCAGGCGGTCGCCGCCGGGCAGCGGGACGGAGTGCAGGGCGTGCCAGCCGGCGCCGTCCAGGCGGTCCAGGGCGTCGCCGACGGTCTGTTCCGCGGTCAGGGCGCGGCGGCGCGGGTCGGGGCGCAGGCGGTGGGCCGGGCCGGGGTCCCGGTCGATGGCGACCAGCAGCGCCTCGCCGGGGCGGTTGGGGGCGAGGTCGTCGTCGGGATGCAGGCTCAGCCGGGCCAGTTCGGCGGGGGTCGGCACGGGTGGCGGGCCGATCGTGACCGGCCCGGTCAGGAACGGCCTGAGAGTCTCCAGCACGTCGTCCCGCCGCTCCTCGCTGAGCAGGTTGACCCGGCCCGCCTCCCGGTCGTACCAGGCGATGTTCCTTCCGTCCGTGAGGCATACGTACAGTCGCTCCTGGCCGTGCCGCCAGGCCGGCACGACGCGCAGTCCGCTCATTGCGTCATCACCCCTCGACCATGGGAACAGGCGGGGTGCTCCAGGGGCAAGAACCCCGCTACCTTTGACAGGGGTTGGCGCGCGCAGCGGGGAGGCGCCGGGTGCGGATCCGTGGGGAGCAGTACGACGTACCGGCTCCGGACAGTCCTTGGAGCGAGGTGCTGCCCGGGTTGTGGATGGGCGGTCACGAGTTCCGGGCGCGTTCGGGGCAGCTGGAGGCTGCCGTGGTGCGGGACGAGTTCGATCTCGTGCAGAGCCTGCTCAGGATGCCCGGACACGGTCCGGCCGACGGGGTCGAGCACCATGTGTGGCCGATACCGGACGGGCCGCTGGACGGCACCCAGCTCGCCGGGGTGATGCGGCTCGCGCGGGCGGCCAGCGAGGCGCTGGACGCGGGGCGGTCGGTGCTGGTTCGCTGCTACAGCGGGTACAACCGGTCGGGGCTCGTGGTCGCGCAGGCGCTGGTGCACCAGGGGCGTA
The DNA here is from genome assembly GCF_055565975.1 of Streptomyces sp. NPDC028289. Classification (NCBI taxonomy): domain Bacteria; kingdom Bacillati; phylum Actinomycetota; class Actinomycetes; order Kitasatosporales; family Streptomycetaceae; genus Streptomyces; species Streptomyces sp. NPDC028289. The sequence continues at coordinate 1,062,988 of NZ_JBVHTI010000003.1, read as the reverse complement.
CGGCCGAGGAGGCGATCCGGCTGGTACGGGCCCGGCGCTCGCCCTGGGCGCTGCACAACGAACTGTTCGTGGCCTACCTGAGGGCCGGCCTGTCCACCGCCCGTCTCCTGGAGGACCTCGCCGAGTAGCCTCTCCCGTGCACCGGCACCCCCAGGCGCAAAAAGGACTTCCCTACAAAACCGCGAATAAGGTGTACGGGGCCTCCGCACCCATCGACCACCGACCCCGCCGAGCCAGGAGCAGCGTGCCAGCCCGTCGTCCCGTCCGCACCGCCGTGACCGCGGTCGCCGTCGCCCTGCTGGCGCTGACCGCGGCCGGCTGCGGCGACTCCGGCGGGCTGCGCGGGGCCGGGGCGGCACCGACCGCGGTCAGTCCCGCGAAGCTCTGGCCCGACCTGAGGCCGGCGTCCAGCCCGGCCTGGCCCTACGACGAGGGCAGCACGGAGACCGTGAAGGGGATCACGGTTCCCGGCGGCGACATCCGCCGGGTGGATCCGGTGGCCGTCGTACGGGCGGAGATCGCCTCGGACCCGGCGGACTACGGGTCCAAGGGGGTGTACCACGAGACGGCGGAGCGGCTGCAGGAGTGCTCGGCGGGCGGCGGTGGGGCGCGCTGTCCGCTGCTGAAGCCGTACTACCGGGACCTCACCGGGGACGGGCGGGACGAGCTGACGCTCGGCTTCCGGCTGTATCCGACGAACCAGACCGCGCTGCGCGTGTACACCGTCGAGAAGAACCGGCTCGAACAGGTCCTCGACGACGACGACGCGATCATCGGCGTCGAGCTGGCCGGGCGGACGGTGATCGTACGGTCGCCGGCCGGGATCAGCGGGTACGAGTACCGGACGACCTGGGCGTGGGACCCGGAGCGGAAGGCGATGGTGTTCACCCGGGACGAGTTCCTGCGCACCGGCAAGGGGCGCCACACCCGCAGACCTGCGCCCTCGGCCTCGGCGGGCACGCGATGAGACTCCCCCGCTGGGCCGGGACGCTGGCGGCGAAGTCGGCCGCGTTCATCACGGTGATGTGCTGTGCGCTGGCCGCGCTGCTCGGCGTCCTGGTGCATGTGTCGGTCACCGACCAGACCGTCGCCCAGGCCCGCGACCAGGCGCTGACCCGGCTCGCGGAGGCGACGGCCGCGTACGAGGCGGGGGACGCGCTGCCGCGGGGCGCCCGCGTCGACCCGCGGGGGCTGCCGGCGCAGCTGCGGGCGCTGGCGCTGGCCGGGGACCGCGGCACGATGGTCGCCCGGGACGACGGTCAGCCCACGATGTGGGCGGCGGGCCCGGCCGACCGGCACCGGGCGCTCGCGGTGGCCGTCGACTACTCCCAGCAGGCCCGCACCATCGCCGGCCTGGACAGCTCCATCCTCTGGTCGTCGGCGCTGGCCATCGGGGCGACGCTGCTGGTCGGGGCGTTCGCGGTGACCCGGGTGACCCGGCGGCTGCACGGCACCGCGCAGGTGGCCCGGCGGATCAGCGCCGGGGACCTGGACGCCCGCGTGGACGATCCCCGCACCAAGGACCCGACCCGCCCGCAGGACGAGGTGGCCGCCGTCGCCGCCGCGCTGGACGGGATGGCCGCGTCGCTGCAGAGCAAGCTGCTGAGCGAGCAGCGGTTCACGGCCGACGTGGCGCACGAGCTGCGGACGCCGCTGACGGGGCTGCACGCGGCGGCGGAACTGCTGCCTCCGGGACGGCCGACGGAGCTGGTGCGGGACCGGGTGGCGGCGCTGCGCACGCTCACCGAGGACCTGCTGGAGATCTCCCGCCTCGACGCGGGCCGGGAACGGCTGGAGACCGACGCGGAGGCGTTGGGCACGCTGGCCGAGCGGGTGGTGCGGGCGTCCGGGACGGAGACCGAGGTGAAGGTCGTACGGGACGTGTGGGTCGAGACCGACCGGCGGCGGCTGGAACGGGTGCTGGGGAACCTGGTCGCCAACGCGCACCGGCACGGGCGGGGGCCCGTGGTGCTGACGGTGGAGGGGAAGGAGGTCACCGTGCGGGATCACGGGGACGGCTACCCCGACTACCTGGTGGCCCACGGCCCGCAGCGGTTCCGGACGGAGGGCGGGGCCAGGGGGCACGGGCTGGGGCTGACGATCGCGGTGGGGCAGGCGGAGGTGCTGGGCGCGCGACTGTCGTTCGCCAACGCGATCGGCGGCGGGGCGGTGGCGACGTTGACGCTCCCGTAGGGGGGTGAGCGGTGGGTTGCGCGGCTGCGGGTGGTGCGTGGCTGGTCGCGCAGTTCCCCGCGCCCCTGAAGGGGCGCACTGCAGCGCCCCTTCTTTCAGGGGCGCTGGGGGTACCCCCGGCCGAAGGTTGGGGCAGGAACTGCGCGAGCAACCCCCACCGGCCGGCACATGCATCGCTCCCCTCGGCCCCCCTTCGGCTCACTGCAAAGGGCGCCCCCATCCGACCCCTCCTAGCGTGGCGAATAGCCAGGTCCGCACCGATCGCCCGCCGGAGGCACCATGTTCCCCCGCCGCACCCTCATAGCCGTCACCGCCGCCCTCGTCACCCTCTGCGGCACCGCGCCCGCGCTCGCCGACGACGGCTGGGACGGCGCCGACCCGGTGACCGGCCAGTTCGTCGATCCCGACGACGGCCGCCTCGACGGCGTCGGCAACACCGGCGGCACCGGCGGCACCGTTGGCAACGACGACTTCGACTTCCTCGGCCCCGGCGGCCCGGACGACCCCGGCCGTACGCCACGCGGGCACTGACCCGCAGAACACTCAACTCCCACTATTTGGGTAAGTTCCGGGCATGACCAAGGCCGGAACCACCCTGGCGGCGACCGCGACCCCCACCTCCGCCGTACGTCTCCCCCGGCGCCGTGGCATCGAACTCTCCCTGATCGTGCTGGCCGTCCTGCTCTCCATGTACGGCTACTGCGCGGTCGGCCTGGCAAAGACCGGCACCGTCCCGCCCGGCGCCGCCGGTTACGGCGCCGGCCTCGGGATCCTCGCGCTCGTCGCCCATCTCGCCGTACGCTTCCGCGCCCCGTACGCCGACCCGCTGCCGCTCCCGATCGGCGTGCTGCTCAACGGACTGGGCCTGGTCCTGATCTACCGGCTCGACCTGCAGACCCCCGGCGACCGCGCGGCCCCCGCCCAGCTCGTCTGGTCCACCCTGGGCGTCGGCCTGTTCATCATGGTCGTGCTGATGCTCCGCGACCACCGCGTGCTCCAGCGCTACGCGTACGTCTGCGTCGCCGCCGCGCTCGTCCTGCTGCTCCTGCCGATCCTCTTCCCGGCCGTCAACGGAGCCCGGATCTGGGTCAGGGCCGCCGGATTCTCCATCCAGCCCAGCGAGTTCGCGAAGGTGCTGCTCGCGGTGTTCTTCGCCGCGTACCTGGCGGCCAACCGCAACACGCTCGCGTACGCGGGCCGCCGGCTGTGGTTCATGCAGTTCCCCACCGGGCGGGTGCTCGGCCCGATCGTCACCATCTGGCTGGTGAGCGTCGGCGTCCTGATCCTCGAACGCGACCTCGGCACCTCGCTGCTCTTCTTCGGCCTCTTCGTCGTCATGCTGTACGTCGCCACCGGGCGCACCGGCTGGATCGCCGTCGGCCTGCTGCTCGCCGTCTTCGGCGCGGTCGCCGTCGGCCGTCTGGAACCGCACGTGCACGGCCGTATCGAGGACTGGCTGCACCCGTTCGCCTCGATCGACGCGGGCCAGGGGCCGAACCAACTCGCCCAGTCCCTCTTCGCGTTCGCGGCCGGCGGGGTCCTCGGCACCGGACTGGGTCTCGGCCACTCCGTCCTCATCGGCTTCGCCGCCAAGTCGGACTTCATCCTGGCCACCGCGGGCGAGGAACTCGGCCTCGCCGGACTCTCCGCGATCTTCCTCCTCTACGGCCTGCTCGTCGAGCGCGGCTACCGGGCCGGCCTCGCCCTGCGCGACCCCTTCGGCCGGCTCCTCGCGGTCGGGCTCGCCTCGATCCTCGCGCTCCAGGTGTTCGTGATCGCGGGCGGGGTGACCGGGCTGATCCCGCTGACCGGCATGGCGATGCCGTTCCTCGCCCAGGGCGGCTCCTCGGTCGTCACCAACTGGGCGATCGTGGCCCTGCTGATCCGGGTGAGCGACTCGGCCCGCCGCCACTACGACGGGCAGGTGGCCCCATGAGCACCGGGCACGACCGCCGGCGGGGCGGCATGGCCAGGTACGTCCGGCGGGCCCGCGCCCTCTGCGCCCTGCTGCTGTTCGCCCTCCTCGTCAACGCGGCCCGCGTCCAGGTCGTGAAGGCCAGGGAGTACGACGACAACCCCGCCAACCGCCGCAACTCGATCGCCCGTTACGGCCTCCCCCGCGGCGACATCCTGGTCGGCGGCGCGCCGGTCACCGGCTCCCGGGACAGCGGGGAGCAGCTGCGCTACGAACGCACCTATCCGCAGGGCCCGTTGTACGCCCCGGTCACCGGCTTCGCCTCTCAGCTGTACGGCACCACGTTCCTGGAGCACGCCGAGGACGGGGTGCTCTCCGGGACCGACCCGCTGCTGTCGCCGCTCCCGCTGTGGAACGACACCGGGCGGGCGGTGAACCCGGGCGGGAACGTCGTCACGACCCTGAACCGGTACGCCCAGGAGGCCGCCTTCCGGGGACTCGGCTCGCGCAAGGGCGCGGTCGCCGCGATCGAACCGGCGACCGGCCGGATCCTCGCCCTGGTCTCCACGCCGTCGTACGACCCCTCCGAACTGTCCGGCAACGGCGAGGCGGTGACCTCGGCCTGGGCGCGGCTGAACGACGACCCTGAGAAGCCGATGCTCAACCGGGCGGTGCGGCAGACGTATCCGCCGGGCTCGACCTTCAAGGTGGTCACGGCGGCCGCCGCCCTGGACGCGGGCGTGGTCACCGACCTGGACGCGCCGACCGACTCCCCCGACCCCTACCGGCTGCCGGGCACCACGACCCGGCTGACCAACGAGGGCGACGGCTGCGCGGACGCCTCGCTGCGGGCGGCCTTCGAGTGGTCCTGCAACACGGTCTTCGCGAAGCTGGGCGTGGACGTGGGGGCGGCGAGCATGACGGCGACGGCCCAGGCGTTCGGCTTCAACGACACCCGGTTGCGCATCCCGTTCACCGCCGCGCCGAGCACCTTCGACACGAGCGTGGACAAGGCACAGCTGGCCCTGTCCTCGATCGGGCAGTACAACACCCGGGCCACGCCGCTGCAGATGGCGATGGTCGCGGCGGCGGTGGCCGACGGGGGGCTGGCGCACCCGCCGTACCTGGTGGAGCGGACGGTGCGGCGGACCGGCGAGACGGTCGGCACGGGCGGTGCGGGGCCGGTCCGGCAGGTGATGAGTGCCGCGACGGCGGTGCGCGTGAAGGAACTCATGGTGGACGTGGTCGAGGAGGGCACCGGCACGAACGCGGCGATCCGCGGCGCCACGGTCGGCGGCAAGACAGGCACCGCGCAGCACGGCCTCGGCAACTCCGGGGTGCCGTACGCCTGGTTCGTGTCCTGGGCGCAGGCGGACGACGACCTGGAGCCGAAGGTCGCGGTGGCGGTGGTGGTCGAGGACGCGGCGGCCGACCGCGGGGAGATCAGCGGCGGCGGCGACGCGGCGCCGATCGCCCGGTCGGTGATGCGGGCGGTGCTCGGGTTCTGAGACGCGGAGTCAGCAAGTCGTGCGCGGGGGATTGACCGTCTTGCTGACAAGCGGTCTCATAAGAGTGGACGACGACTACTCCCGGGTAACGAGGTGAGGGAGCCATGACGACCCTGACGGAAGCCGACGCGGTCGACGGACTGCGGGACGCGCTCGGCCTGCTCAAGGACCGCGAGCAGGTGGCCGAACGGCTGCTCGTCTCCTCCGCGAAGCACTCCTTCGACCCGGACAAGGAGCTGGACTGGGACGCGCCCTTCGAGGAGGGCAAGTGGTTCTGGCCGCCGGAGCTGGTGTCGCTGTACGGCACGCCGATGTGGCAGCGGATGAGCGAGGAACAGCGGATCCTGCTCTCCCAGCACGAGGCCGCCGCGCTGGCCTCGCTGGGGATCTGGTTCGAGCTGATCCTGATGCAGCTGCTGGTCCGGCACATCTACGACAAGGCGGCGACGACCGCGCACGTGCGTTACGCGCTGACCGAGATCGAGGACGAGTGCCGGCACTCGAAGATGTTCGCGCGGCTGATAGCGCGCGGTGACGCGCCCTGGTACCCGGTGAGCCGCGCCCACCAGAACCTGGGCCGCCTCTTCAAGACGATCTCCACGACCCCCGGGTCCTTCACGGCCACCCTGCTCGGCGAGGAGGTCCTCGACTGGATGCAGCGGCTGACCTTCCCGGACGAGCGGGTCCAGCCGCTCGTCCGCGGGGTCACGCGGATCCACGTGGTCGAGGAGGCCCGGCACGTGCGGTACGCCCGCGAGGAGCTGCGCCGGCAGATGGTGACGGCGCCGCGGTGGTCGCAGGAGTTCACGCGGGTCACCTCCGGTGAGTTCGCACGGGTGTTCTCGGTCGCCTTCGTGAATCCGGAGGTCTACACGAACGTGGGGCTGGACCGGCGGGAGGCCGTGGCTCAGGTGCGGGCGAGTGGGCATCGGCGGGAGGTCATGCAGACCGGCGCGAAGCGGCTGACCGACTTCCTGGACGACATCGGGGTTCTCCGGGGGGCTGGGCGGCGGTTGTGGAAGAGCTCGGGGCTGCTGGCTTGAGTGTCGGGTGCGGGTGGGTGGGGGCTGGTCGCGCAGTTCCTCCCCCGGCCTTCGGCCGGGGGTACCCCCAGCGCCCCTTCAGGTGGGTGTCCGCACCGCATGCCGAGACAGCCCCGCGCCTTGCCTAGGTGGAAGTCGGCGCCGTCGGCGGCAATGTCCCGAAGCTGTCGTCCGGGCCCTCTGTCGCCGTCTTCGGGATCGCCGGGGGCGTGTAGGAGGCCAGGGAGGCCGCCTTCGGATCGGGGCGTACCGCGCCCAGGATCGGGTTGGCGGCGATCGGGGAGACCTTGATCTTCGCGCCGGGGCGGGGGGCCTGGACCACCTTGCCGCCGCCGAGGTAGAGGGCCACGTGGGTGGCCTCGGGGAAGTAGACGACCAGGTCGCCGGGGCGCAGGCGGTTCAGGGGGACGTGGGGCAGGTCGGCCCACTGCTCCTGGCTGGTACGCGGGATCGGGGTGCCGGCGTGGCCCCAGGCCTGGGAGGTCAGGCCCGAGCAGTCGTACGACACCGGGCCCGCCGCTCCCCACTGGTACGGCTTCCCCAGCTGCTGCACGGCGTAGCGCACCGCGCGGTCGCCGGCCGGGGAGGGGGGCGGCGTGGCGGTGCCCAGGGCGCCGGACGTGGTGAGCTTGCGCTGGGCGTCCGCCGTCTTCTCCTTCTCCAGGTCGGCGACCGCGGTGAGCTGGTCGGGGGTGAGGGACACCAGCATGCGCTCCACGTCCAGGAGGCGGGTGCGGACCTCGTCACGCTGCTTCTTCTGCTTCTCGGCGAGGGCGAGTCGGGTGTCGAGCGCGGTGCGGGCCCGGCGGGCCAGGTCGGCGTGGTTCCGCTCGTCGTCGGTCAGCCGGCCCACCGTCTTCGCCCGCTCGCGCGCCAGCTCGCCGATGACATGACCCTCGTCGAGCGCGTGCTGCGGGTCACGGGCGAGCAGCAGCCGCAGGTACGGGGAGATCGCGCTGGTGTTCTGGTACTGCTGCCGGGCCAGCCGGCCCGCCTCGGCCCTGCTGGTGTGCAGGGAGCGCCGGGCGAGGGCCAGCTCGCCGTCCAGGCGGGTCACCTCGGCGCGCTGCCGCTGCAGCCGTTCCGCCGTCGCGTTGTAGGTCTCGGTGGCCTGTTCGGTCTGCCGGTACGCCTGCTGCAGGTCCGTCAGCAGCCCGGCGACCGGCTGCGCCGGGTCGGGTGCGGCGAGGGCGGGCAACGGCGCGAGGACGGCCTGGGCCGCCGCCACCGCGGCCGTACAGGCCAGACGCAGGAACCTTCCTGACACGTCATCACCTCCGATGCGGGACGGTCTCTCCGTTCCACATCGCGATGATCACGTGATTATCAGATGTGTATGCGTGGTCCGCGCGGCGCATGTGCGCCGTACGGCGCAACCATGTCACCCGTCGGTGCCGTCGGGCCTCCGGGCCGGGCCCTGCTTCGACCACGGCCACTTCGGCCCGCCGCCGGCCCCCTTGCCCGTCGGGTCGTACTCGTACTTCCAGCCCTGGGACAGGCCCAGCCTCCCCCACGCTCGGCTTCGCTCGCGCGGGGGGACCCCCACGCCCTGTCCCCGGGACACCCGGCGGTAGACCAGGACGGTGGGCGGGCCGCCCGCCGGGTCCGGGACCGGGATGCGGTACGTCTTCGGGGGGTGGCCGGTCATGCCGAGCAGCACGGGCAGCACCCGCCCGTCCATGGGGCCGCCCTCGAAGGGGGTGTCCTGACTCTTCACGACACCAGTTTCAGCCATCCGCCGCGAGGGCGTCGACGAGGGCCGCGGTCTGCGGGTCGCGGCGCGCGGTCACGCTGAGCACGGCGACGAACTGGTCCACCAGCCAGTCCCGCAACTCCTCCACGGGCGGCTGCTTGTCCTCGTCGAGCCAGATGAGGGAGGCCGCCTCGACGGCGGTGATCCACATCCGGACGGTCATCCGCAGCCGGGGGCCGGGGTCGGCGATGTCCAGGTGGCTGAGAATGTGCTGCGCGGCAGCCCGCCGTACGCCGTCCACGATCGCCGTCGTCCGCGAGGTCTCCACCACGCTGCCGCCCTGGAGCAGGGCGCTGAAGCCGGCGTCGTGCTGGTCGACGAAGGCGAGGTAGCGGTCGAGGGCGCGGGCGAGCCGGGGCAGGAGGGGGCCCTCACGGGGCTCGTCGAAGCAGTGTTCGAGTTCCTCGGCGGCCGACCTGAGGGCGGCCTCGTAGAGCTGCTGCTTGCCCCCGGGGAAGTAGCGGTACACCAGCGGGCGGGAGACCCCGGCCGCCTCCGCCACGTCGTCGAGCGACACCTCCTCCGGCGCCCGGTGCGCGAAGAGCGAGAGAGCCGCGTCGAGCAGCTGGCTGCGCCGCTCCTCGACGGACAGTCTGCGGTAGGCGGGGGTGGCGGCCTGGGGGGTCATGTGTGCAGGGTATGTGTTCCGCTGATGGTGCCGCGATGGGGTGGTGGTCGGGTGCGGCGCCGTCGTGGCTGGTCGCGCAGTTCCCCGCGCCCCTTCGGGGGCGCGTTGCCGCAGCGCCCCGCCAGGGGCGCTGGGGGTACCCCCGGCCGAAGGCTGGGGGAGGAACTGCGCGAGCAAGCACCGCGCACCCGCGGCCGAGAACCTACCTGCTCAGGCGGCGCCTGCCACCGAGGCCAGGTACGCCTCCGTCTTCTCCGGCTCGTAGAAGAAGTTCTCGAAGTCGGCGGGGTCGTTGAAGGCGTTGGCGAAGCGGTCGGCGACCGGCTGGAGCTGGCCCGCCGCGCCGATCAGGTTGAGGATGTGCTCCGGCGGGGGCGCCAGCATGGCGTTCGTCCACTTGGTGACGTGCTGGGCCGTGTTCCAGTAGCGGTCGAACGTCTCCTGCATCCAGGTCTCGTCGAACTCCTTCTCGCCCTGTTCGAGGATCGAGGCGAGGTAGGAGGCCGCGCACTTGGAAGCGGAGTTGGAGCCCTGGCCGGTGATCGGGTCGTTGGCGACGACGACGTCCGCGACGCCGAGGACCAGGCCGCCGCCGGGGAGGCGGCCGATCGGGTTGCGGACGGTGGGGGCGTAGCGGCCGGCGAGGGTGCCGCCGGCGTCGGTCAGTTCGACCTTGGTGGCCCGCGCGTACTCCCAGGGCGTGTACCGCTCCATGAGTTCCAGGGTCAGGGAGAGGTGCTCCGAGGGGTCCTTGACGCCGTTGAAGACATCCAGCGGACCGCCGGGTATGCCCTCCCAGAAGAGGATGTCGGCGGGTCCGGAGGTGGTCAGGGTCGGCATGACGAAGAGCTCGCCGACGCCGGGGACCAGGTTGCAGCGGACCGCGTAGAAGTCCGGGTGCTCGGGCCGGGGGCCGAGGCCGTGGACGTAGGCGACGGCGAGCGCGCGCTGCGGCTCGCCGTACGGCGAGCGGGAGGCGTCGCGGCCGAACATCTGGACCAGTTCGCCCTTGCCCGCCGAGACCAGCACCAGGTCGTAGGTGCGGGCGAAGTAGTCGAGGTCGCCGACCGCCGCGCCGTGGATGACCAGCTGGCCGCCGCGCTGTGCGAAGGTCTCCATCCAGCCGGCCATCTTGACCCGCTGGTCGACCGACTGCGCGTACCCGTCGAGCCTGCCCACCCAGTCGATGGCACGGGCCGCGGGGCCCTCACCCCAGGAGCCGGGGGCCGCGACCGAGACGCCGAGTCCTTCGATCTTCGGGGCCTGGGACTCCCAGAAGTTCAGCTGGAGATCGCGCTCGTGCTGCAGTGCCGTGTGGAACATGCACTGCGTCGACATGACCCGGCCGGAGCGGATCTCGTCCGCGGTCCGGTTCGACATCAGGGTGACCTCGTAGCCGTTGGACTGGAGGCCGAGGGCGAGCTGGAGACCGGCCTGGCCGGCCCCCACGACGAGTATCTTCCGCATGCGGTGGTGGCTCCTAAGGGTTCAGAAGATCTACCCGGGGTGCTACTCGGGGGTTTCGTCCAGCGCGTGGGCGACCAGGGACAGCAGCGTCTCGATGGCCGAGACCCGACGGCGGGCGTCCATGATCATTACAGGTATGTGCGGAGGGATCGTCAATGCCTCGCGCACGTCCTCGGGTTCGAAGCGCTCACTGCCGTCGAAGTGGTTGACCGCGACGACGTACGGCAGTCCGCAGCTCTCGAAGTAGTCCAGCGCCGGGAAGCAGTCCTTCAGGCGCCGGGTGTCCGCGAGGACGACGGCGCCGATCGCGCCGCGCACCAGGTCGTCCCACATGAACCAGAACCGCTGCTGGCCCGGCGTGCCGAACAGGTAGAGCACCAGGTCGTCGTCGAGCGTGATGCGGCCGAAGTCCATGGCCACGGTGGTGGTCAGCTTGCCGGGCGTGGCGGTGAGGTCGTCGGTCTCCTCGCTCGCCTCGGTCATCAGCGCCTCGGTCTGCAGGGGCGTGATCTCCGAGACGGCGGTGACCAGGGTGGTCTTGCCGACGCCGAAACCGCCCGCGACGACAATCTTCGTCGCGATGGGGGCCCGGCTGCGGTCCGTCTGCCAGGACCGCGGCTGCTCCTCCTCGTCGAGGAGCGGGTTGACGCCGGTGGCGTCAGAGACGGCGTAGTCCACTCAGCACCCTTTCCAGCAGAGCGCGGTCCGGACGGCCGACGCCGTGTCCGGTACCGGTTCCGTACACACGGATCTTTCCCTGGTCCGCGAGGTCGCTGAGCAGGACCCGGACCACGCCGAGCGGCATCTTCAGCAGCGCGGCGATCTCGGCCACCGTGCGCATGCGGCGGCACAGTTCGACGATGGCCTGCATCTCGGGCATCACCCGGGTGCTGAGGGAACCATTCGTCAGTTCCTTGCGCTCCTCCGGGGCCTCGAGCGCGGCCACGAACGTCTCCACGAGGAGGACGTGGCCGAAGCGGGTACGGCCGCCGGTGAGCGAGTAGGGGCGGACGCGGGCGGGTTTGCGGTCGCCGCCGCGTACCGGGAGGTTCTGCCTGCGGTTCTTCGGCGCGCTGCTCATCGGCCGCTCCTCGTCGCGTCGGCCTCTAGGGACTTGCGTAGCTCGGTGCGGAGTTCGGGGGTGAGGACGTGGCCGGCGCGGCCGACGAACAGTGCCATGTGATAGGCCACCACGCTCATGTCGCACTCCGCGCTGCCGTGCACCCCCAGCAGCGAGCCGTCGCTGATCGACATCACGAAGAGGCTGCCCTCCTCCATCGCGACCATCGTGTGCTTGACCGGGCCGAAGTCCATCAGCCGGGCGGCGCCGATGGTGAGGCTGCCGATGCCCGAGACGATGGTGGCGAGGTCGGCGGCGGAGCCGCGGGGGCCCTTGCGTTTCTCGGTCTGTGCCTCGCGGGCCGCCTGGTTCCGGCTGGTGTCCGAGGAGAGCAGGAGCAGGCCGTCGGAGGAGACCACCGCGACCGACTGGATCCCGGGCACCTCCTCGACGAGGTTGCTCAGCAGCCAGTGCAGGTTGCGGGCCTCACTGCTCAGTCCGAAGGTACTGGGCGCGGTCAACTGCTTGCCTCCTCGACTGTGCCCCCCGTGGCTTCTTCGGATACGGCTGTTCCGGGTACGGCTCGTACGCTGCTCGGCACCTGGTTCTGGCCGGTCTGCTCGGCGATCTCCGCCTCGACGTCACGCCGTCCCGCGTCGGCGCCCCTGCGGAAGCCGCCGAGCCTGCGGCGGAGGGCGTCCGCGTCGACGCCGGTGCCGCGCTGGCGGGGCGGTGGGGCGGGAGCGGTGATCTTGGGGGTGCGCTTGGGGAGGCCCTTGCTGGTGACCTCGTCCTCGGCGTCGCCGTCGTCCTCGGCCTCGGCGGTCGCGGGCAGGGGCAGCGGGCGGGAGTGCTCTTCGGCTGCGCCGAAGTCGTTCCCACCCGCACCACCTGTGCGGGCGGCCAGGTCGGGTGCGGGTGGCCCCGGTGGGGCGTACTCGCCGTCGGCGGCCGCGGGTTGCGGACGCGCGTGGTTGTCGGCGTCCACCGACTGCGACCCGGGCCAGTCGTCGTCCTCGACCCGCCGACGCCGCGGCCGGTCCTCGTCCTCGGGACCCAGCGACCCGGGCCAGTCGTCACCCTCGACCCGCCGACGCCGCGGCCGGATCTCGGCGTCGGCGGGGTGCGGCCGCTGCTCGGCAGCACCGGCCTGCGTCCGCTCCTCGCCGGGAACGGTCCGTGGCTGCGGCTCGGTCTCCTCGGTCGGCTCGGGATCCTGTTCCGTGAGCGGGACCAGCAGTTCCATCGTGGTCTCGGCAAAGGTCTCCGCCGGTGCCTTGGGTCGTACCGTCGGCTCCGGGTCCTGGGCCTTCGGCGCCGGCGCCTGCTCGTGGGCGGGCTGTTCGTCGGCCTCGCGTACCGCCTTCTCCGCCAGCGTCACCAGGGGGTCGCCGGACGTCGAGCGCCCGTACAGGACGTTGGAGTTGACCTCCGCGGCCGCGCCGGGGAGGGAGAAGGCCTGGGTGCCGCCGGGAGCCGTCGTGGCCTGCGGAACCGACGTCGCCGGAGCCGCGGCCAGCAGCGGCTGGGGCAGGACCACGACCGCCGCCACCCCGCCCTGCTTCTGCTCGCGGAGCTGGACGCGGACGCCGTGCCGGTGGGCCAGCCGGGCCACCACGTAGAGACCGAGGCCGAGACCGTCCTCGCCCTCCTGGTCGTAGGGCGACTCGGGGTCGAACTCGGCGAGGCGGCCGTTGAGGCGGACCATGCGGTCGGCGGTCATGCCGATGCCCTCGTCCTGGACGGAGAGCATGACCTCGCCGCTCTCCAGCAGCCAGCCGGAGATCTCGACGGGGACGTCGGGCGGGGAGGACGCGGTGGCGTTCTCCATGAGTTCGGCGAGGAGGTGGGAGAGGTCGTCGGCGGCGAAGCCGGCCACGTGCGCGTGCGGCGGGAGGGAGGCGATCCGGACCCGCTCGTAGCGCTCGATCTCGCTGACCGCCGCCCGGACCACGTCCACCAGCGGGATCGGGCCCGCGTGCTGCTGGACGTGTTCGGTGCCGGCCAGGACCAGGAGGTTCTCGCTGTGGCGGCGCATGACCGTGGCGAAGTGGTCGAGCTTGAAGAGGGTCGACAGGCGCTCGGGGTCCTGTTCGCGCTCCTCCAGGGTCTCGATCACGGCCAGCTGGCGCTCCACCAGGCCGAGCGTGCGCAGCGCGAGGTTGACGAAGGTGGAGCCGATGCTGGTGCGCAGCCGCTCCAGCTGGGCCGCGGCGTCGGTGACCTCGGCGCGCAGCTCCTCACGGGCGTCGGCCATCTTCTGGCGCTGGCCGACCAGGTGCTTGCGGTCGGTCTCCAGGGTGGCGATGCGGTCGTAGAGCTCCGTGGCGTGCGCGTGCAGGGCGTTGACGGAGCGGACGACCTGGGCGAACTCGTCGTTGCGGCCGGTGAAGGCGATCGGTTCCTCGGCGCGCGGGTCCTCGGCCCCGGCGAGCCGGGCCGAGCCCCGGCGGAGCACGGAGAGGGGGCGGGTGAGGCTGCGGGCCATGGCCGTGGCGATGCCGACCGCGACCAGCATCAGGGCGCCGATCACCGCGACGCGGATCTCCAGCGCGGTCACGTCGTCGTCGCGGAGCGCCGCGAGGTCCTTGGTGCGGTGGTCGTAGAGGGCCGACTCCACGCCCCGCATCAGGTCGACCCGGGCGGACAGCGCCGCGTCCAGCTTCTTGGTGCCGGTGGAGAGGTCGTCGTCGGAGAAGGTCGGCTGGTCGGTGAGGGCGGCCAGGTACTTGTCGGCGTCGTTGACGTCACCGCCGGTGACCGTGGAGTCGTACGAGTCGACGGCCGCCTTGGGCGCCGTGTCGTGGAAGTCGGCGAGGGCCGCGTCGGCGCGCAGCCTGGCCTGCTGGGCGGCCGCGGTGAGCGCGTCGCGCTGCTTCCTGTCGGCCTCGGAGGTGGTGGTGCTGGTGACGGGCAGACCGGTGAGGGGGCTGATCGTGGTCTGGGTGGTGCTGGGGATGTTCAGGGCGGCCAGCAGGAGGCCCCGGGCCGCCGCGGACTGCTGGACGGCGGAGTCCAGTTCGGCGAGCGCGTAGGCGCCGGAGCCGGCCCTGGGGGGCATCTGCTCGGCCAGTTGCCCGGCGAGCCGGTGCAGTTCGGTGATGGTCGCCGAGTACGCCTGGTGCGCTTCGAGGGCCGTGCTCTTGCCGGTGAGGGCGGAGCGGCGGACGGCGGCGATGCCGTCCAGGTCGGTGCGCAGCCAGCCGGGGGCGTCGGGGTCCGCGCGCAGGTCCTCGACCTGGCGGTCGACGCGGGCGCTGCGGTCCTCGGAGGGGGCCTTGGACCTGGGGCGGCCGGCCGCGATGTAGGAGGTGACCTCGTCGCGCTCGTCGGCGAGCGAGTTGGCGAGGGCCAGCGCGTCCTGGGTGCGGCCGGACAGGGTCACCAGGTCCTGGGAGTCGCTCAGCTGCCCGGAGGCGGTGAGCAGGGCGGGCGCTCCGGCTCCCGCGATCGCCGCGGCGACCACGGCCACGGCCACGATCAGCCGGGTGCGGACGTGCTTGGGGCGGCCGGTGCCGACGGGGGCCGCGGCGCCCGTTTCGGAGGCCGTCTTCTTGCCTGTGCGCCGAGGCCGCGTCTTCTGCACCGGTGCTCGCATTCCTGAACTCGTGTACCCAAGGGTTGGGTGGCACCCCGTCATGATTCCCGGCGTTCGGTGCCAAGTGGTGCACGCACCCGATGCGTGCGCCTGTATTTCGGTCCCCGACCCTCCCAGCGCCGGTAGGCAGTGGTCTCACATCACCCCACCCGCCACCCGAAGGAGTGAACATCGGACAGGAGTTGGCGGGCAAGTTCCGGCGGACCCTGCGGGGGCCTTTTCCGGCTGGCGGGTTGGACGCGGACGGCAGGCTTTGACAGGATTCGCCACCGCAGCTTCCCGGAGTGCGCCATTCCACCCCAAAACAGGCGGCTGACCTGCGGGGCCGCATCAATTCCGGGGTGGTTGCCAGCCTTTGGTGAAGCCTGTGGAGGGGTCGTGCAGACTGGCCGAATGCATACTGAGGTCGTTTCGGAACCCGGCGCCCCCGACCGCCCCAACGAGGACTTCGCCGCTGTCGGACTTCCCGCCTCGGGACAGGGGGGTTGTGTGATCGTCCTGGACGGGGTGACCCCGCCCAGGGACGGGACCGGGTGTCTGCATTCCGTCCCCTGGTTCACCGCGCGACTGGGCGGCGCACTGACCGAACTGACCGTTTCGCGAGGAGATCTGACGCTGCGGGAGATACTCGAACAGGCGATCGCCCGCACGGCCGCGGCACATGGTGACACCTGTGACCTTTCTCACCCGCGCACCCCTCAGGCGACGGTCGTGCTGAGCCGCTGGTCCGCGGAGACCGTGGAGTTCCTCGTCCTGTCCGACTCCGCGTTGCTCCTGAGGTCACCCGACGGCACGGTCACCCCGGTCCTGGACGACCGGCTCGACCGGGTGCCGCGCGCCTCGCTGGCCTCGGACGCGATCGCCGACGCCACGGTCCGCAACAAGGAGGGCGGCTTCTTCACGGCCGCCGCCGACCCCTCGGTGGCGGCCCGCGCGGTCACCGGGACCGTGCCCCGCGCCGAGGTCCGCGCGCTGGCCGCCCTCACCGACGGGGCGACCCGCTGGACGGAGAAGTTCCGGGAGGGCGACTGGAGCGCCCTCCTCGACGTCGTGCGCAAGGAGGGTGCGCGGGCGCTGGTCGGCCGGGTGCGGGAGCTGGAGGCGGCCGACCGGGAGGATCGGGTGTTCCTGCGGCGGAGCAAGACGCACGACGACGCGACGGTGGTGTACGCCGAGCTGTGACGCCCCCGGTGGCCGCCCGGTGGCGGCCTGATGCCGGCTACTTCTCCATGACGCCGTTCAACTGGCTCAGCAGCCGGGCCAGTTCCGCGACCTCGGTGCGGTCCCAGTGGGCGAGCTGGCGGACGTAGCGGCCCCGGCGGGCCTCGCGCACCGTGCCGACCCGGCGCCTGCCCTCGTCGGTGAGGGCGACCAGCCAGGCCCGCCCGTCGGCCGGGTCGGGCTCCCGGGCGATCAGGCCGAGCTCCTCCAGGGCGCGCAGCTGGCGGGACATGGTGGCCTTGCCGACGCCGACGTAGGCGGCCAGTTCGGTGGCACGCTGGCCGCCGCACTCGTCGAGCCGTACGAGCAGCCCGTACGCGGCGGACTCCAGGTCGGGGTGGACCTCCCGGGCCATCTCGCCCTGGCTGGCCCGGGCGCGGCGCAGCAGCACCGTCAACTCGCGCTCCAGGGCCAGGAACTCCTGGTCGGCACCGCTCGGCGTCAACCCGGTGGCGGCGCGCTGTTCGTCGCCCTTTTCGTCCTCGTGCACGTCAGCACCCCTGATCGGTTTCGCAGTCCTGAAAGTTTCCGTCAAGCCCCGTCATCGCCGCAGCTCGCCAAGTATTCCGCAGGCGTAGACCAACGGCAGCCTCCGGATCCCCTTCCCCGGGGTCCGGCCCGTGCGTAGCGTCCGCACCCAGGCCATTGCTGGCATGCCCACGCCATTGAGCCGCGTCGAGCCGTGTGACACTGCGTCGTGTCGCGCCGCGCGGAACGACCGCCTCTGGCATACCTGGGACCTCACCTCACCCCACGGAGGCACGTCATGCCCGTGCACAGACCCGCCCCCACACTCCTGACCGGCCTGCTGGTGCTGCTGCTCGCAGCACTCGCCCCGGTCCCCGCCCACGCCGACGCGTCCGGCCCGGCCGTCCCGGCCCGCGGCTCGGCGTACATGGGAATGGGCGTCCTGGCCCACGACGGCCGGAGCGGCACGCCCAAGACCGACCTCGCCACCCAGACCGAAGGCGTCGACGTCGCCAGCTACCAGGGCGACGCCTCCTGGTCGACCCTGCTGGGCAGCGGGGTCAGATGGGCGTATTCCAAGGCGACGGAAGGCACGTACTACACCAACCCCTACTTCGCCAAGCAGTACAACGGCTCCTACGACGTCGGCATGATCCGCGGCGCCTACCACTTCGCGACCCCGGACACCGCGGGCGGCGCCGCCCAGGCCGACTACTTCGTCGACCACGGCGGCGGCTGGTCCAAGGACGGCCGGACCCTTCCCGGCGTCCTCGACATCGAGTGGAACCCGTACGGCGCGGCCTGCTACGGCAAGTCCAAGAGCGGGATGGTCACCTGGATCACCGACTTCCTGAACCGGTACAAGGCCCGCACCGGCCGCGCCGCGGTCATCTACACGGCGACCAGCTGGTGGAGCGACTGCACCGGCAACTACGGCGGTTTCGGCTCCGCCAACCCGCTGTGGATCGCCCGGTACGCCTCGGAGGTGGGCACACTGCCGGCCGGCTGGTCGACGTACACGATGTGGCAGTACACGTCGACCGGGCCGTCGGTCGGGGACCACGACAAGTTCAACGGGGCCCTGGACCGGGTGGTGGCACTGGCCAACGGCTGAGCAAGCGCCCCGAAGGGGCGCGGGGCTGTTGTCGATGTGCGGCTCCGCCGCGTGGGCGCGACCAGCCACGACGGCGCCGCGGACGAACAACGGCGCACAGCGCGAAGGCCCGGGCCCCTCGCGGGAACCCGGGCCTTCTTCTGCATCCGGCAGCGTCCGTCACGCCGCTACCGGAACCTCCGGCGCCGCGCCGTTCGTGGCGGGCGCGAGCGCCAGCTCCAGGACCTGGCGGACGTCGGTCACGGCGTGGACGTCGAGCTTGTCCAGCACCTCGGCCGGGACGTCGTCCAGGTCGGCCTCGTTGCGCTTCGGGATGATGACGGTCGTCACCCCGGCACGCTGGGCGGCGAGCAGCTTCTGCTTCACGCCGCCGATGGGCAGCACCCGGCCGGTCAGCGAGACCTCGCCGGTCATCGCCACGTCCGTGCGGACCAGCCGCCCGGAGAGCAGTGACGCGAGGGCCGTCGTCATCGTGACGCCGGCGCTCGGGCCGTCCTTGGGAACCGCGCCCGCCGGGAAGTGGATGTGCACGCCCCGGTCCTTCAGGTCGCCGACCGGGAGTTCCAGTTCGGCGCCGTGCGAGCGGAGGAAGGACAGGGCGATCTGCGCCGACTCCTTCATCACGTCACCCAGCTGACCGGTGAGGGTCAGACCCGCCGCGCCCGTCTCCGGGTCGGCCAGGGAGGCTTCGACGAAGAGCACGTCGCCACCGGCGCCGGTGACCGCGAGGCCCGTCGCCACACCCGGGACCGCCGTGCGGCGCTCGGCCGGGTCCTGGGCGGACTCGGGCACGTGGTGCGGCCGGCCGATCAGGGCGCGCAGGTCCTCGTCCCTGATCGTGAACGGCAGCTCCCGCTCGCCCAGTTCGTGCTGGGCCGCGACCTTGCGGAGCAGCCGGGCGATCGAGCGCTCCAGGGTGCGCACGCCCGCCTCGCGGGTGTACTCGCCGGCGAGCTTGCGCAGCGCGCTCTCGTCGAGGATCACCTCGTCCTTGGCGAGCCCCGCCCGCTCCAGCTGGCGCGGGAGCAGGTGGTCACGGGCGATGACGACCTTCTCGTCCTCGGTGTAGCCGTCCAGGCGGACCAGCTCCATGCGGTCGAGCAGGGCCTCCGGGATCGCCTCCAGGACGTTGGCGGTGGCCAGGAAGACGACGTCGGACAGGTCGAGTTCGACTTCCAGGTAGTGGTCGCGGAAGGTGTGGTTCTGCGCCGGGTCGAGGACTTCGAGCAGGGCAGCGGCCGGGTCGCCCCGGAAGTCGGACCCCACCTTGTCGATCTCGTCCAGCAGGACGACCGGGTTCATCGAACCGGCCTCCTTGATGGCCCGCACGATCCGGCCGGGCAGCGCGCCGACGTACGTACGGCGGTGACCGCGGATCTCGGCCTCGTCCCGGACGCCGCCGAGGGCGACCCGGACGAACTTGCGGCCCATCGCGTGCGCGACCGACTCACCGAGCGAGGTCTTGCCGACACCGGGCGGGCCGACCAGGGCCAGCACGGCACCGCCACGGCGCCCGCCGATGACTCCGAGCCCCCGGTCGCTACGGCGCTTGCGCACCGCCAGGTACTCGGTGATCCGCTCCTTCACGTCCTCCAGACCGGCGTGCTCGGCGTCCAGGACCGCCTTGGCGCCCTGGATGTCGTAGGCGTCCTCGGTCCGCTCGTTCCACGGCAGTTCGAGGACGGTGTCGAGCCAGGTGCGGATCCACGAGCCCTCGGGCGACTGGTCGCTGGACCGCTCCAGCTTGTCGACCTCCTTGAGGGCGGCCTCGCGGACCTTCTCCGGCAGGTCGGCGGCCTCCACCCGGGCGCGGTAGTCGTCGGACTCCTCGCCGTCCTTGGCGGCGTCGCCGTTCAGCTCGCGCAGCTCCTTGCGGACCGCCTCCAGCTGACGGCGGAGCAGGAACTCGCGCTGCTGCTTGTCGACGCCCTCCTGGACGTCCTTGGCGATGGTCTCCGCCACGTCCTGCTCGGCGAGGTGGTCGCGGAGCTGCTGGGTGGCCAGCTTCAGGCGGGCGACCGCGTCGACGGTCTCCAGGAGCTCGATCTTCTGCTCGGTGGTCAGGAAGGGCGAGTAACCGGAGTTGTCCGCGAGCTGGGAGACGTCGTCGATGGCCTGCACCCGGTCCACGACCTGCCAGGCGCCGCGCTTGCGCAGCCAGGCGGTGGCGAGGGCCTTGTACTCCTTGACCAGTTCGGTGACATGACCGGGCACCGGGTCCGGGACGTTCTCGTCGATGCGGGTGCCCTCCACCCACAGGGCCGCACCCGGGCCGGTGGTGCCGGCGCCGATGCGCACCCGGTAGCGGCCGCGGATCAGCGCGCCCGGGTCGCCGTCGGCCAGGCGGCCGACCTGCTCCACGGTGCCGAGCACACCGGTGCTCGGGTAGGTCCCGTCGACCCGCGGCACCAGCAGCACCCTGGGCTTGCCGGGCTCGGTACGGGCGGCGGCCTGCGCGGCCTCCACGGCGGCGCGTACATCAGGGTCCTTCAGGTCCAGCGGGACCACCATCCCGGGCAGCACAACCTCGCCGTCGAGCGGCAGCACAGGGAGGGTGAGTGATGCGGACGTCGAAGCCATGATCTCCCCTTCGGCAGTCAACTTGAGCTATGTCGACTCAATGTTTGCGAGCCCAGAAATGTTCCCATGCATATGTTCGCTCTGAGCGATCAACTGCCGACCTGGCCGAACACGGTCCCACGCCCGTAAAAACAGTTGATCCGAGCGGGCTCATTCCCCGTACGGTCGGCCGATGACCGACACCGACCTCACCGCGGCCCTGCTGGCTGCCTACGACGCCCAGATGCGCGCCGTCCAGCCCGTCCCCGCCCCCGGGATCACGTACGAGCACGACGGTCCCGCCCTCCGGGTGGTGGGCCAGCACCGCGGCTTCGTGACCGGGCCGCGCGACTGGGGCGGCGTGCGCGGCCTTGAACTGGACGCGCTGATCGCCCGGCAGCGGGACTTCTTCGCGGCGCGCGGCGAGGCGGTGGAGTGGAAGACGCGCGGGCACGACGACCCGGCGGACCTCCCCGACCGGCTGCGTGCGGCGGGCTTCGTGCCCGAACCACGCGAGACGGTCGTGATCGCCCTGGTCGAGGACCTGGCCGTGGCCGCACCCGCCCTGCCCCCGGGCGTGACCCTGCGCCGGGTCACCGCCGATGCGGACCTGGACCGGATCGCCGCGCTGGAGACGGCGGTGTGGGGCGAGGGCATGGCGTGGATCGCCGGGTACCTGAGGGGCCGGCTCACGGTCGCCCCCGACGACAACGAGGTGTACGTCGCCGAGGCCGCCGGAGAGGTCGTCTCGGCGGCCTGGATCGCCTTCCGCCCCGGCACGGACTTCGCCATGCTGCTGGGCGGCTCCACCCTGGCCGAGTGGCGCGGCAGGGGCGTCTACCGCGCGCTGGTGGCCCTGCGAGCGACCCGCGCGGCAGCCCGGAACGTCCCCTACCTCCTCGTGGAGGCCTCGTCCGCCAGCGCTCCGATCCTCCAGCGCCTGGGCTTCACAGCGATCACGACCACCACGCCGTACATCTGGACCCCGGCCGACTGAAACGCGCCCCAAAGGGGCGCGGGGAACTGCGCGAGCAACCACGACGCCTCCGCACCCGGCAACCGACCGCCATCCACAACGGCGCATCGCCCCGCCCGGTCCGGCACCGCCGGACGACGCCGTCGGGGCTGAGCACCGTTGCGGCGGGAAATGAGGGTGCTCACCGCCACGACTCCGCAAGGCCCTCGCTACACCACCGCAACGCAACTCACAGGAAAGGCCCCGAAACTGCCAGCGGACGCACAGCAAATGGCGGCGCGCACCGGGGCGGGGGGGGGGGACACATGAGTGAGAAACAGTCGCCGCCCAAGCGGCCGGCACGGCGCGCCGTGCTCACCGGCGCCGCCGTCGTCGCGGCCGGCGCCGCCGTCCCGTTGGCCCTGCGCGCCGTCGGCGACGACGGCGCCGGCACCCCCGCCCCCGCCCGCACCGCCTCCGCGGCCCCCGCCGCAAGCCGTCCCCCGGCCTCCCCCCTCCCCCGCACCGATCCCCGCCCGAACATCCTCCTCGTCCTCACCGACGACCAGCCCAAGGAGACGGACTGGGCGGTCCGCCGTACCGCCGACTGGCTGGGCGGGCAGGGCGTCACCTTCGCGCGGGCGCACGCCAACACCCCGCTCTGCGCGCCCTCCAGGTCCACGATCATGTCGGGGCGGTACGCGCACCACCACGGCGTCCTCGACACCCGCCACCCCTACCACCTCGACCAGCACACCACCGTCCAGCGCCAGTTGCGTGCGGCCGGCTACCGCACCGGCCTGTTCGGCAAGTACCTCAACTACTGGCACACCGGCGACAACCCGCCGCACTTCGACGAGTGGCTGCTCCAGGAACCGGTGGCGTACTACGACGGCCACTACAACGACAACGGCACGGTCCGGAACATCCCCGGCTACAACACCCACGTCATCAGGGACCGCGCCCTCGCCTTCATCGACAGGTCCCGGACCGACACCCGGCCGTGGTTCGCGTTCGTCGCCACCCGCAGCGCGCACGAACTCAACATCCCGGAGCGGAGGTACGCGCACGCGCGCGTGCCGGAGTGGCCCGGCCGGCCCTCCGTGTACGAGGGCGACAAGAGCGACAAGCCGCCGTTCCTGCAGAAGGCGAAGCACACGTACGACCAGGGGAAGGCGCTGCGCGGGCGCCAGTTGCGCACCCTGCTGTCGGTGGACGACGCGATGCGGGACTTCCGGGACGAGCTGCGCGCGCTGGGCCAGTTGGAGAACACCCTCGTGCTGTTCACCAGCGACCACGGGCTGTGCTGGGCGGACCACGGCTGGCTGCGCAAGTCGGTGCCGTACCGGCCGAGCCTGGAGGTGCCGTTCTGGCTGTCCTGGCCCGCGCGGGGGCTGGGCGAGGGCACCGTCGACGACCGGCTCACCGGCCATGTCGACATCGCCCCGACCCTCCTGGACGCGGCCGGCGTCACCCCGGACACCCCGCACGACGGCCACTCGCTCCTGGACACCCGCAACGACCGCGACCGCCTCCTCGCCGAGTGGTGGTGGAACCGGCAGGACCAGGAGCCGATCCACACCTGGGCCACCCACATCGGCAGGTCCACGCAGTACACCGAGTACTACCGCACGCGCCTCGACGGGCAGGGCCTGCCCACGCAGGGCGACGGCAAAGTGCTCTTCCGCGAGTTCTACGACCTGGCAGCCGACCCGTACCAGCTCACCAACCGCCTGCACGGCGCCACCGCAGAGCAGGAGAAGGCCCTGGGAGTACCGGAGTCGGCGAAGGCGCTGGCGGCGGCGCGGCGCGTCTGAACCCTCAGGCCGGGACGGCGACGGCCGGACCCCGCTCCCGGTACCAGCGTCGTACAACGGGCCAGAGCGCCGCCCCGATGCCCAGCGCGATCAGGTGGCCCCAGTTGGTCATCGGGTCCTCGAAGGCGATGAGGTCCTCGATGAGGTCGTAGCCCACCAGGGCGAGCAGCGGCCAGCGCAGCCAGGGGGCGAGGAGGCCGGAGAGCGCGCCGATGCTGGCGGCCACGCCGAAGCTGATGCCGTAGTCGAGGCGGTGCAGGGAGGTGGCGGGGAGGTGGCCGGCCAGGACCGCGAGGCCGACCGGGACCTCGGTCGCGAGGGTGGCCAGGACATGGCCCGTCAGGAAGACGACGATCGCGCGGGCGCCTCCTATCCGCCGCTCCAGCGCGGTCAGGACGAGCGCGAAGGCCAGCGCGAACGGCGACAGCAGCCCGCCCGCGACCCACAGCGCGCTGGCCAGCAGGACGAAGACGGGGGTGCGCAGCAGGTGGGCGACGTCGGTGCTGCAGTCCTGGTAGACCGCGTACAGGAGGCGGGGACTGGCGCAGCTCGCGAAGAGCGAGGTGAGGGCCAGGATCGCCGTGTAGGTGAAGGTGACCGGGGTGCCGGTGGGGGTGGGAAGGAGCCGCCAGGGGCGCAGTCGGAGGGCGGTGCGCGGGTGCCCCGGGGCGGGTGCCGCGAGCGGGCCGCGCTGGCGGGGCACGCCGTCGAGGAGGACGGCGACGTCCCCGGCCGGAAGGGGCTCGGGCGTGGGCGTCGATGCGGCCCTCGCGGTCCGTTCCACGGTGAGGCGCTCCTTCCGTTTCACCCCACCCTTCGCCGTCCCACGAGCCGCTGTCTATGACCGAGGCCACCCACGGAACGATTCAAAGGATTTTCTGAAGAACCAAGAGGGGTCAGAAGGAACCATACGAGCCGCTTCCCGGCGGCCATGGGCGCGAAGCGCCGGGCGGCCCCTCGAACGGGTGACACCCGTGCGGCTGCCCGACACCCGTAATTCGGGTGGCCGCAAAGCCCTGTTGGGGCAGGATGGCCGCCATGACGACCTCGGCCTCCATGCCCGACAGCCGCCCTGTGGTCCTGGACCGGCGCGACGGGCCGTACGGCGAGGTGGTGCTGCGCAGACACGGCGGGCTCCTGCAGATCATCGCCAACGGCTGCTTCCTGATGGACACCTCCGACGGACGCTCGGAGCGGTTGCTGGTCGACGCCGCGCGCCAGGCGCTGGACGGACGGAGCGAGCCCGCGGTGCTGATCGGCGGGCTGGGCGTCGGGTTCTCGCTCGCCCATGCCGCGCAGGACCCCCGCTGGGGACGGATCACGGTCGTGGAGCGGGAGGCGGCGGTCGTCGACTGGCACCGGGACGGTCCGCTCTCCGCGCTCTCCGCCCGCGCGTTCGCCGATCCGCGCACGGTGGTCGTCGAGAGCGATCTCGTGACTTACGTCAATGAGACATCGGACACGTTCGACGCGCTGTGCCTGGACATCGACAACGGCCCCGACTGGACCGTCGACAAGGCCAACGAGGGGCTCTACTCACCGGCCGGACTCGCAAGCTGCGCAAGGGTGTTGAGGCCGGGCGGGGTACTGGCCGTATGGTCGGCGCAGCCCTCTTCGGAATTCGAGGGAACCTTGTGGAATGCCGGTTTCCAGCGGGTGCGTACCGAAGAGATCCCGGTTGCCCGGGGCGTTCCGGACGTCGTTCACCTTGCCGTCCGCCCTGGATAGCGAGTGCGCCTCCTGTCCCCGTAATGTGCATCCCTGACGCGGATCATTCAAGCGTCAATCGCAGTCATGGGATCACCCCACTGGTTCCGGAAAGCACACAGGGGCGGGCGATGGAGCAGACACACACCTCCCACAACGGCGCGGCGACGGCGACCCAGGGCGCCCAGCGCCGGGTTCTGGTCGTCGAGGACGACCCCACGATCGTCGACGCCATCGCGGTCCGCCTGCGCGCCGAGGGGTTCCTCGTGCAAACAGCGGGCGACGGCCCGGCGGCCGTCGACACCGCCGAGGCCTGGCAGCCCGACCTGCTGATCCTCGACATCATGCTGCCCGGCTTCGACGGTCTGGAGGTCTGCCGGCGCGTGCAGGCCGCCCGCCCGGTGCCGGTGCTCATGCTCACCGCGCGGGACGACGAGACCGACATGCTGGTCGGCCTCGGGGTCGGCGCCGACGACTACATGACCAAGCCGTTCTCCATGCGGGAGCTGGCGGCTCGCGTACACGTGCTGCTGCGGCGGGTGGAGCGGGCGGCCATCGCGGCCTCCACGCCCCGCTCCGGCATCCTGCGCCTCGGCGAGCTGGAGATCGACCACGCGCAGCGCCGGGTCCGGGTGCGCAGCGAGGACGTTCACCTCACCCCCACCGAGTTCGACCTCCTCGTGTGCCTGGCGAACACCCCGCGCGCGGTGCTCTCCCGTGAGCAGCTGCTCGCCGAGGTGTGGGACTGGGCGGACGCCTCCGGCACCCGCACGGTCGACAGCCACATCAAGGCGCTGCGCCGGAAGATCGGCGCCGAGCGGATCCGCACCGTGCACGGTGTGGGCTACGCGCTGGAGACACCGACGCCATGAGCGGCGGGCCGACCGGACCGAGAGGCCCCGGGGAGGAGCCCTGGGGCGGTGTACGCCCGTTCTCGATCAAGACCAAGCTCGGCGCCCTGGTCGTCGTCTCGGTCCTGATCACCACCGGTCTGTCGATCGTCGCCGTGCACACCAAGACCGAGCTGCGCTTCATCACGGTCTTCTCGATGATCGCCACACTTCTGATAACGCAGTTCGTGGCGCATTCCCTCACCGCGCCGCTGGACGACATGAACGCGGTGGCCCGGTCGATATCGCAGGGCGACTACACACGCCGGGTGCGCGAGAACCGCCGGGACGAGCTGGGCGACCTGGCCGAGACGATCAACGTCATGGCCGACGAGCTGGAGGCCCAGGACCGCCAGCGCAAGGAGCTGGTCGCCAACGTCTCGCACGAGCTGCGCACGCCCATCGCGGGACTGCGGGCCGTCCTGGAGAACGTCGTCGACGGGATCGCCGAGCCGGACACCGAGACGATGCGCACGGCCCTCAAGCAGACCGAGCGCCTCGGACGGCTCGTGGAGACCCTCCTGGACCTGTCCCGGCTCGACAACGGCGTGGTGCCGCTGCGGCAGCGCCGGTTCGAGGTGTGGCCGTACCTCTCGGGCGTGCTGAAGGAGGCCAACATGGTCGCCGGGGCGCGCGGGGGCATGACCTCGGGCTCCGGGAACCACACGCGTACGGACGTCCATCTGCACCTCGACGTCTCGCCGCCCGAGCTGACCGCGCACGCCGACCCGGAGCGCATCCACCAGGTCGTGGCGAACCTCATCGACAACGCGGTCAAGCACAGCCCGGCGCACGGCCGGGTGACCGTGAAGGCGCGGCGCGGGCCGCAGCCGGAGTCGCTGGAGCTGGAGATCCTGGACGAGGGTCCCGGCATTCCGCGCTCGGAGTGGCACCGCGTCTTCGAGCGCTTCAACCGCGGCGCCGTACGGCGGCCGCACGGTCCGGGCAGCGACGGCGGCACCGGGCTGGGCCTGGCGATCGCCCGGTGGGCGGTGGATCTGCACGGCGGCCGGATCGGTGTGGCCGAATCCGACCGGGGCTGCAGGATTATCGTCACTCTCCCAGGACTTTCATCCGTGCCAAGTTGACGTAAAGTTCGATCCGGAGCCTCAAGATCCACCTGGCGTCGGCACGGCCGTCCGCGCAGCCGGACACGTGTGATCAGGTGCGGCCCCCGCGCACGTCGCGCGGGGGTTCGGTGTGAGGTGATCGCCGGCGTGGCGGAGCCATGCCTGGTTCAGTCCTTTCGCAGCGCAACCACGCTTGTTTCCCGCCATATCAAGCCCTGAAACACAGTTTTCGATGTGACTTACGCGACGATGAACCGGCCCGACCTGACCTTCGCGGTCTTGGAGGCGTAGCCTTTATTCCCGCTGTCCATAACCTTGTGAAGCGGAAGAGGGCGGTTGCCGCCGTGTCGCCACAGTCCCCCAGTAACTCGAGCATCTCGACCGACGCAGACCAAGCGGGCAAGAACCCCGCAGCCGCGTTCGGACCGAACGAGTGGCTCGTCGACGAGATCTATCAGCAGTACCTCCAGGACCCGAATTCGGTAGACCGAGCCTGGTGGGACTTCTTCGCCGACTACAAGCCGGGGGCGCCCGCCGCCTCGGCTCCGGCGGGTACCGCGGCCGCGGGGGCCGCGGGCACCACCTCCACGACACCCGCGCCGGCCCAGCCGGCGGCTCCGGCGCCGGCTGCGCCCGCCGCCCAGGCGCCCGCCGCGCCCGCACAGGCCGCCCCGGCCGCGCCTGTCGCTCCGAAGGCCGCAGCGCCCGCCCCGGCGCCCGCGAAGCCCGCCGCCGCCGCTCCGGCCCCGGCCGCCGCGAAGCCGGCCGCCACCAAGGCCGCCGCGCCCGCCGCCGAGGCCCCGGAGGGTCCCGAGCTGGTCACGCTGCGTGGTCCCGCCGCGGCCGTCGCGAAGAACATGAACGCCTCGCTGGAGCTGCCGACGGCCACCTCGGTCCGCGCGGTCCCGGTGAAGCTGCTCTTCGACAACCGGATCGTCATCAACAACCACCTGAAGCGCGCCCGGGGCGGGAAGATCTCCTTCACGCACCTGATCGGCTTCGCGATGGTCCAGGCCATCAAGGCCATGCCGTCGATGAACCACTCGTTCGGCGAGAAGGACGGCAAGCCGACCCTGGTCAAGCCGCCGCACGTCAACCTCGGCCTGGCCATCGACCTGGTGAAGCCCAACGGCGACCGCCAGCTCGTCGTCGCGGCCATCAAGAAGGCCGAGACCCTGAACTTCTTCGAGTTCTGGCAGGCCTACGAGGACATCGTCCGTCGCGCCCGCGACAACAAGCTGACGATGGACGACTTCACCGGCGTCACGGTCTCCCTGACCAACCCCGGCGGCCTCGGCACCGTCCACTCGGTCCCGCGCCTGATGCCCGGCCAGTCGGTCATCATGGGCGTCGGCTCCATGGACTACCCGGCCGAGTTCCAGGGCACCAGCCAGGACACCCTGAACAAGCTCGGCATCTCGAAGGTCATGACGCTCACGTCGACCTACGACCACCGGGTCATCCAGGGCGCCGCCTCCGGCGAGTTCCTGCGCTCCGTCGCGAACCTCCTCCTCGGCGAGAACGGCTTCTACGACGACATCTTCGAGGCCCTGCGCATCCCCTACGAGCCGGTCCGCTGGCTCCGGGACATCGACGCCAGCCACGACGACGACGTCACCAAGGCCGCCCGCGTCTTCGAGCTGATCCACTCCTACCGGGTCCGCGGCCACGTCATGGCCGACACCGACCCGCTGGAGTACAAGCAGCGCAAGCACCCCGACCTGGACATCACCGAGCACGGCCTCACCCTGTGGGACCTGGAGCGCGACTTCGCCGTCGGCGGCTTCGCCGGCAAGTCGATGATGAAGCTGCGCGACATCCTCGGCGTGCTGCGCGACTCGTACTGCCGCACCACCGGCATCGAGTTCATGCACATCCAGGACCCGAAGCAGCGCAAGTGGATCCAGGACCGCGTGGAGCGCCCGCACTCCAAGATGGAGCGCGAGGAGCAGCTGCGGATCCTGCGCCGCCTGAACGCGGCGGAGGCCTTCGAGACCTTCCTGCAGACCAAGTACGTCGGCCAGAAGCGCTTCTCCCTGGAGGGCGGCGAGTCCGTCATCCCGCTGCTCGACGCGGTCCTGGACTCGGCCGCCGAGTCCCGCCTGGACGAGGTCGTCATCGGCATGGCCCACCGCGGCCGCCTGAACGTCCTCGCCAACATCGTCGGCAAGTCGTACGCGCAGATCTTCCGCGAGTTCGAGGGCAACCTCGACCCGAAGTCGATGCACGGCTCCGGCGACGTGAAGTACCACCTGGGCGCCGAGGGCACCTTCACCGGCCTGGACGGCGAGCAGATCAAGGTCTCGCTGGCCGCCAACCCGTCCCACCTGGAGACGGTCGACCCGGTCATCGAGGGCATCGCCCGCGCCAAGCAGGACATCATCAACAAGGGCGGCACGGACTTCACGGTCCTGCCGGTCGCGCTGCACGGCGACGCGGCCTTCGCGGGCCAGGGCGTGGTGGCCGAGACCCTGAACATGTCGCAGCTGCGCGGCTACCGCACCGGCGGCACGGTCCACATCGTCATCAACAACCAGGTCGGCTTCACCGCGGCCCCGGAGTCCTCGCGTTCCTCGATGTACGCGACGGACGTGGCCCGCATGATCGAGGCCCCGATCTTCCACGTGAACGGCGACGACCCGGAGGCGGTCGTGCGCGTCGCGCGCCTGGCCTTCGAGTTCCGCCAGGCGTTCAACAAGGACGTGGTGATCGACCTCATCTGCTACCGCCGCCGCGGTCACAACGAGTCGGACAACCCGGCCTTCACCCAGCCGCTGATGTACGACCTGATCGACAAGAAGCGCTCGGTGCGCAAGCTCTACACCGAGTCCCTGATCGGTCGCGGCGACATCACCCTGGAAGAGGCCGAGCAGGCCCTGCAGGACTACCAGGGCCAGCTGGAGAAGGTCTTCACGGAGGTCCGCGAGGCCACCGCGCAGCCGGCCGCCGCACCCGCCCAGGAGCCGCAGGACGGCTTCCCGGTCGCCGTGCCGACCGCGATCTCCACGGAGGCCGTCAAGCGCATCGCCGAGTCCCAGGTCAACATCCCGGACTACTTCACCGTCCACCCGCGTCTGCTGCCGCAGCTGCAGCGCCGGGCGGCGATGATCGAGGACGGCACGATCGACTGGGGCATGGGCGAGACCCTGGCCATCGGCTCGCTGCTGATGGAGGGCACCCCGGTGCGCCTGTCCGGCCAGGACTCCCAGCGCGGCACCTTCGGCCAGCGCCACGCGGTCCTGATCGACCGGGAGACGGGCGCGGACTACACCCCGCTCCTCTACCTGTCCGAGGACCAGGCCCGCTACAACGTCTACAACTCGCTGCTCTCCGAATACGCGGTGATGGGCTTCGAGTACGGCTACTCGCTGGCCCGTCCGGACGCGCTGGTGATGTGGGAGGCGCAGTTCGGTGACTTCACCAACGGCGCCCAGTCGGTCATCGACGAGTACATCTCGGCGGCGGAGCAGAAGTGGGGCCAGACCAGTGGCGTCACCCTCCTCCTCCCGCACGGCTACGAGGGCCAGGGCCCGGACCACTCCTCGGCCCGTATCGAGCGCTTCCTGCAGCTCTGCGCCCAGAACAACATGACGGTCGCGATGCCGACCCTCCCGTCGAACTACTTCCACCTCCTGCGGTGGCAGGTGCACAACCCGCACCACAAGCCGCTGGTCGTCTTCACCCCGAAGTCGATGCTGCGCCTCAAGGCGGCGGCCTCGAAGGCGGAGGAGTTCACGAGCGGGCAGTTCCGCCCGGTCATCGGCGACGACTCGGTGGACCCGAACGCGGTCCGCAAGGTCGTGTTCTGCACCGGCAAGGTCTACTACGACCTGGAGGCCGAGCGGCAGAAGCGCGGCGTCACGGACACCGCGATCATCCGCCTCGAGCGCCTGTACCCGCTGCCGGGTGCGGAGCTCCAGGCCGAGGTCAACAAGTACCCGAACGCCGAGAAGTACCTGTGGACCCAGGAGGAGCCGGCGAACCAGGGTGCCTGGCCGTTCATCGCGCTCAACCTGATCGACCACCTGGACCTGGCGGTCGGCGCCGACGTCCCGGCCGGCGAGCGCCTGCGCCGCATCTCGCGCCCGCACTCCTCGTCCCCGGCGGTGGGTTCGGCCAAGCGCCACCAGGCCGAGCAGGAGCAGCTGGTGCGTGAGGTCTTCGAGGCGTAGGCCTGCGGAGCACCGTGCGCAAGGGTCCGGTTCCCGGTTGCGGGGGCCGGACCCTTCGGCGTTCGCTCCGCGGGGCCGGGCCGGCCACCTCTGCCGTCCGCCTAGGCTGGTAGACGCCCACCACCGGGCACCCACGCATGCAGGCAGCAGGAGAGCACCCCATGTACTTCACCGACCGAGGCATCGAGGAACTGGAGAAGCGGCGCGGCGAGGAAGAGGTCACCTTCGAGTGGCTCGCGGAACAGCTCCGCACGTTCGTCGACCTGAACCCCGACTTCGAGGTCCCGGTGGAGCGCCTGGCGACGTGGCTGGCCCGGCTGGACGACGAGGACGAGGAGTAGGCGAGCGCCCCGTCACGGGGACTTCAGTCCCGCGGAAACACCGTCTCGTACGACAGTTCCAGCGCCCCGTGCGCCGTCAGCACCGCCCCTACGGCGGCCCACCCCACGCTGCGCCGCCGCATCCCCCACGCGGCGGCCGGCAGGCCCACCGCCACCTCGGCCAGGGCCAGCCGGTGGGCCCTCGGCACGCCTTCCGCGCTCTGTGACCCGGACGGCCGGGAGACGGCTCTGGATTCATCCGTCGACATGGACACACGGTAAGCAATTCGTCCGCTTACCGCCCGATGTATGACCAGTTTTGCCCCCATCGAGGGTCAACACCGCACCCAACCGACCACACTCACGGGTGCCTTGACTTCCGACGCCCGCGATATATCGTGTTTCATGGAAGACGCGATATGGCGCGAGCCGTGCGATCGCGTTCGCGTCCAGCCGTCGTGTCCGGCCCGAGGAGGTCCGCACCATGCCCAAGTCCGAGTGGTCCGTCGCCGAGCCCGAGAAGCTCGACTTCGACACCCCCGTCAGCGACCTGCACGTCCGCATCGTCAACGGAACAGTCAACGTCGTGGGCACCGACGAGGGTTCCACCCGCCTGGAGGTCTCCCGGATCGAGGGCCCGCCCCTGATCGTCACGCACGAGGGCGGCACCCTCACGGTGGCCTACGAGGACCTCCCCTGGAAGGGCTTCCTCAAGTGGCTCGACCGCAAGGGCTGGCGGCGCAGCGCGGTGGTCTCCCTGGCCGTCCCGGCAAACACCCGCGTGGAGGTGGGCGTGGTCGGCGCGACGGCCGTCGTCTCCGGGATCACCGGCACCTCGGTGGTCAAGGGCGTCACCGGCGACACCACCCTGGTCGGCCTCTCCGGCGAGGTCCGCGCGGACACGGTCTCGGGGAACCTGGAGGCCCAGGCCGTCACCGGCGACCTGCGGTTCAACTCCGTCTCCGGCGACCTGACCGTCGTCGAGGGATCGGGCTCCGCCGTGCGCGCCGACTCGGTCAGCGGCTCCATGATCATCGACCTGGACCCGGACGGTCCGACCGACGTCCGGCTGACCAGCGTCTCCGGCGAGATCGCCATCCGGCTGCCGCATCCGGCCGACGCCGAGGTCGAGGCCAACACCGCGAGCGGCACGATCTCCAACGCCTTCGACGGACTGCGGGTGCACGGCCAGTGGGGCGCCCACAAGATCACCGGCCGCCTCGGCGCGGGCACCGGCAAGCTCCGCGCCACCACGGTCTCCGGCTCCATCGCCCTGCTGCGCCGCCCGCCCAAGGAGGACGACGACGAGCGGGCGGCCTGGGAGGCCGAGCCACCCGCGGGTCCGGCAGAACCGACCGACGCCCCGGCCGACGGCACGACCGACAAGAAGGTGCTCTGACATGCCTCCCGTCTTCGCCCACGGCCGTCTCCGCCTCTACCTCCTCAAGCTCCTGGACGAGGCCCCGCGCCACGGCTACGAGGTGATCAGGCTGCTGGAAGAGCGCTTCCAGGGCCTCTACGCCCCCTCTGCGGGCACCGTCTACCCCCGCCTCGCCAAGCTGGAGGCCGAGGGCCTGGTCACGCACACCACCGAGGGCGGCCGCAAGGTCTACGCCATCACGGACGCCGGCCGCGCCGAACTGGCCGACCGCAGTGGCGAGTTGGCCGACCTGGAGCTGGAGATCCGCGAGTCGGTGGCCGAACTGGCCGCCGAGATAAGGGCCGACGTGCGCGGCGCGGCCGGTGACCTGCGCCGCGAGGTGCGCGAGGCCGCCTCCGAGGCCCGGCACGGCGCGGGCCCGGGGGCCGGGGAGTACGGCGACCTCGGCGACAAGGAGTCGTGGCGGGCCGCCAAGGAGGAGATGCGCCGGGTCAAGCAGGAGTGGAAGGAGCAGGCCCGCCGCGCCAAGGACGAGAGCCGCCGCGCCCGTGACGAGGCCCAGCGGGCCCGCCGGCAGGCCCAGGAGGCCCAGGCCCAGGCGCGGGCCCAGGCCCAGGAGGAGATGCAGCGCATCGCCCGCCGGGTGCAGGAGCACGTCCAGGACCACTTCGCGCGCGGCGACTGGCCGACGGGGGTCCGCGAGGGCCTCACCGAACTCGCCAAGGAGTTCGGCGACTTCGGAAAGGACTACGGCAAGAACTTCGGCAAGGGCTTCGGCACCCGCACCGAGCCGGATCCCGGCACCGGACCGAACCTGCGCAAGCCGGCACCGGCACCGTCGTCCGCGGCGGCCCCGGAGTACTCGCAGACCCCGGAGGACTTCCCGGCGCAGTACGTCCCCGCGTGGGCGCACGGCGACGAGACCGACACCGGCGACGCGGCCCGCGACCTCGACCGGCTTCTGGACCGTTTCCGGGACGACATCCGCGACGCGGCCCGTGACCACGGGGTCACCCCCGACCAGCTCCGCGAGGCCCGCCGCCACCTCTCTGCGGCGGCGGCCCGCATAGGAGCGCTGCTGGACACCCCGAAACCCTGAGGCCCGGACGCCCCTCCCCCGGTCAGGAGTTGGTCAGCACGATCTTCCCGAACTGGTCACCGGACTCCAGCCGTTCGAAGCCCTCACGGGCGCGGTCGAGCGGGAGCAGCTCGTCGATGACGGGACGTACCCCGGTGGCGGCGCAGAAGGCGAGCAGGTCCTCCAGCTCGTCCTTGGTGCCCATGGTCGAGCCCACGACCTTCAGCTCCAGGAAGAAGATCCGGGTCAGCTCGGCGTGCGAGGGGCGGTCGCCGCTGGTGGCGCCGGAGATGACGACGGTGCCGCCGGGCCGCAGCGACTTCACCGAGTGGGACCAGGTGGCGGCGCCGACGGTCTCGATGACGGCGTCCACGCGCTGTGGCAGCCGGGCCCCCGCCTCCACCGCCTCGACGGCACCGAGTTCCAGGGCCCGCTTCCGCTTGGCCTCGTCGCGGCTGGTGGCGAAGACCCGCAGCCCCGCGGCCTTGCCGAGCACGATCGCGGCCGTGGCGACACCGCCGCCCGCGCCCTGCACGAGGACCGAGTCCCCGGGCCGCACGCCCGCGTTCGTGAAGAGCATCCGATAGGCCGTCAGCCAGGCGGTCGGCAGGCAGGCGGCCTCGGCGAACGACAGTTCCCTGGGCTTCGGCAGGATGTTCCAGGTGGGCACGGCGACCTGCTCGGCGAAGGTGCCCTGGTAACGCTCGGTGAGGATGGAGCGGGGCTCGTCCGGCCCGACCCCGTGGCCGCTCTGCCCGATCACGGAGTGCAGGACGACCTCGTTGCCGTCCTCGTCGACGCCGGCGGCGTCACAGCCGAGGATCATCGGCAGCCGGCCCTCGGGAAGACCGACGCCGCGCAGGGACCAGAGATCGTGGTGGTTGAGGGAGGCGGCCCGAACGTCGACGGTACTCCAGCCGGGCCGGGCCACAGGGGCGGGGCGCTCCCCCAACTCAAGGCCGGAGAGCGGCTGGTCGCGGTCGATTCGGGCGGCGTAGACGGCGAACATAAGGCCGACGATAGGTTCCCGGCGCCGGTCGCGAAACCGGGGGCCGTTGTGACACATCCCCTCTTGCGCCCCGTAAGAGGCGCTGGGGGTACCCCCAGCCGAGGGCTGGGGGAGGAGCTGCGCGCCCAGCACCCACCCACCAGCACCCGACGACGGCCCCGACAGCCCCCATGCGGGGGCCTGGGGGCGGCAGCCCCCAGCACAACGGTCACCTCGTAAGCACCCGATCGGGTCGGCGGGTGGGCAAAGAAATGGCCCCGCCCAAGAAGAGCGAGGCCATTCAGCGCAACGTCAGCGGCGGGCAACCCCCTCCGCCCGCGCCGCCGCGGCCACCGCCGCGGTCACCGCAGGCGCAACCCGCTCGTCGAAGGGAGACGGGATGACGTAGTCGGCGGCAAGATCGTCGCCGACGACCGCCGCCAGTGCCTCCGCCGCCGCGATCTTCATCCCCTCGGTGATCCGGGAGGCCCGCACCTGGAGCGCGCCCGCGAAGATGCCGGGGAACGCCAGCACGTTGTTGATCTGGTTCGGGAAGTCCGACCGCCCGGTCGCCACGACCGCCGCGTACTTGTGGGCGACGTCGGGGTGCACCTCGGGGTTCGGGTTGGCCATGGCGAACACGAACGCACCCTCGGCCATCGAGGCGACGGCCTCCTCCGGGACCGTACCGCCGGAGACGCCGATGAAGACGTCGGCGCCGGCCAGCGCGTCCTCCAGGGTGCCCTTGAGCCCGGCCTTGTTGGTGAACCCGGCGACCTGCCGCTTGACCTCGGTGAGGTCCTCGCGGTCGGCCGAGATGATGCCCTTGCGGTCGGCGAGGGCGACGTCCCCGATGCCGGCCTCGACCAGCATCTTGGCGATGGCGACCCCGGCCGCGCCGGCGCCCGAGATGACCGCCCGGAGCTGCCCGATCTCCCGTCCGCTGAGCCGCGCGGCGTTCCGCAGGGCCGCCAGCGTGACGACGGCCGTACCGTGCTGGTCGTCGTGGAAGACCGGGATGTCGACCCGCTCCTGGAGCTTGCGCTCGATCTCGAAGCACCGCGGTGCCGAGATGTCCTCCAGGTTGATCCCGCCGAAGGACGGCGCGAGCCGGACGACGGTCTCCACGATCTCGTCGACGTCGGTGCAGGCCAGGGCGATGGGGACCGCGTCCACACCGCCGAACTGCTTGAAGAGGATCGCCTTGCCCTCCATCACGGGGAGGGAGGCCTCGGGACCGATGTCCCCGAGGCCGAGCACGGCCGTACCGTCGGTGACGACGGCCACGACGGACGACTTCCACGTGTAGTCGTTGACCAGCTCGGGCTGTTCCGCGATCGCGGTGCACACGCGCGCGACTCCGGGCGTGTACGCGAGGGAAAGGTCGTCCTTGTCACGGAGCGGCACGGTGGCCTGCACGGCCATCTTGCCGCCGCGGTGCAGCGCGAACGCCGGATCGAAGGAATCGAGGGGCTCGGCCCCGCCGTCCTGGTCCGTACTGCCCGACGCGCTGTCGCTGCGAGGATTGACGATCTCCGCTGCCACTTGTCTTACCCCTTAGGTATGCATGGTTTGAGGGTCGGCCGCTCCCGGTGAGGGAGCGGGCGGGCACCGCGCAGGGCCCGATCACTGATACGTACGAGTGGCACGTACGAGCACCTGCGCGACGGGCGCGCCGCACACGCGCCCTGAGCCCCGGATGAGGGGTGTAAAGAACCTTCTTACCGGACGGACAGCGCTCACGACGAGTCGAATAGGCGCAAGGTCACATCACGGATGTCGTAGACAGCCGACAGATGAGCGGCTGGGTGACCGACAGAAGATCACGGGGTACAGCCCCGGATGAACCGGCGGTGAACCGAAGATCTTCCGGCCAGAAGGTCGGATTCCCGCAGATGTGCGGGGCGGCGGGTCGAGGAGGGACCGGCCTGACGCGTCACGGGGGTCACCCGTTATCCGATTTTGACATGGTGACACGTCTGGTTGGAGCAATCCCAATGGCAGGATGCCGTAAACCCACGAGGTCGCGACACCCGAAGGTGTGTGTTTCCGTCGACCCATCGGCATCTCGACATATCAGACACATCGGTATATCGGCTTGTCCTACCCACTGCCGGAGGAACCCACCATGACCGCAGGCTCCACCCGTCGTACCACCGCCTCGCGCTCCCAGATTGCCGCGTTCGGTGCGATCGCGGTCGCAGGCGCCCTGATCCTCACCGGCTGCGGTGACCAGACGGACAAGGGCGGCGACAACAGCTCCTCCTCGACGTCCTCGGCCCCGCTGGCGAGCAAGCTGCCGGACAGCATTCGCAAGGCCGGTGTGATCAAGGTGGGCTCGGACATCGCCTACCCGCCGGTCGAGTACATGGAGAACGGCAAGGCCGTCGGTGTCGACCCGGACATCGCGGACGCGCTGGGCAAGCAGCTGGGCGTGAAGTTCGAGTTCCAGAACGGCAAGTTCGACAACCTGATCGTTGGCCTCCAGGCCAACCGCTTCAACGTGATCATGTCGGCGATGAACGACACCAAGGACCGCCAGAACGGCATCGACTCCGACACCGGCAAGAAGGTCGGCAGCGGCGTCGACTTCGTCGACTACTTCACCGCCGGCACCTCGATCCTGGTCCAGAAGGGCAACCCGAAGGGCATCAAGTCCCTGGACGACCTGTGCGGCAAGGTCGTGGCCCTGCAGAAGGGCACCACGTCCGAGGGGATCGCCAAGGCGCAGAGCCAGAAGTGTACGAAGGACGGCAACAAGGCCATCGACCTCCAGACCTTCGACACCGACCCCGAGGCGCTGCTCCGCCTGAAGCAGGGCGCCTCCGTCGCCGACCTGAACGACTTCCCGGTGGCCGCCTACAACGCCAAGACGTCGGGCGGCGGCAAGGACTTCGAGGTGGTCGGCGAGCAGATCGAGGCCGGCCCGTACGGCATCGCGGTCAGCAAGGAGAACACCCAGCTGCGCGACGCGCTCCAGGCCGCCATGGCCGCCATCATCAAGAGCGGCGACTACCAGAAGATCCTGGAGAAGTGGAACGTCACGCAGGGTGCGGTCACCGAGGCCAAGACCAACGGCGGCTCCTGAGCACCTGGGCACGACTGAAGGGCCGTCACTGTGACTGACACGGTCGACAAGACTCCGGCGCCGTCCGTGCCGCCGGAGCAGATCAAGGCCATCCCGGTGCGCCACTACGGGCGATGGGTGTCCGGCGTCGTGGTCATCGCCCTCGTGGTGCTGATCGGGATCGCCTTCTCCAACGCGAAGATCAACTACAGCGTCATCCCCGACTACCTCTTCGACCAGGGCATCGTCTCCGGCGCCTGGACCACGCTCTACATCTCGGTGCTGGCCATGGTGCTCGGCGTCGCGCTCGGCGTGATCCTCGCGGTGATGCGGCTGTCGTCGAACCCGGTCACCAGCACGGTCTCCTGGTTCTACATCTGGTTCTTCCGCGGCACCCCGGTCCTGGTACAGCTGCTGCTCTGGTACAACA
This sequence comes from Streptomyces sp. NPDC028289, assembly GCF_055565975.1. Taxonomy (NCBI): domain Bacteria; kingdom Bacillati; phylum Actinomycetota; class Actinomycetes; order Kitasatosporales; family Streptomycetaceae; genus Streptomyces; species Streptomyces sp. NPDC028289. The sequence continues at coordinate 1,024,586 of NZ_JBVHTI010000003.1, read as the reverse complement.
TCGCGCTCGTCTTCCCCATCCTGAACCTGGGGTTCTACAAGGACGAGATGAACCAGGTGATGACGCCGGTCCTCACCGCCCTGCTGGGGCTCGGCCTGAACGAGGCCGCGTACATGTCGGAGATCGTCCGCGCCGGCATCCAGTCGGTCGACGAGGGGCAGACCGAGGCCTCGCACGCGCTGGGCATGACCCAGGGCCAGACGCTGCGCCGGGTGATCCTGCCGCAGGCGATGCGGGTGATCATCCCGCCGACCGGCAACGAGTTCATCAACATGCTGAAGACCTCGTCGCTGGCCTACGCGGTCCAGCTCCCCGAGCTGATCAAGAAGGCCACGGACATCTCCAGCACCTCGCTGGCGGTGGTCGAGATGTACTTCGTCGCGTGCATCTGGTACCTGTTCCTGACCACGATCTTCAGCATCGTCCAGTACTACATCGAACGCCGTTACGCCCGGGGCTCCTCGCGCAACCTCCCGCCCACCCCGCTGCAGCGGCTGCGGAAGAATCTGTCCCAGTGGGGTTCGTTCCGTCGCCCGGAGGTGGCCCGATGAGCTCTCTCGCCAAGGACATCACCCCGCCGAGCAGCGGCGCCCCGATGGTCAAGGCCGAGGGCGTGCACAAGTCGTTCGGGCTGTCGCACATCCTCAAGGGCATCGACCTGGAGGTGCTGCCCCGCGAGGTGTTCTGCCTGATCGGCCCGTCCGGTTCCGGCAAGTCCACGTTCCTGCGGTGCATCAACCACCTCGAGAAGATCAGCGCCGGCCGGCTGTACGTCGACGGCCACCTGGTCGGCTACCGCCAGCACGGCGACAAGCTCTACGAGCTGAAGGAGAAGGAGGTCGCGGCGCAGCGGCGGGACATCGGCATGGTGTTCCAGCGCTTCAACCTCTTCCCGCACATGACGGCCCTGGAGAACGTCATGGAGGCGCCGGTCCAGGTCAAGCGCGAGTCGAAGGCGTCGGCCCGGGAGCGGGCGCAGCGCCTGCTCGACCGGGTCGGTCTCGGCGACCGCACCGGGCACTACCCGGCGCAGCTCTCCGGCGGCCAGCAGCAGCGCGTCGCGATCGCCCGCGCGCTCGCCATGCAGCCGAAGCTGATGCTCTTCGACGAGCCGACCTCCGCGCTCGACCCGGAGCTGGTCGGCGAGGTCCTGGACGTGATGCGGGACCTGGCCGAGGACGGCATGACGATGATCGTCGTCACGCACGAGATGGGCTTCGCCCGCGAGGTCGGCGACAGCCTGGTCTTCATGGACGACGGCGTGGTGGTCGAGTCCGGCCACCCGCGCGACGTCCTGGGCAACCCTCAGCACGACCGGACGAAGTCGTTCCTGTCGAAGGTGCTGTAGCGGTACGGCGGCATGACGCGAAAGGGGCGGTACGAGGTCGCTCGTACCGCCCCTTCGGTCTGTCTACTTGAGGGCGAGCAACAGCGTGTCCGACGGCGAGCACCACACCGCCCGCGCCTCCCCGAACCCCTTCTCGCGCAGCACGCGCGCGTGCCACGCGGCCGAGGGCACGTCGCCGTCCGCGTGCTCCCCGTAGATCTCGAACCGCCGGGCGGTGGGCCCGGCCAGCACCGGGTCCTGCGCCGCCAGCTGCCACCACTCGGCCCAGTCCAGCGCCCCCGCAGCCTTGGCCTGATCCATACCCCGATGCCGCTGCTCCCGTTCTGCGGCGTTGATCCGGGGCGTGCTGTCGTCGATCATGTGGTCCGCGTTCATGAAGACACCGCCGTCGCGGACGAGTTCCGCGACCTGACCGTAGAGGGCCGCGAGGGGTTCGCTGTGCAGCCAGTGCAGGGCCGTGGCGGTCAGGACGGCGTCGTACGAGTCGTACGGCAGCCGCGCGGTCCACTCCGGGTCCGTGAGGTCGGCGGTGACGAGCGTGACCCGGTCGTCACCCGCGAAGGTGCCCTCGGCGATGGCGAGGAGGGCCGGGTCGAGGTCGACCCCGGTACTCACCGCGTCCGGGAAGCGGGCGAGCAGCCGGGCGGTGATGCTGCCGGTGCCGCACGCGAGGTCGAGGACCCGGGGTGCCGTACCGACCAGCGCCTCCACCATGTCGAGCATGATCCGGAACCGCTCCTCGCGGTCCGGCATGTACCACTCCTGCTGCCGGTCCCAGCTCTCCTGCCAGGCCCCCCAGTCGGCCCCGGTCGTGGTCGTCGGCGCGTCCGTCATGGCAACCCTCCACCGCACAAGTCCCGTAATACCCTGGAAGCACGACCGTCTGTTACCCGACCGCACGACCGACCATAGAGTGCCCGCGTAAGGACTACAAGTGGAACTGGCCTATTACTCGGATTACGCCGTCCGGCTCGTCAACAGCGAGGAGCCGGCCCGGGGCAAGGACTCACTGACCTCGGTCGAGGCCGTCCGCGACCTGTTCGGCGGCAACCGGCAGGCCGCCCGGCGCGCCACCGAGGCCGACCTCACCCGCTTCCGCTCGGTCCGGGCCCGGCTGCGCGCGGTCTTCGAAGCGGCCGACAAGGGCGAGGAGACCCTCGCCGTGGACCTGCTGAACTCACTCCTGCTGGAGTTCCCGGTGAGCCCGCAGATCTCCGGGCACGACTTCCGGGACGAGGACGGCCGTCCGCTGTGGCACATGCACCTGGCGGACCACCCGTCCAACGCCACCGCCGGCTACACCGCGATCGCGGCGATGGGCCTGGCCTTCCACCTCACCGAGTACGGCGTCGACCGCCTCGGCCTGTGCGAGGCGGCGCCGTGCCGCAACGCCTACCTCGACACCTCGACCAACCGCTCCCGGCGCTACTGCTCGGACCGCTGCGCGACCCGCGCCAACGTGGCCGCCTACCGGGCCCGCAAACGCCTGGAGGCGGAACGCCCCGACCCGCCCGCGCGGTCGGCCAGCACCGGCCTGGCGGCCGAGAGCGCCCAGCGCACCAGCGCCAGCGGCGAGCGCTGACCGGCCCGCAACGGCCGCCAGCGGAACAGGGCCCGGCCGAGGATCAGCTCCTCCGGCACGGTCCCGTAGTCCGTACTGTCCCCGCCCGCGTACGCGTTGTCCCCGAGCACCCACCAGCCGCCCTCGCGCAGCTCCACGGCCCGCTTGACGACCAGCAGGTCCTGCTGGAAAGGGTGACGCAGGACGACGACGTCACCGGCCCGCACCCGCGCCCCGTACCGCACCAGGAGCTGATCCCCCTGGTACAGCGTGGGCACCATGGACGGGCCGGTCACCTCGGCCACTCCGAAGAGCGCGGCGCCCCTTCCCCGCTCGGTCTCCTGCGACAGCTCCGGCATCCCCGGCACCTCCCCGGTCCGTTCCTCCACCAGTCTCAGTCTGACCCTGGACTTTTGTCCTAAGCCCATGGGGGCACTCGCGAAATCAGGCTTCCCAGGGAGTAATGTCCCACCTGAGAAGACGATCACGAGGAAGGAATGCTCCATGCTTTCCCGCCTGTTTGCCCCCAAGGTCAAGGTCAGCGCGCACTGCGACCTGCCCTGCGGTGTGTACGACCCGGCCCAGGCCCGCATCGAGGCGGAGTCGGTGAAGGCCGTGCAGGAGAAGATGGCCGCCAACGACGACCCGCACTTCCAGGCGCGCGCCACCGTCATCAAGGAGCAGCGTGCCGAGCTTGCCAAGCACCACGTCTCGGTGCTCTGGAGCGACTACTTCAAGCCCCCGCACTTCGAGAAGTACCCCCAGCTGCACCAGCTGGTGAACGACACCCTGAAGGCCCTGTCCGCCGCCAAGGCGTCCACGGACCCGAAGACCGGCGAGAAGGCCCTGGAGCTCATCGCCGAGATCGACAAGATCTTCTGGGAGACCAAGAAGGCCTGACCCGCACCCTTACCGGTTGCCAAGGCCTTCATGGACCGCATCCGGCCCGACGGACCGCCGTTCACGGTGTTCCGGAGGGTCCGGGTGCGGTCTTTTTTCGCCGGCGACGGCCTACGACGCGGCGGCCAGCTCCTTGAGCGGCTCACCGGTCAGCCGGCAGATCCGCCACTCGTCCAGGAACTCCGCCCCGAGCGACCGGTAGAAGCCGATCGCCGGCTCGTTCCAGGCCAGCACCCACCACTCGAAGCGCTCGAAGCCGCTGCGCAGGCAGAGCGCGGCGAGGGCGGCGAGCAGGGCCCGGCCGTGGCCGCCGCCGCGGGCCTCGGGGCGTACGTAGAGGTCCTCCAGGTGCATGCCCCGGGTTCCGGTCCAGGTCGAGAAGCGCGGGAACCAGAGCGCGTAGCCCACGAGTCCCCCCGTGGTCTCGTCCTCGGCCACCAGCGCGTAGGCCGCCGGGTGGGGACCGAACAGCGCCTCACGGAGCTGCTCCCCGGTGGCCCGGGCCTGCTCCACGGCCCGTTCGTACGCGGCGAGTTCGCGGATCATGGCACGGATCTCGGGGACGTCGTTCTCGGTGGCGGCGCGGATCATGCAAGGGATCATCGGTCACCGGGCCGAACCATGTCCATCCGGTCACGCCCGCTCCCCCCAGCGTCGCGCCTGCCGCGTACGGCCGTTCGCGAGCGCAATCCCGATCATGAACTCCGCCACGGGTGGGCCGGCCGGCTCCGACGGGCCGGTTTTCCGCCAAGTCGGCGGGCCCGCACGGGGGTTGCGGGGGGGCACGAGGAAGGGCCGGTCGGAGGTCCGACCGGCCCCTGGCACGCGACGGGCGCTACTGCCCGCCGTGGTCGTCGTCCTCGCCCGCCTCCAGCAGGCCGGCCGCCGCACCCACGATCCGCGGGTCCGGGCTGCCGACGACCTCCTCGTCCTTGTCGGCGTAGTCGAAGCGGGCCAGCACGCTGCGCATGGCCTCGACCCGGGCCCGCTTCTTGTCGTTGCTCTTCACCACGGTCCAGGGCGCGTACTCGGTGTCCGTCTCGCGGAACATCGCGACCTTCGCGGCCGTGTAGGTGTCCCAGAGATCCAGCGAGGCCAGATCCATCGGGCTGAGCTTCCACTGCCGTACCGGGTCGACCTGGCGGATGGTGAAGCGGGTCCGCTGCTCGCCCTGCGAGACCGAGAACCAGAACTTCACCAGGTCCACCCCGTCGTCCACCAGCATCCGCTCGAACAGCGGGGCCTGGCGCATGAAGCGCCGGTACTGGTCGTCCGAGCAGAAGCCCATGACCCGCTCGACGCCGGCCCGGTTGTACCAGGAACGGTCGAACATCACGATCTCGCCGGCGGTCGGCAGGTGCTCGACGTAGCGCTGGAAGTACCACTGACCGCTCTCGCGCTCCGTGGGCTTCTCCAGGGCCACCACCCGCGCGCCACGGGGGTTCAGGTGCTCCGTGAAGCGCTTGATGGTGCCGCCCTTGCCGGCCGCGTCCCGGCCCTCGAAGACGATGACGATCCGGCGTCCCGTCTCCTTGATCCAGGTCTGCAGCTTCAGCAGCTCGATCTGCTGGAGCCGCTTGTGCCACTCGTACTCCTTGCGCTCCATGCGCTGCGCGTACGGGTAGTTCTCCCGCCAGGTGTCGATCGGGGATCCGTCCGGGCGGATGAGTACGGGGTCGTCCGGGTCGCTGTAGTCGACCTTCAGGTCGGCCAGGTCGGACAGCAGGTCCGGCGTCGTCATCCAGTCCTCCTCAGCGGCTTGGTGGGTGTCCGTGGATCAGTGGAACTGCGGCACGATCAGGTAGATGCTGTACGCCACCACCGCCACGCAGGCGAGGAAGCACAGCCCTGCCTGCGCGACACCGACGGCGCTGGTGCCGCCCTGCTCCTTGGCTCCCTCGTGGCGGGCGAGCCCGAGGACGCCGAGGGCGAAGACGACCACCACTGCGAATGTAACTCCGATGCTCACCGCGGTGACCTGGCCGAGTGCGGTCCAGTCGATGTTCATGGGAACTCCCTCACTCAGGCGGCGGTGCCGACGTGGGACGGGGGCGTGGTGCGGATGGCGACCTCGTGGCCGTCGTTCACGTTCTTGGCGTCGATCGGGTTGCGGCGCGACAGCACGACGATGCCGGCCGCGAGCGCGGCACCGACCAGCGCGACCACGACCGTGCCGAAGTTGCCGCCGTGCTTGACCGCGTACGCGGAGATGCCGCCGACCAGCGCGGCGCAGGGCAGCGTGATCACCCAGGCGGCCACCATGCGGCCGGCGACGCCCCAGCGGACCTCGGCGAGCCGTCGGCCGACGCCCGCGCCGAGGATGGAACCGGAGGCGACCTGCGTGGTGGACAGCGCGAAGCCCATGTGGGCGGAGGTGAGGATGACGGCCGTGGAGGCGGTCTCCGCCGCGAAGCCCTGCGGGGACTGGATCTCGGTCAGGCCCTTGCCCATGGTGCGGATGATCCGCCAGCCGCCGATGTAGGTGCCGAGGGCGATGGCGAGACCGGCGGTGAAGACGACCCAGACCGGCGGGCCGGCGTCGGCCGGGAGGGCGCCGACGGAGATCAGGGTCAGGGTGATGATGCCCATGGTCTTCTGGGCGTCGTTGGTGCCGTGCGCGAGCGAGACCAGCGAGGCCGAGCCGATCTGCCCGAGCCGGAACCCCTTGCTCACGGAGTCCGCGCGGCCGCGGGCGGTGAGCTTGTAGGCGCAGTACGTCGCGATCAGCGCGGCGACGCCCGCCACCACCGGCGAGGCGAACGCCGGGATGATGATCTTCTCGACGACTTTGTCGAAGTTGACCGCGCCGGAGCCCGCGCCGACCAGCACGGCTCCGATCAGCCCGCCGAACAGGGCGTGCGAGGAACTGGACGGCAGCCCGACCAGCCACGTCATCAGATTCCACAGGATCGCCCCGACCAGACCGGCGAAGATCATCGCCGGGGTCACCTTGGCGTCGTTCACGATGCCGCCGGAGATCGTCTTGGCGACCTCCGTGGAGAGGAAGGCTCCGACCAGGTTCAGTACGCCGCTGATCAGAACCGCTGTCTTCGGCTTGAGCGCGCCGGTCGCGATGGACGTGGCCATCGCGTTCGCCGTGTCGTGAAACCCGTTGGTGAAGTCGAACGCAAGAGCGGTGACGATCACGACCGCCACGAGGAACGTGATGTGGTCCATTCCTTTATGCAAACAAGCGCGGGCCAATTACGCGAGAACCGGAGGGAAACTCACGTCCAAGAACAAAGCCCCACTGTGTGTGCGATGTGCATGCCATGCTGGATGGGTGACCCTCCTGGAGGACCTGAGGCGGCTGCGCCGGGCGCGCGACCGCATGGACCGCGAGTACGCCGAGCCGCTCGACATGGCCGAACTCGCCCGTACCGCCCTCATGTCCCCCGGTCACTTCCAGCGCAGTTTCCGCAAGGCCTTCGGGGAGACGCCGTACAGCTACCTCATGACCCGGCGGGTCGAGCGGGCCAAGGCGCTGCTGCGCCGGGGCGACCTGACGGTGACCGAGGTGTGCATGGCGGTCGGCTGTACGTCGCTGGGGTCCTTCAGCTCGCGGTTCACCGAGCTGGTCGGGGAGACGCCGAGCTCGTACCGGGCGCGGGACCACGAGGAGAGCACGGTCATCCCGTCCTGCGTGGCCCGTACGTTCACCCGGCCGCGCCGCCGGCCGTACTGACCTCGCCGGTCCGACCGCACGCGCCTGCGAGCGTTTCCTCCTAGCCTGACCTCATGGACGTGAAGATGGACGTAAAACTCGCGCAGTGTTTCATCGCCGTCGACGACCACGACAAGGCGCTGGCCTTCTACCGTGACGTTCTCGGCCTGGAGGTCCACAACGACGTGGAGTTCGAGGGGATGCGGTGGGTGACCGTCGGGTCGCCGCAGCAGCCGGGCGTGGAGATCGTGCTGGAGCCGCCGGGCGCCAACCCGGACGCCTCCCCCGCCGACCGGCAGGCCATGGCCGAACTGCTCGCCAAGGGCATGCTGCGCGGGGTGATCTTCTCCACCACCGACTGCGACGCGCTGTACGAGCGGGTGCGGGAGTACGGCGGTGATGTGATCCAGGAGCCCATGGACCAGCACTGGGGCGTGCGGGACTGCGCGTTCCGGGACCCGGCGGGGAACCTGCTGCGCTTCACGGAGCGCCGGGTGACCGATTAGCGCACTTACGATCACCTTATGAGCATCCGCTGGACGTACGCCTTCGCCGACCGCCCCGCCGCGCACCTCGCCACCGCCCAGGCGTTCTGGACCGCCGTCACCGGCACCTTCCTCTCCGCACCCCGAGGCGGGAACGACGAGTTCGTGACGCTGCTGCCGAGCTCCGGGGTCGACGCCTGCGTCAAGCTCCAGGGCGTCGAGTCGGGCCCCGGCGGAGCCCACCTGGACCTCTGCGTCGAGGACGTGCCGGGGCTCGTGAAGCGGGCCAGGGAACTCGGCGCCGAGCCGGTCGCCGAGCACGACGGGTGGGCCGTCCTGCGCTCGCCGGCCGGGCAGTCGTGGTGCGCCGTGCCCTGGCACGGGGAGTCGGTACGGCCGCCGGTCGTGGCGGGCAGCCGGCTCGACCAGGTCAGCCTGGACATCCCACCGTCCGCGTACGAGACGGAGACCGCGTTCTGGGCGGAGCTGACCGGCTGGGAGCTGCTGACCGGTGCGTTGCCGGAGTTCCGGGTGCTCAGGCAGCCGGCCGGCCTGCCGGTACGGATCCTGCTCCAGCGGCTGGACGACGAACAGCCCGCCGCCGCCCACCTCGACCTGGCCTGCGCGGACATCCCGGCGACCCGCGCCCGGCACGAGGAACTCGGCGCCGTGCACGTGGCAGACGGACGCCACTGGACGGTGATGCGCGACCCTGCGGGCGGCGTCTACTGCCTCACCGGCCGCGACCCGGAGACCGGCGGCCTACCGGGCCGAGGCTAGAGGCTGGGGCTGAGGGGTGGAGGCTAGGCGGCCGGGGGCCCGGCCCAGGGCTCCACGTCCACCACGGCCGTGGCCGGTATCGGTCCGTACACGTGCGGGAACTCCTCGCCGCCCGGCTCCGGGGCCTCCCACTTCACCGGGACGCCGACCCGGGCCGGATCCACGACCAGCACCACCAGTTCGTCCGGGCCGTCGTAGGAGCCGTACAGGAAGGCCGCGATGCGCGGGAGTTGGTCTCGGGTGGAGCAGTGGATGAAGCCCTCCTCCTGGAGGGTGCGGCCGCGGGTGGACAGCTCGTAGCGGCCGCGCGCGCGGGCCTCTTCCCAGAGAGAGCGTTCGGTGATGTGCAGGATGTTCGGGAGTGCGGTCATGCGCTCACGCTACGGTCCCCGCCCGGCGGCCCCGGGCGGCGGGGGCCCGGGTGGTGACGCCTTCTGCGGGCCGGGCGGCCCGGTGTGCTCGCCGCAGTGGGGGTTGCGGCAAGGGCCGGGGCCCCAGACCGGAACCCAGGCACCCAGCGTCTTGCGCCGCCCCACCACACGCTCGACGGGCTGTCCGCAGACGGGACAGACCTGTTCCTGGCTGTCCATGCCCCCAGCGTAGGCCTGGCCCGGCAGCCGCGCCCGTCGCCCGTCGCCCGTCGCCCGTCGCCGAGCAGGAAACGCCACGGCGGGAATCGGCGAGCCCCGCACACCGTGGGGATGTGCGGGACCCGTCGGGCCGGAGCCCCCGGGGAGCCGTGCGGGGTCAGGAGCCGCGCGGTCCCGGGGGCTCCGGGGTCTTCACCTGCTGCGCCGGGTCACGAACTCGGCGAGCGCGAGCAGGCCGCCGGCCGCCTCCGGGCCGGGCACGGCACGGGCGAGCTCCTGCATCGCCCGGGCCATCCGGTCGGCCGCCTCGGACTGCGCCCAGTCCCGGCCGCCCGCCCGCTCCACGGCCAGCGCGGTCCGCGCGATCTCGTCGGCGTCGGCCCGCACATGGGGTTCGGCGTACAGCGCGGCGAGGTCGGCGGCGGCCGGGGTGCCGGAGGTGAGGGCCGCGACGACCGGCAGGGACTTCTTGCGGGCCGCCAGGTCCGCGCCTGCCGGCTTGCCGGTGCGCCGGGGGTCACCCCATATCCCGATGACGTCGTCGATCAGCTGGAAGGCCAGCCCGGCCTGGCGGCCGAAGCCGTCGAGCGCCGCCACCTCCGCGGCTCCCGCCCCCGCGTACAGCGCGCCCAGGGCGCAGGCGCAGCCGAGCAGCGCCCCGGTCTTGGCCTCGGCCATGGCGAGCACCTCGTCGAGAGTGACCTCGTCGGGTGCCCGGTCCTCCATGGCCGTGTCCGCGTGTTGTCCCGCGCACAGTTCGAGGACGCAGTCCGCGAGCCGGGCGGCGGCCGCCGCGGACGCCGGGTGCGGGTCCTCGGCGAGCACCCGGAAGGCCAGCGTCTGGAGGGCGTCCCCGGCGAGGATCGCGTCCGCGTCGCCGAACACGGTCCACGCGGTGGGCCGGTGCCTGCGGGAGGTGTCCCGGTCCATGACGTCGTCGTGCAGCAGGGTGAAGTTGTGCACCAGCTCCACGGCGGCCGCGGCCCGTAGGGCGGCCGCGCGGGCCGCCGGCCCGCCGAGCGCGTCGGCGGCGGCGAGGACCAGCGCGGGCCGGATGGCCTTCCCCGCGTTGCCGTCCGCCGGGGTGCCGTCCGCGTGCTCCCAGCCGAAGTGGTAACGCGCGATCCGCCGCATCGAACCGGGCAACGACGCCACGGCGGTGCGCAGTTCGGGGTCGACGGACGCCCGGACACGCTCCAGTACGGCGGCGGCCTCTGCCCCGTCGACCGACTCCGACCCCCCCGGCGGCAGCCGCGTGGCACGCTGCTGGCGCTCCGTCACGAACTCGGCCATGGCCTCCCCCTCGCGGAGTGCGCGTACGGTGGCGTCTCCGCCCCGCCTCGGCACGTACCCCGAGGATGTACCCGCCCCGGAGGGCGGGGACACGGCCACCAAGTGCGGAAACGTCACCTCCAGCGGCCGATCTCGACGTTCTCCAGCACACCGAGGGCGTCCGGGACCAGCACGGCGGCCGAGTAGTAGGCCGTGACCAGGTAACTGATGATGGCCTGCTCGTTGATGCCCATGAAGCGGACCGAGAGGCTCGGCTCGATCTCGTCGGGGATCCCGGCCTGCCGCAGTCCGATGACGCCCTGGTTGTCCTCGCCGGTACGCATGGCGATGATCGAGGTGGTCCGGGCCTCGGTGACCGGGATCTTGTTGCAGGGGTAGATCGGGACCCCGCGCCAGGTCGGGATGCGGTTGCCGCCGATCTCGACGGTCTCCGGGACCAGCCCGCGCTTGTTGAGCTCGCGGCCGAAGGCGGCGATCGCGCGCGGGTGGGCGAGGAAGAGCTTGGTGCCCCGCCGGCGGCTGAGCAGCTCGTCCATGTCGTCCGGGCTGGGCACGCCGTCGTGCGGCTGCAGCCGCTGGTCGTACTGGCAGTTGCTGAGCAGGCCGAACTCCCGGTTGTTGATGAGCTCGTGCTCCTGGCGCTCCTTCAACGCCTCGACGGTGAGCCGCAACTGGTGCTCGGTCTGGTTCATCGGCTGGTTGTAGAGGTCGGCCACGCGGGTGTGGATGCGCAGCACGGTCTGCGCGATGCTCAGCTCGTACTCACGCGGCCGGGCCTCGTAGTCGACGAAGGTGTGCGGGATGTCGGGCTCGCCGCTGTGGCCGGCCGCGAGGGCGACCTCCTTCTCGCCGTACTTGTTGGTGCGCTGCTCGGGGATCGCGCGCAGCTGCTGAAGGTGCTCGCGCAGTGAGTCGGCCCGCTCGGCGACCTGCTCGAAGTCCTGCCGGGACAGGGTCAGCACGGTGCAGGCCGTGTCCGCGCGGGCGGTGTACTCCCAGATGGCGTCCGGGTCGATCAGACCCTGCTCGCCGAAGTAGGCGCCGTCGGCGAGGACACCGAGGACCGCGTCGTCGCCGTAGGGGCCGGTGCCGATCTTCTCGACGCGGCCGTGGGCCAGCAGGTGGACCTCGTCCGTCCCGTTGCCGAACGAGGCGATGACCTCGCCCGGGGCGAAGTCGCGCTGGCGGCAGCGCTGGGCCAGCTCGGCCAGCACCTCCTCGTCCTCGTACGACCGCAGGACGGGCAGCTCGCCCAGCTCCGCGGGGATGACCTCGACACGGTCGCCGGTCTTCAGGAAGGTGATACGGCCGTCGCCGACCGTGTAGGTGAGCCGCCGGTTCACCCGGTACGTGCCGCCCTGGACATCGACCCAGGGCAGCGTCCGCAGCAGCCAGCGGGAGCTGATCTCCTGCATCTGGGGCGCGGACTTGGTCGTGGTGGCCAGGTTCCGCGCTGCCGCCGTGTCCAGAGACTGCTGCGGCTTGCCCTGATCCGTGCGGACCTCTTCGCCTACCGACATAAGGAAATGCCCTCCCATACCTGCGCGGGCGCCGAACTGCCCACGCATCGGTCTCACGGGCCACCCTGTCATCACGGAGCGTGCCGGGACCATTACCCGAAAGAGCGGGAATAGATCATCGCACTACTGGGCATGCCGACATATCTCCTCATCTACCACTCCCCGATATGGCGACTTGTCCGGATTGACTCGCACGAGATCCGAACAAGCCCGAACAGGGCTGGCCCGGTAAGCCCGACTTCGGTAGAAAGCCCGGAAGACTCGGAAGGTCCGGTTGGTTCAGATGCGAAGGAGGCGGTCATGGCCCCACCCATGTCCGCGGACGCCTTCCTCGACGCGTTGCGGGACGAGGGCGTCACGGTCGTCGAGGTCGGCGACTGGAGAGACCACAACCGGAACCACAAGGGCCCCTGGGGCCCCGTGCACGGCGTGATGATCCACCACACGGTGACCCAGGGCACCGAACCCACGGTCCGGATCTGCCGCGACGGCCACCCCGACCTCCCCGGCCCGCTGTGCCACGGCGTCATCACCAAGGACGGCACGGTCCATCTCGTCGGCTACGGCCGCGCCAACCACGCGGGGCCGGGCGACGACGACGTGCTGCGCGCGGTGATCGCCGAGAAGGGGCTGCCCCCGGACAACGAGGCGAACACCGACGGCAACCGGCACTTCTACGGCTTCGAGTGCGAGAACCTGGGCGACGGCGAGGACCCCTGGCCCGAGGCCCAGCTGGAGGCGATCGAGAAGGTGGCCGCGGCGGTGTGCCGGCGGCACGGCTGGTCGGAGCGGTCGGTGATCGGGCACCTGGAGTGGCAGCCGGGAAAGGTGGACCCGCGCGGTTTCCCGATGTCCTGGCTGCGCGAGCGCGTCCAGGAGCGGCTGAGGTGAGCCCGCACCGGTACCCCGGGCGACAATGACGACGTGACCAGCGCCGACATACTCGCCCCCCGGCTCCCCTCCCCGCTGCAGGAGGTTACCGACGACCGCTTCGCCCGGCACGGCGTCCGTCTCCTCCTCAAGCGGGACGACCTGATCCACCCGGAGCTGATCGGCAACAAGTGGCGCAAGCTGGTCCCGAACATCGAGGCGGCGGCCGGCCGGCCCGTCCTCACCTTCGGCGGGGCCTACTCCAACCACCTGCGCGCGACGGCCGCCGCGGGCCGTCTCCTCGGCTTTCCGACGGTGGGCGTGGTACGGGGCGAGGAGCTGGCCACCCGGCCGCTCAATCCGTCGCTGGCGCGGTGTGCGGCCGACGGGATGCGGCTGCACTTCGTCGACAGGTCGACGTACCGCCGCAAGGCCGAGCCGGAGGTGCTGGCCGGTCTGCTGCGGGCGGCGGGGGCCGAGGACGCGTACGTGGTGCCGGAGGGCGGCAGCAACGCGGCCGCGGTACACGGCTGCCGGGCGCTCGGCGCGGAGCTGCGGGGGCGGGCCGACGTGGTGGCGATCGCCTGCGGGACCGGGGGCACGCTGGCCGGGCTGGCCGCCGGACTGGGGACCGGGCAGCGGGCGTTGGGGGTACCGGCGCTGAGGGGCGGGTTCCTGGAGGGCGAGACGGTGCGGTTGCAGGCGGAGGCGTTCGGGGGGCGGCGCGGCCGGTGGTCGCTCGACGAGCGGTTCCACTTCGGCGGGTACGGGCGTACGACACCGGAACTCGACGCATTCGCGGAGGACTTCGAGGAACGGCACGGGGTGCGGGTGGAGCGGCTGTATGTCGCCAAGTTGCTGTACGGACTTGTCGAGCTGGCGCGGGAGGGCGGCCTGGGGCGGGACGTGGCCGTGGCGGCGGTGCTGACAGCCTGACAGGCGGCGGTGCCGACGTCCTGATCGAGCCGGCCCGCGGACCGCCTTCCGGATGTCACTCGGCCTCCCGGTACGCCGCCGCCTCCTCCAGGTCCAGCCGACGCAGCAGGGTGCGCAGCATCTCGTCGTCGATGTAGCGGTGGTCGCGGAGCCGGACGAAGACCGTGCGCTCGGCGCTGATCATCTCGCGGGAGAGGCGGCGGTAGGTGTCGTCGACCGACTCGCCGGTGACCGGGTTGGTCTGGCCCAGGCGTTCCCAGACGGCGTTGCGGCGGCGCTCCAGGACCGTGCGGAGGCGGTCGGCCAGCGGTGGCGGGAGTTCGTTGCGGTCGTCGGAGAGGAGTTCTTCGAGGCGGGCCTCGGCCGCGCGGGAGGCCTGGGCCTGGGCGTTCGCCTCGGCGAGGGTCTCGGCCTGGGCGTCGCGGGCGGGGAACTTCATCAGACGGATCAGCGGGGCCAGGCTCAGACCCTGCACCACGAGGGTGCCGATGACCGTCGTGAAGGTCAGGAACAGGATCAGGTTGCGCTGCGGGAAGGGGGCGCCGCCGTGCACGGTGAGCGGGATCGAGAAGGCGATGGCCAGCGAGACCACGCCCCGCATGGCCGCCCAGGCGGTGACCGCCGGACTTCTCCAGGTGGGGTTGTCCTCCCGCTCCCGGATCCGCCGGGAGAGCAGCCGCGGCAGGAACGCCGCCGGGTATATCCACACGAACCGGGCCGCCACCACGACCAGGAAGAGGGCGAACGCGTACCAGGCGGCGTCGATGCCCTCGTATGCGCCGAGGCCCTTGAGGACGACCGGCAGCTGCAGTCCGATCAGCGCGAAGACCGCCGACTCCAGCAGGAAGGCCACCATGCGCCATACGGCCTCCTCCTGGAGGCGGGTGGCGAAGTCGACCTCCCAGGCACGGTGGCCGAGGTAGAGGGCGACCACGACGACCGCCAGCACGCCGGAGGCGTGGAACTGCTCGGCGACGCTGTACGCGACGAACGGGATCAGCAGCGACAGCGTGTTCTGAAGCAGGGGCTCCTTCAGATGCAGGCGCAGCCAGTGGATCGGCACCATCAGCACCACGCCGACGATCACACCGCCGAACGCGGCCAGGAGGAACTCCCCGATGCCGTGGGCCCAGGAGGCACCCTCCCCGATGGCGGCCGCGACGGCCACGCGGTAGGCGGTGATCGCCGTGGCGTCGTTCAGCAGGGACTCGCCCTGCAGGATGGTGGTGAGCCGGGACGGCAGCCCCACCCGGCGGGCGATCGCGGCGGCCGCGACCGCGTCCGTGGGCGCCACGACCGCGCCCAGCGCGAGCGCCGCGGGCAGCGGCAGCCCCGGCACGATCACGTAGGCGGCCCAGCCGACGACGAACGTCGCGAAGAGCACGTACCCCACCGAGAGCAGCGCCACCGGCCGCATGTTCGCCCGCAGGTCGAGGTACGAGCTCTCGGTGCCCTCCTTGTACAGCAGCGGGGGCAGCACCAGCGGCAGCACGATGTCCGGGTCGAGGGTGTAGTCGGGGACCCCGGGCACGTACGACACCACCAGGCCGACCGCGACCAGCAGCAGCGGCGCCGGCACCGGAGTGCGCCGGGCCGCACCGGCGATCGCGGCGCTCCCCGCCACCAGCAACAGCAGTGGCATCACGTCCATGGTCTTCGCCCGCCCTCTTTTTCCGCGCGGCCACCCGCACGCCCGTCGTAATCTGGCAATCATGAAACAGTGCACGCACCGCGACGCGCTGCCGCACCCGGAACCCGAGCCACGTAACGAGACCTGCCCGGAGTGTCTCGCCAAGGGCTGGCACCCGGTGCAGCTGCGGCTCTGTCTGACCTGTGGCCATGTCGCCTGCTGCGACTCGTCGCCCGGAAGACATGCGACGAGCCACCACGAATCGTCCGGTCACCCGATAATGCGGACGTTCGAGCCCGGCGAGGACTGGCGCTGGTGCTTCGTCGACCACGTGCTCGTGTGACACTGCACTACAGCCGCTGAAGACGACAACGGCGACGGTTCGACGGCTCGACGTCGGGGTACGTCAACCCGGCGCGCGCTCTTCCCAATTGAGCAAGACAGACCTCTAGACACGGAGCGTATTCACAGGTTTACTGTGAGTGACGCCAGGGGGTTGGGGTCCCGGGGACAGAAAAGTTCGGAGCGCGGTAGCGTCACCGCTGAACCACGTAGTGCGTTACCCCGGGGGGCGACCCTCGGCCCCGAAATGCTTGTACCACCATGGAGGTGAGGGTGTCCCAGATCGCAGGCGAGCCCGCGACCCAGGACTTCGTGGAAGTCCGGCTGCCGGCTGCGGGTGCCTACCTGTCGGTGCTGCGCACGGCCACGGCCGGTCTCGCCGCCCGCTTGGACTTCACCCTGGACGAGATCGAGGATCTGCGCATCGCGGTCGACGAGGCCTGCGCGATCCTGCTCCAGCAGGCCGTTCCCGGCTCGGTGCTCAGCTGTGTCTTCCGCCTCGTCGACGACTCGCTGGAGGTCACGGTCTCCGCTCCGACCACGGACGGCCACGCCCCCTCGCGCGACACTTTCGCCTGGACCGTGCTCTCGGCCCTGGCGGGCAAGGTCTCGTCGGCCGTCGACGAGGACAAGACCGTGTCGATCAGCCTCTACAAACAGCGCGGCGCGGGACCCGGGCCGGCGTGAGGAACGGGGACGGGCCGGTGCGGGACGAAGAGCGCGGCGCACGGGAGCTGCCGGCCGGGGGCGAAGGCCCTGGGACCGGCTCCCGCCGCATGGCTGACGGCATCGACGGCATCCCGGAACAGGCCAGGCCGCACCCGGAGGACCCCTCCGCGCAGGCCGGTCTGGAGGGTGCCGTGCAGAGCGCGCCCCAGGAAGGGCGGAACGGGGTCGCGGCCCCGCACCGAGCCGGGGCGAAGGCTCGCGGAAGGGCGACGGGCGGGACGATGAGCGAGCACGAGCGATACGCCGAGGACGAGGCGCTGGCCGCGGAGGTAGTGCAGGCGACCCGGCACGAGCCTCAGGACCGCAGCGGCGCGCGCGCCCTGTTCGTCGAGCTGCGCGGACTCAAGGAGGGCAGCGCCGAGTACGCGGAGCTGCGCAATCGGCTGGTCCGGATGCATCTGCCGCTCGTGGAGCACCTCGCCCGCCGGTTCCGCAACCGCGGCGAGCCGCTGGACGACCTCACCCAGGTCGCCACCATCGGCCTGATCAAGTCGGTCGACCGGTTCGACCCGGACCGGGGCGTGGAGTTCTCGACGTACGCCACCCCGACCGTGGTCGGCGAGATCAAGCGCCACTTCCGCGACAAGGGCTGGGCCGTCCGCGTCCCGCGCCGCCTCCAGGAGCTGCGCCTCGCGCTCACCACCGCCACGGCGGAGCTGTCCCAGCAGCACGGCCGCTCCCCCACGGTGCACGAGCTGGCCGAGAAGCTCGCGATCTCGGAGGAGGAGGTCCTGGAGGGCCTGGAGTCGGCCAACGCCTACTCCACGCTGTCCCTGGACGTCCCCGACACCGACGACGAGTCGCCCGCGGTCGCCGACACCCTCGGCGCGGAGGACGAGGCCCTGGAGGGCGTCGAGTACCGCGAGTCCCTCAAGCCCCTCCTGGAAGACCTCCCGCCCCGCGAGAAGCGGATCCTTCTCCTCCGCTTCTTCGGCAACATGACCCAGTCCCAGATCGCCCAGGAGGTCGGCATCAGCCAGATGCACGTCTCACGGCTGCTGGCGAGGACTCTGGCCCAGCTGCGGGAGAAGTTGCTCGTCGAGGAGTAAAGCGCCCCCGAAGGGGTGCTGGGGGAGGAACTGCGCGGCCAGCCCCCACCGCCCCGCAGATCAGCTACTGCGCCCGGGCCCCTTGATCCCAAGGGCCTGGGTGGTAGCGGAGTTCACCAGCAGCACCAGCGAGGCCACAGCCACCACGGCGAGAACAATTCCCACCGGAATCGCCACACTGTCGGCCTGCAGCAGGTTGTACGCCACCGGCAACGCCATGATCTGCGTGATCACCGCCGGCCCCCGGCTCCAGCTCTTCCGCCGCAGCAGCCCCCGCGCAGCGATCAGCGGCAGCAGCGCCAGCACGATCACGGTGACACCCCCGGTGATCGCCTGGCCCCGGTCGTCCGGATCCCCGGTGAACCCGAGCACGGCCAGCCACACCCCGCCGACCAACAGGGCGAGCCCTTCGAGCCCGACCAGCGCGGCAGCGTACGTCAGCCGCGGCGGACGGGGCGACTCGGTTCCGTCGGTCTTCTCAGCCGTAGGTGCTTCACTCACCCCAGCAGGGTAGCCCTCGGCTGACACACGTAAGTGTTGAGGCTCACGCCCCTATCTCTTACCGGATCCCTAACTCGGTCTGGGATCGGTACTTTCCAGTAGGTACGCTGCAATCCATGCGTGCACTTCTCGTGGTCAATCCGGCGGCAACCACCACAAGCGCACGTAGGCGCGATGTCCTCATCCACGCGCTCGCGAGCGAAGTGAAGCTGGAGGCGGTCACCACCGAGTACCGCGGCCACGCCCGTGACCTCGCGCGGCTCGCGGCGGAGAGCGACGACATCGACCTCGTCGTGGCACTCGGCGGCGACGGCACGGTCAACGAGGTGGTCAACGGTCTGCTCCACAACGGACCCGACCCGGACCGGCTTCCCGGCCTCGCCGTGGTCCCCGGCGGCTCCACCAACGTCTTCGCCCGCGCCCTCGGCCTGCCCAACGACCCGGTCGAGGCCACCGGCGACCTGCTGGACGCACTGCGCGAGAAACGCGAGCGCTTCGTCGGCCTCGGCCTGACCGCCGGCACGCCCGGCACCGAGGACGAGGCGGTCCCGGCCCGCTGGTTCACCTTCAACGCGGGACTCGGCTTCGACGCGGGTGTGGTCGGCCGGGTCGAGCAGCAGCGCGAACTCGGTAAGAAATCCACGCACGCGCTGTACGTTCGTCAGGTCGTCCGGCAATTCCTCGGTGAACAGCACCGCCGGCACGGAACGATCACTCTGGAGCGGGCCGGCGCCGACCCGATCAATGATCTTGTCGTGGCGATAGTCTGCAACACCTCGCCCTGGACGTATCTCGGCAATCGCCCGATGTACACGTCACCTAAGGCCTCGTTCGATAAGGGCATCGACGTCCTCGGTCTCAGCCGCCTCTCGACCGCCGCCGCTGCCCGGTATGGCACACAGTTGCTCACTTCGTCCCCCGAGCGCGGCCCCCACGGCAAGCATGCGGTCTCACTGCACGACCTGGACCAGTTCACCTTGCATTCGAAGGTGCCCCTCCCCCTCCAGATGGACGGCGACCACCTAGGACTGCGTACGAGCGTGACGTTCACAGGCGTACGCAGTGCACTGCGTGTGATTGTGTGAGCGGAACGGGCTAAAGTCCTTTCACTCGAACGTTTAGGCCAGGATCCACCCCATGGAAGTACGGCTGTGACCCAGTCGACACCGAGGAATCAAAAAAAACTTTCCGGAAGGGGTTGTATCCGTCGCTGAGGTTTGCGAGGCTCTACGTGGCGGTCGGGACAGCCCGCAACACCGGCGTCCACTGATCACCGGAATCCCACTTCAACTCACAGGACCCCTGCCAGGGAACCTGGCGGTCGGCCCTTCACTTGTTGAGGGATTCGTGAAAGCGTTCACATTCACAAGCAACGTGCATGTAATACCAAGGAGAGGTAGCAGCCATGGACTGGCGTCACAACGCCGTTTGCCGCGAGGAAGACCCCGAGCTCTTCTTCCCCATCGGCAACACTGGTCCTGCGCTGCTGCAGATCGAGGAAGCCAAGGCCGTCTGCCGGCGCTGCCCCGTTATGGATCAGTGTCTGCAGTGGGCGCTCGAGTCCGGTCAGGACTCCGGCGTCTGGGGTGGTCTCAGCGAGGACGAGCGTCGCGCGATGAAGCGCCGTGCCGCCCGCAACCGGGCCCGTCAGGCCACCGCCTGACAGTCCCACCCCTGGTGACAGCCTGAGCTTGGCGGCGCGTACAGCGAGTACGCATCTCCCGCCCCCGAGCCGCAGCGCGCAGTACCCCCGATGCGCTTAGCAGTAAGAGCAGCAACGAGCGAGCAGCCCCGGACCCACCAGGTCCGGGGCTCTTTGCTGTGCCCGAACACCCCGTGCCGCGCCCGAACACCCCGCCGGCGCGACCTACTTCTGCGGGCGCACCGGCACGTCGAGGATCACCCGGGTCCCGCGCTCCGGCGCCGGCACCATGTCGAACGTGCCGCCCAACTCGCCCTCCACCAGCGTCCGTACGATCTGCAGGCCGAGGTTGCCGGAGCGGTGCGGGTCGAAGCCCTCGGGCAGGCCGACGCCGTCGTCCTGGACGGTGACGAGCAGCCGGGCCTCCTTGGTGGTACCGCCGCGGACCGCCGTGACCTCGACGGTGCCGGTGTCGCCCTCGCGGAAGCCGTGTTCGAGGGCGTTCTGCAGGACTTCGGTGAGCACCATAGACAGCGGGGTGGCGACCTCGGCGTCGAGTATCCCGAAGCGGCCGGTGCGCCGGCCGGTGACCTTCCCGGGCGAGATCTCGGCCACCATCGCGAGCACCCGGTCCGCGATCTCGTCGAACTCGACGCGCTCGTCCAGGTTCTGGGACAGCGTCTCATGCACGATGGCGATCGAGCCGACCCGTCGTACGGCCTCCTCCAGGGCCTCCCGGCCGCTTTCCGAGTCGATGCGCCGGGCCTGCAGGCGCAGCAGCGCGGCGACCGTCTGCAGATTGTTCTTCACCCGGTGGTGGATCTCCCGGATGGTGGCGTCCTTGGTGATCAACTCCCGCTCGCGGCGCCGCAGTTCGGTGACGTCGCGGAGCAGCACCAGCGACCCGATGCGGGTGCCCTTGGGCTTGAGCGGGATCGCCCGGAACTGGATGACGCCGTCCTCGGACTCGATCTCGAACTCGCGCGGCGCCCAGCCGCTGGCGAGTTTGGCGAGCGCCTCGTCCACCGGGCCCTTGGTCGGGGCGAGTTCGGCCGTGGTCTGGCCGAGATGGTGGCCGAGCAGGTCGGCGGCGAGGCCGAGGCGGTGGTAGGCGGAGAGGGCGTTCGGGGAGGCGTACTGGACGATGCCGTCGCCGTCCACCCGGATCAGGCCGTCGCCGACCCGCGGCGAGGCGTCCATGTCGACCTGCTGGTTCGGGAAGGGAAACGATCCGGCAGCGATCATCTGCGCGAGGTCGGAAGCGCTCTGGAGGTAGGTGAGCTCCAGGCGGCTCGGGGTGCGCACGGTCAGCAGGTTGGTGTTGCGGGCGATGACCCCGAGGACCCGGCCCTCGCGCCGCACCGGGATGGACTCGACCCGAACGGGGACCTCCTCGCGCCACTCCGGGTCGCCCTCGCGGACGATCCGGCCCTCGTCCAGGGCGATGTCCAGCATGGGCCGACGGCCACGCGGGACCAGGTGGCCGACCATGTCGTCCTGGTAGGAGGTGGGGCCGGTGTTGGGGCGCATCTGCGCCACCGAGACGTACCGGGTGCCGTCCCGCGTGGGGACCCACAGGACCAGGTCGGCGAAGGAGAGGTCGGAGAGCAGCTGCCACTCCGAGACCAGCAGATGGAGCCACTCGAGGTCGGAGTCGTCGAGGGCGGTGTGCTGGCGGACCAGTTCGTTCATGGAGGGCACGTCTGTGAGCGTACCTGGCGGTATGTGGATGGCCGAAAACCGGCGGGTACGGCGGGACGGGCGGACCCGGAGACACCCGCGGGCCGCGGCGCCTGAGAGGGACCCTCAACCCTCCCGGCACCGCAGCCCGGAGCAGCAACGGCCGTGGGGTGTGCGGTCCCGGTCGGCCGGTGGTGAGGAGCCGGGGCAGTCAGGGCAGAGAGCTCCGGTTCCTCGGTCCGCCTTCCTGTGCGGGGAAGACGGAAGAGTGTGGCTGTGCCGTACGGCTGACGCCGTACTCGTTCAGCCCTCGTACGCAATTGTGGACTAGACCACGGTGTGTGTCCATGCGTTGGAGACTGTTCACAGTTGATGCGATCGCAGCGTAGCCCGCCGGGGGCGGCCGTGGGGCCGGATCTCCGGGGCAATTTCCGGCGGCCCGGCGAGGCGCGGCCCACCGTTGCGGAAATTTTCCTCAATTCACCCCATCTGACGTATTCACGTAACCTCGCCCTTGTCCCCTTTCTCTGCACTTTCCCTGCACCCGACCTCCGGCGACAGGGGTCGGTTCTGTTAGATTGGTCCCATCAGATTGGTCTAAACCACATAGACCTTCCAGACCCTCCAGCCCTCTTGAGAACGGCAGGCCCAGCGTGGAAGTTGTCATCGTTCCGGACGCCGCCGCGGGCGGCGAGCTGATCGCCGAGGCCATGGCTCAGCTGCTCCGGCGCAAGCCGGCCGCGCTGCTCGGGGTGGCCACGGGCTCGACCCCGCTCCCCATCTACCAGGCGCTCACCGCCAAGGTCCGCGCCGGTGCCGTGGACGCCTCGCGGGCGCGCATAGCCCAGCTCGACGAGTACGTGGGGCTGCCGGCCGACCATCCGGAGTCGTACCGGTCGGTGCTGCGACGCGAGGTGCTGGAGCCGCTCGGGATCGGGATGGACGCGTTCCTCGGCCCCGACGGCGCGGCCGAGGACGTACAGGCCGCCTGCGAGGCGTACGACGCGGAGCTGGCGACGGCGGGTGGCGTGGACCTGCAGCTGCTCGGGATCGGGACCGACGGGCACATCGGGTTCAACGAACCGTGTTCCTCGCTGGCCTCGCGGACCCGGATCAAGACGCTGACCGAGCAGACCCGGGTCGACAACGCGCGGTTCTTCGACGGGGACATCACGCAGGTGCCGCACCACGTCATCACCCAGGGGATCGGGACGATCCTGGAGGCACGGCATCTGGTGCTGCTGGCCACGGGTGAGGGGAAGGCCGACGCGGTCGCGGCGACGGTGGAGGGGCCGGTCGCGGCGGTGTGCCCGGCGTCGGCGCTGCAGTTGCACCGGCACGCCACGGTGGTGATCGACGAGGCCGCCGCGTCCAAGCTGAAGTTCGCGGACTACTTCCGGTACACCTATGTGAACAAGCCGGACTGGCAGGGGATTTAGCGGTCCCGTCTGCCGGGTCCGGTTCGATGCGGGCTGACCGTGGGTGGTGGGTTGCTCGCGCAGTTCCTCCCCCAGCCTTCGGCCGGGGGCACCCCCAGCGCCCCTCGGGGCGCGGGGTGCATCACGCGGTCGCGCCCGCGATGACCTCGGCTGCCGCCACTCCGCACACCCTCGCCGCGCCGTGCGTCGCGATGTACAGGGCGCCGCGGGGCGCGGACTGCGGTACGCCCATCTCCACCACGATCGTGTCGGGGCGGGCCTTGAGCAGGGCGTCCAGGGCAGCGGTCATCCAGGGGTGACGGTGTTCGTCCCGGACCACCGCGACGATACGGCGCTCCCCCGCCGCCACGATCGCCGCACGGCCCGCGTCCTCGCCCGCGAAGCTGCCGGTCTCGGTGCCGGGCACGAGCCGGGTCAGTTCGGCGGACACACCCCACGGGGTCTCCGTGCCCACGGCGATGTTGGTCTCCGGCGTGAGGGAGGCGACGAAGAGCGGTTCGGCCGGGGGCGTGTAGGGGTCGACGCGCGTCACATGAAGCGCGCGGCGGGCGGCGACGAGGCCGATGTCGGTGAGGGCCGGGTCCGGCTGGGCCACTTCGGTCGTGGCCGTCCAGGTCGAAAGTGCCCGCACCCGCTGCGCCGCGTCCGCCAGGCGCTCCTCGGGGAGCTCGCCGGATCGGACCGCCGCGACCAGGGCGTCGCGCAGCCGTCGTACCGTCTCGTCGTCCGAGAGGCCGCCGCCCACGCAGATCGCGTCGGCGCCGGCGGCGAGCGCCAGGACGGTGCCGTGTTCGATGCCGTAGGTCCCGGCGATGGCCTGCATCTCGATGCCGTCGGTGACGATCAGGCCGTCGTAGCCGAGTTCGCCGCGCAGGAGCTCGGTGAGCACGCGGTGGGACAGCGTGCCGGGCCGGGTCCGGTCCAGGGCGGGGACCAGGATGTGCGCGCTCATCACGGCGCGGGTGCCGGCGGCGATGGCGGCGCGGAAGGGCGCCAGTTCGCGGGCGTGCAGGACCTCGGCGGTCGCGTCGATGCGGGGCATGGCCAGGTGGGAGTCGACGGCGGTGTCGCCGTGGCCCGGGAAGTGCTTCGTGCAGGCCGCCACCCCGGCCGCCTGGAGGCCGGTGACGTAGGCCGCCGTGTGCCGGGCGACCAGGTCCTGGTCGGCGCCGAAGGAACGGACGCCGATGACCGGGTTGGCGGAGTTGGAGTTCACGTCGGCGACCGGGGCCCAGCTGAAGTTGACCCCGCAGGCGGCGAGGCGGCGGCCCAGTTCGAGGGCGACCTGCCGGGTCAGCTCCGGGTCGTCGACGGCGCCGAGGGCGTGGTTGCCGGGGAAGGAGGAACCGGTGCGCACCTCCAGGCGGGTGACGTCACCGCCCTCCTCGTCGATCGCCACCAGGACGTCGTCCCGCTCGGCGCGCAGCTGGGCGGTGAGGGCCGAGAGCTGCTCGGCCGAGATGATGTTGCGGCCGAACACGCCCACGGAGGCGAGGCCCTCGCCGAGCCGGCGCAGCAGCCAGTCGGGGGCGGTGGTGCCGGTGAAGCCCGGCTGGAGGACCGTCAGCGCGTCGCGCGTGAGTGTGTCCGTACCGCTGGCGAATGTCGTCATCGGATGGGGTTATCCCTTCACGGCGCCCGCGGTGAGACCCGCGGCCATCTTGCGCTGGACAAGGAGGAACAGGACGACGATCGGCACGGCGAGCATGGTGGCGCCGGCCATCATCGGGGCGTATTCGGTGCCGTGCTGCGTGGTGAAGTTGGCCAGCCAGACGGTCGCCGTCTGGTGGTCCTGGCTGAGCAGCATCAGGGCGTAGAGGTACTCGTTCCAGGCCTGGATGAAGCCGTAGACCGAGGTGGCGACCAGGCCGGGGGCGAGCAGCGGGAAGACCACCCGGACGAAGGCGCCGGTGCGGGAGCAGCCGTCGACCATGGCGGCCTCCTCCAGCTCCTTCGGGATGTTGACGATGAAGCCGCGCAGCGTCCACACCGTGAACGGCAGGATGAAGGTCAGGTAGGTGATGATCAGGCCGCTGAGCTTGTCGTACTGGTCCAGGTCGTTGAGGAGCAGGAAGACCGGGATGATCATGGCGACCAGCGGGATCATCTGGACCGCGAGGATGCCGACGATCACGATCTTGCGGCCGCGGAAGGCGAACCGGGAGATGGCCAGGGCGGCCAGCAGTCCGACGACCATGCCGATCACCACGACGGAGAGGGACACGATGAGGCTGCGGCCGACCGGGCCCCAGAAGTCGGCGATGTCCAGCGCGCGGCTGAAGTTGGACAGGGTGATGCCGGTGGGCAGCAGGCTCGGGTCCGGGTCGATGGCGTCCTTCGCCGGCTTGAACGCCGTGTTCAGCATCCAGTAGACGGGGAAGCCCGCGATGACGAAGACGAGGAGGCCGAGGAGGTTCCAGCCGGCCTTCGACTTCCGGTGGCCGGGGGTGGCGGCGGTGCTCATTCGACCTCTCCGATCTTCAGCATCTGGCGCATGTACACGGCGACGACGCCGAGCAGGAGGAGCACGGTGAGCAGGGCGATCGCGGAGCCCTGCCCGTAGTCGTTGACCACGAAGGCGCGGTCGTAGGACCAGGTGGTCAGCAGCTGGAACTCGGCCTCGGGGTGGCCGCCGCGCATCACGAAGACCTGCGGGAAGACGCCCATGTCCCAGATGACCGAGAGGGTCGTGAGCATCACGATGACCGGCTTGAGGATGGGCAGCGTGACGTAGCGGAAGACGCCCCAGGGGCCGGCGCCGTCGAGGCGGGCGGCCTCCTCCAGCTCCTTGGGGACCTGGGTGAGTCCGGCGCTGAGCGTGATGACCACGAAGGGGACCGCTCCCCAGACCACCAGCAGCATGATCACCGCGAGCCCCTCGGGCCCGCTGGCGAACCAGTTGTGGCCGACCATCTCGACCCCGGGGAGCTTGCTGAGCAGGGCGTTGAGGATGCCGTAGTCGGAGTCGAAGAGCCACTTGAAGACCGTGGTGGCGACGATGACCGGCATGCCCCAGCTGGCCACCAGCGCGATGTTGACCAGCGTCTTCACCCAGCCGGAGACGCGTTGCAGCAGCAGGGCGACGAGCATGCCGACGACCATGGTGAAGATGACGCAGCCGGCCGCGAAGACGATCGTGCGCAGCACGACCTGCCAGAACTCGCTGTCGCCGAGGACCTTGGAGAAATTCCCGAACCCGACCCACTCGGCCGGCTTGAACCCCCACAGCTGGGTCTGCCCGAACTGCTGGAAGGAGAGGGTGACCAGCCGGTAGAGGGGATAGCCGAGGACGAGCGCCAGGATCAGCAGGCAGGGGGCGAGCAGCAGCCAGGGAACGGCGGGCCCGCCCGAGCGCCGGTTCGCACGTGGTCTCTGCGGGGAGTCCGGTGGCGGTGCCGGCACCTTGGCGGGTGTGGTCGTATCAACGGCACTCATCGTGCGCTCCTCAAACAGATCGAGAGAGGCCGCCAGCCGTGCGCCCCTCGGGGCGCGCTTCGCGCGCCTTGAGGGGCGCGGCGAACTGCGCGACCAGCCGCGACGAACCGGCACCAACCCACCAACCCGTCGCGGCATCTTCTGACATCACCCTCGGCCGGACCTGCCCCCCCGTCGGCCAGGCCCGGCCGCAGGCCGTTACGGGGTGTTGATGACCTTGTCGATCGCCGCGTCGGCCTCCTTGGCCGCCGCCTCGACGCTCTCCTTGCCGGTGCCGATGTTCTGCAGCATCGTCTGGAGCACCTGGGCCTTCTCGACCTGGCCCCAGCCGGGCGCCATCGGCACGAACCAGTTGGACTCGGCCGCCTCGGCCGGCACCGCGGTCGCCGGGTCGTTCTTCAGCGTGGCGAGGTCGGTCTTGTTGTTCGGCAGGTTGCCCTTGGCCATCAGGCCCTTCTGGCCGGAGGGACCGGTGAACGCGTTGATCCACTCGGCGGCGACGGTCTGCGCCTTGGACTTCACCGGGATGGCGAGGTCGGAGCCGCCCAGGAAGACCGGCATGTTCTTGCCGGACGGGCCGGGCATCACGAAGTTGACGAGGTTGTTCTTCAGCTTGCCGCCGGTCTTGTCGTTCTTCGGGTCGGCCGCGGTCGCGCCCTCCCAGGCGGCACCGAAGATCATGGCCGACTTGCCCTGGCCGTAGACGATGTAGCGGTCGGACTCGTCCTTGGTCTTGTCACCGTGCATGTACTTGTCGATGACGTTCTTGAACTCGGTGAGACCCTTGATGGACTCGGCCGACTCAAGATTGCCCTGCCACTTGCCGCCGTTCTCCACGGCGATGGAGCCGCCGGCGTCGTAGACGAAGGACATGGCCGCGTACCAGTCACGGGTGGGCTGGTACCAGGCGCTGAACTTGCCGCCTTCCTTCTTCTGGATCTTGTCCAGGTCGGCGGTCAGCTCGGTGTAGGTCTTCGGCGTGGTCTTGATGCCGGCCGAGGCGGCGATGTCCTTGCGCCAGTTGGCGACACGGCCGCCGGCGTAGTACGGCACGCCGTAGGTCTTGCCCTGGTAGGTGACGGAGGCCTTGAGGCCGTCGAGCCACTGGTCGGAGCTGGTGAACTGGGAGGCGTCGACGGGGGCGAAGGCGCCCTTGACCATGTAGCCGAGCATCTCGGTGTTGCCCATCTCGACCACGTCGGGGGCCTTGTCCGTGGCGAGGACGGCGTCCAGCTTGGTGTTCTTGTCCGGCCAGCCGTAGTACTCGTGCTTGATCTTGATGCCGGGGTGCTTCTTCTGCACGGCGGCGTCGGCGGCCTTGACCAGGTCGGGCCAGTTGTTCTGCGCGTCCACCGTGAGCCAGACGGTCAGCGCCTTGGCGTCCGAGCCCTGGGACTTGTTGTCGTCCTTGTTGTCACTGCCACACGCCGCGACCGAGAAGACCATGCCCGCGATACCAATCGCGGCTATCAGCTTGCGCTTCACGCCACCCTCCTCAGGGATGCCACAAACCCCCCTGCCTCCCCGCACGAGCGTTGGGCCGGGACCTGGACCAATGGTGTAGACCAGTGCGGGAAGCTTGGCCCAGACCACCAGGCCTGTCAAGGGTGGCCGAATAGGCTCCGACCAGCCGTTATGCGACCTACATATGCAGGAACCTTTAAGTAAGAAACCCTCGAAAACCCAGGGCGCGGACGAGACAATTCCGGTAGACCACTCTCTCGGTGGACTAGACCAACAGCGCCCGCGACGGTATACAGAGGGGATCACGCAGCGTGCAGGGCGAATCCCGGTACGCTGCCGTGCCACGAGGCGAGCCGCGTCAAGAGCCGGGAAGGCGGAGCATGAGCACCGACGTCAGCAGTGCGGAGAACGAGAGCGGGACAGCCGTCCGTACCGCGCGCGTGCCCAAGTACTACCGCCTGAAGAAGCACCTGCTCGAAATGACCGAGACACAGGCCCCCGGCACCCCGGTCCCGCCCGAGCGCACCCTGGCCGCCGAGTTCGACACCTCCCGCACCACCGTCCGCCAGGCCCTCCAGGAACTGGTCGTCGAGGGCCGGCTCGAGCGCATCCAGGGCAAGGGCACCTTCGTCGCCAAGCCCAAGGTCTCCCAGGCGCTCCAGCTCACCTCCTACACGGAGGACATGCGGGCCCAGGGCCTGGAGCCGACCTCGCAGCTGCTGGACATCGGCTACATCACCGCCGACGACCGGCTGGCCGGCCTGCTCGACATAACGGCCGGCGGGCGCGTGCTGCGCATCGAGCGGCTGCGCATGGCCAACGGCGAGCCGATGGCGATCGAGACCACGCACCTGAGCGCGAAGCGCTTCCCGGCCCTGCGCCGCTCCCTCGTCAAGTACACGTCCCTGTACACCGCCCTCGCCGAGGTGTACGACGTCCATCTCGCCGAGGCCGAGGAGACCATCGAGACCTCGCTGGCGACCCCGCGCGAGGCCGGCCTGCTCGGCACCGACGTCGGCCTGCCGATGCTGATGCTCTCCCGCCACTCCCTGGACCGCGACGGCCAGCCGGTGGAATGGGTGCGCTCGGTGTACCGCGGCGACCGCTACAAGTTCGTGGCCCGGCTCAAGCGGCCCCAGGACTGAGCACGTTCGCACCCCGCCCCTCCTGACGGCACGTCACCCTTCTCCACGAAATCGACATGCAGATATGCGGATGAGGTCTTCCGCTGACCTTGTGCGTTCGCCATGATTGCCTGCGCATTACACAGGTGAACGACGGTGATCGCCGTGCGGTCAGTGAGGGGACGGAGCCGCGAGATGTCAGATGCGTCCGATGTGACCAAAGCGGCGGTGGTGACGCCCATCCGCGTCGCCATCGCCCTCTGCCTGATAGCGCCCTTCGTGGCGATGCTCTGGGTGGGCTCGTACGCCAAGACGGGCCCGGTGTTCATCGGGATCCCGTTCTTCTACTGGTACCAGATGCTGTGGGTGCTGCTCTCCACCGCGCTCACGATGACCGCCTACCAGCTGTGGCAGCGCGACCAGCGCGCCCGCAAGACCGGGACCACGAGCGGGGGTGCGCAGCAGTGAAGGACGGTGTGAACGGCGTCGCACTCGGCGTCTTCATCTTCTTCTTCCTGGCCGTCACGGTCATGGGCTTCCTGGCCGCGCGCTGGCGCAAGGCCGAGAACGAGCACTCCCTCGACGAATGGGGGCTCGGCGGCCGGTCGTTCGGGACCTGGGTCACCTGGTTCCTGCTCGGCGGCGACCTGTACACGGCGTACACCTTCGTCGCCGTACCCGCGGCGATCTACGCGGCGGGGGCGGCAGGCTTCTTCGCGGTGCCGTACACGATCCTGGTCTACCCACTGATCTTCACGTTCCTGCCGCGCCTGTGGTCGGTCTCGCACAAGCACGGCTATGTGACGACCTCGGACTTCGTGCGCGGCCGCTTCGGCTCCAAGGGCCTCTCGCTCGCCGTCGCCCTCACCGGCATCCTGGCGACGATGCCGTACATCGCGCTCCAGCTCGTCGGCATCCAGGCGGTGCTGGACGTGATGGGCGTGGGAGGCGGCGACAACACCAACTGGTTCGTGAAGGACCTCCCGCTCCTCATCGCCTTCGGCGTGCTTGCGGCCTACACCTACTCCTCCGGCCTGCGGGCCCCCGCCCTGATCGCGTTCGTGAAGGACGCGCTGATCTACATCGTCATCGCGGTGGCGATCATCTACATCCCGATCAAGCTGGGCGGCTTCGACGACATCTTCGCCAAGGCGGGTGACAAGTTCACGGCGGCGGGAGCGGGCGGCCTCGTCCCGCCCGCGGCCGGCCAGTGGACGTACGCCACCCTGGCGCTGGGCTCCGCCCTCGCGCTCTTCATGTACCCGCACTCGATCACCGCGACGCTCTCCTCCCGGAGTCGTGACGTGATCCGCCGCAACACCACGATCCTGCCGCTGTACTCCCTGATGCTGGGCCTGCTCGCCCTGCTCGGCTTCATGGCCATCGCGGCCGGCGTCAAGGTCACCAACGGCCAGCTGGCCATCCCCCAGCTGTTCGAGAACATGTTCCCGGACTGGTTCGCGGGCGTGGCGTTCGCGGCGATCGGCATCGGCGCCCTGGTCCCCGCGGCCATCATGTCCATCGCGGCCGCGAACCTCTTCACCCGCAACATCTACCGGGACTTCATCAAGCCGGACGCCACGCCGAAGCAGGAGGCCCAGGTCTCCAAGCTGGTCTCCCTGCTGGTGAAGGTGGGCGCGCTGGTCTTCGTGCTCACCATGGACAAGACGGTCGCCATCAACTTCCAGCTCCTCGGCGGCATCTGGATCCTGCAGACCTTCCCGGCCCTGGTCGGCGGCCTGTTCACCCGCTGGTTCCACCGCTGGGCCCTGCTGGCGGGCTGGGCGGTCGGCATGGTCTACGGCACGGTCGCCGCGTACGGCGTGGCCTCCCCGACCCAGGCGCACTTCGGCGGCTCGTCCAAGGAGATCCCCGGCCTCGGCCAGATCGGCTACATCGGCCTCACCGCCTTCGTGATGAACGTGGCGGTCACGGTGATCCTGACCTTCGCCCTGAAGGCCTTCAAGGCCCCCGAGGGCATCGACGAGACCAATCCCCAGGACTACACGGCGGACGCGGGCGACCCGGGCGTGGAGGTGGAACTCCCGCCGGCTGTCGCAGGGAGCGCCCACTAGAACGCGCCCCAAAGGGGCACGGGGAACTGCGCGAGCAACCACACACCCGTAGCGGGCCGCCGAGATCAAGCACCACGGCGGCCCGCTACGGCCATCTCCCCGGCATCGCTACTCCCGCGTCCGCCGGGCCATCTCGTCCCAGAAGCGGTCCAGTTCACGGACCCGCATGCCGACCCAGCGCGGTGTCTTGCGGTGCAGCCCGCGCGGCAGCCAGCGCCGCACGCTGCCGGGCAGCAGAGCCTGCTGCTGACGACAGAACGGCTCGCGGATCTCCCCCCGGGGCAGCCAGCCGCGGGGAGGGTACGGGCAGAGCTGGAACTTGCAGTCGGGCAGACAGGTCATGCCCGGTGCGGGCGGGGTGGACGTGCCGATCCGCAGGCCGGGCCGCAGCGGCTCCCGGTTCGTACGGATGCACGGCGGCAGCGGCATACCGGGCTGCTCCGCGCGGGCCAGGCGCTCCTCGACCCCGTCCGGCTGCCCGTCCCGTTCGATGAGGTTCAGCATGACCAGGACGTCGGCGACGAGCCGCTGGGCACGCGGGTCCAGGGTGCTCCAGCCGACCGACGGCGGGATCCAGAGGCTGTGTTTGCGGTAGCCCCCGCCGGTGTCGGCGCGGGCCCCGATGTTGTCGGCCGCGCCCTTCTCGTCGATCCACAGGAACCGCTCCGGCTGTCCGGTCTCCAGGGCGAGAGCCACCAGATCACCGGCTTCGGCGACGAACGGATGCAGACACCGCCGGGGCGTCCCGCCGGACCCTTCGGCCGGCCCCGGCGGCGGGTTCACCGTGCCCGTCATCGACAGCCACCGCCGCACGGTCTGGACCGCGGTGGCCCCGCCGCCGTCGGCGCAGTCCTCGAGTTCCCACAGGCACAGGGCCTGCAACAGGCTGAGCTGGGCGTACCAGCACCGGGACTGTTGCAGCACGGTCTCCGCCTGCCGGATCAGATCGGCGCGCCCGCCGGGGTAGGTCTCCGGATACCGCTGACGCCGGTTGGCCGCGTACTTGAAGCCCTGGGCCAGCGCGGCCTCCAGGGCGAGCGGCAGGTCGGGGGCGCCGTCGGTGAAGTTCGGGTCGAGGTGGCGCAGCCACTTGGTGAGGCGTTCCCGCGCCTCGTCACGGTGGGCCTCGTCGACGGAACCCAGGAGCATCGGGACCATCCAGGCCCGCATCACGAACTCCCGGAACAGGCCGACCCGTTGCTTGCGGTAGCGGTCGTTGAGCTCCTTGCGGTCCTGCTGCAGCCGCCGGACGCGCTCGGTCGACACGGTGCCCGAGAGCGACCTGGCCGACCTCGCACGCCCCATGTCCTTGGCCCACGTCTCGTACTCCCGGCGCTTCCAGGCCTTCAGCTTGTCGAGCCGGTCCTCGTACTCCCGCACCGGGTCGCTGTTCAGACCGACCCGCTCGCGGATCACGGCGAACGCGGCGTTGCCGCCGGCGCCGAACTCCTGCGCGAGGGCCAGGCGGGTGGAGTAGGAGGACTCCTCGATGCCGATCTCGAAGAGCTCCCAGTACAGCGGGGTGGTGTCGACCCGGTCGGACACCTTGCGCAGCGCGGCTCCGAGTTGCTTGAGCAGCCTGCGCTTGGCGTCCCTCAGCGTGCGCCGGTCCCCCTTGAAGGCGGGCCAGCGTGCGCGCACCGCGGCCACGATGTCGCCCAGGTGCCGGGGATCGGCCTCCGCGCTCTCGATCTCCACGGCCGCGGCGTAGAGGTCGAGGGCCTTCGGATCGTCCGTGCGACGGCTCGCGGCGTCGCGCAGCCGCTGGGCCGGAGTGCGGCCCCCGACGGTCGACTGCCGGACCCGGTCGGCGACGCTCCTGCGCACGACGGCCCGGATCCCGCTCCCCGGATCCGGCAGCCCCGCCTCCCGTGCCCGGGACAACAGCACCAGCGCGATGAGCAGTTCCCGGCTGGGACCGGGCGGCTGCAGCGCCTCTTCGACCAGTTGCCCGGCACCCCGCTCCCCCAGCTGGTTCAGCAGCCGGTAGCCGAAGTAGGCCTGGATGATGCTGTGCGGGAACCGGACCCTTCGCTCGGAGCCCTCCACCAGCTTGAGCCTGCCCGCCTGGGCCGCGAGACGGGCGAGGCCGGCCTGGCACTGGTCCAGGTTCCCCGCGCGCAGCCGTCGGCGTTCCTCGTCGCCGAGCCGTTCGCACAGCGCGTCCCAGATCTGCCGCCGGTGCCAGTCGGAGAGGGCGTTGCCGTGTCTGCCGTAGTGGTCGAACGTCCGGTCGGCCCAGACGCGTTCCGCCAGGGCCCGGGCGCGCCGGGCCGGACCCGGGTGCAGGACCTCCGGGTCGAGCAGCTCCGGGAGGCCGACCTCCAGCTTGTCCTGGAGCAGTCCGACACAGGCCAGGGCCGAGACCAGTTCGAGGGCGTCACGGCGCTCCTGCGGGGCCAGCGCGACATCCTCCCGCAGCTTCCCCTCGCACAACGCCTCGGCCCAGCTCTCCATCAGCCACAGCCGCAGGGTGGCCCGGTCGCGGCCGCGGACGTTCAGGTGATGGGGATCGTGGTGCCGAAGGTCCTGTTCCAGGGCGCCGCGCCGGTGGAGTTCGCGGGCGATCTGGAGGTAGATCGGCGACTCGGTGACCTCCGCCGTCTCCACGATCCAGTCCACCCGGCGCTCGTCGCCCTCCGGTACGCCGGCTTCGACGAAGCGCACCGCCGCCTCCTCGCCGAGCGGTTCCAGTTCGACGATCGCGGCCGAGGTGTTCTCCAGCGGACTGTGCGGCCGGGAGGCGATGACCAGGGGCAGCTTCTCCTCGTGGGCGCGTTCGATGGCCCGGCGGATGATGTTGTCCCGGTTCTGCTGCTGGTGGCCGTCGTCGAGGAGGGCCTCCTCCAGACCGTCGGCGAGGACGACCGGCTTGTCGTCGGCGAGGAGTTGCTGCCAGACCCGGTCGGTCTTGGTGCGCGCCAGGATGCCCTTGGGCGCCTCGTCCGCGAAGCGCCGCCTGGCCAGGAGTTCGAAGTTGAGGTCGGCACCGTCCACCGCGTCGCGGAGCCGGATCGGCACCGGGACGGCGTTCTGGTGGGCCAGGAGTTCGGTGAGCCGTACGAGGACGGCGGTCTTGCCGGCGCCGACGCCGCCGACCAGCAGATAGGGCCGACGCGTGTCGCGCTCCCGCAGCCGTTCGGCGATGACCTGCGCGACCTCGTCCCTGCCCACGATCTCGGCGGTGTCGGGGCCCGCGGTGGGCACCAGCTTGCGGGGATCCCGCAGCGCCTTGGCGAGATAACGCCGTTTGGTCCAGCGGTACCACCAGAACAGGAACAGTGCGGCGGCGACGGAGGCGGCGAGGATCGGACCGACGAACTTGATGACGGTTTCGAAGCCGACGTCGTTGTGCCGCCGCCATCCCTCGAACCAGGTCGTACTGCCGCTGAAGAGGATGTACAGCCCCTCGACGATCCAGGCGAGCAGTGCCAGCACGGCGACGATCCAGATCGCCCTGGTGACGTTGGCGTAGGAGACCCACCGGTGCCACTTCCTGGGACGGGTGGCGCCGCGGTGGGCCTCCATACGGATCGTCAGGGCGTGCCAGCGGCCCACGAGACCGTCTCCGACCCGGTTGCCCGCGCGCCGCAGGCCCAGTGTCGCCATCGGCGCGTCGCGCGGTAGCTCCTTGCCGGGCGGGTGACGGACGACCCTTGTCATGGTGCCTTCTCCTCGCGCGTTCCCGGAGTGGTTCTCGGAACGAAGGGCCCCCGCGGGCACCGGCACCTCCTTCCATGGAAGCACTCCCGGCACAGCCCGCAACCCGGGCGCCCCACCGGGGAAAACGGGAGGTTCCCGCATGCGGGAGTCCGGCAGACTCGCACCATGGACATCACGATCCGGCCCGTGGACCCCACCGAACACGCCGCACTCGGCGAGCTCACCGCCCAGGCCTACCTCCGGGACGGCCTCCTCGACTACGGCGAGGGCGACGCGTACCTGCCCGTGCTGAAGGACGTGGCGAGCAGGGCGGCCGCCGCCGAGGTGCTCGTGGCGGTGGAGGGCGAAAGACTCCTCGGCGGCGTCACCTTCGTCCCCGGCCCCGGCCCGATCGCCGACATCGCCCGCCCCGGCGAGGCCGAGATCAGGGCGCTCGCGGTCGCACACGAGGCCCGCGGCCGAGGTGCCGGCGAGACTCTCGTCCGCGCCTGCATCGACCGCGCCCGGGCCACGGACGGCTGCACGGCCGTCGTCCTGTCGAGCCAGCGCGGCATGCACACCGCCCACCGGCTCTACGAGCGCCTCGGCTTCGTCCGCACACCGGAGCGCGACTGGAATCCCGTGCCGCACCTGGACGACATCACTCTCCTCACCTACGAGTTGACGCTCTGACACCGCCACGACACAACATCTGGGGGTGGCATCGCGGCCCGGCACCAGATGTATGCTCATGCTCGCTGTCGCCGCAGGGGAATCCGGTGTGAATCCGGAACTGTCCCGCAACGGTGTACTTGTGCATGTTCGTGCACAGGAGTCAGTCCGAGGACCTGCCGACAGCACGCCCAGCCACCCGGTTCGGGCGTTCTGACGTCCGGGCCTCGTGGAGTGGGCCAGGGTCTCGACGCGTGCCCGCGCGCTCGTGCTGCCCCCTGCCCTCCGCCAGGCCCGTGCCCAGCGAGGGAGAGCCCCACGTGACCATCGCGCCAGCCGACCCGGCTTCAGCGACCAGCTCTGTGGAATCCGCGGCGGACGACGGTCCCGGTACCGCGTTGCTGCGGACCCTGACCGAGCTGACCGCCGACCTCCCCGACGCCGACCCCGGCCGGGTCGCCGCCGCCGCGTTGCGGGGGCGGTCCGCGCGGGCCGACGAGTCGGAGTTGCGCGAGCTGGCCACCGAGGCCGCCGCCGGTCTCATCTCCGAGGACCCCGCCTACTCGCGGCTGGCCGCACGTCTGCTCACCGTCTCCATCCGCGCCGAGGCCGCCTCGCAGGGCGTGACGTCCTTCGCCGAGTCCGTGGCGGTGGGGCACCGCGAGGGCCTCGTCGCCGACCGCACCGCCGAGTTCGCCCGGCTGCACGCGGCCCGCCTCGACGCGCTCGTCGACCCGGCCGCGGACGACCGCTTCGGCTACTTCGGCCTCCGTACGCTCCACAGCCGGTACCTGCTCCGGCACCCGATCACCCGCAAGGTCATCGAGACGCCCCAGCACTTCATGCTCCGGGTCGCCGCCGGTCTCGCCGAGGACGACACCGTCAGGTCGGTGGACGAAGTCGCCGCGCTCTACGGGCTGATGAGCCGCCTCGACTACCTCCCGTCCTCCCCCACCCTCTTCAACTCCGGCACCCGGCACCCCCAGATGTCGTCCTGCTACCTCCTCGACTCCCCGAAGGACGAGCTGGACTCGATCTACGACCGCTACCACCAGGTCGCCCGGCTCTCCAAGCACGCCGGCGGCATCGGTCTGTCGTACAGCCGCATCCGCTCGCGCGGGTCGCTCATCCGCGGCACCAACGGGCACTCCAACGGCATCGTGCCGTTCCTGAAGACGCTGGACGCCTCGGTCGCGGCCGTGAACCAGGGCGGCCGGCGCAAGGGCGCCGCCGCGGTCTACCTGGAGACCTGGCACTCCGACATCGAGGAGTTCCTGGAGCTGCGCGACAACACCGGTGAGGACGCCCGCCGCACCCACAACCTGAACCTCGCGCACTGGGTCCCGGACGAGTTCATGCGCCGGGTGAACGCCGACGAGCCGTGGTCGCTCTTCTCCCCCGCCGACGTACCGGAACTCGTCGACCTGTGGGGCGAGGAGTTCGACACGGCCTACCGCAGGGCCGAGGCGGCGGGGCTGGCGCGCCGGACCATCCCGGCCCGCGACCTGTACGGCCGGATGATGCGGACCCTCGCGCAGACCGGCAACGGCTGGATGACGTTCAAGGACGCGGCCAACCGGACCGCCAACCAGACGGCCACCCCCGGCCATGTCATCCACTCCTCCAACCTCTGCACGGAGATCCTGGAGGTCACGGACGACGGCGAGACGGCCGTCTGCAACCTGGGGTCCGTGAACCTCGGTGCGTTCGTCGACACGACGGCCGGTGACATCGACTGGGAGCGGCTCGACGAGACCGTCCGCACCGCCGTGACCTTCCTCGACCGGGTCGTCGACATCAACTTCTACCCGACCGAGCAGGCCGGCCGGTCCAACGCCAGGTGGCGGCCGGTGGGGCTGGGCGCGATGGGGCTCCAGGACGTCTTCTTCACACTGCGGCTGCCCTTCGACTCCGCCGAGGCGAAGGCCCTCTCCACCCGGATCGCCGAGCGGATCATGCTCGCCGCGTACGAGGCCTCCGCCGACCTCGCCGAGCGCAACGGTCCACTGCCGGCCTGGGAGAAGACCCGCACCGCGCAGGGTGTGCTGCACCCCGACCACTACGGCGTCGAGTTCACCTGGCCGGAGCGCTGGGCGGCGCTGCGCGCGCGGATCGCGACCACGGGCCTGCGCAACAGCCTCCTGCTCGCCATCGCGCCCACCGCGACCATCGCCTCGATCGCGGGCGTGTACGAGTGCATCGAGCCGCAGGTCTCGAACCTCTTCAAGCGCGAGACGCTGTCCGGTGAGTTCCTCCAGGTCAACTCCTACCTGGTGCAGGACCTCAAGGACCTCGGCGTCTGGGACGCCCGCACCCGGGAGGCGCTGCGCGAGGCCAACGGCTCGGTGCAGGACTTCGTCTGGATCCCGCAGGAGGTGCGCGACCTCTACCGCACCGCCTGGGAGATCCCGCAGCGCGGCCTGATCGACATGGCCGCCGCCCGCACCCCGTACCTGGACCAGGCCCAGTCCCTGAACCTCTTCCTGGAGACGCCGACCATCGGCAAGCTCTCCTCGATGTACGCGTACGCCTGGAAGTCGGGCCTGAAGACGACGTACTACCTGCGCTCGCGCCCGGCGACCCGGATCGCCCGCGCCGCCCAGGCCCGAGCCACCGTCCCCGTCCAGCAGGCGGCCCCCGAGGACGCCGTCGCCTGCTCCCTGGAAAACCCCGAGTCCTGCGAGGCCTGCCAGTGATGTCCAGCAAGAACCTTCTCGACCCCGGCTTCGAGCTCACGCTCCGCCCGATGCGCTACCCGGACTTCTACGAGCGCTACCGGGACGCCATCAAGAACACCTGGACCGTGGAGGAGGTCGACCTCCACTCCGACGTCGCCGACCTCGCGAAGCTGTCCCCGATGGAGCAGCACCTGATCGGCCGGCTGGTCGCGTTCTTCGCGACCGGCGACTCGATCGTGGCGAACAACCTGGTGCTGACGCTGTACAAGCACATCAACTCCCCCGAGGCGCGGCTCTATCTGAGCCGGCAGCTGTTCGAGGAGGCCGTGCACGTCCAGTTCTACCTGACGCTCCTGGACACCTACCTCCCCGACCCGGAGGACCGCGCCGCCGCCTTCGCGGCGGTCGAGAACATCCCCTCCATCCGCGAGAAGGCCGAGTTCTGCTTCAAGTGGATGGACTCGGTGGAGAACCTGGACCGCCTGGAGTCCAAGGCCGACCGCCGCCGCTTCCTGCTCAACCTGATCTGCTTCGCCGCGTGCATCGAGGGCCTGTTCTTCTACGGCGCCTTCGCGTACGTCTACTGGTTCCGCAGCCGGGGTCTGCTGCACGGTCTCGCCACGGGCACCAACTGGGTGTTCCGTGACGAGACGATGCACATGAGCTTCGCGTTCGACGTCGTGGACACCGTCCGCAAGGAGGAGCCGGAGCTCTTCGACGACGAGCTCCGGCAGCAGGTCACCGACATGCTGCGGGAGGCCGTCGAGGCGGAGCTGCAGTTCGCGCGTGACCTGTGCGGTGACGGCCTGCCCGGCATGAACACCGACTCGATGCGCCAGTACCTGGAGTGCGTCGCCGACCAGCGGCTCGGCCGCCTGGGCTTCGCCCCGGTGTACGGCTCGGAGAACCCGTTCTCCTTCATGGAGCTGCAGGGCGTTCAGGAGCTGACGAACTTCTTCGAGCGCCGCCCGTCCGCGTACCAGGTGGCGGTGGAGGGCACCGTCGACCTGGACGAGGACTTCTGAGGCTGCCGCTCCCCGCGGTCCTCGTGGGCCTCCCTGATCTGCCGGTCGATGCGCCTGTCGCGCAGGACGCCGAGCACGGACGGGAGGGCCATGAGGACCAGGATGCCGAGGACCAGGACCATTCCGACGAGACCTTCGATCTGGTTTCCGTTCATGGACACCACTGTCGCGCCGCAGACTCCTTACCGTGAGTGGCAGCGCTGCCACACACCCTCGAATTACTGCCAGCGGCGAGGCACACTGGCAGCATGCTGACGAACGTGGCGACGGTGCTCCTCGACGGTGTGCACCCCTTCGAGCTGGGGGTGGTCTGCGAGGTCTTCGGCCTCGACCGCTCCGACGAGGGGCTGCCGGTGTACGACTTCGCGGTGGTCTCGGCGGAGGGGCCCGCGCTCGGCACCCACGTGCCCGGCCTCACCGTCTCCACGCCGTACGGCCTCGACCGCCTCGAAGAGGCCGATCTGATCGCGGTGCCGGCCTCGGAGGCCAATGTCACCAGGGAGCACCCGCCCGAGCTGCTGGACGCGCTGCGCCGGGCGGTGGACCGGGGCGCCAGGGTGCTCAGCGTCTGCTCCGGCGTCTTCGTGCTCGGCGCGGCCGGGCTGCTCGACGGGCGCCGGTGCGCCGTGCACTGGCGGCACGCGGAGCTGCTGGCCCGCCGGTATCCGCGCACCCGGGTCGAGCCGGACGTGCTGTACGTCGACGAGGACCCGGTGATCACCTCGGCGGGCACCTCGGCCGGTATCGACGCCTGTCTGCACATCGTGCGCAAGGAGCAGGGCCCCGAGGTCGCCCGGAAGATCGCCCGGCGGATGGTGGTGCCCCCGCACCGGGACGGCGGCCAGGCCCAGTACATCGAGCGCCCGCTGCCGGAGGGCCCCTGCGACACGGTCGGCGGGGTGCTGGCCTGGATGACGGAGCACCTCGACGAGGAGGTCACCGTCGAGCAGCTGGCCGCCCGCGCCCTGATGGCCCCGCGCACCTTCGCCCGCCGCTTCCAGCAGGAGACCGGCACCACGCCGTACCGCTGGATCCTCCGGCAACGGGTGCTGCTGGCACAGGAGTTGCTGGAGGGGACGGACGAGACGATGGACGCCATCGCGGGCCGGACCGGGTTCGGGACGGCGGCGGCGCTGCGGCACCAGTTCGTGAAGTCGCTGGGTACGACGCCGAACGCCTACCGGCGCGCGTTCCGGGGCCCGCAGGCCGCCTGAGCGCGCGCCGGTATCAGGCGTGACCCGCCGGTGGGCGGGTCACCAGGGCACGGGTGCGAGCAGCAGCCGGTGCGGACGCAGGGTGATGCCCACCCGGGTGGTGTCGTTCGACCCGGGGACCTGTTCGAAGCGGTACTTGGCGCACAGGGCCGCGGCGATCAGGCTGAGCTGGGTCATGGAGAAGTGGTCGCTGGGGCATTTGCGGTTGCCGACGCTGAAGGGGCTCATGGCGTACTTGGGCACGTCCTTCGCCCGCTCCGGCAGCCAGCGGTCCGGGTCGAAGTCGAGGTGCCCGGGGTAGGAGTGCGGGTCGCGCTGGACGGCGTAGGGGCTGTAGACGATGTCGGCCCCGGCCGGAATGCGATAGCCACCGAGTTCGGTGTCGGCCTTGGCCCGCCGCGTCAATATCCATACGGCCGGCCGCAAACGCATCGCCTCGACGACGACATTGTTGGTGTGGGTGAGACGGCGCACGTGCTCAAAACCGACCGGCTGACCGCCCGTCACGGATTCGACCTCGGTCCGTACCTTCCGGGCGTGTTCCGGGTGTTCGGCGAGGACCTGGAGCAGCCACATGATCGTGGAGGCGACTGTTTCGCTGCCGGGGGTGAGTATCGCGACCACCTGGTCGTGGATCTCCTGTTCCCCGATGGGGTCGCCATTCTCGTCCTTCGCCGCGAGCAATGCCGTCAGCAAATCGTCCGGCTTTTGACCAGATGCCCGGCGCTCGGCGACGATCTCGTCGACGAGGAGATGCAAATCGGCCAGCGCCCGGTTGAATTCACGGTTCGCCGGCAGCGGCAGCCGGTACAGCGGGCCGAGTGGTATGACCATCCGCCGGTACATACCGCGGAAGACGCTCGCGAGGTCGACGCTGAGCCGCTCCGCGCGCTCGTCCATGTAATCGCCGCGCAGCAGGCAGCGGGCGGCGATGCGGACGGCGACCCGGAAGGACTCCGAGGTGCAGTCGACGGTGGAGCCGGGCTGCCAGCGTTCGGTCAGCGCGTGCGCCTCCTCCTCCATGACCGGCCCGTAGGCGGGTATCGCGGAGAGGTTGAACGCGGGCTGGATGGTGCGGCGTTGGCGCCGGTGGCGGGGGCCGTTGGCGGTGGCGACGCCCTCCTTGCCGAGCAGCCCCTCCAGGGACTCCCACAGCGGGCCGGCGATGATGAAGTCGGGGTTCAGGGCGAGGGCGCCGGTGAGCTCCGGGGTGGTGACGGCGTACACCTCCTTGGGGCCGAGCCGGAGGCGGACCATGTCGCCGTGGGCGCGCAGCCGGGTCATGAAGGCCAGCGGGTCGCGGACCAGCCGCCAGCCGTGCCCGAGGATCGGCACCCCACCGCCGGCCAGGGGCGGTTCGCGCAGTTCAGCGTGTTCGGAAGCCTCCGCGGTCGCGGGCTTCACGGACTCGACGGTCATTTCTCACCTGCCGCTTCGTTGTTGACGTACGGGGGCGTGGACCGGTCGTCCCAGCTGTCGACCATGTAACGGCCGGATTCGTGGTGGAACCAGTAGACGGAACTGAACCAGTTCCGCATATTGCCGACGCAGGCCGTGACGGCGCCACCGAGTTCCTTTCCGTGCACGGTGCCGTCGTCGAGTTCCTCGGCGAACCGCAGTGCGGCGCGCTCGGCGACCAGGAATTCACTGATGCATTCCTCGACGCGTCGCCTGAGTTCCTCGACCGCCTGCTCCAGGCTCATTCCCTCATGGGTGACGAGGCTGATTCCGAGATTGTGGACCTCGTCGCCCGCTATTTCCTTCGGCAGCGAGCAGAGGTCGTTGTACCAGGCGGCGAATTCCTGACTGAGCAGCGCCGCCCGACGGTACGCCGGGTTTTTCCGTACGGCGTCCGGGAGTTCGGTCCCGGCGCTCGGCTCCAGCAGGTCCGTCCATATCCAGTGGGCGAAAGTGAGGCGCCGCAGGGCCAGGTATTCATCGACCCCGGGAACGTGTCCCGAGGTGCGGTTGCGGAACTCGCGGTCGTACGCCTCGATCACCTCGTGGAAGTGCCGGGCGAACCGCTGGTTCCAGGTCCCCGGCAGGAACGCGTACAGCCGCGCGATGCTGTCGGCGAACCCGGCCACCAGGGTGTCCGGGTGGTGCAGGTGGTGCAGGGGCGCGTCGAGGGCCGCGTGCAGCCGGAACCGCAGCCGTCGCCAGTCGCCCGGCCTGCCGTGCACGACGTCACGGTCGTGCCGGTCGTCCCAGACGAAGAACCAGGCGCTGTAGTCGCATATCGTCTGGATGACCTCGTCGGACGCGCCCAGGTAGTAGCCCGCCATGAGGTCGGTGTAGCAAAGACCGTCGGCATATTCCCGCACCTTGTCCGCCGGCATCAGCCGCTTTTCCAGCAGCCAGAGGCGGGTCTTCTCCTGTAGCCGTGGCCAATACGGATGCAGTTGCCGGGGAAACTCGGCCTCGATCACCGGGAGGGCGAGTTGCGGTGGAACCGCGACCGCCGTCGGCGTCGATGTGGTGCTGTGTGAGAAAGCATGCACGAACAAACCCCTCTCAGCCGAGCCAGGTGCGCACGCCCCTCCCGCTGTGCCGGGCGTGCGCCGTTGCGTATCCCCGCAGTCCCCATTCAGCACCACAACTGACCGGTCTGGGAACGGATTTGCTTCACTCACTACCCCACAGTGCCGAGAATCTCCCCTTGTGTGACTGATTAAGGTTCGCTAGGGGTGCACAAAGGATCGAATGTACGACGCACAGACGAGCGAGTCCGACCGAACATGACGAACGCCTGGTCGGAGCGGGCCCGACCAGGCGTTGTCACAACGGTCCTTCTGCGTCTCAGTCGTTGGCGACCACGGGGTAGCGGGGCTCGTTCTCGGCCATCTGCCGCAGCGCGTCCTTGCGCTCGCGCTTGGAGAGCCGGTCGATGTACAGGTAGCCGTAGAGGTGGTCGGTCTCGTGCTGCAAACACCGAGCGAAGTAGCCGGTGCCGCGCACCTTGATCGGGTTGCCCTTCTCGTCCTGCCCGGTGACCTCGGCGTAGTCGGGCCGGGCGAGCGGGGCGTAGGCCGTGGGCACCGACAGGCACCCCTCGTTGCTGTCGTCCAGCCGCCGCTTGTCCGCGGGCAGGTCGACCAGCTTCGGGTTGCACACCACACCCACGTGCCGGGCGCCCTCGTCGTCCTGGCAGTCGTAGACGAAGACCTTCAGGTCGACGCCGATCTGGTTGGCGGCGAGCCCGACGCCCTCGGCGGTCCGCTGGCTCGCGAACATGTCCGCGACGAGCTGGTCCAGCTCCGCGCCGAACTCGGTGACGTCCTTGCACTCCTTGTGCAGCACCGGGTTCCCGACGACGGTGATGGGCCGCGAGGTCCCCCGCTCACGCCAGGCGTTCTCGCGCTCCTCGGTCCCCTCGGTGTCGACGACGAATCCCTCGTCATCCACGGGGAGCACGCCCGCGTGCTGCTGATCGGTGTCCTGCTGCGCCATGACCGACGTAAGCCTTCCTAGGTAAAACGGGGGTGATGTTGCTGATACAGGGTACGTGGACGCGCCCCTTCAGGGGTGCGGGGAACTGCGCGACAAGCCCCCACCGGCCCGCACCCGACGAACGGCGCTCAGCAAACCTCTTCCAGATCCCGCCAGTCCCTGGAATCCGGGCTGTCCGCAACCCACCCGTCCAGCAACCCCCTCACCAGCGAAGCCGGCGCAGCCACCCCGCACTCCCGCTCCGGCACCCACAGCTGCCCGTCCGTCCGATGCCCGAGCGGCCCCGGATGCCCCGGCTCACTGTGGTCGTGGGGATCGAGATGCACCCCGTCGCCCTCGTCCGACGGCATCCGCGACTCGGAGCACATCCGGCACAGCAACCGCACCGAGGAGGACCAGTCCTCCGCCGCGAACCCGGCATCCCCCGCCAACTGCTCCAGCGCGTCCCG
This sequence comes from Streptomyces sp. NPDC028289, assembly GCF_055565975.1. Taxonomy (NCBI): domain Bacteria; kingdom Bacillati; phylum Actinomycetota; class Actinomycetes; order Kitasatosporales; family Streptomycetaceae; genus Streptomyces; species Streptomyces sp. NPDC028289. Next base: position 980,399 of record NZ_JBVHTI010000003.1, on the reverse strand, counting down.
GTCCGCCTCGGTCGCCGCCTCCAGCAGCACCACCCAGGTCGGCACCGGCGACGGCGCCCACAGCTCGATCTCGTCGAAGACGGGGTACGCGTGCCCGGTCGCCGTGGTCCGCTCGCCGTGCGGCACCCCGTCGTGGAGGACGACCTCGCCCCAGCGCCGCCCGGACGAGGGCAGCGGGATGGACTGCACCTCGATACGGGCGGGGTCCAGCCGCCGCCCCCACACCACCTCGGCCTCCCCCTCCGGGGACAGCCGTACGGCGGCACTGCCCAGGTCCATGCCGTTGGGCTCACCGGACGCCGTGGCGCCTCCCGGCACCCGCAGCCCGTACGCCTGCCAGGCCCGCCGGGCCAGCGGCCAGTCCTGCAGCGCGGTCGCCGCGATGCCCACGTTCCACCAGTCGGGCGCCCCGGTCTCCCGGTCGAGCAGGGCCACCGCGCGCAGGCCGGCCGCCCGCGCCTGCTCCCAGTCGTGCCGGAACTTGTGCAGCAGGGCGAGGTTGAACCAGGACTCCGACAGCCAGGGTTCCAGGTCGGCGGCGCGTGTCAGCAGCTCGCCCGCGTCCTCGTACCGGCCGTCGCCGATCAGCGTGAACGCGCGGTCGGTGGCCTGCCGCCAGGAGGCGGAGGGCCGGTGCCGTCCCTTGCCGAAGATCCTCACGATTCCCGCCTGCCAGTTCCAGTTCCGCACAGTGGGCTGGCTTGTGCCCCCGGACATCACCCTCTCCCTCGCATCCAACCACGTACGACGGGAGCGCCGCTCATTACCCATGGGTTACCCAGCCGCGCGCAAGGTCAGACAGTCTCTGGAGAGCACGCGGGCCAGGGACTCCACAACCTCCGGAGCGTAGTCCCCGGCGGTGGCCAGCCGTAACTCCTCCAGCGCCGTCAGCGGCCCGCCGGGCCCGGAATCCCGGGCCTTCTCCTCGTACGCGTTGACGGCCCGCACGATCCGCGCGGCGACCGGCTGCTCCCGGTAGGGGTCGGCCTGCCGTTCCACGACCACGGCGACCGCCGCGTCCACCCCGGTCTGCCGTACGACGGCGCCGCCGAGCAGGGCTATCCGGCGCTGCTCCGCCGCCGGCAGCCCGGCGGTGGCCCCGGCGGGCACCGGGTCGACGAGGCTGAGCTGGCCGATGTCGTGCATGAGCGCCGCGTACTCCAGGACGGTGAGCTCCGTCCCGGACAGTCCCAGGTCCCGCCCGACGGCCTGGCTCAGCGTGGCGACCCGGCGGGCGTGCCCGGCCGGGGTGTACCCCGCTATCTCGGTGGCGCGGGCGAGGGAGGCGATGGTCTGCCGGTAGGTGGCCCGGACGGCCGCGTACCGGCGCAGGGACAGCTGGGTGAGGAGGAGGGGCAGGCAGAACACGGGCAGCGCCCACAGCCCGACGACGGCGACGGCCAGTGCCATCACGGCCCCGGTGGCGCAGACGGCGGACCCGATGCCGAGCAGCCCGCGCAGCTCGTCCCGCAGCAGCGGCCCGAACGGCCATGCCGTCCGCGAGTGGGCCTGCGCGGCGGCGAGCACGGCGTCGCACAGCGCGGTGAGCACGAGGAGCGCGACGAGCAGCAGGGCGTACGCCGGTCCGTCCCAATGCTCCAACGCGCCCCTGCTGTAGAGGGGTTGGAAGCAGACGGCGGCAAAGCCGACGGTGAGGACGCGGCGGGTGAGGTGGTCGAGGGTGGGCCGCCGCCCGTCGGCTATGTGCGGGACGTTACCGAGCAGCGAGGCGGCGCAGACGACGGTGACGACCTGGAAGGCCCCGTCGTGCGTGGCGGCCCCGGCATCGGCGCCGAGCAGGGCGTAGGCGAGCCCGCCGGCGGCCCCGAGCGGGGCGGCCTCCCGTACCTCGGCGCCGGTCCACCGGGCCCACTCGCCGACGCCGACGAGCACGCCGTAGGCCAGGGCGGTGCCGCGGTCGTCGAGGCCTTCCCAGAGGGTGCCGGCGAGACAGCCGAGGGCGAGGAGCAGGGCGGCGAGGCGGATGCAGCCGAGCGCGGCGGGGCGGCGGGAGCGGAGGGCCGCGGCCGGACCGGCGACACCGCTGCCGCTGCCACCGGCCGCCGGTCCCGGGGCGAACGCCGGGGCCCCGGACGTCACGGGGCACCTCGTCCGGCGCTTTCGCGGTCACCGCTCGGCGGACCGGAGCGGGCCGGGCCGGGCGGGTCCGCCGGATCCGGTGACCGGACGTCGGCGGTGACCGCCGGGTGCCAGCCGTGCCTGGCCAGCGCTCGGGTCAGGGCGTCGACGATCCTCGCGTCGAAGTGCCGCCCCGCGCACCGCCGTAACTCCGCCACGGCGGCCGCCACCGGCCGGGCCCTGCTGTAGGAGCGCGTCGACGTCATCGCGTCGAACGCGTCGGCGACGGCCACCACCCGGGCGGACTCCGGGATCTGGCCGCCCGCCAGTCCGTAGGGGTAGCCGCTGCCGTCGATGCGCTCGTGGTGGTGGAGGATCGCCGCGCGGGCCTCCCCCAGGAAGGAGATCCCGCGCACCATCTCGTGGCCGTACTCGGGGTGCAGTTCGATGATCCGCCGTTCCTCCGGGGTGAGCGGCCCGTCCTTGCGGAGCAGCCGGGTGGGGACGCCCAGCTTCCCCACGTCGTGGAGGATGCCGGCGAAGCGGAGCACCTCCACCCGGTCGTCGTCCATGCCCAGTTCGCGCGCGATCATCACGGAGGCGTGTCCGACCCGCTCGCTGTGCCCGCGGGTGTACCCGTCCTTGATGTCGACGGCCTGGACGAGCGCGCGGATGGTGGCCTGGTGGGCTGCGCGCTCGCGGTGGTACTGGGCGAACACCCACCAGGACACGCACATCGGCAGCAGGACGAGTAGAGCTGCGACGGGACCGTAGGGGCTGCGCCAGAGCACGGCCATCATCAGCCCGGCCAGCCCGTGCACCCCGACCGGGGCGAGCGAGCGGGAGAGCAGGCCGCGCCAGGCCCGGCGCACCGGAACCCTCTCGGCAACGGCGAGGATCCCGCCGTCCAGCACGGCGAGAACGGCGCAGAAGGCCAGCACGGCCGCGGCGCAGGGCAGCAGCGCGTACGGGAAGTCGCAGCCCACCACCGAGTCCCGCCCGCCCAGCGCCCAGTGCACGCGCCCCGCGCTCCAGACCGCGAGCGCCAGCTCGGCGGCCCGCCAGGTCCGGCGCAGCGCCTGCGGCCGTTGCTCGGCGCGGGAGAGCAGCGCACCCGGCAGCGGTACGAGCGCGGCGGCCGGTGGTGGCAGCAGGAAGGCACCGGCGAGCAGCACCGGGTAGAAGGTGCCGCCGAGGCGGCGCCGCACGACGTGCTCGCAGGCCGCGTACAGCGCGGCGAGGAGGGCGACGGCCCACCAGGGCGCACGCAGGTCGGGCAGCGGCAGCAGACAGAGCAGGGCGGCGAGGGCGACGCAGGTCACGTACGCGCGTACCCGTACCGGGACCGCCTCCATCTCGCCCCTCCCCCGACCATGCCTGTCCAGGCTCCGGAGCCTAGGGCGGGAGCCGGAGGGTCCGGGGCTTATGACCGGAGGATTAGCACGTTCGGGTGATGGAACACCGGGGCGGGAACGGCCCGGCGCTGCCTGTCGGCGGCGCCGGCGCGGTCAGCTCTCCGGCGTGACCTGTGCGGGCTGGGCGGCCCGGACAGTCGTGACGTCGTGGTCCGGGACGGCCTGGCCGGACCGGATCAGATCCAGCCGCCCCAGCACCTTGGCCCGCAGGTCGGTGGGTACGTCGTCATGCCCGCAGCACCGCTTGACCAGCTTCTTCACGGCCTCCTCCAGCCCGTACTTCTCCAGGCAGGGGGAGCACTCGTCGAAGTGCTGCTTGAACTTGACGCGATCGACGTCAGGCATCTCACTGTCGAGGAACTCGTACAGATGATCGAGTACCTCACTGCAGTCCGTCTCGTGCGGCTCTCCGCAGCTCATGAGCCCGAGCCTTTCGCTTCGTTCGACTCTCCGGCGCCGGCCGGGACGAGCCCGCGCTCACGCGCGTAGTCCTCCAGCATGCCGCGCAGTTGACGGCGGCCCCGGTGCAGCCGGGACATCACCGTACCGATGGGTGTCCCCATGATGTCCGCGATCTCCTTGTACGCAAAGCCCTCTACGTCGGCGAGGTAGACGGCGATGCGGAATTCCTCGGGGATCGCCTGCAGCGCTTCCTTCACGTCCGAGTCCGGCAGATGGTCGAGCGCCTGCGACTCCGCGGAGCGCAAGCCCGTCGACATGTGCGACTCGGCGCGGGCGAGCTGCCAGTCCTCGATCTCCTCCGCCGCGGAGCGCTGGGGTTCGCGCTGCTTCTTGCGGTACGAGTTGATGAAGGTGTTCGTGAGAATGCGGTACAGCCAGGCCTTGAGGTTGGTGCCCTCACGGAACTGGTGGAAGGACGCGTACGCCTTGGCGTAGGTCTCCTGCACCAGGTCCTCGGCGTCGGCCGGGTTGCGCGTCATGCGCAGCGCGGCCGAATACATCTGGTCGAGGAATTCGAGCGCGTCCCGTTCGAAGCGCGCGGTGCGCTCCGAGGTCGACTCCGCGCTGACGCCCTGGCCCTCGGGCAGCTCCGCCTGGCCGTTGTCGGTCCCTGCGTCGGTACCGGTGACCGGACCCACCTCCTCAAGATCCCGGGCAGGACCAAAACCGATCCCACTCGTCTCGGAGGATAGAACACGACCCGTGCCTGCCGCCGCTCGAATAGGAGCGGTCTTGGCCGCGTGCAGCACCGTCCAGTCCAGGTCAGCGCTGCTGCTTCGGCTCGGGCAGATGGTCGAACCCATGCGGCGGACTTCCTCTCCTTCGGCGTCGGCGCTGGTGTCCCAGCACTTCTGTCCGCCTCAACAGTGGTCCGCCGCGCAACATTCCCGGGCGTCACCCGAGGGACGCGGTCCATGCGACGACCGCGTCCGTGATGATGGTCACTGCCTGTTCCGGCCCGATCTCCGCCTTTTTGGGTACGGCGAACCCGTGATCCCCGTAGGGCACCTCGACGAGTTGGTACTCCCCCTCCGGGAACTCGGCCGGCTTCCCGAACGGGTCGTTCCCGCCCTGCACGACGAGCGTGGGCACCCCGGCCCCGAGCAGTTCCGAGGCCCGCGACTTCTCCGGCTTCCCCGGCGGGTGCAACGGAAAGCTGAGAGCCAGGACGCCGACCGCCCCCAGCTCCGTCGCCGTACGGCAGGCGACCCGGGCCCCGGCGCTGCGCCCGCCGGACACCACCGGCAGCCCCGGCGCGGCGAGCGCGGGCCACACCCCGCGCCAGCCGACGTCGAGCGTCTTCGGCGCGGGCGCGAGCTTCTTCCCGGCGACCCGCCAGGGCTGCTCGACGAGCGCGACGGTCACACCGTGGCCGGGAAGGACCGCGGCGACCGCCTGCAGATCCCGCGCCTCGACGCCCCCGCCCGCCCCATGGCCGACGGCCAGCACCAGCCGTGCCCGCTCCGCCTCGTGCCAGGTGATGCGGGCGTCCCCCGCCTCCGTACCGACGATCTTCGACGTAGTCACGCCAGAAGGCTAGAAGAGCGTGCCCTCCTCGGGCCCCTCCAGCTCCTTCAGCAGCTCCGGGCTGTTGTTGCGGACGTTGCTGACGGCCGTGGAGACCGGGTAGGCCCGCATCAGGCCCTCCGGCGGCGGGGCGAGCAGCGAACGCAGGTCCTCGACGTCCGTCCGGGCCGGGTCGAGCCAGGCGTCCCAGCGGTCCGGGGTCAGCATCAGCGGCATCCGGGGGTGGATGTCGTGCAGCGACCGCGGCCCTTCCGCGGGCGCCACGGCCAGCGGCGAGGTCTCCGCCTCCGTGGTGATCACCGAGCACGTCACCCACCAGGCCAGCGGGTGCTCGTCGGGCAGCGTCCGGTCCCGCCAGAACTCGTACAGCCCGGCCATCGCGAACACCGAGCCGTCGGCGGGGAGCACGAAGTACGGCTGCTTGCGCGGCCGCTTCTTCTTCCCCTCGACCTCCAGGTCCCGCTCCTCCGGGGCGGTGACCCACTCGTAGTAGCCGTCGGCGGGCAGGATGCAGCGGCGGGTGGCGAAGGCGCGGCGGTACGACGGCTTCTCGTGCACGGTCTCGGCCCGCGCGTTGATCATCCGGGCGCCGCCCTCGGGCGTCTTGGCCCAGGAGGGCACGAGCCCCCACTTGAGCTTGCGCAGCTGGCGAACCGGACGGGGGTCCCCTGCGTCTTTCACCGGACGGTCGAGGACGGCGTAGACCTCCTTGGTCGGAGCCACGTTGTAGTCGGGCTCCAGGGTCTCCTCGGGCTCCCACTTCTCTATTTCAAAGATTCCTGCGAGATCCTCGGGCCCACGACTGGATGCATACCGTCCGCACATACGTGCAACACTGCCAGGCCCGCCCGTCGCCCGACCACCACCCCCCAACGACGGCGCTACGCGCCGACACCTTTTGGACTGACCAGAGGGAGTAATCACCGCACCATGGAGAGCACCGCCGCCCTCGCGCTGCCCGACCTCTGGGACCGTCTGACGGGTACCCAGTCCGATCCCGATCTGTGGGTGGTGCTCGCGACCCTGGCCGCCGCGGTCGCGGTGGTGGTCCCGCACAACCTGTGGCGGATATCCCGCAACGCCATCACGATCGCCCACGAGGGCGGCCACGGCCTGACCGCCCTGCTCACCGGCCGCCGGCTGACCGGCATCCGGCTGCACTCCGACACCAGCGGCCTCACCCTCAGCCGGGGCAAGCCGCACGGCATCGGCATGATCCTCACGGCGGCGGCCGGCTACACGGCTCCCCCGCTGCTCGGCCTCGGCGGCGCGGCCCTCCTCGGCGCCGGCCGCATCACCCTTCTGCTCTGGCTCGCCACGGCCCTGCTCGTGGTGATGCTGGTGATGATCCGCAACGCGTACGGCGTCCTGACGGTGTTCCTGACGGGCGGCACCTTCCTGCTGGTGTCCTGGCTGGCCGGACCGCAGGTGCAGGCGGCCTTCGCGTACGCGGTGGTGTGGTTCCTCCTGCTGGGCGGAGTCCGCCCGGCCTTCGAACTCCAGGCGAAGCGCTCCCGGGGCGGCGCGGGCGACTCGGACGCGGACCAGCTGTCGAGGCTGACCCATCTCCCGGCGGGCGTATGGCTGTTCCTCTTCCACACGGTGTCCCTGTGCTCGCTGATCGGCGGGGGGCGCTGGCTGCTGGAGGTATGACGCGCCCCGAAGGGGCAGGCGTCAGGGGGCGCGGGGCTGTATTCGACGTACGGCTCCGCCGCGCGGGCGCGACCAGCCCCCACGGCACCGCACCCGGCCGACCACCCCCAGCCCACCGCCACCGCACCCCGACCCCGGCCGCGCACTAAAGTGACCCCATGGCCGCAAACCCCACCGCACCAACCGCCCTCTGGCCCGCCCCCCACGCGCGCGGAGCCGTCGACGCGACGGTTCACGTGCCCGGGTCCAAGTCGGTCACCAACCGCGCCCTCGTCCTCGCCGCCCTCGCCTCCGAACCCGGCTGGCTGCGCCGCCCCCTCCGTTCCCGCGACACCCTGCTGATGGCCGGCGCCCTGCGCGCGATGGGCGTCGGCATCGACGAGGGCGTGGGCCCCGACGGCTCCGGCGAGGCCTGGCGGGTGCTCCCCGCAGGTTTCCGCGGCCCCGCCACCGTCGACGTCGGCAACGCCGGCACCGTTATGCGGTTCCTCCCGCCCGTCGCCACCCTCGCCGCGGGCGACATCCGCTTCGACGGCGACCCCCGTTCGTACGAACGCCCCCTGCACGGTGTGATCGACGCCCTGCGCGCCCTCGGCGCCCGCATCGACGACGACGGCCGCGGCGCGCTCCCCCTCACCGTCCACGGCAGCGGCGCCCTGGACGGCGGCCCGGTGTCCGTCGACGCCTCGTCCTCCTCCCAGTTCGTGTCGGCCCTCCTCCTGTCCGGCCCGCGCTTCAACCAGGGCGTGGAGGTCCGCCACACCGGCGCGACCCTCCCCTCCCTCCCGCACATCCGCATGACGGTGGACATGCTGCGCGCGGTCGGCGCCCAGGTGGACACCCCCGAGTCGGGCGGCGAGCCGAACGTCTGGCGGGTCACGCCCGGCGCCCTGCTGGGCCGCGACCTGACGGTCGAGCCGGACCTCTCGAACGCCCAGCCCTTCCTCGCCGCGGCCCTGGTGACGGGCGGCAGGGTCGTCGTCCCGGACTGGCCGTCCCGGACGACCCAGCCGGGCGACCGGCTGCGCGAGATCTTCACCGAGATGGGCGGTTCCTGCGAACTGGCCGAGTACGGCCTGGAGTTCACCGGCTCGGGCCGGATCCACGGCATCGACGTCGACCTGGGTGACGTCGGCGAGCTGACCCCCGGCATCGCGGCGGTCGCCGCCCTCGCGGACACCCCCTCCACCCTGCGCGGGGTCGCCCACCTGCGGCTGCACGAGACGGACCGGCTGGCCGCGCTCACCAAGGAGATCAACGAGCTCGGCGGCGACGTCACCGAGACCGCCGACGGCCTGCGCATCCGCCCGCGCCCGCTGCACGGCGGCGTCTTCCACACCTACGACGACCACCGCATGGCGACGGCCGGCGCGATCATCGGCCTCGCCGTGGCCGACGTACAGATCGAGAACGTGGCGACGACGGCGAAGACCCTGCCGGACTTCCCCGACCTGTGGACCGGGATGCTCGGGAGCGACGGGGCGTAGGGGCGTACACCATGCGCCGCTACGGCAAGCACACCGACGAGGACGACATCCGCGCCCGCCCCAACCGCAAGGGCAACCGGCCGCGGACCAGCATCCGCCCCAAGCACGAGGACGCGGCCGAGGGGATGGTCCTCACCGTCGACCGGGGGCGGCTGACCTGTCTGGTCGAGGACCGGACGATCCTGGCGATGAAGGCACGTGAACTGGGCCGCAAGGCGGCGGTGGTCGGTGACCGGGTGGCTCTGGTCGGCGACCTGTCCGGCAAGAAGGACACCCTCGCCCGGATCGTGCGCATCGAGGGCCGCTCGTCCGTGCTCCGGCGCACCGCCGATGACGACGACCCGTTCGAGCGCGTGGTCGTCGCCAACGCCGACCAGCTGGCCATCGTCACCGCCCTGGCCGACCCCGAGCCCCGCCCCCGCCTGATCGACCGCTGCCTGGTGGCGGCCTACGACGGCGGCCTCACCCCCCTGCTGGTCATGACCAAGTCGGACCTGGCCCCGCCGGACAAGCTCCTGGAGCTGTACGGCGACCTGGAGATCCCGTACGTGGTCACGAGCCGCGAGGAGCTGGCGGCGGGGGAAGCCGCCCGCTGGGTCCGGGACCATCTCGACGGCAAGATCACGGCGTTCGTCGGCCACTCGGGCGTCGGCAAGACCACGCTGGTGAACGCCCTGGTCCCGGAGGACCGCCGTCGTACGACCGGTCATGTCAACGCGGTGACCGGCCGCGGCCGCCACACCACGACCTCGGCGCTGGCCCTCCCGCTCTCCGGCGACGAGGGGTGGGTCATCGACACCCCGGGCGTGCGCTCCTTCGGCCTGGCCCACATCGACCCGTCCCGCGTGATCCACGCGTTCCCCGACCTGGAGCCCGGCACCGCGGACTGCCCGCGCGCGTGCAGCCACGACGAGCCGGACTGCGCGCTGGACGAGTGGGTCGCCGAGGGTCACGCGGACCCGGCCCGCCTCTACTCGCTGCGGCGGCTGCTGGCGACCCGGGACCGCAAGGAAGGCGACTGACCGCCGGGGTGTTTGTCTTGACCGGAGTTCGGTAAGTGCATAATCGCACCGAGCTGGACATACGGGAGGACAGCACATGGCGTGGCTGCTGGTGATCGTGGCCGGGATCCTGGAGACCGGCTTCGCCGTGTGCCTCAAGCTCTCCCACGGCTTCACCCGACTATGGCCGACGATAGCCTTCGCGTCCTTCGCCCTGGGCAGCTTCGGCCTCCTGACCCTGTCCCTGAAGAAACTGGACGTGGGCCCGGCCTACGCGGTCTGGACCGGCATCGGCGCGGCAGGCACGGCGATCTACGGCATGGTCTTCCTGGGCGACCTCGTCTCCACCCTGAAGATCATCTCCATCAGCCTGGTGATCGCGGGCGTGATCGGCCTCCAGCTTTCAGGCTCCGCCCACTGAAACGCGCCCCAAAGGGGCGCGGGGACTGCACGACGAGCCCCACCCACCCGCGGCCGAGACACGACCCGCACCACCCCCGGCCTCCCTCACACCGGCTGCCGGTAAAGCGCCCCGCGCACCAACTCCGCCACCCCACCCGCGCCGTCCCCCGGCGGCGCCGAGACACACGACAACGCGAGCCGCACCACCAGCTCGCACGACCGGGCCAGCTCACCGTTCCCCTTGCCGGCCCCCGCCCCGGAAAGCACCGCCACCGCCCGGTCCCGCACGATCTGCACGAAGTCCCCGGGCGAAGGCAACGGCCCGTCCGCCCTCCGCTGCGCCGGCACCGCCGAAGAGGACGGCACCGCGGACAGCGTCGGCGACGGCAACCGCTCGCTCCAGCACCCCGTGAGCATCGCCCGTACCAGCACGTTCTCCCGAGCCGCCACCGCCATCCACTCGGCCGTCGCCGTAAGGCGCTCCCGCCCCTCGGCATGGCTCCCCAACGCCCGTTCCACGCCCGCGAGATACCCGTCGGCCTCCCTGCGCACCAGCGCCCGCGCCAGGCCTTCCTTGCTGCCGAACTCGTTGTACAGCGTCTGCCGGGACACCCCGGCCGCCGCCGCCACGTCGACCATCCGCACGGCAGCCCACGGCCGGCGCGCAAGCGCCGCGTACGCGGCGTCCAGAAGGGATTCCCGGGCAGCAGGCATCATCGCCTCCCTGGGGCGAGCGACTCTGCGCCCAGATTTGACGCGCACGAATCGACTGTCAAGGGTTCGCGAAGGCGCCGGGGGGCGCCCTTCGGCCAACACGCGCGGGCGCGCCACAGGCGCACCGCGGTCCAACAGAGGTCACCGCCCGATCACTTGCCGGTATCGCCCGGCTCCCTTTGTAGCCCCACGCCCACCCCGGCAGATACCGTTCGTCACATGCCGGACTACCTCGATGACCTGCGTCTCGCCCACGTGCTCGCGGACGCGGCCGACGCCGTGACCATGGACCGCTTCAGGGCCCTCGACCTCAAGGTCGAGACCAAGCCGGACATGACTCCGGTGAGCGAGGCGGACAAGGCCGCCGAGGAACTGATCCGCAGCCAGTTGCAGCGCGCCCGCCCGCGGGACGCGATCCTCGGCGAGGAGTACGGCATCGAGGGCACCGGCCCGCGCCGCTGGGTGGTCGACCCGATCGACGGCACCAAGAACTACGTACGCGGCGTCCCGGTCTGGGCGACCCTGATCTCCCTGACGGAGGCGGCCGAGGGCGGCTACCAGCCGGTCGTCGGCCTGGTCTCCGCCCCCGCGCTCGGCCGCCGCTGGTGGGCCGCGAAGGGCCACGGCGCCTTCACCGGCCGCAGCCTGTCCTCGGCGACCCGCCTGCACGTCTCCAAGGTCTCGAGACTGGCCGACGCGTCCTTCGCGTACTCCTCGCTCAGCGGCTGGGAGGAGCGCGGGCAGCTGAACGGCTTCCTTGACCTCACCCGCGAGGTGTGGCGCACGCGCGCGTACGGCGACTTCTGGCCGTACATGATGGTCGCCGAGGGGTCCGTGGACATCTGCGCCGAGCCGGAGCTGTCCCTGTGGGACATGGCGGCCAACGCGATCGTGGTGACGGAGGCCGGCGGCACCTTCACCGGCCTCGACGGCCGTCCGGGCCCGCACAGCGGCAACGCGGCCGCGTCCAACGGCCTGCTCCACGACGAGCTGCTGTCGTACCTCACCCAGCGTTACTGAAACGGCCTTCTGAGGCACAACGGGCACAAACGGACTCACTACTCCCCTCACATATGAGCGCGTGCGCCCTCAATTGGCTGCACACACCCCCTTGTTGACCCGCGCTTTACCTGCCACCCTGAGAGAACCCTCACTTGTGCATTTGTGAATCGCTGAACTATCCCGGCGATTTCCCTAGGAGGTGGCACTTTCATGCTCGTCCGTGACGCCATGAGCACGGTGGTCCTCACCGTCGGCCCCGCCCACACCCTCCGCCAGGCAGCCGCCCTGATGTCCGCGCGCCGCGTGGGCGCGGCGATCGTCCACGACCCGGACGCCGGCGGCATCGGGATCCTCACCGAACGCGACATCCTCAACTCCGTGGGCCTCGGCCAGAACCCCGACACGGAACCCATCCACGCCCACACCACCAACGACGTCGTGTTCGCCACCCCGACCTGGACGCTGGAGGAGGCGGCCCGGGCGATGGCCCACGGCGGCTTCCGCCATCTGATCGTCCTGGACGGCGGCGAACCGGCCGGCATCGTCTCGGTCCGCGACATCATCCGCTGCTGGGCCCCGGCCCGCGCACCGGAACCCGTCTAGAGGCTGTCCGGACACGCCGAACGGGCCGGGGAGGGCCTGGACCGCGGCCTCCAGCCGCTTGCCGAAGCCTCCGTCGGCCTGACGGAATCGTCCTGCCGCTTTGCCGGTCTCGAGCCCATCCCATATTGGACTTAGTCCAAGTCGAGCAGAATTCCAAAGTCACACCTGTTCGGAAAAGGGGGGCCCTGCTGTTAGGCTGAATGCCATGAGTGACCTTCTGGAACGGCTGCGTGGACGCGGATGGCGGATGACCGCGCAGCGACGCGTCGTAGCCGAGGTACTCGACGGCGAGCACGTCCATCTGACGGCCGACGAGGTGCACGCCAGAGCGGTGGCCAAGCTCCCCGAGATCTCCCGGGCGACCGTCTACAACACGCTGGGTGAGCTGGTCTCGCTCGGCGAGGTCCTCGAGGTCTCGACGGACAAGCGCGCCAAGCGGTACGACCCGAACGCGCACCGGCCGCACCACCACCTGGTCTGCGCCCACTGCGGCTCGATCCGCGACGTCCACCCGACCGGCAACCCGATGGCCGATCTCCCCGCCTCGGAGCGGTTCGGCTTCACGGTCTCCGACGTCGAGGTGACCTACCGCGGCCTGTGCCCGGACTGCGCAGCGGCCGTCTGACGAACGAACGTTCCCGAAGGCCCCGGTGCTCGTGACGAGCGCCGGGGCCTTCGCCGTGCTCCGGCTCGATGAGCGCCGGTCCGGGAAAACACCGAGGGCCGGAGTCCGTTTCCGGACTCCGGCCCTCGGCCTTCAGTAGCGGGGACAGGATTTGAACCTGCGACCTCTGGGTTATGAGCCCAGCGAGCTACCGAGCTGCTCCACCCCGCGTCGGTGAATGCAACACTACGTGAGGGATGCGGGCGGAGGCAAATCAATACCGGTCAGCCCTCCTGACCTGCGGGAACGCCCGGCCTAGGCCGAGAGCTCCTCCCGCAGGGCGTCCCGGAGCCGCCCCGCCCGCTCGGTCACCTCCGCCGGACCCAGCGCCACCGCCCGGTCGGCCCACCGCTGCCCGACCGCGAGCTCGCCACGACGCGCGTAGACCAGGGCGAGGCGCAACGCCGCCCGTCCGTGCCCCGCGTCGGCGGCCCGCTCCCACCACACGGCCGCCTCCGGCTCGCTGCCTTCCCTGGCCAGCAGCAGCCCGAGGTTGAATGCGCCGTTGCGCGACCCGGCCTCGGCCGCCGTCCGGTACCAGCGCGCCGCCTCCACCACGTCCCCGCGCGCGGCGGCCAGCATCCCGACCCGCACCTGGGCCCGCCGGTGCCCCTGCGTGGCGGCCCGCTCGTACCACTCCTCGCACTCGGTCTTCACGTTCAGGGACGACTCGCCGAGCTCGTGCTCGGACACCGCCGGCCGGCGCGCGTCGAGGACGGCGGCGAGCCGGTAGGCGGCCTCGGCGCTGCCGCCGCCCGCCGCGCACCGCAGGTGGCGCTCGGCGGCGGCCTCGTCGCCCTCGCGGAGCCGGGCGATGCCGACCTGCAGGGCGGCCTCGGTGTGCCCGGCGGCGGCCGCCTGCTCGTAGCAGCGCAGCGCGACCCGGTCCTCGCCGCGCCCGGTGTAGAGGATCCCGAGGTTGAACGCGGCGTCCACGCTGCCCGCCTCGGCGGCCTTCGAGAACCACGGTTCGGCGCCGCTCGTGTCGCCGACCTGGAGCAGCAGGACGGCGAGCGCGTTCGCGGCCTCGCGGTGCCCGGCGTACGCGGCCCGCCGGTACCACTGTTCGGCCTGCGCGGTCCGCCCCTGCTCGGCGCAGAGCAGCCCGAGGTTGTACGCCCCGTTGTCGTCGCCGGCGTCCATCGCCGCCCGGTACCAGCGCTCGGCGGTCTGCGTCTCGCCGCGCTCTGCGTGCAGTGCGCCGAGCGCGTTCGCCGCGTTGCCGTCGCCGTCCTGCGCGGCCCGCAGCCACCACACGGCGGCGCTCTCGGTGTCTCCGGCGTCGCGCAGCAGGAAGCCGAGCGCGCAGGCGGCCCGGGCCTCGCCGTCCTTGGCGGAGGTCAGGTACCAGCGCCCGGCCTCCTTGAGCTCGCCGCGCTTCTCCAGGATCGCGCCGAGGTGCAGCGCGGCCCGCCGGTGGCCGCGGGCGGCGGCCTGCCGGTACCACTGCTCGGCCTCGTCGGCCTCGGCGCCCTCCGCGGGCCCGGTCTCCGTGTCGACACCGTTGTCGGACCCGGCCCCGTCCTCGCGCACGGCCGCCCGGCGGTCGAGCGCGCGTGCCAGCCGGTACGCCGCCTCCCGGTGCCCCCGCTCGGCGGCGGCCCGCATCCACTGTCCGGCGTCCGTGTCCCCCCGGTGCTCCAGCAGGTCGGCCAGCGCGTAGGCGCCGAGCGCGTGGCCCTGTTCGGCGGACTGGCGCAGCCAGTACTCGGCGGCGGGTTCGTCGCCGCGTTCGCGGTGGTGGCGGCCCAGCGCGTGGGCGGCGGCCGCGGATCCGGCGACGGCGGCGATCCGCCACCAGCCGGCGGCCTCCTCGGGGTAGCCCCGCTGGTGCAGCAGGACACCGAGGTTGTTGGCGGCGGCCCGGTCACCGGCCGCGGTGGCAGCGCGCAGCCGCGGCTCGGCCCCGTCGAGGTCGCCACGGCGCAGCAGCATGGCGCCGAGCACACTCATCGACTCGACGTCACCGGCCTCGGCCTGGAGCCGGTGACGTGCCTCCTCAGCGGCCTCGGCGGCCTCGTCGCGGGTCGGCTCCTCGCCCGAAGGCTGCACAAATCGCCCTGTCTCGAACAGAGTTGCCTTGTCCCCCATAACGTTCATCGTCGCACCACCTGCAACCTGGGTACACCACGTATACCGCAGACCGTGAGGTCACTTCAGCGTTTTGTCGACATGCCCACAGAACGACAAGTCAAACACATCTCGCTCAACTCCCCACAGCGGCACGGCGACCCCATCCACCGGTACATGCGTTCGCCGCCCGTCCGGACACCGGGAACCGTTCGGCCGGACACCACGAGCGGCCCGGCTGTCGGTCCACGCGCACGCGCGAAGGCCCGGATCCCAAGAGGATCCGGGCCTTCGACTTCAGTAGCGGGGACAGGATTTGAACCTGCGACCTCTGGGTTATGAGCCCAGCGAGCTACCGAGCTGCTCCACCCCGCGCCGTTGTGGTGAAACCGTATCACGGCGCGGGCCGGGCTTGATCACCAGCTCGGGGTCAGCCGCTCGGGCTGGAGCTCCCGCTGGGACTCGGACTGCTGCTGGGGCTTGCACTCGCTCCCGTGCCCGGACTCGGGCTGCTGCTCGCCGTCGCACCGCCACCGGTCCTGTCGGCCTTCGACTGGGCCTCCTCGGCCCGCTTCAGCGCGTCCTGCAGCTCGTCCTGCGCCTTGCCGTACGCCGTCCAGTCGCCCTTCTTCAGGGCCTCCTGGCCCGCCTCGAAGGCCTTCTGGGCGTCGTCCAGCGCCGCTTGCACCGTGGGGTTGCCGGACGACGTCGGTGGCGAGGTCGTCCCGGTGTCCGAGGACCCCGTATCGGAACCGTTCGCACCGAACACCTTGTTGAGCGCCTCGTCGAGGGTGTTCTCGAAGACGGTCTTGCCCTCGTAGGTGACCAACACCTTGCGCAGCAGTGGGTACTTGACCCCGGCACCGCGGACGTAGACCGGCTCCGCATACAGCAGGCCCCCGTCCAGTGGCACGGTCAGCAGATTGCCGTACTCGACCTCGGAGTCGCCGCCCTTGAGGAGTTTGATGGCGGCCGCGATCTCCTGTTCGGAGTTGAACTTGCTCTGGACCTGTTTGGGTCCGTCGACGGTCGTACTGGTCGGCAGTTTCAGGATCCTGATCTTGCCGTAGTCCGTCGAACCGGCCTCGGAGTCGACCGACATGAACGCGCTGAGGTTGTCACGGCCGTTGGGCGTGAACGTCGTCGACAGCGAGAACGTCTGCGCGCTCTGGTCCGGCATCTTCATGCTCAGGTAGTACGGCGGCACCGCGTCGCCCGACTTGTTGGTCGGGTCGTCGGGCACCTGCCACACCTCGCTGCCGGTCAGGAACGTCTGGGCGTCCGTCACGTGGTAGCGGGTGAGCAGTTCGCGCTGCACCTTGAACAGGTCCTGCGGGTACCGGAGATGGGCCATCAGGTCCTGCGAGATGGCGCTCCTGGGCTGCACCGTGCCCGGGAAGGCCTTCATCCAGGTCTTCAGCACCGGGTCCTCGGTGTCCCACTGGTAGAGCTTGACCTCGCCGGTGTACGCGTCGACGGTCGCCTTCACCGAGTTGCGGATGTAGTTGACCTGGTTCTGCTGGGCCACCACCGCGCGCGAGTTGTTGGTCGCGGTCAGCGAGTCGGCGGTGGTGTCGCCGAGGGTCGTCCGGGAGGCGTAGGGATAGCCGTTCGACGTCGTGTAGGCGTCGACGATCCACTGGATACGGCCGTCCACGACCGCCGGGTACGCGTCGCCGTCGATGGTCAGCCAGGGGGCGACCGCCTCGACCCGCTCCTTGGGCGTGCGGTTGTACAGGATCCGCGAGCCCTTGCCGATCGCGCCCGAGTACAGGATCTGCGGCTCGTTGAACGCCACCGCGTACGCGGCGCGGTTGATCGGGCTGGAGAGGCTGACCCCGCTCTTGCCCGCGTAGCTGGTGAGCTTCTCACCGTTGTCGTCGGAGTAGTCGATCTCCTTCTGGGGACCGCCGACGATCGAGTACGTGTTGGTCTTCTCGCCGTAGTAGATGCGCTGCTGGTACGTGCCCAGGTCGCCCGTGGACGGCAGGTCGGACTCGGTGAAGACGGGCTGGCCCTGGTCGTCGGCCTCGGTGCCCTTGGCGGCGACCACGCCGTAGCCGTGGGTGTAGCGGAAGTGGTCGTTGATCCAGTTGTTCTTGGGGATGCCGGCCAGGTTCAGCTCGCGCAGGCCGATGACGGTGTCCTGGACCTTGCCGTCCTTGGTGTAGCGGTCCACGTCCAGGTTGGTCGGGAACGCGTAGTAGTTCCGCATCTGCTGGAGCTGCTGGAACGTGGGCGAGACGATGTTCGGGTCCATGATCCGGATGCTCGCCGTGGCGTCGACGTCGTCCCGGAGCTTGGCCTTGTCCGTGGTCGTGCTCGTGCCCTTGTACTCCGTCACCTTGGTGTCGTCGATGCCGTACGCCTCGCGGGTCGCCTTGAGGTTCTTCTGGACGTACGGGGCTTCCTTGGCCTGCTCGTTGGGCTGGACCTGGAACTTCTGGACGATCGCCGGGTAGAGGCCGCCGATGAGGATCGCGGAGAGGACCATCAGGCCGAAGCCGATGACGGGCAGCTGCCAGGTGCGCCGCCACAGGGTGGCGAAGAAGAGCAGCGCGCAGATGACGGCGATGCAGAACAGGATGGTCTTGGCGGGCAGGTAGGCGTTCGCGTCGACATATCTGAGACCGGTCCAGTTGCCGGTGGCCTTGAAGTCGCTGGACTTGACCGCCAGTCCGTAGCGGTCGAGCCAGTAGGCGACCGCCTTGAGGGCGACGAAGAAGCCGAGCAGCACCGACAGATGGCCGGTCGCGGCACCGGTGGCGCGCGCGCCGGGGCTGGTGACGCGCAGCCCGCCGTACAGATAGTGGGTGAGCGCGGCGGCGATCAGGGAGAGGATCGCGGTGGCGAAGCCGAAGCCCAGCAGGAAGCGGTACCAGGGCAGGTCGAAGGCGTAGAAGGAGACGTCGAGGTGGAACTGCGGGTCCTTCTGGTGGAAGGGCACGCCGTTGACCCACATCAGCCAGGTGCGCCACTGGCCGGCCGCGGACGCACCGGCGATCAGCCCGACCAGCGCGGTGACCGCGAGCAGCAGCCACCTCTTGTACGGCGCGATGCCCATCCGGTAGCGGTCGAGGCTCTGCTGCTCCATGGACATGGCGCTCAGCGGGGGGCGCAGCCGGTGCGCCAGCCAGATGTTGAAGCCCACCGCGGCCGCCATCAGCAGACCGAAGACGGCGAACAGCCCGATCTTGGTCCACAGGGTGGTGGTGAACACCGAGGAGTAGTGCACCGACCGGTACCAGAGCCAGTCCGTCCAGAAGCCCGCGAACATGGTGAAGGCCATGCCGAGCACGGCAAGGACGCCCAGTGTCAGGAGCAGGGTCCGGACCCGCCGGGACGGACGTCCGGTCGCTCTGATCCGTGGCCCCGTCGGGCCTCCGCCGCGGTCCGGCATCTGGAATGCCAAGGTGCGCACCTCGAAGTTCGCTGTTTGATCCGCTGTTGATCCGCTGTTGTTGCGTCAGGCCCTCTTGTTCGCCGGCCGGACGTGTCCCCCCGTGATCGCGGGGCCACACCTATGCAACTTACTCACGGCTTACTCGGTTCCCGATTCCGGCCATGAACGAGGCAGGATTGTGACCATGTCCAACACTCCCATGGCAGCGAACCCGCTCACCCGGGCCGTGCTCGAGATCGACGAGTACGCCTCCGGCCTCGGCTGGGACCAGCCCGCTCGCCTCTTCGCCCTCGTCGACACCGCGCGGCTGCGCGCCCAGGAACCGGCTCTCGCCGCCCAGCTCGGTCTGGAGGACGAGCCCGCGACCACCGGTCTCACCCCGATCGAGCAGGACGAAGTGCCAACGGACAAGGCGCTGGACGAGTTCCTGGGCACCATCGCCTGGCCGGACGCGGTGGCCGGCTGCGCGCTCACGGTGGAGCGGCTGATGCTGCCGCCGTCCGCCGAGTCCCAGGTCCCCGAGGGGCTGAGCGACGCCAGGCTGGCCACGTGGGTGGCGAGCCACCCCGAGCGCCAGGAGGTCCGGATGACGGTCGCCGTGCTGCGCGACGGCAGCCGCGACTCGGCGGTGCGGCTGCGCGAGAAGGATTCCCCGACGGAGGTACTCACCGGCCCCGACCTGGTCCCGGGCCTGGCGGACGCGCTGAAGGCGACGTTCGAGGACTGAGGCCGCCGCCGGACGGCAGCCGGGGGCGCCCCTCGTCAGGAAGGGCGCCCCCGGCTGCGTGTACGCCCTCTCAGCCCTTGGCGGTGCACTTCGGCAGGGCGCCGGTGTCCCCGCTGCGGATGTCCTTGAGGGCGCCGAGGGCGTCGTCGATGGTCTTCACCTTGACGAGGGTGAGCCCGCTCGGGGTGTCCTTGGCGGCCTCGGCGCAGTTGTCGGCCGGGGTCAGGAAGTACTGGGCGCCCTTGCTGCGCGCGCCGATGGTCTTCATCGAGATGCCGCCGATCGGGCCGACCGTGCCGTCGTCGTCGATCGTGCCGGTACCGGCGACGAACTTGCCGCCGGTGAGGCTGCCCGGGGTGAGCTTGTCGTAGATCCCGAGCGAGAACATCAGGCCCGCGCTCGGTCCGCCGACATCGGCGAGCTTGATGTCGATGGAGAACGGGAACGTGTGATCGGTCCCGGCGGAGATCCCGACGATGGCGCGCTTCTCGCCGCTGTCGTCGGAGGTGGTCGTGGTGACGGTGACCTTCTCGGTCTTGGTGGCCGTCTTGTTCGCCTTCTCGGCGGCGGCCTGCTCCTTGGCCGGCACGACGGTGAAGACCACGTCCTGGCCGGGCTTGTGCTTGGTCACCAGCGTGGCGACATCGGCCGGCTGCTTGACCGCCGTGCCGTCGACGGCCTTGATCACGTCACCGGCGTGCAGCTTGCCCTCGGCCGGCGAGCCCTTGAGGACCGTGGCGACGATCACCCAGGACTTCACCGGCACGTCCAGCTCCTTCAGCGCGGCGACCTTGGCGCTCTCCTGGGACTGGCTGAACTCCTCGGCGTTCTCCTGGGTGGACTGCTGCTCCGTCTTGCCGTCCGGGTAGAGCGTGTCGTGCGGCACGACCTTGTTGTCGTGCGAGAGCCACCCGTAGACGGCCTCGACGAGGTTCATCTTGTAGTCGGCGCTGGTGACCCTCACCGTGGTCATGTTCAGATGCCCGGAGGTCGCGTAGGTCTTGTGACCGGAGATCTGCAGCACCGGCTCGCCGTCGTGGTCCCCGAGCGTGTTCACCGTCGGGCCGGGAGACATCTCCGAGTACGGCACGTTGATGAGCACTCCGGCGCACAGGAGCGCGATCAGCATCAGAGTGGAGGCGAGCATCGTCGCGGTGCGGCGTGGCATGCCAAGACAGTACGGGACGGGTCTGTCAGCGCACCGTCAGGGCCACCCGTCACACGCGCCCCGGCTGCCCTCAGCTGCCGGAGCGGGACTTCTCCATGGCCTCGCGGAAGCGCGCGTACCCGTCGAGTTCAGGCCCGTCGCTGCGCGCTCTCCTGGTCCGGTTGGCCCAGCTGCCCCACAGACCGGCACCGATCGCCGCCACGAGCGGAATCAGCAACCACACGAGCGCCGCCATGCCGACCTCCCAACCCCATGAGCGTCCGCGACTGACTGATCAGCAGATTAATCACCCGTACCGACAACGCTCACGCGGGGGGTACGGTTACGCAAGCGGAGGCCGGACAGGGGCCCGTCAGCAGGCTCCGACCCATTCCTCCGTCCCATCCGAGAACTTCTGGTGCTTCCAGATGGGCACCTCGTGCTTGAGGTCGTCGATCAGCTTTCGACAAGCTTCGAAGGCGTCCCCCCGATGCGGACACGACACACCGACGACCACGGCGAGATCACCCACCCGCAGGTCCCCCACCCGATGCACGGCGGCCAGCGCCCGCACCGGGTACTCGGCGACGACCTTCTCGGCGATCCGCCGCATCTCGTCCTCGGCACTGGGGTGACACGAATACCCGAGCGCGTCCACATCGGCGCCCCCGTCGTGGTTCCGCACCGTACCCACGAACAGCGCGATCCCACCGGCCGCGTCGTCCCCCACGGCCGCGAAGACCTCGTCCACGGAGAGCGCACTCTCCCGAATCCCGATCAGCTTCACGGGATCGACAGCGCCCCGCTCCCCAGGATGATCACTCACAGCAGCCATACCCCCATGGTGCCGCAAGCCCAGGACCACACGGAATACGACCAACACCAGGCACACGCGCGTGCGTCTTCGGAGACTCCTACAGCGCTTGAGGACGAAGACCGTCCGGCATCTGAGGACGAGAGCCGGTCCGCACCCCCACCAGCCCGTCCGGCATCTGAGGACGAGAGCCGGTCCACACCCCCTCCAGCCCGTCCGGCATCTGAGGACGAGAGCCGGTCCACACCCCCTCCAGCCCGTCCGGCGTTTGAGGACGAGGCCGTTCAGGCCGAAGCGGGGGTCCGGGGGCGGCAGCCCCCGAAACGGGCGGTCGAAGGGGGCCCACCCCCTGGAAGGACGGGACGGGTAGGGGCGGCGGGGGCGAGAACCCGCCCTCAGATCCGCCGCCGAGCCTTCCGCGCCCGCCGCACCACAGCCGCCGCCCCCAGCAACGCCACCGTCGCCCCCGCCGCACCCGCGGCCGTCGCGTCCTTCCGCCCCAGCCGCCGCCCCACCACCGTGTGCCGCCCGGCCACCTCCTCCAGCAACTCGGCCAGCACCTCCTCGTTCGTCCACCCCGGCCGCCACCCGGCGTCATGCAGCCGGCTCCCGCTCACCACCCACGGATACATCGTGTACGCGAGATCCCCGGCCGGCGACGGCGTGAGACCGATCCGGTGCAGCCGGGCCGCCGCCCCCAGCGCCACCGCCGACGGCAGCTCCATCCGACGGATCCCGCTGAGCTCCTCGACCTCCTCCTGCTCCAGCCACCCGTCGCACCCGACGGCGAGTTCCCCCTCGACCTTCTCCAGGACGGCGTACTCCAGCGCACTGCACAGATCCTCGACGTGACAGAACTGCCAGGCAGGCCGCGACCCCGCGACGACAAGCAGCCGAGGAGACTCGAAATACCTGGTCAGCGCGGTATCGGTACCCCCGACCAGCACCGCGGGGCGCACGACGGTGACGTTGAGTCCCGGATGCGCCCGGGGCGCCCGGCGCGCGAGCCGCTCGATCTCCAGCAGGTCGCCGACCCCGGTGGCCTCCGCGGTGGCGCGCAACTCCGCGTCCTCCGACAGCGGCAGCTCGTTGTCCGGCAGCGCGCCGTAGACCATCGCGGAGGTGCACAGCACCACGCGGTGCACTCCGGCCGCGGCCGCCGCGGTCAGCACGGTCTGCGTCCCGCGCACGTTGTAGGCCGTACGAGCGGCCGGGTCGGTCTCCAGGTCCAGGTCGAGCGCGAGGTGCACCACCACGTCGGCCCCGCGCAGCTTGTCCGCGATGGCCGGATCCCGTACGTCGAGGATGTGCCACTGGGCGGCCGCGCACTCCCCGCGCCGCTCGTCGATGGCGATGACCTGCCTGACCTCCTCGGACGCGGCCAGCCGCTCGGTGAGCAGCGCGCCGACCCCGGTCGCGGCGCCGGTGACGGCGACGACGGGCCCGCGCACCGCGGGAGGGGTTGAGTGGTTTCGCGCTGCGCGAACCTGCGGATCTGGGGAACTCACCGGGCGTCTCCAGCGGTTGTCTTCAGTACGAGCGCGAGTGACGCGTACGTACCAGGTGGCAACCATCCTGCCGCAGGCCGACTGTCGGCGAAGCACCGAGGCCCGATCGGGTCGGGGTGTCTACGCTGGGTGGTGTTGTCGGGCAGCCGCGCCGCCGGAGAGAACCGGTGGCCTTACCAGCCGAGGATTCCCGTGAGTGACACCCCATTCGGTTTCGGCCTTCCGCCGGAGGAGCCGGAAGACGGCGACGAGGGCAAGAAGAAGGACCAGCAGAGCGGCGGTGGGCAGGGACCGGCCAACCCGTTCGGTTTCGGCACACCCGGAGCCGGCGGCTTCGGCGGCCCCGGCGCCGACAATCCGTTCGCTGCCATGTTCGGTTCGCTGAACCCCACCGACCTGGGCGCGGCCTTCCAGCAGCTGGGCCAGATGCTCTCGTACGAGGGCGGCCCGGTGAACTGGGACATGGCCAAGCAGATCGCCCGCCAGACGGTCTCCCAGGGCACCTCGGACGGCGTCAAGGACGCGAGCGTCGGCCCCGCCGAGCGCACCGCGGTCCAGGAGGCCGTCCGGCTGGCCGACCTGTGGCTGGACGACGCGACGTCGCTGCCGTCCGGTTCCGGTTCGGCCGTGGCGTGGTCGCGTGCGGAGTGGGTCGAGGCGACGCTGCCGGCCTGGCAGGAGCTGGTCGACCCGGTCGCCGAGCGGGTCGGCGCCGCGATGGGCGACGTCCTGCCGGAGGAGATGCAGGCCATGGCGGGCCCGCTGATCGGGATGATGCGCTCGATGGGCGGCGCCATGTTCGGCACCCAGATCGGGCAGGCCGTGGGCGTGCTCGCGGGCGAGGTCGTCGGTTCGACCGACATCGGCCTGCCGCTGAGCCCGGCCGGCAAGGCCGCGCTGCTGCCGGCGAACATCGAGGCGTTCGGTAAGGACCTCGGTGTGCCGAAGGAGGAGGTGCGGCTGTATCTCGCGCTGCGCGAGGCGGCCCACCAGCGCCTGTTCGCGCACGTGCCGTGGCTGCGCTCGCACCTGTTCGGCGCGGTCGACGGGTACGCACGCGGCATCAAGGTCGACACGGCCAAGCTGGAGGACGTGGTCGGCCAGTTCGACCCGCAGAACCCCGAGCAGCTCCAGGACGCGCTCCAGCAGGGCATGTTCCAGCCGGAGGACACGCCCGAGCAGAAGGCCGCCCTGGCCCGTCTGGAGACGGCTCTGGCCCTGGTCGAGGGCTGGGTCGACGCGGTGGTCCACGCGGCCGCGAAGCCGCGCCTGTCGTCGGCGGACGCGCTGCGCGAGACCCTGCGCCGCCGCCGTGCCACGGGCGGCCCCGCGGAGCAGACCTTCGCCACCCTGATCGGCCTGGAGCTGCGTCCGCGCCGGCTGCGCGACGCCTCCCGGCTGTGGGCCTCGCTCACGGACGCGCGTGGTGTCGACGGCCGGGACGCCCTCTGGGCGCACCCGGACATGCTGCCGACGGCGTCCGACCTGGACGACCCGGACGGCTTCGTGCACCGCGAGCAGCTGGACTTCTCCGAGCTGGACAAGATGCTCGGCGAGGCCGCGCAGAAGCCCGACCTGCGCAAGAAGGACGCCCAGGAGCAGGGCGAGCAGGACAAGGGCGAGCAGGACAGGGGCGACGACACCGAGTGAGCCTGTACGACGACGCGGTCCTCGTCCTCAAGGGGTACGAGGGCCAGGACGAGCTGCGCCAGGCCTACCTGGACCACCTCGCGGCACACCCGGACGGCATGTGGAAGGCGTGTCACGCCGGCCATGTCACGGCGAGTGCGCTGGTCGTCGACCCCGAGCAGGGGCGGGTGCTGCTGACCCTGCACAGGAAGCTGCGGATGTGGCTGCAGATGGGTGGCCACTGCGAGCCGGGCGACGCCACGCTGGCGGCCGCAGCCCTGCGGGAGGCGACCGAGGAGTCCGGCATCCCCGGGCTGACACTGCTGCCGGGCGGCCCGGCCCGCCTGGACCGGCACCCGATCCCGGCGCCGTGCCACTGGCACTTCGACGTCCAGTACGCGGCCCTCGCCCCGCGGGGCGCCGCCCACGCGATCAGCGACGAGTCCCTCGACCTGCGCTGGTTCAGCTACGACGAGGTGCCGGAGGTCGCCGACGACTCGGTCGTACGGCTGCTGGAAAGGACCCGCGCGCGGCTCTGACCCGGGATTTCAGAGAGTTCGACATGTAAGGGGCGCCTGCCATGGCGGGCGCCCCTTACTTTGCGAGTCTGCGCGGCCCTCAGCTCCAGACGTTGCCCTGGTTCATCCCGCGCGCTCCCTGCTGGCCCATGCCGAACTGGGCGGCGACGCCCTGGCCGATCTGCGCGTGCTGCGGCGGCAGCAGTTCACTCGGCTGGACCAACGCGAAGCCACTTCCCATGAAGCTCAGCTCCCAGCCCTCCCCGGTGTTGCCGCGGCGCCGCCACACGCCCGAGGAATGCGTCTGGGCCTGCATCTGGACGCGCAGCCCGGTGGACCAGGCGACGATCGCGTCGGCGTCGCAGTTGACGTACTTGTCGGGCGTGACCTGCATCAGCAGCGGCGCGCCCGAGGTCATCAGGGCGACCTTGCCGCGTCCGGTGATGTTGAGCTGGTACTTCCCGGACCCGGAGATGCCGTAGAGGCTGTCGACGGCGACGACCTCGTAGTGCAGCGAGGAGTCCATGGCGAGGACGTAGCTGCTGTCCACGGTCAGACCGTCCTGCTCGACGTCCAGGATGTGGATGTGCTGGGCGAGGTTGGCGAAGTAGACGGTGCCCTGCCCGTGGCAGCGCATCAGGTCCAGGCCCTCGCCGGTGTACGCACGCGCGCGTGCCTGGTTGTGGCCCTGGTACTCGGCGTCGAACTCCACGAGCCCCTGGTAGGCGACCATGGTGCCCTTGCGGGCGAGGATGTCGTCGTGGCCCTCCAGGACGACCCGCAGCATCTGCTTGTTCTGCAGGCTGTAGCGGTCCCGGGCCTGGGAGTCGTTGAAGGCGAAAAGCGGGCTCTGCATGGTTTCCTGACTCCCCCTCAGCCCCGGAACCGGAGGCGGTCGGTGCTGTCCTCGCTGGGCTGGACGACGACGATGCCCTGGCCGGAGAAGGCCATCTGGTAGGCCTCGCCGCTGCCCCGGCCGATCAGCGACTGCGCCTTGAAGCTGCGCTTGCCCTTCACCTTGAGGTTCGGGGACCAGGCGACCAGTGCGTCCGGGTCGACGTACGTCTCGTCCTCGCCGCCGCCGCAGTCGACGACGATCGGCTTGCCCCGGGAGGTCAGCGCGACCCAGCCCTGCCCGGAGATCTTGGTGTTCCACAGCCCCTGACCGGCGAACTTCGCGAGCCCCTTGACCCGCTCCACGCCCCACGTCAGATGGGCGTCGAAGGCGAGCAGGTTGGTGGCGTTGACGGAGATGCCGTCGCCGTTGAGGTTGATGACGACGACGTTCGCGCCGTAGTCGGCGAGGTAGAGCAGGCCGTCGCCGGAGCACTTCATCAGGGGCGCGCCTTCGCCGGTCATCCAGTCCCGGGCGATCTGGCGCACGGCCGGCGGGTTGGGCTCGTACTGGACGAAGCCCTCGTAGGCGACCATCGACCCCACGCGCGCGAGGAGGTCGTTGCCGGTCTGCATGGCGACCTTGAGCATGTGGTCGCCGTGGTTCTCCATGCGGGCGGTGACGGGTGCGGGGGCGTAGCCCGCGAGCGGCTGGTTCATGACGGGCTCCCTCAGACCTCGTACGGCTGGACGACGATGAAGTTCCCGGGCGCGCCCCGGAACTGCAGGTTGACGCTCTCCCCGGTGTCGCCCGGATAGGCGTTGCGGCGCATCCGGACCTGGCTGGAGACGATCACCTGCGACGCCGCCGACCAGGCGACGATCGCGTTGCAGTCGGCGAAGGTCGTCGGCGTGACGGGCAGCACGACGGGCGTGCCGTGCGTCTTGACGACGATCGTGCCGGTGCCCTGGAACTGCATCGTGAACAGCGCGCCGCCGGGGATGCCGTGTCCCTCGATGCGGCGGACCTCGTACTGGAGGCTCTCGTCGAAGGCGAGGACGCTCTCGGCGGAGACGCAGATGGCGTCGCCCTGGAGCTCGATCGGGTGCAGATGGGCCGAGTTCTCGGCGAAGAACACCTGGCCGTTGCCGGTGCAGCGCATCAGCTGCATCTCCTGGCCGGTGGCGTTGCCGACGATCCGGCCGGCGAACCCGGCGCCCTTGTAGCTGAAGTCGACCTTGCCCTGGTACAGCACCATGCTGCCCTGCCGGGCCAGCACCGGCTGTCCGCCCATCCCGAGGTCGGCGCGGATGAGCTTGCTGTTCTGCGGGGTCCAGCGCTGCCCGGTGGGCGTCTCCTTGAACTTCTGGAGCGCGGCACCGACACCGGCACCGCCCTGGGGAGCGCCCTGCGGGACCGCATAGCTCTGCTGCCCGGGGACCTGGCCGAACGGCGGCTGCTGACCGTAGCCCGGGGGCGGGGTCGGAGCCTGGGGCGCCTGCGGGTAACCGGGCGGCGGGCCAGGAGTCTGCGGGGGCGCCGGGGGCTGGCCGTAGCCGGGCGGGGCGGGCGGCTGGCCGTAGGGCGCGGGTGCCACGGCCGGGGGCGGCACCGTGCCGGGCGCCGGCGGGGTCAACGGGGCGATGACGGTGGGCGCATGGTGCACATTCGAAGCCGGCGCCGGACCGGGGGCCGGCGGCGGGGTGAAGCCCTGGGGGGCGGGCGCGGGCGGCGGGGTGGGCGCGGGGGCCGGCGCGGGCGCGGAGGGAACCCCGAACGCGGGCGGCGCGAAGCCGGGCGCGGATCCGGTCTGCGGCTGCTGCGGCTCCGGCGCGGCGGGCGCCTCCTCCTCCAGCACCTCGCCGCCGAAGTTCTTCAGCAGCGCCTCCAAACCGCCGTCGAAGCCCTGGCCGACGGCGGCGAACCGCCACACGTCCTTCAGGTAGAAGTCGCCGAGCATCACGGCGCGCTCGGTGGAGAACTCCGAGCCGTTGAAGGAGTACCGGGCCACTTCCTCGCCGCCCGCGACGATCCGGATGTACCCGGGGGCGACCTGCGACATCTGCCCGGCGCCGTCGATGGTCGCCGTGAACGCCAGCTTCTGGATCTGCGGCGGGATCCGGTCCAGCGTGACCCGGAAGGACTCTGTGTCGCCCGCCTGCGTGCCGAGCAGCTGGATGGACTCCTCGGGTGACTTCGGCTGGTTGAAGAAGACGAAGTAGCGGTCGTCCGACAGCCGTTCGTCGGCGTCGAGGCCGAAGCAGCTGATGTCGAAGGTCAGCCCGGGGCCGGAGATCTGCACGCCTACGTACAGATCCGTGCCGGCCGTGAGGTCACTGATCCTGGCCTTGTGGCCGCGTTGGAATTCCCTGGCCATGCGTTACGACCGTCCCCCATCCCGAATGTGAGTGCGTCGCGCCAGGCTAACGGCTAACTCGGACATCGGAAGAAGTCGGTACAGACCCGGTACACAACCGCGCTCAGCGGCCCCGAAGGGAGCGCTCCCGGGGTGTGTCACTCATCGCGCGCGCCGGGCGCGTGGGGCAGCCGGTCGGCCGCGACCACCCCTTCGAGGTATCCGCGGGCGCGCTCGGTGCGCGGATAGGCCTCCAGGAGCCGCCAGAACCGGGGGCCGTGCCCCGGCACCAGCAGATGCGCCAGTTCATGGCAGAGCACGTAGTCGACCACGTACTCGGGCATGCCCTGGAGCCGGTGCGAGAGGCGGATGCTGCCCTCGGAGGGGGTGCACGAGCCCCAGCGGGTGTTCTGGTTGGTGACCCAGCGCACCGAGGCGGGGCGGGCCCGGCCGCCGAAGTACTGTGCCGAGAGCCGCTCGGCGCGCTCGGACAGTTCGACGTCGCCCAGCACTCGCTTGCTCTCCTGGGCAGCAAGTTTGTTGAGCATGACGGTCACCCAGCGTTTCTCCTCCGCCTCGGACATCCGGGCGGGGATCAGCACGACGGTGCGATCGCCCTCGCGGTACGCAGAAACGGTCCGGCGGCGCCGGGCGCTTCTGCGAACCTCGATCGCGCTCGCCCCCAAGCCGCTGGGCGGCTGGCTCGTCGTGCTGCGCTGTGGCTTTCCGGCGCGGTGCAGTGGGTCGGCGGGCACGCCCCGACGTTACCCGCTGCATACGGGGGAAGTCCCGGGTCCGGGACGGTTCGGTGCCGATCCCCCACCATGCGTCTGATTTGTACGACGAATACCCACCGCCTGTGGACAACTTTCGGCGCCCGCCGGGCGGCCGGGGCATGCTGGCACTCGTCGGCGGAGCAGGACGGCTCCACCGGCACATGGGGACGTTCTGTGACTTTTCGACGGCTACGGGGGCCTGTCATGCATCCGTTGGTGAAGCCCGCGCTGCGGCGCGGCTGGCGCGACCTCAACACCGTTCAGTTCGGGATGACTCCCGCGCACGCGATGACACTGGGGCCGATGGACACGGCGACCGGGAGCTTCCTGGACCTGCTCAACGGCGCCCGGGGGCTTGAGCTGCTGCGCGAGGAAGGGCGGCGCATGGACATGCCGGACGGCCATGTCGACGCGCTGGTGGACCGGCTGTCGCGGGCCGGACTGGTCGACGACGCACAGGGCGGCGGGCCCGCGGCACAAGCGTTGCGTGAGAAGCAGGAGGTGCTGGAGCGGCTGCGCCCCGATCTCGCCTCGCTCTCCCTGACCACCCCGGAGCCGGGCGGCGCGATCGGCCGGCTGGCGGCCCGGCGGGCGCTGCGGGTGCGGGTGGACGGCGCGGGCCGGGTCGGCGTGACGCTGGCCGCTCTGCTGTCGGGCGCGGGTGTCGGCGAGGTCGATGTGCGGGACGTGGGCCGGGTCCAGCCGTGGGACGTGGCGCCGGGCGGACTGCCGGCGGAGGCGGTCGGCGAGCGCCGTGCCGAGGCCGCACGCAGAGTGGTCCGCCGGTCCGCCCCGGACCGCCCGCCGCCCCGCACGGACCCGGCCGTGGAGGAGCCCGGCCTGGCACTGGTGATCATCGCCCCGCGCGACGACGTCCTGGTGCACGCCCCGGACGCCCGCGCCGCCGAGCCGCTCATGGCCTCGGGGACCCCTCATCTCTACACGGGTGTCGTGGAGGGCACGGGTGTGGTCGGCCCCCTCGTCCTGCCCGGTGGTACGGGCTGCGCGCGCTGTCTGCACGAGCACCGCACGGACCGGGATCCGGCCTGGCCGCGCCTGGTCGCCCAGTGGCGGTCCGGGCGGGCCCGCCGGGTGGGCGCCTGCGATCTGACGCTGGCGGCGGCCGTGGCCGGGCTGGCCGCCGCACACGCCCTGGCCTTCCTCGACGGGGAACCGCCGGTCGGCGCGGGGGCCCGATGGGAGGCCTCCGTGCCGGTTCTGCACTGGCACGCACGGCCGGTCTGGCCGCACCCCGCATGCCCGTGCGGAGCGGCGGAGAAAGCTAAGGGGGAACACTCCTCAACCAACGGGGATCCACACGCGACAATGGTGGTGCAACGGCCGTCGGCGAAGCGACGAGAGCACGCGGACGCGGCACGGCCGACTGGGACTTGGAGGGCGCATGTCTGATCTTCCTCGGAAGGCGGTCACCCGGACCGCCAAGCTCGCCGCGCTCCCGCTCGGCTTCGCCGGCCGGGCGACCTGGGGTCTGGGCAAGCGCATCGTGGGCGAGTCCGCGGAGATCGTCGGGCGGGAGCTCCAGCAGCGCACCGCGGAGCAACTGTTCAAGGTTCTGGGCGAGTTGAAGGGAGGGGCGATGAAGTTCGGGCAGGCGCTGTCCGTCTTCGAGTCGGCCCTCCCGGAGGAGGTCGCCGGCCCCTACCGGGCGGCCCTCACCAAACTCCAGGACGCCGCGCCGCCGATGCCGACCCGCACCGTGCACGCGGTGCTCACCGAACGCCTCGGGGAGGACTGGCGGGAGTTGTTCCTGGAGTTCGAGGACAAGCCCTCTGCGGCGGCCTCGATCGGCCAGGTGCACCGGGCCGTGTGGCAGGACGGCCGGGCGGTGGCGGTCAAGGTGCAGTACCCGGGAGCCGGTGAGGCCCTCCTCTCCGACCTGGGACAACTGAGCCGGTTCGCCCGCCTGTTGGGGCCGCTGATCCCAGGTATGGACATCAAGCCGCTGATCGCGGAGCTGCGCGACCGGGTCTCCGAGGAACTGGACTACTCCCTGGAGGCACAGGCCCAGGCCGCACACGCGGAGGAGTTCGCGGGCGACACCGACGTGGTGGTGCCGGCGGTGGTGCACCAGTGCGACCAGGTGCTGGTCACGGAGTGGATCGACGGGATACCGCTCTCCGAGATCATCTCGGAGGGTACGCAGGAGCAGCGCGACCGGGCCGGTCAGCTTCTGGCCCGCTTCCTGTTCTCGGGCCCGGCCCGCACCGGCCTGCTGCACGCCGACCCGCACCCCGGCAACTTCCGCCTGCTGCCCGGTGCGCCGGAGGACGCGGAGGAGTGGCGCCTCGGCGTGCTGGACTTCGGCACCGTCGACCGTCTCTCCGGCGGCCTGCCCAGCCCGATCGGCGACTCCCTGCGGATGACGCTGGACGGTGACGCCGAGGCGGTCTACGAGCTGCTGTGCGCGGAGGGGTTCGTCAAGGAGTCCATAGAGCTGGACCCCGACGCCGTCCTGGACTATCTGCTGCCGATCATCGAACCGGCCCAGGTCGACGAGTTCACCTTCACCCGCAACTGGATGCGCAGCCAGGCGGCCCGGATCGCGGACCCTCGCAACCCGGCCCACCAGTTGGGCAAGCAGCTCAACCTGCCGCCGGCCTACCTCCTGATACACCGGGTGACCCTGAGCACCATCGGCGTGCTGTGCCAGCTGGGCGCGACGGTGCGGCTGCGGGAGGAACTGCAGGCATGGCTGCCCGGGTTCGTACCCGAGGATCTCGAAGGGGCCGAGGATCTCGAAGGGGCCGAGGAACTCGAAGGGGCCGAGGAAGCGGGGGAAGCGGAAGTGGCCGAGGCAGCCGTGGAGGCGCAGTAGGGGCCCGGTTCACCACCAGGACGAGTCGAGCCGGCCCTCGATCGCTCTGAGGTTGTCCCTGGAGCAGGCGTCGCAGAAGAACTGGCGGACGCCGTTCTCCACGGAGCAGGTCCAGGTGACGGGCGGGGGGCCGTCGGCCGGGGTTCCGCAGCGGGCGCACACGAGAGGGTGGGGCTCCGTGGCGGAGCCGCCGTGATCACTGCCTCCGGGAAGACTCGTCACCCGCTGACGATAGCTCCGCCGTGGGTGGATCAGCGGGCACAACGCACCGCGGGGGCCGGTCCGTTCGGCCGGACCGGCCCCCGCGGGGAGCTTTCGCCTCCCGGGGTCGGGAGGCCACCGCTTCAGGTGTACTGGGTTACTGCATCACGGCGATGGCGAGCGCACGGCGGGCACGCATCGAGGCGCGCTCGGCCCGGCGCTGCATCCGGCGAGCGGTCGCCAGGCGCACGGCCCGGCGTTCCTGCTCGGCCTCGTGCAGTCGCTCGTGCATATGCGCACGAGCCAGAGCTTCTGGGATGAGTTGCATCTCTCGGGTCCTGTTCTGACGCGAGCCGGTGTCGGTACCGGCAGTGGTGAAGTCTGGGGTCGCGGAGCCTGCGGGCTCGCTGGTGGACGGCTTCATCGGGGCCTGCTTCTTGGGATCGTGCGTGAGGGGACGGTCGATCGTTCCGTGGATGTTCATGCCGTGACCGGGTTCTTGCGCGGGCGGCCACGCGGCCGCTTCCGGGCGACGACGACACCCTGGACGAACAGCTCGCCACCCCAGACGCCCCAGGGCTCACGCCGCTCCTTGGCCCCGGCGAGGCAGGCCTCGATCAGCGGGCAGGTGCGGCAGA
Source organism: Streptomyces sp. NPDC028289 (assembly GCF_055565975.1). Taxonomy (NCBI): domain Bacteria; kingdom Bacillati; phylum Actinomycetota; class Actinomycetes; order Kitasatosporales; family Streptomycetaceae; genus Streptomyces; species Streptomyces sp. NPDC028289. Next base: position 947,932 of record NZ_JBVHTI010000003.1, on the reverse strand, counting down.
GGGACTTGGCGTACTCGACGTCCGCCGGCGACTCGGCGAAGAAGACCTCCGGGTCGTAGGAACGGCAGGGGACGGGTACGCCGAGGTTCTCGATGGCGTCGTCGAGCGCGGTGAGCGCGGTGAGCGGGATCAAGGTGGAGTCCTCCGTGAGGCCGGGCGGGGGGATCGTTTCGGAAGGCGGTACGGACGGGGCGTGCGCTTCGAGTTGCACGGCTGTTCTTCCTCGTCTGGTCGTGCCGGTCGGGTTCGACCGGTTGGCGGCTGGTACCGGGTTCTGCTCTTGCCCCGAGGCCCCTTCGGTCCGCTCTCCCCGTTCGGGGAAAACAGAAGGGCCGCGGATCCCGGATGGGGTTCCGCGGCCCTGAAGGCGCCGGCCTGATCGATCAGGCTGGATCACTCCAGGGTTCTGGCCCACGGAAGGCCCACATCAGGTGGTGCTGCGTCGTCTGCTTCCGGCTACCGGCACCGGCTGCCGTAAAGGCATAGGCCTTGGCCTGTGCCGCTACTGCTTCCAGTGCCTTCGTCGGTCGCTCATTGCGCTCACGGACGGGAAGACCCGCGAGAGAAACGGAGGACGCCGGACGCACGGCAGGAATGCCGGACAGACCGGTGCCCAGGTTCGAGACGCCGAGCATGCACACGGAGACGGCCGAGAGATCGGTCATTTTGGCCGCGCTGATGATGCTGGTCTTGATGCTGATCACTGGACTCGCCTCCTCTCGGCGTGTAGGGGACCGGTGTTGAGCCGATCCGCTCGGTATGCAAGTACAACACGGAACCGGGCCTTCGAGAAGGCCGCCGCTTCCGTGCCTAGAACCTATGGGGATTGCCGGGGCATGCGCAAACTATTTTTTCGACGAGTTCGCATCAGTCCCCCACTTCTTCTCCCTCGGGCTCCTGGCCTGCGCAGATGGCCAGAACATCGGCGCCGTAACGGTTGAGCTTGCGCATGCCGACACCGGGGATGCGGGCCAGCTCGCGGTCGTCGTCCGGAGCGCTCTCGGCGATGGCCATCAGCGTTCTGTCGGTGAAGACGCAGAAGGCGGGCTGGCCGCTGAGCCGGGCCTGGTCGGCACGCCATTCGCGCAGCCGCTCGTAGAGGCCCTCGTCCATGTCGGACGGGCAGCCGTCGCAGCGCATCAGTTTCATCTCGCCGGCATCGGTCAGCGTGCGTCCGCAGACCCGGCACCGGGCGGGACTGCGCTGGGTGCGCCGGGGCGTGGCCGCGGGGCCGCCGGTGAAGCCGCGTTCGACACCTGCGCCACCGGCGCCGCCCGCGCGGCCGACGGTGCCGGTGGAGCCGGGGCGCAGACCGTCCAGGAAGTGACTGGGCCTGCGGCCGGGTCTGCCGCCGGGGGTGCGGGAGAGGGACCAGGAGACATGGAGCCGTTCCCTGGCGCGGGTCACGCCGACGTAGAGGAGGCGGCGTTCCTCCTCGATCTGTTCTTCGGTCTTCGCATAGGTGATCGGCATCATGCCCTCGGCGACGCCGACCAGGAAGACGACGTCCCACTCCAGGCCCTTCGCCGAGTGCAGGGAGGCGAGGGTGACGCCCTGGACGGTCGGGGCGTGCTGGGCACCCGCGCGCTCGTCGAGTTCGGCGACGAAGTCGGCGAGGGTGGCTCCGGGCCGGGCGGCGGCGACGTCGTGGGCGAGGTTGACCAGGGCGGCCAGCGACTCCCAGCGCTCCCGGACCGCGCCGGAGCCGGCCGGGGGCTCGGTGGTCCAGCCCTCCCCGGAGAGGACGGCACGCACCTGGGAGGGCAGGTCGACGGTGTCGTCGAGCAGCGCGTCGTTGCCGCCGAAGCGGGCCGCGGCGCGCAGGGCCACGCCCGCCTTGCGCACCTCGGGCCGGTCGAAGAACCGCTCGGCACCGCGCAGCTGGTAGGGCACCCCGGCGTCGGCGAGAGCCTGCTCGTAGGTCTCGGACTGGGAGTTCGTCCGGAAGAGGATGGCGATCTCGGCGGCCGGGACGCCGGCGTCGACGAGTTCCCTGATGCGGCGGGCGGCCCCCTCGGCCTCGGCCGGCTCGTCGGTGTACTCGGTGTAGACGGGCTCGGGTCCGGCGGGGCGCTGCGAGATCAGCTCCAGGCGGTGGTCGGCGGCCCGGCCGCGGGCCTGGGCCAGCAGGCCGTTGGCGAGGTGGACGACCTGGGGTGTGGAGCGGTAGTCACGGACCAACTTGACGACGGTCGCCCCGGGGTGGCGGGTGCGGAAGTCGAGCAGGTGGTCGGGGGTTGCTCCCGTGAACGAGTAGATGGTCTGGCTGGCGTCGCCGACGACGCACAGGCTGTCGCGGTCGCCGAGCCACAGTTCCAGCAGCCGCTGCTGGAGCGGGCTGACGTCCTGGTACTCGTCGACGACGAAGTGCTGGTACTGGGCGCGTACCTGGTCTGCGATGTCGTGCCGGTCCTGCAGGATGCCGACGGTCAGCAGCAGGACGTCCTCGAAGTCGATGACCGTCCGGTCGCGCTTGAGGTCCTCGTAGACCGAGTAGACCTGGGCGATCTCGGCGGGGTCGCGGGGGGCCTCCCGGCCGGCCTTCACGGCTGCAAGGGCGTAGTCGGCGGGGACGGTCTGGGTGACCTTGGACCACTCGATCTCGGCGGTGACGTCCCGCAGCTCACCCCGGTCCAGGCGGATGCGGCAGGCGGCGGCCGCGTCGGCGACGAGCTGGATCTTGCGGTCGACGAGCCGGGGCAGGGAGCCACCGATCGCTTTCGGCCAGAAGAACTGGAGCTGGCGCAGCGCGGCCGAGTGGAAGGTGCGGGCCTGCACTCCCTGGGCGCCGAGCTGGCGCAGCCGGCCGCGCATCTCCCCGGCGGCGCGGTTGGTGAAGGTGACGGCGAGCACGCTGGACGGCTGGAGGATGCCGGCCCGCACCCCGTAGGCGATCCGGTGGGTGATCGCCCGGGTCTTGCCGGTACCGGCCCCGGCCAGCACGCACACCGGACCGTGCAGGGCGGTCGCCACCGCGCGCTGCTCGGGGTCGAGCCCGTCGAGCACCGCGTCGGCAGAGTCCGGTACCGGCGGGAAGAGGGAGGAGTGCGTTGCTGCTGTCACATGGCCATGCTGCCAGGTCGCCGGAGACGGCAGTGCCGGTTGTCCACAGGCAGCCCCGCGCAGTCGTACTAATGCGGCAGGCGTCACTCACGCCCTTGCGGCAGGCGTCGCTCGGCGCCCGTGTCACGGGAATGGCGGGCGGGTCGCGTACGTTCCCTCCCTGGACGACCTTCCCCGACCTGCCGAAGGAGTGCGAGCGAGATGCAGGGCACTGTGACGATGTACAGCACCACGTGGTGCGGCTACTGCCGCCGGCTGAAGAGCCAGCTGGACCGCGAGGGCATCGCGTACACCGAGATCAACATCGAGCAGGACCCGGAGTCGGCCGCGTTCGTGGAGAAGGCGAATGGCGGAAACCAGACGGTCCCCACGGTGCTCTTCGCGGACGGCTCGACGCTGACGAACCCGTCGCTGGCCCAGGTGAAGCAGAAGATCAGCGCGTAGCTCTCCCGGTACGTCGCCGCACGAGGCGGCCCCTGACTCACTTCAGGGGCCGCTTTCGTATGTTCAGACCGGCTTGTCCCACACCAGCGTGTAGCGCCACAGCAAGCGGCGCCGGAAGCGGCGCCCGGGAAGCAGATGTGCGGTGGACCGCCGGACTTCTCGCCAGGTCATGATCGGGTCCTCGACGGGCATGCCGGCGGGGCCCCGTTTGCCGCCGCGCCGGCGCGCGGTCAGCAGGCTGGCGGGGACCCCGCAGCCGCTGATGACCCGGTCCAGCAGGGTGTGGTCGTGCGCCAGGCCGACGACGACCAGGCGGCCACCGGGCGCGAGCAGCCCCACCAGCCGTTCGATCGCGTCGTCGAAGGGGGCGTGGTGGATGACGGCGACCGCGCTGACGAAGTCGTAGCCCTCCTCGTCGAGAGCGGCGGCGCCGAGGTAGTCGCCTTCCAGGAAGGTGACGTTCCCGACCTCCCGCTTGCGTGCCTGGCTGATCATCTCCGCCGACCGGTCCACGCCGGTCACCGACTCCGCCCTGGTCGCGAGCCTGGCGGCGAGCAGACCGTCGCCGCAGCCGACGTCCAGGGCGGCGCGGCAGCCGTCCGGCACCGCGTCCAGCACCACGGGGTGGTAGTGGACGTTGTGGTTCCAGTACTCCTCTGCGGTCATGACGGCCGTCTCAGACGAAGCTCCTCGTCGGCAGCGGCTTGCCGTACCACATCTCGATCAGGCGGGCCGCGATCGAGATGCCGTACGGCGGCAGGACGTCGCCGGAGTCGAAGGCGGCGCCCAGTTCGTCGCGGGAGAACCAGCGGGCCTCGTGGATCTCGTCGCCGTCGACGTTGATCTCGGTCGAGGTCGCCCGGGCCATGAAGCCGAGCATGAGGCTGGACGGGAACGGCCAGGGCTGGCTGGCGACGTACTCGACCGGGCCGACGGTGACGCCGACCTCCTCGAAGACCTCGCGGCGCACCGCCTGCTCGATGGACTCGCCGGGCTCCACGAAGCCGGCGAGCGTGGAGAAGCGGCCCTCGGGCCAGTGGACCTGGCGGCCGAGCAGGATGCGGTCCTCCTCGTCGGTGACGGCCATGATCACGGCGGGGTCGGTGCGCGGGTAGTGCTCGGCGCCGCAGGCGGGGCAGCGGCGGATGTGACCGGCAGCGGCGATGACCGTGCGCTCGCCACAGCGGGAGCAGAAGCGGTGGGTTCGCTGCCAGTTCTCCAGGCCGACCGCGTGCACCATCAGGCCGGTGTCCCGGGGGGACAGCAGCAGTCCGGCCTCGCGCAGGCCGGCGGGGCGTGCGGACTGGTCGATACGGCCGGGCAGGGCGTCCTTCTGGAGGGCGAAGTAGCTGACGCCGTCCTCGTCGGTGCCCAGGAAGTAGCGGTGCGCCTCGGTGAGGGGGGCCTCGAAGGAGGGCGTCATGACGAGTTCGGTGCGGCCGTCGGGCGTCTCGTCGATGAGGACCTGGCCGCCGGAGACCACGAAACAGCGGGTGTCAGGGTGGCTCCACGCCGCCGCGAGCCAGGCTTCGTCGAGCCGGTGGTGGGCGGCGCGGTCGATGCCGCTCGGGGCGGTGAGCGAGATGGGTCGGTCGGCGGTGTGGTCGGTCCAGGTGGTCACGGGTGCTTCCAACTCCCCCAGTGCAACGGATGTTTCAGCGGGCGGTTCAGCGGGACGAAGGTCGGGAGGAGAACAGGTGGGGCGGGGGCGGGGCGGGCGGGGCGGCCCTTCCAGTGTGCCCCGCCCGCGGTGCCGCTCCGGGCGGCGCCGGTGGCTCAGGGGGCATGGCGCCAGTTCTCGGCGAGGTCGCCCCACAGGTAGGCACTGGTCTCGACGCCCTTGAGGAGGAGGTCCAGCTCGACCTTCTCGTTCGGGGCGTGCCAGCCGTCGGAGGGGACGGAGATGCCCAGGAAGAGGACGGGTGCGCCGAGCACGTCCTGAAGGTCCGCGGCCGGTCCTGAGCCACCCGATCGGGTGAACCGGATCGGTCCCTCGAAGGCCCGGCCCATGGCGCGGGCGAGTGACTGGAGGCCGGGGTGGTCGAGCGGCGTCAGGCACGGGCGTGTGGCCGGCAGGAAGGTGATCTCGGCGCGGATCCCGGCGGGGATCCGCTCGGTGGCCCAGGCCCGGACGATCTTCTCGATGTGCTCGGGTTCCTGTCCGGCGACCAGCCGGAACGAGAGCTTCAGCAGGGCCGAGGACGGGATGATCGTCTTGCTGCCGGGGCCCTGGTAACCGCCGCCGATGCCGTTGACCTCGGCGGTGGGCCGGGCCCAGACGCGCTCCAGGGTGGTGTGCCCGGCCTCGCCCTCGGTGGCGTACGAATGCGCCTCGCGCAGCCAGCTCTCCTCGTCGAACGGCAGCTCGGCCCAGAGCTGCCGTTCGCGGTCGCTGAGCTCGACGATGCCGTCGTAGAAGCCGGGGATCGCCACGCGCGCGTGCTCGTCGTGCAGGGCGGCGACCAGGCGGGCCGCGACGGTGGCGGGGTTGGGGACGGCGCCGCCGAAGGCGCCGGAGTGGATGTCCTGGTCGGGGCCGTGCAGGACGATCTGGCACTCGGCGAGCCCACGCATGCCCGTGCACACGGTGGGGGTGTCCTCGGACCACATGCCGGTGTCGGAGACGATCACGGCGTCGGCGGCGAGCCGCTCGGCGTGCTGCTCGACCAGGGCCCGGAAGTGCGGCGAGCCGGACTCCTCCTCGCCCTCGATCAGCAGCTTGAGGTGCACGGCGGGTGCGGTGCGGCCGGTGGCGGCGAGGTGGGCGCGGACGCCGAGTGTGTGGAAGAACACCTGGCCCTTGTCGTCGGCCGCCCCGCGCGCGTAGAGCCGGTCGTCCCGGACGACCGGCTCGAAGGGATCACTGTCCCAGCCGTCCTCGCGGGCGGCGGGCTGGACGTCGTGGTGGCCGTAGACCAGGACCGTGGGCGCCGCCGGGTCGCCGGCGGGCCACTCGGCGAAGACGGCCGGGGCGCCCGGTGTCTCCCAGACCTCGGCGGTCGGGAAGCCGGTCTCCGTCAGTCTGGCGGCGAGCCAGTCGGCGCTGCGGCGTACATCGGGGGCGTGGTCGGGCTGGGCCGACACGGAGGGGATGCGCAGCCATTCGGCGAGGTCGGCGAGGAAGGCGGCGCGGTGCTCCTCGATGTACGTGCGGACGGCGCTGTCCGGGGTCTGGCTCATGGTCACGAGCCTATCGGCCCGGACCGACATCCTCGGCGGGCGGTTCGTCACACTCAGCTTGCCCGATGATCAGTCTTTCCAGGGCGGCCCGGTCCGGCAGACCCTCCGGTCGTTCGACCTCGCCGGTGCGTACGTGCACGAACGCGGCCGTGACCGACTCGGGCGGCACACCCTGCTGCTCGGCCCAGCCGATCCGGTAGATCGCCAGCTGGAGCGGGTCGGCGGGGCGGGTACGGCTGGTCTTCCAGTCGACGATCTCGTACGTCGTCCCGTACGCCGCGCCGTCGGCGTGGTCCGTCCGGTAGACGGCGTCGATGCGGCCCCTGACGACCCGGCCCGCGAGGGAGAGCTGGAAAGGGGCTTCGACTCGGTACGGCGTTCGGTGCGCGTACTCGGTGCGTTCGAAGGCCTCCTTGAGGGCTTCGAGGTCGCGTTCGTCGGCGATCTCGGCGTCGCTGCCGGGCAGCTCGTCGGGCTCCAGCATGGGCAGCGTGAGCTCCTCGAAGCGCGCCTCGACCCAGGCGTGGAACCGGGTGCCCCGGCGTGCGGCCGGCTGCGGGGGGCGCGGCATGGGGCGCGCGAGTTCCTGTGCGAGCCCGTCCGGGTCCTCGGCCAGCCGCATCAGCTGGGTCGCGGAGAGAGCGGCGGGGAGGGGAACGTCGGTGACGTTCCGCCGGGCGCGCAGCAGCTCTCCGGTGAGCGCGTCGAGGTCACGGTCCCAGGATGCGATGGTGCGGGCTTCCTCGGGGGTGAGGAGGGCTTCCTCCGCAGCGGGGAGGGTACGCGCGGGTTCCAGGGTGCTGTCAGGTGCCGGCGTGCGCCCGGCGGGCCCGGCCTGGTGCGGGACCGTGGGGCGGTCGGTGCTCCAGGAGTCCCAGTCGGCGGAGTCCGCATCCGGGAGGTCGTCCTCGTAGGGGTCGGGTTCCTCGTCCTCGGGCGGCGGGGGCCAGTCCGGGTCCTCGACGGCGGCCGCAACGTGGTCGGCGGGAGCGCCTCCGCCGGTTTCGGCCGTGAGGGCGTCCAGGTGGGCGAGGACGGTCTCGGCGGCCGCGCGGCGGCGGGCCAGGGCGGCCGTGTCCAGCGGCAGCGGCCAGACCTGGTCGGCGCTCGCCGTGTGCAGGGCGGGGTTCTCCTCGTCCTCCTCGGGTTCGTCGGCCCAGGCCTCGATCTCGCCGTGCCCGGTGACGCAGTGGTCGTGGAGGGCCCGGAGGAAGTCGGAGGGGCCGCGCGGCTTCTTCTGGCTGGGGCCCCACCAGTGGCCGGAGCCGAGGAGCAGGGAACGGGGGCGGGTGAAGGTGACGTAGCCGAGGCGCAGTTCCTCGGTGTGCTGGTGCTCCTTCATGGCCTCGTGGAAGGCCTTCATGCCCCGCGAGTCCCAGGCCTCGACGTCGGGCAGGGTGGCGGTGTCGCCGCGCAGGGCGTGCGGGAGCACCTTGGCCTGGGCGGTCCACTTCTCGCGGCCCTGGCTGCTCGGGAAGGTGCCCTTGACCAGTCCGGGGACGGCGACGACGTCCCACTCCAGGCCCTTGGACTTGTGCGCGGTGAGCACCTTGACGGTGTTCTCGCCGCCGGGCAGGGCGTTGTCGAGGCCCTTCTCGTACTGAGCGGCGGTGTGCAGGAAGCCGAGGAAGGCGAGCAGGGTCGCCTCCTGGTCGCCGGCCGCGAAGGAGGCGGCGACGTCCAGGAAGTTGGAGAGCGTCTCGCGGCGGCGGGCGGCCAGCGCGTGCGGGGACGCGGACAGCTCCACCTCCAGGCCGGTGACGGCGAGGACGCGGTGCAGGACGTCCATCAGCGGGTCGGACAGGGAGCGGCGCAGCTCGCGCAGCTCGGTGGCGAGCCGGGCGAAACGCACGCGCGCGTCCGGTGAGAACGGCAGCCCGTCGTCCCCCTGCCCGGCCCGGTCGCCGTCGAACGGCAGCTCCAGGAACGTGTCCAGGGCGTCCGCGAGGGATATCACCTCGGCGGGGTCGACCCCCTCGACGGCCTCGGCGAGCCTGCGGTCCGGGTCGCCGGCATCGCCCACGCGCGCGTGGGTCACGAGCAGCCGGGCGCGTCGGCCGAGGAGGGCCAGGTCGCGGGGGCCGATGCGCCAGCGCGGGCCGGTCAGCAGCCGGACCAGGGAGGCGTTGGCTGCCGGGTCCTGGAGCACCTCGCAGACGGCGACCAGGTCGGCGACCTCGGGCAGGTGCAGCAGCCCGGAGAGGCCGACGACCTCTACGGGGACGTCACGGGCGACGAGGGCGCCCTGGATCTCCGCGAAGTCGGTCGCGGTGCGGCACAGGACCGCGATCTCGCCGGGTGCGGTACCGGTGCGGACGAGGTGGGCGACCGAGTCGGCGATCCAGTTCATCTCCTCGGCGTGGGTGCGCAGCAGGGCGCAGCGGACCGTGCCGTCCCGCTCGGCGCCCGGGGCGGGGCGCAGGGCCTCCACGCCCGCGTGCAGGGCGCGCAGCGGCTCGGCGAGGCCGTTGGCGAGGTCGAGGAGGCGGCCGCCGCTGCGGCGGTTCTCGCTGAGCGCCTGGCGGGTGGCGGGGCGGCCGTCGGCGTGCGCGAAGTGCTCGGGGAAGTCGTCCAGGTTGGCGACGGAGGCGCCGCGCCAGCCGTAGATGGCCTGGCAGGGGTCGCCGACCGCGGTCACGGGGTGGCCGGTGCCGCCGCCGAACAGGCCCGCCAGCAGGACGCGTTGGGCGACCGAGGTGTCCTGGTACTCGTCGAGGAGGACGACCCGGAACTCGTCGCGCAGCAGTCGGCCCACCTCGGCGATGCCGGACAGCGCCGCGGACAGCGCGATCTGGTCGCCGAAGTCGAGCAGGTCCCGCTCCCGCTTTGCGGCCCGGTAGCGGACGACCAGCTCGGCCAGTTCGCGGCGTGCGGCGGCCGCCTCGGGGACCTTGCGCAGGTCGGCGTTGCCGAGCTTCACGCCTGCCAGGGTGTTCAGCAGTCCGGCGTCCCAGGCCCGCAGGTCCTCGGGGCGTACCAGGTGTTCGGCGAGCTCGGAGTCGAGGGTGAGCAGGTCGCTGACCAGGTCGGCGAAGGAGCGGGTGAGGGCGGGGTAGGGGCCGGGGGCCTCGCGCAGGACGCGTGCGGCGAGCTGGTAGCGGGTGGCGTCGGCGAGCAGCCGGGAGCTCGGCTCCAGGCCGATGCGCAGGCCGTGGTCGGTCAGCAGCCGTCCCGCGAAGGCGTGGTACGTGGAGATGACCGGCTCGCCCGGCGGGTGGTCGGGGTCGATGACGTCGGGGTCGGTGACGCCGGCCCTGACGAGTGCCTTGCGGACGCGTTCGGCGAGCTCACCGGCCGCCTTGTTGGTGAAGGTCAGACCGAGGACCTGCTCCGGGGCCACCTGTCCGGTGCCGACCAGCCAGACCACCCGGGCCGCCATCACCGTCGTCTTGCCCGACCCGGCCCCGGCCACGATCACCTGCGGGGCGGGCGGCGCGGTGATGCAGGCCGTCTGCTCCGAGGTGAACGGGATGCCGAGGAGCTCCTTGAGCTGCTCGGGGTCGGTGATACGGGCGGGCATGAGGAAAGAGGCTAGCGGCGGGCACTGACAATCGGTAAATGCACTGACACTCGGTGAAACAGCGCAATCGATGGCACACCGCTCACTCCACCACGTGCCGCCCCTCCGGCCGCGCGCTGCACGAGGCGCGGAAGGCGCAGTGGGTGCAGTGCTGGCCGGTGGTCGGCGCGAACCGTTCGTCGAGGACCTTGCCGGCGGCGGAGGCCAGCAGTTCTCCGACCCACTCCCCCTCCAGCGGTTCCTGCGCCTGCACCTTGGGCAGGCTCTCGCCGCCGTCGCGCTGGGCGGCACCCTGTCTGAGGTGGACCAGTTCGGCGCCGCCGGGCTCGGGCCGTACGCCGTCGAAGACGTCGTCGACGGCGCCCTCGCGGACCGCGAGCTGGTAGACGGCGAGCTGCGGGTGCCGGGCCACCTCGGCCGCGCTGGGCGCCTGTTTGCCGGTCTTGAAGTCGACGACGTACGCGCGTCCCTCGCCGTCCGCCTCCACCCGGTCCATCTGGCCGCGGATGCGCACCTCGTAGTCGCCCGCTCCGAGGGTGACGTCGAAGTCCTGCTCACTGGCGACCGGGGTGCGTGCGGTGCGGTCCAGGACGTGCCACTTCAGGAAGCGTTCGAGCGCCACGCGCGCGTTGTCCTTCTCCTGCGCCGACTTCCAGGGCGCGTCGAAGGCGAGCGCGTTCCACACCGAGTCCAGCCGTTCCATGAGGACGGCGAGGTCGGCGGGGGTGCGTCCGGAGGCGACCTCGTCGGCGAGGACGTGTACGACGTTGCCGAAGCCCTGGGCGGTGGTGGCGGGCGCGTCGGCCTTCACCTCGCGGCCCAGGAACCACTGGAGGGAGCAGGTGTTGGCGAGCTGGTCGAGGGCGCTGCCGGAGAGCACCACGGGCTGGTCGCGGTCGCGCAGGGGCACCTTGCTCTCGGTCGGCTCGAACATGCCCCACCAGCGGTAGGGGTGTGCGGACGGCACCAGGGGGCGGCCGTCCTCGTCGGCGAGGGCGGCCAGGCGGGCCAGGCGGCGGGCGGCGGCCTCTCGCAGGGTGTCGGACGCGCGCGGATCGACGGTGGTCGCGCGCAGTTCGGCGACCAGGGCGGCCACGGCGAGCGGGCGACGGGGGCGTCCGGTGACGTCCTGGGGTTCGGCGCCCAGTTCGGTGAGGAACCGGGAGGGCTGGTCACCGTCGTCCGCGGGGGCCTTCACGGCGGTGACGACGAGGCGTTCCCGCGCGCGCGTGGCGGCGACGTAGAACAGGCGGCGCTCCTCGGCGAGCAGCGCGCCCGGGGTGAGCGGTTCGGCGAGTCCGTCGCGGCCGATGCGGTCGGCCTCCAGGAGCGAGCCGCGGCGGCGCAGGTCCGGCCACAGGCCCTCCTGGACGCCGGCCACCACGACCAGGCGCCACTCCAGGCCCTTGGCGCGGTGCGCGGTCATCAGGCGTACGGCGTCGGGGCGTACCGCGCGGCCGGCGAGGGTGTCGGCGGCGATGTCCTCGGCCTCGATCTCCGCGAGGAAGTTCAGCGCGCCCCGGCCGCCGCTGCGCTCCTCCGCGCGGGCGGCGGTGGCGAACAGGGCGCACACGGCGTCCAGGTCACGGTCGGCGTTGCGGCCGGCCGCGCCGCCGCGCCGGGCGGAGCGCTCCAGGCGGGAGGGCCAGGGCGTGCCGTTCCACAGGACCCACAGCGCCTCCTCGGCCGTACCGCCGCCCGTCAGGCGCTCCCTGGCCCGGCTGAGCAGCGCACCGAGCCGCTGCGCCCCACGCGCGTACCCGGGATCGTGCACGGCCAGGCGCTCGGGCTCGGCGAGCGCCCGTGCGAGCAGTTCGTCCGACGGGGGCGGGAACGCGTTGCCGGCCGCCCGCTCCTCGTCGCGCAGGGCACGGCCGAGGCGCCGCAGGTCGGCCGCGTCCATGCCGGCGAGGGGGGAGGTGAGCAGGGTGAGCGCGGTCTCGGTGTCGAGCCAGCAGGGGGGCGCTTCCTCCTGAGTGCTCGCGGCCCCCTCCCGGTCGCTCCCGACCTCCTCGCGGGCGCTCGCGGCATCCGCGGCCGCCACCGCCCGCAGCGCCGTCAGCAGGGGCGCCACCGCCGGTTCGTGGCGCAGCGGCACGTCGTCGCCGTCGATGTCCAGGGGCACGCCGGCCGCGGTGAGGGCGCGGCGGACCGTCGGGATGGTGTGGGACCCGGCGCGCACCAGGACGGCCATGTCGCTCCAGCGCACGCCGTCCTCCAGGTGCGCCCGGCGCAGGATGTCGGCGATGTTGTCCAGCTCGGTCCCGGACGTCGGGTACGTGTAGACCTCGACACGGCCGCCGTCCCGCGCGGCGGTCAGCTCGCGGTGCGCGCGCACCTTGTCGGCGGGCAGCCGGGTCAGCGGCATCCGCTGGGTCAGCAGCCGGGTCGCGGCCAGCAGGCCGGCCCCGGAGCGGCGGGACGTGCGCAGCACCTGCACCGGGGCGGGGCGGCCGTCCACGCGCGCGAAGGCCGACGGGAAGTCCAGGATGCCGTTCACGTCGCCGCCGCGGAACGTGTAGATCGACTGGTCCGGGTCGCCGAACGCGACCAGGGTGCGGCCGCCGCCGGCCAGGGCGTGCAGCAGGCGCACCTGTGCCGGGTCGGTGTCCTGGTACTCGTCGACGTACACGGCGTCGTAACGCCCTGCGAGGTCCAGGGCGACCTCGGGGCGGTGGGCGAGCAGCACCGCGCGGTGGACGAGTTCGGCGTAGTCGAGGACGCCCTGGAGGTCGAGAACGTCGAGGTACTCGGCGAGGAAGGCGGCCGCGGCCCGCCAGTCGGGGCGCCCGATTCGGCGGGCGAAGGCGTCCAGGGCGGCCGGGTCCAGGCCCAGTTCGCGGCTGCGGGCGAGGACCGCGCGGACCTCGTCGGCGAAGCCCCGGGTGGTGAGGCAGGCGCGCAGTTCGTCGGGCCAGCGCACATGGTCCAGCCCGAGCCGCTCCAGGTCGGGCTGGCCGGCGAGCAGTTCCCGGACGGCGACATCCTGCTCGGGGCCGGAGAGCAGCCGCAGCGGGTCCGCGAACAGACCGCTGTCCTGGTGGGCGCGGACCAGGGCGTAGCAGTACGAGTGGAAGGTGGTCGCCCGGGGCGCGCGGGCCGCGCCCACCCGCAGGGCCATGCGGTCGCGCAGCTCGACGGCGGCCTTGCGGCTGAACGTCAGCACCAGGATCCGCTCGGGGTCCGCGCCGCGGGCGATGCGCGCGGCCACGGACTCCACCAGGGTCGTGGTCTTGCCGGTGCCGGGACCGGCGAGGACGAGCAGCGGACCGGACCCGTGGTCAACCACGGCGCGCTGTGCGGCGTCCAGACGAGGGGGATCCACGTCGGCCGGCGGGGTACGGACCAGTCGGTAAGCGCCACGGTTCCCCTGCCGCACCTGGAGGTGCGGCAGGCGCCTGGTGGAGGAAGAGGAGCTCACGTGGTTCGCCGGTCCTGGTGGGTGTGCTGGTCGGTTCGCGGTCGCGCGTGCGCAGGGGCGGCCGCGGGGTGAGCGGGACACGCGCAGCCGACGCTACGCCGACGAACCGGACGGAAGCAGAGCTTCCGCTTCTTCCCATCCGCCTCGGGCGACACTCACGGCACGCGCGCCCCACATCTCACGAACGTACGTCATGCCACGGACGTCCCCCGCGTCCCCCGCAAGGGTCACGCATTCCCCCCGAAGGCCTCCGATGGCGGAAGCTGTCAGGTGTGAGCCCCCGCGTCCGCGCCGCCGTCCCACCGCGCCCGCTTCATGTCGAGCCGTGGCAGATGGCCCTCCGCGGCCCTGTTCGCCTCCTTCAGCGGAGTGCCCTCGGCGCGGTAGTGGTCCAGCGCGCCCAGCTCGTGCCCCGGGAGCAGGACCCCGTCGGCGCGCACCACCCGCCACCAGGGGACGGCACCTCCGTAGAGGGACATCACCCGCCCGACCTGGCGCGGCCCGCCCTCGTCCAGCCATTCCGCGACGTCGCCGTACGTCATCACGCGCCCGGGCGGGATCCGCTCGGCGACCTCCAGGACCCGCTCGGCGTACTCGGGCAGCTCGCCCGCGTACCCCTCTCGGGTGTCCTCGGGAAGGCTCTGCTCGCTCATTCGCCCCATCCTGCCGCACCCCACCGACAACCGGTGCGGTCCGCGGCGGGGCTTCGTCTCGCCCTCTCGCGGCGCTTGGGGCAGACTGTGCGCCCCCGCATCTGCACCCTGATGCCCCCGGGTGTCGGTGGAGCATGCCACCATCGTGCGGGCGGTGACTGGTGATACGAGACCAAGAAGAGACGACCGAGCAGCAGGGTGTGCCTCCCGAGGGCGGGGCGAGCACCTCTGACGCTGCCGCACGCCCGGACGCGCCCGGATCCGACACCGCGCACCCGGACACCGCTCGGCCGGGCACCGTGGACCAGGACGCCTCGGGCCCGGACGCCGCCGAGGCGGAACACGGGTGCGACGAGGCACACGCCGACGAGGTGGAGGGCGACGAACCGCTGCTCCCCGCGCGCGTGCACCGCCCCTCCGACCTCATGCGGCTCCTGGTCGGCGTGCTCGCCATCGCCCTGCTGCTCGGCATCGCCGCGTTCGCGCACGGCACCACCTCCGGGCTCGAACAGGACATCAACAAGGGCACCGGACAGGCCCCGGACCTGCTGATCAGGTTCGCGGGGCTGGCCTCCAGCATCGCGATCCTGCTGGTGCCGGTCGCGTTCGCGATCGAGCGGCTGATCAAGCGGGACGGGCTGCGCATCGCCGACGGCGTGCTCGCGGCCGTCCTCGCCCACGGAGTGACTCTCGCCACGGACCTGTGGGTGGCCAGGGCCGCCCCGGACTCCATCCAGGAGGCGCTCACCCAGCCCTCCCCCGGTGACATCCACGCCCTCACCGACCCGGTGCACGGCTATCTCGCGCCCGTCATCGCCTACATGACGGCCGTCGGCATGTCCCGGCGGCCGAGATGGCGCGCGGTGCTGTGGATCGTGCTGCTGCTCGACGCGTTCTCCATGCTCGTCACCGGCTACACGACACCGTTCTCGATCATCCTCACGGTGCTGATCGGCTGGACCGTCGCCTACGGCACGCTGTACGCCGTCGGCTCCCCCAACGTCCGCCCCACCGGACGGACCCTGCTGGCGGGCCTCAGGCACGTCGGCTTCCACCCGGTCGGCGCGGCCCGCGAGGAGGCCCTGGACACCGAGAACGGCGACCGGGGCCGGCGCTACTTCGTCACCCTGGAGGACGGCCCGCCGCTGGACGTCACGGTCGTCGACCGGGAGCAGCAGGCCCAGGGCTTCTTCTACCGCGCCTGGCGCAACCTGACCCTGCGCGGCTTCGCCACCCGCTCCAGCCTCCAGTCACTGCGCCAGGCCCTGGAGCAGGAGGCCCTGCTGGCGTACGCGGCGATCGCGGCCGGCGCCAACGCGCCCAAGCTGATCGCCACCTCCGAGCTGGGGCCCGACGCCGTGATGCTCGTCTACGAGCACACCGGCGGCCGCACCCTCGACTCGCTGGCCGACGAGGAGATCACCGACGAACTCCTGCGTCACACCTGGCACCAGGTGCAGGCGTTGCAGTCGCGCCGGATCGCGCACCGCAGGCTCGCGGGCGACGCCATCCTGGTGGATCGTTCCGGCACGGTGATCCTCACCGACCTGCGCGGCGGCGAGATCGCCGCCGGCGAACTGCTGCTGCGCATGGACGTCGCCCAGCTGGTCACCACGCTCGGGCTGCGGGTGGGTGCCGAGCGGGCGGTGGCCTCGGCGGTCGGCGTGCTCGGCCCCGACGCCGTCGCCGACTGCCTGCCGATGCTCCAGCCGATCGCGCTGACGCGCTCCACGCGCGCGACGCTGCGCAGACTTGCCAGGGAGCGCGCCCAGCGCGAACGGGACGCGGTCCTGGAGGCGTCCCGGCAGGCCAAGCAGGCCCGCGCCGAGGAGGCCGAGAAACCCGACAAGAAGACGGTGCGTGCCGAGCAGCGGGCCGAGAAGCGGGCCCTGGACGACGCGCTGGAAGAGGCCCGCGAGGAGGACCTGCTCACCCAGATCCGGCATCAGGTGCTGAAGATCCGGCCGCAGGCACCCGTGGAGCCGGCCCGCCTGGAGCGGGTAAGGCCGCGCACGCTGATCAGCGTCATCGCCGGCGCGATCGGCGGGTACTACCTGCTGACCCAGCTCACCCACATCGAGTTCGGCCCCCTGGTCGCGAACGCCCAGTGGGGCTGGGTGATCGCCGCCGTGCTGTTCTCTGCGCTCAGCTACGTCGCCGCCGCGATGTCGCTGCTCGGGTTCGTGCCGGAGCGGGTGCCGTTCGTGAGGACCGTGGCGGCACAGGTCGCCGGGTCGTTCGTGAAGATCGTCGCGCCCGCCGCGGTCGGCGGGGTCGCCCTCAACACGCGCTTCCTGCAGCGCGCGGGCGTGCGCCCCGGGGGCGCGGTGGCGAGCGTCGGCGCCTCGCAGCTGTTCGGGCTGGGCTGTCACATCCTGATGCTGCTGTCCTTCGGTTATCTGACCGGCACCGAGAAGACCCCGTCGCTGTCCCCGTCCCGCACGGTCATCGCGGGCCTGCTGACCGTCGCGGTGCTGGTCCTCGTGGTGACCTCGGTGCCGTTCCTGCGGAAGTTCGTCAGCACGCGCGTGCGGTCGCTCTTCGCGGGTGTCGTGCCGCGCATGCTGGACGTGCTGCAGCGGCCGCAGAAGCTCGTCACCGGCATCGGCGGCATGCTGCTGCTGACCGCCTGCTTCGTGATGTGCCTGGACGCCTCCATCCGCGCGTTCGGCGACGACTCGACCTCGCTGAGCATCGCCAGCGTCGCCGTCGTCTTCCTCGCCGGCAACGCGCTCGGCTCGGCGGCGCCGACCCCGGGCGGTGTCGGCGCGGTCGAGGCGACCCTGACCGTCGGCCTGATCGCCGTCGGCCTGCCCAAGGAGGTCGCGGCGCCCGCCGTCCTGCTGTACCGGCTGCTGACCCTGTGGCTGCCGGTCCTGCCGGGCTGGCTGGCCTTCAACCACCTCTCCCGCAAGGGCGCGCTCTAGGGGCGTACCTCGGGGCGTACCTCGGGGCGTACCTCGGGGCGTACCTCGGACGGCTCGCGCCCCGCGCGCGTGGCCGTGCGCGACCCCAGGATGGGAGCATGCCCAACCCCTTCCGGATCCGTGTCACCGCCCTGACTGCCGCCCTGGTCCTGGCCTGCCTGCCGACCGGGTGCAGCGACGGTTCCAAGGACGGGGATCTGGCGGCGCAGAAACTGGACTGGAAGAACTGCCCCGCGCCCGACGAGGCCGAGGGCGGCGGCGACGCGCCGTCACCGCTGCCCGGCGGCGGCACCTGGCAGTGCGCCACCATGAAGGCGCCCCTGGACTGGTCGAAACCGAAGGGCGCCACCATCGGCCTCGCGCTGATCCGGGCCAGGGCCAGCGGCGACGCGAGCAAGCGGATCGGCTCCCTGATCTTCAACTTCGGCGGGCCCGGCGGCAGCGGCGTCACCACGCTTCCCGCGTTCGGCACGGACTACGCCGCCCTGCGCACCCGCTACGACCTCGTCAGCTTCGACCCGCGCGGAGTCGGCCGCAGCGACCCCGTCGAGTGCGAGAACGACGCCCAGCTCGACAACTACTTCCAGCAGGACGCGACGCCCGACACCAGCGCCGAGCGCACCCAGCTGATCAACCGCACCAAGCAGTTCAACGCCGCCTGCGAGAAGAACTCCAGGGCGATCCTGCCGCACGTCCGCACCACCGACGCGGCCCGCGACATGGACCTGATGCGCCAGGTCCTCGGCGACACGAAGATGCACTACTTCGGCATCTCCTACGGCACCGAACTCGGCGGCGTCTACGCCCACCTGTTCCCGAAGAACGTGGGCCGGGCCGTCTTCGACGGCGTCGTCGACCCCACCCAGGACCCGGAGCAGAGCTCGCTCGGGCAGGCGAAGGGCTTCCAACTCGCGCTCGACAACTTCGCCGCGGACTGCACGTCGAAGCAGACGGAGTGCCCGATCGGCGACACCCCGCAGGACGTGAAGGACCGTATCGCCAAGCTCCTCGCGGACCTCGACAGGAAGCCGATCCCCGGCATCCTGCCCCGCGAGCTCACCCAGTCCGCCGCCACCAACGGCATCGCGCAGTCCCTGTACTCCAAGGATTTCTGGGAGTACCTCACCGAGGGGCTCGAAGAGGCCTACGACGGCGACGGGAAGATCCTGATGCTGCTGTCCGACTCGATGAACGGCCGCAGCGAGAACGGGGAGTACAGCAACATCACGGCGGCGAACATCGCCATCAACTGCGCCGACGAGAAGCAGCGGTACACCGCCGACTACGTCCAGCAGAAACTGCCCGAGTTCCGCGCCGCCTCCCCGCTGTTCGGCGACTACCTCGCCTGGGGCATGGTCAGCTGCACCGACTGGGCGGTGCCGGGGGCCGCCGACCACCCCGACGTCAGTGCGCCCGGGGCCGCGCCGATCCTGGTCGTGGGCAACACGGGGGATCCGGCGACGCCGTACGAGGGCGCGCAGAAGATGGTGGACGCGCTCGGGAAGGGCGTCGGGGTCGAGCTGACCTACCGGGGGCAGGGGCACGGGGCGTACGACAGCAAGGACAAGTGCGTGCAGGGGGCCGTGAACGGCTATCTGCTGGAGGGGACGGTCCCGAAGGCCGGAGCGGTCTGCACCTAGCAGAACCGCAGGTCAGGCGGTTATCCACAGCCTTCAACGGCCTTCGCCTGCGCCGCCTACTATGGCCTGACCGCTCTCCCGCAACGAATGCGCGGAGAGCCTGTGTGGGGGGTGTGCGCGCATGTTGCGATATGTACGGTGGGCGGCCGCTGTCGCCGCGGGGCTGCTCGTGGCCGGGTGCAGCGGCGGGGCGTCCGGCGGGGGCGGGGACGAAGGGAAGGCCGCGTCCCGGCAGCCGTCGGCCTCCGCCGGCGGCTCGGCCGCCCTGCCGGCTTCCCTCACCTCCCAGAAGCTCGACTGGAGCCGCTGCAAGGCCACTTCGGACTCGGCCGCGCCCGGGGACGAATGGCGGTGTGCGACGCTCAAGGTGCCGTTGGACTGGGCGAAGCCGGACGGGGAGACGATCGGGCTGGCGCTGATCCGGGAGCAGGCGAGCGGGGGCTCCGGGAAGCGGATCGGCTCGCTGCTGTTCAACTTCGGCGGGCCGGGCGGCTCCGGCGTCTCGACGATGCCGTACTACGCCTCCACCGTCTCCGCGCTGCGCGAGCGATACGACCTGGTGAGCTGGGACCCGCGCGGGGTGGGGGCCAGTGAGGGGATCCGCTGCCGCAGCGACAAGGACATCCAGAGCGCCGAGTCGATCGACGCGACACCGGACACCGCGGCGGAGGAGACGGCGTACTTCCAGGACGCCGCCGACTTCGGCAAGGGCTGCGAGAAGGCCGCCGGCAAGCTGATCGCGCATGTCTCGACGACCGACACGGCCCGCGACATGGACCTGATGCGCCAGGTCCTCGGCGACGCGAAGATGCACTACTTCGGCATCTCCTACGGCACCGAACTGGGTGGTGTGTACGCCCACCTGTTCCCGAAGAAGGTGGGACGGCTGATCCTGGACGCGGTGGTGGACCCGACGGCCGACTCGGTCGGCCAGGAGAAGAACCAGGCCGCCGGCTTCCAGCGGGCCCTGGACGACTACCTCAAGTCCACCGGCCAGGACCCGGCCGAGGGCTCCCAGAAGATCGCCGATCTGCTGAAGCGGCTGGACGCCGCACCACTGCCCACGTCCTCCGGGCGGAAGCTGACCCAGAGCCTCGCGGTCACCGGCATCGTGCTGCCGCTGTACAGCCAGGACAGCTGGCCGACGCTGACCAGCGCACTCAAGGCGGCCGAGGAGGGCGACGGCTCGGAGCTGCTGTCGCTCGCGGACCAGTACAACGAGCGTGACTCCTCGGGGCACTACGGCACGACCACGCACTCGCAACGGGTCATATCGTGCCTGGACGACAAGGAGCGGCCGACGCTCGCCGAGACGAAGAAGCGGCTGGCGGAGTTCGAGAAGGTGTCACCCGTCTTCGGGGACTTCCTCGGCTGGGACTCGGCCGGCTGGTGCCACGACTGGCCGGTGGCGGGCCAGTGGGACACGCCGGAGGTGAGCGCACCGGGCGCGGCGCCGATCCTGCTGGTCGGCAACACCGGCGACCCGGCCACCCCGTACGAGGGCGCCCGGAGGATGGCCGACGAGCTGGGCAAGGGTGTCGGGGTCGAGCTGACCTGGAAGGGCGAGGGCCACGGCGCGTACGGCAGTGGCAGCGACTGCGTGGACTCGGCGGTGAACGCCTACCTGGTCAGCGGCACGGTTCCGAAGGACGGCACGGTCTGCTCATGACGAAGGCGGGGGCTCCGGGCACCTGTCGTGCCCGAAGCCCCCGCCCACCGCGGAGCCTGTGCTCAGTAGACCGGCTTCGACGGCTCGATCTGGTTGACCCAGCCGATCACGCCGCCGCCGACGTGGACGGCGTCCGCGAAGCCCGCGGACTTCAGGACGGCGAGCACCTCCGCACTGCGGACACCCGTCTTGCAGTGCAGGACGATCTTCTTGTCCTGGGGCAGGCCCTCCAGGGCGGTGCCGAGGAGGAACTCGTTCTTCGGGATCAGCTTGGCGCCCGGGATGGAGACGATCTCGTACTCGTTCGGCTCGCGGACGTCGATGATCTCGATGTTCTCGCCGTCGTCGATCCACTCCTTGAGCTGCTTCGGAGTGATCGTCGAGCCGGCGGCCGCCTGCTGGGCCTCCTCGGAGACGACGCCGCAGAAGGCCTCGTAGTCGATGAGCTCGGTGACGGTGGGGTTCTCGCCACAGACCGCGCAGTTCGGGTCCTTGCGGACCTTGACCTGGCGGTACTGCATCTCCAGGGCGTCGTAGATCATCAGGCGGCCGACGAGGGGCTCACCGGTGCCGGTGAGGACCTTGATGGCCTCGGTGACCTGGATGGAGCCGATGGACGCGCACAGCACGCCCAGGACGCCGCCCTCGGCGCAGGACGGGACCATGCCCGGCGGCGGGGGCTCCGGGTAGAGGCAGCGGTAGCAGGGGCCGTACTCGGACCAGAAGACCGAGGCCTGGCCGTCGAAGCGGTAGATGGAGCCCCAGACGTACGGCTTGTTCAGCAGCACGCAGGCGTCGTTCACCAGGTAGCGGGTGGCGAAGTTGTCGGTGCCGTCGACGATCAGGTCGTACTGGCTGAAGATGTCCATCACGTTCTCGGCCTCGAGCCGCTCTTCGTGAAGGATCACGTCCACGTACGGGTTGATGCCCTTGACCGTGTCACGGGCGGACTCCGCCTTGGAGCGGCCGATGTCGGCCTGGCTGTGGATGATCTGGCGCTGCAGGTTCGACTCGTCGACCTCGTCGAACTCCACGATGCCCAGAGTGCCGACGCCCGCGGCGGCCAGGTACATCAGCGCCGGCGAGCCCAGGCCGCCGGCGCCCACACAGAGCACCTTGGCGTTCTTCAGCCGCTTCTGCCCGTCCATCCCCACGTCCGGGATGATCAGGTGGCGGGAGTACCTGCGGACCTCGTCTACGGTGAGCTCAGAGGCTGGCTCGACCAGGGGTGGCAGCGACACGGGGACTCCGTTGATCGGTCAATCACTACAGTTGTTCTCCCTGTAACACTGCCACGGGCTTCTTCATTCCGAGACACCCGTTCCGATCCGCGAGACGAATTCGTCCCAGTAGCCGGGCATGGCCTCCCAGGGATCGGCCCGGCCCCAGCGATCGGTCCGGTCGGTGAAGTAGATCGTGGCGGCGCCCTGCCAGCGGGCTATGCGCAGCGCCTCGTCGAGGTGGCCGAGGGGCACGCCGTGCACGAAGTGGCAGAAGCGGTCGGGTGGGTAGTCGGCGGTCCACTCGGCGACCTGGGACCAGCGGTAGTCGCTCCAGGGCCCGGCGAAGGTCACCAGCTGGTCGGCGTTCTCGGCGTAGCCCGGGTGGGGGTGGGTGCCGTGGCCGAGGACTATGTGGGGGCCGTCACCGACGGTGCGGAGCGCGGCGACCGCGCGGCGGATCTCGGGGAGCGCGGTGCGCTCGGTGGGGCAGCGGTCGAGCAGGAAGCCGTCGACGCGGTACCAGTCGCGGAAGTGGCGGGCGTCGGTGAGCAGGTCGCCGTGGGAGCGGGCGCCGTAGGTGGTGTCCAGGTGGCCGAGGACGCGGACGCCCGCGTTGCGGAGCCGGCCGGCCGCCTCCAGGCAGTGCGGGTCGGGGCGGCTGCCGGGGCCGTTCGCCACGTCGAGGACGACCCAGTGCAGGGGTGTGCCCGGGCGGGTGAGTTCGGCCCACTGGGCGGGGGCGAGGAGCGGGTGGGCGTAGCCGGGGACGCCGACGGCGGTGCGGACGCCGGTGGTCGCGGCGCCCGCCCTGGTGCTGCTCAGATGCGGCACGCCGCCTCCATCCAGATGTCCGCGAGGGACTCCTCGAGGTTGATGCGGGGGCGCCAGCCGAGGCGGTCGCGGGCGCAGCGCACGTCGGCCTGCTGCCAGCTGCCGCAGCCGTCCGGGTACGGGTACGCGACCGGGCCCGTGTGCTCGCCGTCCATCCGGGGGTGGCCGATGGCGCCGCGCAGCGGGCCGGGCGGGCCGTCCAGTTCGTGCAGGGCGCCGCCGTATCCGGCCACCCGGGCGAGGACGGCGGCGGCGTCGCGGAGCCGGACGGCGCGGCCGGAGCCGATGTTGATGACGCCCTGGGCGGCGGAGAGCGAGGCCGCGTGGACGGCGCGGGCGACGTCGCGTACGTCGACGAAGTCGCGCTGGGCGCCGAGGCCGCCGAGTTTGAGCTCGCCGTCGCCGGACTGCATGGCGCGGCGCATCGCCTCGGCGAGGCGGCCGAGTGGTGAGCCGGCCGGCGTGCCGGGTCCGGCGGGCGAGAAGACGCGCAGGACGACGGCGTCGAGGCCGGAGCCGAGGACGAGTTCGGTGGCGGCGAGCTTGCTGACGCCGTACGGGCCGCCGGGGCGCGGCACGGCGTCCTCGGCGGTGGAGGAGCCGGGCTGGCTCGGGCCGTACTCGGAGCTGCAGCCGACCTGCACCAGGCGGGCGCCGCAGCCGCTGCGGCGCAGGGCCTCGCAGACGGTGGCGACGGCGACGGTGTTGTGCCGGGTGAGTTCCCGGGCACCGCCGCGGGTGGCGCCGGCGCAGTTCACGATGACGCCCGGGTGGACCGCGTCGAGGAAGCGGGTGAGCGCGCCGGGGCTGCCGGTGGCGAGGTCGAAGCGGACGTCGGCGTCGTCGCCGCGGCCGAGCGCGGTGAGCTGGACGGCCGGGTCGGCGAGCAGCCGGTCGGCGACGAAGCGGCCGAGGTATCCGTTGGCTCCGATCAGCAGAACCCTCATCGCGCGGCTCCCGGGGTGTGCGCTCCGGCGACTCCGGTGGTTCCGGACGCTCCGGGTCCGGGTCGGGAGGTGGTCATCTGGTGGTCTCCTTCAAGAGGTGGTGCGGTTGCCTCCGGCGGGATGCCGGGCACCGGCCGCCGGGACGGCTCGGCGAGGCGTGCGAGGTCATCGGCGGCTCTGCTCACTCCGGGTCTCCCGTCGGCGCGTGGGCCGAGGCCCGGGTGAGGGTGCCGGTCGCCCGGAACAGCAGCGCCAGGGCGGCGGCGCCGCAGACGAGTGCCGGGACGCTGCCCGCTCCCCAGGCGTCGACCAGGGTGTCGACGGGGGCGGCCAGGAAGGCGCAGCCGGGCAGTCGGCCGGCCAGGACGAGGGCCACGGCCGCCGCTTCCGTGGCGGCCGCGACGGCGAGGGTGGGCCCCTGCGGGACGTTGTGGACGGCGAGGAGGCGGGCGAGCAGGAGGAGGGCGCCGAGGGTGAGGGCCGCCGCATAGTCGGCGGGTTCGCCGAGGGCGGCGCCGCACAGGGCGAGCAGGGCGGTGAGGACGCCGAGGAAGAGGGCGAAGACGCCCAGCAGCAACGGCCGTACGGCCCCGGTGAACTCCTCCAGGCCCCGGCTGGCCGCGAGCCTGCGGCGGGCGCCCGCCGTGAAGAGGTGGGCGCTCCAGGCCGCCGGTGCGCAGGCAAGGGTGAGGGCCAGGACGGGGGCCGTGGTCACCGGCCAGGGGCCGTCGGCCGCGCCGGTCGGGAGGCCGTCGGGCCCGCCGTCCAGGACCGCCCGGAGCAGGCCGTCGCCGAGCAGGGCGTAGGCGAGCAGCCAGCAGGTCCAGGCGCGGGTGCCGGTGACGGTGCGCCAGGCGGGGGTTCGAGCCGGTGCGGCCAGGGGGCCGCGGCACAGGGCCGGGCGTACGGCCAGGGCGACGGCGAGCACGCCGACGGCTGCCGCGAGGAGGCGGGGGCGGCCCTCGGTGAGCCGTACGCCGGTCACGGCCGCCGCGCACACGGCGCCCGGGAGGAGCGTGAGCAGCGCCCAGTCGGCGCGCACGCGGGGCGCGGGTGCCGGTTCGGGGTACGAGCGCGGGCCGTCGTCGCGGGGCACGCGCGCGTAGAGCTCTTCCGCGAGGGAGAAGACGTCACGGTGCCGGAAGCGGGCGGCGGTGCGGTCGGTGACGCCGTGCGCTTCGAGGCCGGCCGCGATCTCCAGCGGGTCCACGGCCCGCTCGCAGAGTGCGCGGTGCCGGTGCATCAGCGCCTTCACCGGGTCTGCGGCGGCGCCTCGGCGGCGTGTGGTCCTGCGGCTGCCGACGGTGCCCTCGGCAGCAGCCGGGCCGCCCGGGGGGACCCCGCCGGACGCCGGCGTCCCGCCCATGGGGAAGGCGTGCTCCGGGCCGGCCTCGTCCGCTCCCAGCAGCCACCCTTCCGATCGCGCGTCCCAGGCGTCGGCCGCGCCGGGCCGCCCGGGCCGGTCCAGCTCTCCTGGACCGCCGTTCAGCGGGCCGCCTTCGTCGCCGTTCACAGCGCCCCCTCGGTGGCCGTGCGCGGGGCGGCCCGTACCGGGGTGGGCCGCAGTGCGGTGCCCAGGGCCCAGCCCGGTACGGCGCGATGTGCGACGCGGGCCGTGGGGCGGGTCCAGCGGCCCGGCACGTGGGCCTCGGCCGGGACGGCGAACGGCAGGGGCTCGCCCGCCTGGCCCAGGACGACCCGGCGTACCGGGCAGTGCGAGACGATCTCCAGGTAAATGCTGTGAAATGCCGCGATGTTCTGCTCGACGGTGAACAGTTCGAGCGCACGGGCGCGGGCGGCGGCTCCGAGGCGCTCACGGCGCTCGGGGTCGCGCAGCAGGGCCACGCACGCCTCGGCGAGCGCCCGCGGATTGCGTGGGGGTACGACCAGCCCGGTGCCGCCGATGGCCTCCACCACGGCGCCGACGTCCGTGGAGACGGTCGCCCGGCCGCAGAACATCGCTTCGACGAGTCCCACCGGGAAGCCCTCGACGACGCTGGACAGGACGACGACCGAGCCGGACGCGTAGGCGTCGGCGAGGGTCGGTGCCTCCGGTCCGCCTACCTCCTCGAAGGAGACCGGGTTGTCGCCGACGGCGTGCACGCCCTCGGCCTCGTCGGGGAAGAGCTGTGCGGCGAGCGCCCTGCAGTGCCCCAGGTAGGCCTCTCCCTCCGGCCCCGCCGGAGCGCCCACGACGCGCAGCCGCGCCTTGGGCTCCTCCTTGCGAACCTCGGCGAAGGCGTGCAGCAGTGACACCAGGTCCTTGGCCGGCTCGATCCGGCCGACCCACACGAGCGTGTCCGGTTCCGCGCGGTCCGGGGCCTCGCCCACCTCGGTGAAGCGGGCGGCCTCCATGCCGGGATGCACGGTTCGGATGCGGGCGCGCTCGGCGCCGCAGCGCTCCTGCCAGCGGCGGGCGTGCGCGTTGCCCGGGGTGATGATCGCGGCGCGGCGGTAGACCTCGGCGGCGAGCCGGCCGTGGAAGGCGGCGAGCAGCGCGCGTACGGCGGGGGCGGCGGCGTCGGGGCCGGTGGCGAGGTAGTGCGAGCGCAGCTGCACGCCGTACTCGGTGACCAGCAGCGGCACCCCGGAGAAGTGCCCGGCGAGCAGGCCGGCCAGGGCGGCCGGGCCGCCGGCGGTGGCGTGACAGAGGTCGGCCGCGCCGAGGCCGTCGTCGCCGTACCAGTCCAGGGAGAGGGGGCGCAGGGCGCGTTCGAGGTGTGCGGCGACGGCGAGCAGGTCGGGCACGCGTGCCTCGCGCGCCGTACCGAGGGCGCCGGGCGCGCGGCAGGCGCACTCCAGTGCGCGCAGGGCGGTGTCGGAGCGGAGCGCCCCGGCCAGGCCGCCCTCGTCACGGGCGAGTTCGGCAAGTCCGCGGAGCGCGTTGCCGAAACGGTCCGCCAGAGAGTCGGGCACGACCCGGGGGCCGCCCGCGTCGCCCGGCCCGGTCGCGCCGTCCCCGCCGTACGTGCCGCCTGCGCCATCCGTGCCGTCCGCGGCCGGACCGGCGCACAGCACCCCCACGAACTCGCCGTAGCACTCGGCGAAGCGCCGGCGCGCGCGCCGTCCGTACGTGACGCCGTCCTCGTCGGCGGTCCACAGAGGAGCCGTCCGGACCCGGCTGACGTGCGGTGGCAGCGGCAGCCAGCCCTCGTCCTCCTGGTGCCGGGTGCGGCTGAGCGCGTAGAGGTCGAACTCGTGCTGCCCGAGCCCGCGCACGAGCCGGTCGCACCAGAGTCTGGCGTCACCGCTCACATACGGATAGCCACCCTCCGTAATCAGTCCGATGCGCACGTGTGCACCCCCGATCGATCTCCCGTATGGGGAGCCACCGTGGCTCGGCGGCTCGCAGCGGGACGAAGGTATGCGGACAAGACGGTGGCGCGACGGACGGTTGTCCATCGCGCCACCAAAAGGGGTGAACGGTCGTAACTTTCCCGTGCGGGTCGCGTTTCGTCGCGCTAGGCGACCGATCTGCGGCGGAACGTCACGTTCGGGTTCGCGTCCAGATCTGCGGAAAAGTCACGCCGCCGCCAGTTCCCGGCGCGCCGCCCGCCGCCGGGCCGCGGCCTCGGGGTCGAGGGCGGGCACGGCGGCCAGCAGCTGCCTGGTGTACGGGTCCTGGGGGTTGTCGTAGACCTCGTCGGCGGGCCCGGTCTCGACGATCCGGCCGCGGCGCATGACCGCGACCCGGTCGCTGACCTGGCGCACGACGGCGAGGTCGTGGGCGACGAAGACGAGCGCGAGTCCGAGTTCGCGCTGGAGTTCGCCGAGCAGGGCGACGACCTGGGCCTGGGTGGTGACGTCCAGCGCGGAGACCGGCTCGTCGCAGACGATGACCCGCGGGTCGGCCGCGAGCGCCCGCGCGATGCCCACGCGCTGGCGCTGACCGCCGCTGAACTCGTGCGGATAACGCTGGTAGTGCGCCCCTTCGAGCCCCACACGCTCCAGCAGTTCGATCACGCGCCCCCGGATGCGCCCCTCGTCCCGTTCGCCCCGCGCCCGCAGCGGGTCGGCGATGGACTCGCCGACGCTGCGCCGCGGGTTGAGGGAGGACACCGGGTCCTGGAAGACCATCTGGACGGCCGGGTTCACGCCCACGCGCGCGTGTCCGTCGTAACGGACCTCCCCCGCCGTCGGCTCCAGCAGCCCGACCAGCATCCGGCCGAGGGTGGTCTTGCCGCTGCCGCTCTCGCCGACGACGCCGAGGGTCTCGCCCCGGTGCACGGTCAGGGTGACGTCGTCCACGGCGGCGAACGCCCGCTTCCCGCGCCCGAACTCGCGGCGCAGACCTGCTGCCTCCAGGACGACCTCCTCGGACGCCTGTGAGGGCGCGCGCACCGCGTCCACGCGCGGGACGGCGGAGAGCAGTTCCCGGGTGTACGGCTCGGCGGGCGAGCCGAGCACGGCGGCGACCGGCCCCTGCTCGACCATGCGCCCGTGCCGCATGACGAGCACCTGGTCGACGCTCTCGGCGGCGACGCCCACGTCGTGAGTGACGAGCAGCAGGCCCATGCCGGTCTCCTCGCGCAGGGTGTGCAGCAGGTCGAGGATCTGGGCCTGGACGGTCACGTCGAGAGCGGTGGTGGGCTCGTCCGCGATGAGCAGCTCGGGCTCGCAGGCGAGCGCCATGGCGATCAGCGCGCGCTGGCGCATGCCGCCGCTGAACTCGTGCGGGCGGGACCGGGACCGGCGCGGGGCGTCCGGGATGCCGACCCGGTCGAGCACCTCCACCGCACGCGCGCGTGCGGATCGCCGTGACGCGCGCGTGTGCACGCGGTACACCTCGGCGATCTGGTCGCCGATCGCGTAGTACGGGTCGAGGGACGACAGCGGGTCCTGGAAGACCATCGCCGCCTTCGCGCCGCGCAGCTTGCGCAGTTCGCCGTCGGAGGCGGCCTGTACGTCGGTACCGGCGACCTCGATCGAGCCGCCGAGCCGCGCTCCCGTGCCGTGGTGCAGGCCCAGCAGGGCCGAAGCGACCGTGGACTTGCCGGAGCCGGACTCGCCGACCAGGGCGAGGGCGGCGCCGCGCTCCAGGGTGAAGGACAGCCCGTCCACGGCCCGCAGGTCGCCGAACTCGACTGTCAGATCAGTGACTTGGACGAGACTCACGTCAGTACCACCCGTCGGTCGGCCACCGCGTACAGCACGTCCGCGACGGCGTTGGCGAGCACCACGAAGAAGCCGACGACGAGGACCATGCCGACGACGACGGGCAGGTCGACCACGCTGACGGCGTGGACGAGCTCCTGGCCGAGGCCGGGCAGGCCGAACAGCGTCTCGGTGAGCACGGCTCCGCCGACGGCCGAGCCGAAGTTGTTGGCGTTCAGCGCGATGACCGGCGCGAGCGCCCCGCGCAGGGCGTGCCGCCCGACGATCGACCGCTCACCCACGCCGTACGCGCGGAAGGTGCGGATGTGGTCCTCGGCGAGGGTCTCCAGCATCGACGCCCGGGTCATCCGGGCGAACGCGGCGGACTCGATGAGGGCGAGGGAGAGCCAGGGCAGCAGCAGGTTCCACGCCCACTGTTCGGGGTCGTCGGTGAACTTCACGTACTGCGGGAAGGGCAGCAGCTGCAGTTCGCCGCAGACGACGATCATCAGGACCAGGCCGATGACGAAGACCGGCGTGGCCCAGCCCGCGAGCGTCAGGCCGGTCAGCACCCGCTCGGTGAGCCGGCCGCGCCGCCAGACGGAGAGCACGCCCGTGCCGACGCCCAGGAGCAGCCACAGCAGCATCGCGCCGAACACCAGCGAGAGGCTGACCGGGAGCCTGGTCAGGATGATGCTCAGGACCTGCTGGTCGGTCTGGTAGGAGAGGCCGAGGCAGGGCGCGGAGCAGTGTTCCACGGAGGTGCCGGTGGAGTAGTCCTGGCCGACGACCAGGCCCTGCAGGAAGTGCCAGTAGCGCACGTACAGGGGGTCGTCGAGATGCAGTTGCTGGGCCACCTGGTGCACCTGCTCCGGGGAGCAGCGCGGGCCGCAGGTGATCTGGGCGACGTTGCCCGGGGTGACGTAGAAGACGACGTAGACGATCACCGAGATGGCGAGCAGGGTCGCCAGGGTGCCGATGGTGCGGCGGAGCAGGAAGCCGCCGAAGCCGTTCACGCGGATTCCTCCTTCGCCGAGGCCGTCGCCGTCGCGTTCGCCGTCGTCCCGGACGCGCGCCTGCGACCGGTGCCGACGCCGAGCCGGGAGGCGGCGCGCGGGTCCAGAGCGGTGCGGACGCCGTCGCCGAGGACGGTCATCGCGAGGACGGTCACGAACAGCGCGCCGGCCGGCAGCAGCAGGTACTGCGGGGCCGCCTGGTACCAGACGTCGGCGGCGGTGAGCATCTGGCCCCAGGAGGGCGTCGGCGGCTTCACGCCGACGCCGAGGAAGGACAGGGCCGCCTCGGCGCTGATGTTGACCGGGATGAGGATCGAGGCGTACGTGATGACCGGCGCGGCCAGGCCGGGCAGCAGCTCGCGGCGGGCGATGCGCCAGGCACCCCAGCCGCTGAGCCGTGCGGCGGCGACGTAGTCGAGCCCCTTCAGGGTGAGCGTCTGGGCGCGCACGATCTTCGCGATGGTGCCCCAGGAGATGAGCCCGATGACGAGGGTGACCAGGACGGGCCGGGGGAAGCTCTGCGGCACGATCGCGAGCAGCGCCAGCGACATGACCATCAGGGGCAGCGCGACGAAGATGTCCGTGATCCGGCTCAACAGTTGATCAACCCATCCACCGCCGAGCGCGGCCGCCACGCCGACGACCAGCCCGAGGAAGACCTGGATCACGGTCGCCGCGAACGCGACGCCCAGGGACACCCGCGCCCCGTACACCAGCCGTGCGAACAGGTCCCGCCCGGTCTGCGGCTCCACGCCCAGCCAGTGGTCGGCGGAGATGCCGCCGAGGGAGCCGATCGGCACGCCGCCGCGCGCGGAGTCGATGAGGGAGGGGTGGTAGGTGGTCGGGTCCTGGCCCTCCAACGCGGTGAGCAGCGGCGCGGCGAGCGCGACCAGGACGAGCAGCGCGACGACGCCCGCCGCGACCGCGGCGGCCCGCTGCGTACGCAGCCGCCGCCAGAACTGACGAGCCCCCGAAGCCCCCGAGGCGGACGCCTCGGGGGCCTGGGTGGCGACAAGTGCCTCGCTCACGGTGCTACTTCACCGCGACCTGGGAGATGTCCAGGACGCCGGTCCAGTCGCTGATCACGACGTTCTTGATGTCCTTGCCGACGAGCCGCTTGTAGACGGGGTGGAACAGCGGGACGGTCAGCGCCTGCGCGCCGATCTTCTTGTCCAGTGCACCCCACCGCTTGGCGGCCGCGTCCAGATCGGTCAACTTGTTGATCGCGTCAATCTCGGCGTTGACCGAAGCATCGTTGAGCTGGGAAGCGTTGAAGTTCGCGCCGTCCTTGACGATCTGCCGGCCGTCGAAGATCGGGGCGAGGAAGGGACCGCCGGAGGGCCAGTCGGCACCCCACGCGGCGAGGAAGAAGCCCGGCTCGGTCTTCACGCTGTGGACCGTGTCGGAGTAGTTGTTGTCCTCCAGGCCCTGGAGCTTGACCGTGATGCCGGCCTTCTTGAGGGCGTCCTGGATCGCGGTCGCGATCTCGGGGCTCGTCTTGAAGTTGTCGGCGTTGTCGTGGGTCAGCGTGACGGTGAGCCCGTTCGGATAACCCGCCTCCTTCAGCAGCTCCTTGGCCTTGGCCGCGTTGCCGGTGTCGCCCGCCGGGAAGAGGTCGTACGGCGTGTAGCCGAAGGACTTCTGGTCGGGCAGGAAGGTGGTCGCGGGCTCGGCGAGGGCGCTGCCGCCGGCCGCGTTGATCACGGACGACCGGTCGACGGCGTACGAGATCGCCTGCCGCACCTTGGGGTTGTCGAACGGCTTGACCTTCGGGTTGAACGCTATGTAGTTCGTGTAGCCGAAGTGCCCGGTGCCGACGCGAGCGGCGAGTTCCTTGTCCCCGGTCACCTTGGCGAGTTCGGCCGGACCGAGGTTGGTGTCCGTCGTCACGGCGGCCGCGTCCGTCCCCTGGGACGCCGACAGCCGCTGGTTGATCACGGACGAGTCGAGCCCGGACTGTACGTCGATCTTGTCCGGGTACGCCTTGCGCTGGTCGTCGACGGCCGCGGACCAGTACGTGTTCCGCTCAAGCACCAGGTGCTCGCCGTCGTTCTCGTTCTTCACGACCTTGTAGGGGCCGGACGAGACCGGGTGCTCCTCGTACTTGGTGCCCGTGTCCTTGGCCTGCGGGACCGGCGTGAACTGCGTCTGCGTGGCCAGGAACGGGAACTCGCCCTCGGGCTTGTTCAGATGGAAGACGATCGTCCGGCTGTCCGGCGTCTCGATCGCCGAGAGTCCCTTCTTGTCCTTGTACGGCCCCTGGTAGTCGGCCGCGCCGACCAGCCAGTCCCGCAGGTAGGGCGCACCGCCGGAGAGCTCGGGGGCGAAGGAGCGCTCGATGCCGTACTTGATGTCGGCGGACGTGATCGCGGTGCCGTCCTCGTACTTGAGGCCCGTCTTCAGCGTGTACGTCCACACGGTCGCGTTCTTGCTGGGGCGTCCGGTGTCGGTGGCCAGGTCGGGGACGACCTTGGTGCCGGCGGCGCCGTCCGCGCGGTTGCGGGTGGTGAGCGTACGGAAGACCAGGGAGGGCACGTTGCCGCCGCCGGAGGTGTACAGGCGGGCCGGGTCGAAGTCCGTCTGGGGGTCGGAGTTCAGGACGGTCAGCGTGCCGCCCTTGTGCGGCGTGGAGTCGCCACTGGAGCCGTTGGCATCGTTGTCCTTCGGCCCGCAGGCGGCGGCGCCCGCTGCCACGACCAGGGCAAGCGAAACGTACGCCGCACGGGCGCTGGTTAGGGACGGATGACGCATCGGAATGACGACCTCTCGGAAGGCGAGTCTCGATGGGCGAGACAGATTGACGAGGAGTGAGACGAAAGTGAACAGACGTCTGCCCGGGCGTCAGGTCGTCGAAAGAGCCGTGACCCAGGTCACGGCAAGAGAGAAAAGTCGCGACGCGAACGCCAGAAGGCGGGCGTCAGCGACAGTGGATGTCGGCCACGCAGAGCGCGGTCACGCCGATGAGCGCCAGCTCGATGGCGGCGCGCGCGGAGGCGTGAAGGGACGACATGCCCAGAAATATGTACGAACTTTCTGCGCATGTCAATGTGATGTATGAGCCACCTGTCAACTCTTGGGATAGGGCCAGGGGTTGGGCAGGCAGTGGATTCCGTCGTGGTCGAGGAACTTGGTCTGCTGCTGCATGACCGGCGCCAGCTCACCGTCCTTGTCGCAGGCCACATGGCCGTAGCCAAGCCGGTGGCCGACCTCGTGGTTGATCAGCATCTGCCGGTAGGCGTGGATCTTGTCGCCGTACGTCTTGCTGCCCTGGGCCCACCTGTACGCGTTGATCATGACGCGTTCGGTGGAGGCCGAGTCGCAGGACACGTTGTCCTCGGTCGTGTCGAGGCCGGACTTGGCGCACCACTTGGCGGTGGTGCCGGGGCTGGCGAGCGTGATCACGAAGTCGGGCTTGCCGGTGGACACGCGCGCGAAGGCACGGGCGCCGTCGTGGGCCCAGCTCCGGTCGTCGTTGAGCGTCTTCTGCACGGCCTCGGCGAACAGTTTCCCGTCCAGGCCCAGGCCCTGCTCCACGTCGACGCGGTAGGTGTACTTCCGCCCCTTGCCCGGCGCCTTCGCGCTCCCGGGCACGGTGCTGAACTTCCCGGACCCGGCCAGTTCGGCGCTGAGCGGGTACTTCTCGCCCATCGCCTGCTCGTACGACAGCGTCACCACGCCCGGCGAGGCGGAGGCCGACGCGGACGGCGTCGTACGGCTGTCCCCGCGCGAGGCGGCGCCGTCGGTGGCCCGCGTCCCGTCCGCGGCCGACTGCGACCGTGCGCCGTCGCCGTCCCGGCCGTCGATCACCTGCCCGGCGACGATCACCGCGAGCACGGTGGTGACGGCGGCGGCCGCGACACCCGCGAAGGCCCGGCTCTTGCCGCCCTTGGGCCGCCCGGACTCGCCGGCGGGCGGCGCGTCGCTGTCGCCCGCACCGCCGTCGATGCCGGACGGGAGCGGGGACGTGTCCGGACCCGCGCCGGGCGGATACGTTTCCGCGCGCTGGGCGCCGATGCCGGGACGGGGCGTGAAGACGTCGGCGTCCTCGCCGAAGGCGTCGACGTAGTCCTGCCGCGGACCGCCGGGCGCGCTCTGCCGCTGCCGCGGTATCGACACACCGGTCGCCCCGAAGGCTGCACCGGCAGGCCCGGAAGCGGTACCGGCGGTCCCTGAAGCGGCACCGCCGGGCCCGGAGGGAGCACCGGCCGCCCCGCCCAACCGACCCCAGCCACCGCCCGCTTCACGCTGCTGCGGGTGACCGCCACGGACGCGGGGGGCGCCATGCGCCGGGGTTCCGTCGGGGAAGCGCGGGACTCCGTGGGCCGGAGTCCCGTCGGCGAACCGCGGCACACCCCGAGCAGGTGTGCCGTCGGGCAGCCGCGGGACGCCCTGCGCGGGCGTACCGTCCGCGAACCGCGGCGCCCCGCCCACGGGTGTCCCGTCGGCCGGGCGCGGCACCGTGGGCCCCGCAGGCCCCGCGGAACCGCGCTCGCCATCTCCCGGGCCCTGTTTCCGGGCCCCGCGCACGTTCGCTATGTCCGCCGCGTCATCCTTGGGTGCCGGCCCGCGGCGGCTGTGGCGTCCCACTCGCCCCTCAGCTCCCCGCGCCCGGCGCGGCCGGACCGCCGCCGACGGCCCCGGAAGCCGGTCCGTCGCCCAGCCTGTCGGCGGAGGCGAGGAGTTCACGGAACGCCCCGGCCACCGCCCCCGGGTACTCCATCATCGCCACGTGCCCGGCGTCCGGCATGGAGAGCAGCCGGGAGTGGCGGAAGCTGCGCGCGGCCTTGTGGGCCATGCGGTAGCCGACGAGCTGGTCGCGGCCGCCGTAGATCAGCAGGGTCGGAGCGAGGACGCGCTCGGCCTGGCGCCAGAGCCCGTGCTGGCCGCCCAGCGTGTACGCGTTGACGATCCCGCGCGCCGACCGCGCCATCGCGTCCCAGAAGTACGGCAGCCGCAGCCGCCGTTCCAGCTCCTCCACCGCGTGCTCGAACGCCTCCGGTGTCACCCGGCTGGGGTCGCCGTAGCAGAGGGCCAGCACGCCCCGTACCCGCTGCTCGGCGGTCCACTTGCCGGTCGTACGGGTGAGAAGCCCGGCGATGCCGGGGAGGCCGAGCAGGACCGTCGGCATCGCGGTGCGCTGTACGCGCAGCTCGGGCAGGGCCGGCGAGACGAGCGTGAGGGTACGGACGAGGTCCGGGCGGACGGCGGCGACGCGGGTGGAGACCGCGCCGCCGAGGGAGTTGCCGAAGAGGTGGACCGGACCGCGGCCGGCCGCGTCGAGGTAGCGGATGACCGCGCGCGCGTGCCCGGTGACGGAGTAGTCGCCGTCGTCCGGCGGCGGCGAGTCGCCGAAGCCCGGCAGGTCGACCGCCTCGCCGTCCACGACCCCTTCGAGCTGCTCCATCAGCTGCGACCAGTTCTGCGAGGAGCCGCCGAGCCCGTGGATGTACAGCGCGGGCGGCAGGCCCTCGCGCGCGGGCGGCCGCGCACGGACCGAGAGGGTGACGCCGGGCAGTCGGACCGACCGCAGTCGCTCGCCCTCCGCGACTCTGACTGCCGCCGCCTCGGGGAGCACGCTGGTGGGCGGCACGGAGGGCAGTTCGGTCGAAGACATGGGCCAATGTTACGAGACGATCACACAGTGGTTCGTGTGTTCGCCGTCACAGAGCCACCCGGTGAGCTGCCCCCGGACCGCACACGAGTCGCACCCGAGTCGCGCAAGGCTCGGGGTGAAGGGCCGACTGCCGTACGGAGCGAACGGCCGCTGATGGCATAGCGTCCGCATCCGGTGTCTCCTACGCTCGTAAACAGGGCACCCGTTTGTGGCCCCTGCTTCCGCCAGGGATCTTCCGAGGAAGGGAGCCCACCATGGCCCATGACCCCACCGACCCCGACGTGCTCGACGATCTGGAGGCGGAGGACGCCCCGGAGATCGATGTCGAGGCCCCTGAGAGCGACGCAGCCGAGCAGCACACGGACGTCACGCCGTCCCACGACGACCCGCTCACCGGCGTGGAGCCGGACCGCGCGAACGAGGCCGATCTCATCGAACAGGCGCGGGTGGTCTCCATCGACGAGGAGGACTACCGCTGACCGCGACCGGCTGCGGCGGGCCCACCTGGGCTGTCCGCATGTCCCGGTATTTCCCGGTACGGCTTTCGCCGTCGTCCGGTACGTGAAATTCTGCGCTCGCACCGCGCACAGCACGGTTACCGAAAAGTACGATGGCCGCGCGGAGCGATCCGCACGCGGACGACATTGGGAGGCGGCGTGACAGCCATCGAGCAGACAGAGGCGGCACGCCCGCGGGGCACTCGCCTGCCGCGCCGTGCCCGACGGAACCAGCTGCTGGGCGCCGCCCAGGAAGTATTCGTCGCACAGGGGTACCACGCAGCCGCGATGGACGACATCGCCGAACGCGCCGGGGTCAGCAAGCCGGTGCTCTACCAGCACTTCCCGGGCAAGCTCGATCTCTACCTGGCCCTGCTGGACCAGCACTGCGAGGCCCTGATCCAGGCGGTGCGCGGCGCGCTCGCGTCGACGACCGACAACAAGCAGCGGGTCCGGGCGACCATGGACGCGTACTTCGCGTACGTCGAGGACGACGGCGGGGCCTTCCGTCTGGTCTTCGAGTCCGACCTGACGAACGAGCCCGCGGTACGCGAACGCGTCGACAAGGTCACCACCGAGTGCGCCGAGGCGATCTGCGAGGTCATCGCCGAGGACACCGGCCTGCCGCGCGCCGAGTCGATGCTGCTCGCCTCCGGCCTCGGCGGTCTCGCCCAGGTGGTGGCCCGTTCCTGGCTGCACAGCGACCGCACCGTCCCGCGCGACCAGGCGGTCCAGCTGCTGACCTCGCTGGCCTGGCGGGGCATCGCGGGTTTCCCGCTGCACGGCATCGACGCGCACCACTGACACGCCCCTGACGCCGCCGCTGACACCGTTGCCGACAGCACCGCTGACACCGTTGCCGACAGAACGGCTGTCAGCGCTGCCGACGGCACCGCCGGGAGGAATTCCCGTTCGCTGTTCGCTCCTGGCGTGGACGTGCGCAGCGTGTACGTCCCCTCACCGGGCTAATGTGTGCTGCGTACGGCGCGGAAGGTCGCGCACTTCACTGACCGTCGGAGGGACATAGCCGTGGAGGTCAAGATCGGCGTGCAGCACGCGCCCCGCGAGATCGTTCTGGAGAGCGGTCTGAACGCCGAGGAGGTCGAGCGCCTCGTCGCCGACGCGCTGGCCGGCAAGTCACAGGTGCTGTCCCTGGAGGACGAGCGCGGCCGCAAGGTCCTGGTCCCGACGGACCGCCTGGCGTACATCGAGCTCGGCGAGCCGACGGTGCGCAAGGTCGGCTTCAGCGCGGTCTGACCACAGCAGCACGGAGGGGCCGGGCGGACGTGTGTCCGCCCGGCCCCTCCGTCATGTCCGCCTTCCACACACGGCCCACAAGTCGTCCACAGAGGAGGATTGCATTCCGCAGGTCACGGGTATGACGGGCTACGACCGTGAAGCGCCGGCCGGCCGTGGGAGGGACCCCTCGTGATGCTCCTGGAAGTCCTTGGATCCGCCCTGCTCGGCCTGGCCCTGTCGTGGGCCGCGACCAGTCGGCTGTCCCACCGGCTCCCGGCCCGTCCCCTGGTGTTCTGCACGGGTGTCGCGGGAGCCCTCTTCGGCGACTTCGTCACGCACAGCGCGCTCGGCCCCGGCACGGTCCTGGTCAGTCTTCTGGGCGCGGCGATCGTCTCGGCGGCGTCCCTGTCGCTGCTGCTCCGCCCGGCGGGCCGCCACCTGCGCCGACGATCGATCCCGGCCTAGCGCCCCGAAGGGACGCTGGGGGTACCCCCAGCCGAAGGCTGGGGGAGGAACTGCGCGATCAGCCCCACCGGCCAAGGCCGCGCAACCCCCGGAACCACCCCCCGCGGAGCGCTACGCCGCCAGCCCCAGCGCAGCCATCCGCTTCGTGTGCGCCTCGGTGATCCGCGAGAACATCCGGCCCACCTCGGCGAGGTCGAACCCGTCGGCCACGCCCCCGACCAGCATGGTCGACAGTGCGTCCCGGTCGGCGACCACCCGCTGGGACTGCGACAGCGCCTCCCCCATCAACCGCCGTGCCCACAGGGCCAGTCGGCCCCCCACCCGCGGGTCGACGTCGATCGCCGCGCGCACCTTCTCCACCGCGAACCCGGCGTGCCCGGTGTCGTCGAGGACGGCCAGCACCAGTTCGCGGGTGTCGGAGTCGAGGCGGGCCGCGACCTCCCGGTAGAAGTCACTGGCGATCGAGTCGCCGACGTACGCCTTGACCAGGCCCTCCAGCCAGTCGGACGGCGCCGTCTGCCGGTGGAAGCCGTCGAGGGCCGCGACGAACGGCTCCATCGCCTGCGTGGCGTCCTCGCCGATCTCCGTCAGCCGGTCACGCAGCCGCTCGAAGTGGTGGAACTCGGCCGACGCCATCTTCGCCAGCTCGGCCTTGTCCCCCAGCGAGGGTGCCAGCTTGGCGTCCTCCGCGAGCCGCTCGAACGCCGCGAGCTCGCCGTACGCGAGGGCACCGAGCAGGTCCACGACCGCGGCACGGTAGTGCGGGTCGGCGGCCGCCTGCGCCCAGTCCTGGGCGGCGACACCGGTCGGTTCGGCGGAGGCGGTCTCAGGCTTGTCAGAGCTCGTCATGAAGCGCACAATAGCCCGCCCGCGACCCCGGGGAAGCCCTGGGGAAGACCGGGCCGGACCCGGAAAGTCCCACGGGACCCTGAGAAGTCCCGGGGAAGCCCCTGGTCAACCACTGTGACTACCACGACGTGACCAAATCGGCCATCGCATGTGCACGATTCCGGGGTATGGTGGTAATGCGCCTGCTGGTACGCCGTCGAATTCCGACGTACCTCGACAGGCCGCACGTATGAGGATGCCCGGTCGGTGGCCCGATCGGCTCCGACCCGACAGCCCTCCCGTGTCGTACGGCACTGTGCGTACGACGACCGGAGGGACACACCCTCAGCGGTACGAGCGCTAGAGCGTCGGCAGAGGTCCCGTGCACTACGGCGTGCCCCCCACGGCCCGCCCGTAAGGCAGCCGACGTCCCCGGCACGGTCCGTCAAAGACCCCCGCGCTCGCCTCGCGCCGCGCCACACAGAAGAGGCAGCACCCTGACTACGACGTTTCGTGAGCTCGGAATCCTTCCCGAGACCGCCGAGGCCCTGGAAGCCGTCGGCATCATCAACCCCTTCCCCATCCAGGAGATGACGCTCCCGGTCGCCCTGTCCGGCACCGACGTCATCGGCCAGGCCAAGACCGGCACCGGCAAGACCCTCGGTTTCGGTCTGCCGCTCCTGGAGCGCGTCACCGTCCCCGCCGACGTGGAGGCCGGCCGCGCCGCCCCCGAGGCCCTCACCGACGCCCCGCAGGCGCTCGTCGTCGTCCCCACGCGCGAGCTCTGCACCCAGGTCACCAACGACCTCCTGACCGCCGGCAAGGTCCGTAACGTACGCGTGATGGCGATCTACGGCGGCCGGGCCTACGAGCCGCAGGTCGAGGCCCTGAAGAAGGGCGTCGACGTGGTCGTCGGCACCCCGGGCCGCCTGCTCGACCTCGCCGGGCAGAAGAAGCTCAACCTCAAGCACATCAAGTCGCTCGTCCTCGACGAGGCCGACGAGATGCTCGACCTGGGCTTCCTGCCGGACGTCGAGAAGATCATCGACATGCTTCCGGCGAAGCGCCAGACCATGCTGTTCTCGGCGACCATGCCGGGCGCGGTCATCGGCCTCGCGCGCCGGTACATGAGCCAGCCCACCCACATCCGCGCCACCGCGCCGGACGACGAGGGCGCGACCGTCGCGAACATCGCGCAGTTCGTCTACCGCGCGCACTCCATGGACAAGCCGGAGATGATCGCGCGCATACTGCAGGCCGAGGGCCGCGGGCTCGCGATGATCTTCTGCCGCACCAAGCGCACCGCCGCCGACATCGCCGAGCAGCTCCAGCGCCGCGGCTTCGCCTCCGGCGCCGTCCACGGCGACCTGGGCCAGGGCGCCCGCGAGCAGGCGCTGCGCGCGTTCCGCAACGGCAAGGTGGACGTCCTCGTCTGCACCGACGTCGCCGCGCGTGGCATCGACGTCGAGGGCGTGACGCACGTCATCAACTACCAGTCCCCCGAGGACGAGAAGACGTACCTGCACCGGGTCGGCCGTACCGGCCGCGCGGGCGCCTCGGGTACGGCGATCACGTTCGTCGACTGGGACGACATCCCGCGCTGGCAGCTCATCAACAAGGCGCTGGAGCTGAAGTTCCACGACCCGGTGGAGACGTACTCGACCTCCCCGCACTTCTTCGAGGACCTGAAGATCCCCGCGGGCACCAAGGGTGTCCTGCCGCGCTCGGAGCGCACCCGCGCCGGGCTCGACGCGGAGGAGCTGGAGGACCTGGGCGAGACCGGTGGCCGCGGAGGCCGCGGTCGCGGTGGCCGGGGCGGCCGAGGCGAGGCGCGCGGCGAGGCGCGCGGCGAGGCTCGTACCGAGGAGCGCGAGCGCCCGGCCCGCACCCCGCGCCGTCGCCGTCGCACGCGCGGCGGTTCGGCCCTGGACCAGACGTCCGGTTCGGCGTCCACGGCGCCGTCCGCCGAGGCCGCGCCGCCCGCCTCCGCCGACGACGCCCTCGCGGCGTCGGAGCCGACGGGCACCCGGACCCCGCGCCGCCGTCGCCGTACCCGCAACGGGGCGTCGCAGGAGCCGGTGGCGGCCGCCGCCCCGGTGACCGTGACGCCGGAGGCCGTCGTCGAGACGGTCGAGGCCGTCGTGGAGCCGGCCGCGGCGGAGAAGCCGCGCCGCCGTCGCACCCGCCGGTCCGCGGAGGCCGCGCCGGTGGCGGAGGCGACGACGCCGGTGGCGACCGAGGCACCGGTGGCCGAGGAGGCCCCGGCGGCCCCCGCACGCCGCCGCACCCGCAAGACGGCCGAGGCACCCGAGGTGGCAGCCGTCGAGGCGGTCGTCGAGGCGATCGAGGCCGTGGTGGAGCCGAAGCCGCGCCGGACCCGGAAGACGGCAGCTGCCGCCGCCGAGGCCGCAGTGGACACCGCGGAGGCCGTCGAGGCCACGCCGCGCCGCCGTGTGCGTAAGGCCGCCGAGCCCGTGACCGAGGTCGCGCAGGCTCCGGCGGAGGCCGTCGAGGCCCCGGTGGCCCCGGCCCGGCGCCGTACCCGCAAGGCCGCGGAGCCGGTCGAGCCTGCGGTGGCCGCCGAGGCGGAGGCCGAGGCCGCGCCCAAGCCGCGCCGGACCCGGAAGACGGCCGCGGCCGCCGAAGCCGCGGTGGACACCGCCGAAGCCACCGAGGCCAAGCCCCGCCGCACCCGCAAGGCGACGGCGACCGCCGCCCCGGAGACGGCCGAGGCCGAAGCCGCGCCCAAGCCGCGCCGAACCCGGAAGACGGCCGCGGCCGCCGAAGCCGCGGTGGACACCGCCGAAGCCGTCGAGGCCAAGCCGCGCCGCACCCGCAAGGCGACGGCGACCGCCGCCGAGACGGAAACGGTCGAGGCGGCGGCAGTCGCCGAGGCGAAGCCCCGTCGGACCCGCAAGACGGCAGCCGCCGCCCCGGAGACCGCCGAGGCGGAGGCGGCGCCCAAGCCGCGCCGCACCCGGAAGACGGCAGCCGCCGCCGAAGCCGCGGTGGACACCGCCGAAGCCACCGAGGCCAAGCCCCGCCGCACCCGCAAGACGGCAGCCGCCGCCACCGCGGAGATCCCGGCGCAGGCCACCGAGGAGCCGGAGGCGAAGCCGAGGCGGCGCGCCACCCGCAAGGCGGCCGAGTCCGCCGAGACCGCCGGATCCGTCGAGGCGGCCGACGCGGAGGCGAAGCCGAAGGCCCGCCGGACCCGCAAGGCGACCGCCGCGGCCCCGGAGGCCTGAGCACGCGCGTGACGACGGCCCGGACCACCCCGTGTGGTCCGGGCCGTCGGCGTCTCCGCAACGCCGGGCGGTGCCCGGTGCCGGGATTCGCCCACCGGCTCCCGGCCGGTCACCCCGCTGCGGATACCCTCTCCCCCATGAGCAGGCCTCGTACCTTCGTCCCGCCCGCCGGTGCCCGTGCGTACGCGCTCGCCACCGATCGGGGGGAGTTCGCCGTCGTCGACGCGCCCGTGGCCGCCGGGGTCGAGCCCAGGGGGGTCGCGGTGCTGCTGCCCGGGTTCACCGGGAGCAAGGAGGACTTCAACCGGCTGCACGAGGCACTGGGGCGGCGCGGGTACCGGACGGTCGCCGTGGACGGGCGCGGGCAGTTCGAGTCGGAGGGGCCGGCGGACGACGAATCGGCGTACGCCCAGGAGGAGCTGGCGCGGGACGTGCTCGCGCAGGCGGCGGCGGTCGGCGCGGGCCTGCCGGTGCATCTGCTGGGGCACTCGCTCGGCGGGCAGATCGCCCGCGCGGCCGTGCTCCTCGACCACACGCCGTTCCGCTCGCTGACCCTGATGGCCTCGGGTCCGGCGCAGATCTCCTCCTCCCAGCAGCAGCGCGTGAAGCTCCTCCGGGACGCGCTCGCCGTGATGTCGATGGCCGAGGTGTGGGAGGCCATGCAGGCCATGGAGGCACCGGAGGAGCTGGAGGAACCGGACGCGCCCGAGGAGGGCCTGGAGGACGGCGAGGATCTGCGGCGCCGCTGGCTGGGCAACAAGCCGGCCCAACTGCTCGCCACCGGCCGCCAGTTGTGCACCGAGCCGGACCGCGTCGCGGAACTCGCCACCGTACCGCTGCCCTTCCACGTCCTGTCGGGCGCGCGGGACGACACCTGGCCGGTACCGCTGCTGGACGACATGGCGCTGCGGCTGCGGGCGCGCCGGACGGTGATCGAGGGGGCGGAGCACTCGCCCAACACCGAGCGGTCCGCCGCCACCGCCGAGGCGCTCGCGGACTTCTGGGACGGCGCCGGCCCCGTGGGCCGGGACGAGGGCTAGTACTGCGTCCGGAGGTGCTCCCAGAAGCCGTCCCGCAGGGCGCGGCGCAGGTCGGCCTGGCCGCGCAGGGAGTACTGGAGCATCCCCTCGGCCTCGACGAGGAGGTCCTGGTCCACGGAGCCCGGCAGGTAGGGGTGGCCGGGCAGCAGTTCGACGAGCGCCTCACGGCCTCGCGAGGAGAGCCACTTCGCGGCGATCTGCGCGCCGATGAACCGGACGTCCTCGCGGGTGGGTCTGGTCGCGCCCGCCTCGTAGGCGGGCGCGGCGCGTCTGGAGACGTACGGCTTGAAGAACTCGAGGTCGAGGGTGCGCTGGCTGTCGACCTCCCAGAGCAGCGGCTCGGCCTGGTTGCGGCCCTCGGGGGCCTCGATGCCCCACAGGTGGACGCGGGCGCCGTACCCCTGGGCGGCCTCGACCGCGGAGACCAGGTCCTCGTCGCCGCCGAGCAGGGCCGCGTCGCTGATGGCGCGGTGCCGGGCCAGTGACTCCAGGTCCGTGCGGATCAGGGAGTCGACGCCCTTCTGCTGGTTGTTGGCGTTGAGGTTGCCGAGGCGGACCTTGACGTCGGGGAGTTCGGCGATGCCCTGCTGCTCGGCGGTGTGGATGCGGCGGCGGGCGCCGTCGTACCAGTAGACGCGCAGCAGCCGGCTGTCGGCGAAGATCTGGCGCGCCTTGTCGATGAGCGCTTCGATCAGTCCTTCGGCGTCGAGGTCGAAGGCGCGGCGGTCCTCCGTCCCGGCGACGAGCCGGCCCGTGGCCGCGTAGAGGTAGCCCGCGTCCACGAAGATGGCGTGCGTCGAGGGCGTCTTGGCCACTTCGGCGAGCATGCGGGTGAGCAGCTCGTTCGTACGGTCGATACGGGCCTGGAGGGCGGCGAGGTCGTCGTTCATCACCTCCATTGTCCCGGCGGTCACGCTGCGAACACAACCGGTCCCGGTCAGTCTCCCGCACACTCTTACCCGTCAGTAATTAGACGTTCGAAAAATTTCTTTAGCGTAGGGAATGTTTGTAACACGCAAGCCGTTGACTGCTACGGAACAGGACGACGAAGGGAGAGGCCATGCGCTTCGAAATCATGCGACTCGACGAGGTCGACGGCACCACCGTGGACAGCACTGTCGTGGACGCCGCCTCCGTCAGCAGGATCGTTCAGCAGGCCGCCGCCGTGGGGCAGCGCCTGTGGATCCGACCGGCCGAGACCCAGGCTTCGTAACAAGACGACGCGACAACGACAGACGAGAACAGCCACACCGACGACACGCGGAGCACCGCACAGTCTTCAGAGCCCCCGTACGGCACACGCCGTACGGGGGCTCTGCGTTTGCAGGGCTGCTGCGCCGCGCTAAGCGCCCTTGATCACCTGGGTGACACCGTTGATGATCTGCTGCACGGCGATCGCGGAGAGCATCATGCCCGCGAGCCGCGTCACCAGGACCACACCGCCGTCCTTGATGACCCGGATGATCAGCAGCGAGTACCGCATCACCAGCCAGAGCACGGCATGGATGGCGAGGATCGCGGCCCACACGGACACCTGCATGGCCACGCTGTCGGCCTTCTGCACGGCGAGGATGACCGACACGATGGCACCGGGGCCGGCCAGCAGCGGCATGCC
The DNA here is from genome assembly GCF_055565975.1 of Streptomyces sp. NPDC028289. NCBI lineage: Bacteria > Bacillati > Actinomycetota > Actinomycetes > Kitasatosporales > Streptomycetaceae > Streptomyces > Streptomyces sp. NPDC028289. The sequence goes on along the minus strand of NZ_JBVHTI010000003.1, from coordinate 903,758 downwards.
CAGCGGCACCAGGGCCACGTTGACGTCCTTGGTCTGCTTCGGCTCGTCGTTCTTGCCGGTGAGCAGGTCCAGGGCGATGAGCAGGAGCAGCAGGCCGCCCGCGATCATCAGCGCGGGCACGGAGACGTGCAGGTAGTCCAGGATCTGGTGCCCCAGCAGCCCGAAGACCGTGATCACACCGCCCGCCACGCACACGGCCTGGAAGGCCATCCGCTTCTGCACCTTGCCGGGCCGGCCGGCGGTGAGGGCGAGGAAGATCGGGGTGATCCCCGGGGGATCCATGATGACGAAGAGGGTCAGGAAGAGGGAGCCGAAGACGGCGAGATCGAACATGGGGGTGCTACAGGCCTTGCGGGAGGAGGGTCTTGGACGGGCGAGGGCCGGGCCTCAGGCTCCGCCGGTCCCCGGGACGGGAAACGCACCGGTCGCCCGGCGGGTGATCTCGCCGTACACCTCGGGGTCGGTGGTGTACTCGCCCAGCGTCACCGTCTTGCGGCTGCCGTGGTAGTCGGACGACCCCGTGACCAGCAGCCCCAGCTCCCCGGCGAGCCCTCGCAGCCGTGCGCGGGTGTCCTCGTCGTGGTCCATGTGGTCGACCTCGATGCCGTCGAGACCGGCCGCGGCCATCTCGGCAATCGCCGACTCGGGGACCGTACGTCCGCGCTTGGCGGCGGCAGGGTGCGCGAACACGCACACTCCGCCGGCGCCCTTGACCAGCCGGATCGCCTCGAAGGGGTCGGTCTCGTGCTTCTCCACGAAGGCCCGTCCGCCGTCGGCCAGCCACTCCTCGGTGAAGGCGTCGCTCACGGTCGGCACGACGCCGAGCTCGACGAGTGCGGAGGCGACGTGCGGCCGCCCGACCGAACCGTCCCCGGCGATCCGCTTCACCTGCTCCCAGGTGACCGGCACGCCCAGCGCGTTCAGCTTGGCGATCATGCCCTGCGCGCGCGGCACCCGGTCGTCCCGGACCAGCTCGCGCTCGGCGAGCAGATCGGGCTCCTCGGGGTCGAAGAGGTAGGCCAGCATGTGCATGGAGACGCCGTCGACACGGCAGGACAGCTCGGCCCCGGTGACCAGGGTGAGCCCCTCGGGCAGCGCGGCGATGGCCTCGGCGTACCCGCGGGTGGTGTCGTGATCGGTCAGTGCGACCACGTCAAGACCGGCAGCGGCGGCGTTGCGCACCAGCTCGGCCGGGGTGTCCGTACCGTCGGAGGCGGTGGAGTGGCAGTGCAGATCGATGCGCACGACACAGACTCCAGCGGGACGGTACGGATGGGACGCGTCAAGGATAGCGGCCGGTGGCGGGTGCCCTGTCACACCCGCAACCTGTGAGCACCCTTTACCTGCCCTACCCAGGGGCGCTGGGGGTACCCCCGGCCGAAGGCTGGGGAGGATCTGCGCGACAAGCCACAACGGCGCCGCAGCCGCCCACGTACGGCACCCGCCTAGGGCTCCAGCAACCGCGGCGACAACGCCCCGCACGGCACCAGGTCCACCTCGGCCCCCGCGTCCCGCAGATCGGTCAGCACCAGCTCGTCGTACATCAGCAGACCCGTCTGCTCGGGCCACACCACGGCCCACAGCCACAGCCCGCGGGCCTCGCCCGCGAAGACGGCCCGGTCGTCCGGCGCGCCGGTGACGTGCCACAACGGCGTCGGCCGCCCCGCCGCCAGCACCTTCGCCTGCGGCGGCTTCTCCACGTTCAGGTACGGCCCCGGATCCGGCCCGTCGATCCCCGCGTACCGGGCCCCGAGACCGACCCCCAGCTCCTCGGCGACCAGGATCATCTCCCCTATGCCGCCGAGCGGCGCGGGTCCGGAGCAGGCGACCGCGGTCGCGCGCCCCCCGCTGCGGTCGTCACCGGCACACGCCACACCCGTGAACAGCCATCCGACCGGCAGCGGCCAGGGCATCCACACCGGAACCTGGGTGCGGTGCACCACCACACCGAGGGCCTCGACGCTGGGCGGGATCACGGGCTGTACCGGATGCACGGTCCCGTGGACATCGCACTGCCAGGTGTCGGCGAAGAGTCCGGGAGCCCTGACCCGGCCACCACACTTCGGGCAACTGGGTTCGCCCCTCATAGAGCCCCACGGTCCTACCCAGGATCCCCCACGTCAAGGACGATCACCCGTCCAGCGCACGCGACCGTGTGGACGAGCGGCTCCCGCCGGGCGGCACGCCGCCGGCGACAGGATCGCCCTGCCTGCCGGCCGGCTTGCCAACTGACCGACGGTGAATGCCGCTTGGTGAGCTTGCTCACCCCGTGTCAGTCCAGCGGGACGGATTTCCGGTGCGGGTCCCGGAGATCGGCCCCGTTGGCGAGCCAGCGTTCCTGGAGGGCGCCGGCGCCGTGCACGCGCTTCCAGGCGGCCTCGTTCGGCGTCATCGGCAGCAGCGGCAGGAACCGTACGGGGTCGAGGGGCTCGTCCAGCTCCAGATCCTCGACGAGACCGCCCGGCTCGCCGACCAGGACGGAGGTGAAGGGCGCGCCCGGCCACAGCGGGTCACCCACGTCCAGCGACGCGCCGGGCGTCACGACCAGGCCCTCCACCTGCGGGGAAGCCGCGAGTACGGCGAGCGCGCGGAGCACCTTGTCGGTCTCGGCGAGCCCGGCCCGGACCGACAGGACCAGCTCGGCGCGCGGCCCCTTGACGGGGTCCGCGACCATCGCGGTGGGGTCGGCCATGGGGTGCGCGGACATGCCGAGCGTGGCGTAGCGGACGACGTTCTCGCCCTGGAGGTCCTCGTGGAAACGGAGCACCTCGATGCGGTCCGTACCGAGGAAGGTGACCGCCGCGCGCGCGTCCGGTTCGCCCAGTGCGGTGGTCAACCGGGCCTCGACCAGAGGAAGAACTTCAGCCATGTCGCGAGCATAGAACTCGTCAGTACCGGGCAAAGCGGCGCCTTGACACCGAGGGCTGCTGCTACTCTGACCGCGGTGGTTCGGGGCAGCACGCAGCGCGTCGCGGTCAGACCCCGACGCCGACAGGACTCCCTTACGAGGGACCGGCTGGAGGAGGTGGGGCTGTCATGGATCGAAGTCACCCGTGCAGTACCACTCGCTCTTCCGGCCTCTGAATCTCTTTCTCTGGCTGGCTGCCGCCTTTTCGTGCGCGTTGTCGTTCGGAAGAGCACTTCGTTTCGCTTGCCTGATCCCTCTGACCGGTCCGTTCCGGATCTGTCTGGATCCGTTCGTCTGATCTGAATCAGTAGCGAAGTCGCCACCGCAACGGTGCGGTGCTCCCCGCTTTGTGGACGTGCCAAACATCCGAAGCCAGGACGTCCTCATTCCGGGTAGTTCCACCCGTTCCTCGGCGGTCTTCCGCTGCCTGTCGCGAAGGAGCCTGCCCATGTCGATGATCCGCGACCTCCGAGCCGTGGTCCGCCCGTCCCGCCCCTCGCTGCGCAAGAGCCTGCGGCCGGAGAACGGCGCGTACGACACCACCCGCGACCCCGGTACGCCCTCGGCCGTCGTCGACTGCGCCGTCTACCGTGACGGCGCCCGCGTCGAGACCGGCAAGCCGCTGACCCCGCACGAGGCGATGCGGCTGGTGCGCCGCGACGGCGGGTTCGTCTGGATCGGCCTGCACGAGCCGACCGAGGCCGAATTCGCCGGCATCGCGAGCGAGTTCGGGCTCCACCCGCTGGCCGTGGAGGACGCCGTACAGGCCCACCAGCGCCCGAAGCTGGAGCGGTACGACGACTCCCTCTTCACGGTCTTCAAGACCATCCACTACGTCGAGCACGACCAACTCACCGCCAACAGCGAGGTCGTGGAGACCGGCGAGGTCATGTGCTTCACCGGCCGGGACTTCTTCATCACCGTCCGGCACGGCGGGCAGGGCTCGCTGCGGGCGCTGCGGCACCGGCTCCAGGACGACCCCGAGCTGCTCGTCAAGGGCCCCTCGGCGGTGCTGCACGCCATCGCCGACCACGTCGTGGACGGTTACGTCGCCGTCGCCGACGCGGTGCAGGACGACATCGACGAGGTGGAGACGGAGGTCTTCACCCCGGGCCGCAGGGGCGGCGTCTCCCGCGGTGTCGACTCGGCGCGGATCTACCAGCTCAAGCGCGAGGTCCTGGAGTTCAAGCGCGCGGTCTCGCCCCTGCTGCGCCCCATGCAGCTGCTGAGCGAGCGGCCGATGCGGCTCGTCGACCCCGACATCCAGAAGTACTTCCGGGACGTCGCCGACCACCTCGCCCGCGTCCAGGAGCAGGTCGTCGGCTTCGACGAACTCCTCAACTCCATCCTCCAGGCCAATCTCGCCCAGGCGTCCGTCGCGCAGAACGAGGACATGCGCAAGATCACGTCCTGGGCCGCGATCATCGCCGTGCCGACGATGGTGTGCGGTGTGTACGGCATGAACTTCAAGTACATGCCGGAGCTGCACTGGCGGTACGGCTACCCGGTGATCATGGCCATCACCGGGGTGATCTGTCTCGGCATCCACCGCACGCTGAAGCGCAACGGCTGGCTCTAGGGTGGTCGCCATGACAAGCGAGCTGCTCGACCAGGCCCTCGTCGAGGAGGCCACGAAGAAGTCCGGCCTCATCTGGGTGCGGGGCGCCGGGGCGGCGACGGCGCGTGCGGTGTGGCACGCGTGGGCCGACGGGGGCGTGTGCCTGGTCGGCGACGGAGCCGAGCAGCCGTTGGGCGAGCTGGCCGACGGGGGGGCGGCGGAGGTGACCGTCCGCAGCAAGGACAAAGGGGGCCGGCTGGTCACCTGGACGGCGACGGTCACGGAACTCGCGGCCGGCACCCCGGAGTGGGACGCGGCGGTGGCGGAGCTGAAGGGCAAACGCCTCAACGCCCCCGACGGCGAGGCGATGACCGACCGCTGGGCGAGGGAGTGCAGGGTGCTGCGCCTGACCCCGACCGGGACGACATCGCCCCTGCCGGAGGGGAACCTGGCAGCGCCCCCGCTCTCCTCCCCCGCGACGACCCGGCGCCCGGTCCCGGCCGCCCTGCCACGGCTGCTTTCGAGGCGCCGGAAGTCCAAGTAGCCGACACCTGAGCCGGGTTCAGAGCCCGCCGCGGGGTCGCGGTGACCGGCTACGACGCCGGCAGCTGCTTGCCGTAGTCGACCGTCTCACCCTTCTCCGGTTCGACCACGCTGAAGTCCTTACCCCAGTCGGAGAAGGTGAGGGTGCCGGCGCCGCCGCCGCGTTCCAGCCGGAGGGGGTACGGCTTGCCGTCCAGGGAGACGTCGAGGGTGCCGCCGGAGCCGCCGTCGCCGGTGATGCGGATCGTGCGGGTACCCGACTGCTCGTGGTGACCGGCCGTCGAGAGCGAGCCGTGCAGGGTCAGCAGGCCCGAGAGGAGGACGTCCTTGTCCGTGAAGCCGCTGAACTTCTTGTACGCGGGATCCGTCCGCGGCACCTTGACGTACTTGCCGTCGAGCTTGGTCGCCGCGGTCGTGTCGCTGCCGTCGGCGTGGTTCCAGAACTTGTCGTCGGCCTGCAGATACAGCGTGTCGCCGACCCTGAGGAGCTGGAACGTCGAGCCCTTCGAGGTGACGGACCCGGTCCCGCCGTCCTCGTTCAGGCGCATGTCCAGCTCGTACGTACGCCCGCTCGTGACCACCGTCCCCGCCATCCGCACCGTCGCCACGGACGATGCCGCCGCCCGCGTCTTCGACTGGATGACGTCCGGCGCCAGCTTGCCCACCCCGTTCGTGCCCGCATCCGGGTCTTCGCTGCATCCGGTGAGGACGGCCAGTGCGCACACGGCGGTGACCAGTGCGGCGTGGCGGGTACGGCCCGGAGCGATCGAGGTCACAGACAGGGCCACCTTTCTGAGCGGTCCGGCAGGGCGTACCGCAGCGTACCGGTGCCCCAGCCGCCCGGCGGAGCCGGTCCGTCCGGACCGCCCACCAGGGCGTATCCGATCGGTACGGGCTAGCCTGAAGCCCACCGAGCGGGCAGAAGGGACCGAAAACCACGCAAGCAGTACCCCGGTAGGTAAAGGAAGCAACCCCATGGCAGCCGGCGCTCCCCGCATCTTCGTCTCGCACCTCGCCGGTGTCCCCGCCTTCGATCCCGCCGGCGACCAGGTGGGCCGGGTCCGGGACCTCGTCGTCATGCTGCGCGTCGGCCGCCGCCCGCCCCGGCTGCTCGGCCTGGTCGTCGAACTGTCCACCCGGCGCCGCATCTTCCTGCCCATGACCCGGGTGACCGGCATCGAGTCCGGCCAGGTCATCACCACCGGCGTCGTCAACGTCCGCCGCTTCGAGCAGCGTCCCACCGAACGCCTGGTCTTCGGCGAACTCCTCGACCGCCGCGTCCGGCTGGTCGACACCGGCGAGGAGGTCACCGTCCTCGACCTGGCCGTGCAGCAGCTGCCGGCCCGCCGGGACTGGGAGATCGACCGGGTCTTCGTCCGCAAGGGCCGCACGGGCGCCTTCCGGCGGGCCAGAGGAGAGACGCTCACCGTCGAGTGGTCGCAGGTCACCGGGTTCTCCCTGGAGGAGCACGGCCAGGGCGCCGAGAGCCTGCTCGCCACCTTCGAGCAGCTGCGCCCCGCCGACCTCGCCAACGTGCTGCACCACCTCTCCCCCAAACGCCGCGCCGAGGTGGCCGCGGCCCTCGACGACGACCGTCTGGCCGACGTACTCGAAGAGCTCCCCGAGGACGACCAGATCGAGATCCTCGGCAAGTTGAAGGAGGAGCGGGCCGCGGACGTCCTGGAGGCCATGGACCCGGACGACGCGGCCGACCTGCTCGCCGAGCTCCCCGAACCGGACAAGGAACGGCTGCTGAGCCTGATGCAGCCGGCGGACGCCGCCGAGATGCGGCGCCTGATGTCGTACGAGGAGCACACTGCGGGCGGTCTGATGACCACCGAGCCGATCGTCCTGCGACCCGACGCGACCGTCGCCGACGCCCTCGCCCGGGTCCGCAACCCCGACCTCTCCCCGGCCCTCGCCGCCCAGGTCTACGTCTGCCGGCCGCCCGACGAGACCCCCACCGGCAAGTACCTGGGCACCGTGCACTTCCAGCGGCTGCTGCGCGATCCCCCGTACACCCTGGTCAGTTCGCTGGTCGCCGACGACGACCTGCAACCCCTCGACCCCGACGCCACGCTCCCGGTCATCGCCGGGTTCTTCGCCACGTACGACATGGTCGCGGCGCCCGTGGTGGACGAAGCGGGGTCGCTCCTCGGCGCGGTGACCGTGGACGACGTCCTCGACCACATGCTGCCGGAGGACTGGCGGGAGACCGAGTTCCATCTGGACGAGGGGGACGAGGGAGATCAGAAGGAGCGGACGGCGGAGAAGGGGGCGGGGATCCATGGCGCCTGAGCGTGAAAGCAGCCGTGAGCGGACGCCGTCCGGCGCCACCGCCGCCGGCCGGTCGCGCGGTCACCGCCTGGACCAGCCGCGCGCGCCGCGGCGCAGGCTGCTGCCCGAGTGGGACCCGGAGGCCTTCGGACGGCTCTCCGAGCGCATCGCCCGCTTCCTGGGCACCGGGCGGTTCATCGTCTGGATGACGTTCGTGATCATCCTCTGGGTGCTGTGGAACATCGCGGCACCCGGACGGTTCCGCTTCGACGAGTACCCGTTCATCTTCCTGACCCTGGCCCTGTCCCTGCAGGCCTCCTACGCGGCCCCGCTGATCCTGCTCGCGCAGAACAGGCAGGACGACCGCGACCGGGTCAACCTCGAACAGGACCGCAAACAGAACGAGCGGTCCATCGCCGACACCGAGTACCTCACCCGGGAGATCGCCGCCCTGCGCATGGGCCTGGGCGAGGTGGCGACCCGGGACTGGATCCGCTCCGAGCTCCAGGACCTGCTGAAGGATATGGACGAGCGGCGGGACGGGCATCACGAACATGCCGTATTCCCGGCAGAACGGTCGGCGAGGCGTGACGTAGACGACCGCTGAGGGGCGTTATAGGGCCCCTGCGCCGCGCCGTACCATCGGGGGTATGGCTAGCGAAGACGCGGTGCGCGAGGCACTGGCGACGGTGAACGACCCGGAGATCAACCGACCCATCACCGAACTGGGGATGGTCAAATCGGTGGTGATCGGGGAGGACGGTGCGGTCGCGGTCACCGTGTACCTGACGGTCTCCGGCTGCCCCATGCGGGACACGATCACCCAGCGCGTCACCGAGGCGGTCTCCCGGGTCGAGGGCGTCACCCGCGTCGACGTCACCCTGGACGTGATGAGCGACGAGCAGCGCAAGGAGCTGGCCTCCGCCCTGCGCGGCGGCCAGGCCGAGCGCGAGGTCCCCTTCGCCAAGCCCGGCAGCCTCACCCGTGTCTACGCGGTCGCCTCCGGCAAGGGCGGCGTCGGCAAGTCGTCGGTCACGGTCAACCTGGCCGCCGCGATGGCCGCCGACGGCCTGAAGGTGGGCGTCGTCGACGCGGACATCTACGGCCACTCCGTCCCGCGCATGCTCGGCGCGGACGGCCGCCCGACCCAGGTCGAGAACATGATCATGCCGCCGTCGGCGAACGGCGTGAAGGTCATCTCCATCGGCATGTTCACCCCGGGCAACGCGCCGGTCGTCTGGCGCGGCCCGATGCTGCACCGCGCCCTCCAGCAGTTCCTCGCGGACGTCTACTGGGGCGACCTCGACGTCCTCCTCCTCGACCTCCCGCCCGGCACCGGCGACATCGCCATCTCGGTCGCCCAGCTGGTCCCGAACGCCGAGATCCTGGTCGTGACGACGCCTCAGCAGGCCGCTGCGGAGGTCGCCGAGCGGGCCGGCTCCATCGCGGTCCAGACCCATCAGAAGATCGTCGGCGTCGTCGAGAACATGTCCGGCCTGCCCTGCCCGCACTGCGGCGAGATGGTCGACGTCTTCGGCACGGGCGGCGGTCAGACCGTCGCCGACGGCCTGACCCGTACGACGGGTGCGACGGTCCCCGTCCTCGGCTCCATCCCCATCGACGTCCGCCTCCGCGAGGGCGGCGACGAGGGCAAGCCGGTGGTCCTGACGGACCCGGACAGCCCCGCGGGCGCGGCCCTGCGCGGCATCGCCGGCAAGCTCGGAGGCAGGCAGCGAGGCCTCTCGGGCATGTCCCTGGGCATCACGCCGCGCAACAAGTTCTAGGCAGCATCTGTAGCGCCCCGTCAGGGGCGCTGGGGGTACCCTCGGCCGAAGGCTGGGGGAGGAACTGCGCGAGCAACCACCACGCATCCGCAGTCGCGAACCCACCGCAACCCCTACGGCGAAGGGGCGCCAAACCACCGGCGCCCCTTTTCTCATGCGTACGCGGCAACGTCCTTGATCACCGCGAACCCCAGCCCATAGGCCGACATCCCCCGCCCGTACGCCCCGAGGTGCACCCCCTCCGCCGTGGACCCGGCGAGCACCCACCCGAACTCCGACTCCCGGTAGTGGAACGGCGTCGCCACCCCGTCCACCGGCAGCGACAGCGTCGACCACTCCGGACCGGACAGCTCGTCGGCCAGCTCCCACGCCGTCTCGGTCTGCTGCTCCAGCCAGTCGTCCCGCAGGCTGTGGTCCATCTGCCCCGGCCAGGTGAAGGAGAGCAGCCCGACCCCGGCCAGCCACGCGGCGGACGACACCGACGTGGCCTCCAGCAGCCCCGTCCCGTCGGCGCTCCGCCGGGACGGACTCGCCGCGACGGTCACGACGACCGCGAACTTCTCCCGCGGCTCACCGACGGACGCGGCGAGATGCTCGTTCCGCACCGACGGCTCGTCGCCGTGCCCGATCGACCCGTGCTCCACCGCACCGTCGGCCGCCGTACCCACCTGCATAAGCCAGCGCGGCCCCGTGAACGCCTCGTCGAGGCCGTACCAGGGGAAGGGCGCCTCCAGGTAGCCGTCGACCGTGCGGCGGGCGGAGGGGGCCTGCTGCACGCCCTCCGCGACCGGCGTCTGTCCGTCCACCCGACTTGTCGTCTCCATCTGCCCGGACGCCTCCTAGCTCTCGTCGGTCCGGGGCGGCCCGCCCCCCTTCGGGCGCACTCGTCCGGTCCGCACAACAACTCGGCAGCATATCGACACCGCTGGGACCAGCCGCGAAACCGCCCGGTGCGTGGGTCGCACGGGCGGTTGGTTCGGGCCCTAAGAGACGAATGAGCGGCGCACACGCGATATGAAACGCGTCACGTGCGCCGCTCATGCGCGGGTCGGTGATCCGGACTCAGGTGGCGTCCGCGTCGTAGGGCGGACGGTCGTCCTTGCCCGGATCCTCCGGCTTCTTGTTCATGTCGATCCGGCCGCTCCCCGACGAACCGCTCCCGGCGGACGACGCCGAGGAGTCGGTGTCGCGGCTGTGCACCGCATCCGTGACCTCGGCCATCTCCTTCTTCAGGTCGAAGCCGTTGCGGATCTCCTTCAGCCCCAGCTCGTCGCTGTCCAGGTGCTTGCGGATGAAGGTCTTCGGGTTGAGGTCCTCCAGCTCGAAGTCCTTGAACTCCGGGCCGAGTTCCTGCCGGATGTCCTCTTTGGCGCTCTCCGAGAACTCCCGGATCTTGCGGATGGTCCGCATGACGTCCTGGATGACCTTCGGGAGCTTGTCCGGACCGAAGACGAGCACGGCGAGCACAATGATCGTCACCAGCTCGAGTGGTCCTATGTCATTGAACACCTGAAGCTCCTTGCGATGTCCTCGGTCCTCGGCCCTCCGGTCGCTGTTGCGGGTGTTCCGTGGTCCGGGCCGGGTCCACGGTACCCGGCGGACCTGTCCGACCGGTACTGCCCCGAGGTGTCCGACTGCGTGTGTACGACCGGTTTTCCGGGTTGTTTGCCTAGTCGGGGCACGAGTGGGGCCCTGCCTGTGACGTTTCTGTCAGTTCCTGTCCGCGGAGTCGGGACGGTCGCGGGGATTGTCGAGCGGCAGCGGGATGAGGTCCTGCACGCCGTGCACCTGGACGACGGCGAGGTCGTAGCCGGTGTCCCGGCCGACGACAGTCGCCCGGGCGGTGGCTCCGCTGCTGAACGTCACGGTGATCCGGCCGCCCGCGGTGGCCGCCGGGGCGACGACGTGGTTGTTGGTGAGGATGTGCCCGCGGGTGTCGAGGACGAAGCCGGTGCCGGTGGCCTGCTCGCCGGTGCCGGTGACATGCAGGGTGACGACGCTCGGCAGCGCCCGCGCGGCGATCCCGGCGGCATTGCCCGGCGACCGTCCGGGCGGCGGTCCCGGAGGGGGCGGACCGGGCTGGGCCAGCTGTACGGCCTCCAGGCCGCCGGTGCGCTCCAGGTAGCCGCCGATCAGCCCGCCGGCCGCGGCGGAGACCACGGAGAGCACCAGTGCCCCCACGGCGAACGTCCGCCGGCTCCGCGACCGCCGCCGCGCCGTCGGTATCCCCTCGTCCATGTTCTCCTCGCGGGCTCACCGCGGCCCCGTGCACGGGCGGGCTCGCGGAAGGTCGGCTCCGTGCCCGCAGCGGTGCCACGGACATGGCTGGTTCACAGGATTCAACCAGGTTCGCGAGTCGGCGCGCAGGGCCGTTCAGCAGGTGGGTAGCGACCGGAAGCGCCGGTCAGTGGGGAGCGCGGGTGGAGCGGGACGTGGACGGGGAGGGTGCGGAGGTTGTGTCGGGGACGGGTGCGGCGAGCAGGCTGGTGCCGGTCGCCTCGGGGCCGGTGGTCCACGAGGTGAGGGCGAACGGCGGGTTGGTGCTCAGCGGTCGTATCAGCGGGGAGACCGCGGCCGCGCCGGCCATCACCGGTGCGGTCAGTTCCCGCAGCTTCTGCTGCGCGGTGGCCGGGGAGGGCACTCCGGGCAGCAGCGGTGCGGACACCGAGGTGGGCATCGCGGGGGTGGAGCCGAGCAGGGTGCCGGACGACAGCAGCGGGGTGAGCAGGCGGCGCCGCTGCGTGTCGGCGGCCCCGGTCGTGCCCGAACCCGCCGTGCCGGCCGGGGCGACGCTGCCGCCGCCGGTGCCGCTGCGGGCGTCGGCGGCCGGGGTGCCGGGGAGGCCCGCGGTGACCCCGCCGAGGGCGACGGCGGCGAGCGAGACCGCGCCGGCGGCGACGAACGCGAACCGCATGCCGCGCGAGGCGGAGCGGTCGTTGTCCGGGCGGCCGACGGGGTGGATGCGGAAGCCCCGGCCGGCGGCCGCGGCCGGGTCGTGCGGGCGGGCCGGTACGTAACCGAACTCGAAGCGGTCGTCCCGGCCCATGCCGAAGACCCCGCTGCCGGATCCGCTTCCCGACGGGTCTCCCCCGCCGAACGGCGAACCGCCGCCGTCCTGGTCGCCGCCCGCGGGCAGCCCCTGGAGACGGGCGAGGAAACTCTCGGAGGGCGGGGGCGGGGCCGCCGCCGCGAAGACGTTCTTCAGGGCGCGCTGGGCGTCGGCCTCGGCCTTGCACCGGGCGCAGGTCGCCAGGTGGGCCAGGACACGCTCACGCGTCTCATGACCGAGCTCTCCGTCCACCAGGGCGGAGAGTCGGTCTCCCAGGTGCTGTTCGGCGAGCTGTCGCTCGGCCGGTTTCGGTCGTGATCCACTCACGCGGTCGCGCCCCCTCCTCCCAGTGCGGGAACACGGGGCACGAAGGAGCGGCGCTCGGCCTTGCGGGCCTCCGGGGAGCGGTGTGCGAGGGCCTTGCGCAGCTGGGAGCGGCCACGGTGGATACGGGAGCGGACCGTGCCGAGCTTGACGCCGAGGGTCGCGGCGATCTCCTCGTACGACAGCCCCTCGATGTCACAGAGCACGACGGCCGCGCGGAACTCGGGCGCGAGGGTGTCCAGGGCCTGCTGGACGTCCGCGTCGAAGTGCGCGTCGTTGAAGGCCTGCGAGGGGGTGGGCTCGCGGCTGGGCAGGCGCTCGGCCGCGTCCTCGCCGAGGGCGTCGAAGCGGATGCGCTGCTTGCGGCGGACCATGTCGAGGAACAGGTTGGTGGTGATGCGGTGCAGCCAGCCCTCGAAGGTGCCCGGGGAGTAGGTCGACAGGGAGCGGAAGACGCGGACGAAGACCTCCTGGGTGAGGTCCTCGGCGTCGTGCTGGTTACCGGTCAGGCGGTAGGCCAGCCGGTAGACGCGGCCGCTGTGCGTGCTGACGATCTCCTCCCACGTGGGCGGAGTCCATGCCTGCCCGTCCGCGTCGGTGGAGAAGGTCGCGGTCCGGTCCTCGCCCATGGCGAGCGCGGCGGCGTGGCTGGGGTCAGCAGCGGTGTCGTTCACGGATTTCGGCCTGCCTGCCGACCCGAGAAAGCGCCGCAGCACTCCTCCCCGGTCCCCAGGCGCAGCCGCACCTCCCCTGTCGGCTCTGGTGGTGTCCAGTGGAGCCCCTACCATAGCCACCTCGCCCGTTAGCACCGGATAAGCGGTTTTACAAGAATTTGATCTGTGCTGGTACGGCTCGTCCAGCTGCGACAGCAGGTCGTCGACCGCCGTCTCGTCACCGTGATCCATTCGTGTCCCCCCGCCCTGTCTTCCACCCCTCTAAACGCCCGGTCCCATCTGCGGGTTCCCGACGCCAACGGATACAGTCACGCCCAGGCAACCACGGGGACAGGAGAGGGTCATTACCGGCAACCGGCAGACGAGCTGGGCGTTCGCCGACGCCTTTGTCGCCGAGGACGAAGCACTGCGGTGGGCCCGTGACCGGGCCCGCGAGGCAGGGCTGCGCTCGGTGTCGCCCGGCACGGGCGCCGCGCTGCGCATGCTCGCCGCCTCCGTGGACGCCAAGGCGGTCGCCGAGATCGGTACGGGGTGCGGGGTCTCCGGGATGTACCTGCTGCACGGCATGCGCCCGGACGGCGTGCTGACCACCGTGGACCCGGAGCCGGAGCACCAGCAGTTCGCCCGGCAGGCCTTCCGCGCCTGCGGCTTCGCCAGCAACCGGGCCCGCTTCATCCCCGGCCGGGCCCTGGACGTGCTGCCCCGCCTCGCGGACGCCGGCTACGACCTCGTCTTCTGCGACGGGGACCGCCAGGAGTACTCCGACTATCTCGCTGAATCGTTGCGCCTGCTGCGTCCGGGTGGACTGGTGGTCTTCGAGGGCGTCTTCGCCAACGGCCGCACCGTCGACTCGGGTCCGCAGCCGACCGAGGTGCTGCGGCTGCGCGAGCTGCTGCGCACGGTCCGGGAGAGCCCGGAGCTGGTGCCGTCGCTGCTGCCGGTGGGCGACGGGCTGCTGTGCGCCGTCAAGCGGTAGCCCTCGCCGGGGCGGCCCGCGCGGGCGGGGGACGGGTCCGGGTGAACGCCGGGGGGCCGGAAGAACGGCAGCGCCCCGGCACCGCTTAGGGTGCCGGGGCGGCCGAAAGGGTGTGGTCGCTGACGCCTCAGACGACGACGTTCTTGAGGGCGTCGGCAAGCGCCGCGGCCTCGTCAGGGGTCAGCTCGACGACGAGCCGACCGCCGCCTTCGAGCGGAACGCGCATGACGATGCCCCGCCCCTCCTTGGTCACCTCGAGCGGGCCATCACCCGTCCGCGGCTTCATGGCCGCCATGCTGGTTCCCCTTCCTGAAAACAGCTCATCGTCTGCCGACGGCCCCCGAGGGCACGCGCGGTCTCTGGCGGGACACGCGACTCCGGCATCGAACACATTGCTTCCAAGCCATTATCCCGCATCTCAGGACCCGATGACCAACATCAGTCGGCATCGCTTGGGCAACGCACGCGAGCAAAACCACTCAATTCGGCGATGTGGCTGCGATACTTCGCCCCCTCGAGTCCTTACGCCGACCGAGTCGGCTCCGGAATTCTTTGACGCAGGTCACATGGCCGCTTTGGTCCCCCGACGGCGATCTCCGCCATGCTGTCCTTCGGACATGGACGTACTGAGCGGTACGTCAGCCGCGACGACGCGGACGAACGAAGACCGACGAAGACGACGGAGGGGACGCACCATGACCGACACCGTGCTCTACGAGGTGGGCGACGGACTCGCGACGATCACGCTGAACCGCCCCGAGGCGATGAACGCGCTGAACATCGCGACGAAGGTGGCCCTCCGGGAGGCCGCGCAGGAAGCGGCGGCGGACACGGCCGTGCGGGCGATCCTGCTGACCGCCGCCGGAGACCGGGCGTTCTGCGTGGGCCAGGACCTCAAGGAGCACATCACGCTGCTCGCGTCCGACCGGGAGACCGGGGCGGGACAGACGATGACGACGGTACGGGAGCACTACAACCCGATCGTGCGGGCGCTGGTGTCGGCGCCGAAGCCGGTCGTCGCCGCCGTGAACGGGGTGGCCGCCGGCGCCGGTTTCGGGTTCGCCCTCGCGGCGGACTACCGGGTGGTCGCCGACACGGCCGCCTTCAACACGTCGTTCGCGGGGGTGGCGCTGACCGCGGACTCCGGCGTCTCGTGGACGCTGCCGCGGGTGGTGGGGCCCGGCCGCGCCGCCGACCTGTTGCTCTTCCCCCGGAGCATCAGCGCGCAGGACGCGTACGAGCTGGGCATCGCGAACAAGGTGGTGCCTTCGGCCGAGCTGCGGGCCGAGGCCGAGAAGGTGGCCCGGAAACTGGCCGAAGGGCCGACCGTGGCGTACGCGGCGCTGAAGGAGGCCGTCGCCTACGGGCTCACGCACTCCCTCGACGAGACGCTGGACAAGGAGGACGAGCTGCAGGCCCGGGCCGGGGCGTCCGAGGATCACGGGATCGCCGTGCAGGCCTTTGTGAACAAGGAGAAGCCCAAGTACTTGGGGCGTTGAGGAAGGGGGCGGGGAGCACCGTCGCGGACCGCGGGTGCGTGGGGGCCGAGCGCGCAGTTCCTCCCCCAGCCTCCGGCCGGGGGTACCCCGAGCGCCCCTCACGGGGCGCTGTCCCCTACGGGGTTTTTCGCGCCACGCACGTTTCCAGGTGGTCGTTGACCAGCCCGCATGCCTGCATGAGGGCGTACGCCGTCGTCGGGCCGATGAAGCGCAGGCCGCGCTTCTTCAGGGCCTTGGACAGGGCCGTCGACTCCGGGGTCACCGGCGGGACGTCGGCGATGGTCTTCGGGGCCGGGTAGGTGCCCGGTTCCGGGGCGTGCGACCAGATCAGGTCGTCCAACTCGCCCTGCCCCCACTCCGCCAGGACCTTCGCGTTCGCCATCGTCGCGTCGATCTTCGATCTGTTGCGGATGATGCCGGGGTCGGCCAGCAGCCGTTGGCGGTCCTCGTCGGTGAACGCGGCCACCTTCTCGATGTGGAAGTCGGCGAAGGCGGCGCGGAAGCCGGGGCGGCGGCGCAGGATCGTGATCCAGGAGAGACCGGACTGGAAGGCCTCCAGGCTGAGGCGTTCGTAGAGGGCGTCGTCGCCGTGGACCGGGCGGCCCCACTCCTCGTCGTGGTACGACACGTAGTCCTCGGTGGACAGCGCCCAGGGGCAGCGCAGCCTGCCGTCCGGCCCGGGAACCGCCGCCCCTTCGATCATGTCGGTCATCTCGCTCATGGCCGGTCCTCCGGCTCGGGCTTGTCCAGCGAGGTGTGCGGGCCGTGCGGTGCGGCCTGGGCGCCGGCCAGCGCGGACTCCAGGTCGGCGATCCGGGCGTCGCGCTCCGCGAGCTCGGCGCCGAGGCGGCTGAGCGCGTCGTCGACGTCCGCCATGCGGTAGCCGCGCGGGACGAGCGGGAAGCGGATGCTCTCCACGTCCGCGCGGTTGACCGGACGGTCCGGGGGCAGCGGGTCCTGGAACCGCTCGGGCGCCACCTCGGGCAGCGGTCCGCTCTCGCCGCCGCTCACCACGGAGAGGGTGACCGCGGCGACCACGACCGCGAGCGCGACGACGAGGAACAGGAACATAACCATCGCGGTGGGCCCCCAGGCTCGATGAAGCTCGGTGCAGCAGCACTCGTTGTGCTCAGTGTGCTCAGCGTGCTCGGTGTCGAATGTGTCTGTGTCCGATCGTGCCATGCGAGTCTGACAGTTAGGGTCGCAGGCGGTCGCACCGAGGGAATTACTACGGGAGGTCACAGGCGATGCTCAGGCTGGGCAGGCGGGAATACGGGCCGAACGAACCGGTGATCATGGCGATCGTGAACCGGACGCCGGACTCCTTCTACGACCAGGGGGCGACCTTCCGCGACGAGCCGGCCCTCGCGCGCGTGGAGCAGGCGGTCGCCGAAGGTGCCGCGATCATCGACATCGGCGGGGTGAAGGCGGGGCCGGGCGAGGAGGTCACCGCCGATGAGGAGGCGCGGCGCATCGTCGGGTTCGTCACGGAGGTGCGCAGGCGCTTCCCGGACGTCGTGATCAGCGTGGACACCTGGCGGGCCTCGGTCGGGGAGGCCGCCTGCGAGGCCGGGGCGGATCTGCTGAACGACGCGTGGGGCGGGGTCGACCCGGGGCTGGCGGAGGTCGCGGCGCGGTACCGGGTGGGGCTGGTGTGCACGCATGCGGGCGGAGCCGAGCCCCGGACGCGGCCGCACCGGGTGACCTACGACGACGTTGTGGCCGACATCCTGCGGGTGACCCTGGGGCTGGCCGAGCGGGCCGTCGCGCTGGGGGTGCCGCGGGAGTCGGTGCTGATCGATCCCGGGCACGACTTCGGCAAGAACACCCGGCACAGCCTGGAGGCGACGCGGCGGCTGGGCGAGATGGTGGAGACGGGGTGGCCGGTGCTGGTCTCCCTGTCCAACAAGGACTTCGTGGGCGAGACCCTGGACCGGCCGCTGAAGGAGCGGGTGATCGGGACGCTGGCGACGACGGCGGTGTCGGCGTGGCTGGGGGCTCAGGTGTACCGGGTGCACGAGGTCGCCGAGACGCGCCAGGTGCTGGACATGGTGGCATCCATCGCCGGCCACCGGCCTCCGGCGGTGGCCCGGCGGGGGCTGGCGTAGCGCCCTGGGGCTCCGCCCCCGGACCCCCGAAACCTTCGCCCACCCGCCGCCCACCCGCCACCCGACTCGGTCGGTCGAAAAGCCGAGGAGGAAAGACCCTTCGACGTCCCTTCCTTGAGAAACCGAGTCGGACGGGAGGGTGGTAAAGCGGTCGGTGGGCTCAGCGGGCCGCTTCCTTCGAGACGAGGCCGACCGCCTCCTCCACGTCGTCGGTGACATGGAAGAGCAGGAGGTCCTTCTCGGCCGCCTTGCCCTGGGCCACCAGCGTGTTCTTGAGCCAGTCGACCAGGCCGCCCCAGTAGCCGCTGCCGAACAGGACGATCGGGAAGCGGGTGACCTTCTGGGTCTGGACGAGGGTGAGGGCCTCGAAGAACTCGTCGAGGGTGCCGAGGCCGCCGGGCAGGACCACGAAGCCCTGTGCGTACTTGACGAACATCATCTTCCGCACGAAGAAGTAGCGGAAGTTGAGGCCGATGTCGACGTACGGGTTGAGGCCCTGCTCGAAGGGGAGCTCGATGCCGAGGCCGACCGAGACGCCGCCCGCTTCGAGGGCGCCCTTGTTCGCCGCCTCCATGGCGCCGGGCCCGCCGCCCGTGATGACCGCCCAGCCCGCCTCGACCAGGCCGCGGCCCAGCTTCACGCCCGCGTCGTACTCCGCCGAGTCGACCGGTGTCCGCGCCGAGCCGAACACGCTGATCGCGGGCGGCAGTTCGGCGAGCGTGCCGAAGCCCTCGATGAACTCCGACTGGATGCGCAGCACCCGCCAGGGGTCCGTGTGGACCCAGTCGGAGGGGCCGCCCGCGTCCAGCAGGCGCTGGTCCGTCGTGCTCGCGGTCACCTGGCCGCGCCGTCGGAGGACCGGTCCCAGGCGCTGCTCGTCCGGCGGCACCTTCTTCCCCTCAGGGTTCCCGGTAGGCATATAAGCGCTCCCTCCGCTTGCAGGTGTATCTGCTTCAGCGTAGATCGGAGCGGGTTACAGGCGCGGGACGTCGGCATGTCGGGCCCGCAGCGCCGCCGTGTGGCTCAGCTGGTCAGCCAGGTGCGCAGGCGCTCCTCGCCCGCCAGGATCTTGACGGTTTCCACCCTTTCGTCCCGCTTGTGGGCCAAGTGCGGGTTGCCGGGGCCGTAGTTGACCGCGGGGACGCCGAGGGACGAGAAGCGGGAGACGTCGGTCCAGCCGTACTTCGGCATCGGCGTACCGCCGACCGCCTCGATGAAGGCGGCCGCGGCCGGGTGGGAGAGGCCGGGCAGCGCGCCGGGGCTGTGGTCGTCGACCACGAACTCCTCGACCCCGCAGTCGGCGAAGACCTCGCGGACGTGGGCGACGGCCTCGGCCTCGGAACGGTCCGGGGCGTACCGGAAGTTCACGGTGACCACGCACGCGTCGGGGATGACGTTGCCCGCCACCCCGCCCGAGATGCCGACCGCGTTCAGGCCCTCGCGGTACTCCAGGCCGTCGATGACCGGGTAGCGCGGTTCGTAGGCGGCCAGGCGGGCCAGGATCGGGGCGGCCGCGTGGATCGCGTTGGAGCCCATCCAGGAGCGCGCCGAGTGGGCCCGCTCGCCCGAGGTCTTCAGGAGGACGCGCAGGGTGCCCTGGCAGCCGCCCTCGACCTCGCCGTCCGAGGGCTCCAGCAGGACCGCGAAGTCGCCGGCCAGCCACTCGGGGTGAGCCTCGGCCACGTGCTTGAGCCCGTTGAGGTCGGCGGCGACCTCCTCGTTGTCGTAGAAGACGAAGGTCAGGTCGCGGTTGGGGGCCGGGACGGTGGCCGCGATGCGCAGCTGGACCGCGACGCCCGACTTCATGTCGCAGGTGCCGCAGCCCCACAGCACGCCGTCCGCGTCGAGGCGGGAGGGCACGTTCTCGGCGATCGGGACGGTGTCGATGTGGCCTGCCAGGATCACGCGTTCGGGTCGGCCGAGGCTCGTCCGGGCGATCACGTTGTTGCCGTACCGGTCGACCGTCAGGTGCGGCAGAGCGCGCAGCGAGCTCTCGATCGCGTCCGCGAGCGGCTTCTCGGTGCCGCTCTCGGAGGGGAAGTCGACGAGCTGCGCGGTGAGCGCGGCGGCGTCCAGCGTGAGGTCAAGCGAGGTGTCGGCCATGGCCCCGACCCTAGCGCGCACGATCCCGCGGGCGGCTTCACAGGCTTCCGGACCCGAGGGTGAGCGGCTCGTACTCTCCAGTATGTTGTACGCGTGCCAGAGCCGTCCCCCATCCGTCCCAAGCGTCGCGGCCGTGTCCTGCGTTTCGTGTCGGGCTTGCTGATCCTGTGCGCCGTCGCGGCCTACCTGGTCGTCCAGTACGTCACCGGCGGCGGTGGCGCCGAGGGCTGCAAGGTCGTCTCGGGCCGAAGCGACGACGAGTCGTACCAGTTCACGCCCGAGCAGGCGGTGAACGCGGCGACGATCGCCGCCGTCGGCACCGGCCGCGGCATGCCCGAGCGCGCCGTGGCCATCGCCCTGGCGACCGCGATCCAGGAGTCGGGGCTGCTCAACATCAAGCACGGCGACCGGGATTCCCTCGGCCTGTTCCAGCAGCGGTCCTCGCAGGGCTGGGGCACCCCGAAGCAGATCCTGGACCCGGCTTACGCGGCGGGCATGTTCTACGCCCACCTGGCCAAGGTGCGCGACTACGAGACCCTGCCGCTGACGGTGGCCGCGCAGCGCGTGCAGCGCAGCGGTTACCCGGAGGCGTACGCCAAGCACGAGACCGACGCCACGCTGCTAGCGGCGGCCCTGACCGGGCAGGCCGCGGCCACCCTGACCTGCGACGGGCGCCCGGCGGCCACCACCGCGGCGACGGCGACGGGTCCGGACGCGGTACGAACCGCGCTCGTGCGGGACTTCGGGCGGGACGCGGTCGAGGAGGCCGGTGCCGAGGTGAGCCGGTCGGCCACGCCGACCCCCACCCCCACCGTGACCGCCACGGCGCACGGGCGGACCGTGACGGTGCCGGTGCCGGAGGGGAAGAAGACCGACAAGTCGGGGCGCACCGAGAGCGAGCGCGGCTGGCAGCTGGCGCACTGGGCGGTGGCCAATTCGTCGGCGCTGCACATCCAGCGGGTGTCGTACGCGGGCCGGGAGTGGGCCGCCGGGAGCACGGACAGCCAGTGGCAGCCGACGTCCGGTTCGCAGAGCACGGGCGGTGCGGAGACGTCCGCGGGCTCGGTGCGGATCGTGACCGGGCAGTAGTTCGGGGCTTCCCTCCGGCGGGTCAGCCGGGACACGCCGGACGCGTGGTGTGCTCACGTTTTCGCACGGTCACTCGCGCATGCGTGAAACCCCTTGGGAGCGCTGGGCGGTAAGGATTCTGCGAGGCGCCCGCGGCGCGCCGTTCGCCCGCTTTTCTCCACACCCGATAATGCGATGCGTTATCAACTCTTTACCTTGGGCCTCCGCAACCTTCGCGGGCTTCGAGCGGTAGTCACGGCGATCACGTTCCCTCCCGTCGAATGGAGCATCATGTCCCTCCCTCTGACCCGCCGGATCGCCCGTGCCGCGCTGCTCGTCGCAGCGGGAGCGGCTGCCGGGGTCGGTGCGGCCGGCTCCGCCGGCGCGGCCCCGAGCCTGCCGGCCGGCGCCCCGAACCTCGGTGGTCTGACCGCCCTGGACGGGGCGAGCGTCGGCAACACCGCCGACGCGGCGGCGCAGACCGTCACCGGGACCGTCGGCCGCGCCGGCGGTGCGGCGGTCGAGTCGGCGGTCCCGGCCGCGGGCCAGACCGGCGGCAAGGCCGTCAAGAAGGCGGCGCCGGTGGTGCAGCACACCGCGGGCCAGGCGGCCGGCTCCGCCGGTGGGCTGCTGGGTGAAGCGGCGTCCACCGCGACGAAGGGTGGGCTGCCGACGAGTGGGCTCACGAAGGGCGGGCTGCCGGTGCAGGGCCTGCCGATCGGGGGCTGACCCGGTGACGTCGGCGCTTCGGCGCCGGTGAGTTCGGGGAAGGGGCCCGGGGTTTCCCGGGTCCCTTCTCGTTGTGCTTCGGGTGCGGGCCGGTGGGGGCTGGTCGCGCAGTTCCTCCCCCAGCCTTCGGCCGGGGGTACCCCCAGCGACCCTGACGGGGCGCTTCACCGAGGCTCGCTTGAAGAAGCCGCCGGCTCAGGAGAGTCGTTCGACCGCTGCCCGAATGCGTTCGTCCGTCGCCGTCAGGGCCACACGTACGAAGTTCTCGCCCGCCTCGCCGTAGAAGTCGCCCGGTGCGACGAGGATGCCCAGGTCCGCCAGGTGGGAGACGGTCTGCCAGCAGGACTCGTCCCTCGTCGCCCACAGGTAGAGGCTCGCCTCGCTGTGTTCGATGCGGAAGCCGTGGGACAGGAGGGCCTCACGGAGGGCCGTGCGGCGGGCCGCGTAGCGCTCGCGCTGTTCCTGGACGTGGGTGTCGTCGGAGAGGGCCGCCACCACCGCCGCCTGCGTCGGGGCCGACGTCATCATGCCGCCGTGCTTGCGGATCTCCAGGAGCGGGCCGAGGACCGCCGGGTCACCGGCCAGGAAGGCCGCCCGGTAACCGGCGAGGTTGGAGCGCTTGGAGAGGGAGTGGACGGCCACGATGCCGTCGTACGAGCCGCCGTTGACGTCCGGGTGCAGGACCGAGACCGGGTCGGCCTCCCAGCCCAGTTCGAGGTAGCACTCGTCGGAGAAGAGCAGGATGCCGTGGGTGCGGGCCCAGACGACGATCTCCGTGAGTTCCTGCTTCGAGAGGACCTTGCCCGTCGGGTTGGACGGGGAGTTCAGCCAGAGGAGCTTCAGGTTCGCCGGGTCCAGGTCGCGCGGGTCGTCGTAGACCTCGTGCTCGGCGCGGGCGAGGCGGGCGCCGACCTCGTAGGTGGGGTACGCGAGGCGCGGGTAGGCCACCCGGTCACCGGGGCCGAGGCCCAGTTGGGTGGGGAGCCAGGCGACGAGTTCCTTGGAGCCGACGATCGGGAGGACGTGGCGATGGGTGACGCCGCGGGCGCCCAGGCGGCGCTCGACCCAGCCGGTGATCGCGTCGCGGAGCGCCGGGGTGCCCCAGACCGTGGGGTAGCCGGGCGAGTCGGCCGCGTCGATCAGGGCCTTCTGGATCAGGTCGGGGACCGGGTCCACCGGGGTGCCGACCGACAGGTCGACGATGCCGTCCGGGTGCGCCGCTGCCGTCTTCTTGTACGGTTCCAGCTTGTCCCAGGGGAAGGTGGGCAGACGGTCGGAGACTGCGGACACGGTTACTTGCTCACTTTCTTCGGTACGACCGGTACGGCAAACGCCTCGGCCCCGTACGGCGCCGATCGGGCGTGATCAGGCCGTACGGGACCGAGGCGGCACGGTGTTGCGGCGGGCCGCCGGTGCGGACTACTCGGCCTGCGGGGGCAGCGCGGCGATGAACGGGTGATCGCGCTCGATCAGGCCCAGCTTGCTGGCGCCGCCCGGGGAGCCGAGGTCGTCGAAGAACTCGACGTTGGCCTTGTAGTAGTCCTTCCACTCCTCCGGGGTGTCGTCCTCGTAGAAGATCGCCTCGACCGGGCAGACCGGCTCACAGGCTCCGCAGTCGACGCATTCGTCCGGGTGGATGTACAAGGACCGCTGGCCCTCGTAGATGCAGTCGACCGGGCACTCCTCGATGCACGCCTTGTCCTTCACGTCGACACAAGGCTGCGCGATGACGTAGGTCACGCTGTCGTTCCTCCTCGATTGGGCGCTGGCGGGCCTCCGTAGGCTCCGCCGCCTGGCGCGCGGGAGCGCGGCGTCGTCGATGCCCGCCTCTAGTATCTCCGTTCCTGGGCATGATCCGAACAGGAGGGGTGAACTGACCAGTGGAAATCTCTGCCGCAGGACGCTTCGAGGTCCGTATCACCGCTGCTGACGTGGGCAAACGGGTATCTGTGCGCCGTTTGACCGGAAATGGCGACACCGGGGAGAAGTTCACCGACACGGTGGGTGTTCTCACATCATGGGACGTCGACGGCATGCTGACGATCACACGGCGGGACGGCGAAACCGTCCGGATACCGGAGTCCTCGCTGGTCGCGGCGAAGGTGGTTCCCGCCCGCCACCCGACCGCCGCCCCTCAAGGAGGCGCTTCGCGCCACGTGACAACTGCTCCGGCGCGCCGCCGGGGGCCCGCGGCGACCTACCGGGAACTCGCGCGTGTCGCCTCGCGCGGCTGGCGGCCGGTGGAGAGCGAGCGGCTCGGCGAGTGGGAGCTGCGGGCCGCCGCGGGGTTCACACGGCGGGCGAACAGCGTGCTGCCGCTCGGTGACCCCGGGATGCCGCTGGACGCGGCGCTGGCGGCCGTACGGCGGTGGTACGGGGAGCGGGGGCTGCCCGCGTACGTGCAGACCGCGACCGGTGCCGAGGGTACCCAGGAGCTGCTCTGCGCGGAGCTGGAGCGCCGCGGGTGGCTGCGTGAGGTGAGCGCCGGGCTGTGGACCGGGGAGCTGGCGCCGGTGGCGGACCGGGCGGAGGGCGCCGGGGTGCTGCTCTCCCGGGCGGCCGGCGAGGACTGGCTGGCGCGCTACCAGCGCAAGGGCGTGAGCGAGGTTGCGTTGAAGGTGCTGGGGAGCGGGCCGTCGGTGTGGTTCGCGACCGTGCCGGGGGCCGGGGAAGGTGCCCCGGCGGCGATCGGCCGGCTGGTGGTGGACGGCCGGTGGGCCGGGTTCGCCGCCGTCGAGGTGGATCCGGGGCTGCGGCGGCGGGGGCTGGCCACCGAGGTCATGGCCGCGCTCGCGCGCCGGGCGCTGGCGGAGGGCGCGTCGGCGGCCTGGCTGCAGGTGGAGACGGACAACGCGGGGGCGCGGGCGCTGTACGGGCGGCTGGGCTTCGCGGCGCATCACACGTACCACCACTACCGGGCGCCGGGGGCGGACGGCTCCTGAATCCGGGAGGCGAGGCGGTACCGATCATTCCGAAGGGGCACGAAACAGCTATGGCTTCCGGTCAGCCGCATCCATGTCCGCCGTCACCGGCGCGGGCCGCCGAGGTACGACGGCGGTTCGCCGAGGAGGCACGGTCCGAGCGGCCCGATCTGGCCGCGCTGTGCCTGCTGCTGGGCGCGGCGGCCGACGGCTCGCTGGACGAGGCCGGGATCGACGCGGCGCAGATGGAACTGGACCGGCTGGCCGGGCAGCTGCCGTACCGGCCGGGCGGGCCGCACGCGTGGGCCACGGCGGCGCACCGGGTGCTGGGCGAACGGTTCGGTTTCCGGGGCACCGCCCCGGACTACCAGCGGCTGGAGTCCTCGCTGCTGCACGAGGTGCTGCGGCGCCGGCGCGGGCTGCCGATCCTGCTGTCCGTCGTGTGGCTGGAGGTCACGCGGCGGGCCGGGGCGCCGGTGTACGGGGTCGCGCTGCCGGGACACTTCGTGGTCGGGTTCGGGGCGGCCGAGGAGCAGGTGCTGGCCGATCCGTTCGACGGCGGGCGGGTGCTGACCGGCGCGGACGCGGAGCTGCTGGTGGTGGGGGCGGCGGGAGTGCCGCTGGAACCGGCGATGCTGGAGCCGGCCGACCCCCTCGACGTCGTACGGCGGATCCTCAACAACGTACGGGCGTGGGCAGCGGCCCGCCCGGAGCGGTCGGACGTGGGCCTGTGGGCGGTCGACCTGTCCCTGCTGCTGCCGTCGCATCCGGCGCGGCTGCGGTACGAGCGGGCGCGGTTGCTGGTGGAGCGGGGCGAGTTCGTCGACGGGGCCGAGGAGTTGGAGAAGTACGCCGGGTTGATCGACGTGGTCGACGAGGGGGCGGCGGAGAAGGTACGGGGGGAGGCGCGGGCGGCGCGCGCCCGGCTGAACTGAGGAGACTTCCAGGGGGGGAGGGCTCCCCCTACAGCCAGCCCTTCTCCCGCGCGATCCGCACCGCTTCCGCCCTGTTCCGTACCGCGAGCTTCTGGATCGCCGTCGAGAGGTAGTTCCGCACCGTGCCCTGGGAGAGGTGCAGCGCTGTCGCCAGTTCCGCGTTGGTGGAGCCGTCGGCCGCCGCGCGGAGGACCTCGCGCTCGCGGTCGGTCAGGGGGTTGGCGCCCTCGGCGAGGGCCGCTGCCGCGAGGGTGGGGTCGATGACGCGTTCGCCGGCGAGGACCTTGCGGACGGCCTCGGCGAGCTGGGCGGCGGGGGCGTCCTTGACGAGGAACGCGTCGGCACCCGCCTCCATCGCGCTGCGCAGGTAGCCGGGGCGCCCGAAGGTGGTGAGGACGACCAGTTTCACGGTCGGCAGCGCCTTGTGGAGCTGGGCCGCCGCCTCGATGCCGGTGCAGCCCGGCATCTCGATGTCGAGCAGGGCCACATCGATGTCGTTCGCCTTCGCCGCGGCCAGCACCTCGTCGCCGCGGGCCACTTGAGCGACGACCTCGATGTCGTCCTCCAGGCCCAGCAGGGCGGCGAGCGCCTCGCGGACCATCGACTGGTCCTCGGCGAGGAGGACCTTGATCGTGCTGCTCATGCCCCGGATCCTACGGCCCTGCCGGAGTCGAGCGGGACCCGGGCGACCAGCCGGAAGCCATGCTTCAGGCGGCCTGCCTCCAGCGTGCCGCCCGTCTTCTCCAGGCGCTCGGTGAGCCCGGTGAGCCCGTTGCCCGGGCCCTTGCCCGAACCGCCCGAACCGTTGTCCTCCACGGCGAGTTCGAGGACCGGACCGTCCAGGGTCTGACGGCGCAGCAGCTCCACCGTGCAGGCGCTCGCGCCGCTGTGCCGTACGACGTTGGTGATCGCCTCGCGCAGCGCCCAGGCGAGGGCCGCCTCGCCGTCGTCGGGCACGCCGGCGAGGTCGGGGTCGGCCGGGACCTCGGCGGTGACCGCGGCGGCGGTCAGGGCGACCTGGGCACCGGCCAGTTCGGCGGCGAGCCGGGGCCGCCGGTAGCCGGTGACCGCCTCCCGGACGTCCACCAGGGCCTGCCGGCTGACCTGTTCGATGTCGGAGACCTGCTGGGCCGCCTTGTCGGGGTGGTCGGGGAGCATCCGGCCGGCCAGCTCGCTCTTCAGGGTGATCAGGGAGAGAGAGTGGCCCAGCAGGTCGTGCAGGTCGCGGGCGAGGCGCAACCGCTCCTCGTTGGCGGCCAGTTGGGCGACGGTGGCGCGGGCCTTGCGCAACTCGATGGTGGTGGCGACGAGTTGCCGGATGCCGGTCATGGAGTAGCCGACCAGGAGGACCACCAGGAACAGGCCCCAGGCCTCGTCCATGTCGTGGGCGTGCCAGCCCGCGAGCATCATCGCGGCGGTGGTCAGCGGGATCGTCCAGTACGCGACCCGCAGCGGGAAGGTGACTCCGCACATCACGGAGACGTACACGAACAGGCCGAGCCAGGAGCTGCCGAAGCCGAACGCGAGGACGACCGCGAGCGTCCACTCCACGGCGACCGCGACGGCGACGGCCCCGCCGCGGAAGGGCCGGCCCATCTGGCGGAAGACGATGGTCAGGTAGATCCCGACGAAGGCCGTCAGGCCCGCCCAGCCGACCGCCGTCGCCCCGATGGTGTGGTGGCCGGAGGCCAGATCCTGCGCCGGGGAGGCGAGGAAGACCAGCCAGGGCAGGACCCACACCAGCTTGCGCATCGCCTCGCCCCGGCTGCGGGGCGGCTGGCCGATCCGCACCAGCCGGTCCGCCCTGGCCTCGTCGCCGGGCCGCAGGTCTTCCGTCATCGTGCTCACGCCTTCAGCGTGTCCTTCCGGTACAGCCAGGCCGCGCCGCCGACGAACAGGGCGAAGAAGACGACGAGGATGGCGATGTCCTGGGCGTGCGGGGCCTGGCTCTGCTCGATGGCCCGTCCCAGTGCAGCGTACGCGTGCGTGGGCAGCCACTTCGCGATGTCCTGGAGCCAGGCCGGGAAGGAGGAGGACGGCCACCACAGGCCGCCGAGGATCGACAGGCCGAAGTAGGTGATCATCGTGATCGGGCGGACCGCGTCGCCGCTCGCCAGGTACCCGATGGCGACGCCGAGCGCGGCGAAGACCAGGCTGCCGGCCCAGATCGCGCCGGTGAGCGCGAACCACTGCCAGGCCTCGAGGCGTACGTGCTTCACGGAGGCGGCGATCAGGAAGACGACCACGATGGACGGCAGGCTCACCACGGCCGCGCCGGCGGTCTTGGCGAGGACGTAGCCGCGGCCGGGCAGCGTGGTCAGCCGCAGCTGCCGTACCCAGCCGCTCTCGCGCTCCTTTGCGATGCGCTCGCTGTTGCCCATCAGGACGGCGGTGAGGGCGCCGAAGGAGGCCATGGAGACCATGACGTAGGCGGCGACGGACAGGCCGGAGTTGTCGACGGTGTCGCCTGTGCCGCCCTGGCTGGCGACCAGCAGGAAGATGATCGAGGGGTAGATCACCGAGAAGAACAGGAACTTGCGGTTGCGCAGGGCGCGGGCGAGCTCCAGCTTGATCAGGGCGTTCATGACTGCGTGACCTCCTTGGCCTCCTCGGCCTCCGTGATGGCGACGAAGGCCTGTTCCAGACCGAGCCCGGCGACTTCGAGGTTGCGGGGGTAGACACCGAGGCCGTACAGGGCGTGGACGGTGGCGTCGGCGTCGGACGACTGCATGCGGATGGTCTGGCCGCTCACGTCGACGGCGGTGAGGAAGGGCAGGGCCCGCAGCGGGGCCTCGTCGATCTCGCCCTCCAGGTCGAAGGAGATCCTCCTCGCCCCCGCCTTCGCCTTGATCTCGGCGGCCGTCCCGTCGGCCAGCAGCCGTCCCCGGTGCAGTACCAGCACCCGGTCGGCGATGGCGTCGGCCTCTTCGAGGTAGTGGGTGGCGAACAGGACCGTACGGCCCTGGTCGGCCTGTTCGCGCATGGTGGCCCAGAACGCCTGGCGGGCGGAGACGTCCATGCCGGTGGTCGGCTCGTCCAGGACGATCAGGTCGCTGTCGCCGGCGGTGGCGAGGGCGAAGCGGACGCGCTGGGACTGGCCGCCGGAGAGCTTGTTGACCTTGCGGTCGGCGATCTGCGAGATGCCCGCGCGGGCGAGGACGTCGGTGACCTTGTAGGGCTTGGGGTGCAGCTGGCAGGCGAGCTTGACGAGCTCGGCGACCGTGACCTCGTCCATCAGGCCGCCGCTCTGCAGCATCGCGCCCACGCGTCCGGCGACGATGGCCTCCCGCGGGCTCAGGCCGAAGACGCTGACCGTGCCGGCGTCGGCCTGCTTGAGGCCGAGCAGCAGGTCGAGCGTGGTCGACTTGCCCGCGCCGTTCGGCCCGAGCAGGGCCACGGTCTCCCCCGGGTGCAGCCGCAGCGAGAGCCCGTCGACGGCCCGCACGTTCCCGTAGGTCTTGCTCACTTGGTCGAACCCGACCGCCACCGGGGTCCCGGTGGCGGTCGTCGCCGCTGTCGTTGTCATGCCTCCATGCTGGCGGCGAGCCCCTGGCCGGGGGCAGTGTCGCGCGTCCGGAGAGCCGCATGACAGATGTCATGAGCAGCACCTGACATGCGCGAAGGGGCGCACGGTGAGCACCGGGCGCCCCTTGACCGCATTGCTCAGGACACGCTGATCAGCATCCTCGTGTGCCGCTGTCCACGTAGTAGTCCTTACCGCCCCACCAGACGTCACCGATCGCCGAGACACAGTAGTTCGCTGTACCGGTCACCCCGACCGGACCGGCCTGGTAGGAATAAGACCCCTGGTCCTCGGGTGACGCGGCGGCTATACGACACGCGTCACCTGTGCCCGACATCTGCGAGCATCGGTATATCTGCACGGAAGTGGAAGCCGCGACGCCGTAAGAGACACCCCGGTGGTAGAAGCAGGCGCTATTAGTGCCGCCGTTGCTGCTGTTGTAGTAGATGACCAGCTCACCTATGACGCTGCCGCTACGAGAGACGGTCCCGTCGTAGGTGACGGTGCCTGAGCACGAGGTGGCGGCCTGTGCCGGGGATGCGAGGAACAGACCAGCTCCGGCGAGCATGAACAGGCTGGAGAGGAAGACCATGGCGCGACGGATCATGTGCATGCAGATTCCTGTCCGAGTCGGTTACCGAAACGATGTGGATCTTGCAGCGAGCCGAGGCACCGTAGCACTGTTCACAAGCTCAACTCTCGTCAATTAGAAGCCGATCGGCACAGCCGACACAGAGCGTGGAACACCGTGAAGGGGGTGCCCGCCAACGAGCCTCGGGCACCCCCTTCACGAAGTGTCAGTTGGGGTTGGTGTCGATGACTCCGATGCGCTGGGCCGCCGTCTTGCCGACCAGCGCCTTGCGCAGCACGGAAGCGACGTCCTGCGGCGTGACGGCCGTCTTCTGTCCGGTGGCCCGGGTGATCAGCACGCCGTTGAAGGTGCTGCCGTACGCCTCCTTGAGCGCCGCCAGGTTGTACGTCTCCACCAGCTTGCCGTCGATGGCCTTGAAGCCGAGGATCTTCGGCAGTGACAGGGAGCCGAACTGGATGCTGTGCGCCGCGTCGGTCTGGATGGTGACCCGCTCCGACATCGCCGGCTCCGCGAACGCCTTCATCTCGCGGTCGACCTCGGCGTTGGTGACCGTCGGCTGCTGGGTGGTCGTCGGCACGTTCACCGCGGAGGCGGTGCCCGTCTCCACCATCGTCTTGTACGCCTGCTCGACCGCCTTGGTGGAGGCGCCCGCGTCGATGCCCTTGCCCGCCTTGCCGTAGACCGCGACGGCCTTGCCGGAGGTGAACTTGATCGTGCCCTCGGTGACCGAGCCGGAGCTGCCGCCGAGGTCCTTGAGGGCGGCCTGGAGCTTCTCCTCGTCGACCGGCATGACCGGGTCGACGACCCGCTTCTGGCCGAACAGGGAGCCGATCACGGAGACCGGGTTGTAGTCGCTCTTGGCGGCCGCCTCGACGGTGTTCTGCATGTCGAACTGGAGGCCCGCCTGGTCCGGCGGCAGCGAGACGGTCTTGCCGTCGACGGACAGCTTCAGCGGCTGGTTCACCCGCTTGCCGAACACGTCGTCGAGCTTCTTGACGGCGTCGTCGCGGGTGCCGCCGCCGATGTCGACGCCCAGCACCGTGGTGCCCTTGGGCACGTCGGAGTGGTTCATGAGCAGCCCGGCGCCGTAGACGCCGAGGCCGGCGACCACCACGACGCCGCCGAGCAGCGGCAGCTTGCCGCGCTTCTTCTTGGCCTTCGCCTTGCCCTTGCCCTTGGCCTCGGCCGGGGGCGGCGAGACCGGCTCGGGCAGCTTCGGGGGCGTGTGCGGCAGCGGCCCGGTGCCGGGGGCGCCCGGCGCGAAGGGGGAGTCGGCGCCCGGCGGCACGACCGGGATGCCGCTGGTGACGGTGTGTCCGGAGACGTTGCCCGCCGGGGCGCCGTAGCCGGGCGTGCCCGGTTCGGGGGCGGGCTTCTGCGGGGTGAGAATCGCGGTGTCGTCGCTCAGGCCGCCGCCGGGGACGGCGAGTCCGGGACCGGCGGGTGCGGTGCGCGCGCCGGGCCGGGCCTGGGCGCTGCGGGCGCGAGGCCCGCCGGGGCCCGCGGGGCCGCTGCCGGGGCCCGCGGAACCGCTCGGGCCGCCGAAGGGCTCGCCGCCGTTGACCGGCGGGACGAACGGGCCGTCGCCGGTGACCGGGCCGCCGGTGGGGCCCGCCGGGCCCTGCGGGCCGCCGAGACCGCCGGGACCGCCCGGGCCGCTGAAGCCACTGGGGCCGCCGGGACCCGCCGGGCCGCCGCCGGGCACGCCGGGGCCGCCCTGGGCGCCGTTCTGGCCGCCGTTGTCGGAGAAGTACGGCAGGTCGTCGCGGCGGGCGTCGCCGCCACCCGTCGCGCCGCCGCGGGAGCCGCCGAGCGGACCCGCGGCGAGCGCCTCGGTCACGTCGAAGGAGCCGGTGCCGCCGCCGTGGCCGGGGGCCACCGGGCCGCCGGTCGCGCCCGCGGGCAGCCCCGCGCCGTTGGTCCCGCCGGGCCGGGACGCGCCCGGCACGCTCATGGAGCCGACGACACCGCCGGGGCGGCCGCCGTTCGCGGCGCCGGAGCGGGTGGCGCCGCCGCCGTTCGGACGCGCCGCACCCGGAGCGTTCGGTGAGGCAGCGGGCGAACCGCCGGGTGTACCCGCCCCGTTGGCGGCGCCGGCGCGCTGTCCGCCCTTGGCGGGGCCGGACTTGCGTGGCGCAAACCAGTCGGTGGTGGGCGCCGGTTCGGCGGCGGGCGGCTCGGCGTTGCCGGTGGGCGTGGCGGCACCCGCCGGGCGCGCGTGCGTGCCCGTCTCCTCGCCCGTACCGCTCTTGCCGCCCGCGACGGCCGTGCCGCCCTCGACGTCCGCGACGGGGGTACGGACGACCACGGGCGGAATCGGCCGGGAGCCCGGGATGTTGATCCGGATCCGGGTCGTCAGCGTGGTCTCGGTCTTGCGTTCCTCCGGCTGCGCGGCCGAACGGGCCGCGTCCGTACCGTCGTCGGAAGCCATGGGGGTCCCGTACGGCGGCGTGCCCGAGGGGTACGCGGATCCACCGCGCCCGTCGGGCCCGGAGGACGGAGTGTCAGTTTCACGACTCAAGGCAGGTTCTCCCGGTTGGCTCCACCGCCCGTGACGACCTCGCTGGGACGGCTCGGCGGCGCGCACCACCATACTGGCCACTTCTGACGCTTATCCCATGACCGCTGGGGAAACCCACACCGGACTCGCACGGGCGCCCCACGGCGAAGTGGTACGTCACTTGCCAAGTCGGGCGTCGCCCGCTTCGGGTTGCCGCCCCAAACCCATTGTGGCGCAGATCACAGCCAGCGCCATGCCGCCGAGCAGGAAGAGGTACGACCCGCCGCCCGCGCCGAACAGGAAGTCACCTTCCGGTCTGCTGGCGGTGAGGAAGATGACGGCGACGACCCAGCCGAACGCGGGTGCGACGGCTCCGGAGCGGCTCGCCACGGCCCGGGCCCCGCCGAGGAAGAGCCCGGCGGCGCCGGCCAGGGCGAGCAGCAGCCCGCCCGGGAACCAGCCGGCCTGGACGAGGGCGCCCGCGGCGCCGACCACGGCCCCGAGCAGGACCAGCCCGACGAGGGCCGCGGTCCGCCCGGCCGAGGGCGCCCGCAACGGTTGCGCGAGCATCGATCCGCGTTCGCCGGAACTCATGACGCCTCCCCGAGGCCCGCGAAGAGATCGGTCTCGCGCGCCGCGCCCGGCTCGCCGCCCGCCAACTCGTAGAACTCCGTGGTGAACAAGGGCTGGGCCAGCTCGTTGGAGAGCGCGAAGTAGCGGGCGCCGTCCGGTGCCACCTCGACCTGGGTGGCGTGGGCGGCCATCGCGGCGGCCTTCGCGCCGGCGTACGAGGTGCCGTCGATCTCCGTGGTGACCCGGCGGTCGTCGACCACGCCCGGTACGTCGTCGACGGCGGCGGACTTGGCGAAGGGCAGCCCCGGCAGGTCGTCCTGGAGCCTGGCGAAGGCGGCCTCGGCGACCGTGCGCGGGACGCGGTTCCAGTAGACCTTGGGGATGCGGTGACCGGCCTCGGCGGCCAGTTCGACGGCTCTCATGGCGACGCGGTGGGCCTGGATGTGGTCCGGGTGGCCGTACCCGCCGTTGTCGTCGTACGTGACGACGACCTGCGGGCGGGTCTCCAGGATGACCTCGGCCAGGTGTCCGGCGGCCTCGTCGACGTCGGCCTGCCAGAAGCAGTCGGGCGCGTCGTTGTCGGGCGTGCCCATCATTCCGGAGTCGCGGTAGCGGCCGGGGCCGCCGAGCAGCCGGAAGTCGGCCACGCCGACCTCGCGCATGGCCGCGGCGAGCTCCCCCAGCCGGTACTCCCCCAGCGCGGGGCCGGTGAGATGCCGCAGCTCGGGCGGGATGACCTCGCCACCCTCGCCCAGGGTGCAGGTGACCAGCGTCACATGGGCACCCTGGGCCGCATAGCGGGCCATGGTGGCGCCGTTGTTGATCGACTCGTCGTCCGGGTGCGCATGCACGAGCAACAGACGCCGGGAGGGCAGTTCCGTCATGTGCCCACCCTACGAAACGACACCGACAGCGCCGCGCAGCCCGGGTCGACCGGTGCGAAAAGTGACCGGGGTCAGAACTTGATGCTGCCGATCATGCTGGCGACGTTGGTCGTCAGATCGCTGATCGTCGGCGCGATGGTCGAGGAGGCGAGATAGAAACCGAGCAGCATGCAGACGACCGCATGACCGCCTTTCAGGCCTGACTTCTTGATCAACAAGAAGACGATGATCGCCAGCAGCACCACCGCCGAAATCGAGAGTGCCACGGCGGCTCACCTCCAAAGATCCCAGGGATGCGGGGGGTTCGGACTATGGGGGTTGTAGATCACGTTGTAGATCGGTACAGCAATTCCATGCGCACGCCAGCAGGTTCATACCCACTCAGCGGTAGTGATCATAACTATGCGTGCTCGCGCATCGCTCGGCGCACGGCCGCACAAGGGGGCGCATGGCCAATATGGTCGGGGGATGACGACCGAGGCTGTCTCATTCCCCCGCCGGCACGCCCGCACCCAGCGTTTCACGCTCGGCGCGCCGCGCGCGTTCACCGTGGCCCCCGACGGCTCCCGCGTGGCGTTTCTGCGCTCCGGTTCCGGCACCGACCGCGCCAACTCCCTCTGGGTCCTCGACGTACCGAGCGGCGAGGAGCACCTCGCTGCGGACCCGCGCACCCTGCTCGGCGGCGCCGAGGAGCATCTGTCGCCCCAGGAGCGGGCCCGTCGCGAACGCAGCCGGGAGGGCGGCGCCGGCATCGTCGGCTACGCCACCGACGCGGCCCTGGAGTTGGCGTCTTTCGCCTTGTCAGGACGGCTTTTCACGGCCGAGCTCAGGGCCGGTACGACACGTGAACTCACCGTCCCCGGGCCGGTGATCGACCCGCGCCCGTCCCCCGACGGCCGTCATGTCGCGTACGTCGCGGCGGGCGCCCTGCGGGTGGTGGGCACCGAGAACGAGGGCGACCGGGCGCTCGCGGAGCCGGAGTCGGAACAGGTCACCTACGGATTGGCCGAGTTCATCGCGGCCGAGGAGATGGGGCGTTCACGGGGCTTCTGGTGGTCGCCGGAGTCCGACCGGCTGCTCGTGGCGCGCGTGGACGACACGCCGGTACAGCGGTGGTGGATCGCCGACCCCGCCCACCCGGAGCGTGAGCCACATCATGTCGCCTACCCGGCGGCGGGCACCGGGAACGCGGACGTACGCCTGTTCGTCCACGGCCTCGACGGGGAGCACACGGAGGTCTCCTGGGACCGGGCACGCTATCCGTACGTAGCGCATGTGCACTGGTCAGAGGCGGGCGCCCCGCTCCTGCTCGTACAGGCGCGCGACCAGCGCAGCCAGCTGTTCCTGGCCGTGGACCCGAGGTCGGGGGCGACCCGGATGGTGCACGCCGACGAAGATCCAACATGGCTTGAACTGTTCGGTGGGGTGCCCTGCTGGAGCCCCTCCGGACAGCTGGTCCGGATCGCCGACGAGGGCGGCGCCCGGGTGCTCGCGGTGGGTGAACGGCCGCTCACGGGACCCCAGTTGCACATCCGTGCGGTTCTCGACGTGACCGCCGATGACGTGCTGGTTTCCGCGTCCGCCGGCGAGGGGGCCGAGTCCCCCGAGATCGGCGAGGTCCACGTCTACCGTGTGAACGAGCTCGGCGTGGAGCGCGTGTCGCAGGAGCCGGGCGTGCATACGGCGGTGCGCGCCGGGGGCGTGACCGTACTGGTCTCCGCCACCCTGGACCGCCCGGGCACCCGCACCCAGGTCCTGCATGACGGAAAGCATCTGGCGACTGTCACGTCGTACGCCGAAGACCCCGGTTTGTCCCCGCGCGTGACGCTCACCGAGGGGGGCGCACGCCGAATTCCGTGCGCCGTGCTTATGCCACAGGACTACCACGGGGACACACCCCTTCCGGTTTTGCTCGACCCGTACGGGGGTCCGCACGGCCAGCGGGTGGTCGCCGCGCACAACGCCCACCTGACCTCCCAGTGGTTCGCCGACCAGGGCTTCGCGGTGATCGTCGCCGACGGCCGGGGCACCCCGGGCCGCTCCCCCGCCTGGGAGAAGGCCATCAAGGACGACCTCGCGGCGATCGTCCTCCAGGACCAGGTCGACGCCCTCCAGGCACTCGCCGCCGACTTCCCCCTCGACCTGGCCAAGGTGGCGATCCGCGGCTGGTCCTTCGGCGGCTACCTCGCCGCCCTCGCGGCCCTGCGCCGCCCGGACGTCTTCCACGCCGCGGTGGTGGGCGCCCCGGTGACCGACCTGCGCCTGTACGACACCCACTACCAGGAGCGCTACCTCGGCCACCCCGGCGAACAGCCGGAGGTCTACCGCCGGAACTCGGTGATCGACGACGCCGGCCTGGTCGACGCCGCCGAGCCGCACCGCCCGATGATGATCATCCACGGCCTGGCGGACGACAACGTCGTCGTGGCCCACTCCCTGCGCCTCTCCAGCGCCCTGCTGGCAGCGGGCCGCCCGCACGAGGTGCTCCCGCTGTCGGGCGTCACGCACATGACCCCACAGGAACAGGTGGCGGAGAACCTGCTGCTGCTTCAGCTGGACTTCCTGAAGAGGTCACTGGGCTTGGTATAACGCGCCCCCAAGGGGCGCTGGGGGTACCCCCGGCCGAAGGCTGGGGGAGGAACTGCGCGACCAGCCCCCACGCACCCGCACACGGCAACGGGCCGGGATGACATGGCGCATCCCGGCCCGTTTACGGCACCCGCACGGCCGTACGCTGTTAAGCGTGCCGCGTCCGTATATCGGGACCGGGTCGGCGGAGTTGCCTGCGTGTTAACGAGATTGACCCCGGTTCATCCCGCTATGCACCCCCGTTACCAAGATCGTCCGGCGCTTCCCCGGCCGGCTCCTCCGGCGGCACCACCCGCTTCTCCTCCGCGAAGTGGCAGGCGGAGTCATGGGCCGCCGGCCCCGGCACGAACCGGAACGCCTCCGGGACCGCCAGCAGCGGCACCTCCGCCGCGCACCGCGCCTCGGCCTTCCAGCACCTCGTGCGGAACCGGCACCCCGACGGAATGTTCGTCGGCGACGGCACGTCCCCGCTCAGGATGATCCGCTCCCGGTGCTCCCGCGCCTCCGGGTCCGGTACCGGCACCGCGGAGAGCAGGGCCTGGGTGTAGGGGTGGGTCGGATGGTCGTAGATCTCCTCGTCCTTGCCGATCTCCACGATCCGCCCGAGGTACATCACCCCGACCCGGTCCGAGATGTGCCGCACGATCGACAGGTCGTGGGCGATGAAGACGTACGACAGGTCGAAGTCCTTCTGCAGCCGGTCGAGCAGGTTGATCACCTGGGCCTGCACGGAGACGTCGAGCGCGGACACCGGTTCGTCGGCGACGATCACCTCGGGGCGCAGCGCCAGCCCCCGGGCGATGCCGATGCGCTGCCGCTGGCCGCCGGAGAACTGGTGCGGATAGCGGTTGATGTACTCCGGGTTGAGCCCCACGACGTCCAGCAGCTCCTGGACCCGTCTGCGCCGGTCGCCCTTGGGAGCCGCCTCGGGATGGATCTCGTACGGCTCCCCGATGATGTCGCCGACGGTCATCCTGGGGTTGAGCGAGGTGTACGGGTCCTGGAAGACCATCTGGATGTTGCGGCGGACGGCTCTGAGCGCCCGCCCGCTCAACTTGGTGATGTCGTCACCCTTGTACTTGATCAACCCCGCCGTCGGCCGCTCGAGGTTGACGAGCATCTTGGCGACCGTCGACTTGCCGCAGCCGGACTCCCCGACGATGCCGAGCGTCTCTCCCTTGTTGAGCACGAAGTCGACACCGTCGACGGCCTTGACGGCGCCGATCTGCTTCTTGAACAGGATGCCCTGGGTCAACGGGTAGTACTTGACCAGTCCACTCACTTCCAGGATCGGCTCAACCACCCTCTCAACCATTGAGGCACTCCCTCCAGAAGTGACAGGCACTGCCCCGGTGTTGATCCACGTCGTACAGCGGCGGCTCGTCGGTACGGCACACGTCCTGGGCCATCGGGCAGCGCGGGTTGAAGGCGCACCCCGCAGGGATGTTCATCAGGTTGGGCGGCAGGCCCTTGATGGCGTAGAGCTCCTGCCCCTTCTGGTCGAGGCGCGGGATGGAGTCGAGGAGCCCGCGCGTGTAGGGGTGGGCGGGCGCCTTGTAGATGTCGTGCACGGGCGCGGACTCGACGATCCGCCCCGCGTACATGACGGCGATCCGGTCGGCGACGTCCGCGACCACCCCCAGGTCGTGGGTGATCAGGATCAGCCCCATGTGGTACTCGCGCTGCAACTCCGCGAGCAGGTCCATGACC
This sequence comes from Streptomyces sp. NPDC028289, assembly GCF_055565975.1. Lineage (NCBI taxonomy): Bacteria > Bacillati > Actinomycetota > Actinomycetes > Kitasatosporales > Streptomycetaceae > Streptomyces > Streptomyces sp. NPDC028289. The sequence goes on along the minus strand of NZ_JBVHTI010000003.1, from coordinate 865,931 downwards.
TGGGCCTGCACGGTCACGTCCAGGGCGGTCGTCGGCTCGTCGGCGATGATGAGCGCCGGTTCCAGGGCCAGCGCCATGGCGATCATGATGCGCTGGCGCATGCCTCCGGAGAACTGGTGCGGATAGTCCCGCACCCGCTGGGCGGCGGCCGGGATCCGCACCCGGTCCATCAGCTCGACGGCCCTGGCCCGCGCGTCCTTCCTGGACATCCCCCGGTGCACGACGAACATCTCGCCGAGCTGGTCGCCCACGCTCAGCACCGGGTTGAGCGCCGACAGCGCGTCCTGGAAGATCATCGCCATCTCGGCGCCCCGGATCTTCCGCCGCTCCTCCTCCTTCAGCTTCAGCAGATCGCGGCCCCGGAAGAGGATCTCGCCCCCGCCGACCCGCCCGGGCGGCGTGTCCAGGATCCCCATCACGGCCTGGGCGGTCACCGACTTCCCCGACCCCGACTCCCCGAGCACGGCCAGCGTCTCCCCCTCGTCGACGGCGTACGAGACGCCGTTGACCGCCTTGGCGACCCCGTCTCGCGTCCGGAACTCCACGTGCAGATCGCGCACTTCGAGCAGCACGGCGGCGCTCACCTCAGCTTCGGGTCGAGGGCGTCGCGCACCGCGTCGCCGAGCATGATGAAGGCCAGGACGGTGAGCGCGAGGGCCCCGGAGGGCCACAGCAGCGCGTGCGGGGCGTTGCGGATGTAGGGCGAGGCGGCGGAGATGTCGATGCCCCAGGAGACGCTGGGCGGCTTCAGACCGACGCCGAGGTACGACAGGGTCGCCTCCAGGGCGATGTAGGTGCCGAGGGCGATGGTCGCGACGACGATCACGGGGGCCACCGCGTTGGGCGCGATGTGCCGCAGCAGGATCCGCGAGTTGGAGGCGCCGAGGGCGCGGGCGGCCTGGACGTAGTCGTTCTGCCTGGCGGTGATCACCGAGCCGCGGGCGATCCGGGAGATCTGGGGCCAGCCGAGCAGGACCATGAACCCGATGACCGGCCAGACCGTATTGCTCGTCACCACCGAGAGGAGGACGAGACCGCCGAGGACGACCGGGATCGCGAAGAAGACGTCGGTGATCCGGGACAGCACCGAGTCCCAGATGCCGCCGAAGAACCCGGCGAGCCCGCCGAGCACCGACCCGAGCAGCGCGACCCCGAGCGTGGCGCAGACGCCCACCGTGACGGACGTACGGGCGCCGTAGACGGTCCGCGTGTAGACGTTGCAGCCCTGCCCGTCGTAGCCGAAGGGAGCGCCCGGCTGGGAGCCCTCCTGGGCCTTGGCGAGGTCGCACTTGAGGGGGGAGCCGGAGGCGATCAGGGACGGCCACAGGGAGATGACGACGAGGAAGAGGATGACGAGGGCGGAGACGAGGAAGACGGGGTTGCGCCGCAGGTCCCGCCAGGCGTCCGACCAGAGGGAGCGGGGCTTGGCCGCGGGCCCGGTACCGAGCGGTCCTCCCGGTGTCCGTTCCAGCGTCTGCGCCTCGCTCGCCGCCAGGTCCATCGCCCCGCCCATGCCCGTCCCGGCGATGGCCCGGTCCTGCTCGAACGGCTGCTCAGGCATAGCGGATCCTCGGGTCGAGTACGGCGTAGAGCAGGTCCACCAGGAGATTGGCCACCAGGAACACCAGGACCAGCACGGTCACGAACCCCACCACGGTCTGGGTGTTCTGCCGCAGGATGCCCTGGTAGAGCTGGTAGCCGACACCGTGGATGTTGAAGATCCGCTCGGTGACGATCGCGCCGCCCATCAGCGCGCCGATGTCGGTGCCGATGAAGGTGACGACGGGGATGAGCGAGTTGCGCAGCAGGTGCCGTGCGACGACCCGGCGCCGGGGCAGCCCTTTGGCGACGGCCGTACGGACGTAGTCGCTCCGCCTGTTCTCGGCGATGGAGGTGCGGGTCAGCCGGGTGACATAGGCGAGCGACACGGAGGCGAGCACCAGCCCCGGCACGATCAGCTCGCCGAAGGTGGCCTCCGGGGAGACGGAGGGTTTGATCCATCCCCACTCCACCCCCAGCAGCAGCTGGAGCAGCAGACCGGTGACGAAGGTCGGCACGGAGATGACGACCAGGGTGGCCAGCAGCACTCCGGTGTCGACGGGTCGCCCGCGCCGCAGTCCGGTCAGCACGCCCAGCGTGATGCCGATGACGATCTCGAGGACGATGGCCACGATCGTCAGCCGGATGGTGACGGGGAACGCGGTGGACATCAGCTCGGTGACCGGCTGCCCGTTGAACGCCGTGCCGAAGTCGCCGGTGAAGACGTTCCCCATATAGGTGAGGTATTGCTGCCACACCGGCTTGTCGAGTCCGAACTCCTTCTTCAGCTGGGCGGCGGTCGCCGGATCGCAGGCCCGCTCACCGCACAGCCCCGCGATCGGGTCGCCCATGACGTTGACCATGAGGAAGATCAGCAGCGTGGCCCCGACGAACACCGGGATCATCTGGAGCAGCCGCCGGACGACGTAGCGTCCCATGCCGGTTCAGCTGACCTTGATCTCGTTGTAGACGGGGACGCTGAACGGGTTGAGAGCCACGTTCGACAGCCGCTCGGAATAGCCGGCGCTGCCGTTCTGGTACCAGAGCGGAATGGCGGCCATGTTGTCGCGGACGACTTCCTCGGCCTGCTGGAAGGTGGACACGGCCTTGGCGGTGTCGGTCTGGGCGTTCGCCTGGTCGACGAGTCTGTCGAAGTCCTTGTTGGACCACTTGCCGTCGTTGGAGGAGGCGTTGGTGTAGTAGAGCGGCTGCAGGAAGTTCTGGATGAGCGGGTAGTCCATCTGCCAGCCCGCGCGGAACGGTCCGGTCATCTTGTGCTGACCGATCTGGTTCCGGAAGTCGGCGAACGTACCGACCGGGTTTCCCACACACGCCTTGTCGCTGCCCAGCGCGTTGTTGATCGAGTTGCACACGGCGTCCACCCACATCCTGTGCGAGCCGGTGTCGGCGTTGTACGTGATCTTGAGTTGACCGCCGGGCAGTCCCCCGCCCTCCTGGATGAGCCTCTTGGCCTGGGCGGGGTCGTAGTCGCAGGCGCTTCCGCACAGCCCTTCCTTGAAGCCGCCGTCCGCGCCCAGCACCGGCGAGGTCCAGTCGGTGGCGGGGGTCCGGGTGTTCTGGAAGATGGTGTCGGTGATCTGCTTGCGGTTGATCGCCATGGAGAGGCCGGTGCGGACCTTCTCCGCTCCGCTCTTGCTCCAGGCGCTGTCGTAGTAGGGGAAGGCGAGCGTCTGGATGATGCCGGCCGGAGTGTTGATGTAACGGCTGCCGAGATCGCTCTTGACGTTCTTCAGCTGCGACGCGGGAACGTCGTCGACGAGGTCGAGGTTGCCGGCGATGAGATCGGTGTAGGCGGTGTCGCTGTCCGTGTACACCTTGAGGGTCACTCCGCCGTTCTGCGCCTTGTCGGCGCCGGGGTAGCCGTCCCACTTCTTCAGGGACATCTGCGAGCCCTTGGTGTAGGACTCGATGCGGTACGGCCCGTCGCCGACCGGCTGCGCCAGCCAGCCGGCGTGGTCGGTGAAGAAGGACTGCGGCAGCGGGGCGAAGGCCGCGTAGCCGAGGGTGTCGGGGAAGCTGGAGAACTTCTGGTTGAGCGCGACGGTGAAGGTCTTGTCGTCGACGACCTTCAGACCGGAGAGCGTGTCGGCGCTCTGTGAGCCGGTGTCCGGGTGGACCTTGTCGTAGCCCTGGATGTAGCCGAAGAAGTAGGCGTTCTTCTGGTTGTTCCTGAGGCTCGCTCCGTAGTTCCAGGCGTCGACGAACGACTTGGCGGTCACCTTCTCGCCGTTGCTGAACGTCCAGCCGTCCTTGAGGGTGATCGTGAAGTTCTGCGAGTCGCTCGTGTCGATCTTCTGGGCGAGCATGTCCTCGGCCTTGCCGGTCTTCGGGTCGTACTTCTTCAGACCCCGGAAGATCATGTCCAGGACCTTGCCGCCCTGGACCTCGTTGGTGTTGGCCGGCTCCAGGGGGTTCTGCGGGTCGCCCCAGGAGGAGCTGAGCACGCCGCTCTCGCCTCCGCCGCCCCCGCTGCCGCCGCCGCCCCCGCAGGCCGTGGCGGCGAGCGCCACCACGACCGCGCAGGCCGCCCCTCGGGCGTGCGTGGCTGAACGCATGGCCTGCCTCCTCCGTGAAGGGTGATCGGTGGACCGGCGGATCCACAGATGACCCGCTATCGGTCAATATCGACCAAACAGGTCGATACTGCTCACCCACTGCCCCGAACGGAGGCCCCTCGGAGCCCCATGACGACCTTTAGGGGGACACGTCACCCGATTGCAGGCGCCCCTCCGGGACCCTCTTGAGGATCTTGTGACGGCGGCGCAATGGATCTCTGCGCAACGATGCCGAAACGTTGGATTGCGACCCACCGATGTACGCATTTCGGCACCCTCGCGTCCGCATAACGAACTCATTGCCCGTTTCGCGCAGTTCGCCCGAACTAAAGCACGGTGCGATTACGACGCGCTACCCGCGTAGCTACGGAACGGTCAAGGCCAGGCAAAGAAAGTAAAGAGAAACCCAAGCCGACCGAGAATTTATTGACCTTGAATGAATTGCGTTGAAAAAGTCCGGCGTAGCCCGTAGGGGAGTGTGCCCTGCGGAGTCATCAGACCCTCCCTTGGGCCAGGAGCACCATGACCCCCCCAACTCCATCCGCGGCTGCCCCGCTCGAGGTGACCGACGAGACCGCGAAGAAGTCGACCACTTCGGACGGTTCGAAGGGCAGCGAGAGCAGGTCGCCGGGCCGCCTGGCCTGGAAGCGCTTCAAGCGCGACCGGACGGGCGTTATATCCGCTTACGTCGTGATCTTCTTCTTCGTGATCGGCATCGCGGCACCGTTGATCGCGAAGCTGTACGGGAAGAACCCGTACACCACGTACACCACCCAGCACCCTGAGCTGCTCAACGCCTTCTCGTACCCCGCAGGGCCCAACGGAGGTATGAGCTCGGACTTCTGGTTCGGCATCGAACCCCAGCTCGGCCGGGACGTCTTCACGTTCCTGCTGTACGCGATCCGCAACTCGCTCGGCATCGCGACGGCCGCCGCCCTGCTCACCACGGTTCTCGGCGTCGTGATCGGTGTCACGGCGGGCTACCTGGGCGGCAAGACGGACTACCTCGTCGGCCGGATCATCGACATCCTGCTGTCGTTCCCGTCCACGCTGTTCTTCATCGCGTTCATGCCTGTCGTCTTCGGGTTCTTCGTCGCCCCCGACGACAACATCCCGACCTGGCTGCGCGCCACCGCTCTGATCCTGGTCCTTTCCGCCTTCGGCTGGGCCTCCATCGCCCGACTGCTGCGTGGCCAGGTGCTCGGTCTGCGCGAGCGGGAGTTCGTCGAGGCGGCAAAGGTCACGGGCGCGTCACCGATGCGTGTCGTGTTCAAGGAACTGCTGCCCAACCTCTGGACTCCGATCATCATCCAGTCCACGCTGCTCCTCCCCGCCTACGTGACTGCGGAAGCGGGTTTGGCCTTCCTCGGCGTAGGCATGATCGACCCGACCCCCGACTGGGGCGTGATGATCGGTCGTGGCGCGCAGTTCTACACCGAGGACATCACCTTCATGCTCTTCCCGGGCATCTCCATGGTGATCTTCGTCCTCGCCTTCAACCTGCTCGGCGACTCCGTGCGCGACGCGCTCGACCCGAAGTCCAAGCGGTAGCACTCCCTGCACCATCCGGCCCGGTTCGATGACGTCCGGCTGGTTCCGACCATCCGAATTGACCCCTATAGGCAGGCTCAGCATGTCCTTTTCTCGCAGAAACTTCCTGATCGCCACCGGTGTGGCGGCGGCTTCCACGACCGTGCTGAGCGCGTGCAGCAGCGGTGACGACAGCAAGGGCTCGTCCAAGGTCCCGTCCGTCTCCGACGCGAAGACCATGAACATCCCGGTCGGCACCAAGGCGGACTCCACGGGCCCGGCGCCCGAGGTCGCCGGTGCGGTCAAGGGCGGCACGATCTACTCGCTCGACCAGTTCGACATGGACCACCTGGACCCGGCGCAGATCTACGTCTCCACCGAGGGCGCCATCACCCGCCCGATCCTGCGTGGTCTGACCGGCTACAAGGTCGACGACAAGGGTGGCGCCACGCTCGTCGGCGACGTCGCGACCGACGCCGGCACCATGAAGGACGGCGGCAAGACCTGGTCGTTCACGATCAAGGACGGCATCAAGTGGGAGGACGGCACCGACCTCTCCATGGACGACGTCCGCCACACCTTCGAGCGCCTCTTCGCCTCGTTCGTCACCGAGGGTCCGCGCTACGTCCAGCAGTGGCTGGTCGGCGGCGACAAGTACAAGGGCCCCTACGACGGCAAGAGCCTCTCCTCGATCGAGATCTCCGGCAAGACGATCACGTTCACCCTCAACGAGGCCCGCACCGACTTCAACTACACGCTCGGCATGCCCGGCTACGGTCTTGTCAACAAGAAGAAGGACACCAAGGAGAAGTACGACAAGCGTCCGTACGCCCTTGGTCCCTACAAGATCGACAGCCGGAGCATCGGCAAGTCGATGACCTACGTGCGCAACGAGCACTGGGACGCCGCCACGGACTCGATCCGCAACGCGTACCCGGACAAGTACATCTTCCAGTTCGGCTTCCAGCCGGTCGCCTCCACCGACCGCTACATCGCGGACAAGGGCAACGACCAGTACGCGATGTCGATCTTCAACGAGGTGGCGGCCGAGCGCACCGCGCAGGTCCTCACCAACGCCACGCTGAAGAAGCGTGTTCTGACCCAGGTCGACACGGTCACCTACTACTGGCCGATCAACATGACCCGGATCAAGGACCTGAAGGTCCGCCAGGCGATCAACTGGGCGTGGCCGCACCAGCAGCTGCAGACCATCCGCGGTGGTGCGTCCACCAGCGAGCTGGCCAGCACCATCCTCAGCCCGGTGACCCCCGGCTACAAGAAGTTCGACCTGTACGGCGTGACCACGAAGCCCGGCGGCGACCCGGCCAAGGCCAAGGCGCTGCTGAAGGAGGCCGGCAAGGTCGGCCAGAAGCTGGTCATCGCCTACCAGCAGTCGGACAACGCGGTGAAGCAGGCCGTGGCCATCAAGAACGCCCTTGAGGCGGCCGGCTTCCAGGTCGTCAACCAGCAGGTCGACAAGACGACCTTCTACACCCAGATCGGCAAGATCGACAACGGCTACGACCTGTTCGCGGCCGGCTGGAGCCCGGACTGGCCGAACGGCTACTCCGTCTTCTTCCCCTGCTGGAGCGGCAAGAACATCGGCGACGGCCGCAGCAACTACGCCCAGCTGAACGACCCGAGCGTGAACAAGGCGATCGACGCGGCCGCCAAGATCGCCGACGTCGAAGAGGCCAACAAGGCCTGGGGCGCCATCGACAAGCAGATCATGGAGCTGGCGCCGGTTGTCCCGGACTACCACTCCATCCGTAACTGGATGTACGGATCCAAGGTCGGCAACGTCGTCTACGACGCCGGCAACACCTGCGTCGCGCTCTGCAAGCTGTACGTCAAGAAGTAAGCGCGCAAGACCCTCCGGGGGCGGCCACGACCTGGCCGCCCCCTCCGGCCCACCCCCACCCCCCGGCGACGGCGCCCCGTCCGGAAAGTCACGCCCCATGTTCCGCTTCCTTGTCCGCCGAGTCTTCGGCGCGCTGGTCATCCTCTTGATCATCAGCGCCGTCACCTTCTGGCTCTTCTACGCCATCCCGCGTGACCCCGCCACGATGTCCTGCGGCAAGAACTGCACGCCCGACATGCTCAAGCAGGTCCGGCACAACCTGGGCATCGACCACCCCGTTCCGGTCCAGTACTGGTACTGGCTCAAGGGCATCTTCGTCGGGCGCAGCTACGGCGACTTCGGCAACTGCAACGCGCCGTGCCTCGGGTACTCGTTCGCCAACCGCGAGCCCGTCCTCGGCACGATCATGGACCGGCTCCCGCTGACCCTGTCGCTCGCCTTCGGCTCGGCCGTCGTCTTCCTCTTCTTCGGTATCGGCGCCGGCATGCTCGCCGCCGTGAAGCAGGGCAAGTGGCAGGACAAGGTCGCCAGCTCGGCGTCGCTGGTCGCCTCCTCGATGCAGATCTACTTCGTCGGCTACATCGCGATGTACTTCTTCGTCGCCAAGCTCGGCATCCTGGACAACCCGTCGTACACCCCCCTCACCCAGAACCCGATCGAGTGGGCCTCCGGTCTCCTGCTGCCATGGCTGGTGCTGGCCCTGATCTGGACCGCCAACTACACCCGTATGACGCGCTCCCAGCTGGTCGAGACGCTGAGCGAGGACTACGTCCGCACGGCCCGGGCCAAGGGCCTCTCGCGTCGGAACGTCTTCTTCCGGTTCGCCTGGCGCGGCGCGATGGGTCCGATCGTCACGATCTTCGGCATCGACCTCGCCACGCTCATCGGCGGCGCGATCATCACCGAGACCGTCTTCAGCCTCCAGGGCGTGGGCCAGCTCGCCCTGAAGTCCGTGGACCAGAGCGACCTGCCCATGGTGCTCGGCGTGACCCTGCTGTCCGCCGGCGCGATCGTGATCTTCAACATCATCGTGGACGCCGTCTACGCCCTCATCGACCCGCGGATCCGGCTCGCCTGACCTCCGCCCCACCCCCAACCTCGCATCACCCCCCAGGAGCGTCCCCGTGACGAGCACCGATCAGCAGCCGTTCCTCTCCGTCAAGGACCTCAAAGTCCACTTCTCCACCGAGGACGGCATCGTCAAGGCCGTCGACGGGCTCAGCTTCGACATCGCCAAGGGCCAGACGCTCGGCATCGTCGGTGAGTCGGGCTCCGGCAAGTCCGTGACCAACCTGACGATCCTGGGTCTGCACGACCCGGCCCGCACTCAGATCGACGGCGAGATCCTGCTCGACGGCCAGGAACTCCTCACGTCGTCCGAGCGGGAGCTGGAGAAGCTCCGCGGCAACAAGATGTCGATGATCTTCCAGGACGCGCTGGCCTCGCTGTCGCCGTACCACACCATCGGGGCCCAGATCGCCGAGGTGTACCGCAAGCACACCGGCGCCTCCAAGAAGGAGGCCCGGGCGCGGGCGATCGAGATGCTGAAGCGGGTCGGGATCCCCCAGCCGGACGTCCGGGTCGACGACTACCCCCACCAGTTCTCCGGCGGTATGCGCCAGCGCGCGATGATCGCGATGGCTCTGGTCTGCGACCCCGAGCTGCTGATCGCCGACGAGCCGACCACCGCGCTCGACGTGACGGTCCAGGCCCAGATCATGGACCTGCTCAAGGACCTCCAGCAGGAGTTCGGCACGGCGATCATCTTCATCACCCACGACCTCGGAGTCATCGCCGACATCGCGGACGACGTCCTGGTGATGTACGGCGGCCGGTGCGTGGAGCGGGGCACCAAGAAGCAGGTCCTGGGCTCGCCGCAGCACCCGTACACGCTGGGCCTGCTCAACTCCATGCCGAGCCTCGACGGACCGGTCGACATCCCGCTGTCGCCGATCCCCGGCTCGCCGCCCTCGCTGCTCAACCCGCCGTCCGGCTGCCGCTTCCACCCGCGCTGCGCGTTCGCGGAGAAGGTCGCGGGCGGCAGGTGTTCCAGCGAGCAGCCGCCGCTCGAGCTGGTCGAAGGCCGTGGCTCCGCCTGCCACCTGGAACTGAGCCGGCGCGACGAGCTCTTCGCCGACTACGCGGCCACCGCAGGCCACAACTGACGGACACGAGACGGGACTTCACGACCATGAGCAACACCAACCCCCTCCTGGACGTCTCCGGGCTGGCCAAACACTTCCCGATCAAGGGCGGTTTCCCGATCCGGCGGACGGTCGGCGCGGTGCAGGCGGTGGACGGCCTCGACTTCCAGGTCGCCGAGGGCGAGAGCCTGGGCCTGGTCGGCGAGTCCGGCTGCGGCAAGTCGACCACGGGACGCCTGATCACCCGCCTGCTGGAGCCGACCGGCGGCAAGATCACCTACCGCGGCCAGGACATCACGCACGCCAACCGCCGGCAGCTGGCACCGATCCGGTCCGAGATCCAGATGATCTTCCAGGACCCGTACGCGTCCCTCAACCCGCGGCAGACGGTCGGCAAGATCATCGCGGGCCCGATGGAGATCAACGACATCAACCCGGCCGGCGGTCGCGAGAAGCGCGTACGGGAACTGCTGGAGATCGTCGGCCTCAACCCCGAGCACTTCAACCGCTTCCCGCACGAGTTCTCCGGCGGCCAGCGCCAGCGCATCGGCGTGGCCCGCGCCCTGGCCCTGGAACCGAAGCTGATCGTCGCCGACGAACCGGTCTCCGCCCTGGACGTCTCCATCCAGGCGCAGGTCGTGAACCTGCTCCAGAAGGTCCAGAAGGAACTGGGCATCGCCTTCGTCTTCATCGCCCACGACCTCGCGATCGTGCGGCACTTCTCACAGCGCGTCGCGGTCATGTACCTCGGTAAGATCGTGGAGATCGCCGACCGCGAGGACCTGTACGACAACCCGCGCCACCCCTACACGCGGGCTCTGCTGTCCGCCGTACCCGAGGCGACGGTGGACGTGGAGCCGCGCGAGCGGATCCGCCTGGTCGGCGACGTCCCGTCCCCGATCAACCCGCCGTCCGGCTGCCGCTTCCGCACCCGCTGCTGGAAGGCGACGGAGAAGTGCGCGACGGAGGCCCCGCCGCTGGTCCAGGCCGACGGCAACAAGCCCGGCCACCTCACCGCGTGCCACTACCCTGAGGCGCAGGACACGATTCCCGCCCCGCGTCTCTCCAAGGACCCCGAGGCCGCGGCCTGACACACCCCTTTCCGTCAGCCGCCGCCTGCGGAACGGACTTTCACCGGCCCATTGACCCGAGCCCCTGAACGTCCGCTCCAGGGGAGCAAGGGCCCGCACCTCCCCAGGTGCGGGCCCTTCTCATTGCCGTACGTCAGGAAGCGGTAGTGGCTTCGAGGAGCTCGGGCCGGTCCGCACCCGGTGCGGCACGCAGCGACCGCACCCCGGGCGACAGGAGTGCGGCGAGGGTGGCCGCGACGATCAGGGCCGCGCAGACGATCAGCATCCGGTCGGTGCCGAAGGCGCCAGCGGCGGGTCCTGCCAGCGCGAGGCCGAGTGGAGCGAGGCTGAGCGAGCCGAACCAGTCGTAGGAGCTGACCCGGGACAGAGCTTCCTCGGGGACTTCGCGCTGCATGGTGGTGGCCCACAGCACGCCGAAGAAGTCCAGGCTGACGCCGGCGGTGAAGGCGCCTGCGGCGACGGCCCACAGCGGTGCTCCGGCTCCGAGGAGGGCCGGCGGCAGGGCGGACGGGAGGGTGAACAGGACCGCCGCCAGGATCGGCCGGGTCACGCGCGCACGGGCCGCGATCCCGGCGCCCGCCACGGCCCCCAGCGCCTGCGCGGCCACCACCAGCGACCATGCGCGGGCCCCGCCGAAGTGGGCACACGTGGCCAGCGGCCCCAGTACGCCGGCGTTGGCGTTCGTGGCGGCCATCACCAGGGAGAACTGGACGACGACCACCCACAGCCACTGCCGGGAGGCGAACTCCCGCCAGCCCTCGCGCAGATCGGCCCACCCCGAGGCGGCCTTCCGGGGCCGCCGGCTCAGCCGCAGGGAGGAGGTGAGCGCGGCGCTGACCACGAAGGAGAGGCCGTTGATGGCCAGCGCCCAGCCCGCGCCCACCCATGCCACGGTCACGCCCGACAGGGCCAGCCCCAGCAGGAGCGAGGTGTTGGTGCCGACCCGCAGCAGACCGTTGGCCCGCTGGAGGGCCTCGGACGGCACCAGTTGCGGGATGACCCCGTCCATCGCGGGCGCGAAGAGAGCGGTCGCGGTGCCTGCCGTGACGGCGAGCGCGCAGAGCGCGGCGATGGGGGCGTGGCCGCTGAGCACCATGGCCGCGAGTCCGCCGTAGGAAAGGGCGCCGAGCACGTCCGACACGGCCATCAACGCGGAGCGGGACACCCGGTCCGCGATCACTCCGCCCACCAGCACCAGCGCGAGCTGCGGGACCGCCTGGCAGGCGACGACGAGCGAGAGGTCGCCCGGGGTCGCGCCGGGCAGCGAGAGCACCGCGAAGGCCAGCGCGATGCGGGCGAACCCGTTGCCGAGGACGGAGATGATCCGGGCGCACGCGAGGCGCACGAAACCGGTGTTGCGCAGCAGGAAAGGGGGGTGCTCAGCGGCAGACATGGACGGGCACCTTACGCCCTTGCGGCCTCGGGCCGGTCACCGTGACGCACCCTTCCCGCCAAGTACGGATCCCGGGTCAGGCTCGCCGCCGTTCAGGACTCGACGAACAGCTCCGCGGCGTCCGTGACGTGCACCGCCCGCTGGGCCCAGATTTCGAGCTGGTCCAGATCGGCACAGGCGTCCACCCGCTCACGCACGGAGTCGCTCACCGCGAGCCCCCTCCACTCCAGAACACGCAGCACCATCTCGGCACGCTCCTGAACACGCCCCTGCTCCCGGCCTTCCTCCCGACCTTCCTCTCGCCCTTCTTCTCGCACCTGCTCCGCCAGCGGGTGCCGCCAGAAGTACTGCATCGCCGTCATCAGGTCCCTCCACATCTGCTTCGCCTGGGGCTCGACCAGGCACGAGTCGACGAACTGCACGAACACCGCGGCACTGTCGCGGTCGATGGTCTTCAGGGCGGATGCCAGCGATTCCAGTATGGCCGCAGCATTCCGGCCGCGCCCGTGTGTCATGGCCGAGAGCACCGCAAGGGGTACGTCCCGCACCGCCTCCCGTTCGTCCGCGATCACCGGCACGTTGTCCGGCCCCAGCACCAACGGACGCACCGTCAGCGACTCCCACCCCCGCAAGCCCAGCCTGATCGGCTGCGAGGCCCACCGCGCGGTCGCACTGCTCTGCGTGATCACGATGAGCACCGGCTCACACCGGTACTTCTCATACAGATACGACAGGTAGTACGGCCAGCTCCCCCGCTTACGGCCGTCCACCTCCCCCTGCGACTCGACGACCAGGAGATACGTCCCCTCGTCCGTCTCCGCCCGCAGCAACGTGTCCACCCGACGCTCGACCGGCTCGATCTCCGTCAGGTCCACGTTCATCGCCGCGAACTCCCGGGTCTCCGGGAACGGCACCCCCAGAACCCGCTGCAACGCATGCGTCAGCAACCCCGGATCCTTCTGGAAGATCCGGTGCAACGCCTCGTGCGTCGACCCCACCATCACGCCACCCCCAGCTCACACCACACGTACTTGCCCCGGTCGCCGAACCGGGCGGACGGCTGCCAGCCCCAGCAGTCGGCACACGCCACCACCAGCCCCAACCCCCGCCCCGCCTCTTCGAGCTCCGTCACTGCTCCCAACGACCCCGGCGGCTCCGGAGGCACGGGGTCCGCATCCCACGCCCCGATCCACACCACCCCCTCCGGGGAACGCCGCACCCGCAACGCCGCCGGCCCCTTCGTGTGCCGCACGGCATTGGAGACCAGCTCCGCAGCGAGGAGCTCTGCCGTGTCCACCAGGCCGATGAGCCCGTGCATGGTCAGGATCAGACGCAGGGTGCGACGGGAGATCGTCACCGCTCTCGGGTCGTTGGGGACGTAGAGCGTGTAGTCCCAGCTTTCGGGCATGCGTCATCAACTCCGGTCAGATGTAGGGGATTGCACGCACGGTGGCATCGCCGCACGGCATAGGTGCGGTGCACTTTCACAGCGTGTCCGTTACGTCACCGACGGTAGAGTCACAATTTGGGACGGCGCAAGTCGCTGCCGTAATCTTCCCCTCGAACGAGGTTCTGCCTCACGGCAGTTCCTGGCGAGGAGGAAGACATGACGCGCAGGAAACAACCCACTGCACGGCAGGCGCGTCTGGGCTCCGAACTGCGCAAACTTCGCGAGGCCGCAGGGCTCAGAGGATTGGAGGCCGCCGCACTGCTGGGTACGGACTCAGCGCAGATCAGCCAGATCGAGTTCGGTACGGCAGGGGTGAGCGAGGAGCGGGTGCGAAGACTCGCCGCCCATTACTCCTGCACGGACGTGGAGTTGATCGAGGCGCTGGTGGCGGTGGCGACGGACCGGACCCGGGGGTGGTGGGAGGAGTACCGGGGCCTGCTGCCGACGTCTTTCCTGGACCTCGCCGAGTTGGAATACCACTCTTCGTACCGGCTCGACGTGGAGTTCCTGCACATCCCCGGCTTGTTCCAGACGGAGGACTACGCTCGCGCCATCTTCTCGTACCGGGTGCCCGAACTCCCGGCGGGCGATCTTGAGCTGCGCGTCCGCCACCGCATGGAACGCAAGGCGGTCCTGGAGCAGCCAGGCCGCGTTCCCTACGAGAGTGTGATCCACGAGGCGGCCCTGCGCATCAGGGTCTGCGACCGGGTCGCCGCACGTGCTCAGCTCAGCCGTCTTGTGGAGTTCTCCGAGGAGGAGCACATCACCGTACGGGTCATCCCGTTCGACCTGGACGGCTTCGCCGGAGCGACGAACGCCATGATGTACGCGGGTGGCGCCGTGCCCAAGCTGGACACAGCGGTGCGCGATGCACCGCAGGGCGCGGGGTTCATCGACTCGGAGGCCCAACTCGGTGCGTTTCGAACGCTCTTCCGTAAGGTGGAGTCCGCGTCCCTCGATCCCGAGCGGTCGCGCGACTTCATCCACAACCTGACGAAGGAGCTGTGAGCACACCGTGGCCCCTGACAACTGGCGCAGGTCGTCCTACTCGGGAAGCGGCGACGGCAACAACTGCGTCGAGGTAGCCCCCCGCCCCACCCGCATATCCGTCCGCGACTCCAAAGCCCCCGCCAGAGCCACCCTCACCTTCCGCCCCGGCGCCTTCGCCGCCTTCGTCAGCGCCCTGCGAGCCGCTCATTCCCGAGCCACCAGCTCCACCTCGAAGCCGTCCTCGTTCTCCAGGTACGCCGCGTAGTGGTCCGGGCCCCCGGCGAACGGATGGCGGTCCGGGAACAGCAGCGTCCACCCGTGTGCCGGAGCCGCTTCCGTCAGCGCGTCGACCGTCGCCCGGTCCGGTGCACGGAACGCCAGGTGGTTCAGGCCGGCTCGCATACGGTCGTGGCCGGCGTCAGCACCCCGCATCGCCGGTGATCGCTCGACCACCACGTACGTCTCCCCCAGCCGCCAGCTCCGCCCGTCCGGCCAGTTCTGGTACGGCGTCCAGCCCAGGCTTCCCAGCAGCCAGCCCCAGGACCCCGTCGCCCGGTCCAGGTCCGGCACCCACAGCTCTATGTGATCAAGCACGGTCAGTCCAATGGAAGTTGATAGAAGCTCAAGAAGAAGGCCGTTCCTGACCCTGCGTTCAACATCATGTGGCACACTGCCGCGGTGGTCGATCATTCGTACGCGGATCTCTCGCTCGCCGCGCTCTACGACAGCCTCAACCCGTGGGGGCCGGGTGACGACTTCTACCTGGACCTGGTGATGTCCGCCGGGTCGGTGCTCGATGTCGGCTGCGGGACCGGGCGGTTGCTGCGCGGGGCGCGGGCCGCGGGGCACGGTGGGTCGCTGACGGGGCTCGAGCCGGCCGCGGCGATGCTCGTGCAGGCGCGTCGGGCCGAACCCGGAGTGGAGTGGGTGCTCGGGGATCTGCGGGCCCGCCGCTGGGACGGCCACGACTTCGAGCTCGTCGTGATGACCGGCCACGCTTTCCAGGAACTGCTCGGCGACGATGACCTGCGGGCCGCGCTGGCCGCCGTACGCGCCGCCCTCTCCCCCACCGGCCGGTTCGTCTTCGAGACCCGTAACCCCACGGCGCGCGCCTGGGAGACCTGGACACCGGACCGCGTGCACCACGCCACCGACCCGGACGGCCGTCAGGTCCGCGTCTGGCACGAGGTCGACGGTTCCCCGGTCGGGGACCGGGTGACCTTCACGGAGACGTACGAGGGTGGAGCCTTCGCGCACCCCCAGGTATGCCGCTCCACCCTCCGCTTCCTCGCTCCCGACGCCCTCGCCGGCTTCCTGGGGGCCGCCGGTCTGGAGGTCGTCGAACAGTACGGCGACTGGGCGCGCGGGCCGGTCACCTCCGGGAGCCCGGAGATCATCACCGTCGCGCGGCACCGGTAGGACGGTCACGGCGGTCCCGCGGCCGCCGCGGTGAAGCGCGCCCCGAGTGCCGCGACCGCAGCGCGGAGTTCCTCCCCGCCCTCGACGCGGAAGGCGAACGGGACCCTCGCCAGCCACTCCTGTGCGTACATGTCGGGGTTGCGGGTGCTGCCGACCAGCACACACCGGTCCTCCCCGAAGGGCTCCACCCGTCCCATGGGCGGCCGGATCCACGGGGCCACCTCGGCCAGGGGGGCGTCGAAGACCACGCGGGTGGAATGCTCCCATCCCAGGCCGAGGTTCTCCTCCAGCACCGCGACCGGGTCGAGGCCCTCGGGCGGTTCGAACCGGCGTCCGGTCGGCCGGACCTCGCGGACCCGGTCGACCCGGTAGGTGCGAATCGCGTCCACACGATGGGAGTGGCACAGCAGGTACCAGCGCCCGTAGCGGACGACGAGGGACCAGGGATCCACCTCCTCCTCCCACTCGTCGCCGGCCTCGCTGCGGTACCCGACCGAGATCCGGCGCCGGGCCGCGACGGCGTCGACGAGTTCGCTGGTGACGACCGGGTCCGGGCGCGTCGCATACGGGTCGGGCGCGGCCGACGCGTGCTCCCGCAGCATGGCCGCCTGGCGGCCGACGCTCTCCGGCAGCGCCTTGACCACCTTGCCCAGGGCCGTGCCGACCAGGTCGTCGACGTCGTCGCCGTCGGTCCCGCCCGGCCGGCGGTCGAGCACCGCCATCACCAGGCCGAGCGCCTCGGCCTGGGTGAAATGCACCGGCGGCAGTCGTGTCCCGCGCCCCAGCCGGTACCCGCCGTGCGGCCCACGGGCCGACTCCACGAGGATGCCGGCCTCCCGCAGGATCCCGACGTACCGGCGCGCGGCCCGCTCCGTGACGCCCAGCCGCACGGCGAGTTCACCGGCCGTCGTACCGGGGCGGGCCTGGAGGATCTCCAGGGTGCGTATCGCCCGCGCGGTGGGGCTGAGGTCGTTCGGCACGGAAGCAGGCTAAGCGCTCCGCCGGAAGTGCCGCGATGTGCCACCGCAGTTCGCCGGCGAGTGCGTGGGGGCTGGTCGCGCAGTTCCTCCCCCAGCCTTCGGCCGGGGGTACCCCCAGCGCCCCTGACGGGGCGCTGCCCAGACCGCGGCAGCCGGACAATCCGGCAGTGGATCGTCCGGATCTCCTTCTACGGTGGGGGCCTTGCAGCCGGAGAAGGGGAACTGACCATGGACATTCTGCTCGTCGGCGGCCTGTGGCTGGACGCATCCGTGTGGGGCGGCGTCGCGTCCGCGCTGGAGGCGCTGGGCCACCGTCCCGTGGCGCTCACCCTCCCGGGCCAGGGGGACGGCTCCCCGTCCGCCACGCTCGACGATCAGGTGGCGGCGGTGCTCGCCGCGGTGGACGCGGCGCCCGGAAGACCCGTGGTGGTGGGGCACTCCGCCGCCTGCACCCTGGCCTGGCTGGCCGCCGACCGGCGGCCGGAACGGCTGGCCAAGGTCGTCCTCATCGGTGGCTTCCCGTCCGCCGGCGGTCAGCCGTACGCCGACTTCTTCGAGGTACGCGACGGGGTCATGCCGTTCCCGGGCTGGGAGCCGTTCGAGGGGCCGGACGCCGCGGACCTCGACACAGCCGCCCGTCGCGAGTTCGCGGCTGCCGCGATCCCGGTGCCCGTGGGCGTGTCCCGGGGCGTGGTGCGGCTGACCGACGAACGGCGGTTCGACGTCCCGGTGGTCGTCGTGTGCCCGGAGTTCACGCCCGCGCAGGCACAGGAGTGGATCAAGGACGGCGACGTCCCGGAGCTCGCCCGGGCCAGACACGTCGGCTTCGCCGACATCGACTCGGGTCACTGGCCCATGGTCACCCGGTCCGCCGAGCTGGCCCGGATCCTGGCCACGGCGGCGGGCACGGACTGACCGGCCCGCCGCCGTCCGGCAGGAGAGGGCTACTCCTCCTCCAGCGCCGCCAGCGCCGGATCCAGCACGATGTCCTCGTCCCGGGCCTCGGTCGTCGGGTCCTCCGGGAAGTGGCAGGCCGTGAGGTGGCCCTCGTGGTTGCCGGAGATCCGGACCAGCGGGGGTTCCTCCGTCGCGCACTTGTCCTGGGCCTTCCAGCAGCGCGTGCGGAAGCGGCAGCCGGACGGCGGGGAGATCGGGGACGGGACGTCGCCGGCCAGGCGGATGCGTTCGCGGCCGACCGCGTCCGGCTCGTCCGTGAGGCTGACCTCCGGTACCGCCGAGAGCAGGGCGTGGGTGTAGGGGTGGCGGGGGCGGCTGTAGATCGCCTCCCGGTCGCCCACCTCGATGATCTTGCCTAGGTACATCACCGCGACGCGCTGCGAGAAGTGCCGCACGATCGCGAGGTCGTGGGCGATGAAGAGGAACGCGATGCCCAGTTCCTTCTGGACCTGCTGGAGGAGGTTGACCACCTGGGCCTGGATGGAGACGTCCAGGGCGGAGACCGGTTCGTCGGCGACGATCAGCTTCGGTTCCAGGGCCAGGGCGCGGGCCACGCCGATGCGCTGGCGCTGGCCGCCGGAGAACTCGTGCGGGAAGCGGTTGAAGTGCTCGGGGTTGAGGCCGACGATTTCGAGGAGTTCGCGTACGCGCTTCTCGCGGCCGCCCTCCGGTTCTATCCCGTTGATCTCCATCGGGCCGGAGATGATCTTGCCGACCGTCTGGCGGGGGTTCAGCGACGAGTACGGGTCCTGGAAGATCATCTGGATCTCGGACCGGATCGGCGCCAGCTGCCGGCGGGAGGCGTGGCCGATCTCCTGGCCGCGGTACTTGATCGTGCCGTCCGTCGGCTCCAGCAGGCGGGTGATCAGGCGGCCCGTCGTGGACTTGCCGCAGCCCGACTCGCCGACCAGGCCGAAGCTCTCGCCCACCCGGACGGTCAGGTCGATGCCGTCCACGGCCTGGACGTGCCCGACCGTGCGCCGGATCGGGAAGCCGCCCTTGACCGGGAAGTACTTGGTCAGGCCGGAGACCTCCAGCAGTGGTTCACCGGCAGTCGCCTCGCGCGGGGCGGGAAGGACCGTGTCCTGGGTCATGACGTGTCGTCTCCTAGCCCAGACGGGGCTTGATCTCTTCGATGAAGATGGTGCGTTTCTGGTCCGCCGTCAGGTGGCAGGCCGCGGAGCGGTCGGGGCCCAGCAGCGGGCGTTCGGTGACGCAGCGGGTGCCGCCGACCCGGTCCTGGAAGGTGCAGCGGGGGTGGAAGCGGCAGCCGGAGGGCGGGGTCAGCAGGGAGGGCGGGGTGCCGGGGATCGGGTTCAGCGGCGCGGCCAGGTCGGAGTCGAGGCGCGGCATCGAGTTCAGCAGGCCCCAGGTGTACGGGTGCTGGGGCGCGCGCAGGACCTCGTCCGTGGTGCCGCGCTCCACCGCGCTGCCCGCGTACATCACCATGATGTCGTCGGCCATGTCGGCGATCACCCCCAGATCGTGGGTGATGAAGATGATGCCCGATCCGAACTCCTGTTGCAGGTCCTTGAGCAGGTCCAGGATCTGTGCCTGGACGGTCACGTCCAGGGCGGTGGTCGGCTCGTCGGCGATGAGCAGGTCGGGGTCGCAGACCAGGGCCATCGCGATCATCGCGCGCTGGCGCATACCGCCGGAGAACTGGTGCGGGTAGTCCTTCGCCCGCTCCTTCGGGTTGGGGATGCCGACCTTGGCGAGCATCTCGACCGCCCGGTCCCAGGCCGCCCGCTTGGAGGCGCCCCGGTGTTTCATGAACGGTTCGGCGATCTGCCGGCCCACCGTGTAGTACGGCGACAGCGCGGTGAGCGGGTCCTGGAAGATCATGGCGGCCTTGTTGCCGCGTACCTTCTCCAGTTCGGACTCGCGGGCGGTGATCAGCTCCTGGCCGTCCAGGAGGATCTCGCCCTCGACCGTGGTGAACTGGGGGTTGTGCAGCCCGAGGATGGTCAGGTTGGTGACCGACTTCCCGGAGCCCGACTCGCCGACGATGCCGAGCGTCCTGCCTCGCTGCACGTCGAACGACAGCCCGTCCACGGCCTGTACGACGCCGTCCTCGGTCCTGAAGCTGACGTGCAGGTCCCGCACCGAGAGGAAGGCACCCGCGTCGGCCGGTGCGGGGGTGCCGGCGCCCTTGGTCAGAGTGGTCACGACGGTTCTCCTCTTACCCGGCCTAGGACAGCCGGACGCGCGGGTCGATGAACGCGTAGGCCGCGTCGACGATGATGTTGAAGAGCAGGATCATGGAGGCGGAGAACAGCATGACGCCCAGCAGCAACGGCAGATCGCTGAACTGCACGGACTCCACCGCGAGTCGCCCGAGGCCGGGCAGTCCGAAGGTGTACTCCGTGATGATGGCACCGCCGAGCAGCGAGCCGAGGTCGATGCCGAAGATGGTGACGATCGGGATGAGCGAGCCGCGCCAGGCGTAGCGGAAGAACACGTAGTGGCGGGACATGCCCTTGGCGCGGGCGGTGCGCACGTGGTCCTCCTGGAGCTGCTCGATCATCGACGAGCGCGCCATACGGGTGTATTGGGAGGCGAAGATCGTGGACAGCACCACCCACGGGATGATCAGTCCGGTGAACCAGGTGATCGGGTTCGCGGTGAAGTTGTTGTAGGCGGGCTTGTCGAAGATGTGGGACTGGTAGACCAGCGCGGCGAGCGCCAGCGGGCCCAGGAAGTAGATCTGCATCGAACTGAGCACCATCGAGCCGGCCGTGACCGTCTTGTCGAGCAGGGTTCCCCGCTTCCAAGCCGCGATCATGCCGGTGCCCAGGCCGACGGTCAGGAAGACCACCGCGGCACCCAGGGTGAGCGAGACGGTGGTGGGCAGCCGGTCCATCATGGTCGACCAGACCGGGTCGTTGGTGTGGTACGAGTACCCGAAGCAGGGGGCGGGGCAGGGGCCCTGGGCGAACTTGTCGCTGCCCAGGACGAGGTTGTGCAGGAAGATCCAGTACTGCTCGGGGATCGACTTGTCGAGGCCGAGCACGTGGTGGATGTTGGCGAGACTGGTCGGATTGCACGTCTTGCCGCACATCAGCAGCGCCGGGTCGCGCGGCATCCCGAAGAACAGCAAGAACGTCACGATGCTCAGCAGAAAGAGGATGACGACGGCACCGAGGATCCGGCGGACGAGGAAGCGCAGCATGCGAGGGGCTTTCTGACGTCGGCGGGCCGGGCGGTACCCGGTGCGGTGTCGCCCCGAGGAGGCTCACGCACCGGGTACCGGCGGGCGGGTGGGGTTACTTGATGTACAGGCGACGCGGGTCGATGCCGCCGATCACGTCGTCGTAGACCAGGCCGCCGACCTTGGAGCCGGCGATCTGGACCTGCTTGTAGTAGATGGTCGGGACGGCGTTGATGACGTCCTTGGCCAGGTACTGGTCGATCTTCTCCCAGGCGTCCGCCGACTTGACCGGGTCGGTGATCTTGTTCGCCGCGTCGATGTCGGCGTTCACCTTGGCGTCGTTGATGTGCGAGTAGTTGGGCGAGCCGTCGGCGATCGCGCGGCCGTCGAACAGCGGCGGGATCACGGTCGAGGCGGACGGCCAGTCCGCACCCCAGGCGGAGTGGTAGATGTCGTAGTTGTTCTCGACCTTTCCGATCTGGTCGTAGAAGGTCTCGGCCGGGATGTCCTGGCGCTGGACGTTGAAGCCGGCCTTGTCCAGCGCGGCGGCGATGGCGGCGGAGTACTGCTGGCCCTCGGGGGTGTTGATGTAGCCGTAGGTCAGTTTCATGCCGACCTTGCCGGCCTTCTTCAGCAGCGCCTTGGCCTTGGCCGCGTCACCGCCCGGGTTCTTCTTCTTGCCCCACGGGTCGAAGGAGGCGTCGTAGCCGCTGACGGTCGGGCTGATGAAGCCGCCGGCGACCTCGGCGGCTGAACTGCCGCCGAAGGCACGGACCATCGGGGTGATCGGGAGGGCGTAGGCGATGGCCTCGCGGACCGTCTTGTCCTGCAACGCCGCGTGCTTCATGTTGATGTTGACCTGGCCGACGTAGGGCTGGTAGCCGGCGACCGTACGGGCCTTGATGGCCGCGTCGCCGCCGAGGACCTGGGAGATGTTGCCCGCGTCCACCGAGTTGTTGAAGCTGATGCCGGTCTGGTCGGCGCCGCTGTTGGCGAGCAGCTGCTTCGTGGAGTCCTCGTACTGCACGTTGAACGTGAAGTCCATCTGGTCCACGTACTGGTTGCGGATCGGGTCCGTCTTCGGGTCCCAGTTGGTGTTCTTGACCAGCACCATCGACTTGCCGGACTTGAACGACTGGATCTTGTACGGGCCGGTCGTCACCGGGGCCTTGTCGTACTTCTCCTTCGTGTCGCCCTTCTTGGAGACGACCGCGTAACCCGCCATGGCGAGCGCGTACGGCAGGTCCGGGTGCGGGGTCTTGAAGTGGAAGATGATGGTCTTGCTGTCGGGCGTCTCCAGGATGCTGTTCGGCAGGTGCTTGCCCTTGTAGGGACCGTCCGGGAGCAGCTTGCGGTAGTCGGCGCCGTTGGTGTCGGCCAGCCACTGCTGGAGGTACGTCGGGCCCTGGTTGATGAAGGACGCGAAGAGCCGCTCGTAGGTCTGGCGGAAGTCCGCGGACGTGATCGGCGTCCCGTCGGAGAACTTGATGCCGTCCTTGAGGGTGTACTTCCAGGTCTTGCCGCCGTCCGTGGTGGTACCGGAGTCGGTGGCGAGGTCGCCGACGACCTCGTGGCCGCTGCCGTCGTTGTTGGTGGCCTTGTAGCCGGTGAGACCTCTGTGGATCAGCGTGGCGAGCGAGCCCTCGTCGGAGACGTAGATCTGGGCGGGGTCGAGGTGGGCGTAGGAGTCGCGCTGCAGCACTTCCAGGGTGCCGCCGGTCTTCGCGCCCGGCACGGCGGTCGCGGGGCCTGTCGAGTCCTTCGCGTCGCCGAACTTGATCGACGCCTGCTGCCGTTTGGCGTTCTGCTGGTCCTTCTTCTTGTTGTCGCTGGTGTTGCTGCCGCCTTTGCTGCAGCCGCTGAGCACGAGTGCCCCCGCCGCGAATATCGACAAAGCGGCGTATGCATGGCGTCCGCCCCTACTCATCACTGAAGTCTCCACCCATCTGTGTGTACGCCGGTGCGAAGGAAATGGCCGTGCGGTATCCGGGCGAGGACGCCCACAAACTGTCGGTCAGCGCGACGCCTTCGGGTCGAAGGCGTCCCGGACCGAGTCCCCGAGCAGGTTGAAGGCGACGATGAAGATGACCATCGAGACGCCGGGGAAGAACATGTAGGTGATGTCGTTCTGCAGGACGAGTTCGGTCGAGGCCTTGGAGAACATCTGGCCCCAGTCGGGGGTGGGCTCGACGATGCCGACACCGAGGAACGACAGACCCGCCTCGCTGGTGACGAGGTACGGAAGCGTGTACGTGGTCTGCACCAGCAGCGGTGTCACCACGTTCGGCAGGACCTCCTTGCGGATGATCCGCCACGGCGAGGCGCCGCTCACCTTGGCCGCCTCGATGAACTCCCGTTCCCGCAGGGCGAGTGTCGTGCCGCGCAGGATGCGGGCGAGGCTCATCCAGCCGAGCACCCACTGGACGGCGATCAGCGCGACGACGCGCACGTAGGTCGGCGTCTCGTCGCGCGGGCTCACGAACAGCGAGACCACGACCGGCATGCTGGCGATGAAGAACAGCTGCGAGGGGAAGGCGAGCAGGAAGTCGATGAGCCGCCCGATGGCGAAGTCGGTCTTGCCGCCGAGGTAGCCCGCTGTGACACCGAGAAGGATTCCGGTGACGACGACCGCGACGGTGACCGCCACGGAGATCGTCAGCGAGGTCCGGATGCCGTAGATCAGCTTGGTGAACACGTCGTAGCCGTTGCCCGGTTCGAGGCCGAACCAGAACTCGCTGCTGATGCCGCCGTTGGGCTGCACCGGCACACCCGCGCTGTCGAAGAGTTCCGGGCGTTCGTCGGCGTAGATGGTGTACGGGTTCTTGCCGTACAGCTTCGAGATCAGCGGGGCCGCCGCTGCGACGAGGAAGAAGAACGCCACGACGAACGCCGAGATGACGCCGGTGCGGTCGCGCTTGAAGCGGATCCACATCAGCTGGCCGGGCGAGCGGCCTTCGAGTTTCACCGTCCCGGTCTTCGTGTCGGGCTCCGGTCCGCCGTCCACGACGACCGACCGTCCGCCGCCCTCAATGTCCGTAGGACTTGTCACAGTTCGTCCAATTCACAGGTGTGGGTGTGCCGAACCGGCGGCCGGCACAGGTGGGTGCGGCCGCAGCGGCATGAACCGATGAGGCGGTGATCCGATGAAGCGTCAGGGCATGCCCCGGCCGAACGGGAATGCCGCAGCCGGACGCGCGTAGGCGAGCGGCGGCACTACCCGGACGGCTGCTGCTTCAGGACCAACTACCGGACGAACAAGGGCAGTCGGACGGATCGGACTGACCGGCCGTCGTCGGCGACGGAACCCACCTGGCGCCTGTGACACTGCACATGGGACTTCCCCTCATGACTTCACGTGTTCACCAACAGGAGGTTTCCGTCCATACCCTCCGACACCCCTGACGGAGGGCCAGACACCCCCTGATGCTCGTGAGTCGAGCGCTGTCCCCACAGCGCGAGACCCATTGACCCGAGCGCTACGCGGCTAACTATCTGCCATGAGCCAGGTGCCGACCACTGTCTTTAAATCTCAATTCAGTCACAGCTGGCGCGTAGTTCTTCCGAAAAATGGACAAAGCGTTCCACGGGAGAAGGCCGCGAAACGGACTTGTTACATGGCTATCGGGCGAGGATCTCCGCATTTCGGACAGCGGCCTGAAGTTGGCCGAGTCCCGCCCACTCGAAAACGGGTTGCAAAAAACCCGGGCACCCCCATCATGGGGGCACCCGGGCTCAAGTGTCCTGCGATCAGCCGTGCTTGGCGCGGCTGGCGGCACGGGCCCGCTCGCGGGCGTCCAGGTTCACCTTGCGGATGCGAACGGCCTCCGGGGTCACCTCGACGCACTCGTCGTCACGGCAGAACTCCAGCGACTGCTCCAGCGACAGCTTGCGCGGCGGCACGATCGCCTCGAACGAGTCGGCCGAGGACGACCGCATGTTCGTGAGCTTCTTCTCCTTGGTGATGTTGACGTCCATGTCGTCGGAGCGCGAGTTCTCACCGACGATCATGCCCTCGTACACCTCGGTGCCCGGCTCGGTGAACAGCACACCGCGCTCCTGGAGGTTCGTCATCGCGAACGCGGTGACGGCACCGGAGCGGTCGGCGACCAGCGAGCCGTTGTTACGGGTCTGCAGGGTGCCGAACCAGGGCTCGTGGCCCTCGTGGATGGAGTGCGCGATACCCGTGCCGCGCGTCTGCGTCAGGAACTCGGTACGGAAGCCGATGAGACCGCGGGACGGCACCACGAACTCCATGCGGACCCAGCCGGAGCCGTGGTTGGACATGTTGTCCATCCGGCCCTTGCGGACACCCATGAGCTGCGTGACCGCACCCATGTGCTCCTCGGGCACGTCGATCGTCATGCGCTCGACCGGCTCGTAGGTCTTGCCGTCGACCTGCTTCGTGACGACCTGCGGCTTGCCGATGGTCAGCTCGAAGCCCTCGCGGCGCATCTGCTCGACCAGGATGGCGAGCGCCAGCTCACCACGGCCCTGGACCTCCCAGGCGTCCGGGCGCTCGGTGTCGAGCACGCGGAGGGAGACGTTACCGATCAGCTCGCGGTCGAGACGGTCCTTGACCTGCCGGGCAGTGACCTTGCGGTCCTTGACCGCGGCCTTGTTGTCGGCGCCCTTGCCGGTACCGCCACGGCCGACCAGCGGCGAGGTGTTGGTGCCGATGGTCATCGAGATCGCCGGCTCGTCGACCGTGATCAGCGGCAGCGGGATCGGATTCTCGGTGTCGGCGAGGGTCTCGCCGATCATGATGTCCGCGATACCGGCGACGGCACAGATGTCACCCGGACCGGCCATCTCGGCGGGCTTGCGGGTGAGCGCCTCGGTCATCAGCAGCTCGGTGATGCGCACGTTGGACATCGTGCCGTCACGCTTGATCCACGTGACGGTCTGGCCCTTGCGCAGTTCGCCCTGCTCGACACGGAGCAGCGCGATACGGCCGAGGAAGTTGTCGGCGTCCAGGTTGGTGACGTGCGCCTGGAGGGGGGCCTCCGCGTCGAACTCCGGAGCCGGGACGTGGGCCAGGATCGTGGAGAAGAACGGCTCCAGGCTGTCGCTGTCGGCCGGGACGGTGCCGTCCTCCGGCTTGGTCAGCGAGGCCACACCGTCACGCGCACACGCGTAGACGATCGGGAACTCGATCTGGTCCTCGTCGGCGTCCAGGTCGAGGAAGAGGTCGTAGGTCTCGTTGACCACCTCGTCGATCCGGGAGTCCGGGCGGTCCGTCTTGTTGATGCACAGGATGACGGGCAGGCGCTGCTGGAGGGCCTTGCGCAGCACGAAGCGGGTCTGCGGCAGCGGGCCCTCGGAGGCGTCGACCAGCAGGACGACCGCGTCCACCATCGACAGACCGCGCTCGACCTCGCCTCCGAAGTCGGCGTGGCCCGGGGTGTCGATGATGTTGATGGTGATGACGTCGCCGCCATCCTTGGGGTGGTACTTCACCGCCGTGTTCTTGGCCAGGATCGTGATGCCCTTCTCACGTTCCAGGTCGTTCGAGTCCATCATTCGGTCGTCGAGCGACTCGGCGGCGTGCGCTGCGAAGGCACCGGCCTGCTTCAGCATGGCGTCGACGAGGGTCGTCTTGCCGTGGTCGACGTGGGCGACGATGGCGACGTTGCGGATGTCGTGGCGCGTGGCCATAGTGCGGCGTACTCCCGGAGTGTGAGGAAGGGGTCTGCGCGTACGTCGGTGTTACGCGGACCCTGCCGGGCTGAACACGCCACGGCCTCACCCCATGGTACGGGGCCGATCGACCGGCGGCTCGCGGGGATACGAATATGCAGCTCAGGGTGCTCATCAAGGAGCGATCGGCGGAGAAACCAGGGGGCGCGGGGAACTGCGCGACCAGCCCCCGCACACCCGGCACCCGACGACGGCCCCGAACGCCCTACCCCTTGCCGGGGCTGGGCGACACCTTCGCCCCCTTCTTCAGGAACCCCATGTCCTGGTACACCGGCGTCTGGAAGCCGAAGGCGCCCACGTTCACCAGGTCCTTCCGGGCGCCCACGAGCTGCGGCCGCTGGTACAGCGGCAGCGACCCCGCCGACGCCCAGATCCTGGAGTCCGCCTTGCGCAGCAGCCCGTCCGCCTCGTCCTCGTCCAGCGTGCCCAGCGCCTGGTCGAAGAGCTGGTCCACCTGGTCGGTGCCGACCCGCGTGTAGTTCTGCTCGACGTTCAGCGACCCGTCGGCCGCCACCACCGGCTTCGCGTAGATCGGCCGCGCGTCCGTCGCCGGGAACGCGGACGACGGCCACGAGTACAGCGCGAGGTCGTACTGCCCGGCCGCGATGTGGTCCTTGAAGTAGCTGTCGTCGGAGACCTTCTGGATCTCGGTCGCGATCCCCACCCTGTCCAGCATCTGCGAGATCTGGCCGGCGACCGTCTGGAGGGCCTCCGAGCCCGGTCCCGACGGCAGCACGAACCGCAGCGAGAGCGCCTTCCCGTCCTTCGCCAGCGGCCCGGCCGGCGCCCCCGCGCCCCTGGGTGCCGCCGTGCCCTTGGGCGCATACGCCCCGGGCGCCCCGTGGGCGTGGTCCTTCTGGTGGTCGCGGGTGTCCCTGTCGTCCGTGCCCTTGTCGTCCGGGCCCTTGTCGTCCGTGCCCTTGTCGTCCTCGCCGACGATGTACTGCCCGTCGTGCCCGCCGTCCGACTCGTCGCCCTGCTCGCTGTCGTCCTTCTTCTTGTCGGCCTTCTCCCCGTCCTCGGCGCCGGCCGCCTTGCCGCCGGTCTTGACCGGGCCGCCGGCCACCCAGCCCGCGTCGGCGAGCAGGGCCTGCGCCTCGTGGGTGTCGAGACCGCCGATCGCCCCGCTGCCGTCGGTGTAGGCGGCCTGCCCGGACAGGGCGACGTGGCTGCCGACCGGCACCGCGGGCAGCCCCAGCGGGGTGAGGACCAGCTTGGCGAGCGCCTGGCGGTCGAGGGCGCGGGCGACGGCCCGGCGCACCCGCTCGTCGGCGAGCGGGCCCTCGGAGCCGTTGAGGGCGAGCTGGGTGTAGGCGGGCTCCAGCGACTTGCGGACGGCGAAGTCACGCAGCTCGTGCTGCTGCTCCAGCCACTTGGCGATGCTCCTGCGGAGCTTCTTCGACCCCTTCGGCAGCTTCTCCTCGTCCATGCCGAGGGTCAGCGCCCAGGACCGCAGCTTCTTGGCGGAGGTCTTCCCGGCGCCCTGCAAGGGCAGGCCGGTGCCCTTCTCCCGGCCGGCGACGGTGATCCGGTCGGCGTCGGCGGCGTCGATGTCGGCGACGTCGACGGTGCCGGCGGCGAGCGCGGAGGCCCGCTTCGCGCGGTCCACGGCGTGCAGGTCGATCTCGTCGAGCTTGGCCGGACGCCCCCACCAGCGCGGGTTGCGGGTGAGGATCACGTCCTTCTTGGCGGTGTCGACCTTGTCGACCCGGAAGGGGCCCGCGGTGACGGCGAGCTTGCGGCGGGCGCCGTCGTTGAAGGTGTCCGGGGTGCCCATGACGTCCTTCGGGTACAGCGGCGAGAACAGCGACCTCCAGTCGGCGTACGGCCGGTCGAAGGTGACCCGGACCTCCAGGTCGTTGGCGCCGCGCTCGATCTGGGCGATGCGGTCGTAGCCGGCGTTGCGGGCGGTCCAGTAGGCGGAGTCCTTGCCGGACAGGGCACGCCACTGGGCGGCGAAGTCGGCGGCGCCGATCTCCCGGCCGTCGCTCCAGACGGCCTGCTGGTTGAGCTTGTAGAGGACGACCTGGCGGGGCTCGGTCTCGATGACCTTCGCGGACTCCAGGTAGTCCGGGTTGCGGACCGGCTTCCCGGTGGCGTCGATGGTGAACATCGACGGCAGGACGGCCTGGGCGACCCGGGTGGTGCCCGCGTCGGCGTCGGCCTGGAAGGTGTTGAGCGTCTCGGGTACGGCGTCCACGGCCATCTTCAGGGTGCCGCCCTCGGCGACCGCGTCCCGGGCGACCGGCACGATGTCCTGCCCGGCCAGCGGCTTGCTGCCCTCGTCGTCGGAGCCGCAGCCGGCGAGGAGGGGGAGGGCGAGGGCGCCTGCGGCGAGGAAGGCGAGGCTTCTCTGGTAGCGCCGGGAAGTGCCGCCGTCGTTCGAGTGCGGCGCCGTTGTGGCTGATCGCGCCCGCGCGGCGGCAGCCGCACATGCAATAACGCCCCGCGCCCCTGAAGGGGCGCTATGGCCGACGCCGTGGTGAGACATCTCTGCTTACCTCCGGGAGGCCCCGTGACACGGGTGCGGTCTGTTCACATTTGGGGGTATTTTGGAGTTGATCACATGTACGTCAGAAGTACGGACCCCACTGAAATGGACGGGGTCCGTCGGCCCGGGACGACACGGCGGCGGAGGCCGCCAAACGCCACCCGTGCGGCGCAATGCCGTGCTCATCCCGGCGCACACAGAGCGCGTGCGGGCGTGCGACGGAGGCGCGCAATCCGCCAATCGCTGCACATGGCTTCACATCAGCAGGTGTGACGCGCAACACTCGCAGGCGCATGAACGTTGCCGCCTTGGACCACGAAGTCCGCGGAAGTGAGGTCACGTCATGTCCGTGCACGACGACCTGACGTCAGTCCAGCGTTGCCTAGAGGACCTGAACCGGTCCGTCGGCCGCCTGGAGCAGCAGCTCGGGAGCGGCGGACTGGAGATGCGCCGCGTCCGTTCCGACGCCGATCACCTGCGCGAGAGCGTGGCACTGCTGCGTGAGGCGGCCAACACCGGCGCCCCGGGCAAGCGGCCCGAACTCGTCACCATCTCCGACGACCCGTACGACATCAACCTGTGGACGGACACGGACGACGAGGGTCTCGGCGCCCGCGACCGGCACGCCCCCTAGGAGCGCCCGCCCGCAGGCCCCGACCCCCGAACCGACCGGAGTCATCCCCTTGGCCACTGGTACGGAACCACATCCGAACAGCGGCGGCGTACGCACCGGTACGCGCGCCGCGATCTCCGCCCCGCACCTGCGGACCGACCGCTGGTGGCTGGCGCCCGCCGTCACCGCGGCCGGTCTGTTCGCGTTCGTCGTCTACTCGACGTGGCGGGCCTTCTCGAACGCGCACTACTACTCGGCGCCGTACGTCTCGCCGTTCTACTCGCCGTGTCTGGCCGAGAACTGCAAGACCATGCCGTCCGGCCCGAACGCCGACCTCTTCGGCAGCTGGTGGGCGATCTCCCCGGCGATCATCATCCTGATCTTCCCGCTGGGCTTCCGCCTGACCTGCTACTACTACCGCAAGGCGTACTACCGCAGCTTCTGGGCGTCCCCGCCCGCCTGCGCGGTGGCCGAGCCGCACGCGAAGTACACCGGTGAGACCCGCTTCCCGCTCATCCTGCAGAACGTCCACCGGTACTTCTTCTACTTCGCCCTGCTGGTCGCCTGCGTGCTGACCTACGACACGGTGCTCTCCTTCCGGGACACGCACGAGCACTGGGGCCACATGGGCCTCGGCACCCTGGTCTTCCTGGTCAACATCGTGCTGATCTGGGCGTACACGCTGTCCTGCCACTCCTGCCGGCACATCGTCGGCGGCAAGCTCAAGCACTTCTCCAAACACCCCGTGCGCTACAAGGCGTGGCAGTTCGTCGGCCGGCTCAACAACCGGCACATGCTGCTCGCCTGGGCGTCGTTGGTGAGCGTGGCGCTCGCCGACTTCTACGTCTATCTGCTCGCGTCCGGTGTCTTCGACGATCCGCGATTCTTTTGATGAGGACGGGGGCTTCTGATGTCAGCGGTGGAGCGGCAGCAGTGGGACGTCGTGGTCGTCGGCGCCGGCGGGGCCGGACTGCGCGCCGCGATCGAGGCGCGCGAGCGGGGCGCCCGTACGGCGGTGATCTGCAAGTCGCTGTTCGGCAAGGCGCACACGGTGATGGCCGAGGGCGGTATCGCGGCGGCCATGGCCAACGTCAACGAGCACGACAACTGGCAGGTCCACTTCCGCGACACCCTGCGCGGCGGCAAGTTCCTCAACCAGTGGCGGATGGCCGAACTGCACGCCAAGGAGGCCCCGGACCGGGTCTGGGAGCTGGAGACCTGGGGCGCCCTCTTCGACCGCACGAAGGACGGGAAGATCTCCCAGCGCAACTTCGGCGGCCACGAGTACCCGCGCCTCGCCCACGTCGGCGACCGCACGGGCCTTGAGCTGATCCGGACCCTGCAGCAGAAGATCGTCTCGCTCCAGCAGGAGGACGAGAAGGAGACCGGTGACTACGAATCCCGGCTCAAGGTCTTCCAGGAGTGCACGGTCACCCGGATCCTCAAGGACGGCACACGGGTCTCCGGGGTCTTCGCGTACGAGCGGGAGACCGGCCGTTTCTTCGTCCTCGAAGCGCCCTCCGTGGTGATCGCGACCGGGGGCATCGGCAAGTCCTTCAAGGTGACGTCGAACTCCTGGGAGTACACCGGGGACGGGCACGCGCTCGCCCTGCTGGCCGGGGCGCCGCTGCTCAACATGGAGTTCGTGCAGTTCCACCCGACCGGCATGGTCTGGCCGCCGTCGGTGAAGGGGATCCTGGTCACCGAGTCGGTGCGTGGCGACGGCGGGGTGCTGCGCAACTCCGAGGGCAAGCGGTTCATGTTCGACTACATCCCGGACGTCTTCAAGGAGAAGTACGCCGAGTCCGAGGAGGAGGGCGACCGCTGGTACGAGGACCCGGACCACAACCGGCGTCCCCCGGAGCTGCTCCCCCGCGACGAGGTGGCCCGCGCCATCAACTCCGAGGTGAAGGCGGGCCGCGGCTCCCCGCACGGCGGGGTCTTCCTGGACGTGTCGACGCGGATGCCCGCCGAGGTCATCCGGCGCCGGCTGCCGTCCATGTACCACCAGTTCAAGGAGCTGGCGGACGTCGACATCACGGCGGAGGCGATGGAGGTCGGGCCGACCTGCCACTACGTGATGGGCGGGGTCGCGGTGGACTCCGACACCGCCGCCGCCCGCGGCGTACCGGGGCTGTTCGCGGCCGGTGAGGTGGCCGGCGGCATGCACGGCTCCAACCGGCTCGGCGGCAACTCGCTCTCCGACCTGCTGGTGTTCGGGCGCCGGGCGGGCTGGCACGCCGCCGACCACGCGGCGGACCTCGACGAGCGCCCGACGGTGGACGACGAGCAGATCGACGCGGCGGCGGCCGAGGCGCTGCGGCCCTTCTCCGCCGAGGGTCAGGAACCCGGCTCCGGTCCGCCGGAGAACCCGTACACCCTCCACCAGGCGCTCCAGCAGTCCATGAACGACCTGGTCGGCATCATCCGCCGGGAGGGCGAGATGGAGCAGGCCCTGGAGAAGCTCGCCGAGCTGCGGGTGCGGGCGCGCCGGGCCGGGGTGGAGGGGCACCGCCAGTTCAACCCCGGCTGGCACCTCGCCCTGGACCTCAGGAACATGCTGCTGGTCAGCGAGTGCGTGGCCCGGGCGGCGCTGGAGCGCACCGAGTCGCGCGGCGGGCACACCCGCGAGGACCATCCGACGATGGACCGCCGGTGGCGCCCGGTCAACCTGCTCTGCCGGCTGGCCGAACCCACGGGCGGGTTGGCGGCCACCGACCCGGAGCGCGGCCAGATCGACCTCACCCGCGAGACCACCGACCCCATCCGAGCCGACCTGCTCGCCCTCTTCGAGAAGGAGGAGCTGGTCAAGTACCTCGCCGAAGAGGAGCTGTACGAATGAGCGGCTACACGGCCCACTTCCGGGTGTGGCGGGGCGACGTCGAGGGCGGCGGCCTGGAGGACTTCAAGGTCGAGGTGAACGAGGGCGAGGTGGTCCTGGACATCATCCACCGCATCCAGGCCACCCAGGCCGCCGACCTGGCCGTCCGCTGGAACTGCAAGGCGGGCAAGTGCGGTTCGTGCTCGGCGGAGATCAACGGCCGCCCGCGCCTGATGTGCATGACCCGCATGTCCGTCTTCGAGCAGGACGAGACCGTCACGGTCACCCCGCTGCGCGCCTTCCCGGTCATCCGCGACCTGGTCACCGACGTCGGCTTCAACTACCAGAAGGCCAGGGAGGTCCCGGCCTTCGTGCCGCCCGCCGGGGTCGGCCCCGGCGAGTACCGGATGTTCCAGGAGGACGTGGACCGCTCCCAGGAGTTCCGCAAGTGCATCGAGTGCTTCCTGTGCCAGGACACCTGCCACGTCGTCCGCGACCACGAGGAGAACAAGACGGCCTTCGCCGGCCCGCGTTTCCTCATGCGCGTCGCCGAACTGGACATGCACCCGCTGGACGCGGCGGAAGCCTCCGGCCTGGACCGCAAGCGCACGGCCCAGGACGAACACGGCCTCGGCTACTGCAACATCACCAAGTGCTGTACGGAGGTGTGCCCGGAGGGCATCCACATCACCGACAACGCCCTGATCCCCCTGAAGGAGCGGGCCGTCGACCGCAAGTACGACCCGCTGGTGTGGCTCGGCTCGAAGATCAGGAGGCGCCCCGCAGGAGGCTGAGCACCTGCCGCAGGCTGGACTCGGCGATGTCCCGCATCGTTTCGCGCTCCGGGAAGTCGCCGTCCAGCAGCCTGAGCGGCCCGGCGACGAGGTTGAGGTGCATCGCCAGCCGGTACAGGGCCATCCGGTCCTCGTCGAGGTCGGCGGTGCGCAGCACGTCGTAGGCGGGCCCGAAGCGGAGCTGCAGGAAGACGTGCTCCCATTCGGCGTCGAAGTACATCAGGCCTTCGATGTCGATGAGTGCGGGATCGCCCTCCTCGGTCACCAGGACGTGGTCCGGGCCGAGTTCGCCGTGCACCAGGGAGGCGTGGTCGCGCGGTTCGACCGCGTCGTAGAGCTCGTGCACGCGCTCGGCCAGCGCCCGCCGCGCCTCGCGCAGCCGGGGATCCCGCTCGGCCACCTCCGCGATGTCGCGCATCGCGCGGTCCGCGACGACCTGTTCGCAGGAGCTGCCGAGCGGCTTCCCGCCCTCCTCCACCAGGGCGGCCTTCCCGTACCCGGCGGAGACGTGCTCGCGGAGCACGCCGAGCGTTCCCGCCAGCCGGGCCAGCGGCACCCGTGCGGCGCCCGGGTCGCTGCGCAGCAGCACCTCCAGGCTGCCGCCGCGGACGTCCTCGACGACCGCGGCGAAGGCGGGCAGGTGCCGGGCGTCCTCGTCGGCGAACAGCAGGCGCGGGGTGCGCACGCCGAGTTCGGTCAGCAGGTCGTGGGCGGACAGGAACAGGCCGAGGCCGGAGGCGTGCGCGAAGGGGTCGCGGATGTCGGCGTCGACGGGCCCCCAGTAGTCCTCCTCCGGGGACCAGACGTACGCGATCGCGCTCCGGCCGTTGTCGAGGGCGAGCCGGTAGACGCCTTTCTTGCTCCCGCCGCGCAGCCGGGTGACGGCTGCGGGAGCACGGCCGAGGGCCTCGCGGGAGAGCGACGCGAGGTCGTCACGGGTGAGGTGGGCACGAGCGGTTGTCATGACGTACGAACCCAGTCCTTCCGATAGGAGGTCCAGTCATCCTCGGTGGCGGCGAAGTCGACGTACAGGGCGACGCCGAAGGTAGCGCGATCCGGGTCCGTCCGTGACAGTCCCAGCCGAACCCCGCGCACGGCCGCCGGCACGGTCTCCGCGTGCGCCCAGTGCCCGAACCGGTTCTCGTGGTAGAAGGGCAGCCCCATGAGGAGATCGGTGTCCGCCGGTGTGACCTCCAGCGCAAGGCTGGTCTGCTGCGCGACGTACCCGCCGTACAGGCTCTGCAGCGGCTGCATGGTGTCGTACGACATCACCGCGATCTGGTCCACCCGCCGGGCGACTTGCCCGAAATACTCCTGCGACCACCATTTCGGATGACCGGTGACGGTACCCCAGAAGGAGTGAAAGGCCGGCAGCGGATCGATCTGGTGTGCGGCGACGGAGAGCAGCGGGGTCGCGGGGCGCAGGGCGTCGAGGAGGGCGAGGTAGTTGCGGTCGCCGGAGTGCAGCGGCTCCAGGTCGAAGTGGACCCCGTCGAACCCCGCGGCGACGACCTGCCGCGCCGACGCGACGACGGCGTCGCGCGTCGCCTTCTTCTCCAGATGCATCGCATCCGGCTTCTCGGGCGCGAGCTCGTCCCCGAGCCAGGCCTGCACCCGGACGCCGGGGAGTTTTCGATGCACGGCTGTTATCAGCCAACGGGCCTTGGGGTAGGCCGATTTGGGCAGCGTGCCGTTGTGCTCCAGTGGTCCGGCATGGACGTAGAGGTCGCGAATGCCGGTGCCCGCGAGCCGGGCGGCGAGGGCGGTGACGTCGGCGTCGGTCCTACGACCGTCGACCCACGCGTGACCGAGCCAGAGGGCGTCCCGGTTCCGGCTGTACGTTCCGGCCTTCGGGTCGCCGGCGTAGTTGATGCGGAGGGCGGTCTCGGCGATGAGGAGGGGGAGCAGGAGGACGAAGAGGACGAGGAGGACGCGTAGCGTCCATCTGCCGACTTTCGTTTTCCCACCCGGCCGACCCGTGCGGCTCGCGTCGTCGGGTGCGGGTGGCCCCTGCCGGGGTCCGGGCGCGTCGGCGGGTGCGGGTGGTGCCGGCGTGGGGGGCGGGTTGTCGGAGGGAGCGGCCGGGACCGGCTCGGAGGCCGGATCGCCGGAGGGGGCGGGTGATGCCGACGGGGAGTTCGGTTCGCCGGCGGGCCGGGCCGGGTCCGGGGCGGTGGTGGGTTTCGGGTTGTTCTCCTGGTTCGGGCTCCGTTTCATGTTCCGCTCCCCATTTCTCCTCGTCCCCCGGCTGTCTCCGCCCCGGTCGCGAAGCCGACTGGCTCCCCATACGCTCCGAAATGTGACGTCATCCTTGATCCGGGGTCGGCCGAGGCATGCCACGGGGCACATAGCCGTGCGGGTGGGGCATGCGGTGCTGGGCGGGGTGGCCGGGGCGGTCTGGCTGGTGTTGCCGGTGATGACGAGCGTCACTCAAGATCCGGTTCCCGTGGCGGGCGGCGGAACGGTGGCCGCGGCCCAGGCGGCGGACGGGGCGTCGGCGACCGACTACGTCCTGCCGCTCGTCGCCGTGGCGGCGGCCGGCGCACTGGGCGGCTACGGATACGTGCGCCGGATACGGCGGGCCCGCTCGCGCACCACGCCGGGCGTCCTCTCCCCCGCCCCGCCGGCTCCGACGCCCGCCGATGTCGAGCGGCAGGCCCGGACCTCCCTGGTCCTCGCCGACGACTGCGTCCGCACCAGCCGGGAGGCCCTCGGGTACGTCCACGGGGCCACGTCCGCCGAACGGGCCCTGCGGGCCGCCGAGACGGAGTTGACGGCCGCGTTCGCGATATGGCGGCGGTACGAGGAGGGGGTGCCGGGGGACGACGCCGGCCGGCGCCAGGCACTGGTGGGCGTGGTCGGGCGGTGCGCGGAGGCGGGGCGGCAACTGGACGCGGAGGCGGCGGGATTCGACGCCGCGTGGGACGCGGGGGATGCGCTGGCCGAGGCCGAGGGGCGGTTCCGGCAGCTGGCGGGGCGGACCGGCGGGGTGGCGGCGGCGCTGGCCGGGGCGGGTGAGCGGTACGGTGCGGCCGCGGTCGGGCCCGTCGTCGGACACGTCGAACAGGCCAAGGACCGGCTGGTGTTCGCCACCTCACGGCTCAACCAGGCCCGCCAGGCCGCCGATTCGGGCGACGACGACGGGTTCCGGCGGGGGGTGCGGGCCGCCGAGGGGGCCGTGGCGCAGGCCGGGGTGCTGCTGGGCGGCGTGAAGCGGCTGGCGGAAGAGCTGCGGACGGCGGCGGCGCTGGTGCCGGCCGCCCTCACCGGCGCCGAGGCGGAGCTGGCGGGTCTGCGGGGGACGGCGTTGCCGCCGCGGCTGGCGCATGCCGACGCCGTGCTGGCCGGCGTGCGGGGGCAGGTGACCGGCGGGCCGTACGACCCGTTGGACGCGCTGCGCCGGGTCGTGCGGGCGGTGGAGGGGACGGGGGGCGGGCGGGCCGGGGTGATCGCGGCGGGGGCGGGGCTGGTGGCGCGCAGTGCGCTGGGGGTGGCGGACGACTTCGTGGGGACGCATCGGGCGGCTGTGGGGGCGGAGGCGCGGGCGCTGCTGGCCGCTGCGGGGCGGGCTGCGCCCGCGGACGCCGACCGGCTGGCGCGGCGGGCGTGGGAGTTGGCGGAGCGGGATGTGCGGGCGCACGGGAACCCGTTCACCGGGGAGGGCGGCCACGGGAGTGGGGTGGCGGGGGCGGTGCTCGGGGGCGTGCTGCTGGGTGAGGAGGGGGACGGGGGGCCGGTGGTGGCCTTCGGGGGGCCCGAGAGCAGGGGGCGGTTGGGGTAGCGCGTCAGAGGGTGCCGCGGGGGGTCGTCGGGCGGCTACGGGTCCGCGGGGGCTTGTCGCGCAGTTCCCCGCGCCCCTAAAAGCAGGGGGTTGCGCGAGCGCCCTGCAGAAGCGCGGCGCCGTATCGGTATGCGCTCACCAGAGCGCCCCAAAGGGGCGCGGGGAACTGCGCGACCAGCCCCCGCGGCGTCGCGCCATGACCACGGCCTCCTCAGAACAGACTGAGCAGCGCCTCCGCAGGGTCGGTCAGGCCCGTCTCGCCGTCCGGGAGCGGGAGTTCGAACCACACCGTCTTGCCCCGCGGCGTCCGGCGTGAGCCCCACGCCGCGCTCAGGAGGCCGACCAGCTGGAGGCCGCGGCCACCCTCGTCGGTGTCCCGGGCGCGTCGGCGCCTCGGCTGGACCAGGCCGGAGTCCCAGACCTCGCAGACCAGGGTCCGGTCGAGGAGGAGGCGGAGCCTTATGTCGCCCTCGCCGTACCGCAGCGCGTTGGTGACGAGTTCGCTGACCAGGAGTTCCGTCGTGTCGACCAGCGGCTCCAGGTCCCAGGTGAGCAGCTGGCCGCGGGCGTACTCGCGGGCGCGGCCGACGCTGCGGGGCTCGCGTGGGAGCGTCCAGTCGCCGACGGAGTCGGCCGGCAGCCCCTGTACACGTGCCATCAGCAGCGCGATGTCGTCCTCGCCGTGGTGCGTGTCGAGGGTGTTGAGGACGTGGTCGCAGACGTCCTCCAGGGGCTGGGCGGGGTCCGTGAGGGCCCCTACGAACGCCTGGAGGCCCTCGTCGAGGGGGTGGTCGCGGGATTCGACCAGGCCGTCGGTGTAGAGCGCGAGCAGGGCACCCTCGGGGAGTTCGACCTCGACCTCCTCGAAGGGCTCGCCGCCGACGCCGAGCGGCATGCCGGGCGGCACGTCGAGCATCAGGGCGGCCTCGCCCGGTTCCACGAGGACGGGTGGCAGGTGGCCGGCGTTGGCGAACGTACAGCGTCTCGTGACGGAGTCGTAGACGGCGTACACACACGTGGCGAGGTAGACCTCGGAGAGGTCGGCGTCGCGGGGCTGGCGGGCCGTGCGGGTGGCCTGCTGGACCCCGCCGGGGGTGCCGAGACCGCGGGCGATCTCGTCCAGCGCGGAGAGCACCTCGGCCGGTTCGAGGTCGAGCAGGGCCAGCGTGCGGACCGCGGTGCGCAGTTCGCCCATCGCGACCGCCGCGCGCAGCCCCCGGCCCATCACGTCTCCCACCACCAGCGCCGTGCGGTGGCCGGGGAGTTCTATGACGTCGAACCAGTCGCCGCCGACCTCGGTGGCCGCGTTGCCGGGCAGGTAGCGGCAGGCGATGTCCAGGCCGGAGGCCTCCGGGTCGCCGGGCGGGAGCAGGGACCGTTGCAGTATCAGCGCGCGTTCGTGCTCGCGCCGGTAGAGCCGGGCGTTGTCGATGCAGACGGCGGCGCGGGCGGCCAGCTCCACGGCGAGCTCCCGGTCGCGGTCGCCGAACGGCTCGCTGCCCTTGGTGCGGGCGAACTGGGCGAGGCCGACGACCGTGTCGTGGGCGACCATGGGCACCGCCAGCGTGGACTGGACGAGGCCGCCCTCCGCCGCCGGCACGTGCTGCGGGCGGGCCGTGCGCAGGGCGTCCGCGCACGGGGAGTTGAAGGGGTAGTGGTGGACGGCGCCGACGGCGACCGGGGCGCCGCCGCCCACGAAGGGGGCGTCGGAGACCGCGCTGGCGAAGGCGACCCGGCGCAGTTCGGCGCTGCCGTCGGCGAGTCCCGGCGGGGTCTCGTCGCCGGCCAGCAGACCCTGGTAGAGGTCGACGGTGGCGAGGTCGCAGAAGCCGGGGACGACCACGTCGAGGAGTTCGCGGGCGGTGGTCTCCAGGTCCAGGGAGTTGCCGATGCGGGCGCCGGCCTCGTTGAGGAGGGCGAGGTTGCGCCGGGCGGCGGCGGCCTCGCGGGCGGCGGCGCGGCGGGCGGTGATGTCGAGACCGAGCCAGGCGATACCGATGGGGCGGCCGGTGCCGCTGTGCACCCGGTAGAGGTTGATGGACCAGTGCCGGCGCTCCTCGGAGCCCGGCACGAAGCCCGTGACGTGCATGTCCGTGATGGAGTTGCCGGTCTCCAGGACCCGGCGCAGGGTGGCCGCGACCCGCTCGGCCTCGGAGCGCGGGAGGTAGTCGTGGACGCCCTTGCCGCGGTGGTCCTCGGGGGTGCCGCCGAAGATGGAGGAGAACCGTACGTTGGCGCGGCGGATCCGCAGGTCGGTGTCGATCAGCAGGAAGCCGAAAGGAGATTGACCGAATATCGACTGCGAGGCCGCGAGGTCGGTCTCGATGCTGCGCAGGGTGCGGACGTCGACCACGATGCACACGGCCGCGTTCTCGCCCTCGGCGGTGCGGGTGGGCATGACGTAGACCTCGGCGATGCCCTCCTCGCCGCGCTCGCCGTCCGCCGTGTCGGGCATCCGGAACGGGACCACGCCGGTCCACTCCCGCCCATCGAGGATCTCGGCCATCTTCCGCTGGCCGCGCTCGCGCAGGTCCGGGGCGACGAACGCCTCGATGGGGTCCATGCCGACGGCGCGCTCGGCGGGGATGCCGAAGATCTGCTCGGCGCGCAGACTCCACTGGTCGACCAGGCCGCCGGCGCCGATGGAGAACGAGGCGACCTTGATGTAGTCGTAGATCGAGCCGGGCGGGCTGCTCTGCCACACGGCGTCGCCAGGGGCCGCGGCTGTCTCCGCGGTCCCCGCCCTCGCGCCGTCCGACGGGTCCTCGGACTCCGTGGCCTTAGCTGGTATCTCGCTCACGCGAACCGTCCCCTCCAGCTCACCGCGTCCGGCACCGGTCACCGGGTGCGGCTGCCCGCAGTATCCAGCACTACGGTGCCGCCTGACACGGTGTTCACGATCACAGCACGGTCCCGACGATTTCCGGACCGGACCGTGACAACACTTCCAGTCTTCTAACCAGGGAACACGCCGTCGAATCACGCACTCCGGCACGCGTTGATCGGCCACTCTCGCGGGTGGACGACGTAGCACTGCGTGTACATCCCGTTCACCCCGTTCACCCTGGTACGGCCAGCTCGAACCAGACCGTCTTGCCGTTGTCTCCCCGACGGGTACCCCAGCTGCGCGAGGAGCCCGCCACGAGCTGGAGGCCGCGGCCGCTCTCGTCGTCGGGGCTGGCGGCGCGCTCGCGCGGCGGGTCCGGGAGGGGGTCGGAGACCTCCACGCGCAGGGTGTCGCCGAGCTCCGGGGGGCGGACGAGGCGTACGCCGATGGGGCCGGTGGCGTGTCGCAGCGAGTTGGTGACCAGCTCGCTGACCAGCAGGGCGGCGAGGTCGGCGAGGCCGTCCAGGCCCCAGCCCCGCAGCTGGTCTCGGACCGCGGTCCGGGCGGTGCGCACGGCGCCCGGTTCCGCGGGAAAGGTCCACTCGGCGGTGTCACCTTCGGTGTCGATCACACCGATCACTTCCCAGTCGCTTCCCCCGGCTGCGAGCCCGGCACTGTCCGGTTTCGTGGGGTTAATGGGCACATACCCGATTACCGGAGGGCAGTACCGCGAGAGAGGGCGCACTGTGGTGCGAACGGCTTACGCCGGGAGGGCCGAGCGCCTAGGAGCTCGGGGGGCGCGGGTGTCGGGCGGGTGCGGCGCGGTGGGGGCTTGTCGCGCAGTTCCCCGCGCCCCTGTTCGTCGGGGCTGCGCCCCGGACTCGATCCGCCTGTCGCGCCCACGCGGCGGGAGCCGCAAGTCCAATGCGGCCCGCGCCCCTGTTCGTCGGGGCTACGCCCCGCGTCCCAGCATGGCGGTGACCGCGCGTACCGCCGGCCCGTCCTGGTCCAGCCAGTTCACGTCCCAGATCTCCTCCGGGGTCAGCCAGCGCAGCTCGTCGTGGTCCTGGAGGGGCTTGGGGTCCGGGGAGCCGGGGTGGAGGCGGGCGGTCCACACCTGGAGGACGTACGGGGGCCGCAGGGGCCACTCTCCCGGTACGCGCGTCAGCGTCTGCGCCTCGATGCCCAACTCCTCGCGCAGCTCGCGCACGAGGGCGTGCTCGGGGGTCTCGCCGGGCTCGACCTTGCCGCCGGGAAGCTCCCAGCGGCCGGCCAGCTCGGGGGGTGCGCTGCGGCGGGCCGCGAGGAGGCGGCCGGTGTCGAGCAGGGCGGCTCCGACCACCACGATCCGTTCGCTCATGGGCCGGAGCCTACGGGAGGGTCAGTTCCTGCTGGCCCCGTCCCCGTTGGCGTGACCGATGCGCTCGACCCAGTAGAGCTGCTTGTGTCCGCGGTCGTCGAGACTGTCGGCGATCTTCTGCGCCTCGGCCCGGGTCGCGTACCGGCCGACGCGGTAGCGATTGCCGTTGTCGTCCTGCCGTATGACGAGCCAGGGGAGAGAGACCGTGCCTTCCGTCATCGCGCCCCTCCGCATCTCCCGGCTCCCGTCCATCCCCGCCCCACTAAGGAAACCGCACTCCGCATATGCCCGAGCGTACGCCTAACCTTTACGCAGCGAATACGCCTTTTCACAAAGAGGTACGCAACCAGCCAGAACGGTGGGGGCGCACGACAACGAATGCGCCGCTCGCGCGCCCCGTACTTCGGGTCGCGAGCATGCCGAGGACAGCCGGTTCACCTGGGAGAACGGCCGGATTCCAGCGGCGGGCACAGGTTCGTGCCCGAGTCGTGAAGGCGTCAACCATCGCAAGGGTGTGCGCTACTTCACGGTGAGGTGGTAGGCCCGGCTACCTCACCGGCAGATGGTAGGAGGCCCGGTAGCGGTCCGCCGGGATGACGACGTCCGCGGTCTCCACCGGGCGGCCGGAGGCGTAGTACGTCCGCTGGATCACCAGGACGACATGGCCGGGGACCCCGCCCAGGGTGAGCAGTTCCTCGGCGAGGCCGGGGCGGGCGCCGACCTCCTCCGTGACGTTGTCCACGACGACGTCGATGGCGCGCATCCGCTCGACCACGCCCATCCCGCCGAGCGGGCCCTCCTCGGGCAGCATCACGGGGGTGCGGCCGGTGACGGCGAGGGGCTCCCAGGAGGTGGAGAGCATCATCGGCTCCCCGGCGTCCCGGAACAGGTACCGGGTGCACATCACGCGGTCGCCGACGTGGATGCCGAGCCGGTCGGCGATCGCGGCGCCCGCCCCGGTCTGCTCGCTGCTGGACTCCCAGGTGCCGCGCGCCGCCGCGTCGGACTGCTCCTGGCGGAACGGGGTGGCGCCGCCGGCCGGGCGGTAGCCGGAGCGGGCCACCCGCCGGGGCACGGGCCGCTCGCGCACATAGGTCCCGGAGCCGGACCGGCCCTCGACCAGCCCCTCGGCCATCAGCACCTTGCGGGCCTCCAGGGCGACCGTGTCCGAGACGCCGTACTCCTCGCGGATGCGGGCCTGGGAGGGCAGCCGGGTGTGGGGCGGCAGCGAACCGTCGACGATCTTCTTGCGGAGATCACCCGCGACACGCAGATACGCCGGCTGCTCACCGAAAGTCACTGGCCGCTCCCATCAGGTTGTACAGACAGCAACAGCGTGGCAACCGTGGGTTGAGCCATGCAAGCAAAGGCCAGAGAATCACTCGATGTGATGACATGTGGCCCGGGGAGGCTTTACGCAGGCACTTTCTCCCCGTTATAGCCGCGATCACACCTCCATGCCGGAGCCACTTCCTCCGCTGCCGGAGCCGCCGCCCCCGTCGTCGTACGAGGGCGGGGTCGTGGCGAGGCCCAGAGCCTTGCGGGCGGTGACGGTCCGCTTCGGGTCGAGGAGCGCCGAGCCCTTGTCGTAGTGGGCGTAGTACGTGTCCGCGTCCGTGGCCTTCGCGGCCTTCGCCCACTCCGTCCGCGCCTTGTCGAGGTCCGCGATCAGGTCGCCCACCGGCTTCTTTCCGTCCGGGCCCCAGTCGTGCGCGCGCAGCATCGCGGTCTGCTTGCCGAGGGCCGTGGTCACCCGGTCCGCCCACTGCCGGTAGCCGGGCAGGTCGTCCTCGACGTACTCGGCCTCGGGGACGCCGGCGAGGGCGGTGTTGAG
The DNA here is from genome assembly GCF_055565975.1 of Streptomyces sp. NPDC028289. Taxonomy (NCBI): domain Bacteria; kingdom Bacillati; phylum Actinomycetota; class Actinomycetes; order Kitasatosporales; family Streptomycetaceae; genus Streptomyces; species Streptomyces sp. NPDC028289. The sequence continues at coordinate 822,632 of NZ_JBVHTI010000003.1, read as the reverse complement.
GACGTGCGCGGCGTCGAGGTAGGCGACCTGGTCGTTGTCCAGCACGCTCTCGTCGTTGCGCAGCGAGCCGGACAGGGTGCGGCCCTCGGTCGTGTTGCCGAAGACGCAGGCGACCTCCCGGTCGCCGTACTCCCAACTGTCCGCGCTGGGCGTGAAGTAGTACACGTCGACGTCGCCGGGGATCGCCCAGCCGTCCATTGCGTAGCCGTCCTCCAGACCGTAGCAGCGCCGGTCGGCGGAGTCGCCGACGCTGTCGTCGCCCGGGTAGTCCGAGCCCTTGAGCCGGTAGGTGGCGAAGACCTCGCCGTCGTGCGCCTTCTCGCAGTCCACGACGGTGACGTCGGAGACCAGGTCGCCGGTGAGCGTGCCGTCGGGGGTGTCGAAGCAGTCGCCGGTGGACAGGGAGAGGCTGGAGCCGTCGTTCGCGCCCTCCTTGACGCCCTCCCAGAACTCCGCCGCCCCGCCGGTGGCCAGCACCAGCACCCACAGGGCCAGCCCGAGTGCGGAGAGCACCGACCCGATGACCGCCATCGCCCTGCCGCGCTCACCCCGCCTGCGGATCTGCCCCAGCCCGACCAGCCCCAGCACCAGCCCCACCCCCGGCAGACAGCACAGCAGCCCGAGCACGAGGGAGGCGATGGCGAGCCCGTTGACGGGCGGCTGCGGCGCGTAGGGGCCGTAGCCCTGGCCCCAGGGCTGGTACGGCCCCGGGTACGGCGGCTGCTGCCCGTACGGCGCCTGCGGGTACTGCGGGTACTGCGGCTGGCCCGACTGGGGCGGTGGGTAGGGCCCTTGTGGCTGGTGGGGGCCGGGGGGCGGAGGTATGGACACCGGTACCGTGCTCCTGAGGGGGCGTCGGGCCGCGCGGAAACGGACGGCTGAACTGACGTACGACTGCGCGCATCGTAAGCGCGCCGTGAACGGGGGCGGAATGAGGGTGGGGACGGCGGCCGCGCGCGCGGTGAACGGGCCGACCGCACCCCGGCTTCCCGGTGGACCACCGCCCCTTCGGCTTCCTCGCCCCGCACCGGCACTCCCGGCTCGTCCTCGCGGCGGGCCGGGTCACGGACCCCCTGCCCTTCCCCGAGTACCCCTGGGAGGACGACGAATGAACGAGACCGTCAGCGCCGTCAACGCGCTCACCGCACGCTGGGCGCGGCAGACCAGACAGGGCACGGTCTTCTCGGCCGCCGGTGTCTGGCCGCTGCTGGCCTTCCTCGCCGACGGCGCCGCCGGCCCGGCCCGGGACGAGCTGACCCGGGCCGTGGGCAGGCAAGCCGATCAAGCTGCCGCCGGTGCGCGGGAGTTACTCACGGGGCTGGATTCGATACCGGGCGTCGGGTCGGCTCTGGGGCTGTGGACCGACCGGGCGCTGGAACTGCGTGAGCCGTGGGCGGCGGGGCTGCCGGCCGACGCGCACGGGGTGCTCGGCGCCGATCTCGCGGCCTCCCGTCAGGCGCTGGACGCGTGGGCGGCGAAGCGCACGCAGGGGCTGGTCGAGCGGCTGCCGGTGCGGCTCGCCGAGGGCGCCCGGCTGGTGCTGGCGACCGCGCTGGCGCTGCGCACGGACTGGCAGCACCCGTTCCGGGAGACGGTGCTGCGGCCCGGCTCCGGGCCCTGGCAGGGGCGGGTCCTGGCCGGTCTGCACCGCAGCAGCGTCCGGCCCGACCGGATCGGGGTGACCGCGGGTCCGGACGGCCACGTCACCACGCTGAGGATCCCCGGCGACAACGGTCTCGACGTGCATCTGGTGCTCGGCGCCGAGGGGATGGCCCCGGGGCAGGTGCTGCACACGGGCATCGGCGTACTGGAGCGGGCCCTGCCGGTGACCACCGGCGGACAGCTCCCCTACGGGCCCGCGGGGCCGGGTGTGGTCGTGGAGCGGCAGCCGTCCGTCGCCCCGGACCCCATCCGGCTCGACGTGACCACCCCGGGCTTCACGGTCCGCGCCGACCACGACCTGCTCCAGCTGCACGGGCTGTTCGGGCTCTCCACGGCCGCCGACGCCCGCGGGGGGCACTTCCCCGGGATCAGTGCCGCGCCGCTCGCCGTCGGGGCGGCCGGGCAGTCCGCGGTCGCGGAGTTCGGGCCGCTGGGCTTCCGGGCCGCCGCGGTCACGGCGGTGGTGGCGGCGCCCGGCGGCGGCCCGCCGCAGTACCGGTACGAGTCGACGGTGGTCCGGGTCACCGTCGACCGGCCGTTCGGCTTCCTCGCCGTGCACCGGGAGAGCCGGCTGGTGCTGGTGGCGGGGTGGGTGACGGAGCCGGCGGTGGCCGGCTAGCCGGAGGGCCGCGATACGCCGTCGTCCGACTGCGGCGCCGTCGTGGCTGGTCGCGCAGTTCCCCGCGCCCCTGAAGGGGCGCTCGTGCAGCCCCCTGCTTTGAGGGGCGCGGGGAACTGCGCGACCAGCCCCCCCACGCACCCGCAGCCGAACGACGGCACATCCAGCGGTCCGGTCGCGGCTCAGGCGCCTGCCGTGAAGCGGAGCCTGAGGGTGCGGGCCTCCGGGCGCAGCGCGAACTCCGGCCACACGTCCGGTCCGCAGGCGCGGGAGCCGAGGCCGTGCTGGGCCGCGTCGATGATGAGGTGGCTGGTGGCGGACTCCGGGAGTTCGTAGGGGTGGGCGGCCCGGGCGATCTGCTGCGGGGTGTGGCGGGCGAGGGTGAAGCCGGGGCGCCGTCCACGGGTGTCGGGGAGGGCGTCGATGCGCAGCACCTCGGCGTCGCCGCTGGTCAGCGTGAGCCGGCGCAGCCGGGAGCGGTGGCCGGTCTCCTGGGGGCGCGCGTAGTCCACCGAAAGGTCCCGGACGGTGGCCGAGAACCGGCCGGTGCGGGCCGCGCGGAGGCTGTCGGGGTAGGACTCCAGCGGGCCCAGGCCGAACCACTCGGCGCCGTCCACGGGGGCCGTGCCGTCGGGCAGTTCGAAGCGGACCCCGATCCGCGGCCACACCGTCGTCCAGCCGCGCCCGGGCTCGATCTCCACCCGCAGTTCCAGTTCACCGTCCTCGACCGACCAGACCGACTCCACCGTCACCGAGAGCGTGGAGTCCGCGGCGGAGACCCGGTCGACGGTGCGCAGGGCGTCCGTGGCGTGCTCCACGCTGATCCGGCGTGCGGTCAGGCGGTCGAGGCCGTCGCGGCGCCACAGGTCGGCGCTGGACACGTCGGCCGTGCTGTTGTCGCTGCCCTCCAGCCGGTCGGCGGTGCCCTCGTCGTTGTCGGTCGGGGCGCGGAACAGCTCCAGCCGCGGCCCGGTCACGGCCCGCCCGGCGAGCCGGGTGAGGGATCCGCCGGTGAACTCGGCGATGCCGAGCGTGCGCGTTCCCTCGCCGGGCCGCCAGCCGGTCCGGCGCCGGACGGCGGGCACCGGCCGCGGCAGCGAGCGGTCCAGCTGGGCGGTGGCGATCTCGTGCCCGGCCGGGGCCCAGGCCGTCTCCGTCGCCAGCACCGCCTCGACCGTCAGCCAGGTCTCGGCGTCCGCGGCCACCTCGACCGGCGGCAGCGGCACCCGCTCCGACGCGCCCGCCGCCACGGCGGGGACCTCCAGCTCCCCCGCTGCCGCGGGCGTTCCGTCGTGTTCGACGCGCCAGCGGAACCGCAGGTCGGAGGTGTCGGCCGAGTGCCGCAGGTTGGTGACGGCGAGCTGGTCGCCGTCGAGGGCGAACCGGATCGGCTGGACGACCGCCTTGAACTCGTGGAGGCCGGGCGTCGGCACGTCGTCGCTGAGCACCATCCCGTCCATCACGAAGTTGCCGTCGTGCACGACCTCCCCGAAGTCGCCGCCGTAGGCGTAGTACGGCGTCCCGTCGGGGGCGGTGGCCAGGATGCCGTGGTCGCGCCACTCCCAGACGAAGCCGCCGTGCAGCCGCGGGTGGCGGTGGACCAGTTCCTCGTACTGGTCGAGGGCGCCCGGCCCGTTGCCCATCGCGTGGGCGTACTCGCAGAGCAGGAACGGCTTGGTGCGCTGCCGGGCACCCTGGGCTGGGGTGCAGCCGAGCAGCGGCGCCTGCGAGCCGTCGGTGCCGATCTGCTCGGTCTCCGGCACGGTCGAGTACATCCGGGAGTAGACGTCGGTGTAGTCCCCGGTGTAGTCGCCCTCGTAGTGCACGGGGCGCTCGGGGTCGCGGGCGTGCACCCAGGCGGACATGGCGGCGAGGTTGGCTCCGGTGCCGGCCTCGTTGCCGAGCGACCACATCACGACGCCGGGGTGGTTCTTGTCCCGCTCGACGGTGCGCTCGATGCGGTCCAGGCAGGCCGCGCGCCAGGCCGGGTCGTCGGTCGGGTTGCCGGTCCAGCCGGCCTTTTCGAAGCCGTGGGTCTCCAGGTCGCACTCCAGGACGACCCAGAAGCCGAGTTCGTCGGCGAGGTCGAGCAGCCGGGGGTGCGGCGGGTAATGGCTGGTGCGGATGGCGTTCACGTTGAACCGCTTCATCCGCGCCAGGTCGGCGCGGGCGTGCGCCTCGTCGAAGACCCGACCGCGCTCGGGGTGGGCCTCGTGCCGGTTCATGCCGTGGAAGACGACCTTGCGGCCGTTGACCAGGAACCGGTCGCCGCGGATCTCGACCGTGCGGAAGCCGGCCCGCAGGGCGATGCTCTCGGCGGCCGAGGACACGGTCACGTCGTACAGCCGGGGCAGTTCGGCCGACCAGGGCTCCACCTCCGGGACGTCGACGGGCGCCACGTCGGCCGCCGTCTCCCAGACCTGTTCCACGCCCAGTTCGGGGATGCGCAGGGTGACCGGGAACGCGGTCGCGTCGGCGGTGACCTCCGTCTCGACGCGCCCGCGCCCGCCGTCGTACCCGGTGCGCAGCCAGACGTCCTCGATGCCCCCGGCCGGGCGGGCGAGCAGGGTGACGTCCCGGAAGATGCCTGGCAGCCACCACTGGTCCTGGTCCTCCAGGTAACTGGCGGCCGACCACTGGTGCACGCGGACGGCGACGACGTTGTCGCCGGGGCGCACGGCGGAGGTGACGTCGAACTCGTGGGCCAGCCGGCTGCCGCTCGCGCCGCCGATCTCGACGCCGTTCACCCACACCTTGAACAGCGACTCGACCCCGTCGAACCGCAGGACGACCCGCTCGGCGTCCGGCCAGCCGGCGGGGAGGTCGAAGTGGCGGCGGTAGTCGCCGGTGGGGTTCTCGTCCGGGACATGCGGCGGGTCGATCGGGAACGGGAACTGGATGTTCGTGTACGCCGGCCGGCCATGGGCGCCATCGCCTTCCAGCACCCAGTGCGCGGGCACCGGGATGCTGTCCCAGCCCCGGTCGTCGAACTCCTCGGCGGAGAAGTCCGACGCCACGGCCGCCGTGGGCGACAGCCGGAAGCGCCAGGGGCCGTTCAGCGACAGGGACGGGGCGTCGGAGTGCAGCCAGGACCGGGCCGGGCGCAGGGCGCCGTGCCAGGGGGTGGGGTCCGATACGTACGCGGTGGGTTCGGAGGACAAGACGCACAACTTTCTTGAGACGGGGGGACGACAGCGCCCCGTGAGGGGCGCGGGGAACTGCGCGACCAGCCACAACGGACCCGCAGACGACATACGACACATCGCGGCCCTACCCGCGGAGCACCACCGTGCGGATCTCCCAGGCGCCGAGGCCGAGTTCGAGCCCGTCCCGGACCGGTTCGGAGGCGAGCGGGCGGCCGAGCAGGTCGACGGTGGTCGCCTCGGTGAAGGCGCCGGTCACGCGGACGGCCGTCGGGGTGTCCCGCATCGCGGCCAGCCGAAGCTCGGTGCCGGGCCCGTGCTCGGGGTCGGTGATCCGGCGGATGCTCGACACGTGGACGTCCCTGCCGTCGACCTGGACGCCGGCCGCGTCCGGGGGCAGCGGGGCGCCACCGGGCCCGGTGCCGCGGGTGACCAGGGCGTCGTTGCGGAACTCCTCGGCGAGGGCGACCGCGTTCACGCCCTGCCAGCCGGCCGCCCAGGGCAGTACCGCGAACCGGTTCTCGATGCGCATGCCCAGGTCCTGGGCGCCCGGGGCGGGGATCTCGCTCGCCGCGGGTTCGTCGCGCAGGGGGTGGATGTTGACGCTGATGGAGCCGATGGCGCGCAGCAGGGTGAGGGCGAGGGCGGAGCCGTCGTCGACGAGTTCGTACTCGGCGGAGTGGTCGAGCAGGACGGTGGCCGGGCCCGCCGACACGAAGGTGCTCGCCGGAAGGTCGGCAGGGGTGAATTCTGCTACAGATTTTCTAGTCATTCATAGTCATCCCTAGTCGTGCATCTCGAACATCTTGGTCTTGTGAAGCTTTCGGAGTGGGCGCGGCAGCAGGGCGTGAGCTACCAGACCGCCTGGCGGTGGGTGAAGGACGGGAAGATGCCCGTCCCTGTTCGCCAGGCGCCGTCCGGGACGTGGCTGGTCGACGAGGTCGCCGTCCAGCCGTCCGGGCGTGTGGTGGCGTACTGCCGCGTGTCGTCCGCCGACCAGAAAGCCGACCTCGATCGGCAGGCGGCCCGGGTGGTGGCAGGCGCGAACGGGCTGGGCCTGGCCGTCGCCGAGGTCGTCACCGAGGTCGGCTCGGGGCTGGACGGGCGGCGCCGCAAGCTGGAGCGCCTGTTGTCCGACCCGAACGCCACGGTGGTCGTGGTCGAGCACCGTGACCGGCTGGCCCGGTTCGGTGTCGAGCACCTCGAAGCCGTCCTGTCGGCGTCCGGGCGGCGGCTGGTCGTCCTCGACCCCGCCGAGAGCGCTGACGACCTGGTGGGGGACATCACCGAGGTGCTGACGTCGATGTGTGCCCGCTTGTACGGGCGCCGGGCGGCGAAGAACCGTGCGGCCCGCGCGGTGGCCGTGGCGACCGGCGAGGACGCCGGATGAAGAAGTTTCAGGCGCAGCCCGGGTTCGTGGTGCAGGCGTTCCGGTTCGTCCTGGACCCGAACGCCTCCCAGGAACGTTCGCTGCGTTCGCACTGCGATGCGGTGCGTGCCGCGTACAACTGGGCTGTCGGCTGGGTCGAGGCGTCGTGGTGGCAGCGCCGCGCGGAGGAGACATACGGCGTCTCCGAGGCCGGGCTGACGCAGTGGCGACCGTGGTCGCTGCCGTCGCTGCGGAAGGCGTTCAACGCCGCCAAACACACCGACCCGCGTTTCTCCGCCTGGTGGGAGGAGAACTCCAAGGAGGCGTACAACACCGGCCTGGCGAACGCTGCTGCCTCGTTCGACAACTACGCGAAGTCCAGGCAGGGCAAGCGGCGTGGCCGTGCGATGGGCATGCCGCGTTTCAAGTCGAAGCGGAAGGCACGCCCGTCCTGCCGGTTCACGACCGGCACGATCCGCGTGGACGCCGGCCGGCACGTGACACTGCCGAGGCTGGGCACGATCCGTACCCACGAGCCCACGGTGAAGCTCCTCGCCGGCGTCCAGGCCGGGAAGGCCCGGATCCTGTCCGCGACCGTGCGGCACGAACGCGGACGCTGGTTCGTCTCGTTCCAGGCCGAGGTCAGGCGCGACCTCGAACGCGTGGCGCGGCCGGACGTGGCGGTCGGCATCGACCTCGGGGTGAAGACCCTCGCGGTGATGGCCGACAGCACCGGCGGGATCCGCACCGTGCCCAATCCCGGGCACTACGAGCGGGCGCGTAAGCAGCTGCGGCGCGCATCCCGCGTCGTGTCCCGCCGCCGGGGCCCCGACCGGCGCACCGGGCAGAAACCGTCCCGCCGGTGGGAGAAGGCCAACGCCCAGCGGAACAAGGTCCACCACCGGGTGGCGAACCTCCGCCAAGACGCCTTGCACAAGCTCACCACCGCCGTGACCGCCGAGTACGGCACCGTCGTGGTCGAGGACCTCAACGTCGCCGGGATGCTCCGCAACTGGCGCCTCGCCCGCCAGATCACCGACGCCGGATTCGGTGAGATCCGCCGCCAGCTCACCTACAAGACCCGCCAGCGCCACGCCACCCGCATCATCGTGGCCGACCGCTGGTACCCGTCCTCGAAGACCTGTTCCGGGTGCGGCGCGGTGAGAGCCAAGCTGCCGCTGCACATCCGGACGTACGAATGCGACGCCTGCCACCTGGTCATCGACCGGGACGACAACGCCGCACTCAACCTCGCCGCCCTCGCGGCGGCCGCAGCAACTGGTACCGGAGTGGCCGGAGACCAGGACACCGCCGCGGCGGTGTCGAAGCCTCGTGGAGCCGACCAGAAGACCCGCACCACCCGCCCCCGCCGCACGGCGGAGGCGGGGCGGGCAGGTGGCGCAACCCTGCCGCACCAGCGGCAGACGGAAGCGAGAGACCGTACTCAAGCCGAAGCCCTCACGCTCTGATGACGAGACGGACCTTCCGGGCAGAAACGCCTTGAATGCCGAGACCCGACTACGGTCTCCGCAACGGTGACCTTGCCCTTCGCGGGCTGGGTCGCAGGAGGACGCGGACGCCTTGTCCGACGAACCGGACGAGGAACACCCGGCGAGTACGACGATGCCTGCGGTCGCGGCTGCTGCGGCGAGGCGGGTGCGCGCGGCTGTGCTTCTCATGTCTTCCGTTCCAGAGAACGCCTGGCCACGGGGCACAGGCGGGTCGACGTTGACACCTGGAGGCGGATGCCTTCTGGTTGGAATGAGGTTCCGTGAGCGGTAACGTGAGCGCTCACGGGAGCGGTAACGGGAAGTGATTGGGAGTGTGGGCTTACGGACGCCGGAGTGTCAAGGTTTCTCCCCACCGGGGCATACTCGGTGTCCCTGCGACGCTGGCGCGTCGGCAATTACGCGGAGGTGAGTGATGGCGTCGTCGGGGACCGGACCCCGTAGGGTCACGATCGACGATGTGGCCCAGGCCGCGGGCGTGTCCCGGCAGACCGTGTCACGGGCGCTCAACGACAAGGGCGAGATCGGCGTCTCCACCAAGCAGCGTGTTCTCGACACCGCCCTGGCGCTCGGCTACCGCCCGAGCCGGTTCGCCCGGGGGCTCGTCCGGCAGGACACCATAAGTGTCGGCCTCGTCATCCCCGACCTGCTCAACCCGTTCTTCACCGAGGTCGCCGCGGCCGCGCTGGAGGCGGCCCGGGACCGTGGCTGGCACGTCGTCGTGTACGACACCGGCGACCGGCCCGAGGAGGAGCGGGGCACGCTGGAGGTGATCGCCTCCCAGGTCGACGCCGTCGTGGGCTATCTCAGCCTGCCCGAGGACGAGATCGACAAGCTGACCCGCGGACTCCCCGTGGTGCTCATCGACCGCGAGCACCGCACCCAGCGGTTCAGCTCGATCCGGATCGACGGCGAGAGCGGCGTGCACGCGGCGATCAGGCATCTGACCGCCGCGGGACACCGGCGCATCGGCATGCTCGAACACGCCGAACGGTCCGAACCGAGCATCCGGCACAAGTGGTTCGACGCCGCGATGTCCGCGTGCGGGCTGGACTCGGGCTCCGTGGCCCGCGCCGACCAGAGCGTCGAGGGCGGGGAGAGCGCGCTCCAGGAACTTCTCGCCGGGCACCCGGACCTGACCGCCGTGTTCACGTTCAACGACATCATCGCCATCGGCGCGCTGCGCGCAGCGCGCCGGCTCGGCCGGCAGGTCCCCCGGGACCTCGCCCTGGTCGGCTTCGACGGCCTGCGGCTCGGCACGCTGGTCGAGCCGCAGCTGACCACGGTGGCCCTGGACACCCGCCGCCTCGGCGCCCTCGCGGTCGAACAGGCGGCCCGGCTGCTGACCGGCGGCGACCCCCTGCCCGCCGAACAGCTGACGGTGGGGGCGGAGTTGCGGGTGCGCGAGTCGGCGTAGGGGCGACCGGGCGGACCGGGCTCAGGGCCGGGGGGTGACGGAGCCGTCGGATCTCCGGACGTGGTTCCCGTCCGTCATACACGGACGGCCTGTTCCTCCTCCACGATCCGCCGCCGAAGGTGAACCACGGATGACTGTGGACGGTACGGGAGTTGTCCGCATGCGCATCGCGAGAGGCTGCGCGAGAGAGAAGGTGCGACCAGGTCACATGGGGTGGATTGTGTGGTTTGATGCGCGGGCCGCGACCGCGCGCCGCGTCCTTCCGCAGTGAGGAGGCCGCCTGAGGCGCCGGGCGGCTCGGGGGAAGGCGGTCGCGCGGGGAGCGCGGTCGCGGGGGCTGCATGGACCGGGCATCGGAGGGGGTTCTCGTCGTGGGTGCTGACAGACGCGGCGGCATACGGAAGAGACGTACCGGTTGGCGCGGGCTGGTGCTCGCGGTGACGGGCGCGCTGACGGCGGGGCTGATCGGCGTGGGAGTCCCGCAGGCGCGGGCCAGCGAGACCACCGGGTCGGTGGACTCGCTGCGGACCGGCTGGGACCAGGGTGAAGGAGGCCTGAGCGCGGCGGACGTGCGGTCGTCCTCGTTCGGGCAGTTGTGGAAGGCCCCGGCCCAGCTGGACGGGCAGATCTACGCGCAACCGATCGTGGTCGGCGCCACGGTGGTGGCGGTCACCGAGAACAACATGGCCTACGGCCTGGACCGGACCACCGGCGCCGTGCTGTGGCACCGGAGCTTCGGGCCCGCGTGGCCGGCCGCGACGCTCAGCTGTGGCGACCTGGCGCCGAACGTCGGCAGCACCGGCACGCCGGTGTACGACCCGGCGTCCGGCGCGGTCTACCTGACGACCAAGGTCGACGACGGCCCGAACGCGCTCAACCCGCACTGGTACATGCACGCGCTCGACCCGGTCACCGGCGCGGAGAAGCAGGGCTTCCCCGTGACGATCCAGGGCTCGGCGTCCAACGACCCGAGCCAGTCGTTCCTGCCCGCGTACGAGATGCAGCGGCCGGGGCTGCTGCTGCTCGACGGGATCGTGTACGCGGGCTTCGGCGGGCACTGCGACGCCAAGCCGTACCGCGGCTACGTGGTCGGCGTCAGCACCACGTCGCCCTCGGTGACGTCGATGTGGGCGACGGAGACCGGCGCCAGCAACAGCGGCGCCGGCATCTGGCAGTCCGGCGGCGGGCTGGTCTCCGACGGTCCCGGCCGGATCTTCGTGGCCACCGGCAACGGCGTCAGCCCGGCGCCCGGCCCGGGCACCTCGCCGCCCGGCACGCTCGCGGAGTCCGTGGTCCGGCTCCAGGTGCAGCCCGACCGGAGCCTGAAGGCCGCGGACTTCTTCAGCCCGTCCAACGCGCCGACGCTCGACCAGCAGGACACCGACCTGGCCTCCGGCGGCCCGGTGGGCCTGCCGGACAGCTTCGGCACCGCCTCCCACCCGCATCTGCTGGTGCAGCAGGGCAAGGACGGCCGGGTGTTCCTGCTGGACCGCGACCACCTCGGCGGGCGCTCGCAGGGCCCCGGCGGCACGGACGCGGTCGTCGGCGTCACCGGGCCGCTGAAGGGCCAGTGGGGCCACCCCGCGGTCTGGGGCGGTGACGGCGGCTACGTGTACGTCGTCGGCAACGGCGGCTCGCTGACGGCGCTGCACCGCGGTGTGACCGCCAAGGGCGACCCGGCGCTGAGCGTCGCGGGCGCGAGCCAGGACTCCTTCCCCTACACCAGCGGCTCGGCGGTGGTCACCTCCGACGGGACGCGCTCGGGCAGCGCCCTGGTGTGGGTCGTGTGGTCGGGCGGCCCGACGGGCGTCAACGCCCAGCTGCGCGCCTACAACCCGGTGCCGGACGCGAACGGCGTCCTGAAGCTGGCGTGGTCCGCGCCGATCGGCACCGCGCCGAAGTTCGCCGTCCCGGCGACCGACGGCAACCAGGTCTTCGTCGGGACGCGGGACGGCAAGGTCTACGCGTACGGCAACCCGGTGGGCAGCCCGCTCAAGGGCGGCCCCGTCGACTTCGGGACGGCACAGGTCGGCGACACGGCGAGCACCGACGTCGTCCTGACGGAGAACCAGAACCCGTCCAGGGCGCTGGCGATCAGGTCGGTCGGCGTCGACGGCCCGTTCACCGCGGACACCTCGTCGCTGCCGGCCTCGATCCCGGCCGGCGGGCAGCTCACCGTGCCAGTCACGTTCCGGCCGACCGCGGTCCTGGGCGCGAGCGGCACGCTCACCGTCGTCACGGACGCGGGCACGTTCGCGCTGAGCCTGCACGGCGTCGGGACCAGGCCCGGGCTGGCCGCGTTCCCTGGCACGGTGTCCTTCGACAACCAGCCGACGGGGACCGCGGCCACCGCGAACGTCCAGGTGACCAACACCGGCACCGAGCCGGAGACCATCACCTCCGTCACCTCGCCCACCGGGCCCTTCAGCGCGGACAATCTGCCGAGCGCCGACCCGGCGGACCCGACGGTCGTCCCGGCCCAGGGCTCGGTCGTGCTCCGCGTCGGCTACGCGCCCACGGCCACCGGCCGGGACTCCTCGTCGATCACGCTGACCAGCACCAGCGGCACGCTGACCATCCCGATCGAGGGCAACGCGATCAGCGGCCAGGGGCACCTGCTGCTCACTCCCCCGTCGCTGGCGTTCGGCGGGGTCACCCGCGGCACGTCGGTCACCAAGTCGTTCACCATCACCAACTCCGGGAACGTCCCGGTCACGATCACCAAGGCGAAGGCGCCGGCCGGCGTGTTCACCAGCGCGGACCCGCTGCCCGAGGGCCTGGTCATCGGTCCCGAGCAGAGCGTGCGGCAGACCGTGACCTTCTCGCCGACCACCGTCGGCGCCCGGTCGGCGTCGTACGAGATCACCGGCGACGCCGGGCAGGGCGCGATGCTGGAGGCGCTCAGCGGCACGGGCACCCCACCGCCGGCGCAGCTGGGCACGCTGCTGGCGCGGGACGCCTCCGGCGTGCTGTGGCAGTACCACGGCACGGGCGTGCCGGCGGCGCCCCTCGCACGGCGCCTCGGCGTCGGCCCCGGCTGGAACACGTACAACCTGATCACCAGCGTCTCGCGGGTGATGTCGGACGGCAGCGGCTCGGTCGTGGCCCGCGACGGCACGGGCACGCTGTGGTTGTACCAGGGGACCGGCAACGCGGCGGCTCCGCTCGCGGCCCGCAGGAAGGTCGGGCCGGGCTGGGGCGGTTACACCTCGCTGACCGGCACGGGCGACGTGACGGGTGACGGCCGGGCCGACCTGGTCGCCCGCGACGCCAGGGGCGGCCTGTGGCTGTACCGCGGCACCGGCAGCGCCACCGCCCCCTTCGCCGCCCGCACCAGGATCGGCACGGGCTGGAACATCTACAACGCGCTGACCGGCGCGGGCGACGTGACGGGTGACGGCCGGGCCGACCTGGTCGCCCGCGACGCCGGGGGCAGCCTGTGGCTGTACCGCGGCACCGGCAAGGCCGCCGCCCCCTTCGCCGCCCGCACCAGGATCGGCACGGGCTGGAACATCTACAACGCGTTCGCCGGACCGCGCGACGTCACCGGCGACGGCAAGGCCGACCTCCTGGCACGCGACACCACGGGCACGCTCTGGCTCTACCGGGGCACCGGCAACGCCGCGGCACCGTACGCGGCGCGCGTCGGCGTCGGGCCCGGCTGGAAGATCTACAACTCCCTCGTCTGAGCCCACGGCGGCCCCGGCGAACGATGGGCGGCGCGACACCCGGGAAGAGTGCCGCGCCGCCCGCGTGGCCGGAGCGGTGCCTCAGGCCTCGCTGCCCGCGAGCAGGGTGAACAGGGGCGCCAGGCCGGAGGCGCGGACCGAACTCGCCAGCGGGGCGAGTTCCGCGCAGATCTTGTCCACGCCCTCCTCGCCCAGCACGGACAGGCCTCCCGACCAGGACAGCTCGTCCGTCTGCCGCTCCACCTTGTCGCGCAGTTCCCGGCCCGCTGTGGTGAGGGCACCGGAATCGGCGTCCAGCAGGCCGCGGGCGACCAGCGCCTCGGCCGCCTCGGACCACTCCTCCGGTGTCCAGCCCCGCAGTTCGCGCATCATCTCGTGCTGACCGAGGTCGGCGACGAGCAGGTGATGGGACTGGAGTCCGGTGACGCCGGCGGCGACCCAGGCGGCCAGATGCCCGTCGCCGCGGTGTTCCCGTACCGTGCTGGCGAGCTGCCACAGTGCCGCGACCGGGTCGTCCGGGAGCGGGAGAGCGGCGTTGGCGGCACCGAGCGGGCGTCCGGTCGTCTCGAGCGCCGACGGCAGTCCGGCCAGCCGCGCGACCAGTGGCCCGGCGATCTCGCCGGTGACGCCGGCCTCCCGGAGCAGCTCGCCCGCAAGGGCGTTCCGGCGCTCGATGCACGTCGCCGGCGGCACCAGCGCCCATGCGGCGGGGATGGCCTTGCCCACCATCTCCGGCGCGAAGCCGCCGAACGTGGCGACCACCGTCGCGGTGTCCACCGCGCCGAGCGGAGCCGAGCGGAAGGCGAGCAGGGTCATCCAGAATCCCCGGAGGCCGAGTTCCTTCCCGGCGTCCCGGGTGTGCGCCACGGACAGCGCCGGCTGGTAGAGCGTCTCCAGGCTGTGCCAGAGCCGCCGTGCCGGGTGCGCGCTCATGCGTCCACCGCTTCCGGGACGCGGACGATCAGACCGGAGCCCTGGCCGCCGCCACCGCACAGCCCCGCGGCACCGACGCCGCCACCGCGCCGCCTGAGTTCGAGCGCGAGCGTGAGCACGAGGCGGGCACCGGACATGCCGAGCGGGTGCCCCAGCGCGATCGCGCCGCCGTTGACGTTGACCTTCGCCTCGATGTCCTCGTCACTGAGCCCGAGTTCGCGCGCGGAGTGCAGGCCGACCGCCGCGAACGCCTCGTTGATCTCGATGAGGTCCAGGTCGTCGACCGACAGGTTCTCCTTGCCGAGCGCATGCTTGATCGCGTTGGACGGCTGCGCCAGCAGGGAGTTGTCCGGACCGGCCACGTTGCCGTGGGCGCCGATCTCGGCCAGCCATTCGAGGCCCAGCTCCTCGGCCCTGGCCTTGCTCATCACGACCACCGCGCATGCGCCGTCGGAGATCTGCGAGGCCGAAGCGGCGGTGATGGTGCCGTCCGCGCCGAACGCGGGGCGGAGCTTCGCCAGTCCCTCGGCCGTGGTGTCCGGCCGCACGCCCTCGTCGGTGCCGACCACGACCGGATCGCCCTTGCGCTGCGGGACCTCGACCGGCACGACCTCCTCGGCGAAGCGGCCGCTGCTGATCGCGGCGGCGGCGCGCCGGTGCGAGCGCGCGGAGAACGCGTCCTGGTCCTCGCGGGAGATGCCGGCCTTCGCGCTGTGCAGGTCGGTCAGGGCACCCATGAGGACCTGGTCGAAGGGATCGGTGAGACCGTCGTGCGCCGTGACGTCGAGCATCTCGATCGGCCCGTACTTGGTGCCGGAGCGGGAACCGGGCAGCACGTGCGGGGCATTGGTCATCGACTCCATGCCACCCGCGACCACGATGTCGAACTCGCCCAGGCGGATCTGCTGGTCGGCCAGGGCGATCGCGTCCAGACCCGACAGACACACCTTGTTGACGGTCAGGGACGGCACACTCATCGGGATGCCGGCCTGGACCGCGGCCTGACGCGACGGGATCTGCCCCTGACCGGCCTGCAGCGCCTGACCCATGATCACGTACTGCACGGCCTCCGGCGCGAGGCCCACGCGCTCGAGCGCCCCCCTGATCGCCAGGCCGCCGAGGTCAACCCCGGATAAGTCCTTCAGCGAGCCCAGCAGCCGGCCCATCGGCGTGCGCACCCCACCGACGATGACAGAGCCTGACATGTTTCTCCCACTCGACGACGACTGATGTCCTCTGATTCTCGGACCCGGCGATCAGCTGGTCGACCCCCCGGGAGTGTTGTTCGCGTGGGGCAGGCCCAGCGCGATCACGGCTCCGAGCACGCCTGTGGCGGCCATCAGGAGCGCGGTGACAAAGCCGGCGTGCGGTGCGTCGGAGGGAGCGTGCATGAGGTTCAGGAGCACCGAGCCGAAGACCGCGACGCCGATGACCTGGCCGAGCTGCATCACCGTGGTCAGCACGCCGCTGGCGTCCGCCGCGTTGGCCGGTGGCACCTTCCGGAGCGAGATGGCGAACAGCGGGCTGAACGCCGACCCCATGCCGAGGCCGAAGAGCAGGATGCAGATCTCCATCCACACGGAGAGGTGACCGGCGTCCATGGCGAGAGCGAGACCGACCAGCGCCGGCATGGTGAGCAGCAGACCTGCCGAGGGCAGCAGACGATGCCATCTCGCGGGCAGCTTGCCCCAGTTCAGGCTGGCGAAGCCGAAGGCGCACGCACTGGGCAGGAACACCAGCCCCGCGGCCAGCGCGCCGTGGCCCAGGCCACGCTGCACGAAGAACGCGATCAGGAAGAGGATGCCGCCGTAGTTCGCGGTCGCGGCGAGCAGAGCCAGCGCGCCCGCGGCCAGGCCGGGCGCGCGCAGCAGCTTGCCAGGGACCAGCGGTGAACCGCCGGTCCGGCCCGACCGGCCTTCGACCAGGGCGAAGGCCAGCGTGAAGAGCACGCTCAGCACCAGGCTCACCCACGTCCACGCGGGCCAGCCCAGCTCGTGCCCGAGGACCAGCGGCAGCACCAGCGCGATCACGGCGAGGGACAGCGTGGCCAGGCCCGGCAGGTCGAGCTTGCGGGACGGATTGCCGGGGTCCTTCGGCAGCGTGCGCGCTCCGGCGATCAGCAGCACCAGACCGATGGGCACGTTGACCAGGAACACCGGCCGCCATTCGCTGCCGAAGATGTCGGCACTGACCAGAACACCACCGGCGATCTGGCCGACGATCGCGCCGCCGGCGATCACCGTGGCGTAGGCGCTGAGCGCCTTGGCCCGAGCGGTGCCCGCGAAGTTCAGCTGGATGAGGCTGAGCACCTGCGGCACCATCAACGCGGCCCCGGCACCCTGCACGAACCGGAAGACGATCAGTGCCACAGCCGTCCATGCCACGCCGCAGGCGAGCGACGCCGCCGTGAAGACGGCGGCGCCGGTGAGAAACATCCTCCTGCGGCCGGCGAGGTCGCCGAGCCGCGCTCCGGTGATCAGCAGCACGGCGTAGGTGATGATGTAGCCGGCGACGACGAGCTGCAGCTCGGCGCCGCTGGCGTGCAGGTCGGTGCCGATGCTGGGTGCCGCCACGTTGGCGATGGCGACGTCGAGGATCGCGATGAACACCCCGGTCAACAGAACGGCGAGCAGTCCGCGCGACGACGTCTCGGCGTCGCGCGCGACCACCGTGTTGTCCGACATGCTGCGTCCCCCTACTGGGCGAGCGCCTGGAGGCGCTGCTTCGCTCGGTCGGGCAGGACGTACTCGCCGTCTCGTTCGATCTTGTCGTACAGCTGCTCCACACGCTCGTAGTGAGCGTCGAGGTTCTGGTCCAGCAGGTGGTACTCGGACTTGTTGTACACACCGAACTGAAGGTCGGTCATCAGCCCGAAGGGGTTGATGTGTTCGGTGTTCCGGGTGCCGAACACGAGGTACAGGAACTCGTCGATGCCCTCGTACCCCAGCGTGGTCAGCAGGAAGTCGATGGAGTCCCGTTTGCGGGTGATCTGGTAGTCGCGTTCGTCCGGGTCGACGATGAAGTCGAGGCCGCTGGACATGCCCGGCGGGTAGTGCACCTTGTTGAAGCAGCGGAAGTCGATCGTCAGCCGGTCCTTCGGCGAACCGGGCAGCGTGCCGTCGCCGTGGGCCCGGTAGTTGTCGAAGACCAGCGCGTCGCCGACCCGCGAGTCGCAGTAGTAGCCGGGAGACGGCGTGTCGGCGTACCGCTTCTCCCAGTACTTGGCCATCAGGAAGTCGCGCACGGTCGGCAGGTCGATCTCGGAGAGCTTGCCCTCCAGGAACAGGTAGAGGGCCTTGTCGACGGCGGCCTTCTCCTCCTTGTCCACGCCGTGTTCCATGATCTTCTCGTACGCGAACTGCAGGTTCGGCGCCTCGACCTCGGCCTCTTCGAAGATCACGAAGGGCTGCCGGTCGAGCGGGGTCGGTGTCACCGCGGTGTGGAAGCTGCGGTACTCGGTGGGGAAACCGAGCCGCTTCTTCACCAGCGACGGGATCTGCAGCGCGATGCCGCTGGCCGAGTGGGTGCCGTAGGAGCGCTTGTTCGCGGTGACCACGAAGGCGTTGACCACCGCGGTCTCGACCTCGGGGAAGTGCTTGTGGACGATCTCCTGGTTCAGGTCGTAGAAGCGTTTGGCCGACGGTATGAACAGCACGCAGTTCTCGAACATCGTCGACAGCGGGAAGTAGTTGCCGATCGAGGCCTCGGCGAAGCTCTCCTGGATGACGGCCTGGCACCGCAGCTGCCGGGCCAGGTTGTCGGCGAGGCCGTCGTCGAGGTTCATCTGCTCGACGACGGTGGGGGTCGTGTCCGGATAGAAGCAGCTGGGGTTGAGCACGCGCTTCGGCGGCAGCCGCGACTCCACCTCCCCGGCGTCGACCGGGTACTTGTCCAGAACCGGCATCAACTTCTCGGCGTGCGCGCCGGCGGACGTGTGCAGGAACGTCCCGCTGGGCTGGTAGGTGCCCGTCACGGTGGGTTCCTGCTCGGATTCTGCACTCATGCCGTTCCACTCTCCTGTCGATCCGGGTGTCGGTCCCAGGGCACGGGTGGAACCGCCCGCGCCGGGGCGGTCCCACCCGTGACCGGTGTCGTCACGCCCCGACGGGGCCGTGTGTCCTGGCGGCCGCCTCGTCGGAGGCGATGATGCGGTGGACGTACCTCTCGACGAACTGTTCGTCGAACGGCGCCGCGGGGTGGTCGTCGCCGCCCAGCACGTGCTCGCCGGCGAGGCCGGCCCCGAACGTGAGCGTCAGGTTGTCCGGCGTCAGTCCGTCCACGAGTGCGGCGATCCGGGCCAGCGCACTCGTGGTGTCCGCGGCCGCGAAGGCCAGGGCCCGCTGCTTCCACTCGTCGAACGGCACCAGTTCACCGGTGCCCGTCACCGCGCCGACCATCTCGAAGAAGCGGTCGAAGCTCGGCGCCCCGGCGTTGACGAAGTCGTAGTCCCGGCCGATGCGGTCCCGCTCCTCGAGCATGATCGCGGTGATGGTCCGGGACAGATGGTCGACCGGCAGGACAGCCGTGAGACTGGCGCCCGTGCTCGGGAAGCACCCCAGGGCCATGCTGCCGGCGACCAGGTTGTGCAGGAAGTCGCCCCGGTCGAGCCGGAAGTGGCCGGTCGCGGCGGACGGCCCCACGAACGGCAGCCGGTACACCGAGGCCTTGGCGCCGCGCCAGCGTGCCGCGGTCACCATCTGCTCCGCCATCCACTTGGAGGTGACGTAGCCGTACTCCATCTCGTCCGGCGTGACCTCGTACCCGAGGTAGCGCGGCAGGGTCCCGAAGGTCGACATGACGTGCACCGCCTTGCCGCGGCCCGTCGACGCCAGCCGCAGGGACTCGTGCACACCGACCACGTTCGGGCCGATGTACTCGCTCAGGGGCCGCACCCAGTCCACGAGGGCGCCGGAGTGGCACACCGCGTCGACCTCGTCGGCGAGCCGGCCGAACGCCTCGCCCGTCAGCCCGAACAGCGGCTGGGACAGGTCGCCCACCACCGGATGCAGCAGCGACGCGAAGCCGTCCTGCCACATGCCGTAGCTCGACAGCACACCGGTCAGCCGCCGCGTGGCGGTCTCCTGGTCGTCGGCCCGCACCAGGCAGTGCGTGGCGACGCCGGCGGCCAGCAGTTCGCGCAGGAGGAAGGCGCCGACGAAGCCCGTGGCGCCGGTGAGGAACACGGACTCCGGACGTCCCAGCTCGCCTCGGCAGTTGTCGAACCGCAGCGTCGGGTCCAGGTAACCCTTGCGTACCGGCGCCATGTCGAGACCGGACGCGTTGTCCGTGTCCGCCGCACCGGCCGGTCCGGCGGTGTCCTCACCGGTGGAGACGGCCGCCTCCGTCGGCGCGTCCAGGCCACGCTCCAGCAGTTTCTCCAGCAGGAACTGAGCCAGCGACTTCAGGTTCGGACGGTCCAGCGCGATCTTCGCCGGCAACGCGAGGCCGGTCATGTCCGCGAGCTGGTTGCGCATCAGGACGGCGGTCAGCGAGTCGATGCCGAGGTCCTGCAGCGGCAGGCCGGGGTCCACGTCGTTCATCGAGGCGAAGCCCAGCGTCCTGGCCACGCCCTCGCGGACCATGTCCAGCACGACCGACTCCTGCTCGGCCGGGGCGGTCTGGCCGAGCAGCCTGCGCAGACCCGCACCGCCGTCGCCCTTGGTGCGGGCGCCGCCGCCACCGTGGCTGCTCAGCAACGAGCGCAGCAGCGGGGGTACGCCGCCCTGGTCCTCGTAGTAGCTCTGGATCCCGGTGAGGTCCAGTGCGGCCGCCACGGTCAGCGGGCGGCCGCTGCGCACCGTCTCCTCCAGCAGTTCCAGGCCGTCCTGGGGCGAGAGCGCGTCCATGCCGGTGCGGCTGATCCGGGCCCGGTCCCGTTCGCTGAGCGTCGCGGCCATGCCCTCGCCCTCCCACGGCCCCCAGGCCACCGAGGTGGCCGGCAGGCCCTGGGCCCGGCGCAGGTACGCGAGCGAGTCCAGGAAGGCGTTGGCCGCCGCGTAGTTGCCCTGGCCCGGCGCCCCCAGGATGTCGGAGATCGAGGAGAAGAGCAGGAAGAAGTCCAGGTCGAGATCGCGCGTCAGCCCGTGCAGGTGCCAGGCCCCGTCCACCTTCGGTGAGAAGACGGTGTCCAGCCGTTCGGGCGTCAGCGCCGACAGAGCACCGTCGTCGAGCACACCGGCCGCGTGGACCACACCGCGCAGCGGACGGTCGGCGTCGAACAGGGCCAGCACCGAGGCCATGCCGTCCGCGTCGGCGGAGTCGACGGCCACCACCGTGGCGGTCGCGCCGAGCTCCTCCAGGCCGGCCACCAGCGCGTCCGCGCCAGGGGTGTCCGGGCCGCGCCGCGAGGTGAGCACGAAGTCGCGCACCCCGTGGGCCTCCGCCAGCCAGGTGGCGACCTGCCGGCCCAGGCCCCCGACGCCACCGGTGACCAGCACCGATCCGCCCGGCCGGATGAACTCCTTCTGCTCGGTGGGTATCAGCACCACCTTGCCCACGTGCCGTGCCTGGGCCATGAAGCGGAGCGCGTCGGACGTGGCCGTGATCGGGAAGGTGCGCACCGGAAGTGGCGTGAGCTTGCCCGCCGCGAACAGTTCGGCCAGCGACACCAGCATTGCGTGCATCCGGTCCGGACTCGCCTCGAGCAGGTGGTAGACGCGGTACGTCACGCCGGGGTGGTTCTCGTCCACCCACGACTGCTCCCGCAGGTCGATCTTGCCGAGTTCCAGGAAGCGTCCGCCCTCGCCCAGCATGCCGAGGCTCGCGTCGATGAACTCGTCGGCGAGCGAGTTCAGTACGACGTCGAAGCCGCGTCCGGGCGCGGTGCGGCCGAACGACTCGACGAAGCCCAGATCGCGGGAGGACGCGATGTGGTCGTCGTCCAGCCCCATCTCGCGCAGCGCCGCCCACTTCGGCTCGCTGGCAGTGCCGTACACCTCGGCGCCGTGCAGTCGCGCCAGCTGGACGGCTGCCATGCCGACGCCGCCCGCCGCGGCGTGGACCAGCACCCGCTCGCCCGGCTTCAGCGCGCCCAGGTCGTGCAGGCCGAACCACGCCGACAGGAACGTCATCGGGATGGTCGCGGCCTCCTCGAACGTGAGGTTCTCCGGGACGCGGACCACCCAGCGCGCGTCGGTGACGACCTCCGCGGCGAACGAGCCCTGGCCGAGGCCCAGTACCCGGTCGCCCACCCTGACGTCCTTGACACCGGCCCCGACCTCGGTGACCACACCGGAGAACTCCATGCCGAACACCGGGAGTTCGACCATGCCGAGCGCGTTGAGCACGTCCAGGAAGTTCACCCCGGCGGCCTTCACGTCGGCCCTGATCATGCCCGCCGCCAGCGGCTTCGGGGTCACCCGGCGCACCGACAGCGGCTGGTCCAGACGGCCCTTGGCGGCGATCTCCAGCTGCCAGCGGCCCTCCGGGGGCAGGGTCAGCTCGCCCGAGGCGCCGACCCGCTCGAGATGCGGGACGAGTACCTCGCCGTGCCGCAGCACGCACTCCGGTTCGTCGGAGATCATCAGCGCCGGGGCGAGAGCGGCCAGATCGGCGTCCTCGTCGCCGAGGTCGACCAGGCGCAGCGCGAGGTCGGGGTGCTCGCTGCGGGCGGTGCGCATCAGGCCCCACAGCGGACCCGCGCCGAGCCCGGAGGCCATGTCGTCGGCGTTGACACCCACCGCGCGGCGGGTCAGCCACACCAACGGCGGAGCGAACCCGGTCTCGGCCGCGGTGTGGAGCTGGCCGAGTGCCGCGGCGGACAGCGTGTGCGCCCCGGCCAGGGGGTCCTTGCCGGCGTCCCACAGGCAGATGACGCCGTCGAGCTCCTCGGCGTCCTCCAGGTCGCGCACCTTGAACGCCTGGACACCGGCCCGGCTCAACGCCCTCTTCACCTCTGTCGCCCAGGGCACGTCACCGCCCGGCGACAGCAGGCCCCAGGAGCCGCCGATCTCCACCTTCTCGGTGTCGGCCGGCCGCCAGTTCACCTCGAACCGGAGCCGGTCCACGCCTTCCGCGGCCAGCCTTCGCAGCACCGCGCGGTCGACTCGCCGGGCGTGCATCCGCTCCAGCCGGCCGACGTTCTCGCCGGCGGAGTCGAAGAGGTCCAGGGACGCGTGGAACTCGCCGTCGCCCATCTCGAACTCGGCGACCCGGACCCATACTTCGGCCAGGCCCTTCTCCCGTATCGACAGGCGTTCCGCCTCGAACGGCACGAGGACGTCCTCGGGGTTCGTGTTCTGCATCCGCATGCTGAAGAGCTGCGACTGCATCGCCGAGTCCAGCAGAGCCGGGTGCAGGACGTAGCTGCGGGCGGTGTGCGCGGCGTCCTCGGGCAGGGCCGCCCGGGCCCACACCACTCCGTCGGCCTGCCACGCCTCCCGTATGCCCCGGAACACCGGGCCGAACTCGTAGCCGACGGCGTCCAGTTCGGCGTAGAGCGCGGAGATGTCGAGCCGCTCGGCGCCGGGCGGCGGCAGCACCACGGCGTCCGCCGTGACGGGCTTCGCGGGCACGATCCGGCCCTCGGCATGCAGCAGCCACTCGCCGTCCCTGCGGTCCGGTGCGCTGTACACCTGGACCGGCCGGGCGCCCTCGGACTCCTCCCCCACGACGACCTGCAGGCGGGCGGGCGCGCCGCCGGCGAACACCATCGGATACAGGAAGTCGACGTCGGCCACGTCCCATTCGCCGGGTGCGGTGGCGTCGGCGGCCGAGCGCATCGCCTCGATGTACGCGGTCCCCGGCATCAGGACGGTGCCCATGATCTGGTGGTCCTGCACCCACGCCGGCTCCTCGGGCGCCACCACGGTCGTGAACACCGCCGTCCCGGTGCCGGCGATCCGCACGGCGCCGCCCAGCAGCGGGTGGTCGGTGTCGTCCAGACCGGCGCCGACCGTGCGGGGCGTCGACGGCTCGAACCAGAAGCGCTCACGCTGGAAGGCGTAGGTGGGCAGGGCGACCCGCTCACCGCCGAAGGGCCCGAACCAGCCGCGCCAGTCGACCGGCACGCCCCTCACGTGCAGGTCGGCGAGGCTGCGCCGGACGACGGCGGAGCCGTCCTTGCCCGCGGCCAGCGACGGCAGCCACGCGACGTCGGTCTCGTCGGCCAGGCACGCCACGCCCATGCCGGAGAGCACCGGCTGCGGACCGAGCTCCAGGAAGGTGGTGACGCCCTCGCGGTGCAGGGTCGCGATGCCGTCGCTGAAGCGCACCGCGTGGCGCACCTGGCGCACCCAGTAGGCGGCCTGCTCGAGCTCGCCCGGCGTGGCCAGGGCTCCGGTGAGACTGCTGACCAGCGGGATCGCCGGGGGACGGTATGTCACGGTCTCGGCGACCGCCTGGAAGCCGGACAGCATGGCGTCCATGTGGTGCGAGTGGAACGCGTGCGACACCGTCAGTTCCTTGACCCGGTGTCCCCGGTCGGCGAAGTGCGCCGCCAGGGCCCGCACGGCGTCGGCGTCGCCGGAGACGACGGTCTGTGTCGGGGTGTTGAGGCCGGCCAGATCGATGCTGCCGGTCAGGTCCAGCTCCCGCACCGCGGCCTCGGCCTCGGCGGCACCGGCCTCGATCGAAGCCATCGCGCCGCGGCTGGGCAGCGCCTGCATCAGGCGGCCCCGGGCGGCCACCAGACGGGACGCGTCGGCCAGGTCGAAGACGCCGGCGACGTGCGCGGCGGCCAGTTCACCGATGCTGTGGCCCAGGAGCAGCTGCGGCCGCACGCCCCAGCTCTCCCACAGCCGCCACAGCGCCACCTCCAGCGCGAAGAGGGCCGGCTGGGTGAAGTCGGTCCGGTCGAGCAGCGCGGCGTCGGCGGTCCCCTCCTCGGCCCACATGACGTCGAGCAGCGGACGGTCCAGTTCGGTGAAGCGGGCGGCGATCTCGTCGAGCGCGGCGCGGAACACCGGATGGGTCTCGTACAGATCCCTGCCCATGCCGACCCGTTGACTGCCCTGCCCGGTGAACAGCAGGGCCAGGCGCTGCTCCTCGGCGCTGTCACCGGTGCGCGCGGCGCCCGGCGGGGTCTCCCCGCTGCGGGCGAAGGAACCGAGTTTGTCCAGCAGCTCGGACCTGTCCTTCGCCATCACCACGAGCCGCTTGCGGAAGTGGCTGCGGGTGGTGGCCAGCGAATGCGCCAGGTCGAGGAGCCGGTCCTGGATGTTCATGCCCACGTACTGGTGCAGCGCCTCGGCCTGCGCACGCAGGGCGGCGTCGGTGGACCCGGACACCACGAACGGCAGCGTGGACGGCGGCTGCGCCGCGGGCCTGTCCGACGGGAGGGGCGCCGGCGGTTCCTCCACGACGACGTGTGCGTTGGTGCCGCCGATGCCGAAGGAGCTCACGCCGGCGCGGCGCGGCCGGTCCTTCGGCAGCCACGGCTGCGGCTCCACGGCGAGGGCCATGTTCGCGCCTGCCCAGTCCACGTCCGGGGTGGCTTCGGAGACGTGCAGGGTGCGCGGAATCACGTTGTGCCGCATGGACAGGACGACCTTCATCACACCCGCCAGGCCGGCGGCCGCCTGGGTGTGGCTGAGGTTCGACTTGACCGAGCCGACCCACAGCGGTTCATCGGGGTGACTGCCGCCGAAGACCTCGCCGAGGGCGGTGCCCTCGATGGGGTCGCCGAGGCGGGTGCCGGTGCCGTGGGCCTCCAGGTAGTCGATGTCCTTCGGCTGCAGCCCGGACGCGCCGAGAGCGGCGCGGATGACCTTCTGCTGAGCGGGTCCGCTGGGTGTGGTCAGGCTCGCCGCGTGGCCGTCGTGGTTGACGGCGGTGCCGCGCAGGACGGCATGGACGGTGTCGCCGTCGCGTTGCGCGTCGGAGAGCCGCTTCAGGATGACGACGGCGACGCCCTCGCTCCATCCGGTCCCGTCGTTGTCGGCGGAGAACGACCGGCACAGCCCGTCGGGCGACATCCCGCGCAGCCGGCTGAACTCGACGTTCATGTTGGACGTGAGCAGGATGGTCGCGCCGCCGGAAACCGCCAGGTCGCACTCGCCGTCACGCAGCGCGTTGGCCGCGAGGTGAGTGGTCACCAGGGACGACGAACAGGCCGTGTCGATCGTGATGGTGGGGCCTTCGAGGCCGAACACATGGGAGATCCGGCCGGACGCGGTCGCGAGCGCGGAGCCCGTACCCACGTACCCGTCCAGGTCGGCTATGGAACCGCCGGTGGTGATGCCGTACTCCTGGTACGAGGAGTTCTTGCCGACGCCGATGTACGTGGCGGTCTGGCTTCCGCGCAGCTGGTCGAGCGTGTAGCCCGCGCGTTCGAACGCCTCCCACGTCGTCTCCAGCATCAGCCGCTGGAGCGGATCCATCGCGTGCGCCTCGCGCGGCGCGATGCCGTAGAACGACGCGTCGAACATGTCGATCGGCGTGGCGAGGAAGCCCCCGCGGCGGGTCACCGACTTGCCGCGCACGTCCGGGTCGGGGTCGTAGATCGCGTCGGCGTCCCATCGGTCGGCGGGCACCTCGGTGATGCCGTCGGCCCCGCGCTCCAGCAGGTCCCACAGCTCCTCCGGGCTGCTCACGTCGCCGGGAAGCCGGCAGGCCATGCCGATGATGGCGATGGGCTCGTCCTCCGCCCGGCGGCTCGACGGGATCTGCGTCGGGCCGGTCCGGGCGCCGGCGAGGTGCGCCGCCAGGGCCTTGACGGTGAAGTGCTCGAAGAGCTTGGCCGAGGAGACCGGCCGGCCCAGCACCTTCTCCAGGCGGGTCTGGACGCGGACCACGCGCAGGGAGTCACCGCCGATCTCGAAGAAGTTCTGGTTGACGCCGATACGGTCGTGGCCCAGTACGTCCGACCAGATCGCGAGGATGTCCCGCTCCAGCTCGTTGGCGGGCTTGGCCATGGCTCCGGCGTCGGTGACCGGGCTCGGCAGGGCGTTGCGGTCGATCTTGCCGTTGGGGGTGAGCGGGAACTCGTCGAGCTCGACGAAGAACGCCGGCACCATGTACGCGGGCAGCCGCTCGGCCAGCCAGGGGCGAAGGAGGCGGCCCATCGGCTCCTTCGCCGGCTCGCCCGCCGCGGGCACGTTCGCGTACCGGGCCAGGGTGGCGCGGTCGGTGGCGGCGGCCGGGCGCAGGCTCAGGTCCGGCGTCATGCCCGGGCGCCAGAACACCGCGTCGAAGGTCCACTTGTCACCGGAGCGGCTGGGGAGCAGCGCGCACTCCAGTCCGGCCTCCTGGGCGATCTCGGTGAGGTCACGGGGATCCACCGGGAGGGCGTACGGTTCCGTCGCCTCGCCGAGAGCCCCGACGGGATCGGGCACCTCGGCGAGCCGGCCGTTGGACACGTCGGTCAGGCGCAGCGGCCCGCCGTCGAGGCCGGCGAGCAGCGCGGGCAGGGCGGCGATCTCGAGCGACTCGGTCCGCCAGTCGAGCTCGGTGCCGGCGGCCTGCGCCTGCGGGCCGCCGCCGATGTGGAGCGTCACGTCGTAGCGGTAGCGGGTCATCTCGTTGACGTACCGGCCGTTGCGCAGCATGACGTCGACGCGGGTGATCTGCGGGAAGAGGGCGGGGAGGTCGGCGAAGTAGTCCTGCGCGACGACGAGTTCGCGCTCGGCCCGCACCGCGCGTTCGACGCGGCGGGCCACCTCCTCGAGCGCGAGGTCGTCGTGGCGGAACTGGATCACGTCGGCATGGAACATGCGCAGCAGCGACAGGTCGCGGATGTCACCGAGGAACACCCGCCCGTCCGTCACCGCGGTGGTCGCCCACTCCAGCACCGAGGTCAGGTAGTCGACGCTCGGGAAGTACTGGGCCACCGAGTTGACGATCACGGTGTCGAAGGAGCCGGCGGCCACGGCCGGCAGGTCGTGCGCCGGGCGGTGCTCGCACGTGACGTTCGGCAGCGACTGCAGGTGGTGCCGGGTGACCTCGACGGCCTGGGCCGAGGCGTCCACCGCGTGGTACGCGGTGCAGTGCGGCGCGACGGCGAACATCATCAGGCCGGTGCCGAAGCCGACCTCGAACACGCGCTGGGGCGCGTAGGACAGGATGCGGTCGACCGAACCGCGCTGCCAGTCACGCATCTCGGCCGCGGAGAACGGCAGACCGTCGTAGCTGTTGCGCCAGCCTGCCAGGTTGAAGGTGGCGTCGTCGGCGTCGGACTCGTAGGCGCGGTCCCAGGCGCCGGCCCACTCGGCCAGCGCGGCGCGCTGTACCTCCTCGTCGTGGGCGGACCCGGTGGGCGCGGCGGCCTCGCGGACGCAGTAGGCGACCAGTTGGTCGTCGCGGCCGACGACGACCGCGCGGGCGACGTCGTCGTGGGCGGTCAGCGTCGCCTCGATGTCGCCCAGTTCGATGCGGTGGCCGCGGAGCTTCAGCTGGCTGTCGTTGCGGCCGAGCACGCGCAGCGCGCCGGGTGCGACGAACCGGGCCAGGTCGCCGGTGCGGTACAGCGTGTTGCCGGCGCGGAACGGGTCGGGGACGAAGCGGGCCCGGGTCTGCTCGGGGGCGGCGTGGTAGCCGTGTGCCACGCCGGCACCGCCGATGCACAGTTCTCCGGGGAAGCCGGGCGGCACCGGCGCGAGGTTCTCGTCCAGGACGTGGAGCTGGGTGTTGGCCACCGGCCGGCCGATGACGACATCGCCCTCCGGCTCCACCCGCCAGACGCTGGACCAGACGGTGGTCTCGGTGGGCCCGTAGAGGTTCCAGACGGCGTCGCCGCAGCCGAGCAGGCGGTCGGCCAGTGCGCGCGGCAGGGCCTCGCCCCCGCACAGGATCTTGCCCAGGCGCGGGTCGCCCTGCCAGCCCGCGTCCAGCAGCAGCTGCCAGGTCGCCGGCGTGCCCTGCATCATCGTGACCCCGTGCCGCTCCATCAGGCCGATCAGCGCGTTCGCGTCGACCGTCTCGTGGGCCTGGGCGATGACCGTGGCGGCCCCGCTGAGCAGCGGCAGGAACAGTTCCAGGACCGCGATGTCGAAGGAGATGGTGGTGACCGCCAGCAGCCGGTCGGTCTCGGCGCAGCCAGGCTCCCGGCGCATGGACTCCAGCAGGTTGCACAGCGCGCCATGGCTGATCTCCACGCCCTTGGGCGTGCCGGACGTGCCGGACGTGTAGATGACGTAGGCGAGGTCGTCGGCCCCGACCTCGACGCCCGGGTCGGCGGCGTGGCCGTCGGCAGGCCCGCCGGCGGCGTCCGTGATGCTCAGGCAGCGCGTCGACCACGCGGCGAGGTTGGCGGGTGCCGCGGCCGGGGTGAGGACGATCCGGGGGTCGGCGTCGTCGATCATCTGGCGGATGCGTTCCGCCGGGAACGCCGGGTCGACCGGCACATAGGCGGCACCCGTCTTCAGCGCGGCCAGCACGGCCACGACGACGTCGGGCGAGCGGTCCAGCGCTATGCCGACCAGGTCGCCGCGGCCGATGCCGCGCTCGATCAACGTGTGCGCGACACGGTTCGCCCGGCTGTTGAGATCACCGTAGGTCAGCCGCGTGTCGGCGCAGATCACTGCGATGTTGTCGGCGTGGCGCTCGGCGGCCTGCTCGAAGAGCGTGTGCAGGCGGTGGCCGAGGACGGTGTTGTCGTCGGTGGAGTTGAAGGCGTCGGTCAGCGACGTGCGCTCCGCCGCGGAGAGGATGTCGACGGAGGCCAGGGTCTCGTCGGCCAGCCCGGGTACGCGGTCGCACCAGCCGCCGATCTGCGCGGCCAGGCGGGCGACGTCGCCGCGGGCCAGACGCCGGGCGTCGAAGTGGAACTCGACCGTCTCGCCGTCGGGTCGGACGACCAGGTTCAGCGCCGGGCGCCGGCCGTCCGCGGGCTCCGCCGCATCGCCCCACGAGATCATCACGTCGGGCGTCAGGTCGCCGGCGTCCCACAGCCGGCGCAGCGTCTCGTCCCGTCCGATCTGGTCACGGCGCAGCCATCCCTTCTCCTGCCCGAGACGGAACTCCTCGGCGACCGACCGGAGGTTGTCGGCGACCGTCCGGCCGGGGTCGACCGTGGCGCGCAGCGGCAGCCAGGCGGCGAACAGGTCCCGGTAGCCGGGGTCGATCCCGTCGCGGGGCGCGGCGACGGCGAGAGTGACGTCGTTCGCCCTGGCCGCCCGGCTCAGGTACGTGCTCACCAGGCCGACCAGGGCGGACACCCCGCCGGGAGCGGCGCAGCGCGCGACGACGGGAGCGGCGTCCTGCTCGGTGCCGGAGGCCTGTGGCGTGAAGGGCAGGCGGAACGGGTGGGCGTCGGCGCCAAGGCGCTTGCGCCAGTGGGTGGCGGCCTTCGACGCCCGGGTGCCGGTCTCGGTGATGCCGTCCCGGAGCGCGGCGCCGGGAGCCAGGAGGATCAGGCCGGCCCGGACCGCGTTCTCCGTCCGGAGGCTGTCCGTGTCGACCGGCTCGCCCTCCAGCGTGCTCAGCCGGATCAGGCGAACGGCGCCGGTGGCCGTGGCCACGTTCAGGCCGTCCGCGTCGCAGGTCAGCACCTCGCCGGGGGCGGCACCGGGGGACGCCTCGCCGACGCGGGCCTCGCGGACGGCGAGAATGCGCCCGTTGACGTTCGCCTTGGGCCACACGAGCGGGCAGCCGAACAGCCCGTGGTCGGTCGCCCGGACCATGGCGACGATGTCCTCGGCCTCGCGGGCCCAGTCGATCAGGCCCTCGGCGGAGAACTGCGTGTGCCGGGAGAAGTAGCGGCGCGCGGCCAGGTCCTGGGGGACGGCGGTCTCACGGCCTTCGGCGATGTCGCCGATCAGTTCGGCCACGCTCGCGACAGCCGCGTCGTCGCACTTCACGCCCAGCGACAGCGCGGTCTCGTCGGGGTCGACCGGCACCGGTATTCGCTTGAGGATGTCGCCGCCGTCGACCAGCTCGCCGATCCGGTGCCACGTGATGGCGTAGTCGCTCTCACGGTTGGCGACGGCCCAGGAGGGTGCGTTCAGTCCGGCGTACTCGGGCAGCGGCCCGTAGTGGTAGTTGACGCTCGTCCGATGCGCGCAGGCCAGCAGCGCCTCGGGGATCAGGGCGTCGTTCCCGATGCTGAGAAGCACGTCGCACGACAGCCGGGCCGGGTCGAGAAGCGCGTCGTCGAGGTCGTGGTGGCCGATTCCCGATTTGACGGCCCAGGCGCGGACCACGGCGTCGCCGGTCACCACCGCCCGGATCCGATGTCCTGCCGACAGCAGCGCCTCACCGCAGCGTGCGAGGACACCACCCTTACCGATCAGAACCACGTTCAGAGTCCGCATCACTGTTCCCCCTTCAGGTCCCCCGTGGCGGAGCTTCAAAGCGATGTTCCCCCGTGGCGGAGTCGCAGAGCGATCAACATCGATGACACGCGGTCATGATGTGTCTCTACTTGATGCTCAGTCAAGAAGATTACGCACCGGGCGAGTTGGGACTTTTGACACCTGACGTAACATCAGTTGACCGGATTCTCGACAGCCTCACGGCCCCTGGAAACCCCTCGTGCCACGACCGCACCATCGGCAACGGACGATGTCGGTCTTCTCGGCGACCGTGTCGATTTCCCCTCGGGCGTGGACGGCCATGGGGCGCTCCGGTTCGGCAGTTCGGCCGACACATTGGGCTCGGCGGCCGCGAGTGCGATGGTCCGCGGCACCGACGAGATGGCCGCCGTCCGAGCAGCCTTCTGGTTCGGCCAGTTCGGATCGGCGACCTGCCCCTCTCCTGAGTTCATGCCGGCAGGTCCTGGCTCTCGGAGGTCTGACACTGGGGGTCGCCGCCGTCACCGTCACCGGCCTCGGAGGCCCGGCGTGGGCCGATTCCGCCGCCGATGTGGTGCTGGTGCCGGTCGGCGCGAGCCCGGTCGCGGTCCTTCCGGGCGTCGGTGTCCAACCGGCGGCGTTCCCGCAACAGTTGGCTGGGCAGGTCCAGCACACGGGCGGGGATCTTCCGGCCGGGACCGAAGTGGCCGTCACCTACGACCCTCGGCCGAAACCGGCCCGAGCCGGACCTGCTGCTGACGACGGCCGACTACGACGGAGACCGTACCTGGTTCGCGCCGGACGAGGTGCGGCTCGTCATCGAGGTCGTCTCACCCGAGTCCGCGCACCGGGTCCGCACGGTCAAGCTGCGCAAGTACGCTGAGGCCGGCATCCCGCACTACTGGTGCATCGAGGACGAAGACGGGCCCCCGTCCTGCACGTCTACGAACTCGACGAACCGACTGGCGTCTACGCACCCGCAGGCATCTTCCGGGGCACTCTGAAGCGCCCGGTGCCTTTCGAGATCAGCCTGGATCTCGACAAGCTCACCCCGCCGCGCGGCAACTAGAAGTCAGCACCGAATCAGCTCGGGAACACCGAAGGGGCCGGGCCCCCAGAGCCCGGCCCCTTCTGGTCTGCCCACTTGGCGATGTACCTAGCGTGCAGTAACGAACCGATCACACATTGAAGCGGAACTCCACCACGTCCCCGTCCTGCATGACGTAGTCCTTGCCCTCCATGCGGGCCTTGCCCTTGGCGCGGGCCTCGGCCACCGAGCCGGTTTCGACCAGGTCGGCGAAGGAGATGACCTCGGCCTTGATGAAGCCCTTCTGGAAGTCGGTGTGGATCACGCCGGCCGCCTCGGGGGCCGTGGCGCCCTTCTTGATGGTCCAGGCACGGGATTCCTTGGGGCCGGCCGTGAGGTAGGTCTGGAGGCCGAGGGTGTCGAAGCCGACGCGGGCGAGGGTGGCCAGGCCGGGTTCCTCGGCGCCCACCGACTCCAGGAGCTCCAGGGCGTCCTCCTCGTCGAGCTCGGCGAGGTCCTGCTCCAGCTTGGCGTTGAGGAAGATCGCCTCGGCGGGGGCGACCAGGGCGCGCTGCTCGGTCTTGAAGTCCTCGTCGAGCAGTTCGTCCTCGTCGACGTTGAAGACGTAGAGGAACGGCTTGGTGGTGAGGAGGTGCAGGTCGTGCAGGAGCTCGGCGCGCTCCGAGCCCTGGACGATGCCGTGGGCGAAGAGCGTGTCGCCCTTCTCCAGGATCTCCTTGGCCTCCTCCACCGCCTTGACCTTGGGAGCCACGTCCTTCTTGATGCGCGACTCCTTCTGGAGACGCGGCAGGACCTTCTCGATGGTCTGGAGGTCGGCGAGGATCAGCTCGGTGTTGATCGTCTCGATGTCGTCCTTCGGCGAGACCTTGCCGTCGACGTGCACGACGTTCTCGTCCTTGAAGGCCCGGATGACCTGGCAGATCGCGTCGGACTCACGGATGTTCGCGAGGAACTTGTTGCCCAGGCCCTCGCCCTCGGAGGCACCGCGCACGATGCCCGCGATGTCGACGAAGTCGACCGTGGCCGGAAGGATGCGCTCGGACTTGAAGATCGACGCCAGCTTGGCCAGGCGGGCGTCGGGCACGCCGACGACACCCACGTTGGGCTCGATCGTGGCGAACGGGTAGTTGGCCGCGAGCACGTCGTTCTTGGTCAGGGCGTTGAACAGGGTCGACTTGCCGACATTCGGCAGGCCGACGATTCCGATCGTGAGCGACACGTTGCGACTTCCCGTAGTGAGTGGGTGAGTGAGCCGGGGGGCTGCCAGTGCCGGCGGGCCGGCCGATCCACCAGTTTACGGGGTTCGGGGCACCCTGCCGGCGGCCGCGTCGAACACCTGGCCACGGGCCGCTCTTCGGCTTGGTTTCGGCGTGTCTGGGCTGCGACTGGGCACATAAACCGACCTAGGTTGGTCCGGTGGAGCATCACAGGACCCGACCCCGACAGCCCGGACCGCGTCGAGGCGGCCCCCGTCCGCCGCTGCCTCCGCAGGGGAGACCGCGGCCGGGGACGGCCGGGCGCAGGCCCGCTCCCGGAAGGCCGCGTCCGGCACCGGTGGCGGGGCCCCCGCGGCTGCCGAATCCACGGCTCACGGGGCTCGGCTGCGGCCTCTTCTGCATGGCCGCGATGATCCTGCTCGGCTTCCTGGACGACCTGCTCTTCGGGGCGTCCCTGACCGTGTACGGCGTACTGTCCCTGCCGGCGTCCGCACTGACCGCGCTCTGGGTGCGCGGGGGCGATCTGCTGACCGCCCCCGTCGTCATCCCGATCGCCTTCGCCGTCGGTCTGCCGACCGTCGCCGACGACGGTGGCGGCGGTTTCCTGGGCAGCGCGATGGGCCTGGTGACGGCCCTGTCCACGCAGGCCGGCTGGCTCTACGGCGGGACGCTGATCGCCGGGGCGATCGCCCTCGTCCGCCGGATCCGGATGATCCGGACGAACCGAACCGTCCGGCGCCGCAACCGAGCCTGACCCCGGCCAACGGGCCCGGCCCCGGCCGGCGGGCCGGGGTCACGGGGTGCCGGGGTCACAGGGCGCCGGGGAGCCCCCTACTTGGCGTGGTGCGCCGCGCGCATCGCCGCGCCCACGATCCCCGCGTTGTTCTGCAGCTGGGCCGGGACGATCTCGGCCTTGACGCCCTCGATGTACGGCAGGAACTTGTCGGCCTTGCGGCTCACCCCGCCGCCGATGATGAACAGGCTCGGGGAGAAGAGCATCTCGACGTGCGCCAGGTACTTGTTGACCCGGCGGGCCCAGTGCTCCCAGCTCAGGTCG
Organism: Streptomyces sp. NPDC028289; assembly: GCF_055565975.1. Lineage (NCBI taxonomy): Bacteria > Bacillati > Actinomycetota > Actinomycetes > Kitasatosporales > Streptomycetaceae > Streptomyces > Streptomyces sp. NPDC028289. The sequence continues at coordinate 788,804 of NZ_JBVHTI010000003.1, read as the reverse complement.
CCGTCTTCCTTGGCCTTGCTGGAGGCCTTCTTCTCGGCGTCGTGCCCGTCCAGCTCCAGGTGGCCCAGCTCGGTGTTGGGGACCAGCTCGCCGTCGGTGAACAGGGCGCTGCCGATGCCGGTGCCGAAGGTGAGCAGCATGACGACACCCTTGCGGTCCCGGCCGGCGCCGAACTCCATCTCGGCCACGCCCGCCGCGTCCGCGTCGTTGACCACCGTCACCGGGAGTCCGCCGAGCCGCTCGCTGAAGAGCGTGCGCGCGTCGGTGTCGATCCAGCTCTTGTCGACGTTCGCCGCCGTACGGATGTGGGTGCCGTCGGTGATCACCCCGGGGAAGGTGAGCCCGACCGGGCCGCTCCACCCGAAGTGGTCGACGACCTGCTTGACCCCGTCGGCGACGCCGTCCGGGGTCGCCGGGTGCGGGGTGAGTACCTTGCACCGCTCCTGGGCCAGGTCGCCCTTGTCCAGGTCCACGGGAGCGCCCTTGATCCCGGAACCACCGATGTCCACGCCGAAGATCTGCATGGCTATACGTTACGTCGTACGACTGACGGTCACGACGTCGGACGAGCCCGTGGTCACACAGCTGTACGGAGGCCGCTCAGGCGCCGGCGCCGGTGCCGCCGCGCTCGGCGACCAGGGTGGCCGCCTCTTCGCGCAGGTCACGGCGGAGTTCCTTGGGGAGCGAGAAGGTGATGGACTCCTCGGCCGCCTTGACGATCTCGACGTCGCCGTAGCCGCGCTCGGCGAGCCACTCCAGGACCTGCTCGACCAGCACCTCGGGTACGGAGGCGCCGGACGTGACGCCGACGGTGGTCACGCCCTCCAGCCACGCCTCGTCGATCTCGGCGGCGAAGTCGACCAGGTACGCGTCGCGGGAGCCGGCCAGCTTGGCGACCTCGACCAGCCTCTTGGAGTTGGAGGAGTTGCGGGAGCCGACCACGATGACCAGCTCGGCCTCGGCGCCCATCTGCTTCACGGCGAGCTGACGGTTCTGCGTGGCATAGCAGATGTCGTCGCTCGGCGGCGAGATGAGCTGCGGGAACTTCTCCTTGAGTGCGTCGACGGTCTCCATCGTCTCGTCGACGGAGAGGGTGGTCTGGGAGAGCCAGACGACCTTGGACTCGTCGCGGACCTCGACCTTCGCCACGTCCGCCGGGCCGTCGACCAGCTGGATGTGGTCGGGGGCCTCGCCGGAGGTGCCGATGACCTCCTCGTGGCCCTCGTGGCCGATCAGGAGGATGTCGTAGTCCTCGTTGGCGAAGCGGACGGCTTCCTTGTGGACCTTGGTGACCAGCGGGCAGGTGGCGTCGATGGTGGCGAGGCGGCCGCGCTCGGCCTCCTCGTGGACGACGGGGGCGACGCCGTGCGCGGAGAACATCACGATGTTCCCCGGCGGGACCTCCTCGGTCCGCTCGACGAAGATCGCGCCCTTCTTCTCCAGGGTCTGCACGACGTACTTGTTGTGCACGATCTCGTGTCGGACATAGATCGGGGCCCCGTACTGCTCCAGGGCCTTCTCGACGGCGATCACGGCGCGGTCCACACCCGCGCAGTAGCCACGGGGGGCGGCGAGCAGGACACGGCGGCCAGGCGAAGCAGTCATGGCACCCATCGTAAGGCCGCGTTGGGTTCGCCCCCGCCGCCCTTACCCGTCCCGTCCCTCCAGGGGGTGGGCCCCCTTCGACCGCCCGTTTCGGGGGCTGCCGCCCCCGGGCCCCCGCTTCGGCCTGAACGGCCTCGTCCTCAAACGCCGGACGGGCTGGAGGGGGGTGCGGACCGGCTCTCGTCCTCAGCCGGACGGGCTGGAGGAGGCGCGGACCGGCTCTCCTCCTCGAACGGCGGACGGACTGGAGGAGGCGCGGACCGGCTCTCCTCCTCGGACGGCGGACGGGCTGAGAGGTGGTGGCGACCGGTCTTCGTCCAGGGCTGTCAGTGTGCGCCGTTACGCTCGGCGCATGGCTTTGAACACGTCCGCTGAAGCTCCTGTGCCCGTCGGTGAGGTCTCCCGGCTGATCGGGGGGTGGATCGACCGGCTCGGGGCCGTCTGGGTCGAGGGGCAGATCACGCAGCTGTCGCGGCGGCCGGGGGCCGGGGTCGTGTTTCTGACGTTGCGGGATCCGTCGTACGACATCTCGATCGGCGTGACCTGTTTCCGGCAGGTGTTCGACGCCGTGGCCGACGTGGTCGGTGAGGGGGCCCGGGTCGTCGTGCACGCGAAGCCCGAGTGGTACGCGCCGCGGGGGCAGCTGTCCCTGCGGGCCGTCGAGATAAAGCCGGTCGGGGTCGGGGAGTTGTTGGCGCGGCTGGAGATGCTGAAGAAGGGGCTGGCGGCGGAGGGGCTGTTCGCGGCGGAGCGGAAGAAGCCGTTGCCGTTCCTTCCGCAGTTGATCGGGCTGGTGTGCGGGCGGGCCTCGGCCGCCGAGCGGGACGTGCTGGAGAACGCCCGGCACCGGTGGCCCGCGGTGCGGTTCGAGGTGCGGAACGTGCCGGTGCAGGGCGTGCACGCCGTGCCGCAGGTCGTGCAGGCCGTGAAGGAGCTCGACGCGATGGAGGAGGTGGATGTGATCATCGTCGCGCGTGGGGGCGGCAGCGTGGAGGACCTGCTGCCGTTCTCCGACGAGCAGCTGGTGCGGGCGGTCGCCGGGTGCCGTACGCCGGTCGTCTCCGCCATCGGGCACGAGCCCGACAACCCGCTGCTCGACTACGTCGCCGACCTGCGTGCCTCCACCCCCACCGACGCCGCCAAGAAGGTCGTCCCGGACGTGGGGGAAGAGGTGGAGCGGGTGCGGATGCTGCGGGACCGGGGACGGCGGTGTGTCGACGCGCTGGTGGCGCGGGAGGAGCGGGGGCTGGCGCACGCGCTCGCGCGGCCGGCCATGGAGGATCCGCACCGGATGGTCGACGAACGGGCCGATCACGTCGCCTCGCTGGTGGACCGTTCGCGGCGCTGCCTCGGGCATCTGCTCGACCGCGCCGACTCGGAGCTGACGCACACGCACGCGCGCGTGGTGGCACTCTCCCCGGCCGCCACGCTGCAGCGGGGGTACGCCGTGCTGCAGAAGGGCGATGGTCACGTGGTGCGGGCCCCCGGGGAGATCGAGCCGGGTGAGGCGTTGCGGGCGCGGGTCGCCGAGGGTGAGTTCACGGTGCGGGTGGACGGCTAGTCCACGTCGTACGGGCATGTCGTACGGACGTATGAGAGAGGTATGTGCATGAGCAGCAAGACGGAGGAGACGCTCTCCTACGAGCAGGCGCGGGACGAGCTGATCGAGACCGTGCGGCGGCTGGAGGCCGGCGGGACGAGCCTTGAGGAGTCCCTGGCGCTCTGGGAGCGGGGTGAGGAGCTGGCCCAGGTGTGCCGGCGGTGGCTGGAGGGGGCCCGGGCCCGGCTGGACGCGGCGCTGGCCGAGGAAGAGGAGGGGGAAGGGGCCGAAGAGGAGGGCTGAGCGGGGGCCCTTCGTGTGATGCGGATCACCGCGGCCCGGTTTTTGTTGAACCTTGAACCTTCCCTCGCGTATGGTCGTGCCGTCAGGCTATCCGGACCATGGTCCGGATTTGAACTCGATGCGACCCCCCAGGAAGTTCAACCATGTCTCTCGTTCTCGACCCCGCCGCTCAGGACCTGCTGTTCCGTGAGGCCCGCACCGCCAACACCTTCACCGACGAGCCGGTGACCGACGAGCAGGTCCAGGCGATCTACGACCTGGTCAAGTACGGCCCGACCTCCATGAACCAGTCGCCGCTGCGCGTCACGCTGGTCCGCTCCCCCGAGGCCCGCGAGCGCCTGGTGCGGCACATGTCCGAGGGCAACCAGAAGAAGACCGCGGCCGCCCCGCTGGTCGCGATCCTCTCGGCGGACAACGAGTTCCACGAGGAGCTGCCGCAGCTCTTCCCGCACTTCGAGGGCGCCAAGGCCATGTTCGAGGGCGCCGGCCGCGACGCCCGTGAGAAGAACGCCGCCCTGAACGCCGCCCTCCAGGCCGCTTACTTCATCATCGGCGTCCGTGCCGCCGGCCTCGCCGCCGGCCCCATGACGGGCGTCGACTTCGCGGGCATCCAGAAGGAGTTCCTGGACGACGACCACACCCCGTTCGTGGTCGTCAACATCGGCAAGCCGGGCCCGGACGCCTGGTTCCCGCGCTCCCCGCGTCTGGCGTACGACGACGTCGTCACGACCGTCTGAGCCACCCCGCAGACGTGACAGAGGCCCCCGGCAACGGCGCCGGGGGCCTCTCGCGTTCGTGTCGCGACGCCCGCGTCAGGACAGCTTCAGGGCTGCCGCCATCGTGGTCAGCTGGGCGAAGGAGGCGGTGCCGGCCACCACCGTGGTGGAGCCGGCGGTGCCGTCCAGCACCAGCGCGTCGTAGCGGCCGCCGGTGTAGTGCGTCCAGGTGCGGTCGCCGATCTTCTCGGTCGTCTTCGTGGCCGACGCGCCCTGGCTGGCGTCGTCGATGAAGTCCGCGCGCTTCTGAGTCGACTGCTCGATCTGGACGTACTGACCGTCGGGGGTCTGGTAGCCGAGATGCCAGCGGTCCCCGGCCTCGCCCTGGAAGCGGACCGAGGTCGCCTTCCAGGTGCTGGGCAGGCCCTCCGGCGCGGCCACCGGGTAGGTCGCCGCGCGCCGTGCCGTCAGCAGCTCGACCCGGTAGTCGACCCGCTGGATGTCGGGAGCGTGATCGTCATGCGGGACGAGCAGGTAGATGAAGCCCGCCGCGAGGCCGATCAGGGCCAGGGAGAGAATCATGTCCCGGACCGTCTTCTGCTTGCCGTTCGTGCCTGCCACGCCCCCTATCGTCGCAGGTGCCCGCTGCGCTCATCCGTGGGGTCCCCTGCTCATTTTGTCGGCCTGGCGATAGAGTCGACGAGAAACCCTCATCCGGCCGTCGTCGTATCAGAAAGGTGCGCTCCGATGACCGAGAATCATCATCATCTGCCGTCCGAACTCGATGTTCCCTCCGAGGCCCCCGACCGCAACCTCGCCCTGGAGCTCGTCCGGGTGACCGAGGCCGCGGCGATGGCCGCGGGACGCTGGGTCGGCCGCGGCGACAAGAACGGCGCCGACGGCGCCGCGGTGCGCGCGATGCGGACCCTCGTCTCCACCGTGTCGATGAACGGCGTGGTCGTCATCGGCGAGGGCGAGAAGGACGAGGCCCCGATGCTCTTCAACGGGGAGCGCATCGGTGACGGCACCGGGCCCGAGGTCGACATCGCCGTCGACCCGATCGACGGGACCACGCTGACCGCCAAGGGCATGCCCAACGCGATCGCCGTGCTCGCCGCGGCCGAGCGCGGGGCCATGTTCGACCCGTCCGCCGTGTTCTACATGGACAAGCTGGTCACGGGCCCGGAGGCGGCGGACTTCGTCGACATCGACGCGCCCGTCGCCGTCAACATCCGGCGGGTCGCCAAGGCGAAGCGGGCCACCCCGGAGGACGTGACCGTCGTCATCCTCGACCGGCCGCGGCACGAAGGGATCATCAAGGAGATCCGGGAGGCCGGCGCGCGCATCAAGCTGATCTCCGACGGTGACGTCGCCGGGTCGATCTACGCGCTGCGCGAGGGCACCGGCGTCGACATGCTGCTCGGGATCGGCGGCACGCCCGAGGGCATCATCTCGGCGTGCGCGGTGAAGTGCCTGGGCGGGACCATCCAGGGCAAGCTGTGGCCCAAGGACGACGAGGAGCGGCAGCGGGCGGTCGACGCCGGGCACGACCTGGACCGGGTGCTGACCACCGAGGACCTGGTGACCGGGGAGAACGTGTTCTTCGTCGCGACCGGGATCACCGACGGCGAGCTGCTGCGTGGTGTGCGGTACCGGTCGGAGACCGCGCTGACCGAGTCCATCGTGATGCGGTCGAAGTCGGGGACGGTGCGGCGGATCGACTCCGAGCACCGGCTGCGCAAGCTGCGGGCGTACAGCACGGTGGATTTCGACCGGCCGAAGTGACGCGGTCGGGACAGGGGACTGCGGTGCGCCGGCGACTGCGGGCGCGTCGTGGCTGGTCGCGCCCGCGCGGCGGTAGCCGCACATCAGACACAGCCCCGCGCCCCTGAAAGAAAGGGGCGCTGCCCCCTCGGCAAGTCGAAAGGCGCCCTCTGTGCGGAGAGGGCGCCTTTTTGTCAGCCCGCTTGCGCTATGCGGTTCGCTGCCGTCGCTCGTGCCGCCTTTTTCAGTTCCATGTCGCGGCGCCTGCGGCGGGCCAGGACCACGCGGCGTTCCGCTGCCGTGAGGCCGCCCCAGACGCCGTAGGGCTCGGGCTGGAGCAGCGCGTGTTCACGGCACTCGACCATCACCGGGCAGCGGGCGCAGACCCGCTTGGCCGCCTCCTCCCGGGACAGCCGGGCCGCGGTGGGCTCTTTGGAGGGTGCGAAGAACAGGCCTGCCTCGTCGCGCCGGCACACCGCCTCGGTGTGCCAGGGGGCGTCTTGGTCCCTGTCCCGCACTGGCACCCGCTGGGCCGGAACGGCAGCTACCTGCAGGGACGAATGCGGCGGTTGCAGCACGGGTCTACTCCTGACGACGGCTTCGCGAGCGAGAGACGATGCAGCAAGGCCTACCCGCTGTGCGCGGGCCTATGCACAGCGTTCTCAACAGCCGTACTACGGCGGCTTGTTCACGACCCCTGAGGCCGGTGGGCAGGGAGTGATTCGCGACCGTCAACGGTCCAGGTGTTTGCGCAACTTCCTGTCGACCTTGTCCTGAACCCGGTCCAGGATGTCCGCGATGAGCTTTCCGCGCTTCGGCCGCGCCTCCACGTTGCCGAGGACGGCCCAGCCGTCGACGTAGACGACCGGCGCGTCGGAGTCGACCGAATCCAGCGTGTCCGCCTCGAAGTTGCCGAGCACACCGCCGCCGGTGCCGCGCAGCGACACGTTCTCCGGGACGCGGATCTGGATGTCTCCGAAGACCGAGATCGCCTTGATGACGACCTGCTGGTACTCGAAGATCGCCTCGGTGAGGTCCAGCTCGATGGAGCCGAAGACCGCGTAGGCGTGCAGCCGGCGGCCGGCCCGCCAGCGGCCTCGGCGGCGGGCGCTGCTGAAGACGGCCACCACGTTGCCGTCCGCCTCGACGGGGATCGCGCCGGGCGTCGGGCGGGGCGGCACCGGCGTGTAGGCCGGTGCGGAGGGGCGGGCGTGGGCCGCCGGCAGGTCTCGTATGAAGACCTCCAGCTCGCCCACCGTCTTGGCGTTCAGCACCCCCTCCACACGCTCGGCGTGCTCGTCGGCGGTCAGGCGCCCCTCGGCGAGGGCCTCCCGCAGGATGTCGGCGATGCGGTCGCGGTCGGCGTCCGAGGCGCGCAGCTCGGCCACCGGCGCTCCGGCGCGCTCCTGAGGGGTCTGCTTCTGAAGGTCCACGGCAGCAGCCTACCGAAACGCGATAGATCGCGACTACCCCTCGTCGCGACCTGTGGAGAACCCGTACGGTTCCCGAACTGAGCCTTACCTCACAGGCTCCCCGTCAGTGGCAGGTTCTACGCTGGACAGCGCCCGCCAGCGTCGGCGGGCGGCCGTCCGTCAGAGTGAGGAATGGGCTGAGATGCCTGAGTTCGCGTATACCGATCTGCTCCCCCAGGGCGAGGACACCACCCCGTACCGGCTGGTGACCTCGGAGGGTGTGTCCACCGTCGAGGGACCGGACGGGCTGACGTTCCTCAAGGTGGAGCCGGAGGCGCTGCGCAAGCTCGCCGAGGAGGCGATCCACGACATCCAGCACTACCTGCGCCCGGCCCACCTCGCCCAGCTCCGCCGGATCATCGACGACCCCGAGGCGTCGAGCAACGACAAGTTCGTGGCGCTGGACCTGCTGAAGAACGCGAACATCGCGGCCGCCGGCGTGCTGCCGATGTGCCAGGACACCGGCACCGCGATCGTCATGGGCAAGCGCGGCCAGAACGTGCTGACCGAGGGCGGCGACGAGGCGGCGCTGAGCCGCGGCATCTACGACGCGTACCTGAACCTCAACCTGCGCTACTCGCAGATGGCTCCGCTCACCATGTGGGAGGAGAAGAACACGGGGTCGAACCTGCCGGCCCAGATCGAGCTCTACGCCACCGACGGCGGCGCCTACAAGTTCCTCTTCATGGCGAAGGGCGGCGGCTCGGCCAACAAGTCGTTCCTCTACCAGGAGACGAAGGCCGTCCTCAACGAGGCCTCCATGATGAAGTTCCTGGAGGAGAAGATCCGTTCGCTCGGCACCGCCGCGTGCCCGCCGTACCACCTGGCGATCGTGGTGGGCGGTACGAGCGCCGAGTACGCGCTGAAGACCGCCAAGTACGCCTCCGCGCACTACCTGGACGAGATCCCGGCCGAGGGCTCGGCGCTCGGGCACGGCTTCCGGGACAAGGACCTGGAGCAGAAGGTCTTCGAGCTGACCCAGAAGATCGGCATCGGCGCGCAGTTCGGCGGCAAGTACTTCTGCCACGACGTGCGCGTGGTCCGGCTGCCGCGGCACGGCGCGTCCTGCCCGGTCGCCATCGCCGTGTCCTGCTCCGCGGACCGCCAGGCCGTCGCGAAGATCACCGCCGAGGGCGTCTTCCTGGAGCAGCTGGAGACGGACCCGGCGCGGTTCCTGCCGGAGACCACCGACGAGCACCTGGACGAGTCCTCGGACGTCGTGAAGATCGACCTCAACCAGCCGATGGACACGATCCTCGCCGAGCTGACCAAGTACCCGGTCAAGACGCGGCTCTCGCTCACCGGGCCGCTGGTCGTGGCGCGCGACATCGCGCACGCCAAGATCAAGGAGCGGCTCGACGCGGGCGAGGAGATGCCGCAGTACCTGAAGGACCATCCGGTGTACTACGCGGGCCCCGCGAAGACCCCCGAGGGCTACGCCTCCGGATCCTTCGGGCCGACGACCGCCGGCCGCATGGACTCCTACGTCGAGCAGTTCCAGGCCGCGGGCGGCTCCAAGGTGATGCTCGCCAAGGGCAACCGCAGCAAGCAGGTCACCGACGCGTGCGAGGCGCACGGCGGCTTCTACCTCGGCTCCATCGGCGGGCCGGCCGCGCGGCTCGCCCAGGACTGCATCAAGAAGGTCGAGGTCGTCGAGTACGAGGAGCTCGGCATGGAGGCCGTCTGGAAGATCGAGGTCGAGGACTTCCCGGCGTTCGTCGTCGTGGACGACAAGGGCAACGACTTCTTCCAGGACCCCGCCCCGGCTCCGACGTTCACCTCGATCCCGGTGCGGGGGCCCGGGCTGGCGTAGTGCGTCCGGTTGCGGCGGGGGCGGATGTCGCCCCCGCCGCCCCTACCCGTCCCGTCCCTCCAGGGGGTGGGCCCCCTTCGCCCCCCGGTTGCGGCCGTCCGTTTCGGGGGCTGCCGCCCCCGGACCCCCGCTTCGGCCTGAACGGCCTCGTCCTCAAACGCCGGACGGGCTGGTGGAGGCGCGAACCGGCTCTCCTCCTCAGCCGGACGGGCTGGTGGAGGCGCGAACCGGCTCTCCTCCTCAGCCGGACGGGCTGGTGGAGGCGCGGACCGGCT
>NZ_JBVHTI010000003.1:0-779218 GCF_055565975.1 Streptomyces sp. NPDC028289 | reverse complement strand
CTCTCCTCCTCAGCCGGACGGACTGGAGGAGGCGCGAACCGGCTCTCCTCCTCAGCCGGACGGACTGGAGGAGGCGCGAACCGGCTCTCCTCCTCAGCCGGACGGACTGGAGGAGGCGCGAACCGGCTCTCCTCCTCAAACGCCGGCGGGGCTGGTGGGGGTGCGGGCCGGCCGTCGTCCTCAAACGCCGGACGGGCTGGTGGGGGTGCCCGTCCTCGAACGGCGGACGGGCTGGAGGGGTGCGGACCCGCTCTCGTCGCAGGTATCAGTCGGGGATGCAGCCGAACCAGTTCACCGTGTCGCCGTCCTTGGTGTAGCCCATGCACCTGACGGTTTCGTCGTGCAGCTTCTCGGTGTGGTCGACCGGGCCGTTCGCGTAGTCCGTCGTGTGGTGGGGCTGTGCCAGGTTGTCGATCGCGACGCGGTACCACGGGCGCTCGCTGGACGGCAGGGTGCAGCCGTGGCTGGTCATGTTGCGGCTGGGGTCGCCGCTCCAGACGGGTCGTTCGGCTCGGTCGCAGTGGGCCCGGTGGGCGCCGCCGGCGGCACCGGCGGTGCCGGCTGCCGCGCCCAGCAGGGTCGCCGCGCCTATGGACACCGCCGCGAGGGCGCCGAGCAGACCCTTGGGAGTGAAGTTCATCGAGTGGTCCTCCTGCCAGCCGTGGTGACGGCGGGGAGTCGCCCTGTCACCTTGGGGTGATCGTCACATTTGTTCGTGATGTCCCGCCTGGCGGGCGGAGGAGCAGTCCCCCGACCCGGTGACGTCGGTGGTGCCAATGCAGCAGGCGGCCGGAACAACCGCCGTGTCCCGATCGCTGACAAGGGCATGAGCGACTACCGCATCGAACACGACTCCATGGGCGAGGTCCGGGTCCCCGCACACGCCAAGTGGCGGGCCCAGACGCAACGGGCCGTCGAGAACTTCCCCGTCTCCGGGCAGCGGATCGAGCGCGCGCACATCGAGGCGCTGGCCCGGATCAAGGGCGCGGCGGCCAAGGTGAACGCCGAGCTGGGGGTGGTCGACAAGGACATCGCGCGGGCGATCCAGGAGGCGGCCGAGGAGGTCGCCGAGGGGAAGTGGGACGAGCACTTTCCCGTGGACGTGTTCCAGACCGGGTCCGGCACCTCGTCGAACATGAACACCAACGAGGTCCTCGCGACGCTGGCGACCGAGCGGCTCGGGCGGGACGTCCATCCCAACGACCACGTGAACGCCTCGCAGTCCTCCAACGACGTGTTTCCGTCGTCCCTCCACATCGCCGCCACCGCCGCCGTCACCCGGGACCTGATTCCGGCGCTCGATCATCTCGCCGACTCACTCGCCAGGAAGTCCGAGGAGTTCGCCGACGTGGTGAAGTCCGGGCGGACCCATTTGATGGATGCGACGCCGGTGACGCTGGGGCAGGAGTTCGGGGGGTACGCGGCGCAGGTACGGTACGGCGTCGAGCGGCTGCGGGCCTCGCTGCCCCGGCTCGCGGAGCTGCCGCTCGGCGGGACGGCCGTGGGCACCGGGATCAATACGCCGCCCGGGTTCTCCGCCGCGGTGATCGAGGAGGTCGCGCGGGTCACCGGGCTGCCGTTCACCGAGGCCCGGAACCACTTCGAGGCGCAGGGCGCCCGGGACGGGATCGTGGAGACCAGCGGGCAGCTGCGGACCGTCGCGGTCGGGCTGACGAAGATCGCCAACGACCTGCGGTGGATGTCCTCGGGGCCGCGGACCGGACTCGCCGAGATCTCGCTGCCGGATCTGCAGCCGGGGTCCTCGATCATGCCGGGGAAGGTCAACCCGGTCATTCCCGAGGCCGTGTTGATGGTGGCCGCACAGGTCATCGGGAACGACCAGACCATCGCCGTGGCCGGCGCGGCCGGGAACTTCGAGCTCAACGTGATGCTGCCGGTCATCGGCAGGAACGTGCTGGAGTCCGTCCGGCTGCTCGCCAACGTCTCGCGGCTGCTCGCCGACCGGACCGTGGACGGGATCACCGCGCACCGCGAGCGGGCCCGGGAGTACGCCGAGTCGTCGCCGTCCGTGGTCACGCCGCTCAACAAGTACATCGGGTACGAGGAGGCCGCCAAGGTGGCCAAGAGGGCGCTGGCCGAGCGGAAGACGATCCGTCAGGTGGTCATCGAGGGCGGGTACGTCGAGCGGGGTGACCTGACGGTCGAGCAGCTGGACGAGGCGCTGGATGTCCTGCGGATGACGCGGCCGTAACCGCGTGCGAACGTTTCGCGCCGCCCGGCCAGAACCGTGACGTCCGCCGCAGCGTCGTATGCCTACGGCACCTAATATCTGTCCATGGCAGACGGTGGAGCGGTGAGACGCGTGATGCGCGGGGAAACGGGCGGTGCGACCGGCGACGGGGCCGGTTTCTGGACTCCTGGGAGCCAGATCCTGTGGCGGTACCGGGAGAACGCCGGCCACGGCTTCCACATCGCGCGCCCCGTCACCGTCGTCCGGGACGACGAGGAGTTGCTCGCCGTCTGGCTGGCCCCCGGCACCGAGTGCGTCAGGCCCGTCCTCGCCGACGGCTCGTCGCTCGGTGAAGAACCGCTTGAGTCCCGCTACACCAAACCCCGGTCCGTCACGCACGGCCACTGGCGCGGTACCGGTGTGCTGAAGCTGGCCCGGCCCGGTCAGCCCTGGTCGGTGTGGCTGTTCTGGGAGCCGGGCTGGCAGTTCAAGAACTGGTACGTCAACCTTGAGCAGCCACTGGTCCGCTGGGGCGGCGGAGTGGACTCGGAGGACTACTTTCTGGACATCTCCGTGCACCCGGACCGCAGTTGGCAGTGGCTCGACGAGGACGAGTTCGCGCAGGCCCAGCAGGACGGGCTGATGGACGCGGAGACGGCCGCGGCGGTGCGGACGGCGGGCCTGGCCGCGGTGGCCGACGTCGAGGCCTGGGAGGCGCCTTTCTCGTCCGGCTGGCAGCACTGGCGCCCGGACCCGTCCTGGGCGGTACCGTCACTCCCGGAGGACTGGGACCGTACGCCCGCGCACGTGTCCTCATGAGACCCTTGATGCGCCCCCGGTCCACAACCGTAGGATCGTCCTCCGCAAGGAAACGTGAGCACAACTCCCGGATCATGCGCCGGGCTTGACCGAACGTCACCGAGGGGCGGCAGGACGTGAGCGAGGGGTACGAGGGCAACACCGGCGAGCGGTGCGCGGGCCGCAGATCGTTCGCCGGTGGCACAGGAACAGCCTCCAGCCACGCCGAAATTCCGTTCCTGGGACACGTAATCCGGGTATCGGCACTTCGGCGGGACCACCTGCGCGCCCGGCGCGCAGCCCCGGACGGACGGATTCGACACGCGTGACGGAGCACCCCACCTCCTACGAGCGCCCACAGCCGGGCGCCGACCCCGCGGAGGCCCGCGGGGGGCTCCTGCATACCCCGCAGCCGCAACTGCAGACGCAGGGACAACCCCAGCCCTGTCCGCGCGGCGGCACCGCCTTACCGGCACAGGCCCGTGCGGGCGAGACGCCCTCCGGCCCCGGTACCAGCACGTCCGAGGAGCACTCCGTCAACGGCCCCGAGCACGCCCAGCCCACCAGCGCTGAGCCCGATCCGCACCGGCCGCGCCCCGCCCCGGAGGGCATCCCGCCACAGCCCGGCGCCGAGCCGGAGCGGGTGGCGAGCGCGCAGGAGCGGCGTACCGGACGCGGGCTGCCGCCGGGCCGGCCGATGCCGATGCGGCGGGACGGCGACCGGCTGCGCTTCGTGGGCGCCGCGACCCGGCGGATCGCCCGGGGCATCGACCTGGACGAGATCGTGATGGGGCTGTGCCGGGCGACCGTGCCGACCTTCTCGGACACGATCCTGGTCTATCTGCGCGACCCGCTGCCGGTCGGCGACGAGCGGCCCGTCGGCCCGGTGGTGCTGCGGCTGCGCCGCACCGACCGGATCCCTGAGGAACGTGACTCCGACGGTTTTCCGCCGTTGCCCGTCCCGGAGCCGGATCCGGCCGACATCGGCCTGGCCGCGCTCACCGCGGAGCTGTGCGAGGTACGGCCGGGCGGTGCGCTGAACGAGGTGCTGCGGGGCGTACGGCCGGTCTTCGCCGACTCCCCCGCGGCGCGCGCCGCGTTGCCCGAACTCCTCGGCGAGGGCAACGAGTCGCTCGTCCCCGGTGCCCAGCACGCGATCCTCGCCCCGTTGCGCGGCCGGCGCCGGGTGATCGGCGCGGCCCTGTTCCTGCGCCGCCCGGAGCGGCTCGCGTTCGAGGCCGACGACCTGCTGGTCGCCGCGCAGCTGGCCACCCACAGCGCGCTCGGCATCGACAAGGCGGTGCTGTACGGCCGGGAGGCCTACATCGCCGACGAGCTGCAGCGGACCATGCTGCCGGAGAACCTGCCGAGCGCGACAGGCGTGCGGCTGGCCTCCCGCTACCTGCCGGCCGCCGAGACGGCCCGGGTGGGCGGCGACTGGTACGACGCGATCCCGCTGCCCGGCAGCCGGGTGGCGCTGGTGGTGGGTGACGTCATGGGCCACTCGATGACGTCGGCGGCCATCATGGGGCAGCTGCGGACCACCGCGCAGACCCTCGCCGGGCTCGACCTGCCGCCGCAGGAGGTCCTGCACCACCTCGACGAGCAGGCCCAGCGGCTCGGCTCCGACCGGATGGCGACCTGCCTGTACGCGGTCTACGACCCGGTGTCGCACCGCATCACCATCGCCAACGCCGGTCATCCGCCGCCGGTGCTGCTGCACCTGGGCGGCCGCGCCGAGGTGCTGCGGGTGCCGGCCGGGGCGCCGATCGGCGTCGGCGGGGTCGACTTCGAGGCGGTGGAGCTGGACGCGCCGGCCGGGGCGACGCTGCTCCTGTACACCGACGGGCTGGTGGAGTCCCGGCTGCGGGACGTGTGGACCGGTATAGAGCAGCTGCGCGAGAAGCTCGCCGCGACCGCGCAGTTGACGGGGCCGGACCATCCGCCGCCGCTGGAGGCCCTGTGCGACGAGGTACTCGACATGCTCGGGCCGGGTGACCGCGACGACGACATCGCGCTGCTCGCGGCCCGGTTCGACGGGATCGCGCCGAGCGATGTGGCGTACTGGTTCCTGGAGCCGGAGGACGCGGCGCCGGGGCGGGCCCGGCGGCTGGCACGCCGTGCGCTGGCCCGCTGGGGCCTGGAGGAACTCACCGACTCCGTCGAACTGCTGGTCAGCGAGGTCGTGACGAACGCGGTGCGGTACGCGTCGCGACCGGTGACGTTGCGGTTGCTGCGGACGGATGTGCTGCGGTGCGAGGTCGGCGACGACGTCCCGCAGCTGCCGCGGCTGCGGCAGGCCCGGGCGACGGACGAGGGCGGCCGGGGGCTGTACCTGGTGAACCGGCTGGCGCGGCGGTGGGGGGCGACCCGGTTGAGCACCGGGAAGGTCGTCTGGTTCGAGCTGAACAGATAGCGCCGCGGGGGCTCGAGGCCGCCGAGGAGCTGCGGGCCGGCGGTGGCCGGCCGCGCAGTTCCCCGCGCCCCTTTCAGGGGCGTCAGCCGTAGCGCCCCTTGAGGGGCGCGGGGAACTGCGCGAGCAACCACGACGCTGCCGCACCCGGCGAAGCACCGGATGCGGCAGCGACTCTGCTACTGGCCGTCGGCCGGGTCCAGCGGGTTGTCGGTGATCCCGCCCGTCGGGGTCTGCGACGGGGTCGACGGTGCGCTGGTCGTCGGCGACGGGGACTTCGTCGGGGTGGAGCTCGGGGTCTGGGACGGGGTCTGCGACGGGGTCGCGGACTTCGTCGGGGTCGAGCTCGGGGTCTGCGAGGGCGTCTCGGACGGGGTCTCGCTGAAGCTCGGCGTGTCCGTCGGCTTGACGGCCGCGCCCAGCTCGGTGTTCAGGTCGAACTTGGTCTTCTTCGTGACGCCGAAGGTGTACGCCGCCCAGATCTGCGCGGGGTAGCCGCCACCGTTGATGCGGCCGGTGCCGGGGATCAGGCCGGTGGCGCCGGTGAGGGTGACCTGGTTGTGGGTCTTGGCGTCCTCGCCGAACAGGCCCACCGAGGTGACCAGGTCGGGCGTGTAGCCCGTGAACCAGGCCGACTTGTTGCTGTCGGAGGTACCCGTCTTGCCGGCCACCTGCTGCCCCTTGCGCAGCGGGTTCTGGGCCACCGACACCTTGGCCGTACCGTCGTCGACCACGCCCGTCAGCACCGAGGTCACCTGGTCGGCCGCCTCGCGGCTGATCACCTGTTCGCCGATCGGGTCCGGCAGGTCGACCTTGCGGCCGGTCTTCTCCGCCGACGCGAGGATCGTGGGGGTGACCTTCTGGCCGTGGTTGTCGAGGGTCGCGTACACCGAGACCATCTCCAGCGGGCTCGCGCCCATACTGCCCAGGGTCATCGCGGGGACCGCCTGGAGGTTCTCGGTGTCCAGACCGAGGTCGTCGGCGGTCTTCAGCACGTTCTTCATGCCGACGTCCACGCCCATCTGCGCGAACACCGAGTTGACGGACTTGTTCATCGCCGTCTGCACGGTGATGTTGCCGTAGTCCGCGTCGTCCTCGTTCGGCGGCGAGAAGGCGATGTCGCTGCCCTTCACCGCACGGCCGCTGGTGCCGTCGTAGATGGTGTTGGCGTTGATGTCCTTGCCGTCCTGGGTCTTGGCGTCCCGGTCCAGCGCGGAGGCGAGGATGATCGGCTTGAAGGTGGACGCCGGCTGGTAGTCGGCGCGGGTGGCGTTGTCCGTGTAGTGCTTGTAGTAGTCCACGCCTCCGTACAGGGCGAGGATCTTGCCGGTCTTGGGGTCGACGGAGACGGCGCCGGCCTGGACGTTCTTGTCGACCTTGCGCTTCTTGCCGTCGAGCTTGCTGGTGAGCTGGCTCTTGACGGCCGCCTCCAGCTTGGCCTGCTTCTTCGGGTCGATGTTCAGGGTGATCGTCCAGCCCTGGTCGACGACCTGGGCCTCGGCCTCGGACCGGGTGATGCCCTGCGACTTCATCAGCTGGTTCTCCAGCTGGGTGTTGGCCAGTTCGACCAGGTAGCCCTTCTGGCCCTCCAGGCCGGACGCGGCCTTCGGCTCCTTGGGTATCGGGAACTTCATGGCGTCCCGCTTGGTCTTGTCCAGCCAGCCCTGGCCGACCATGTTGTCCAGGACGTAGTTCCACCGTGCCTTCACCAGCTTCTTGCCGACGGGGCCCGCCACCGCCCAGTCGTACTGGCTCGGTGCCTGGAGCAGCGCGGCCAGGTAGGCGCCCTGCTGGACCGTGAGCTTGTCGGCGTCGACGCGGTAGTAGGCCTGGGCGGCGGCCTGGATGCCGTAGGCGCCGCGGCCGTAGTAGCTGGTGTTGATGTAGCCGGCGAGGATGTAGTCCTTGGACTTCTCGCGGTCCACCTTCAGCGAGATGACCAGTTCCTTCAGCTTGCGCGTGACGGTCTGGTCCTGGTCGAGGTAGTAGTTCTTGACGTACTGCTGGGTGATCGTCGAACCGCCCTGGGTGCCGCGGCCCCGCGCCGTGTTGTAGAGGCCGCGGGCCATGCCCCTCAGGTCGATGCCGTTGTCGTTGTAGAAGGACTTGTTCTCCGCCGCGACGAAGGTGTGCTGGACCTCCTTCGGGACCTTGGAGAGGTCCACGATCTCGCGGTTGACGGTGCCCTTGCGGGCCAGGACCGAGCCGTCGCTGTACTTGTAGACGTTGCTCTGCGTCTGCGCGAGGGCGTTGCCCTCGGGGACGCTCACCATCATGTACAGCGCGATGAAGGAGCCGATGCCCAGCAGGCAGACGGTGAAGAACGCGCCGAGCATCTTCTTCCAGGTGAACAACCTGCGTATGCGGCCCTTGGCGGGCTTGCCGTCCTTGGTCGGCCGCCCCTTCCCCTTCCCCGCGGCGGCCTTGCGGCGTTCGGCGCGGGTGGCGCCCTCCACGGCCGGGGCGGCCGGCGACTCGACCGCCGTCGTGGTCCCGCCCTCCGCCGTCGTCGGCGTCTCGGGCCCGGACTGCTGGGGCGTGCGGTTCCGGGGCGCGGCGCGGCGGCCGCCACGCTGTCGCGCTCTTCTCTCGTCCGCTCGTCCCATGAGTCCGTCTGCTCCGCTTCGTCTCGGCTGTCACACGTGTGTACGGGTGTCACACAGGTACGTGGCTCAGGTCAGTCCAGAAAGCTAACACCGCTCTCTATGACAAAGGGCGCACGATCTGTCCTTTTTCGGACGTGACAATCAGCACCCCTACCCAACGGAACCGACGAGCGGAGACGACGGAGGGTTGCCCGGTGGGGGCAAGTGATACCACCGAGATGGAAAAGCGCAGGCCGGACCGGACCGCCCGGAGGGGCCCGTGCCCCTGCCCGACGCCTCGGTGCGGAGGCGCGGGCGGCGACGACCGGTCTCAGGCGAGCTCCTCCCTGAACCCCTGCCGCCAGGAGCGGTACCGCGGCTCCCAGCCCAGCTCCCGCCTGGCCTTGGCGTTGGAGAAGCCGCGGCCCTGGGTCATGATGACGACCGCCTGTTCGCCGGCCAGGAGGCGGGCCAGCCACACCGGCACCCGCAGCGGCCGCTTCGCCCCGGCGCACTCGGCCAGGTACGGCAGCCACTCGGCGGCCGGCGCCGGTTCGTCGTCGACGATGTTGAACACGCCCCGCGCCCCCCGCTCCACCGCGAGGACGGTCGCGCTCGCCGCGTCGTCGAGGTGGATCCAGCTGCTGTGGCCGGCGGCGCGGCCGACCAGGGGGTACTGGCGTTTGCGGACCAGCTCCACCTGGTCGTCGATGGCGCCGGGGCCGTAGAAGGCGCCGTAGCGCAGGGCCGCGCCGCCGGCCCGCAGGACCGCGTCCTCCAGGTGGCGCAGGGCGAGCATCCCGCCGTGCGCGGGAGTCCCCTCCATCAGGTCCAGCGGATCCTCCTCCGTCTTCACCCAGCCGCCCTCGCGGATGCCGTTCCAGCTGGCGTGGCTCTGCGCGACGACGTGCCGCACGCCGGTCGCCTGGGCGGCGGCGAGCAGGTGGTCCGTGCCCTCGGTGCGCAGCCGGTTGGTGAGGGCGAACCAGCGGTCGGGATGCTTGATGTCGGGCTTGCCGGCGTGCGCCATGGAGATCGCGGTGAGCTGATGGACGATCACGTCCGGGCGGGCCGCGGCCACCGCCCGGCCGACCGACAGCGCGTCCAGGCCGTCCATCACGACCCCCTCCGCGCCCAGTTCCTTCAGCAGCCCGAGCCTGGCCGTGCCGGTCGTGGTGGCCGTCACCTGATGCCCCCGCGCCACCAGCTGCGGCACCAGCCGCCGCCCCAGAACCCCGCTGCCCCCTGCCACGAACACCCGCACGGCCATCACCTTCCTGATCCGAACCGATCCGACCCGACGCGGGAGACCCGCTGCCGGATCAGAGACGAGACAGGCCCCCGCCGCTGTGACACCGCCCTGTCGCAGAACCGTGACAATCGGCCCCCACCTGCGGGTCCGCACAGCGGGCCATGATCTACACACGGCGCGTATACACGCGGCGTATACACCGTGTGTAGAGTCCTCTCCATGTCCATCGGTCACACCCTCCTGGGGCTCCTGGAGTCCGGCCCGCGCCACGGTTACGACCTGAAGCGGGCCTTCGACGAGAAGTTCGGTCACGACCGGCCGCTCCACTACGGCCAGGTCTATTCGACGATGTCCCGGCTGCTGAAGAACGGGCTCGTGGAAGTCGACGGCATCGAGGCCGGCGGCGGACCCGAGCGGAAGCGGTACGCCATCACCGACGCCGGGGTCACCGACGTCGAGCAGTGGCTGGCGACACCCGAGAAGCCGGCGGAGTACCTCCAGTCGACCCTGTACACCAAGGTCGTGCTCGCGCTGCTGACGCACCGGAACGCCGGCGACATCCTCGACAGCCAGCGCTCCGAGCACCTGCGCAGCATGCGCATCCTCACCGACCGCAAGCGCCACGGCGACCTCGCGGACCAGCTCGTCTGCGACCACGCCCTGTTCCACCTGGAGGCGGACCTGCGCTGGCTGGAACTGACCGCGGCCCGGCTCGACAAGCTCCGCGCGGAGGTGGCCAAGTGAACGCGCCCGCCGGTTCGCTGCTCACGGCCGACAAGCTCCGCAAGGCGTACGGCCCGACCGTCGCCCTCGACGGGGCCGAGTTCTCCATACATCCGGGCGAGGTCGTCGCCGTGATGGGGCCGTCCGGCTCCGGCAAGTCGACGCTGCTCCACTGCCTCGCCGGGATCGTGCCGCCCGACTCCGGGTCGATCATGTACGCCGGCCGGGAGCTGGCCACCATGAACGACGCCGAGCGCAGCGCGCTGCGGCGCAGCGAGTTCGGGTTCGTCTTCCAGTTCGGGCAGCTGGTGCCCGAACTGACCTGCGTGGAGAACGTCGCCCTGCCGCTGCGGCTGAACGGCACCTCCCGCAAGGAGGCCGAACGGGCCGCGCTCGGCTGGATGGAGAAGCTGGAGGTCGACAACCTCGCGAAGAAGCGTCCGGGCGAGGTCTCCGGCGGCCAGGGGCAGCGGGTCGCGGTGGCCCGCTCGCTGGTGACCGGTCCCCGGGTGCTGTTCGCGGACGAGCCGACCGGCGCGCTCGACTCGCTCAACGGCGAACGGGTGATGGAGCTGCTGACGGACGCCGCCCGCTCCACCAACGCGGCCGTCGTCCTCGTCACGCACGAGGCAAGGGTGGCCGCCTACTCCGACCGCGAGATCGTCGTACGGGACGGGAAGTCCCGGGACATGGAGCGGGCGGTATGAACGCCGGAAGGGGGCACCGCCCGCGCGAGCGAAGCCGAGCGTGGGGGAGGTCGAGGGATCTGGCCATGGGGGTCCGGTTCGCCTTCGCGGGCGGCCGCGAGGGCTGGTTCCGGGCCACCATGACGGCGGTCGGCGTGGGACTGGGGGTGGCGCTGCTGCTGCTCACCACGGCCATCCCGAACGCGCTGGCCGTACGCCACCAGCGCGACGTGGCGCGGGCGGACTACACCTACGTCTTCGGCCACCCCTTGAAGGCCGGCGAGAAGACGTTCGTCATCGCGGACATCGACACCCCTTACCACGGCAGCGACATACGCGGCCGGATGGTCCAGCGGGAGGGCGCGAAGGCACCGGTGCCGCCCGGGCTCACCGAGTACCCGGCACCCGGCGAGATGGCCGTCTCGCCCGCGCTGAAGCGGCTGCTCGACTCCCCCGACGGAGCGCTGCTGCGCGACCGGCTGCCGTACCGGATCACCGCCACCATCGCGGAGAGCGGACTGACCGGCTCCCAGGAACTCGCCTACTACGCGGGCTCCGCCGACCTCGCCGCCCACATCCACCCGCCGGACGTGGCCCGGATCGACCACTTCGGCAGCCCCCGGTCCCCGGACGCCGAGAGCGACCCGGTCCTCACGCTGCTCGTCCTCGTGGTGTTCGTGATCCTGCTGATGCCCGTCGCCGTGTTCGTCGCGGCCGCCGTCCGCTTCGGCGGCGAGCGCCGCGACCGGCGGCTGGCCGCGCTGCGGCTGGTCGGCTCCGACGGCCGGATGGTACGGCGGATCGCGGCCGGCGAGGCGATGGCCGGCGCACTGCTCGGCCTCGTCCTCGGCCTCGGCTTCTTCCTGGTCGGCCGCCAGCTCGCGGGCACCGCCGAGGTGTTCGGCATCAGCGTGTTCCCGAGCTATCTCAACCCCTCCCCCGCGCTGGCCCTGCTGGTGGCGGTCACCGTCCCGGCGGCGGCCGTGCTGGTGACCCTGTTCACGCTGCGCGGGGTGGTCATCGAGCCGCTGGGCGTGGTGCGTACGGCGAAGCCCGCCCGCCGCCGGCTGTGGTGGCGGCTGCTGCTCCCGGTGGCCGGTCTGGCGGCGCTCTACCCGATGATCGGGCAGGGCCGCGGCGACGGCGACTTCAACCAGTACCTGGTGACCGGCGGCGTCCTGCTCCTCCTGGTCGGCATCACGGCCCTGCTGCCGTGGGTCGTGGAGACGGTCGTCGGCCGGCTCGGCCGGGGTGCGGTGGCCTGGCAGCTGGCGGTCCGGCGGCTGCAGTTGAGCAGCGGTACGGCGGCCCGCATGGTCAACGGCATCGCGGTGGCGGTGGCCGGGGCGATCGCGCTCCAGATGGTCTTCGCCGGTGTCGAGGCCGACTACACCAAGTCGACCACCAACGACCTGAACCGCGCACAGATGTCGGTCCAGGTGCCGACCGGTGTCCCGGTGCCCGAGGTGGCCCGGGCCATGACCGGGACCAAGGGCGTAAGGAAGGTGGTCTCGATCGCCGACGGGGAGGTCGGCGACCGGAAGAAGGACCCGGACCAGACGGGCCAGGTGAGCGTGGGCAGTTGCGCCTCGCTGCGGGAGGTCGCGGCCCTGCCGTCCTGCCACGACGGCGACGCCTTCGTGGTGAAGGGGTCCGACAGCGACTCCGAGACGGCGAAGCTGCTGGCGGCCGGTGAGAAGCACGGCCGGACGCTGTACCTCGACCCCTCCTACTCCGGCGACGACGAAGGCTCCCCGAGCCGCTGGACGGTGCCGGCCACGCTGAAGCAGGCCGAGACCCGCGAGGACCCCACCGGCTACAAGCGCGGCGGTTTCCTGCTCACCCCGGGCGCACTGCCCGACGGCGCCAGCACGGCGGTGCAGGGCGTGGTCTATCTGTCCATCGACTCCGGGGTCCGCGACGCCCACGAGTACGTGATCAACACGGCGGTCCGGATCGACCCGCTGATGCACGCGGAGACGCTGACCTCGGTCGAGCGGAACGGCCAGTTCGAGTCCATCCGCACCGGGCTGCTCGTCGGCGCGGCCGCCGTACTGGCCCTGATCGGCGCGAGTCTGCTCGTCGGCCAGCTGGAGCAGCTGCGCGAGCGCAAGAAGCTGCTGTCGGCCCTGGTCGCCTTCGGCACCCGGCGCCGCACGCTGAGCCTGTCGGTGCTGTGGCAGACGGCGATCCCGGTCGGGCTCGGCCTGCTGCTGGCCGGCGTGGTGGGGCTGACGCTCGGCACGGTACTGCTGAAGATGGTCGGCTCCACGGTTCGCGTGGACTGGCCGGGCGTGCTGGCGATGACCGGCTTCGGCGCGGCGGTCGTCCTCGCGGTGACCCTGCTCAGCCTGCCGCCCCTGCTGCGGCTGATGCGCCCGGACGGCCTGCGCACCGAATAGCCGCCGTCAGGAACAGGCGCCGAGGACCCGGACGGGCAGCGGCCGCAGCGCCTCGCGCAACGCGGCCGCCAGCTCCCGGTACTCGGCGCCGCGGGCTGCCCCGGCGCGCGTGGCGAGGGCGATCCGGCGGCTCGGCGCGGGCTCCGCGAAGGAGCCGGTGAGGAGCTGGTCGCTGCGGCTGGTCTCGACCTTGACGGCGGTGTGCGGCAGCAGGGTGCAGCCGAGCCCGCCGGCGACCAGCTGGACGAGGGTGGCGAGCCCGGCGGCCGTGGTGGTCACCGCGACGTCGTCGCGGCCCGCCTCCCGGCAGATGTCCAGGGCCTGGTCGCGCAGGCAGTGCCCCTCGTCCAGGAGCAGCAGGTTCAGCCCCTTGAGCGCGTCGCGGGCGATGCCGTCGCGGCCGCCGAGCGGATGTCCGAGCGGCGTGACGAGCACGAAGTCCTCGTCGAACAGCGGGAGTTCAACGACCCCCGGGACGGCCAGGGGGACCGCGAGAAGCAGCAGGTCCAGCCGGCCGGCGGCGAGCCCGTCCAGGAGGCTGGCGGTCTGCTCCTCGTGGACCTGGAGGTCGAGGTCCGGATAGCGGTCGTGGACCAGTCCGAGGACCGTGGGCAGCAGATACGGCGCGACGGTGGGGATCACCCCGAGCCGCAGCGCGCCGGTGAACGGCGCCCGCACCGCCTCCGCCTCCGCCAGCAGCGCCTGCACCTCCTCCAGCACCGCCCTGGCCCGTACGGCGAGCCGCGCACCGGCGGGCGACAGCAGCACCTTGCGGGTGGTCCGTTCGAGCAGCGTGACGCCGAGCGTCTCCTCGAGGGCCGCGACGGCCCCCGACAGCGCGGGCTGGCTCATGCCTGTCGCGGCCGCCGCGTCCCGGAAGTGCAGGTGCTCGGCGACCGCGCAGAAGGCGCGCAGCTGCGCGAGACTGGGCTGGCGCCGCTTGCCGCCGGCCCCGGCGCCGCCCCCGGTACCGTTCCCCAGGGGATTACCCACAGCCACTGATAGCCACCTCCGATCAACTCGACCGAGTGTAGCTATTTCAGGAATCAATGCACCTTGTGCCACGATCGGCGGCGTCCAACCCATCGGAGCGGACCCCGCGATCCGGGGTTGCTCCGCGCTGCAAGGAGTGCTTGTGCTCACTGTCGGTGACAAGTTCCCCGAGTTCGAACTGACCGCCTGCGTCTCGCTGGAGAAGGGCAGGGAGTTCGAGACGATCACCCACAAGACCTACCAGGGTTGGAAGGTGGTCTTCGCGTGGCCCAAGGACTTCACCTTCGTGTGCCCCACCGAGATCGCCGCCTTCGGCAAGCTGAACGAGGAGTTCGCCGACCGCGACGCACAGGTCCTCGGCTTCTCCGGTGACTCCGAGTTCGTCCACCACGCCTGGCGCAAGGACCACGACGACCTGCGCGAGCTGCCGTTCCCGATGATGGCCGACTCGAAGCACGAGCTGATGCGCGCCCTCGGCATCGAGGGCGAGGACGGCTTCGCCAAGCGCGCGGTGTTCGTCGTCGACCAGAACAACGAGATCCAGTTCTCCATGGTGACCGCGGGCTCGGTGGGCCGTAACCCCAAGGAGGTCCTGCGGGTCCTCGACGCGCTCCAGACCGACGAACTCTGCCCGTGCAACTGGACCAAGGGCGACGACACCCTCGACCCGGTCGCGCTCCTGGCGGGTGAGTGACCCCGTGTCCCTCGACGCCCTCAAGTCCGCCGTACCGGACTACGCCAAGGACCTGAAGCTCAATCTGGGTTCGGTCATCGGCAACTCGGAGCTGCCGGCGCAGCAGCTGTGGGGCACGGTCCTGGCGACCGCCATCGCCGCCCGCTCCCCGATCGTGCTGCGCGAGCTGGCACCGGAGGCGAAGGCGAACCTCACGCCCGAGGCGTACACGGCGGCGAAGGCCGCGGCCGCGGTGATGGCGATGAACAACGTCTTCTACCGCACCCGCCACCTGCTCTCCGACCACGAGTACGGCACCCTGCGCGCGGGTCTGCGGATGAACGTCATCGCCAACCCCGGCGTCGACAAGGTCGACTTCGAGCTGTGGTCGTTCGCGGTGTCCGCGGTCAACGGCTGCGGGATGTGCCTGGACTCCCACGAGCAGGTGCTGCGCACGGCCGGGGTCGGCCGTGAGGTGATCCAGGAGGCGTTCAAGATCGCCTCGGTGGTCCAGGCGGTTGGCTCCGCCCTGGAGGCCGAGGCTGTGCTGGCCGAGTTCGAGTAGACGCCGGCGTTGTGCGGACCCCGCTCACCTCCGGTGGGCGGGGTCTTCCGCGTCTTCGGGGGCTGCGCCCCCGGACCCCCCTTCGGCCTGAACGGCCTCGTCCTCAAACGCCGGACGGGCTGATGTGTGTGGCTGATCGCCGTCGTCGAGTGCCGGACGCGCTGGATTGTGTGGCTGATCGCCGTCGTCGAGTGCCGGACGCGCTGGATTGTGTGGCTGATCGCCGTCGTCGAGTGCCGGACGGGCTGGATTGTGTGGCTGATCGCCGTCGTCGGGCCCGGTGGAGCCGTAGCGTTCGTGCGAGTAGTGGTGCAGGTAGCTGACCACTGTGTTCGTCACCGCCACCAGCGGTACCGCCACCACCGCGCCGCCGATGCCCGCGACCATGCCGCCGGCGGCGACCGTGAGGACCACCGCGAGGGGGTGGACCCGGACCGCGCGGCCGAGGATGAACGGCTGGAGGATGTGGCCCTCGATCTGCTGGACCGCGAGGACGACGGCCAGGGTCATGACCGCGGTGAAGACGCCCTGGGTGACCAGCGCCACGATCACCGCCAGCGCGCCGGAGGCGACGGCGCCGACGAGCGGGATGAACGAGAACAGGAAGATGAAGACGGCCAGCGGCACGGCCATCGGGACGTCCAGGAAGTAGATGCCGATGCCGATGAAGATGGCGTCGATGAGGGCGACCAGGACCGTGCCCCGGACGTAGGCCGTGAGCGTGCGCCAGGCCCGCGGGCCGGCCCCGGCGACCCCCTCGCGGGCGGCGGAGGGCACGAGCTTCAGGAACCACTGCCAGATGCGCGCGCCGTCGTACAGCAGGAAGAGCGTCGAGAAGAAGACCAGCAGAATGCCGGTCAGGGCCTCCACGATCACCTGGACGCCCTCCAGGCCGAACGAGGTGATCTGGTCGGTGTTGGCGCCGATCGCCTCGCGGAGGTTCTTGGCGATCTGGTTGATCTGTTTGTCGGTGACGTGGAAGGGGCTCTTCAGCAGCCAGTTGCGCAGGTCGTCGATACCGTTCTGGACCTGGTCGGAGAGCGTGTCGATGTTCTCCATGACCTGCCAGGTCACGAACCAGCCCATCAGGCCGATCACCACGAAGCCGGAGATGGCGGTGAGCGCGGTGGCCGGGCCGCGGGGCATGCCGTAGCGGCACAGCCGGGCGACCGTCGGCTGGAGCAGGGCGGTGATCAGCAGCGCGATGACGAAGGCGAACACGACGAGTTGGACGGCGCTGATGACCCGCATCAGGATCCAGACCGTGCCTGCCAGCACCAGCAGCCGCCAGCCGGCCTCGGCGGCGACCCGCACGCCCCACGGGATGGCCGTCACCGGGTCGGGACGCGGCACCGGCTTCCGGACGGGCGCGGGGGCCGGCGGGTCCGGGGCCGGGGCGGGTGCCGGAACGGGCACGGCCGGAGCGGGCGGCTCCGGCTCGGCGTGCTCCCGCTCCACCTCGGCCCGGCGCTCGTCCAACCGCTCGCCCATCTCGGTCAGTCCGGCCCCGATACGGCCGAGCCACTCAGGCACGCGCGACATGATCCGCCCTCTCCCCACCACTCCCCCCTGGAGTCGTCCGCAACGACCGTACAGGGCAACAGCCCCTCCCCTTAGGACGGGGAGGGGCTGTTGAAGGTTGAGAAAGAGGCCCACCACAAGCTTTTAGGGGCGCTGGGGGTACCCCCGGCCGAGGGCTGGGGGAGGAACTGCGCGACCGGCCACGAACGACCCGCAGACGACCACGGACCGCACTGCTGTTTGTCGGCCGAACGCCGGCGGAGCGCCTAGTACCAGTGGTTCGCCTGCCAGAACGACCACGCCTCACACGGGCTGCCGTACCGGGAGTTCATGTAGTTCAGGCCCCACTTGATCTGCGTGGCCGGGTTGGTCTGCCAGTCGGCGCCCGCGGAGGACATCTTGGAGCCGGGCAGCGCCTGGAAGAGACCGAAGGCGCCGGAGGAGGCGTTGACCGCCTGGTAGTTCCAGCTGGACTCGTGGTCCACGATGTTGCTGAAGCACTGGTACTGGCCGCTGGCCACCATCTGCTGCGCCATCGCCTGGATCTGCGCCACGGTGTACGAGCTCTGGACCGGGAAGCTCGAGGAGGAACGGCTGGCCGTGGTCTTCGCCTCGGCGCGCTCCTTGGCCTCCTTGGCCGCCTTCTCGGCCTCGGCCTTCTTGGCCTCTGCGGTCTTGGCCGCGGCCACCCGGGCGGCCTGCTCGGCGTCCTTCTTGGCGGACGCGTCCGCCTGGATCGCCACGGCGTCGGCCTGCTGCGTCAGGGACGCGGTCTGCACCTGGGCCTGCTGACCCGCGGGCAGGTCGGCGAGGAGCGTGGTGTCGGCTGCCGTAGCCTCGGCGTCGTTGTTCGGCTGGGCAACACTGCCCGAGGCCACACCCACGACGCTTCCGACGGCGGTGACCGCGGTGGCCGAAGCCACTGCGAATCCCCGGACCGAGATCCGGCTCACACGGTTTCCTTCCAGCATCGCCCGCTTCGGTGACCCTGGCGGACGCAATCTTGCCCCCTGACACTGGTCTCCTCACTACTGGGTCACGGGAGACACGGGCCCGGCGGGCAGCTCCGGAAGGGAGCGCCGCGTGGTGCTCGGGCGGCATACGACGTCGCTATGGAATTAGCAGTGATGCTTCTGTTGTTCCGTACCGCTGGGGGTACGGGTGTGTCGTATGCGGGGCCTGACAGGAGTGAGACTCTGCCGTAACCCGACGCCGGGTGGCAATTCAGAGTTGCGTGTGAAAGCTCACATCCGGTTTCTCCCAGGGGATTTCAGGAAACCGCCACACACGAAGGCGCCGCCCGGCTAGGCTCGGGGCCTTTGCCGGACGGCGCCAACGGGTGGGTAGTCAGCCCAGGTTGGACACAGGGGTCAGATGGTTCAGATGTGGCCGTCCTCCAGCATTTCGGTCACAAGGGCGGCGATCTGGGACCTCTCGGACCGGGTGAGGGTGACATGCGCGAAAAGCGGATGCCCCTTCAGCTTCTCCACGACGGCGACCACACCGTCGTATCGCCCGACTCGCAGATTGTCCCTTTGCGCCACATCATGGGTCAGAACGACCCGTGAATTCGCGCCGATCCGGGACAGAACGGTCAGCAGGACGTTCCGTTCCAGCGACTGGGCCTCGTCCACGATCACGAACGCGTCGTGCAGGGAGCGGCCGCGGATGTGGGTGAGCGGCAGCACCTCCAGCATCCCGCGGGCGGTGACCTCCTCGATGACCTCGCGGCTGGTGACCGCCGAGAGGGTGTCGAAGACCGCCTGCGCCCAGGGGCTCATCTTCTCCGCCTCGGAGCCCGGCAGATAGCCCAGCTCCTGCCCGCCGACCGCGTACAGCGGACGGAAGACCATCACCTTCTGGTGCTGGCGGCGCTCCAGGACCGCCTCCAGGCCCGCGCACAGCGCCAGCGCGCTCTTGCCGGTGCCGGCCCGGCCGCCCATCGACACGATCCCGACGTCCGGGTCGAGCAGCAGGTCCAGCGCGATGCGCTGCTCGGCGCTGCGGCCCTTGATGCCGAACGCCTCGCGGTCGCCGCGCACCAGACGGATGTTGCCCTCCGAGGTCACCCGGCCGAGCGCCTTGCCGCGCTCCGACTGGATGGTCAGGCCGGTGTGCACGGGGAGGTCGGAGGCCTCCGGGACGTACACGTGCCCTTCCTCGAAGAGGATGTCCACCTGTTCGCCGGGCAGGGTCAGTTCGGACATCCCGGTCCAGCCGGAGGCGTCCGTGATGGCGAGTTCGGCGCGGTACTCCTCGGCGAGGAGACCGACCGACGACGCCTTGATCCTGAGCGGCAGGTCCTTCGAGACGACGGTGACGTCGTACCCCTCGGCCTGCAGGTTGCGGGCCACCGCGAGGATGCGGGAGTCGTTGTCCCCCAGGCGGTAGCCGCTCGGCAGCACGCTGGGGTCCGAGTGGTTGAGCTCGACACGGATGGTGCCGCCGAGGTCGCCGATCGGGATGGGGGCATCGAGGCGGCCGTGCCGGACCCGGTAGTCGTCGAGCAGGCGCAGCGCCTGCCGGGCGAAGTAACCGAGTTCGGGATGGTGCCGCTTGGCCTCCAGTTCCGTGACCACGACGATCGGGAGCACTACCTCGTGCTCCTCGAAGCGGGCCATGGCGTTCGGGTCGGCCAGCAGGACGCTGGTGTCGAGAACATAGGTGCGCCGGTCGGACTTGCGGCGCGTTGTGCTGGTCACCACGGAAGGACGTACCCCCTCGGATGAGGTCGGGGAGCGACGATGGCGAGCTGGACCGGTTGACGGCCGCCCTGCACGGGCCGAAAACCGGCCCCCCGCTGCTTCTTCCGTGCCGTGACCGCACGGTCGGGCTGGTGCAAAGGGCCTCCCGGGCGGACGGCCCCGAGCCGCCCGCTGAGATCCGATGCCCGGGGTTCGGGCGTCGACCTGTCTGGCTTATGCCCTCGAACATGCGCCGCCATGCCACGGTCCGCAACGACGCGCAGGTGAACTCCGTGTTACTCGCGCCCTAATATGGGTGATTTACGCCTCATGGGTGGCGTGGGGTCATCCACCGTGACGAGGTGGTCATCCAGCGTGGCGGTGGTGGCGGGGGCCGTATGCCGTGTCGACGTCCGCCGTCAGGATGACGTCACCCGCCGTAGCGGCGGTGCCGGGCCGCATAGTCGCGCAGAGCGCGCAGGAAGTCGACCTTGCGGAACGCGGGCCAGAAGACCTCGCAGAAGTAGTACTCGGAGTGGGCGGTCTGCCAGAGCATGAATCCGGACAGCCGCTGCTCGCCGCTGGTGCGGATCACCAGGTCGGGGTCGGGCTGGGCACCGGTGTAGAGGTGACGGCCGATCATGTCGACGTCGACGGAGTCGGCGAGGTCCTCCATCGCGACGCCCTTGTCGTGGGCGTCGAGGATCATCGAGCGGACGGCGTCGGCGATCTCCTGGCGGCCGCCGTAGCCGATGGCGACGTTCACCAGTATTCCGTCGACGTGCGCGGTGGCCTCCTCGGCCTCCTTGAGCGCGGTCTGCATCGGGGCCGGCAGCAGGTCGGGGGTGCCGACGTGGTGGACGCGCCAGCGGCCGTCGGCGGCGAGGGTGCGGACGACGTCCTCGATGATGCCGAGGAGAGGGACCAGTTCCTCCGGCGGCCGGTTGAAGTTGTCCGTCGACAGCAGCCAGAGGGTGACGACCTCGACGTCCGTCTCGGTGCACCAGCCGAGGAACTCCTCGATCTTCTCGGCACCGGCGCGGTGACCGTCGACAGGGGTGGAGCCGGCGGCCTTCGCCCAACGGCGGCTGCCGTCCACGATGACACCGATGTGCTTGGGCACCTGGGCGTGGTCCAGGTGGCCTTCCACCCGGCGCGCGTAGAGCCTGACAAGCAGGCCGCGCAGCTTGTCGCGCAGGTTCACTTGAAGTCCGCCCCTCGTGATTCGGATGCGGGAGTCCGCGTGCTTGGGGATGCGGGAGTCCGCCCGCCGAAGCCTACCCCTCCGGGGGTTGAGCCGGTTGACGCCCCAGGGGGTGGGGGGTGAGGCCAATTGCGCGACTACGGGCGGGTCGTGGCTGGTCGCGCAGTTCCTCCCCCAGCCTTCGGCCGGGGGTACCCCCAGCGCCCCCGGGTCGGTGGCGCCCGGGTCGCCTGAAAAGCGGGTGAGAACCGCGGACAGAAAAACGGGCCGGTCCGTGGGGGGGAGACGGACCGGCCCGAGGGGGGGCTTCCACCATAACCCTTCGTAAGTGATGCTGCGCGCATCAGCGCGCATCAACTACTCTCCGGAGTCGTCCGGCGACGCCCCGGTGGGCCGGAAACGCTGGATTCGAGAGTCCGGCATGGCCGATTCACAGCGGAATCCCAGGAAAAGTAGCCGCATACGGGGAGATCAAGAGGGTTTGAGCCGTCTTGTGGATGCCTCGGCGAGTTGTTCACGCGTCCCCCCGACGGGCTACCCCGGGTGCGAACGGTGCCTTGACGGGAGCGAGCGGGGCGTTGCGGCACCGCGCAGCCCCCTCCTCTGCGCGGTACCGCCCGCGCAGCTTTGCTCACGCGAATTGCCTTGGTCTGAACTTACGTGAGCCGATCGGGTGATACGAAGCAAAAGAGGTAACGATGTGGGAACGCTGTGAAAATGAGAGATGAACAGAGGGGGGCGCCCTTCACTTATGCGTAGATTCACTAACTAGTGAGCGACTTGACCGTATTGATCGATTGCATCCCCTGATGCCCCGCCTTGATCGTTTCACCTTCCGCTCGGCCGGGCGGGTGTCCGCAAACCCGGACGGCGGTTCTTGGCCATTCTTCGCCGCCTGGCATTCCAAGGCCGGTGGATCACGGCCGGCGCGCCGGTCTGCGGGCGTCGAAAAGATGCCGGGAGCTGTGCGCGACGAAGGGCCCTTCCGTCTCGATCCGCCGGTGCAGGGTGCGGAGTTGCGGCTCGTACGCCTCGACCGTGAAGCCCGGGACCATCCACACGACCTTCCGCAGGAAGTACACGACGGCCGCGATGTCGTGGAACTCCATCCGCAGCCGCTCCGCCCGCAGACCGGACACCTCCAGCCCGGCCGCCTCCGCCGCGGCGCGCTCGGCGTCGGGGTGGCGGCCGCCACGGACGGCCTCCGGCTGCGGACCGAGGAAGAACTCGACGAGCTCGAAGACGCTGGCGGGCCCGACGTGCTGCGCGAAGTACGTGCCGCCCGGCCGCAGCACACGCGCGATCTCGGCCCAATCGGCCCGCACCGGATGCCTGCTGAGCACCAGGTCGAAGGTCTCGTCGGCGAACGGCAGCGGGGCGTCCTCGGGCGAGGCGACGACCACCACACCGCGCGCGCCCAGCAGCGCGGCCGCCTTCGGGACGTTCGGCGGCCAGCCCTCGGTGGCCGCGAGCAGCCGCGGCCGGTCCGGGGCCGCCGTGCCGAGGGCGAAGTCGAACACCTCTCCGCCGCCGGTCTGGATGTCGAGCGCCGCGGTGGCGCGGGCCAGACGCCCGCCGGCCGCACGGGCGTACCCCCACGAGGGGCGCGCCTCGGTGGCCCGTCCCTCGAACCAGGAGAAGTCCCACCCCTCGGTCGGCACGGCGGCGCCCTCGGCGACGAGGTCCTCGAAGGTGCGGTGTGTCCGCTGCTCTGCCATGGCCGCAGCATCGCAGCGGATTGTCGGTCCCCGCTGCTAATTTCACCCGCCATGACGACCGACGACACGTACACGGCCGGTGAGAAGGAAATCCTGCACGCGAGCCTGGACCGGCACCGGGACGCGGTCCTGTGGAAACTGCAGGGCCTGGACGACGAACAGCTGCGGCGCCCGATGACGCCGTCGGGCACGAACCTCCTGGGGCTGGTCAAGCACCTGGCGTCGGTGGAGTACGGCTGGTTCGTCTCGGCCTTCGGCGGCGAGGTGGAGCCGCTGTGGTTCGACCCCTACACCGACGACGACCTGTCCGTCGGCCCCGGCGAGACAACCCGGCAGATCATCGACTTCTACGGCCGTGCGCGCGCCGCGTCCGACGCGGTGATCACCGGACGCCCGCTGGACTCGCTGGGCCGCCCGGACTGGCGGGACCACGAGGTCTCGCTGCGCTGGGTCCTCGTCCACATGATCGAGGAGACGGCACGGCACGCCGGGCACATGGACATCGTGCGGGAGCTGGTCGACGGGGCGACGGGAGACCATCCGCGCGCCACGGGAACGGCGTGACGGGTTCGGGGGCGGCGACCGCGCCGCGGGGGCATCACGGTGCCCCCGCGGCGTGGTCGCGCAGCACGAGCAGCAGGTACCCCTCGTCCACGGGGTGCTCCGTGTCCTCGCACGGCACGAAGCCGCTCTTCTCCAGCAGCCGTACGGAGGCGGTGTTCTCGGCGGACGTGTCGGCGAACAGGGGCCGTACGGTCTCCTCCTGGAGGAAGAGCGCGAGGGCGCGGCTGCCGACGCCTCTCCCCCAGTAGGCCCGCCCGAGCCAGTACCCGGTGAACCGGCGCTCGCCCTCCCACCAGGCGACGATGTTCCCCGCGACCTCGCCGTCCGCCACGACGGTCCGCACCAGGCCGCTCGGATCCCCGAGCACCCGCTCCCGCCAGTGCCGGAGGAAGGCCTCCCGGGGCCGGGGCGTGAACCTCGACCGCCGGACGGCCTCCGGATCGTGCTCGTAGGCAAGGAAGATTTCGAGGTCGTCGTCCTGCACGGGCCGCAGCCGAACGTCATCGGTCGTCATAACGGCGAGTGTGGCACCCGCCACTGACAACGCCGGGCAGCCGGTGGCGCTACGGCACCAGCGGCCGGACCTCCTCCGCGGTGAACCGTACGAAGCCCTCGGGATCGGCTTCGTCCGCCGTCGGCTGGAGGATGACGGTGTCGGCGCCGGCCTCCACGAGCCGCTGCACGGCCTTGGCGACGGTGCCCGCGTCACCGGCGACACCGAGGTCGGGGACGGACTCCAGCCCCTCCGCGACGAGTTCGGCACGGAGCCGGGCGGGGGCGTCGGGCCCGGTGGCGGTCAGCAGGTACACGACGACCCTGTGCGGCTCGTCCGCGCCGCGCCCCGCGGCCAGCCGCCCCTCCTCGATGAGCCGCAGGGCCCGGCGGACGCCGTCGGGTGAGGTGGCCGCGGTGAGAACGGTCCCGTCCGCGGCGGCACCGGACAGGCGGAGGGTACGGGGCCCTTCGGCGCCGGCGAGGACCTCGGCGGCGCCGGCGGGCGGCCAGTCGAGCGCGACGTCGTCGAGCCGGACGTACCGCCCGTCCACCGTGACCCGCTCCCCGCGCAACAGCGCGCGCAGGGCGTC
The DNA here is from genome assembly GCF_055565975.1 of Streptomyces sp. NPDC028289. Taxonomy (NCBI): domain Bacteria; kingdom Bacillati; phylum Actinomycetota; class Actinomycetes; order Kitasatosporales; family Streptomycetaceae; genus Streptomyces; species Streptomyces sp. NPDC028289. The sequence goes on along the minus strand of NZ_JBVHTI010000003.1, from coordinate 755,161 downwards.
GAGATGCTCGCGCAGCAGGGTCAGCGGGGACTCCGCGCGGGCGCCGACCTGGCCCATCCAGTCCTGCACACCGTGTCCGACGCCGATGACCGCGCGCCCCGGGAACATCCGGTGCAGCGCGGCGACCTCCATCGCGGTGACGGCGACGTTCCGCAACGGCACCGGCAACAGCCCGACCCCGACCCGCACCCGCTCCGACCACGCGAGCGCGGCCGCCGCCGCGGAGATCCCACCCTCCCTGAAGCAGTCCTCCCACAACCACAACTCCTCCAGCCCCACCCCCTCAGCAACGCGAACCACGTCCCGCAGCCGCTCGGGGGGTAGCTGGGGACGGAAGACTGCGCCGAGTGATGTCATGGGGGAGGTATTACCCGGGGCAGGCGAGCGTCACAACCGAATTGCGTTCCGGCAGGCAGAGCATCGGTGTCACGGGCCGATCGAGCTGACCTCCGGTACACGGACCCCGGCCCGGCGGGCGAGTTCCAGCGCCTCGGGACCCGCTCCATGGGCGTCGGCGGGGAGACCAGGGTTATAGCTCTGGCGTTGATGGATGACGTAGAGGCGGCGGGGCCCTGGTACCGCGAGCACGGCGGCGAAGCGGGGATCGCCGGCGAACCAGATCTCCCGTACCTGCGCCTGCCGTTCGGCTTTGGCCCGCTTGCCCAGGCGTCCGCCCCACCAGATGGAGCGCACGTGTGAGTACATCACCATCGTCACCTGCTGGTCCGGCATCTCCGGGTTGGGGAACTTCAGCCAGGCGTAGCCGTTGCCGACACCGGGGAGGTTGCCGATGCCGCTCTCCGGAGCTTCGTACATCTGCCAGGCGTACTGCCGCAGGAGGAGCCGGGCGCGAAACGCTCCCCTCCAGTAGGCCCACTGGAGAAACGTCCGGTAGAACGTGTAGGCCATCGGGACGAAGAAGAGCCACAGTGTCCAGGTGATCGACATGCTCACGTACCACGCAAGCAAGGCGACCCAGGCGGCAGGCCACAGGACCTGGCCGAGGGCGGCGCAGATCAACAGCTTCGTCCAGGCCCGGCGGGTCGCCTGATCGTCCCAGGCCGTGGGATACGTGGGCGGCATGTCAGTCCTTGTCGGGTACGTCATCGGCTACATCCGGGAGGGGGTTCTCGAAGCTGACCGTGCCGGCGATTTCCTGGAGCAGGGCACGGTAGTGCCTCGCTCGTGTGACGGATGCCGTGGCGAGCGAGAGAATCGCGACGCGCCGGCTGTCGGGACATGGCACGTAGACCGTGGCCTGGAGCAGTTCGCACGGGGCACCGAGGTGCAGTTCCGGTGGCACGGTCGTGCGTGTCTGCACGAGCGCGGCGGAGCCGCACGGCAGGTCCAGCATCTCGATGTGCTCGGCGCTCTCCGCTCCGGCTGCCGCGCGGGCCGCGAGTACGCTGCGCGGAGCCCATGCGGTGTCCCGCCAGGTGAGCGTGAAGAACGACAGCAGCGGACTCCCGTCTCCCTCGTCATCTGCGTGCAGGCCAAGGCAGCAGTGCACCGTTCCTGCTTCGAGGAGCAGCTGGGCCAGCCGGAGCACCGGATCGAGTCCGGCCGGCAGCACTGCAGGTTCACGCTCGGCGTTCGTCAGTTCCTGGAGGGGAAGTGGGACGAACCCCGGGGGCAACGCGAACCAGATGTCGGCGTCCACGTTCCTGGCCGAGTCGTCGATCACGCACGGAGCGCCGTTCATGATGCTTCACCTGTACCGCGCAAGAGGAAGTGAAGGGCGCCCATGGTCGCTGGGACGTCGATGCCCAGAGTTCTGGGTCCGTCGAGAAGGTTGCTGACCGTTTTGGCCGCATCGTTGTCCAGGGTGTCGACAAAGCTGCTCGTCACGCCATAGACAGCCGTACTGGCTCCCAAGATCGTCGCGGGTTTGTCGATCTTCTCCACAATCGGCGCCAACCTGCCACCGAACACGCGGGAATGGGCAAGGAAGCTGGCCGCCCCGCCAGCGGCTTCGGCCTCTGACCTGATCGAGGAACCGACCGCCTTGAGCGACGTTCCGGCGTTGGCTCCGGCCCTCGCCAGTCTCTGCCCGAGACTCAGCACCTCGTCGCCCTCTGCCACGAGCGAAAGCAGTTCACCGGACTCCCCTACGGAACGGAGCCCGAGGTAGCTGCCTTTGGCCACCGCCCCCAACCCCGGCAGCATCCCCAGGAAGTCCCCCGCGACGCCCAGCAGGTTGCCCCAGAAGTCGACGTCCAGTTCGCCCTTGGTGAGGCCGTCCTGCAGTGAGGACAGGACTTCGGGGTCGCTGATCCGCAGGCCGAAGGCCATTCCGCTGAGCAGGCCCGCCGCCAGGAACAGCATCCAGGGTGCGACGGCCGTGAGGCCCAGCAGGGCGATCACGCCGAGCACGGCGGCGCACGCACTGAGGATGTCGGGAAGGTTGTCGCCCAGCCAGTCGGTGAACCTGTCCCAGGCGTTCGGCTCGTGCGGCACCAGTCTGTGCGTGGCGTCGCCGATGTGCCGGGCCCGCCTGCGCGCGGTCTCCTCGTGCTCGCCGGCGAGGGATCGGGCACGCTTCAGCACGTCGTCCAGGTCCCCCTGCGCCGCCGCGACCTTTTCGTGGCCCTCGTCCGCGTGCCCCCGGGCGCGCTGCAACGCCTCGCGGGCGTCCCTCGCCTCGCCGTCGAGCTTCTTCGCGCGCCGCTGGAACTCCTCCAGCTCCGCGCCCCAGAGGTCCAGTTGCCTCGCCGCCTTGTCGACGGAGTGGGCGCCGTTCCTGAGGTTGAGCGGCAGCGGGCCGGTCTCCAGTTGCGCACGGAAGGCGACGGCAGCGTCGCCTTCCCAGTAGCTGCCGTTCATCAACTTCGTGACCTTGGAGTGTGCCTTCTCCATCTCCTTGGCGCAGTCGGACAGCTTGCGGTGGATGTCCCGCACCAGGTCGGTGCTGCCGGGCGCCGGGTCGAAGCCGAGATGGTGGTAGGGGTTCGCGGCGGTCACTTGCCCCCGCCCCTGCTCCGTGCCTTCTCCAACGCCTTCTCCAGGGCGACGTCCACCTCGTGGAAGTCGTCCTTCGCCTTCTTCGTGACGGCCGTGAGCTGCCCGATCTGCTCGGCGATCTCCTTCGCACCGTAGTGCCAGTCCTCCTGGAACCGGTCGCACGCCCTGTCCAGCTCGTCGGTACCGAGGCCGTCGACCCCCGGGTCGTGCAACACCTTCTGCAACGCAGTGAAGGACTGTTGCGCCTTCTTCAAGTCCTTGAAGAAGGCGTCCAGTTCGGTGCCGTCGACCTTCAGACGGTCAGCCATGTGCGTCCCTCGCCGACGAGAGGCCGCAGTCGGCCGGAAGCAGTGCGCCAGGGAGCCAGGAGGGGCGGTTCACCAGGGGACTCCAGGTGGGGCTAGACGTCTCTTGACCCTCCCAACGATCTCCACGCGCTCGGGTGACACTTGTCCGGTCCCCGGGGAGGGACCCGCCGCCGCGTTGTGGATACGGTCGGTGCGAGTACCTGAGGCGCAACCGTGAAAGGGGTGGGGTGTGGGGCGCTGGCGGGACGGCCGGGGGACCTTGGTCGTGCACGGGGACGGGGGGCGGGTGGCCGCCGTCCCGCTGGAGATCGCCACGTCGTATCGCGCCCGCACCAGAGGGTTGCTGGGGCGTGACGGGCTTGACGGCGCGATCCTGCTCTCGCCCGCCAACGGGATCCACACGTTCCGGATGCGGATGGCGATCGACGTCGCCTATCTGGACCGCCGGCTGAACGTCATCGCCGTGCGGACGATGCCGCCGGGCCGCCTCGGCCGGCCTCGCCTTCGTTCCCGGCACGTACTGGAGGCGGAGGCGGGGGCCATGGCCGACTGGGGAGTGCGGAAGGGCGCGCGGGTGACGGTCGAGGCGGAGTAGCACTCGCCGACCCTGCTGCGGCTGACCGCGCTCAGCTCTCCGTCCGCGGGAACGTGACCTCCACCCGGCGGTTCTTCTTCCTTCCCTCCTCCGTCGAGTTGTCCGCGATCGGGTACTGCTCGCCGTAGCCGCGGACGTCGAAGGTGATGTTCGGGTCGTTCAGGTCCTGGTCGAGGACGGCCTGTACGGCGTTGGCGCGCTGGCGGGAGAGGACGTCTCCGTGGGCCGAGGTACCCAGGTTGTCGGTGAAGCCGAAGACGCGGACCTGGGTCGGGTTCTGCTTCCTGATCTCGTCGGCGATCGCCCCGATCCGCGCCTTCGCCGCCGCGCCGAGCTTCGCGCTGTCCTTGCTGAACAGCACCTCGGCCTGGAGGGCGAACGTCACGTCCGCGTTGGTGTCCTCACGCCGTTCGTCACCGCTCTGGTCCTCCACGACCGACTTGATGTCCAGGACCTTGGGCTCGGCGAGGGTGGCGCCCTCGGGAAGCTTCAGGTCGGGGTCGGTGGGGTCGATCTTCACGGGGGCGCTGGCGGAGGGTTCCGTGCCCGGGGGGACGCTCGGGTCGCCACCGTCGGCACGGGCGGTCGTCGCGCCGTAGAGGTTCGCGGCGAGGAGGAGCGTGGCGGCGCCCAGAGTCAGGGAGAGGCGTGGAGTGGTCACTTCGGCCTCACCCGGAGATCTTGATGGTGCCGCTGGAGAAGGTGGGGAGTTGGAAGGTGACTTCGGTGGTGGCGGCGGGCGGGGCGGGGAACTGCATGAAGACGGCAAGGCTGGCGCCGGCCTTGAGGAACGAGAAGCCGGTCGTGGTCAATGGGCGACCGTCCGTGTCACGCAGCACGTAGTACCGCTTCTTTCCCTGCGAGTCGACCAATGTGGCACCCCCTAGCGACGAACCGTTCCTGACGATCTCGGTTTCGTTGCCGCTGAGAGCGGACGGGATGGTGACGGTGCCGGCACCGTCGTTCTTCAGAACGCCGTTCACCGTGACGAACCCGCCCGAGTCACGTTGCGCGGAGGTGATCTGGAGAAGGAGACCATCCGAGCCCTGCAACTCCGCCAGGGGGGCGGCCGACTGACCCTCTTGCGTGCTCGGATCGGCCGCACTGCTCCTGGACGCCGAGGCCTGCGGCTTGTCGTCGCCACCGCCACCGCCACCGCCACAACCGGTCACGCTCAGGGCCAGACCGGCCGCAAGGGTCAGGGCGATCATCCCGGTGCGGGTCTTCGCGGTGAACCGAACGCTCATCGCTCCTCTTCTTTCTTCCATCGTCGTTCGCATGTCAGTCAGCCAGATGGACGTCGAAGAGGTCCCCGGGGCCCGGGAGATCCGTGAGGTCACCCGGGTCCAGGGTCCAGTTCCGGTCCTTGCAGGTGAGTTCGGGGAGAACGCCGTCGACGTCGGACAGCGTGAACGTGCAGAGCGGCTCGATCACAGCGGTGGCGTGTGCTGTCGACTTCATGTTCTCGGTGCCGGGTACGACAGAGTCGCCGACGGTCTTGTTCGTCTCGGCGTCGACCTCGTAACTCAGCGGCGCTTCAGATGCGCACTGTGCCGTCGCGTCGTTCTGGGCGGCCAGGTCGGTCGCCCGCCAACAGGATGGCGCGACATCCACCTTGCCGTCGAAGATGTCCTGCCACTTGGTCGGGTCGAGCACGTTCTGCACCCACTGGTCCGCGAGCTCGTCACGCTCGTTCATGGCCGCGGCGAGCGCCGCCGCGTCGGCTGCCGTCTGAGCTCCGTTCCGGTTCACCGCGGCCTGGCCGACCGCGAAGTATGCGAGCGCGAGAAAGAGCAGGGCGGCCACCACTGTGATGTAGATCGGAAAGGCCTGCCCTGCGTCACGGATTCCGCGCGGGTTCGTCAGCTGCCGACGATGTCGGCGATCTTGCCTCGGATCCCGTCCACAATGTCCCCTGCGATGTTTGTACCGAAACCCACGATGGCCAGTACGATCACCACCACCACCGCGATGATCCCCAGGTACTCGACCGCAGTCTGCCCCCGGTCGTCGGCACGGCGCTGTATTGCGACAAGCATCCTCAGCAACAGGTCGCTCATGGTGCTCCCCTCCGGGTTCGGTTCCGATCCTGGCACCGTACGAAGGAACATACCCATCGGCGGAGGGTCCCAGGACCCAAATCCGGACCCAATTCACCCGGTTCATCTCAGGCCACCCCCAGCCACTTGGCCGTCGCCTGGGCGCGGGAGGCGGCGTGGAGTTTGGCGAAGATGCGGTTGATGTGGTTCTTGACCGTCTTCTCGCTGATGAAGCAGACGGCGGCTATCTGCTGGTTGTTCATGCCGGACGCGATGAGGTTCATGATCTCCGCCTCCCTGCTGCTCAGTTTAAACCGGGACTGGGATGACTGTCTCATGGATGATTGCAGTTGCGAAAGTTCTTTGAGGAAAAAACTCCTTGATAGAGCACCCAGTTGCGGTTTTGTGTGTGCAGTCGCGTTGCCTCTGACGTTCTCCAGCAACGCGTTCGTCGCCGTCGGTGAGAAGTGCGGGCGGCCCCGGCCCACGTCCCGTACCGCCTGGGTCAGCTGCTGTGTCGTGAACTCGCCGTGCACCAGGTAGCCTCCGGCGCCGAGCCGGACCGCCTCCTGCACTAGGTCCGTTCCGTCGCTGTACGTCAGCATCATGACCGGGGCGACGCGGACCAGGTGGGGCAGGACCGCGATACCGTCCACGCCGGGCATGCGGACGTCCAGGAGGATGACGTCGGGGCGGTGGTGCAGGGCCGCCTCGTAGGCCGCGCGACCGTCCTCGGCCTCCGCCACCACCGTGAGGTCGTCCGCCACGGAGAGGACAGCCGTCAGGCCCGCGCGGATCACCGGGTTGTCGTCGACCACCAGGACGCGCAGGACGGGCGGGACGCGTGTCTCCTCCGTCATGGCAGTGGCACCTCCACTCGGACCTCCGTGCCCTTGTCGGTGGTCAGTTGGATGCGGGCGCCCACCGCCGCCGCCCGTTCCGTCATGCCGAGCAGGCCGAAGTGGCCCGTGCGGCGCAGGTCTTCGAGGGACGCGTCCGAAGGCAGGCCCCGGCCGTCGTCGTGGATCGTCACCACCAGGTGGGTGGGGGTGGTGACCGCCCGTACGTCGACCCTCGTCGCGTGTGCGTGGCGGTACGCGTTCTCCAGGGCTTCCGCCGCGATGCCCAGCAGTTGGCGGGCCGTGGGGGGCGGGAGCGGAACGGGGGACGCGGGACCGTCGTACTTCGCAGGGAGGGCCGTGCGCGCGGTGAAGCCGGTCGTCAGTGACTCCAGTTGGGAGAGTACGTCGGCCTCCGGTCCTTCGCGCAGGTCCGTCAGGAGTTCGCGGGACTCCGCCGCCGCCCGGCGTGCCGCCCGCGCCAGCAGTTCCGCCTGGTCTCTGATCAGGGCCGGGTCCAGGCGGTCCGGGGACACGGCCGCCGACGCCGCGAGGCCGTCGGCGACCAGCGCCACGCCGTACAGCGTCTTGGTCACCGAGTCGTGCATCTCCCGTGCCAGCCGGGCGCGTTCCGCGCTCGCCGCCTCGCTCGCGGCCAGGCGGGCCCGGGTCTCGGTCAGGGCCTTGGTGGCGGTGCCGAAGCGGAGCATGAGGTTGCGCAGGGTCGAGCCCATCGCGCCGGTGATGACACAGAGGCCGGGGAGGAGAAGGGATTCGGCCGGCACGGAGTGGTGCTCCAGCGTCTCCTGCACCACGAGGAGGATCAGCGACTGGAGGGACGCGAAGACCGCCGCTCCTCGCCAGCTGTAGAGGAGGCCGGCGAGGAGGGGGGTGCAGACGCTGACGTACGCGAGGGTGGTGTCGGGGCCCGCCGAGATCAGGAGGAGGGAGCCGAAGAGGGTGTCGGCGGCCAGGAGGGTGGGGTGGCGCAGGAGGAGGGGGCCGAAGCGCTGCCAGTCCCGGAAGAGGACGTACGAGACCATGAATGTGACGACCACGGCGGAGCCGACCAGGCTGGCGCCGAGGCCGGGAACGGCGTTGAGGAGGGCGGCGGGGGTCGCCACGGCGATCATCGCCAGGCGGAAGCCGAAGACCTGGCGGCACATCGCCTGGAGGGCCCGGATCTCGACCTTCTCGCCGCCGGCGGCGGCCAGGGTGACTTCGCTGGCCACGGCGGCCGGGGGGGCTGTGCCCGCCACAGCGGCCTGGGGGGCTTCGACGGCCTCGGCGGTCACGCCGGTGGCGCCGGTAACCCCGGTGGCGCCCGTGGAGGGGATCTCGACCGGCCGCTCCGCATGCTCGCCGTCCACTACGGTGGCCCGGGCCGTGGCCTCGCCGTTCGCGCTCGCGCGGATCGCGGTCTTCTTCCCGTCTTCGCCGGTCATGGTCACGGTCATCGCCTCCGCCTACCTCCCCGTGGCCGACCCGAAGTCGATCCCCGAGCCCAGCAGCAGGCCCGCGGCCAGCAGCAGCAGCGTCGCCGGGACCATGAACGTAGTGATCATGAGGGTGGCCCTCGGTACCGCCCGGGCCGCCTTGCGGCGGGCGTTCTGGGCGTCGGTGCGGCGCATGTCCTTGGCCAGGGCGACCAGCGTGTCGACAATCGGCGCGCCCAGCTCCTCGCCCTGCTGCAACGCCGTCACGAACATCGCCACCTGTTCGGAGTCGTTGCGGCGGCGGAGTTCGGCGAAGGCCTGGCGACGGCTCATGCCGAGGTCCATCTGGCGGAGGGTGATGCGGAGTTCGTCGGCCCAGGGGCCCTCGTAGTGCGTGGCGACCCGGTCCAGGGCCTGGCGGAAGCCGAGGCCGGCGCCGACCACCACCGCTAGGACGTCGAGGAAGTCAGGGAGGGTGCGTTCGATGACGTCCCGGCGGGCGCGGATCGCGGACCAGATGCCGACCTCCGTCCAAAACGCGCCGAAAGCGAGGAGGAGTACGGCAACCAGCCACTGGCCGCGGAGCAGGAAGACCAGGAAACCGGTGCCGCCCAGGAAGCCGTAGACGGCGCGGCGGGCCGCGTAGCGGTCGATGGTCAGGCCGCCGGGGTTGCCGGCCAGGTCGATCCTGCGGCGGTACTTGGCCACCTGGCGCGGGCCCATCAGGCGCAGCACGGCGGGCGCGTACCGCATGCCCATGCGGTCGATGAGGGAGTTGGCGGCACTGGTACGGGTGGCGCCCACCTCCAGGGCGATCGCCAGGTCGGCGGGGAGCTTGGCGTCGGCGCGGTACATGCGGACGCCCGCGAAGACGCCGTAGACGGCGAAGGCCATGAGGAGGGCCAGGAGGAGTGCCATGTGACATACCACCTACCTATACGTCGATGCGGCTGAGGCGGCGGATGAGCACGAAGCCGACGGCGTACAGCCCGAAGGCGATGATGACCGCCGCCTGGCCGAGGCCGGTACCGGTCATGCGGGCCAGGGTGCCGTCGTTGACCCCGTTCATCAGGAACAGGGCGCCGACGCCAAGGACGGGCACGGCGTACGACGTCATCGTCACCTGGGAGAGCTGGGTGCGGATCTCCCGGCGGGTCTCCTTGCGCTCCTCCAGGGTCTCGGTGAGGTTGCGCAGGGCGGAGACGACCTGGCCGCCGGCCCGGTTGGCGAGGACGAGCGTGGTGACGAGGACGACCAGTTCGCGGGACGGGAGCCGGTCGGCCAGCTCGCCGAGCGCGTCGTCCATGGCGTGGCCGATCGCCAACTGGTCCGCGACCTTGGCCAGTTCCTCGCCCGCCGGGGCCTCCAGCTCCTCCGCCGCCATGCCGATCGCGGTGCGCAGGGCAAGGCCGGCGTGGGTGGCGTTGGCCAGGATGCGGGACAGTTCGGGGAGTTGGGCGATGAACCGCTCGATGCGTTTCTGCCGCTGCCAGTTGAGGAACTGGACGGCTGCGAAGACGCCGAGCAGGCCGGCGATCGGGCCGAAGAAGGGGGCGAGGGCGGCCTGGCCGATGAGCCAGAGGGCCGCGACGGTGGCGAGCATGTAGGCGAGGAACTCGCCGGGTGTCACGTCCAGGCCGGTTGCCGCAAGGCGGAGTTCCAGGCGGCGGCCGACCGCCGTGCCGCGCAGCCGCCGGTCCAGGTTGCGGAAGCGGCGCCGGCGGCCGGTGAGCGGGGCCTGGCCGGTGTAGGAGAGGCGGTCCACCAGGGCGGCGCGCTGGGCCCTGCCGGAGGCGTAGGTGTGCAGGCCCACCACGGCCAGGAGACAAGCCAGCAGGGTGATGCCGGTGGTGAGGGTGACGAGGTCGTGGAGGGACATGGGCCGCCTACCGGGCTTCTCGGGTGGTGAGCTGGTCGAGGTGCTGGGCCACGCCGAAGGCCTGCGGGATCGGCTGGCTCGCCATGTAGAGGCGGTCGGCGGTGCGGCGTGGCAGCGGGAAGTACTGGAAGGAGCCGTAAACCCGGCCGTCGTGGGTCATGGGCTGGGCGTCGAAACGGGCCACGGTCGCCAGCCGGTACGGCTCGCTGCCGTGGCTGTCCAGCATCGCGATCTCGGTGATCCGGCGGCCGCCGTCCGCGAACCGGGTCAGCTGGACGATGACCTCGACCGCGCTGTTGATCTGGTCGTGCAGGGCGACGAAGGGGACCTCGACGTCCGACATGGAGGCCAGGGTCTGGAGCCGGGTGAGCGCGTCCTCCGCGCTGTTGGCGTGGACGGTGGCCAGCGAGCCGTCGTGGCCCGTGGACATCGCCTGGAGCATGTCCAGGGACTCGCCGCCGCGGACCTCACCGACCACGATCCGGTCGGGGCGCATCCGCAGGGAGTTGCGGACCAGGTCGCGGATGGTGACCTCGCCCTTGCCCTCGACGTTCGCCGGGCGGGACTCCAGGCGGACCACGTGGGTCTGCTGGAGCTGGAGTTCGGCGGAGTCCTCGATGGTGATGATGCGTTCGTGGGCGGGGATGAGGCCTGAGAGCGCGTTCAGGAGGGTGGTCTTGCCGGTGCCGGTGGCGCCGGAGACGATGATGTTGAACTTCGCCTGTATCAGGCCCGCCAGCAGGTACACCATGTGCTCGTCGAGCGAGCCGAAGCCGATCAGCTCCTGGAGGGTGAAGGAGCGGGGGAAGCGGCGGATGGTGAGGGTGGGGCCGGTCAGGGAGAGCGGCGGGATGATGACGTTGACGCGTTCGCCGGAGGGGAGGCGGGCGTCGACCATCGGGTTCGACTCGTCGACGCGGCGGTTGACCGTGGAGACGATGCGTTCGATGGTCTGCATCAGCTGGTCGGCGGAGACGAAGCGGAGCGGCAACTGCTCGACGCGGCCGCCGCGTTCGACGAAGATCGCGTCGGGGCCGTTCACCATGATCTCCGTGATCGACGCGTCTTCGAGGAGCGGTTCCAGGATGCCGAGGCCGAGGGCCTCGTCGACGACCCGGCGGATCAGCTGGGAGCGTTCGACGGTCGACAGGACCGGGCCCTCGCGGCTGATGATGTGGCCGAGGACGCGTTCGAGCCGGGCCCGGCGCTCGGCGGCGGCCAGCGCGCTCATCTCCGCGAGGTCGATCTCCTCCAGGAGCTTGGCCCGGTAGGAGGAGACCAGGTGGCCGTCCTCGCCCCGGCTGCCGTGCTCCTCGGGGGAGTTGATGCGTGCCCGCAGGCTCATGCGTTTCCTTCGGGATCCGTAGTGTGCCTCAGCCGTCGGACTCATGCCGTGTGTCCGGCACCGACGTCGGCGTCGTATGTGAGTGCGCGGGTCGAATGCGTGACCTTTCAGGGAGGGTGTCGTTGATCGGATGACAGCATCACGCGTGGGAGGGGGCAGCGATGAGCCGGAGACTTCTGCTCGCCGAGGGCGAGACCTCCCGTATCGCGTGCGCCCGTGGTGTGCTGCGTACCGGGCGGGACGAGAAGAGCGGCGGACTTCTGTCTGCTGCTGTGCTGGCTGAGCGGGTTGGCTGGGCTGCCGATCTGGTGTACGGCTTGGTGTCCGATGTGCTGGCCGCGCACTGGAACATCACCGACGTGAATGTGCTTGCCTCCGGCCGGGAGCCGGACGGCAGGAAGCTGCCGTCCAATGCCTGGATGGCACTGCGCCGCCTGGGCTGGGCGGCTGCCGCGCCGGAAGGCGTCCAGGTCAACGACCGACTCGTGCGCATGGCACAGGAGCAGGCCGGGCGGACCCTGCGCTCCGCGAAGTGGCGGGCCGATCTCACCTCCGGTGTGCTGGCGACGTGGCCCGCCGATCCGAGCAAGCGCACTCCCGAGGAGTGGGACGCCGTCCGCGCGGCGGTGCCGGGAGGGCAGCATCTGCCGGGAAGCGTCATCAAGTCCCGTACCCAGCAGATCGCCACCTTCGTGCGCAAGCACGGACGACTGCCTGGCGATGTGTTCGAGGCCGAGGCAGCGCCGCGGGCCGCGCGCATGCTGCTGCTGTCCGCCTGCGACGGACAGCAGGCCACCATCCAACGCGGTGACGACCCCGCGCGGGCACTGCTGCGCCTGCAGCTGCCCACCTGCCCCGACCCGCGCTCCTACCGGGACTGGACGTGGGTGTCCTGCCCGATCGCACTGCCGCCCACCATCCCGGCCCACGCGGTGCTGCACCTGCCCACCCTGCGCTTCCACCAGAGAGAAGTTCGCGCCGACCTCGCCTACACCCACTCCGTCCCGAAGGCCCAGCGCTCCGGCCACCGGATCGCGTTGGGCGTGGACTGGGGCCTGAACACGCTCCTCAGCGCAGGCGTCGCCCGCCTCCATGACGACGGCCGCATCACCGCCCTCGGCACCGGCGCCGAGTTCCGGGCCGCCGGCGTGCTGGCCAAGCAGCACCGACTGCGCCACCTGTCGGAGCACCTGCACGCCAAAGCCGACCACTACCAACGACTCATGGGCGAAGACACCGATCATCCCCTGGCCGCGCGGCACACGGTCCTGACCGGCGAGATCCGCGCAGTGTCCGAGCGCAGGTCGAACCTCAACAATGCGCTGGCCCGCGCCGCCGCCCGCTGGGCCGTGGATCAGGCCATCACGGCCGATGCCACGGTCATCTACCTCGAAGACCTGCGCTCCTTGGAGGCTCGCGGCATGGGCCGGACCATGAACGCCCGCCTGTCCCAGCAGGTACGCGGGCAGATCGCTGACCACATGCGGCACCTCGCCGCCGAGGTGGGTATCGCCGTGGTCACCGTCCCGGCCCGAAACACCTCCAAGCACTGCCCCCTGTGCCTCGCTCCGCTGCTTCACCGCAAGGCACCCGACCGGCCCACCACGCCGGGCTGGAAGTGGGCCATCTGCCCCGACCGTGACGGCTGCAGCTGGCAGGGCGACCGCGACACCGGCGCGTGGCGGCGCATCGCCGCACGTGGCCTGACCCACCAGATAAAGACCGTCGCCGACCGGACCACCGGACAGATGGTCATCCGCGCAGTCGTGGACAAGCTCGAAGCACATGCGGTCATTACCCCGACCGCGCCACAAGCCAGTCGGACGGACCGGTCCAAGACAGGTTCCACCCGGCGTCGAAGCACACGCCCCGCGCCCAGGCGACGCAGGGCCCCCTCCCCCACCGGTCCTTCGGGTCCGGCGGGTCAGCGTCCGGAGGGACACGCACCACCGGGCCGGATGCGGCTGCCCCGCGCAGCCCGCCGGCACCAGGACGTGACGACGATCAGCACACCCATCTGCGGGCCCTGGCCGGGGAGACCCCCATACAGCCGCCACCGGCCACGCGGAGCAGCACTGGGCGCGGGATTCCATCTCCACGCTCACGCTTCCCCGCCACGATGGGAGACGATCCCAGACACTACGTCTGCCACAGGATCATTCAGCTGATCAGAGACGCTCATGGCTCTGGTGCTCCTCGTTCAGTGGTCGACGGGCATCGTGGCGGACTTGGTGGCGTTGCCCAGGCCCCAGACGATCTTCGGGATGTGGACCGTGGCGGTGACGGTGACCGAGTCTCCGCCGCCGGAGGTCGCGCAGGTCACGCTGAGGCTGACCGCGGCGGCGCAGGCGGCGCCGACGTCCTGCCGCAGCGAGGCCGCGCGTGCCCCCGCCCGCGCCGCCGTCCCGGCCTGCTCGGCGGCGTAGGCGACGGCGCCGAGCTGGATGCCGGCCAGGCCGACGATCAGGAGGATCGGGAGGAAGCCGAGGTACTCGACGGCGACCTGGCCGCGGTCGCGGTGCCGGCGACGGGGAAGACGGGGGTGCATCTCAGTTCTTCACCTCCTCCACGGTGCCGGCGTGGCCGTGGACGGTGACGGGGAAGTCGATCGAGCCGGGGAAGAGGACCGGGACGCGCAGGGAGACGTCCGCGGTCACCGTGCCGGTGCCGCCGCACTCCACCGTGGCCCCCTCCCGCCAGGCGTCGGAGAGGTCCTCCAGCGCGGCGCGCTCGCAGACGCCGGAGCGTTCCCCCCGGGGGACGGCCGTGCCCGCCCGTACGCCCTCGTCGGCAGCGTTCCCCGCGAGGGTGAAGGCGTATCCCACGAGGACGGCCTGCCACATGAGCACCAGGGTGAGGATGATGACCGGGGTCATGCCGAGGAGCTCTATGGAGACCTGGCCGTGGTCGCCAGGTCGTCGGTCGGGTGCGACCCGGTGGGGGTCGTTCGCGCAGTTCCCCGCGCCCCTCAAAGCAGGGCGCCACCGTGAGCGCCCCTTCAGGGGCGCGGGGAACTGCGCGGCCCGCCCCCACGCACCCGCACCCGACCGACGGCCCCTCATGGAAGTTCCCTCCGGCGCCGGAACCCCACCGCCGCCCGCTCCCCGCCCCGCGCGCGTCCCCCGGACCGGCGTGGCGGCGGCGCCCCCTCCCCCGTCCGCACCAGGCCCAGCTCCCCGGCCAGCCCCCACAGCGCCTGCTTCACCGTGCTCCGTGAGTCCAGCTCGTGCATCCGCCCCGCGTCCACCGCGCCCTGCAGCTCCTTGAAATTGGCGGGAATCGGCGTCCCCGCCATGGCCGTCCCGGTGATGCGGCCGATCAGCGCCGGCTGGATCTCCGTACCGCGCGTGTACCGGTTGACCACCACCGTCGTCTCCTCGGCCTTGCGGATCTGCAGCCGGTCCCACATCCGTACCGTCCGCTTGGCCGCCCGGACGGCGACCACGTCCGGCGTGGTCACCAGGAGCGCCAGGTCGGCGGTCTCCACGGCCGCCGCACCCGCCCCGCCGAGCTGCGCGCCGCAGTCGACGATCACCACCTCGTAGCGGGAGCGCAGGGCGCTGAGGATCTGGCGGGCGGCGCGGTCGGTGACCTCCTCGCCGCGTTCGCCCTCGGCCGGAGCCAGCAGCAGGGCCAGCCCGGAGTCGTGGCGGAAGACGGCCTCGGCCATGACCCGCGGGGAGATGTCGTTGACCGCGGCGAGGTCGGCGACCGAGCGGCGGAACTGGACGTCCAGGTAGGAGGCGACGTCGCCGGTCTGGAGGTCGAGGTCGACGAGGGCGGTGGAGTGGCCGGAGGCCTGCGCGGCGAGGGCGATCTGGACCGCGACGAGGGTCGCGCCGGTGCCGCCCTTCGCGCCGCTGACGGTGACGACGGTGCCGCCGACGCCGGCGAAGACGTCGGCGCCGTGACCGAGATGGCGTCGTACGCCCGTGGACCACTGGGCGACGGCCTGGACGCGGCCGGCCAGCTCCTCGTAGCTCAGCGGGAGGCCGACCAGGCCGCGGGCGCCGGAGTCCATGGCGGCGGCGAACAGGCCGGGGCTGGTGTCGGTGGTGACCAGGACGACGCCCACGGCGGGGAAGCGCAGGGCGACCTCGCGGATCAGTTCGAGGGCCGGGACGGGGCCGATGCGTTCGTGGACGACGACGACCTCGGGAAGTTCGTCGACGGACTCCGCGGCGGACCGGGCGAGGGCGTCGACCAGCCCGGTGGAGTCGACGACAGGGGGCAGGGGTTCGGCGTCCGGGAGCTGGCTGAGCAGGGAGACCAGGGAGCGGACGGCGTCCGCGTCACCGACGGCGGGGAGGATCCTGATGGGCATGGAGGGCGCCTCTCACTTGTCCGTCGCGAGTTCGTAGGTGCGGTCCTTGTCCGGCACGGTGGTCGTCGTACCGGGCGCGACCAGGGCGAGCCGGACCCGCTGGGCGAAGGACTCCGCGTAGGTGAGGCGCTGGGCGTCGAGCGTGGACAGCGCGAAGGTGATGGGGACGGCGTCGGTGGGCTGCTGGTTCCTGTTGTCCGGGTCCACGTAGCTGAGCTGGGCGCCGACGTCCAGGACCCGGGCGTCGGTCACGATGATCTTCGACTCGTCGGGGTCGCTCTGCTGCTTGCCCTCGAAGGTGGCGTAGACGTTGACCCGGGAGCCCGGGGTGATCTTGCCGGCCACCCCGGTGGCCGCGTCGATCATGATGGCGACCTCCTGCTCGCCCGGCTTCAGCTCGGGCTGGTCGACGATCATGTCGGTCTGGAGCAGCGAGCCCTTCTTCAGCGTGGTGACCGCGATCTTGTTCTGGATCTGGCTGAGGCTGGTGACCGCGTTGGCGGACAGCCACCGCTTGGGCAGCGAGATCTTCTTGAACTGGTTCGGGCTCAGCGTGGTGTACGGCGTGACGTCGGACCGGAGTTCGTACGCGGTGACCTTGGGGCCGACCTCGGACTTCGCGTTGTCGATGACCGAGAGCACGCCGGCGAACGCGGCGAGCGCGCAGATCACCGACAGGATCAGGAGTATCACGCCGCGGCGCTGACGGGAGTTCATGGACCGTGCGACCTCATCGGGGAAGCGGGGGAAGTGGGGGAAGCGAGGGAGCCGAGCGGTGGGTGGTGCGGGCCGGCCCGCGGTGTCAGGCGGGCGTGCGCTGTTCCAGCGCGCGGGGCGCCGGCGGGTCGTAGTCGGGCGGGGTGGCGGAGCAGAAGACACAGCGGTCGCCGATGACGTCGATGCCGCACCAGTGGCAGCTGGTCTGCCGTACCGAGGTGACCAGTTGGTAGAGGACCGACAGGTCGGCGAGGTAGCTGGTGAACTCGACCATCCGGCCGGTGCCCCACCACACGGACGACTCGGCGGGCAGCGGGGTCTCGCGCAGGCCGTGCGCGCCCCAGGCCTTGGCGAGGCCGCCGATCCAGTCGGACTGCAGCTGCCCCTTGGCGACCAGCATCCAGGTGCTGAACTCGGGGCCGTTCAGCACGGCATCCGGGGCGATCCGGACCAGTTGCGGTTCGGGGTGGGCGACGACCCCGAACTGGGTGCCGGGCATCCAGGACTTGGCGTGCGCCCTGAGCCCGACCGGGACGCGGTCCAGCTTGGCGACGGAGCCGAGGACGGCGCCGGAGTGGATGTAGTGGGTGAGCAGCCGGCCGGCCGACGCGAGCACGCCGGGGCTGAGGTCGCAGGAGGCCAGCTGCCGCAACTGCCGGGCCAGGACGGCGATGCCGAGCGGCGGCAGATCGGGGCGGAACAGCGCGATCCGGTCGCTCTCCAGGAGGGAGCGGAGGGTGTGCAGGCGCCGGACCACGGCCTCCGGCACGGCGTCCGAGTAGACGACGACCACGTGTCCGTACTGCTCGATGAGGGCCACGAACTCGGCGAGGGTGTCGTCGAGGGGCCGCTGGTCGAGGTCCCGGAGGACGACCGCGGGCATGGTCCGCTCGTCCTGGACGGGCAGCGCCATGTCGGCACTGGTCACGGCAATGGCAGTTGGCACGCGCAGCTCCCCGCTCTTCACACCCGGCGGCCCACCGGTGTTACTCCAATGAGCCGGGACGACTTCATTGCGTGACTTCCTCAGCACTGTAACCACGCGCCTGTGACCGGAGAACAGCGTTTGTGCAGCTGTCTGGGATCCGTGACCACACAAGTGACGCCAAAACGGGACAGGTTGTGCATATGACCGGGGCTCGTTCAGCCCTGCGGGGCTTCCGCGGACCTTTGAATTTGGTCTGGACCTATTGACACGTGAATTGGTCTGGACCACCTTGTTTGTCATGCCCAGACTCATCCCCCGGCTCGTGTCCCGGCATGCCGGACAGCGACGCATCCGCACCTGGTCGGCCGTGGCCACCCTCGCCACGGCACTCGCGATGGCGGGCCTGGCCTCCGCGCCGGCCTCCGCCGCCGACGTCAACAACGCGAAGAACCCCGGCTTCGAGTCGGGCCTCGCCAACTGGACCTGCTCCGCGGGCAGCGGGACGACGGTCTCCTCCCCCGTGCACTCCGGCGCCGCCGCGCTGAAGGCGACCCCGGCCGGGCAGGACTACGCCCAGTGCAGCCAGACGGTGGCGGTGAAGGCCAACTCGACCTACACACTGAGCGCCTGGGTGCAGGGCTCCTACACCTACCTCGGTGTGACCGGCACCGGCACCACGGACGTGTCGACCTGGACCCCGAACACGTCCTGGACGCAGCTGTCGACGACCTTCACCACCGGCGCCTCGACCACCTCGGTGACGGTCTGGACGCACGGCTGGTACGGCCAGCCCGCCTACTACGCCGACGACGTCTCGGTCTACGGCCCCGACGGCGGGGGCGGCTCCGACCCGGCCCCGACCGTCCCGGCGACCCCGGCCGGCCTCGCGGTCTCCGGTACGACGTCGTCCTCCGCGTCGCTGTCCTGGGGCGCGGTGTCGGGCGCGACCGGCTACAACGTCTACCAGAACGGCACCAAGGTCTCGGCGGTCACCGGCGCGTCGGCGACGATCACCGGGCTCGCGGCCTCGACGTCGTACTCCTTCCAGGTCACCGCGACCAACTCGGCCGGTGAGTCGGCGAAGTCGTCGGCGGTGACGGCGACGACCACCGCGACCGGCACGGGGGGCGGCGGCTCGCTGCCCAAGCACGCGGTGACGGGCTACTGGCAGAACTTCAACAACGGCGCCACCGTCCAGAAGATCTCGGACGTGCCGTCCTCGTACGACATCATCGCCGTCGCCTTCGCGGACGCGACCAGCACACCGGGCGCGGTGAGCTTCACCCTCGACTCCGCCGGGCTCGGCGGGTACACGGTCGACCAGTTCAAGGCCGACATCAAGGCCAAGCAGGCGGCCGGCAAGAAGGTCATCATCTCGATCGGCGGCCAGAACGGCACGATCTCGGTGAGCGACTCGGCGTCCGCGACGAACTTCGCCAACTCCGTCTATTCGCTGATGCAGACGTACGGCTTCGACGGCGTCGACATCGACCTGGAGAACGGCATCAACGCCACCTACATGAGCCAGGCGCTGCGCTCGCTGTCGTCGAAGGCGGGCTCCTCCCTGATCATCACGATGGCCCCGCAGACGATCGACATGCAGTCGACGTCCAACGGGTACTTCCAGACGGCCCTGAACATCAAGGACATCCTCACGGTCGTCAACATGCAGTACTACAACAGCGGTTCGATGCTGGGCTGCGACGGCAAGGTGTACAGCCAGGGCTCGGTGGACTTCCTGACCGCGCTCGCCTGCATCCAGCTCCAGGGCGGTCTGTCGCCGTCCCAGGTGGGCCTCGGCCTGCCGGCGTCGACCAGCGCGGCGGGCAGCGGCTACGTGTCGCCCACCGTCGTCAACAACGCTCTCGACTGCCTGACCAAGCTCACCAACTGCGGCTCCTTCAAGCCGTCGACGGCCTACCCCGGCCTGCGGGGTGCGATGACCTGGTCGACGAACTGGGACGCGGCCGCCGGGAACGCGTGGTCGTCCTCGGTGGGCGCCCACGTGCACGCACTGCCGTAACACCGGGTGGGTCGACTCCGGCGGCTGGGCAGGCCGCCGGAGTCCGGGCTGTGGGGCGCTACGGCTGTCGCCGACCGCAGCCGTCGCACCCGCAGGTACCGAGCTCGAACCACACGGTCTTGCCCGGCCCGTCCTGGTGGCAGCCCCAGCGCCGGGACAGCGCATCCACCTTGCTCTGGGGCAGGGTGCCCGGTGCTTCAGTACCGGGGTGAATGCCCGCTCCCGCTAAGCGGGGCAGAGGAAGCCGAATCGCCGTCAGGGCGATTCGGCGTCGCCGTCCATGGCGCTGAGGGTGGCCACGCACAGGCGGTAGTGACGGGGGGAGATCCGGTGGCTGGTGGCCAGCCGGGGCGGCAGCCGGGAGCGGTCACTCACTCGGGTGATGTTGATCGTTGGTGTGCGCGGGTGGGGAACGCGCGGGCTAGGTTCGCGGCATGGCACGGTTTCGGATGTATCCGACAAGCGAGCAGGCGGGCGTCATGCTCGGCCACTGCGCGCATGCCCGGTACGTCTGGAACCTGGCTGTCGAGCAGCACGCGCACTGGAAGCCGGGCCGCAGGTCCGCGCCGGGTTTTGCGGAGCAGTGCCGCCAGCTCACCGAGGCCCGGCGTGACAATGAGTGGCTGGCCGCCGGGAACGCGGACGTGCAGCAGCAGGCGCTGAAAGACTTCGCCGCAGCCAGGAACGCCCGCTTCACGTCCGGCTTTGGCGAGCCGACCTGGCGCAGGAAGTACCAGCACGAGGGCTTCCGCGTCATCGGCACCGACCGCGTACCCGAGTACGAGCCGGACGGCAGCCCGAAGCTGAACCAGAAGACCGGTAAACAGGTCATGGGCCGCTTGGTGGTCGTGCAAAAGCTCAACGCAGGTCAAGGTCCCCGGCTGCGGCTGGGTCCGCTTCCGCCTCAGCGTCAAGGGCAAGGGCGCGGGGCTTCCCGCTGCGAAGACGTTTCGCGTCACCTGCCGCAGCGGTCAGTGGCATATCGCGTTCGCGGTCATCCCCGAGCCGGTCGACGCGCCAGGCACGGGTGAGGTCATCGGTATCGACCGGGGCGTGAGGATCACGGCGGCCCTGTCGGACGGGCGGAAGCTGAACTGCCCTCAGCTCACGGCCAAGGAGCAGGCACAGATCCGCAAGCACGAGCGCCGCGCAGCTCGGGCCCCGAAGGGCAGCGCTCGCAAGGCCGCCGCGTACGCGAAGGTCGCCAGCCTCAAGGCACGCGAGGTGAACCGGCGCAAGGACTGGTGCGAGAAGACCAGCACCATGCTCGCCCGCACCTACGACGTGATCCGGTTCGAGAAGCTGAACATCAAGAACATGACCCGCTCCGCGAAGGGAACCGCGGAGCGGCCCGGCAGGAACGTCCGCCAGAAAGCCGGGCTGAACCGGAGCATCCTCGCCCAGGGCTGGGGCCTGCTGCGGCAACGCACCGAGCACAAGGCCCCCGGCCGGGTCGAGGACGTCCCGGCACCCTTTACCTCTCTGCGGTGCAGTGCATGCGGGTGGATCGAGAAGAAGTCGCGCAAGAGCCAAGCCGACTTCGTCTGCGTGTCCTGCGGCTTCACCTGCAACGCCGACGAAAACGCAGCCATCAACGTCGCGGCAGGACAGGGCGGGATCCCCCGCCCCCGGCGATCAGCCGGTGCCGGAGGGGTGACAGCGGCCACCGGCCGTTCGAGCGCCCGTGAACCTCAACCCGCCTGGGTTGGAATCCCCCTCTTTTAAAGAGGTGGAGGATGTCAAAAGGTACATCCCTCTGCCGCCCTCCAGAGGCCCGCGTCCAGCAACCTCGGAGGGCGGTGATCCTCGTCGGCGACCTCGCAGCGCAGCACGCCGTGCGAGCCTGCGGGGCGAGCCGGAACCGGCGCCTCGGTCACGCGTACTGGACGCGGATCTTCGCCCCGTCTCCCGGCGCCCCGTCCCGGACATCGACGTACGCGCACACCTGGCGGGTCAGCCACAGCCCCTGCCCCGGCGCCGGCTCTGCGCTCGGCGGCGGCACGAACCCGGCGAGCGGATCGTCCACGGCCCGGCACAGCCGTAGCTCGATCAGGCAGGCCGGGGCCTCGCCCCAGGCGAGGATCTCGGCCACCGGCCCGTGGGCGGTCGCGGCCTCCACGACCGCCCGGGTGAACAACTCGGCGTCCGCCGCGGGCAGCCCGAGCCCGGCCGACCAGGCGTGCACAGCCTCCGGAGCCGGCAACCGGGCGGCCGACAGCGGGGGTGGCGGCAGCGGTACAGCGTCCAACTCGCGTACGAGCACGGGTGGTTGCTCATATACCCCCGTACCCGGGTGGGCGCGGCGGGCCGCGTCGACGACTGCCGGGCCCGCCGTCCGGGTGTCGTACGCGCACAGCGCCGTGGTGCCGAAGGGGGCGAAGAGGAGGTTGGCGAGGGACTCGTAGCGGATCCACTCGGTGCTCTCCCGCGCCGAACGGCCAGCGCGGCCCGCCCAGTCGGGCTCCATGAGGAGATGGATACGGCCACCGGGTCCGGCGTGGGCGGCGAGGAAACCGGCGCCCTGGGCCACGGCGTTGGCGGCGGTGCCGGTGTACCAGTCGGCGTGGTCGATGAAGCCGACCTTCTTGGCATCGGTGCCGAGCGTGTCCCGCAGGGCGGCCAGCCGGGCGGGGGCGGCGATGGCGACGGGCGGGGGCTCGTCGGCGGCGGCGAGGCCCTCGGCGAGGAAGGGCAGGGCGGCGGCGAGGAACGCGTCGTCCGAGCCGAACACGGCCATCCGGTGGTCGAAGTGCCCCTGGGCCGCGCCGGGGCGCCCGTTCGTACTGCTGCTCATCAGGTCTCCTGTGCGTCAGCGCCGGGCGGTCACCCGGGCGGCGATCTGGCTGGGGTTGCTCGTCAAGGGCGTGGGCCACGATCTCTGCGAGGCCGAACGCCCGCCCCGGCCGTACGCCCGCTCGCATGCCCCCTGTCCCGACGTAGCCGACGCCGCCGGGGACGCTGGGCGCGACGAGGCGCGGCTTGGCCAACAGTTTGCGGCCCGCGGCCTGTTCGCCCCCGCGCGGCGCTGATTCGCCCACGTTCTCCCGGGGCACCGGGGAAACGCACATGGACGTCACGCGGGAGGGTGCACTTCGTCGCGGGTGGCCTGCGGGGGCGGCGGCGGGCGTACACTGCGCGGCTGATTTGCGTGGCCGATTTTACAATCTTGACCTGTTCATGCCATTCGCAGACGATGAGCGGCACCCGCACAGCAGTTTCACAGGCACGTCGCACTGAACCACCCCCACCTCCCCCAGGAGACTTCATGCGACTTCGCATACGCGGCTCCGGTGCCCGCGGCGGCAGACGGACCGCCACGCTGGGCGCCCTGCTGGCCCTCGCCCTCGCGGCCCCCGTGTCGGCGACGGTGACCCACGCGACCGCCGACAGCGCCCGCCCGGCCGTCCCCTCGGCCGACGGCGTCCGGCAGTACGAGATCCACCAGAGCACCACCCCCGTGACCCGCGCGGCGATCCAGCGGACCGGCGTCACCGTGGACGAGGCGGACGAGGAGACGGTGGTCGTCTCCGGACGGGCCGCGCAGATCGCCGCACTGAAGCGCCTCGGCTACGATGTCACGCCCCTCGGCGCGGCCCCGGACCGGTCCTCGGCCGCCGACCGGCTGCGCCTGTTCGACTTCCCGACGGCCGACGCGAAGTACCACAACTACGCCGAGGCGAACGCC
Organism: Streptomyces sp. NPDC028289; assembly: GCF_055565975.1. Lineage (NCBI taxonomy): Bacteria > Bacillati > Actinomycetota > Actinomycetes > Kitasatosporales > Streptomycetaceae > Streptomyces > Streptomyces sp. NPDC028289. The sequence goes on along the minus strand of NZ_JBVHTI010000003.1, from coordinate 732,082 downwards.
GAGATCGACCAGCGGCTCGCCGCCTACCCCTCGATCATGAGCAAGCAGGTGATCGGCAAGTCGTACCAGGGCCGGGACATCGTCGCGATCAAGGTCAGCGACAACGTGGCGACGGACGAGAACGAACCCGAGGTCCTGCTCACCTTCCACCAGCACGCGCGCGAGCACCTCACGGTGGAGATGGCGCTGTACCTGCTGCGGGAGCTGGGCGCCGGATACGGATCGGACTCCCGGGTCACGAACATCGTCAACAGCCGGGAGATCTGGATCGTCCCCGACCTCAACCCCGACGGCGGCGAGTACGACATCGCCACCGGCTCGTACCGGTCGTGGCGCAAGAACCGGCAGCCCAACTCCGGTTCCTCGTACGTCGGTACGGACCTGAACCGGAACTGGAACTACAAGTGGGGGTGCTGCGGCGGTTCGTCGGGCTCGACGTCGTCCGAGACGTACCGCGGTGCGTCCGCGGAGTCGGCACCCGAGGTCAAGGTGGTCGCCGACTTCGTGCGCAGCCGGGTGGTCGGCGGCAAGCAGCAGATCAAGGCGGGGATCGACTTCCACACGTACAGCGAGCTGGTGCTGTGGCCGTTCGGCTACACGACGGCCGACACCGCCACCGGGATGACCGCGGACGACGCGGCCGCGTTCAAGGCGGTCGGGCAGAAGATGGCGGCGAGCAACGGCTACACGCCGGAACAGTCGAGCGACCTGTACATCACCGACGGCTCGATCGACGACTATCTGTGGGGCACCCAGAAGATCTTCGACTACACCTTCGAGATGTACCCGACGTCCAGCTCCGGGGGCGGCTTCTACCCGCCCGACGAGGTGATCGAGCGGGAGACCTCCCGGAACCGGGACGCGGTGTTCCAACTGCTGGAGAACGCGGACTGTATGTACCGGTCGATCGGGAAGGAATCGCAGTACTGCAGCTAGCCGGCCGGAGCCGCTCCGGCCGTGGGGCAGCCGCCGGGGCCGGAGCGGTTCGATCGGGCACGGAGGGGACTACTCCTGGCCGAGTGCCTTGCCCTCGGCCTTGGCCTTGTCCTCGGTCTCGCTCACGGTCTCGTCGGCGGCCTTGTCCTCGGCCTCCGCCCCCGCTTCCGCCTCGGGGGCGTCTTCGTCTTCCGTACCGTCGTCGAAGTACGCGTCGAGGACCGCGTCCAGTTGCTCCTCCCACTCCTTGAAGCGGGAGCGGGACGTCGCCTCGATCTCGATGGGGTACCAGCGGCGCTCCGGCGTGTGGACGGTGATCGTGAACCGCTTGCCGAAGCGCGGCGCCTCGGTCTCGATCGCACCGATCTCGTCCCAGCGGAACTCGCAGTTCTCCTCGTCGAGGCTGAGGCGCACGCCCTGGTGGTCGGCCACTATCCGGGCACGCCGGTCGGCGGCCTCGAAGGAGGGGCCCTCGGAGGTCTCCGCGTCGTCGGCGTCCGCGGCGGACTCGTCCGCCGTCACCTCGGCATCGGCCGCGGCCGCGGGTTCCGCCGCCGCCTCCGCCTCCGCGGGCTCCTCCGGCCGGGCGTCCTCGGCCTTCGCGTCCGCGGGCTTCGCGTCCGCGGGCTCGGCGGACGCGGGTGAGGTGAGCCCGGGGATGAAGGCCGGGTCGAATCCGGCGCCCTCCAGGGGCTGGCTGTTGGCTCCTATGCGCTGCTCCACAGCGGGCAGTATGGTCCAAGAACCTGTGCCGGACACAGCCAGCCCCGGACTTCGTTATCAGACGCCTACACGAAGACGCTGAGCACGCCCGCCACCGCGAAGCCCACCACCGACAGCACCGTCTCCAGCACGGTCCAGGTCTTCAGGGTGTCCCGCTCACTGATGCCGAAATACTTGGCGACCATCCAGAATCCGCCGTCGTTGACGTGCGAGGCGAAGATGGAGCCGGCCGAGATGGCCATGATCACGAGGGCGACGAAGGCCTGGGAATGGTGGCCCTCGGTGAGGAGTGGGGCGACGATGCCGGCTGTCGTCACGATCGCCACCGTCGCCGAACCCTGGGCGACCCGCAGGACCACCGAGATCAGGTACGACAGGACGATCACCGGGAGGCCGACGCCGTTGAAGGTGTCGGAGAGGGCCTGGGCGACGCCGCTCGCCTTCAGTACGGCGCCGAAGATCCCGCCCGCGCCGACCACCAGCAGGATGTTGCCGACCGGCTTGAGGGACGCGGTCGACACGGTCTCCAGGGACTTGCGGGACCAGCCGCGCCGGATGCCGAGCAGGTAGTAGGCGAGGACCAGGGCGATGGTGAGGGCGACCATCGGCGTGCCGAAGAACTCCAGCACCGAGCGGCCGGTGGAGGGGTCCAGGGCGATGGAGGAGAAGGTCGCGGCGAGGATGAGGACGAGCGGCGTACCGATGATGGCGAGAACCGTGCCCAGCGGAACCGGCTTCTCCCGGGGCTCCACTCCGGCCGCCCGCTGCTCCGCCACCACCGCCTGCCTGGCCTCCTCGGCCGCCTCGACCATGTCCTGCGGTACGGCGACGAAGATCCGCCTGCCGATCCACGCCGAGTACGCCCATGCGGCCAGCACCGCCGGGATGCCGCAGACCACGCCCATGAGGATGACCCAGCCGAGCTGGACGTGCAGCAGCGCGGCGGCGGCCACCGGGCCGGGGTGCGGCGGCAGGAAGGCGTGGGTCATGGAGAGGCCGGCGAGGAGGGGGAGGCAGTACAGGAGGATCGACTTGCCGATGGGGGTCCCCCCGGGACGGAGCTTGTCGGAGTCTTGGGGGAGCTTGGCCGCCGCGTAGACGAGGGGGGCCAGGACGAAGATGCCGACGTCGAAGAAGACGGGGATGCCGAAGATCAGGCCGGTGAGGCCCATGGCGAGCGGGGCCCGCTGCTCCCCGAAGAGGTTGAGGAGCCGCGTCGCCAATACCTCGGCACCGCCGCTGACTTCGAGGATCGCGCCGAGCATGGTGCCGAGGCCGATGATGATCGCGACATGGCCGAGGATGCCGCCCATGCCGGACTCGACGGTGGAGACGGCGTCCGAGCGCTGGACGGTGCCGAAGAGTTCGGTGACCGAGAGACCGGCGAGCAGGCCGACGGCTATGGAGACGGCGAGGAGGGCCACGAAGGGCTGGAGCCGCGCCTTGATGATGAGGAAGAGGAGCAGGGCGATGCCGACGGCGGCGACGGTGAGGAGGCCGGCGGTGCCGTCGAGGAGGAGGAGCAGGCCTCCGGTGTGGGGCGGGGTGGTGGGGGTGGACGCCGCTAGGGGGAAGGGCATGTGGGGGTCCTCTGGGTAGGTGCATCGTGCTTTCGGGCAGGGGGGAGCGCGGCACGGCACCCGGTGCGGGTGCCATGCCGTGCAGGACGTGCGGGAGTTGACGGAACCCGTCAGCCGATGACGGCGAGGGCGTCGATCTCGATGAGGAGGCCGGCGGGCAGACCGACGTACACGGTCGTGCGGGCGGCGGGCGGGGCGGTGAGGCCCTGCTCCTCGAAGTAGGTGTTGTAGATGCCGTTCATCTCGGCGAAGTGGTCCACGTCCGTCAGATAGACGCGGATCATCATGACGTCGTCCCAGGAGGCGCCGCCCTCCTCCAGGATCGCCTTGACGTTGGCGAGGGTCTGGAGGGTCTGCTCGCGCAGCGTGGGGCCGGCCGGGGTCGGAGGCTTGCCCTCCTCGGCCGGCAGGAAGCCGACCTGGCCGGCGACCTGGAGGATGTTGCCCTTGCGGACGCCGTGCGAGAACTTCGCGGGCGGGGTGGTGTGGGTCGTGGGGGTGAGCGCGATCTTCTCGGTCATCTGGTGCCGGCTTCCGTGATCGGTGTTCTGCCTGAGTACTCGCCGCTGATCGCGTCCGCCGTACGGCGCACCTGCGGGAGCAGGGTGAGGAGTTCGTCGGCGGTGACGACGACGTTGGGCGCGGAGACCGACATCGCGGCGACGACGCGCCCGTCGGCGCCGCGGACGGGGGCCGCGACGCAGTTGATGGACTCCTCGTGGCCGCCGAGGTCGGTGGCCCAGCCCTGTTCGCGCACCTTGGCCAGTTCCCTGAGGAACGCCTCCGCGTTCGGCGTCGAACGGGCCGTGTACATGGGGTAGTCGAGCTTGTCTGCGAGGGCCCGCCGCTCGGGCTCGGGCAGGTCGGCGAGGAGCAGTTTGGCGACGGCGGCGACGGTGATGGCGACGGGCTTGCCGATCCGCGAGTACATGCGCACCGGGTAGCGGCTCTCGACCTTGTCGATGTAGAGGACCTCGCCCTCCTCGAACACGGCGAGGTGCACGGTGTGTCCGCAGGCCGTGTTGAGGCGGGCCAGGTGGGGGTGGGCGATCTCGCGGACGTCGAGGTTCTCCATCGCCTCCTGGGCGAGGGCGAAGAGGCGGGCGCCGAGGCGGTAGCGCTGGTCGGACTGGCGGTAGACGAGCCCGTGTTCGTGGAGGGTGCGCAGCAGCCGCAGTGCGGTGGACTTGTGCACACCGAGGCGGTCGGCGACCTGGCCGAGGTCGGCGGGGCCCTCGGCGAGCAGCGGCAGGATGCTGAGCGCTCGGTCGACGGTCTGGCTCATGGGGTGCGTACCTCCTCTTCGGCCGCGTCGGCTTCGGTCCAGCCGGGGCCGAGTCGAAGTCTCTCCCACGCACCGGCGTCCAGGGCGGTCAGCCGGTCGGTGGTGTCGCGGGCGGGGGGCGGGGCGAGGTCGGCGGGGGTGGTGAGGGCGGCGGCGGCGAACAGGTGGCTGAGCCTGAGCGTCTGCCCGACCGGCAGGCCGCGCAGGATGCCGGAGAGGAAACCGGCGGCGAAGGCGTCACCGGCGCCGACGGTTGCCACGACGTCGACGGCGGGGGCGGGTTCGAAGGTGCCGGGGGTGGGGGTGGGGACGCTTACCGGCGCCGGCAGGGTGCCGCCCGCGCCCACCCTCCCCCACTCTCGGCTTCGCTCGAGCGGGGGGACCCCCATCGCCCCAGCGGCTCGACTGCCCGCGGCTGGAGAGGAGCGCTGGCTGCAGCGCCCCTTCAGGGGCGCGGGGAACTGCGCGACCAGCCCCCACCGGGCCGCGGCCGACACGAAGGCCGTCGCCCCCTTCGCCCCTTGCTTCACCACCAGCGCCTCCGGCTCGGGCAGCAACTCCCGGACAGCCGACGGCCCTCCCGTCACCCCCCACGCCTGCTCCGCCTCGTCCTCGCCCACGAACACCAGGTCCGCGCGCCGCGCGAGGTCGAGCAGCACCCCCGCGTCCGCGGACTCGGTCCACAGCCCCGGCCGGTAGTTCACGTCGAACGACACCAGCGTCGGCCGTTCCCCGGCGGGAGCCGTCAGCTCGCGCAGCAGCCCCAGGCAGCCCTCCGACAACGCGGCCGTGATCCCCGACAGGTGCAGGATCCGCCCGGCGCGCACCGCCGCCGAGTCCACCGTCGCCGCCGACATCGCCGACGCCGCCGACCCCGCCCGGTAGTACGCGACCTCGTGCGCGTCCGTCGCCCGGTCCCCCGCCGTGCGGAAGTAGACCCCCGTCGGCCGCGCCGGATCCCGGCCCACGTAGGAGACGTCCACGCCGTACGAGGCGACGGTCTCCAGCAGGTGGTCGCCGAACCCGTCCGCGCCGACCCGGCTGACCCAGCGCACGGCGTGCCCGGCGGCGGCCAGCGCGCAGGCCACGTTGGACTCCGCGCCGCCGATCGCGCGGTCGAAGGAGGGCACGTCCGCGAGGCGCCCCGGCCGGGTGGGCAGAAACGTGACCATGGACTCGCCGAGCGCGACGACGTCCACGGCGTCAACGGCGCCGGTGGCCTTCACGATGGTCGTGGCTCCTCGTCGTCGGGGAAGGGTCGCTACGGGCTGATTGACCCGGCGTTGGCGTGGATGTTAGACAGCGGTAAGCGATATACGCAATGGACGTTGCACATGATGCAACCCACCTGATCATGGAGGCTCCGTGTCCCTCGACACCGGCACCGAAGCGCTCGCCCGGCTCGCGGAGGAACGCGTCGACCACCGTTTCAAGGGCCTCCCGCCGGACGCCGAGGGCCTCACCGTCGGCGAACTGGCCGCCCAGCGCCGCAACCTCTTCGAGGACGGGTTCGCGACCCCGGTGCTGGCCCTCTCCGCCGAGCGCCTGGAGCACAACCTCGCGCTGATGGAGTCGTACACCGAACGGCACGGTCTCGCCTTCGCGCCGCACGGCAAGACCTCCATGGCCCCGCAGCTGTTCAGGCGGCAGACCGAGCGCGGGGCGTGGGGCATCACCCTCGCCGTGCCGCACCAGGTGCGGGTGGCGCGGGCGTTCGGCACCCGCCGGGTCTTCCTCGCGAACGAGCTCGTGGACGCCCCGGCGCTCCGCTGGATCGCCGCCGAACTGGAGCGCGACGCCGACTTCCGTTTCGTCTGTTACGTCGACTCCGTGCGCGGGGTCGAGCTGATGGACGCTGCGCTGCGCGGGACCGGCCGCCCCGTGGACGTCGTGGTCGAACTCGCGGCCGGGGAGGGCGCCCGTACCGGCGTCCGTACCGAGGCGGAGTGCGCGGCGGTCGCGGACGCGGTGGCCGGGACGCGGACGCTGCGGCTGGTCGGGGTGGCCGGGTACGAGGGCGAGGTCCCGCAGGCCGACCCGGACCGGGTGCACGCCTATCTGTGCCGGCTGGTCGCCCTCGCCGTCGAGTTCGACAAGGCGGGCCGGTTCGCGGGCCTGACAGAGATCGTGGTGAGCGCGGGCGGCAGCGCCTGGTTCGACGCGGTCGCGGACGTCTTCGCCGGCGTTCCCGAACTATCGGCGCCCGTACTGAAGTTGCTGCGCTCGGGTGCGTACGTCTCGCACGACGACGGCCGCTACCGGGACGTCACCCCCTTCAACCGGGTCCCCGAGGAGGGCGCCCTGGAGCCCGCCTTCCGGCTCTGGGCGCAGGTCGTCTCCCGCCCCTCCCCGGAGCAGGCCTTCGCCAACGCGGGCAAGCGGGACGCGGCCTACGACCTCGACCTCCCCGTCGCCCAGGTGATCCGCCGGGCGGCCACCGAGCGCCCGGCGACCGGCGTCTCGGTCACCGGCCTGTCCGACCAGCACGCCTGGCTGAGCACCGGTCCCGAGGCGGACCTGGAGGTCGGGGACTGGGTGGGCCTCGGTCTCTCCCACCCGTGCACGTCGTTCGACAAGTGGCAGCTGATCCCGGTGGCCGAGGCGGACGGGACGGTCGTCGACTACATCCGTACGTTCTTCTAGGAGGGGCCGTGGAGCAGCTCGTCATCCGGGACGCGGACGTCGTCGACGGGAGCGGGGAACCCTCCTACCGCGCCGACGTGGTGATCGACGGCGGCCGGATCGTGTCGATCGTCAAGGAGGCAGCGGCGGCGGGCTGCCAGCGCCCGCGTGCGATGCGCGAGCTGGACGCGGAGGGCCTGGTCCTCTCCCCCGGCTTCGTCGACATGCACGCCCACAGCGACCTGGCCCTGCTGCGCGACCCCGACCACAGTGCGAAGGCCGCGCAGGGGGTGACCCTGGAAGTGCTGGGCCAGGACGGCCTTTCGTACGCCCCGGTCGACGACCGCACGCTGGCGGAGGTCCGCAGCGCGATCGCCGGCTGGAACGGCTCCGGCGAGGACATCGACGTCGACTGGCGGTCGGTGGGCGAGTACCTGGACCGCCTCGACCGCGGCATCGCCGTCAACGCGGCCTATCTCATCCCCCAGGGCACGGTCCGTGCGCTCGCGGTCGGCTGGGAGGACCGCGCGGCGACCCCGGCCGAGCTGGACCACATGCGCCGGCTGGTGGCCGAGGGCATGGCCCAGGGCGCGGTCGGCCTGTCCTCCGGCCTCACCTACACCCCCGGCATGTACGCGCCGGACGGCGAACTGACGGAGCTGTGCCGGGTGGTGGCGGAGTACGGCGGCTACTACTGCCCGCACCACCGCTCGTACGGCGCGGGCGCGCTGGAGGCGTACGCGGAGATGGTGGCCCTCGCCCGGGCGGCGGACTGCCCGCTCCATCTGGCCCACGCCACCATGAACTTCGGCGTGAACAAGGGCCGGGCGCCCGAACTGCTGGCCCTCCTCGACGAGGCCCTCGCCGCCGGCGCCGACATCACCCTCGACACCTACCCCTACACCCCGGGCAGCACGACCCTCGCGGCGATGCTGCCGAGCTGGGCCAACGAGGGCGGCCCGGCGGCGGCCCTCGCCCGCCTCTCCGACGACGAGACGGCCGGCCGCATCCGCCACCACCTGGAGGCCGTCGGCTCCGACGGCTGCCACGGCGTGCCCATCGAGTGGGACACGATCGAGATCTCGGGCGTGGGCGACCCCGCGCTGGCGGACCACGTCGGCCGGACGGTCCAGGAGTCGGCGGACGCCCGCGGGGAGTCCCCCTGGACGACGGCCCGCCGCCTCCTCCTCACCGACCACCTGGGCACCACGATCCTCCAGCATGTCGGCCACGAGGAGAACGTCCGCACGATCATGCGCCACCCGGTCCACACCGGCGGCTCGGACGGCATCCTCCAGGGCACGAAACCCCACCCCCGCGCCTACGGCACGTTCCCGCACTACCTCGGCCACTACGTACGGGAGCTGGGCGTGCTCTCCCTGGAGGAGTGCGTCGCCCACCTCACCGCCCGCCCCGCGGCCCGGCTCCGCCTGCCGGACCGCGGCCTCGTACGCGAGGGCTACCGTGCCGACCTCGTCCTCTTCGACCCGCGGACGGTCGCGGCGGGCTCGACGTTCGAAGCCCCGCGCCGCCTCCCGACGGGCATCCCGCACGTGCTGATCGACGGCCGTTTCGTGATCGAGGACGGCCGCAGGACGGATGAACTGGCGGGACGTTCGATCCGGCGTACACCCCAACTCACCTAGGGGCGCTGGGGGTACCCCCGGCCGAAGCCTGGGGGAGGAACTGCGCGACCAGCCCCCACGGCGCCGCACCCGAAGACGGTGCCCTCAGCGGAGCGCTACGGCTTGGGCAGGGTGCACCCACTCGCACTCAGGTTCAGCACGTTCCCCGTCGTGAAGCACGCCGGAATGATGTACGTCTCCTCGGCGTAGTTGATCCCCTGCCGAACCGTCACGTTCCCGCTCTCGTCCACCTCGCACGGGTTGTCGACGGTGCACCGCTCCCCGTCCTCGTTGCCCGTGTTGTTGACGGCGACGACCTGGCCCGTGCTGGTGTCGATCACCGGCGACCCCGACGTCCCCCCGATCGTGTTGCACGCGGAGGTGTAGCGGACCGAGTCCTTCCAGGTCCAGTCGCCCTCCTTGAGCCGGTACACGAACCCGTCGATGTTGCAGCTGTAGATCGTCTTCCAGTAGCCGGAGACGACCTTGATGGCGGTGCCGGCGACCGGGTGGCTCGCGTTGACGGTGAGCGGGCTGATGCCGTAGGAGCTCTTGATCGCCGCGTACGTCGTGGTGGTGCGGTAGATCGTGATGTCGGTGTCGGTCATGGTCGAGTAGACGACCTGGTTGGCGCGGAGCGTGGCGACCTTGGTGCCGGAGGAGTTCAGCAGGCCGAAGGTGCGGCTGGAGGACTGGCCGGTGATGACCTCGCCGGGCTCCGGGAAGCCGGTCTCCAGGCAGTGGCCGTTGGTGAGGACCAGCGCCGGGTCGCTGTCCGCGGAGTTCGGGAAGCGGATGACGGAGCCGGAGCAGTTGCTGAGCGAGACGGTGCCCGCGAAGTTGACGGTCACCGCCGCGGCCTTTGCCGTCTGCGGCGCGGCGACCGCCGGAGCCGTGCCGATCCCGGTGATGGCCAGGGAGGCGAGCGCGGCGACGAGAGGCTTGTTCATGTGGGGGTCCCCTCTATACGACGAGGGTGACCGGAGATCTTCCGGCCACCCGCTGTTTGTCATGCACATTCTCAACGCAAGCGGCCGCGCGGGCAAGGAGCTGTTTCAAGAACGGTGTTGGCGGATTTCCGCGCAGGCGGCGTCGATGTGCTCGAAGAGAACCGAGGAGCCGGACGTGATGCGCGCGCCGAGTTCGCGGCTGCGCTGCTCGCGGGCGGGGGTGACGCGGCCGACGAAGAACACGACGGGGCCGTCGAAGAGGCCCCTGCCCCGCCAGGCCGCCAGGTCGGCGAACCCCGCGCCCCGTTCCGTGCCGCGCGTGACATCGGATATCACCAGGTCGACGGGGTGGGTGGAGAGGATCCGGTCGGCTGTCGGGCCGCTCCGGGCCACCAGGACGTCCGCTCCGTGCGCCCGGAGATGGCGCACGTAGGTCGCGTTCTGTTCCGGGTAGTCGTCCACCCACAGGACGCTGACGCCCCGGTACTCGTCCGGCCCCTCCTCCGGGCCGGGCCGCGGATCCTCGTCCCTGCGCCCGGCGACCGGTGCCGCGGCGCCCTCCTGCAGATGCCTCACCAGTTCGTCCGCCTGCGGCAGCCGCATCCACTCCTCGACGAGGTGCACGAAGCCCCGGTCCTGCGCCAGCTCCGGAAACGCCGTGGGCAGCTCCTCCTCCAGCCGGGCCAGCACGGCCTCCCAGGTGTCCGGGGCCCCGGTCTCCGGCGCCGCGAGCCCGTGCCCGGTCACCGACGCCACCGTCGTGTGCCACGCCTCCTCGTCCGCGGGGGCCCACCGGCTCAGCACCCTCCGGGCCGTGCGGTACTCCAGGAACTCCCGGGCCGCGTGCGCGTACGTGCCGTCACCGGAGACGAGCAGGCGGTAGAAGTCCGCGTACAGGTGCTGCAGCAGAAGCGTCCGGACGACGGCCTCCGGCGCGAACCTCGCCCACACCGGGTTGAGCGCGCACTCGAGGCCGAAGCCGTTGATGAGCCTCTTGATCCGGCGCGGATTGCGGGCCGAGCGGGCTGCGATCAGCCGCACCAGGCCGTCGTCCAGCAGCTCACGCAGCCCCGAACGCTCGGCACAGTGCCGGACATACGCCTCCAGGTGCTCGCCGGCCGCCACCGGCAGCCGGTAGCTCGTCTGGAAGATCTTCTCCATGAACGCCGAACCGGCCGGCCCGAGATCGCGCAGCAGCCCCGACGGTCCGAGCGCCGACCGGTCGCAGCCGATGACGAAGGCGAGGCCCGGCACGTCCAGATAGACCTTCACCGCCTCGCACACCGCGAGGACCGTCTCCTCCGAGCAGCGGTCGAGATCGTCGACGAAGACGACGAGCATGCGCCGGGGCCGGTGCGGAGCCGCGTCCGCCCACTCGGTGGCGAGGGTGCGCAGCGCCTCCCGCATGGCGTTGCGGGTGTTCGCGTCGACGGACAGCTCCTGCCAGAACCGGTCGACCAGCCCCGCCATCCCGAACGGGGCACCCGCCACGGCCAGCCCCGCCCGCAGGGCTGTGAGGAGCGTCTTCCGCTCGGTGAGCCTGGACACCGCGCGCCGCATCACCCGCTTGTCCAGGCCCATCAGGACGGTCTTGATGAGCCCTTCGAGGGCGTCGGCGCCGGTGGAGGTCCAGGCGTTGTACCAGACGGTCTCGACGTCCTTCTGCCGCAGTTCCGCCTCGACCAGCCGCATCAGACTGCTCTTGCCCATGCCCCAGCCGGCGTCCACGGCGAGTGTCAGCGGGGTGGCCGACCGGGAGTCGTGCAGCAGCTTCGCCAGCTGGCGGGCAGCCCGTCCGGCGCCGAGCAGATCCCCGTCCGATCCGCTGACGGGTTCGTCGTTGAGCAGCGAGAATTCCATACGACCCCTTCCGCCGGAGGGGCCAACCTACCCATGTGGGCGACGACTTGGGCACAGGCAGCGTCCAGCCCCGGGGGCCGTCCCCTAATGGGATCTGCCGCCGCCCCTCCCGTGTCCCCAACCGTGCCCGCCACCCGTCGGAGTCTGCGTGGGGGTGCCGGTCGTGGCTGTCGGCGACGGCGTCGCGCCCGTCCCGCCGGCCGCGGTGGCGCTCGGGGAGGCGCCGGGGGCGTCGCTCACGGACGCGGTGGACCCGGCCGACGGGGACGTCGTGGTGGATGTGGCGGCCGGTGCGGCCGATGCCGGCGAGGTGACGGACGCGGTGCGCGAGCTCTGCTCGGGTGCCGCCGCGGCCGACGAGTCGCCCGTCGTGTGCTTCGTACGGTTCTGCCCACCCGGTGTGCCGTCGGCGGGCGACGAGGAGGAAGATGAGAAGGGGAGGCCGACGATCAGTGCGAGCACGGACGCGGCGCCCGCCGCTCCCACCGCGGCCACCACGTACGTGCCGCGCCGGCCGCCCGCCCCGCGCGCCTCCCGCCGCCGCTCCGCCCGGCCCGGACCCGGCGCGGCCGACGCGGCCGACGCGATCTTCGGCAGCTCGCGCGTCTCGTCGTACGCGTTGAGCCAGCCGTGCGCGGCCGCCGGGTCCCGGTACCCCTCGTAGGCGGGGGCAGGTTCGCCCTCGGGTCGGTAGACGCTGGGCGCCCCGGTCTCGTCCTCGGCAGGTCTCGGCATGGACGCGGATTGTAGGGAGGGGATGGGCCTTTGAGACAGCTACCGGCGATAACAGGCCAAAACGCCGGGCCCCGTCCCGGCTCCGACGGCCCCCGGACGCCCCCCACCTGCATCTCAAGTGGTGGAAAACACGGGTCGGCGGGCGTTACCTCCCCGTAAGCTCACCGGCATGCAGGTGATCCAGTCGACCAAGCTCGCCAATGTCTGTTACGAGATCCGGGGTCCGGTCCTCGAGGAGGCGATGCGGCTCGAGGCGGCCGGACACCGCATCCTCAAGCTCAACACCGGCAACCCGGCCGCCTTCGGCTTCGAGTGCCCGCCGGAGATCCTGGAGGACATCCTCCGGAACGTCTCCTCGGCACACGGCTACGGCGACGCGAAGGGCCTGCTGGCGGCCCGGCGGGCGGTCGTCATGCACAACCAGACCATCGGCATCGAGACCGACGTGGAGCACGTCTTCATCGGCAACGGCGTCTCCGAGCTGATCGTGATGGCGATGCAGGGCCTCCTGGACGACGGGGACGAGGTCCTCGTCCCCGCCCCCGACTACCCCCTGTGGACCGCGGCCGTCTCCCTCTCCGGCGGCACGGCCGTGCACTACCGCTGCGACGAGCAGTCGGACTGGATGCCCGACCTCGCCGACGTCGAGCGCAAGGTCACCGACCGCACCAAGGCGATCGTCATCATCAACCCGAACAACCCGACGGGCGCGGTGTACGACGAGGCGATGCTGCGCGGGCTGACCGACATCGCCCGGCGCCACAACCTGCTCGTCTGCTCGGACGAGATCTACGACAAGATCCTCTACGACGACACCACGCACACCCCGACCGCCGCCGTCGCGCCGGATCTCCTCACGCTCACCTTCAACGGCATGTCCAAGGCGTACCGGGTGGCCGGCTACCGGGTCGGCTGGATGTCCGTCTCCGGGCCCCGGGCGCATGCCGAGTCCTACATCGAGGGCCTCACGATCCTCGCGAACATGCGGCTGTGCGCGAACATGCCCGGTCAGCACGGAGTCGTGGCCGCGCTCAGCGGACGCCAGACGATCAACGACCTCGTGCTGCCGGGCGGGCGGCTGAAGGAGCAGGTGGACCTCGCGTACGACCTGCTCACCCAGATCCCGGGCGTGAGCTGCGTCCGCCCCAAGGGCGCGCTGTACCTCTTCCCGCGCCTCGACCCCCAGGTCTTCAAGATCAAGGACGACCGGCAGATGGTCCTCGACCTGCTGCGGCAGGAGAAGATCATGGTCGTCCAGGGCACCGGCTTCAACTGGCCGGAGCCGGACCACTTCCGGGTGGTGACCCTGCCGACGGTCGGCGACCTGCGGGACGCGATCACCCGGATCGGCCGGTTCCTGGACGGGTACGGCCAGCCGTAGGCAGCCGCCGGACCACCGTCCGTGACCCGGGTCAACTTTAGACGAAATCTAAGCTAGGATGGCTTCCTGTCAGAGCACAGGAGGCCATCTCCCATGTACGAGCCGATCCGCACCAAGTCGGTCCACAGCACGATGGCCGGCCCCTCTTCCGACTTCCCCCACCGGACGCGCGAGGAGGAGCTGGACATCCAGCTCGCGGGACACCTCGCCGCGCTGCTCGCCGTCACCGACGAGCTGCGCGCACTCGCGCCGTCCACCGACCTCGACACCGCCGCGACCCGGCTGGCCGAGCAGGTGGCCCGGCTGCGGGGCGGGCGTACGCCGGTCCGCGCGTCGCTGACGGCGGCCCAGGATCCGGCCGCGCTCCACGAGCGCGCGCATGCCGTCGCCGGCCGCGCCCTGCTGGTCGCGGCGTCCCGCGCGGACACCGCGGCGGCGATCCTCGCGGCGGAACGCATGGACGCCCACGCGGCGGCCACGGAACTCACCACGGCCGGCTGACCCACCCCCGAACGGCCCCGGTCCGCGCGCTCCCGCAGCGACGCGCGGACCGGGTTGCCATATCTCAGTACGCTGAGGTCATGGGCATGGACTACCCAAAGATGCGCGCGATCGCCGAGCAACTCGGGGCCTACGCGGAGCAGCTCGAAGGGACCTGGAGCGTCGAGATCGGACCGTCCGGCCCGATACTGGCCATGATGTGTCCGTCGAAACGGCATGAGGGCACCATCCGTCGCATCTGCAAGCAACTGGACCAGCAGCTCCTCACCACTCACCCCGGCTACGGCTGCATCCCCGGCCCCGAGGTCGAGCACCCGGCCCTCGCCCGCATGCGCCGCCCCGACGCCGTCGTCATCCCTGAGGACGTACTCGACGAGGAGGGGCTCGCCGTGGACGCCTCCCACGTGCTGGCAATCGTCGAGATCGTGTCACCGTCCAACCCGGACAGCGACTACGTCGAAAAGATCAGCGAATACCCGGCCATGGGCATCGCCCACTACATGATCGTCGACCCCCGGAAGGGCACGATCGAGGTCCACTCCGAGCCGTGCGGGAACCGCTACCAGCGCATGGACCCGTACATCTACGGCGACCTGGTGCCCTTCGGCCCCTGGCAGGTGGAGACCTCCGCCTTCCGCCGTTACGGCAAGGCCGGGAACGCCCCCGCCTGACGGCGCCCGGCGGACTTCGGCGCTCCGGTTTCGTTCCGGGGCGCCCCCTTCACCCCTCGTTCACCCGTTCCACCCAGGACTGAGGGATTCCGGGAGCACTCTCCCCCTCGTGAGACGTATCGCGGGAATCGTCCTCGCGGTGCTGCTGATCGGTGGCGTGGTGGCTGCCGTCGTCGCAGGCCGGCATGGGGATGACAAGGGCACGGCAACGAAGACCGTGCGCGGTGTGATCGGTTCGGAGAAGTCGGACTTCTTCGCCGATCCCGATGTGGTGAAGGCCCTCGCCGCCAAGGGCTACACCGTGAAGACGGAGGCGTCCGGATCCTGGGCCATGGAGGATCTGGACCTGAAGGGCTACGACTTCGCCTTCCCGTCCAGCTCGGCACCCGCCGACACGCTGGCCGCGAAGTACCACGCCCGCCAGCCCCTCCCCCGCCCCTTCTACTCGCCCCTCGTCGTGGTCGCCCACCGCAGCGCGGCCGAGGTGCTGGCCGCCAACGGGCTCGCCGTGCTCGACGGCAAGGGCAAGGGGACCCTGAAGATGGCCGCGTACCTGGACGCCGCCCGGCACGACCGGACCTGGCAGCAGCTCAAGGGGGCGAAGGCCCACGGGGAGCTGACCGGGACGCTGTACATCACCAGTACGGACCCGGAGACCTCCAACTCCGGCGCGCTGTACCTCGCCGCCGCCTCCTATGCAGCCAACGGGGGGAGGGTGGTGGCGAGCGACGCCGACGTCGCGAGGACCGCGCCGCTGCTGCACAAGCTGGTCAGCGTGCAGGGGGCGCAACAGCCCAGCAGTGACTCGGTGTTCAGGGACTTCATCAGCGGCGCCGGCAACCCGCTGGTGTGCCTGTACGAGTCGCAGGTGGTGTCGCTGCTCGCGGAGCGGCACGGCGCCGACGACCTCGTCGTCCTCTACCCGGACACCACGGTCAACAGCGACCACACCATCGTGCCGCTCGACGACGCCGGCCGGCAGCTCGGCGAACTCCTCAGCACCGACCCGACGCTGCGCAGGCTCGCCGTCAAGCACGGCTTCCGGCCCCAGGGCGACTCCGCCGAGTTCGTCAAGGACACCGCCGACCGCGCCGCCTACCTCAACCAGACACTGACCGGCGTCCGGCAGGCGCCCGTGCCCACCTCCGCGGTGCTGCACGAGATGGCCCGCCGGGCGCGCGGCTGACGGGGGGACCCTGTGAGCAACTTCGACAAGATGAGGCCGAGCGGCGGCGAGCACCCGCCCACGCTGAGCGGTGAGGACGTCTTCACGCTGACCCCGCCCGAGGCGGTCGCGCCCGTGCCGCGGGAGAAGGCCGGCGGGCTGGTGCCCGTCGACGACGGCGTCCGTACGGACATGGCCCGCAAGGCCTCCGACTACGTCCGGGACCTCGCCGCCCTGGACGCCCGCTCACCGGAGTTCGCGAGCAAGGTCGGCGAGATCACCGGCCTCGGCGCCGGCGAGATGCGCTCCGCCGCCTCGCAGTCCAACCGCATGCTGGAGCGTGCCGTCCGCAGCCTGCCCGACAAGGGCGGTGACGCCCAGGCCAAGGTGGCCGGCTCACTGGTCGAACTCCGCCGGGTCGTCGAGGACCTGGACCCGCGCGACCTGCCCGCGAGCAAGGGCCGCAAGTTCCTCTCCAGGCTGCCCGGCGGCAACAAGCTCCGCGACCACGTCGCCAAGTACGCCTCCGCGCAGGGGACGCTGAACAAGATCGTGGGGTCGCTGCGCGGCGGCCAGGACGAACTGCGGCGGGACAACGCGGCGTTGCAGACGGAGCGGGTGCGGCTCTGGGAGACCATGGGCAAGCTCCAGGAGTACGTGGTCCTCACCCAGGCCCTGGACACCGCCGTCGAGCAGCACGTCGCCCGGATCCCGGACCCCCAGGAGGCCGACGCGGTAAGGGCGGACGTGCTCTTCCCGGTCCGGCAGAAGCACCAGGACCTGCTCACCCAGCTCGCGGTGTCCGCGCAGGGCTACCTCGCGATGGACGTCGTACGGCGCAACAACGACGAGCTGATCAAGGGCGTCGAGCGCGCCGCCACCACCACCGTCTCCGCACTGCGGATCTCGGTGATGCTGGCCTCCGCGCTCGACAACCAGAAGAAGGTGATCGAGCAGGTCAACGCGTTGCGCGGGACGACCGAGGAGCTGATCCGGGGCAACGCCGAGATGCTCGCGACCCAGAGCGGGGAGATCCAGCGCATCGCCGCCGACCCGGCCGTGGGCGCCGAGACGCTGCGCGCCGCGTTCCAGCAGATCTACCGGACCCTCGACGCCATCGACACCTACAAGGTGCAGGCGACCGAGGCGATGGCGACCACCGTGCAGTCCCTCACGGACGAACTCCACCAGGCGAGCGCCTACCTGGAGCGCAGCCGGTCGAAGAGCGCGCTGGAGGGCGGCCTCGCATGAGCAGACGCCCGCTCCTCGCCCTCCTCGCGACGGCGGCCGTCGTCCTGGCCGGCTGCACCTCCGAGGACCACGGCGACGACTCCACGGCCCCGAAGCCCGGCACTCTGCGGGTCCTCGCCTCCTCCGAACTCAGCGACATGACCGCCGTCTTCGACCGCGTCCGCAAGGACACCGGGGTCACCGTCCGGCCCACCTACATGGGCACCCTGGACGCCATCGACCTGCTGGCCGGGGGGAAGACGGACGGCAGGTACGACGCGCTCTGGCTGTCCTCCGACGACTACCTGCGGCTGCGCCCGGAGGCGGCGAAGAAGGTCGTCTCCGAGACGTCGATCATGTCCAGCCCGGTCGCGATCGGCGTGAAGACGGCCACCGTGCGGTCGCTGGGCTGGAAACCGGCCGACGTCACCTGGTCCCAGGTCGAGCAGGCCGTGGAAGCCGGCAGGCTGACGTACGGCATGACGGATCCCGCCCGCTCCAACTCCGGCTTCGCCACGCTGGTCTCGGTGGCCTCCGCGCTCTCCGGCGCCCAGTCGGCGCTCACGGACGACGACGTCACCAAGGCGACTCCCCGGCTGAAGAGGTTCTTCCAGGGCCAGACCCTGACCTCGGGCTCCTCCGGCTGGCTGGCCTCGGCCTACAAGCGGCGCGGCAACGTGGACGCCCTGCTCAACTACGAGTCCGTGCTCCAGGGCATCTCCGGTCTCACCGTGATCCGCCCGAAGGACGGCGTGGTCACCGCCGACTACCCGTTCTCCTCCCTGGCCTCGACCTCCTCCGCCACCCGCGAGGACGTCCGCAGGGTGACCGAGGACCTGCGCACCCCGGCCGTACAGAAGCTCATCACGGACACCACCCACCGCCGCCCGGTCGTGGCCTCCGTCGCCCCGGCCGCCGGCCTGGACACCGGCCGCCGCCGCGAACTCCCCTTCCCCGGCACCAAGTCGGTGGCCGACGGACTCATCTCGGCGTACGAGAACGACCTGCGCCGGCCCTCCCGCACGGTCTACGTCCTGGACACCTCGGGCTCGATGGAGGGCGACCGCCTCTCCCGCCTGAAGGCGGCCCTGACCGGCCTGACCGGCGACTTCCGCAACCGCGAGGAGGTCACCCTGATGCCGTTCGGCTCGGACGTGAAGAGCGTCAGCACCCACGTGGTCGACGACAAGGCCGACCTCGCCGCGATCCGCAAGGACACCGACGCCCTGCACGCCGACGGCAACACGGCGATCTACACCTCCCTGGAGAAGGCGTACGCGCAGCTGAACCCCTCCCAGGAGACCTTCACGTCGATCGTGCTGATGACCGACGGCGAGAACACCACGGGCGCCAAGGCCGGTGATTTCGACGACTTCTACAACAAGCTCTCCGCCGACCGGCAGCAGATCCCCGTCTTCCCCATCCTCTTCGGCGACTCCTCCCATGCCGAACTCCAGCACATCGCCGCCCTGACCGGCGGCCGTCTCTTCGACGCCCGACAGGGCTCCCTGGACGGCGCCTTCGAGGAGATCCGTGGCTACCAATAAGGCCCTCGCCTACCTGGAGTCCCGCAAGAACCTCACCGGTTCGGCGGGCGGTCTGCTCGGCCTGGTCCTGACGTTCACGGGCGTGGCCGGCCCGTACTGGCCGGTGGTGGTGGCGGGCCTGTACGGCGCGGGCGCGCTGATCGCCCCGCCGGAGCGCCCCGCGCTGCCGGACTTCCCGACGCCCTCCGCCCAGCTGGAGGAGGTACGGGCCGACTTCCGCAGACTGGAGACCTACCTGGCGGAGGTCGGCCTGCCGGCCACGACGGAGACCCGTCTCGCCGAACTGACCGACCTGCTGACGGCGTTGCTGGACCCCGGCTGGGCCGCCGAACTCCTGGCCCAGGACCCGGAGGGCGTCCACGTCCTCTCGCGAACGGTCCGGCAGGACATCCCGGAGGCGGTCGACAGCTTCGTACGCACACGGTGGTGGACGCGTCTGACACCCGGGCAGGAGCCGCCGGAACGGCATCTGGAGCGCCAGCTCGGCCTTCTCAAGGAGGAGGCCGAGCAGTTGGCGGCCGGGCTGCGGGACACGGAGGCCAGGCGCCAGGAGACGCACACCCGGTACCTGGAGGACCGGAGCAACTGAGCGCCCCGAAGGGGCGCGGGAAACTGCGCGACCAGCCACGACGGCGCAGCAGGTGAACGACGACCCATCCCGGCCCCCGCGGTGCGCGGGGGCCGGAGCGGGTGCTCAGGGACAGCTGATGCGGCCGTCGCCCGGGTCGGTGGTGCAGGTGTCGAAGCCGAGGCCGCCGTTGGCCGTGTCGTTGCCTGACACACCGTCGGTGGTGATCACCCGGTCGTTGCCGGCGGACCCGTTCACCGTGTCGTTGCCCGGGCCGCCGTACAGTGTGTCGTTGCCGGCGCCGCCGTCGATGGTGTCGTTGCCGTAGTCGCCGTAGACGGTGTCGGTGCCGCCGTTCCCGTTGAGGGTGTCGTTGCCGCCCAGGCCGCAGATCACGTCGTTGCCGATCGTGCCGTTGAGGGTGTCGGCCCCGCTGGTGCCGATGATCGTGCAGCCCCGGGAGTTGTTGACGGTGCCGGTCGCCGTGGCGGTGTTGTTGCCCGTGGCGGGGTCGGTCTGGGCGGCCGCGGCCCTGGCGGTGTTCGTGAGCGTGCCGGTTGCGCGGGGTTCGGCGACGACCGTGACCGTGGCGCTCGCGCCCGGGGCCAGGGTGCCGAGGGCGCAGGTGGCGCCGGTCGCGGTGGTGGTGCAGCTGCCCTGGGAGGGCGTGGCGGAGATCAGCGTCGCGCCCGCTCCGGAGAGGGAGTCGGTCAGTGTGACGCCGGTGGCGGACGCGGTGGAGGCGGTCGCGTTGGCCGCGCGGACGGTGTAGGTGGCCCGGTCGCCGATGGTGACGGTGGCGGGGCCGGTCTTGGTGACGGAGAGGTCCGCGCTGGGCGGCGGCGGGGGCGGTGGCGTGCTGCCGCCTCCGCCCAGGTAGCGGGCCAGGGCGAAGTCGTCGTCCGGTCCGCCCTGCCCGGCGGCCACGATCCTGCCGTCGGACTGGAGGGCCACGCCGTGGGCGGCGTCGCTGCCGCCGAAGCTCGTGGCCACCCGGCCGCCGTTGCCGAAGCCGCTGTCCAGGCCGCCGTCGGTGTTGTACCGCAGGACGTTGAAGCCGCCCGGCCCGCTGCCGGCGACGACGATCCGCCCGTCGCCCTGCAGCTTCATGTCCTCGGCGCCGCCGCCGGGAGTGAGGACCAGGCCGTTGCCGTCGAAGCCCGGGTCCAGGGTGCCGTTGGTGTTGTAGCGGGCCAGTGCGGCCCGGCCGCCGCTCGAACCGGCCGTGACGATCTTGCCGTCGGGCTGGACCGCGAGCGCCTCCGCGGAGTCGTAGTCGCCGAAGTCGGTGCGCTGGATGCCGTTGGTGCCGAATCCGGTGTCGAGGCTGCCGTCTGTGTTGTAGCGGACGAGCACGAAGTCGAAGCGGGTGGACCCGACCTCGCCCGCGACCACGATCTTGCCGTCGGGCTGTACGGCCAGGGCGCGCAGGTCGCCGCCCTCCTGCAGGGACGGCGCCAGGTCGGTGGTCACCATGCCGTCCCCGCCGAAGGTGGTGTCCAGGGAGCCGTCGGCGTTGTAGCGGGCCACCGCGGCCTCGCCGCCGACGGAGCCCGCCGCGACGATCTTGCCGCCGGGCAGCGCCACCACGTCCGTGGCCTCTTCGGGGACGCCGAAGTCGGTGAAGACCCGGCCGTCGCCGTTGCCGAAACTCGTGTCCAGCGAGCCGTCGCTCGCCCTGTACCGGACCAGCGTGAACCAGCAGCAGTTCTCGGGCCCTCGCCAACTGCTGCCCGCCACCACGATGTTGCCGTCGTCGGGCTGCACGGCCACGGCGTGCGCCTCGCTCCACTGGAGGCCCTCGTTCGACGGCAGGTTGTTGACGGCGGTCGTCACCCTGCCGTCGCCGCCGAAGGTGGTGTCCAGGGAACCGTCGGCGTTGTGGCGGGTCAGCGCGAAGTCGCCCTCCGAGCCGGAGCTGTCGAAGGTGGTGCCGACGGAGACGATCCGGCCGTCGGACTGCACCGCCACGTCGGCGGCGGAGTCGTTGCCGCCGAAGTCGGTGAGGACCGTGCCGTCGCCGGCGAAGGCGGTGTCCAGGTCGCCGGGGGCGGCGACCGCGGTACCGGGCAGGGCCAGGAGCAGCGCCAGCAGGGTCGCTGCCACGGTTCCGGCCCGGACCGTGAGCGATCGAACACCAGGTGTGAACGATCGAACCTGAGGTGTGAGCATGGGCGACAGCGTTCCGACGCCGGTCCACCAGTCGGCTCGCCACGAGCCGTCTTGCGCTCACCGGCCGCAGGAAATCACCCCGGCGGGCGACCGGGGGCCCACCCGCACGGGCGAAGGCCTGCCGTCCCCGCGTCCGTCGGGGCGGACGGAGGCGGACGACGGCAGGCCCAGGAGCCGCACACGCCGTTGTGCGCGGCCTCGCCGGTTCACACCGCGGCCGGTCGTGACGATCGCTGGTCAGGGCACACCCGTACCGGCCGCGGAGTCTTCAACTCGGGGACTCAGCCCAGCCGCTCCACCAGCGCCCGGTACTCGGCCCACAGCTCCTTCGGCGTGTGCTCGCCGAAGGTGTTCAGGTGGTCGGGGACGAGCGCCGCCTCCTCCCGCCAGACCTCCTTGTCGACGGTCAGCAGGAAGTCGAGGTCGCTGTCGTCGAGGTCGAGCCCGTTGGTGTCGAGGGCGTCCCGGGTCGGCAGCACGCCGATCGGCGTCTCCACGCCGTCCGCCTTGCCGTCCAGCCGCTCCACGATCCACTTCAGGACGCGGGAGTTCTCGCCGAAGCCGGGCCAGACGAACTTGCCCTCGCCGTTCTTGCGGAACCAGTTGACGTAGTAGATCTTCGGCAGCTTGGACTGGTCCTTGTCCTTGGCCACATCAATCCAGTGGGCCATGTAGTCGCCCATGTTGTAGCCGCAGAACGGCAGCATCGCGAACGGGTCGCGGCGCAGCTCGCCGACCTTGCCCTCGGCGGCGGCGGTCTTCTCGGAGGCCACGTTGGCACCGAGGAAGACGCCGTGGTTCCAGTCGAAGGACTCGGTCACCAGCGGTACGGCGGTGGCGCGGCGGCCGCCGAAGAGGATCGCCGAGATCGGCACGCCCTTGGGGTCCTCCCACTCCGGCGCGATGATCGGGCACTGGGCGGCGGGGACGGTGAAGCGGGCGTTGGGGTGGGCGGCCGGGGTCTCGGAGCCCGGCGTCCAGTCGTTGCCCTTCCAGTCGGTGAGGTGGGCCGGGAGTTCCTCCGTCATGCCCTCCCACCAGATGTCGTCGTCGTCCGTCAGCGCGACGTTGGTGAAGACCGCGTTGCCCCACAGCGTCTTCATCGCGTTGGCGTTGGTGTGCTCACCGGTGCCGGGCGCGACGCCGAAGAAGCCGGCCTCGGGGTTGATCGCGTAGAGGCGGCCGTCCTCGCCGAACCGCATCCAGGCGATGTCGTCGCCGATCGTCTCGACGGTCCAGCCGGAGACGGTGGGCTCCAGCATGGCGAGGTTCGTCTTGCCGCAGGCGCTCGGGAAGGCTGCGGCGACGTACTTCGACTCGCCCTGCGGGGGCGTGAGCTTGAGGATCAGCATGTGCTCGGCGAGCCAGCCCTCGTCGCGCGCCATGACGGAGGCGATGCGCAGGGCGTAGCACTTCTTGCCGAGCAGGGCGTTGCCGCCGTAGCCGGAACCGTAGGACCAGATCTCGCGCGACTCGGGGAAGTGCGAGATGTACTTGGTCTGGTTGCACGGCCAGGGGACGTCGGCCTCGCCCTCCGCGAGCGGGGCGCCGAGGGTGTGGACGGCCTTGACGAAGAAGCCGTCTTCACCCAGCTCGTCGAGGACGGCCTGGCCCATGCGCGTCATCGTGCGCATGGAGACGGCGACGTACGCCGAGTCCGTGATCTCGACGCCGAGGGCGGACAGCGGCGAGCCGAGGGGGCCCATGCAGAACGGGACGACGTACATCGTCCGGCCCTTCATCGAGCCGCGGAACAGGCCCTTCTCGCCCGAGAAGATCTCCCGCATCTCGGCGGGTGCCTTCCAGTGGTTGGTCGGGCCGGCGTCCTGCTCCCGCTCGGAGCAGATGAACGTGCGGTCCTCGACCCGGGCGACGTCGGTCGGGTCGGAGGCCGCGTAGTAGGAGTGGGGGCGCTTGATCGGGTCGAGCTTCTTGAAGGTGCCCTTCGCCACGAGCTCCTCGCACAGTCGCTCGTACTCGGCCTCGGATCCGTCACACCAGACCACGCTGTCCGGCTGCGTCAGTTCGGCGATCTCGTTGACCCACGAGACCAGTTCCTGATGTTTGGTGGGGATGACGGTGGGAGCCGCGATGTCGCGCGCCACGATTGCTCCTAAATGAGGGATTTTTGATCTTGTGGCCCTGTTTCAGACCTTGCTGCCCCGTGGGGGCTGCGACCCGGATGCTTCGTAGCCGCTCATCCGGTGTCGACCGCACTCATTTGATCCTCCGACTCGATCACCCATCTGTCCAGAGGGAGTCACAGATGAGCGACGTGAGGAAGGCCACGGTTTCTGCGCCCACCTGCGTTTCTTTGCGTCCATATTGAGTTCGCCTCAAGGTCTTTTTGCCCACCCCTGTGGGCGCGATCGAGGCGCCGTGAGACGATGGCCACTCCGGCGCGACCATCGAGCGAGACTGATCCGTAACTTACGGTTCCGTAGGTACGATGCCCCTCATGACTGCGTCCGTCCCCGACGCGCCCACGGAACCGCCGGCCGCCGGCCGCGGTTCCGCCGCGCTCTCCTCCCTGTCGCAACAGGTCAAGCCCAAGCTGCGCGGCTGGCTGCACCTGGGCATGTTCCCGGCCGTACTCATCGCGGGCCTCGTCCTCACCGCTCTCGCCGACTCGCCGCGCGGCCGGATCGCCTGCGGGATCTACGTCCTGACGGCGTGCCTGCTGTTCGGCGTCAGCGCGCTCTACCACCGGGGCGACTGGAGCCCGCGCATGGACGGCATCCTGCGCAGACTCGATCACGCCAACATCTTCCTGATCATCGCGGGCACCTACACGCCCCTGACCATGCTGCTGCTGCCCGGAGCGAAGGGGCAGTGGCTGCTGTGGGGCATCTGGGGCGCGGCGGCCGCGGGCATCGTCTTCCGGGTCTTCTGGGTCGGCGCGCCGCGCTGGCTGTACACACCCTGCTACATAGCGATGGGCTGGGCGGCGGTCTTCTTCCTGCCCGACTTCATGCGCACCGGCGGTATCGCGGTCCTGGTCCTGGTGGTCGTCGGCGGCCTGCTGTACAGCGCGGGCGGCGTGATCTACGGCATCAAGCGCCCGAACCCGTCACCTCGGTACTTCGGCTTCCACGAGGTGTTCCACTCGCTCACGCTGGCCGCGTTCGTCGTGCACTACGTCGGCATCTCCCTGGTGGCCTACCAGCACGCGTAGCCCCCACCGCCGCTCCTCCGAGTGGCCACGGCTCCCGGGCCGTGGCCACTTTTTTCATGCCCTCTTCGACATTACGACATCGACTCACCATTGACAGCTACCAGTTTTTGAGAGCTACTCTCATTTCATGGCCACTGTCACTCATGTCGATGAGACGCAGCAGAACCCCCGCCGCTGGTGGGCCCTCGGTGCCCTGGTCGCGAGCATGCTGGTGCTCGGCTTCGACACGACGATCCTCAACGTTGCCCTCCCGACGATGGCCGGTGAGCTCGGCGCCACCACCAGCCAGCAGCAGTGGATGGCGGACGCGTACGTCATCGTCTTCGCGTCGCTGATGCTCCCCGCCGGACTCCTCGGCGACCGCTTCGGCCGCCGCCGGATGCTCGTCGTGGGCCTGCTGATCTTCCTGGCCGGCTCGGTGATGGGCTCGCTGGCCGGCGACGTGAACTGGGTGATCGCCGCCCGCGCCGCCATGGGCATCGGCGCGGCGCTGGTGATGCCGCTCGCGATGTCGGTGCTGCCCTCGCTGTTCGGGCCCGCCGAGCGCACCCGGGCCGTCGGCATCGTCTCGGCCGCCTCGGCGCTCGGCCTGCCGCTCGGCCCGATCATCGGCGGCTTCCTGCTCAACCACTTCTGGTGGGGCTCGGTCTTCCTGATCAACGTGCCGATGGCCGCCATCGGCGTCGCCGCCTGCGTCTTCCTGCTCCCCGAGACCAGCGACCCCGCCTCCCCCAAGGTCGACAGCCTCTCCACCGCGCTCACCGCGATCGGCCTCGGCGCCCTGGTCTACGCGATCATCGAGGCCCCCGACCGCGGCTGGGGCGACCCGCTGGTGCTGGCCCTGTTCGCGGTCGCCGCCGTCCTCGTCACCGCCCTGGTGCTGCGCGAACGCCGGGCCCACCGCCCGATGCTCGACATGGGGCTCCTGACCCACCGCGGCTTCCTGCTCAACACCCTCGCCGCGACGCTCGTGATGTTCGTGCTGTCCGGCCTGCTGTTCGTGCTCCCGCAGTACCTTCAGGCGGTCCTCGGCCACGACGCCTTCGGCACCGGCCTGCGGCTGCTGCCCATGATGGGCGGCCTGATCATCGCGGCCCGCGCCGCCCAGCCGGTCGTCGCCCGCTTCGGCGCCCGCGCCGTGGTCGCCGCGGGCCTGGTCGTGCTCGCCTTCGCGGCCCTGCTCGGCAGCCGTACCTCGGTGAGCGACGGCTACGGCTTCACCGCGCTGTGGCTGTCCATCGCCGGCCTCGGCTTCGGCTTCTCGGTGGTCCCCTCCATGGACGGCGCCCTCGGCGCCCTGCCCGCGGACCGGGCGGGCAGCGGCTCCGGGCTGCTGATGACGACGCGCCAGGTCGGCGGCGCGATCGGCATCGCCCTGCTCGGCAGCCTGCTGGCCGGTGCCTTCCGCGACCGCCTCGACGTCGGCGGGCTGCCCGCCCCGCTCGGCCACACCGCCGGCGAGTCGGTGGTCGCCGCCCACCTGGTCGCCGGGAAGACGGGCTCCGCCCACCTCGCCGCCTCCGCGAACGCCTCGTACGTCCACGGCATGGGCCTGGTCCTGCTGGTGTGCGGCATCGCCGCGCTCGCCACCGCCCTGCTGGCCGCCGCGTTCCTGCCCAGCACCCCCACCGAGCGCCGCAGCGAAGGGAACGAGTCCCCGGCCGTGGCCCCCACCACCGCCGATGCCGGACAATGACCGGCATGACGGCCGCACGTACCCCCCTCTCCCCCGCCGACAACCCCCGGCTCGGCCTGCGCGAACGCAAGAAGATCAAGACGCGCGAGGCGATCCGGTCCGCGACGTACGCGCTGGTCGAGGAGCAGGGGTACGACGCGACGACGATCGAGCAGATCGCCGAGCGGGCCGAGGTGTCGCCGTCGACGGTCTTCCGGTACTTCCCGACCAAGGAGGACATCGTCCTCACGGACGAGTACGACCCGCTGGTCCAGGAGGAGCTCCGGGCCCGGCCCGCCGACGAGCCGTGGCCGGACTCCCTCCGCTATGTGATGCACCGGGCGGTCCAGCTGGGCATGAAGGAACCCCTCCGGGTCTCCCGGCTCCGCACCAGGCTGATGACCGAGGTCCCGGCGGTACGTTCCCGGATGATGGAGAGCATGTCGGAGACCGGCCGCATGCTCTGCCAGGCCATCGGCGAACGCACCGGCCGGGACCCGCAGAGCCTGGAGGTCCGGGTCTACGCGATGTCGATCATCGGCGGGCTCATGGAGGCCTCCATGTACTGGGCGGAGAACGGACACGAGGACGACTTCGACGCCCTCGTCGACCGCGCCCTGAACGTCATCGAGCACGGCCTGCCCCCGGAAAACCACTGAGGTCACGGCCGTCCCCCGTGCCATCCTGACCAGGTGAACGCTGCCCAGATCCACGTCGAAGTCGCCCCCGAGCTGGCCCTGTTCGTCCCGCACGCCCGCCGTGTCGGCGTCCACCCCCTCACCGTCGACGGCGTCTCGACCCTCGGCCACGTCATCGAGTCCCTGGGCGTCCCCCTGACCGAGGTGGGCGCCCTGGTGGTGGACGGCCGCGAGGTCCCCGTGGCCCACGTCCCCGCGCACGGCGAGCGGGTCACCGTACGCCCGGTCACCCGCCCCCAGCACGTCCCCGGCGCCCCGCTCCGCTTCCTCCTCGACGTCCACCTCGGCACCCTCGCCCGCCGCCTGCGTCTCCTCGGCGTGGACACCGCGTACGAGTCGACGGACATCGGCGACCCGGCCCTCGCCGCCCGCTCGGCGGCCGAGAAGCGCGTGCTGCTGAGCCGCGACCGGGGCCTGCTGCGCCGCCGCGAACTCTGGGCGGGCGGCTACGTCTACAGCACCGGCCCCGACGACCAGCTCCACGACGTCCTCGACCGGTTCGCCCCCGACCTGCGCCCCTGGACCCGCTGCACCGCCTGCAACGGCCTGCTCAGGGAAGCGACGAAGGACGAGGTGGCGGACCAGCTGAAGGGCGGGACGCAGAAGTCGTACGACGTCTTCGCGCAGTGCGCGGAGTGCGGCCGCGCGTACTGGAAGGGCGCGCACCACCAGCAGCTGGAGGCCATCGTGGCACGCGCCCTCGCCGAGTTCGCCTGAGCCCGTACCTGAACCGGCCGGGCCCCGCGGTCAGTTGCGGCCCAGCGCCCGGTACTCCCAGCCGGCCGCGCGCCACTGGGCGGGGTCGAGGGCGTGCCGGCCGTCCACGACCCGGCGGCGGTTCACCACGGCACCCATGGCCTCCGGGTCGATCTCCCGGAACTGCGTCCACTCGGTGAGCAGGACCACGACGTCGGCGCCCGTGGCGGCCTGCAGCGCGTCGGTCCCGTACGCCAGCTCGGGGTGGACACGGCGGGCGTTGTCCATCGCCACCGGGTCGTAGACCGTCACCCGGGCGCCGGCCCGGTGCAGGGTGGCGGCGACGTCCAGCGCCGGGGCGTCCCGGATGTCGTCGGAGTTGGGCTTGAAGGCCGCCCCGAGCGCGGCCACCTTCGTCCCGGCGAGATCGCCGCCGACCAGCTCGCGCACCAGGTCGACGGTGCGGGCCCGGCGGCGCTGGTTGATCGCGTCCACCTCGCGCAGGAAGGCGACCGCCTGGGCGACGTCCAGTTCCTCGGCGCGGTGGATGAACGCCCTGATGTCCTTGGGCAGGCAGCCGCCGCCGAAGCCGAGACCGGGCTTCAGGAACCGGCCGCCGATCCGGTCGTCGTAGGCCAGCGCCTCCGCCAGCCGGTGCACGTCGGCGCCGGTGGCCTCGCAGACTTCCGCCATGGCGTTGATGTACGAGATCTTCGTGGCCAGGAAGGAGTTGGCGGCGACCTTGACCAGTTCGGCGGTCGGCAGGTCGGCGACCACCACCGGGGTGCCCTGGGCGATGACGGGCGCGAACGCGGCGCGCAGCTGCTGCTCCGCCCACGCGGACTCGGTGCCGAACACCAGCCGGTCGGGGTGCAGGGTGTCCTCCACGGCGAAGCCCTCCCGCAGGAACTCCGGGTTCCAGGCCAGCTCCACGGCGTCCCCGGCCGGGGCGGTGGTGCGGACCAGCTCCGCGAGGCGGGCCGCGGTGCCCACCGGCACCGTCGACTTCCCGACCACCAGGGCGCGGCGGTTCAGGTGCCGGGCCAGCTCGGTCACCGCACCCTCCACGTAGGTCAGGTCCGCGGCGTAGGAGCCGGGCTGCTGTGGGGTGCCGACGCAGACGAAGTGGATGTCGCCGAACTCCGCGGCCTCGGCGAGGCTGGTCGTGAAGTGCAGCCGGCCGGATTCCTGGGCCTTGACCAGGAGTTCGGGCAGTCCTGGCTCGAAGAACGGCACCTCCCCGGCTCTCAGCAGCTCGATCTTGCCGGGGTCCACGTCGACGCCGAGCACCTCGTAGCCGAGCGCCGCCATGCACACGGCGTGCGTGGCGCCCAGGTAGCCGGTGCCGATGACCGTGAGACGGGGAGCGTCGGAGCCGACGGTGCCGTGGATGGCGGCGGGAAGAGTTTCCATGATGCCTCCGAGGGGGTTTCCGGGCCGAAAGCGCGCATGCCGAGGACGCGCTTGGGTGAAGTGGGTGAAGGAGAGGGAACCGCGGCCGTACGGGGCCCGGGTGCGGGCCGGGCCCCGTCACGTCAGGAGGAGCAGGCGACGTTGGCGAGGCCCTTCGCCGCGTCGGTGACCTTGTTGTCGCAGGTGACCTTGTTGTTCTCGACGGGCGCGAAGTGGAAGCCGTAACCGGGGCCGTCCACCTGTGCGCTGTTGTCCTGGAACACGTTTCCGGTGCCCCAGCCGTCGAGGATCCGGTGGGTCTGGAAGCCGTCCTCACGCGAGTGGCTGCCGACGTTGTCCTTGATCAGCCAGTCGTTGCCCTTGACGTCGACCCAGGAGTCGTTGTGGCCCCCGCTGAGGGCGGCGCCGTCGAAGGTGTTGCCGATGAGGGAGCCCCCGGTGGTGCCCTCCTTGATGTCGACGGACTCCGCGGTGGTGTCGCTGACGTGGTTGCCGCGGATCACGTTGTCGTCGCTCTTGTCGGGCTTGCAGTCGGTGATGCTGCACCAGTTGGACTCGGCGGACCCGACGTAGATGCCCTCGCCGAACTGCTCCTTGCGCTTGCCCGTGGCGCGGACGGTGTTGTCCTCGACCACGTTGCCGGAGCTGAAGTCGCGCAGGTGGATGCCCTCGTCGCCGATGTTCTCGACGGTCAGGCCCTGGATGACGCTGCCCTGGACCTTGTCGGCCATGACCCCCTTCTGGCCGTTGCGCACGGTGAAGCCGATCAGCCGCCAGTGGCTGGCGCCGTCGAGGTGGAAGGCGTAGCCGCCGTCGACGTCGCCGGCGTCGATCACCGCGCCGGGGCCGCCGCACAGGAAGATCGGCCGGTCCGCCGTACCGGGGGTGGTGGCGGTGAAGCGGTCCGAGTAGACCCCGTCCGCCATCTTGATGACGTCACCGGGCTGCGCCTGGTCCAGCGCGTCCTTCAGGGACTTGGCGTCGCTGACGGTGACGGTGGCGGCCGGGCACTTCACCGGTCCTGAGGCCACGGCCGCGGCCGAGCCGGTCGCGGTGGGGGTGGCCGGTCCGTCGGTGGCCGCCGTGTCGCCCGGCGCCGGACCGGAGGCCGTGGCACCGGGGTCGCCGGTGTCGTCCCCGTCGTCCGTGGGTTCGGCGACCGGGATGGTGGGACCGGCGCTGGGGCCGGCCCCGTACACGACGGGCCGGTCACCGCCTGCCGAGACGCCCGCCACGATCAGCGCCACCACCGAGATCACCAGGGCGGCCGAGGCCACCCACAGCGGCGGCCCGCCGGCCAGCCAGATCCGGCGCGCCCGCTCCACGGCGGACTCGCCCGCCGCGGAGCCGCCGCCATCGCCCGGACCGCTGCCGCCCGTGCCGCCGTCGCCCGGACCGCCGTCACCGGGCGCGGGCGCTTGTCGGGTGGTGTCGTCGCTCATTCGCTCATCACCGGCTCCCGGCTGCGGCCCGCCACGGCGATCTCGTCCGGCGGCGGGGAGGGCAGCGGTGCCTTGTCGGAGTACGGGTGCACGATGCCCGCGCCGCGCCCGCTCGCGCGCCGCCTGCGCCGACCCATGGCGGCCGAGAACAGGATGAGGAGCAGGATGGCCGTCCACAGCAGCGTCATCGGGCTCGCGTAGTGCTTGACCCTGACCCAGAAGGAGCTGGTGTCGTACCAGGCGAAGGTCTGGTTCTCCTTGATGTCGGCACCGCCGTGGGAGCGGATGGAGTCCAGCGCGCTGGGGCCGACCCCGCCGATCACGTTGTAGGAGACCGTCGTGCCGTCCACACCGCCGACCAGGCTGACCCCGTGGTTGGTGGCGTCCTGGACGGTGTTGCCGCGTATCTCGGCGGCCGAGTCGCGGACGTACACGCCGGTCTGCGGCCCGTCGATGATGTTGCCGGTGACCGTGGCGCCGGTGACCCCGTCGCGTACCGAGATGCCCTGTCGGTTCTGGCCGGTCAGGCGGTTGCCGGTGATGGACACCTTGTCCGCCGCCAGGCGGGCCACGATGCCCATGTCCCCGCCCTCGATGCGGTTGTTCTGCACGCCGACGTCGAAACCGCCCAGCACCTCGACGCCGTAGCGGCCGTTGTCCTTGGCCACGCTGTTGGCGACCGAATTGGAGCCGTAGCTGTCGACGGCCTGCCCGGAGGCGGAGGGGCCGTCGGCGAGGGGCTTGCCGCTGAGCGTGTAGCCGTTGCCGCCGTTGCCCTCGGCGGTGCAGCCGCTGACCCGCACCTGCTGGGTGGCCCGGGAGAGGATGAAGCCGTCGCCGCCGTTGTCCTTGGCGACGGTGCGCTGCACGAGCGAGCTGGAGACGAACCGGTGCATGACCACCCCGTCCTCCAGGCTGTTCGCCACGGTCGTGTCGCTGATCTCGATCCCCGTCGCGCTGGAGATGAAGATCCCGAAGGCGTTGCCGGTGATGGTCGAGTGGGTGATCGACCCGGAGACGTAGGAGAGACCGCCGGTCGAGAACCGGGCGTCGGGAGTGGTCAGTTCACCCGAGGGCATGGCCATGACGTCACCGCTGGTGGAGTCCTGCTTGTCCTGGTCGCCCTGCTGGTCGGCCCGTTCGCGCGCGGTCTTTCCGTGCACCTGGCCGGTGTCCTCCAGCGAGCCGGTGTTCGGCCGGTCGGTGCCGGTGAGGCTGAGCCCTCCGGTGCGGCCGCTCCAGAACCCGAGGTTCGCGAGTTTGGCGTGCGTCATCTCGAACTGGCCGCCGATGGTGCGGATGTAGGCGCGGCCGTCCCGGACGTCGCTGTCGGCCTTGTTGGCCTGCGGGTCCCAGCTGGTGATGGTCAGCGGCGCCTGGGCGGTGCCCTGGAGGGTCAGTTCGCCGCCGAAGGAGACGATGGAGACGAAGCCGGTGCGGTTGCTGGCCATCCGCAGGGTGAGGCCGCCGGGGTTGGACAGCTTCAGCTTGGCGCCGACGTTCAGGTAGATGTTCTCGGTCAGCAGATACGAGCCGTCCTTGCGCCGCACGAAGGTCTGCGGAGCGAGTTTCAGCAGGTCGGCGATGGTGTAGGCGTTGCTGCGCTCGGTGAGGACCAGGGTGTACCCGTTGTCGGTGTCCAGCCGGTACGGCACGGTCCACTTGGTGCTCTGCAGGGGGGCCACCGAGGTGAACGCCCGTACCTGATTGAGGCGGTGGTCCTCGTCGGCGACCAGCGCGGCCTGGGTCTCGGCGTCCTCGGCGGCCAGTTTCTGCTTCTTGTCGGCGTCCCCGTCGGCGTGGGCCGTGGCCGAGGCGCCGAGCAGCAGCGTCGCCGCCACCGCGAAGGCGCCGAGCAAGGCCGCCGTCCTGGCACCGGCCCGGCGCAGCCGGGTGCCGGGGCCGGGTCTTCTCTTCGTCAGGGGTTGCGTCATGAGGGGGGTGGCCATGGCGTCAGATCACCTCGGGCTGGAGGGCGGAGTGGCTCTGGCCGCCGCCGGCGGTTCCGGAGAGCGTGGCCGCGCTCTGGCCCTCGCCTCCGATACTGCTGCTGGTGCGCGTGAGCCAGCCCTGCTTGTTCATGGTGACGAATGCGTACAGCTTGATCGGCAGCGAGATCATGATGACCACGAGCGCCGTCAGCGGCAGCAGGAAGATCTCCTGCGGGTGCCTGCGCAGGTGCGAGTAGCCGCGGACGGCCCGGCCCAGCAGCAGCCAGATCAGCGTGAGGACGACACCGCGGGCACTGAGGTCCAGCCGGCTCGTCAGCAGGTAGCCGAGGGCCATGCCCATGGTCACCGGGGTCAGCAGGATCTGCAGCACCGTGATCTTGGTGACCAGCGGGACCCGCCACAGCCAGCCCTTGTACAGCGCGGTCAGGTAGCACCGGTAGGAGTTGCGGCTCCACCGGACGCGCTGCTTCACGAAGGCCCGGAAGGACGACGGGAACATGGAGACCGCCCGCGCGGAGGACTGGTGCACGGTCTTGTAGCCGGAGGCGAGCACCAGCCAGGTGAGCCGGCCGTCGTCGCCCGCCACACAGCGGCGGCCGAGGAAGAACTCGTTCTCCAGGTTCTCCAGCACCGGCAGGACCGCCTCGCGGCGGTAGGCGGCGGTACGGCCGGACAGACAGGCCACGGCACCGGCCCGGCCCATGGCCGGAACGTAGTCGTAGTAACGGAGGTTGACCAGCCAGTCGGCGATACGGCGCCAGACGCTGGTGGTGCGCTGGTAGACGTTCTGCTGGGTGCCCACCCCGCCGACCGTGGGGTCCTCGAACGGCATCTGCACGGCGTCCAGCAGCCCCGGCTCCCAGCGGGTGTCGGAGTCCACCAGGACGAGGACCTCACTCGTGGCGGCCCGTATGCCGACCCCCAGGGCGGAACGTTTCCCCCTGTGCTCGAAGGCGAGCACCCGGACCCGGGGGTCCTCGACCAGCGACAGCCGGTGCAGTACCTCGTGGTCCTCGACGTCAGGGACGATGATGATCTCGGCCGGATCCTGGGCGAGCCAGGTCTCCAGGCACTCCAGCAGGATCTCCGGGTCCTCCCGGTAGGCCGGGACCACCACGGAGACGCTGGTACGGAAGTTGTTGACGACTGGCTTGGCGAACCGGGAGAGCACCGCTCGGTACAACCACAGGGCCCAGACGAACAGTCCGGCCAGCCCCAGCGGCATCAGCTCTCGCCATGAAGTTTCCCCCACAGCCTCGACGATCCACGACCAGACCTGGTCGAAGAACTCGGACAAAGTTGCGCTCTCCCCCCACATGACATGACTGCCACGGTCCGAAATGCGACAGAACCGGGCACTGCTCCAGCGATGCTAGGGGCTCGTGGGTGAACAGCGATCGCACAAAGCTCGAACTTCACTTACAGAGTCTTCACACCCACCCCACCCCAACCATGACGGCGGGTCACACCCGTCACGGCGATGGGGGGATCCTATGAGGATGATGTGAAGAGCGTGAACTCGGCTGATAAATGGCATGTTTCGGCCCAACGGCCGGAAAGCGCGCTCTGGCGCCCCGTAGGGGCGCTGGGGGTGCCCCCGGCCGAAGGCTGGGGGAGGAACTGCGCGACCAGCCCCCACTCACCGGCAGCCGACAACGCACCCACGGATTTCGGCGAACCTCAGCCCCCGAGTGCCGCCCGCAGCCGCTCCGGGTCGCCGGTCGGCGCGTCACACGTGAAGTTGCGGCACACGTACGCGGCCGCCTCCCCACCGACGAGCGGCCGCCCCGCGAGCAGCGGGAACTCGTCGCTCTCCGGAGTCCCCACGGCCACGACGGCACCGGGTGCGGTGCCCAGAAGTGCCGTACGGTGCAAGGCGGTCGTCCGGTCGTCCGTCGCCTCCGGTCCGACGACCGCGACCTCGCGCGGCCCGTCCAGCAGGGCCTCGGCGACGGCGAGCCCCCACCCGACGAAGCGCGGCACGCGCGGTCCGAGCGTCCCGACGATCCCCAACGCCCTTTCCGCCGCGGTCCGATGAGGTTCGGCACCGGTGTGGGCCGCGTACCCGAGCAGGGCACCGGCCGCTGCCGTCCAGCCGGAGGGCGTGGCGTTGTCGGTCGGGTCCTGCGGCCGGCGGATCAGCTGTTCGGCGTCGGCGGCGGTGTCGTAGAGGGCGCCGGTCTCCGGGCTCTCCTGGTCGGTGAAGCGGGCCAGGACATGGTCGAGGAGGAGTCCCGCGAACTCCAGCCAGACGCCCTCTCCGGTCACGGACGCGAGCGCGAGGAAGCCCTCGGCCACATCGCCGTAGTCCTCCAGCACGCCCGCGTTGGCGCCGACCCTGCCGTCCCGGCTGGTGCGGGCGAGCCGCGCGCGGTCGTCGAGGTGGAGCCGTACGAGGAGATCGGCGGCGCCGACGGCGGCCTCGACCAGGTCGGGGCGGTCGAAGTAGGCGCCGGTCTCGGCGAGTGCGGCGACCGCGAGGCCGTTCCACGCGGCGACGACCTTGTCGTCCCGGCCCGGGGCCGGGCGTCCGGCCCGTGCGGCCAGCAGGCGCCGCTTGACGGACTCGATCCGCTCGGCGTCGAACACGCCCTCCTGCTGCGGGAGTTGCAGCACGGACTGCCCCTCCTCGAAGGTGCCCTCCGCGGTGACCCCGAAGTACCGGGCGGCCAGGTCCGCGTCGTCCTCGCCCAGGACCTCGCGGAGCTGGGCGGGCGTCCACACGTAGTACGCGCCCTCGACGTGCCGCCCGCTCCCGTCGTCGCTGTCGGCATCGAGCGCGGAGGCGAACCCGCCCTCGGCGGTGCGCAGTTCGCGGACCATGAAGTCGGCGGTCTCCAGGGCGACCCGGCGGGCCTGCTCGGACCCGGTGGTCCGCCACAGGTGGGCGTACACCCGGCAGAGCAGGGCGTTGTCGTACAGCATCTTCTCGAAGTGCGGCACGACCCAGTCGCGGTCGACGGAGTAACGGGCGAAGCCGCCGCCGAGCTGGTCGTAGAGGCCGCCCCGGGCCATCCGCTCACAGGTGTCCACGGCCATCTGCAGCGCGCCCTCGGAACCGGTGCGGGCGTGGTGCCGGAGCAGGAACTCGATCACCATGGACGGCGGGAACTTGGGGGCGCCGCCGAATCCGCCGCGCTGCGGGTCGTACTCACGGGTGAGCCCGAGCAGCGCCTGGGCGAGTTCCTGCTCACCGGGCGGCCGGCCGCCCTGGTGCCCGAGCTCCCGCTGGGCGAGGTCCCGGACGATCTTCCCGGCCACCTCGGCGACCTCGTCCCGCCGGTCGGCCCAGGCGGCCCGGACCCCCTCCAGCACCTGCCGGAAGGAGGGCATGCCGTGCCGGGGGGCGGGCGGGAAGTAGGTGCCGAAGTAGAAGGGCTCGGCGTCGGGGGTGAGGAAGACGGTCATGGGCCAGCCGCCCTGCCCGGTGGCGGCCTGCACGGCCTCCATGTAGACGGCGTCGACGTCCGGCCGCTCCTCGCGGTCGACCTTGATGCTGACGAAGTGCTCGTTGAGGTAGTCGGCGGTGGCCTGGTCCTCGAAGGACTCGTGGGCCATGACGTGGCACCAGTGGCAGGAGCTGTACCCGACGCTCAGCAGGACGGGTCTGTTCACGGCCCGCGCGGCCTCGAAGGCTTCGGCCGACCAGGGCCACCAGTCGACGGGGTTGTCGGCGTGCTGCAGGAGGTAGGGGGACGTCTCATGGGCCAGTCGGTTCACTTTCCCACTCTCCCACGGGGTCGGGAGCCGCGTAGAAGCGCAGGTTCACCCGGCGCGCCCCCTCGGGGACGGCGTCGTCGGGGTGGCTGTAGCGGTCGAGGAGTTCCTGGTAGGCGCGGACGAAGTCGTGGAGGTCGGTCTTCGTCATCCAGGTGCCGGTGCGCTGCACCTGGGCCCAGCCCTGCGGGCCGCGGTACTCCTCGTGGGCGCGGCGGAAAAGCCTGGTGTCGACCTCGATCTTCAGGAGGGCGAGGTGCTCGGCCGCGGCGTACTCCTCCGTCGTCATGGTGGCCGGGTCGGGCGTGGTGTGACTGAAGGGCAGGCTCCGCCACCAGCGTTCCCGGCCGCCCGACTTCTCGGGGATCTCCTCGATGAGCTTCTGGTCGGCAAGTTTGCGCAGGTGGTAGCTGGTGGTGCCGGAACTCTCGCCGAGTTCGCGGGCGAGCACGGTGGAGTTCGCCTCGCCGTGCCGGCCGAGGTAGTCGAGGATCCGGCGGCGCAGGGGGTTGCCGAGGGACTTGTAGAGGGCGGTGCGCTCCAGGCTGGTCAGCTCGGCGGGCGTCCCGCTGGGGGCGGCGGGCTTCTCGGCGGGGGCGGCGGGCTCGGATGCTCCGGCCCTGTGGGGCGTGCCGTCGGTCATGCGGTCACCGTAACCCTGAGAACCCTGAGACATCCCTGAGCCTCCCCGACTCTTCCCCGATGTCTGCCGAATTTCCTTTGCAGAATTCTCTCTGCAGTCTAGCGTGAAGCCATGGCCCGGCAATGCCGGAGGACCCGAGCGATTCACAGGTTCCACAGCCACGCATCCGGAACAAGGCGAGGGGGATCAGGTGTTGGAACGGTTGACGGTGGTGCAGACCCGAGAGGCGAAGCGGATGAGGCGGCTGAAGCGGTGGGCACTGATCCTGCTCGGATCGTCCTCCGTGCTGCTCGTGCCGTGGATGGTGGTGCTGGCGCTGACGCTGCCCACCAAGACCGAGGTGCACAACTGGGCGGTGGCGTGGATCGGGCTGGACGTCCTGATGGCGGCGGGGTGCGCGGCGACGGCGGTTCTGGGTCTGCGGGGCGACGCCCGGGCCCGGCTCACGGCATCCGCGACGGCATCGGTCGCGGTGCTGGACGCCTGGTTCGACATAACGACGTCGGCGGTGGGCACCGAGTTGCTCGTGGCGCTGGCGAGCGCGGTGGCGGAGGCAGGCCTGGCGGCGGCCTGCGTGTACCTGGCCCTCTCCAAGGGATGGGGCCGGCTGGCCGCCCAGCCCGGGCCGGCCGCCCGGTAGTTCGGCGATCCGGACGCCGCTATGTCCGCTCGACGGCCACGGCGGTGCCGTAGACGACGCAGGCGTCCGAGAAGCCCGTGGCAGGGCTCACCATGATACGGACCCCGATGACCGCATCCGCGCCTTCGATCATGGCGTTGTGCGCAAGCGCGTTCAGGGCGTCCTCCACCCCGCTCTTCCTCATCCAGATGAACCAGGCACCGACGATGCGATACCCGGCCAGCGGAAAGGTGTCTGTCGTGTAGAGCTGGATCCGCCGCCCGGGTCTGGGCGCCTTCTGTGCCATACGTCACCGTCCTCGATCCAGTTGCCGGATTCGGTCTTGAGGCAGTTGGGGAGCTCGTCGAAGCTTCGGCCGGGCCGCGTTCTCCGCGGTCGGCGCCCGCCGACTTCCGCGACGGGTATTCCCTCGCTCCATGAGGGTTATGTCGCCGGTCGGCAGAGCTGTGGCCCTGCTGCTGTCCGCGTGCCGACGCGAAGACCTCCGTATCAGGGGGCCACCACGGAACCCTCACCGGCCGTCTGATCGTCGCCCCCTCGCCATCGCGCCTCTTCGCAAGGACACTTGTGGACAAAGGAGTTGCCGCTGGAGGGGGACGGGACATGCGGGACGCCCATCGGGCGGAAGCCGATCGGCTGCTGGTGCGGGCCGTGGAGGAGGAGGTCCGCCGTTCGGGCGGGCGCGTCGACGGGCAGGTGCTGCTGTCCCGGGCGCGCGGCGGGCTGGCGGAGATGGAACGGACGGCCGCCGAGGAGTACGCGGCGTACACCCACGCCCTCGACGAGACGGAGGCCATCCGGCCGAGCTTCGGCCGGCGCTACGCCAAGGAGGGCTCGGGAACCCCCCTGCTGGTCGCGGCCGTCGCGGCGGTCGCGGCCACCGTCGCCGACCTCTCCCTGGGCACCGGGGCGGCCACGGCGCTCGGCGCGGGCGTGGCCGTCGGGGTGGTCGGGGCGGCCGCCACGGTCGTCAAGGTCGCCGGCTCCCATCTGCCCGCCGCTCATCACCACGCCGGCGCGGCCGGTCAGCCCGGCGGCCCCGAGCAGCTGCGGCTGCAGTGGCTGACCGCGCTGGAGGTGCGGGGCATCCGGCCGTTCCTCGACCAGCAGCGGGTGCTCAGCGCCTCCACGGGACCGAAGAAGCAGGGCCCGGTGCTGCGCGGCGCGGACAAGAGCGCGGCGGCCCGCAGGCGTACGGTGCTGCAGCAGTCGTTCGGCCAGCTCCCCGACGCCGACGGCCCGTTCGCCGGCCGGCAGCAGGAGCTGGCGCGGATCCGGCAGTGGGCGCAGGCGGCTCGGGCGGCCACGGAGACCCGGCCGACCGTCGTGGTCCTGCACGGGGAGCCCGGCTCCGGCCGTACCGCCCTCGCGGTCCGGGCCACCCACGAGCTGAAGGACCTCTTCCGGGGCGCGGTCGTCGTGGACCTGCGCGGCGCCAGCCGGGAGGAGCCGCCGCTGCCCACCCGGGACGCCCTGCTGCATCTGCTCAACCGGCTGGGCGCACCGCGCGAGCAGCTGCTGTTCCGTGAGCGTTCCTCCGCCGACCAGCAGGTCAAGCGGCTGAGCGAGCTGTACCACCAGCACCTCACGGGGCTCCCGGTGACGATCGTGCTGGACGACGCCTCGGATCCGGAGCAGGTGCGCACGCTGGTGCCGGAGCGTTCCGACAGCCTGGTCCTGGTCACCGCCCGGGACCAGCTCGACCTGCCCGCCGACCTGCCGGCCTGGGTGCATCAGCTGCCGGTGACGGCGCTGGACGCGGCCGGCGCGGAGGAGCTGCTGGACGCGGCGGCCGAGGACGCGTCGGGGCCGTACGACGCGCAGTCCGCGGACCGGATCCGGGAGTTGTGCGGCGGGCTGCCGCTGGCGCTGCGGGTGGCGGGTTCGTCGCTTGGCTCGCGTTCACCGCTCCAACTGGCCACGGACCTGGGCGCGTACGGTCCGGTCGGCCCGGTGGAGCGGGTGCTGTGGCTGCGGTACACCGACCAGTCGGAGACCGGGCGGCGGCTGCTGAGGAGGCTGGCGCTGGCGGGCCGGGCCTCGATGGGCGCGGCGGCCGCGGCCGCCCTCCTGGGCGCCGACGAGGCCGAGGCCACTCGCCACCTGGTCGCGCTCACCCGGGCCGGCCTGATCGACCACGTCCGCGGCAGCCGCTACCGCCTGCACGACCTGGTCCGTTCCTTCGCCCAGGCCCGTCTCCTCGACGAGGAGACCCCGGCCGACCGCACGGCGGCGCAGGAGCGGCTGATCGTGAACTACGCCGAGCTGGCCGACTCGGTGCTGCGGCTGGTCGACGGCAACATGTCGACCCGCTCGGACCGGTTCAGCCCGCACGGCTTCACCTCGCTCGACGAGGCGCTGCGCTGGCTGGACGACGAGTCGAGCTTCATCACGGCGGCGCTGCGGCACTCCGAGGGCGTCGACCAGGCGGCCGTGCAGAACCTGCTGGGCGCGCTGTGCGACTACTGCCTGCTGCGCGGCGACCTCTACCGGCTCGGTGAGATCAGCGAGCTGGCGCAGTCCGTGGACCAGGGTCTGCTGGTCCGGTCGGTGCAGTGGCGTACCGGTATCGCGGCCCGTCAGCTGGGCGAACTGGACAAGGCCCGCACCACCCTGACCTCCGTCGTCGACCTCTACCTGGAGGCGCATCACGACGCCGGTGCGGCCCGCGCGCTGTGCTCGCTCGGGATCACCCTGCACCACCAGGGCAACCTCGCCGAGGCGGCGGCCAAGCTCCAGGAGGCCCTCGACCTGCAGGCGGCGCCCGAGCTGGCGACCGACCGGGCGTGGACGATGCACGCGCTGGCGGCCGTGCAACGCGACCGGGCGAGACTGCCGGAGTCCCTCGACCTGCTCACCCGCTCGCTGGTCCTGCACCGGGAGGGCGGCTCGGTGCACGGCGAGGCCTGGGCGCACTTCCAGCTCGGCCAGCTGGCGCTGCGCATGGGCGACGTACCGCGGGCGGAGCGGGAGCTCCGGGCCGCGCTGGACCGTTACGGCCGTACCCGGGACGCCCGTGGCGAGGCCTGGGCGCTGACCCAGCTGGCGCGGGCCCGGCTGGTGGCCGGCGACGCGTCCCCGGCGGCCGACGGACTGCGGGCGGCGGCCGCCCGGCACCGGGAGAACGAGGACGCGCGCGGCGAGGCCTGGACGGCGTACTACCTGGGCCTGGCCCTGGAGGAGACCGGCGCCCTGGACCGGGCGGTCCGCGAGCTGGAGCGCTCACGGACGATGTTCTCCCGGATGCGGGACGTCTACGGCCTGGCCTGCGCCCGCCACCACTCGGCCCGGGTCACCCGCGACCAGCGTGCGGCCCAGACCGGCTCGCTGCGCAACTCGGGCTTCGCCCGCCAGCTCCTGGTCGACGCCCGCGCCGACTTCCAGCGCATCGGCGTGGTCCACGGCGAGGCCTGGACCTGCCTGGAGCTGGCCGTCGTCGACGCCGGCAACACCCGCACCCAGCAGGCGCTCGCCCTGTGCGACGAGGCGGTCGCCCTGTTCACGTCGTACGGCGACCGGCGCGGTGAGGACTGGGCCCGCTTCCTGCGCTGCACCCTGCTTCCGTACGCCGCGCCCGGCGGGGTGGAGGTGGGCACCGCCGTCACCCAGGAGGAGCTGGCCCAGCTCGCCCGCGGCGGGCACCCGCTGCGCGACGAGAAGCTGGCCGAGTACGTGACGGCGTACGGCCTGCTCCTGGAGCGCGGGGTACAGCTGGAGTCGGGCTGGCAGGCCTGGCGTCTGGGCATGGTGCCCAGCCGGCACGCCCGCGAGGTGATGGGCGTGCCGGTGCCGGCCGGGACGTGACGCCGGTC
Source organism: Streptomyces sp. NPDC028289 (assembly GCF_055565975.1). Taxonomy (NCBI): domain Bacteria; kingdom Bacillati; phylum Actinomycetota; class Actinomycetes; order Kitasatosporales; family Streptomycetaceae; genus Streptomyces; species Streptomyces sp. NPDC028289. The sequence goes on along the minus strand of NZ_JBVHTI010000003.1, from coordinate 690,668 downwards.
AGCCCTTGGGGTCGGCCGCCGGCGCCTTGGAGTCCGCCCCGCTCTGGGCGGGCTCCTTGAAGTCGACCTTCTGCATGTGCTTGTTCATGGACTTCATCAGGCCCCAGACCGCCAGGGCCATCACCGCGAAGACGATGAAGCCGAGAACTCCGGGGGTGACCTTGTTCTCGTCGACCTCCTTGGCGAGGGGGACGAGGTGCGTCAGTGCCAGGCTTGCGCTCATGTCAGGCATTGTCGCGGATGCCCGCAAAGAGGTCGTCCTCGGGGAGGGAGGTATCGACGAGCGACTTCGCCAGCTCGTACTCCTCGGTCGGCCAGACCTCCTTCTGGAGGTCCATCGGCACCTTGAACCAGCCGCCGTCCGGGTCGATCTGCGTGGCGTGCGCGATCAGCGCCTTGTCGCGGATCTCGAAGAAGTCCGCGCACGGGATGTGCGTGGTCAGGGTGCGCTCGGTGCGCTCGAACTCGTTCCACCGCTTCAGCCAGTCCCCGTACGGCGACTCCAGGCCGCGCTCCAGCATGGCGTTGTGCAGCGCCTCGGTGCGCGGGCGGTTGAAGCCCTGGTTGTAGTAGAGCTTCTGCGGCTGGAAGACCGGTCCGAACTCGGCCTCGGGGTACTTCTCGGCGTCGGCCGCGCCCTCGAAGGCCACCATCGTGATCTTGTGGGTCATGATGTGGTCGGGGTGCGGGTAGCCGCCGTTCTCGTCGTAGGTGGTGATCGCCTGCGGGCGGAACGCGCGGATGCTGCGCACCAGCTCGCCGGCCGCCTTGTCGACGTCCTCCAGGGCGAAGCAGCCCTCGGGCAGCGGGGGCAGCGGGTCGCCCTCGGGCAGACCCGAGTCGACGAAGCCGAGCCACTCCTGCTTGACGCCGAGGATCTCGCGGGCCTCGTCCATCTCCTTCTTTCGTACCTCGTGGATGTGCTCCTCGATGTACTTGTCGCCCTGCAGCTTGGGATTGAGGATGGAGCCGCGCTCCCCGCCCGTGCAGGTCACGACCAGCACGTCCACCCCCTCGGACACGTACTTCGCCATGGTGGCCGCGCCCTTGCTCGACTCGTCGTCGGGGTGGGCGTGGACGGCCATCAGTCGCAGCTGGTCAGTCAAGACTCAATCCTTGGTAAGTCGGCGCCCCGGTAGCTCGGGGGCAATCGGCGGCTTCTATAGTGACCGAATCGGAGGGCGAATAATTCCGGGGTCCGGAGGACGATCATGAGTACCGCGAGCACGCGGCTGCCCGAGGGCCGGTACGGCACTTCCTCGGACGAGCGCGCCGACCGCAAGCTCAGGGTCGCCGGTGCGCTGCTGGGCGCCCTGCTGCTGGTCCTGGTCGGTTACTGGGCCTACCACTATGTCGTACAGAACAAGATCAGCGCCCAGGTCGTCACCTTCGACGCCTCGGACCACGCGGTCCAGGTGCATCTGGAGGTCCACAAGGACTCCGGCTCCTCCGGTTACTGCACGCTGCGCTCCCAGGCGGCGGACGGCTCCGAGGTGGGCCGGGCGGACTTCCACTTCACCGGGTCCGCGACCGAGATCGACCGGGTGGTCACGCTCCGTACGACGGCCCGGGGCACCACGGCGGAGCTGCTCGGCTGCCACGCCGACTGACATCAGCCGGAATACGTAGGCGCCGACCTGCGCTGACGTAATTCTGATGGCTTATGTCCTCCCCCTTCCGCCGTTGAATTGTTAGGCTCGTGGTTTCGCCCTTCCATGAAGGAACATGCTTCCGGGTAGGGCGATGCTTTGTATTCCCAGTACCGACGAGGAGCACCTGTGACCCAGACCAGCGAGAACGTCACCTGGCTGACCCAGGAGGCGTACAACCAGCTCAGGGCCGAGCTGGAGTACCTGTCTGGTCCTGCGCGCACGGAGATCGCCGCCAAGATCGCGGCCGCGCGCGAGGAGGGCGACCTGCGCGAGAACGGCGGGTACCACGCGGCCAAGGAGGAGCAGGGCAAGCAGGAGCTCCGTGTGCGCCAGCTGACCCAGCTTCTCGAGAACGCCAAGGTCGGCGAGGCCCCGGCGTCCACGGACGGCGCCGTCGCGCCCGGCATGGTGGTGACCATCGCCTTCGACGGCGACGAGGACGACACCATGACCTTCCTCCTCGCCTCCCGCGAGTACGCCAGCGCCGACGTCGAGACCTACTCCCCGCAGTCCCCCCTGGGCACCGGTGTGATCGGCCACAAGGTGGGCGAGGACGCGGAGTACGAGCTGCCGAACGGCAAGAAGGCCTCGGTGAAGATCCTGAAGGCCGAGCCCTACTCGGGCTGACCGGCCGGACACCTGCCCCCGGCGTCCGCGGGACGCCGGGGGTCTTACGCGCCGTGCGCCGTGGCTGCACACGGCATCCCGCTCGCGGCGATCACCACCGGCGAGGCGGGGCGCCGCCGCCGGCATCCCGTACCAGGTGAACCGCGTCGTCCGCGGGGCCCGCTCAAACGCCGCGTCGCGGCCCAGTCCGTACGCGAAGCGCGCCGGCTCGGTGTTGCGCGTCAGCGGTGGCCGACGTAGGCGACGAATCCGCCCACTGTCAGACCCACCGCGCATCCGCGGCGGAAGGCCTCGTAGCGCATGCTCGCGGTGTGCTGCGCCTCGGTCATCGCATACGGTGCGCGGATCCCCAGTTCCACGCCGCACAGGCACACGACGTAGCCGTGACGCAGGGCGGCGGCCGCCCACTCGGGGTCGTGCGGGACCCAGGTCCGGGAGTAGATCTCACCGTCGGGCGTCCGCAGTTCCAGCCGGGAGTAGGTGTATCCGAGGCGCTGCGCCAGTTTTGGCTGTTCATCGGGTATCTCGTGCAGCTCCCATCCGGGGATCGAGCGCAGGTCGGAGAACTCGGGCGCCAGGCGCCTCATGCCGAACAGGATGGCGCCTTCGATCTGCGGTTCCTCGGGTATCCCGTCGCGCGAGGCTCCCTTTGGCACGACGTACCCGAAGTCGCCCACACCCAGGGCATGCCTGAACTCGAAGAGGGCAACGGGCATGTGACGTGTCTGTGCGTGATCGAGGGTGACTGTGCCTTCCGCGGTGTCCAGACCCGTCACGATGCCCTCGAGCCGCAGCGCGGGGTCGTCGCTGAACAGGATCCGCCCGTTGTCGTCGATCTGTTCGAACTGATGCCAGCTCATCTCCTGCAGCCCTCCGGTTGGTTACCCCTCCGCGTCCGCGAAGCAGACGGCCGAGAATTGAACAATCCTATTGAAGGATCGTTGAACAATCCATACGTTGGAGTGCGTGCACCACCCGGCCGGCGGTTCCATCGAGACCAGGGGTGAGGTTGAGCGTGGAGGAAGTACGCACAGGGCGGGCAGGCGTGGGCCGGCGGGTACTGGTGGGCGCCGCAAGCACCGGCGCAGTGTGGGTGCTGTGGGCGATCGTGCGTCTGATCGTGCGCACAGCCTTCGTCACGCACGCCGAGTGGATCGACTTGCTGTGCGCGCTGGCGATCCTCCTCGGCTGCGTGTTCCTCAGCACGTGCTGGTACTTGGACCTCCGGTGGATGCTGTGTGCGGTGTGCCTCTTCGGGGTGCTGATCCTGCAGATCCTGGAGCTGGACCAGCAGGCACTGCACCAGCACGGGCGTACCGAACACGTCAGGGTCCGGCAGATTCAGTGGTCCGCCGGCGACGGCATGGATCCGGGCGTCCACCGCTACACGGTCACCGTCATCGACGGCCCGCCGCTGGCTCCGTTCGAGGAGAACGGGCTCATGGGCTGGAAGTGGGTGGTGGGCGGCACTTACACGGTGACCGTCGATCCGCAGGGCGATGCCCCGCTCAGGCGGGGGGACAAGCCCGGGCCTCCGGTGATCCAGCGGTTCCTGCAGATTCCGCTCGGCCTCGGCCTGGCCTTCGCCCTGTGGCGGCCCGCAGGCCTGCTCGTGCGCCGACGAGACGCCCCGTCAGCCGGCCCCGCCCAGCCACAGGGGCTGTGATCGAGCGGCGCCCTGGCGCCGACGACCGCCGACTCGGCGCGGACGCGACGAAGCCCCCACCTCTCCGTGGGGGCTTCGTCGTGCCTGTCCGCAAGAGGCGAGATCAACCGGCCGCCCGGCGGTACTTGCGGACCGCCAGCGCGCGGAAGACGGCGATGATCACGACCGACCAGATCAGCGAGGCCCAGACCGGGTGTTGCATGGGCCAGGCGTCGGACGCGTTGAAGCCCGGCGGAAGGTTGCCGAACAGCTCGCGGCACGCCTGCACGGTGGCGCTGAACGGGTTCCACTCGGCGATGTGACGCAGGAACGTCGGCAAGTGGTTCGCATCCACGAACGCGTTCGAGATGAAGGTCAGCGGAAACAACCAGATCAGGCCGCCCGAGGTTGCCGCTTCGGGCGTGCGCACGGACAGTCCGATGAGCGCGCCGATCCACGAGAACGCGTACCCGAGCAGCAGAAGCAGGCCGAAGCCGGCGAGCACCTTGCCGATGTTCTCGTGCGTGCGCCAGCCGACTATCAGGGCGACGACCGCCAGGACGACGAGGGTGAGCGCCGTCTGCACCAGGTCGGCGAGGGTGCGTCCGGTCAGGACCGCGCCGCGGGCCATCGGCAGGGAGCGGAAGCGGTCGATGAGGCCCTTGTGCATGTCGTCGGCGATACCCGCGCCGGCGCCCGCTGTGGCGAAGGTGACGGTCTGGGCGAAGATGCCGGCCATCAGGAACTCACGGTAGGCCTGGGTCGAGGTGGACGAGCCGACCGTGATCGAGCCGCCGAACACGTAGGTGAACAGCACCACGAACATGATCGGCTGGATCAGCCCGAAGATGAGCATCTCGGGAATCCGCCCCATGCGAATCAAGTTCCTGCGGGCTACGACCATGGAGTCGTTCACGGCGCTCACTTCACGGCCTCCTTGCGGGTGTTCTTCTTTGTGCCCTGCTCGCCGTTGCCCTCGGGCTTGTCCTCGGCCACGTGTCCGGTCAGGGACAGGAAGACGTCGTCGAGGGTGGGGCGGCGCAGGGCGATGTCGTCGATCTCGATGCCGCGGGAGTCCAGCTCGCGGATGACCTCGGCGAGCAGTTTGGCGCCGCCGGTGACGGGGACGGTGAGCTTGCGGGTGTGCTCCTCGACGGTGGTGTCGCCCTTGCCGAACCCCGCCAGCACCTCCGCGGCGGTCCGGATGTGCTCGCGCTCGTGCACCACGACCTCGACGCGCTCGCCGCCGGTGCGGGCCTTGAGCTCGTCGGAGGTGCCCTGGGCGATGACCTTGCCGTGGTCGACGACCGCGATGTCATGGGCGAGGTGGTCGGCCTCTTCCAGGTACTGGGTGGTGAGCAGCAGGGTCGTGCCGCCGGAGACCAGTTGCTTGATGACCTCCCACAACTGCTGGCGGTTGCGCGGGTCGAGGCCGGTGGTCGGCTCGTCCATGAACATCACCGGCGGGGAGACGACGAGGGCGGCGGCGAGGTCGAGGCGGCGGCGCATGCCGCCGGAGTAGGTCTTGGTGGGGCGGTCGGCGGCCTCGGTGAGGTGGAACTGCTCCAGCAGCTCGACGGCGCGGGCCTTGGCCTGCCTGGCCCGCATCTGGTACAGCTGGCCGACCATCTGGAGGTTCTCGCGGCCGGTGAGGTACTCGTCGACCGCCGCGAACTGTCCGGACAGGCCGATGGAGCGGCGTACGGCGTCCGGCTGCTTGAGTACGTCCATGCCCGCGACGACGGCCTTGCCGCTGTCGGGGCGGAGCAGGGTCGTCAGGCAGCGGACGGCCGTCGTCTTGCCCGCGCCGTTCGGCCCGAGCAGTCCGAGGACCGTGCCTTCGGGGACATCGAGGTCGACGCCGTCCAAAGCCCTTACGTCGCCGAAGGTCTTGACCAGACCTTCGGCATAGATGGCGCCTGGCATGTGGGTCTCCACGTCGTCGGGGATGGTGCGCAAAAGGCTAGGTATGCGGCCCTCGGTCCGCCTATGGTTTTCCACCGGCGCGACGGCGGGCGGGGGCAGCGGTGGCCACGCGACACACCATAACGCGATGTATCGCGTTCGTCGACGGATTTTCCCGAACGAGTGAATGAACAGGCACTGACCTGGACTTTTCCCGCTGGGAACGGCCGACGCCCTCAGTCGATGACCGTGTAACCGGCCTCGCGCAGGGACTGGCCGACCTCGGTGCAGTGGGCCGGCCCCTTGGTCTCCAGGTGGAGTTCGACCTCCGCCTCCGCGAGCCCGAGGCGGGGGTCGGTGCGGACGTGGCTCACGTCGAGGACGTTCGCGTCGACCGCCGACAGCACCCCGAGCAGGGTGGCGAGCGCGCCCGGCCGGTCGGTCAGCCGCAGCCGTACGGCCAGGTAGCGGCCCTGCGCGGCCATGCCGTGCCGCAGTACCCGCTGCAGCAGCACCGGGTCGACGTTGCCGCCGGACAGCACGGCGACGACCGGTCCGGCGAAGGCTTCCGGCTCGCCCAGCAGCGCCGCGACCGGGCTGGCCCCGGCCGGTTCCACGACCATCTTGGCCCGCTCCAGGCAGAGCAGCAGCGCGGCGGACAGCTGGTCCTCGGTGACCGTGCGGACCTCGTCGACCAGCTCCTCGACGAGCGCGAACGGCACGTCACCGGGCCGTCCGACCCTGATGCCGTCGGCCATCGTCGCCGGGTTCGCCACCGTGACCGGGTGCCCGGCCGCCAGCGAGGGCGGATACGCGGCCGCGCCCGCCGCCTGGACGCCCACGATCCGCACGTCCGGCCTGACCGCCTTCACCGCGACCGCGATCCCGGCCGCGAGCCCGCCGCCGCCGATCCCGACGACGATCGTGCCGACCTCGGGGCACTGGTCCAGGATCTCCAGCCCCACCGTGCCCTGGCCGGCGATGATGTCCGGGTGGTCGAAGGGGTGGATGAACACCGCGCCGGTCTCGGCCGCGTACTCCTGGGCGGCGGCCAGCGTCTCGTCGACCACCTGGCCGTGCAGCCGCACCTCCGCGCCGTACTCCCGGGTCGCGCTGATCTTGGGCAGCGGGGCGCCGTCGGGCATGAACACCGTCGAGTGCACGCCGAGCAGCGACGAGGCCAGCGCCACGCCCTGCGCGTGGTTCCCGGCGCTCGCGGCGACCACCCCGGCGGCGCGCTCCTCGGGCAGCAGCCCTGCGATCCGGACGTAGGCGCCGCGCAGCTTGAACGAACCGGTCCGCTGGAGGTTCTCGCACTTGAGGTGCACCGGCGAGCCGACCAGCTGGGACAGGTGCCTGCTGCCCTCCATCGCGGTCGTCCGCGCCACGCCCGTGAGCATCTTCTGGGCGCCGCGCACGTCGTCGAGGGTGACGGGGCGCAAGGAGTCAGCCGTGCTGTAGCTCATGACTCAAGTCTCGCAGTTCACAGGCCGAAGGCGCGGGTGTGACCAACCTCCGAGACCGGTTTGCGCAGCGCCGGTACGGCTCGCCCCCTGTCCGCGTACTCTGTCCCCCACCACAGCACTCTTCATGAAGTGAGCCCCCCGCCATGCCCACAACACCTGAAATGTCGATGGACATGACGACCGTCGGTGACAGCGGTCTTCTCGACACGCTGCAGCACGAGGTGGCGGTGTTCGCCCGACGTGCCGAACAGACCCGGCTCGGCGGCGTCGGTCAGGTGCGCAACTCCATGGACCGCGCCGCGTACCTGCTGCTCAACCGCCTCGACAAGGAAGGCCCCATGGGGGTCAAGGCGCTCGCCGCGAGCATGGGCATCGACTCGTCCACGGTCACCCGGCAGGTGGCTCCGCTGGTCGACACCGGGCTCGTCAAGCGCACCTCGCACCCCGAGGACGGCCGGGCCGTGGTGCTCCAGCTGTCCCCGCGCGGGCTGTCGCGGCTGGAGGAAGTGCGTTCGTCGCGGCGCCAGTTGATGGCGGAGCTGACGCAGGACTGGGAGCCGGCGGAGCGCGAGACGTTCTGCGCCCTGCTCACCCGCTTCAACAGCGCGCTGTCCGCGCGGATGGCTGTGCCGCCGGGCTCGGACACCCCGCCGGCCTCCTGACCGCCGGCCGGCCTTCCGACCGTCGGCCTTCCGAGCGGTCGGCCGGGCACGGACACCGCCTGGGCTTCCCGCAGGCATCCGCCGTATCCGTCACGCGCGCGTGACGCGCGGCTCTTGACCGTGGGCCCGACCCTGGCCTCATATGAGACCGGGCCCCGGCGTACCCGTGTCCGGGCCCCCACAGTCGGGGAGGGACGGTGCGTGATCGGCAGGCGCTGCAGGACGCCCGCCGGGCCCGGGAGTTCGAGGCGTTCGTCGCGGGCGCGGCAGGACGGCTGCTGCATGCCGCCACCCTGCTGACCGCCGAGGCGCCGGACGCCAACCCCCGCGCGCGGCGCCTGCTGACCTTCGCGCTCGCGCACACGTACGCGTGCTGGGACCGGCTGCGCGGCGAGGACCCGTACGACCGGGCCCGCCAGTACCTCGCCCTGCGCTTCGCGAATTCCGCCTGGCACCAGTACGGCGGCCCGCTCAGCCGCACCCGCCCGCACCCCGGCAGCGCCCTGGCCGGGCTCACGCCCCGGGAGCGCCTGATCCTGGTGCTGCGGCTGTACGAGGGGGTCGCCGAGGAGCAGACGGCGGCGCTGCTCGGCCTGCCCACGGAGCGCGTGCACGCCCTCTGCGAGCGGGCGACGGCCACCCTGCTGCATCCGCCGCGCAAGGCGGCGCCCGCGGTGCTGGGGGCGAAGGTGGCACCGTCGTGAACCGTGTCGAACGCGAGGCCGCGGCCCGGCGGGCCATGGAACGGACACCGCCCCCGGTGCCGCCCGACCTCTACGGCGAGGTGCTGCGCCGGGGCGGCCGGATGCTGCGGCGCCGGCGCAGGGCCCGCCGCCTGCTGTGGCTGCTGCTGTGCGCGGCGGCCGTGGCGTTCACGGTCTGGGCGGCGACGGTACATCCGTGGGTGGAGCCGCCGTCCACGACGACTCCACCCATCGTCGACTGGTGAAACGATCAGCCGAGGGCCTGCTGGAGGTCTTCGAGCAGGTCGTCGACGTTCTCGATGCCCACGGACAGCCGCACCAGGTCGGCGGGCACCTCAAGGGCGGAGCCGGCCGCCGAGGCGTGGGTCATGCGTCCCGGGTGCTCGATCAGGGACTCGACGCCGCCCAGGGACTCGCCGAGCGTGAACACCTTCGCGCGGTTGCAGACCTCGACGGCCGCCTCCTCGCCGCCCGTGACCTGGAAGGACACCATGCCGCCGAACGCCTTCATCTGCTTGGCGGCGGTCTCGTGCCCCGGGTGCTCGGGCAGGCCCGGGTACAGGACCCGCGTCACGCGCGCGTGCCGGCTCAGCATGTCGGCGATCTTCGTGGCGTTCTCGCTGTGCCGGTCCATGCGCACCGCGAGCGTCTTGGTGCCGCGCAGCACCAGCCACGAGTCGAACGGCCCGGCGACCGCGCCCATCGCGTTCTGGTGGTAGGCCAGCTCCTCGCCGAGCGCCTGGTCCGACACGATCAGCGCGCCGCCGACCACGTCCGAGTGACCGCCCATGTACTTCGTCAGCGAGTGCACGACGACGTCCGCGCCGAGCGAGAGCGGCTGTTGGAGGTAGGGCGTGGCGAAGGTGTTGTCGACGACGAGCCGGGCGCCCGCGTCGTGGGCGACCTGGGCGACGGCGGCGATGTCGGTGATGCCGAGCAGCGGGTTGGAGGGGGTCTCCACCCAGACCGCCTTGGTCTTCGGGGTGATCGCGGCCCGCACGGCGGACGGGTCGCTGGTGTCGGCGACGGACCACTCCACGCCCCACCGGGAGACGACCTTCGCGAACAGCCGGAACGTGCCCCCGTAGGCGTCGTTCGGGATGACCACGTGGTCGCCGGGGCTGAGCAGCGTGCGCAGCAGGGCGTCCTCGGCCGCCAGCCCGGACGCGAACGCGAGCCCGCGCCGCCCGCCTTCCAGGGCTGCGAGGTTCTCCTCCAGGGCGGTCCTGGTCGGGTTGGCGCTACGGCTGTACTCGTAGCCGCCGCGCAGGCCGCCGACGCCGTCCTGCTTGTAGGTCGAGACCTGGTAGATCGGCGGTACGACCGCACCGGTGAGGGGGTCCGCCGTGTTGCCCGCGTGGATGGCGAGCGTCTCGAAGTGCTGACTGATGTGGTGCCTGTCGCTCATGGTTGACGAGCCTAGTGCTCCGACGGACCCCGCGCGTTGTCCACAGGCCGGGCCGTCGGTTGTCCACAGGTCAGGGCACCGGTTGGCCAATTGTCGGCGCCGTCTGGTTCGCTTGACGCATGGCGATTCTCTGGGCCCTGATGGCGCTGCTCCTGCTGAGCTTCGCGCTGCTCCCCGTCCTGCGGCGGCGGCGCGGCATGATCGAGCAGGTCCACCCGAGCCACCCGGACGCCGCCGACCCGGCGGACTACGGCTTCGTGCGCGAGGAGGAGCTGGACATCCGCATGCCCGGCCCCGACCAGGACCTGCTGGACGTCCTGGACGTCGTGCAGCGCACCCAGGACTACCGGGCGGCCTCGCAGCTGCTCGCGGGCACGGAGATCGCGGGCGAGCCGCGCTGGCAGCGCGTGCAGGCCTTCGCCGGTGCGGCGGCGCTGGAGCTCAAGGAGCGGCCGGGCGGGGTCAGCGAGACGCCGGGCGGCCAGTGGCTCCGTGTCTGGCGGGCCGAGCAGCCCAAGGACGCCGGCGGCGCGGCCGTCCACGCGGAGTTCCTGGTGCAGCAGGCCTGGCGGACGTCGACGCCCGGCACCGACGACTTCCGGATCATCATGGAGGAGGCCAGGGACGCCTGTGGGCAGGCGGCACTGCTCTCCCCCGGCGACCCGGTGCCGTACATCATCGAGCTGTCGGTGGCACGCGGGCTGAACTACCCGCAGCCGGAGTTCGAGCAGCTGTGGCTGAAGATCCTGGACCGCGCTCCGACGCACATGGGGGCGCACCTGGCGGCGCTGCACTACTGGTGCGAGAAGTGGCACGGCTCGCGCGAGCTGGCGTACTCCTTCGCCGAGGCCGCCGCCGCCCGCGCCCCGCAGGGCTCGCTGCTGGCCGCGATGCCGCTGTTCGCGGTCTTCGAGCACCTGCCCGAGGTGAACCTGGTGGCGAGCTTCTACCAGAGCGAGGTCGTCACCAAGGCCGTGCACGGCGCCCTGCACGCGGTGCACTCGGCCCGCCAGGACGACCCGATGCTCGCGCACGTCCGTCACCTGCTGGTCTTCTTCCTGGTCCGCTCGGAGCGGTGGGCGGAGGCCATGGGCGAGCTGATACGCGTCGACGGCCATGTCGGGGCCCTGCCCTGGACGCTGTCGGCGAACCCGGCCGGCGAGTTCGCACTCTTCCGCGCACTGGCGGTGGCGGGCTACGAGGCGAACGGCGGCAGCCCGGCGACGCTGCACAGCTGAGGGCGCCGACAAGAGAAACGGTCGTCTGCCGGGCGCGGGCCGGTGGGGGTCGCTCGCGCCCACGCGGCGGCAGCCGCACGTCGGACGCGGCCCCGCGCCCCCTTGGGGCGCGGAACCTCAGGGCGCCTGAATTGCCGTCCTGACCTGCGGTACGGCATACTCCGGCGTCCCCCCACTCCGCACCACCCGTGCGAGGCACCGTCGCATCGCCTGCATACTCCCGTTCGTTTTCCGTTGGTCGTAGTCGGCCCCGTTCCCCGGGGTCCTGTGGGGGGATCTGCCCGATGGGCGCAACTCTGCGGGCGCTGCGCGCCCTTGTTCTGCTCTGCGGTTTCTATCTGCTGAGCCTCGTCCTCCTGGCGGTGGCGGCCGTGGTCGACGTGGCAGCGGTGAAGTGGGCGCCCGACGCCTTCGCCGGGAAGATCGTGATCGTCTCCCTGCTGCTGGCGGTCCCGGTCGTCCGAGGCATGTTCATGCTCCGCACCCCCAAGGGCGAGGGCCCGCCCGGCCTCCCGGTCACGGAGGCCGGCGAGCCCCGGCTGTGGGCCCTGGTGCGGGAGCTCGCGGCGGCCACGGGCACCCGCGCTCCGGACGCCGTCGTGCTCACCGGCGACGTCAACGCGGCGGTCAGCGAGGAGCCTCGGCTGCTCGGCCTGCGCCCCGGACCCCGCCGCCTCTACCTGGGCGTGCCGCTGCTCACCGGGCTGACCGAGGCCCGGCTGAGAGCCGTACTCGCCCACGAGTACGGCCACTTCACCGGCGGAGACACCCGGCTGTCGGCGCTCGCCGTGCGCGGCCGGGTACAGATCGCGCGGACCGTCGAGCACTTCCACGCGCGCGCCGACGGCAAGGAGGCCGCCGAACGCGCCCGGCAGGAGAAGGCCGCCGCGAGGCGCACCGCGAAGGGCAGACAGGCCAAGAAGATCGACACCGCCGGCTCCGGTTTCACGTACCGGCTGATGGCGGCGGTCTACACGGCGTACGCGAAGCTCTACATGCGGGCCACACTGTCGACGGCCCGCGCGCAGGAGTACGCCGCCGACCTGGCCGCCGCCCGGATCGCCGGCCGGGACGCGACGGCGTCGGCGCTCCGTGAGATCCCGGTCCTGTCCGCCGCCCACGGCTTCTACCTCGACGCGTACGCGACGCTCGGCCTGCCGGCCCGGCAACTGCCGCCGCGCGGGCAGTTCTTCGGCGGCTTCGGCCGGATGCTGACGGCCCGCGAGACGGAACTGGCGGGGCTGCGGGCGAAGCTGCCGACGGAGCCCGTATCGCCGTACGACTCGCATCCGCCCATCGCCGACCGGGTGCGGCGGATCGAGGAACTGCCCGCGGACGGCCGCGGCGCGGACGACGGCGGCCCGGCCCTCGCCCTGCTCGCAGACCCGGCCCGCACCCTGGCCGCGCTGGAGGACGCGGTGCTGACCGACGAGGTGCGGCAGTTCGAGCGGGCCGGGGAGTGGGAGCAGCTGCTGAGCTCGTCGATGGCCGCGGGACTGGCCTCGCTCGACACCCCGCTGCACCGCGCGCTCGCCTCCCACACCGAGGACCGGCCGACGCTGCCCGCGCTGCTCCGGCTGATCGACGACGGTCAACTGTGGCAGCTGGCACAGCGGCTGCCGCTGTCCGAGCAGGTGGCGACAGCGCAGGACCCGGCGTTCCGGGAGTCCGTACGGCCGGTGCTGCGCGACGCGCTCCAGAGCATGGTGCTGGCCGAGTTCAGCGCGCGGTCGCTGCTGCACTGGGAGTTCTCCTGGTCACGCCCGGCCGTGGTACGGCTGCCCGGTTCCGCGTCCGACCTCGACGGCGAGGCGGGCACGGAAGCCACGCTGCACGCCGCGGTCGCCGCCGCGCTGGCCGACCACCCCGACACCGGCCCGCTGCGGGCGCTGCTGCCACCGACCCCACAGCCGGCCTGACCCGGCCGCGGGCGGCCCGGAATCCAGACGGCACCCACCACGTTGTCCCTGTCACCGACACAAGCCCCCGCCCCGCTCCGCCCGCCAGGGAGACCCCATGTTCTTCGGCCGCACACCCCAGCTGCCCACCCCCGAACAGGCGCTCAAGGGCCGGCCCGCGCCTGTGTTCGACGTCCCCGACCGCCACACCGTGCTGGGCAACCCCCTCCTCGGCCCCTACCCCGAGGGCCTGGAGGTCGCCGACTTCGGCCTCGGCTGCTTCTGGGGCGCCGAACGGAAGTTCTGGCAGCTCCCGGCGGGCGTGTGGACGACGCTCGTCGGCTACCAGGGCGGCCACACCGAGAACCCCGTCTACGAAGAGGTCTGCTCGGGCCTCACCGGCCACACCGAGGTCGTACGGGTGGTCCACGACCCGAAGCTGATCTCGTACGACCGCCTCCTGAAGACCTTCTGGGAGTCCCACAACCCCACGCAGGGCTTCCGCCAGGGCAACGACGTCGGCACCCAGTACCGCTCGGCGATCTACCCCCACACCCCCGAACAGACCGCGGCGGCCGAAGCAAGCCGCAAGACCTACCAGCAGGTCCTCACCAACTCCGGCTACGGCACCATCACCACAGAAATCCTCCCCGCCGCCGACCGCCCCTTCTACCCGGCCGAGGCTTACCACCAGCAATATCTCGACAAGAACCCGGCGGGCTACTGCGGGCTGGGCGGGACGGGGGTCAAGCTAAGTGACCCACTCGGAACGAACTGGGGCGCCTCGTGCCCCACGGGCATTGCCCCTGTCCCGGAGGCCACTGCGGAGTAGACCGCGCATGCTGCCCCTGATCGACCCCGGGCGGTGGACAGGCTGTTCGAAGGATCAAGTACGGAACAGCGCCACAAGCGACAGCCACGCCGTGGGTGAGGTGGGGGGTGGGGACACGGATCCCGTTCCAGTCCCGAGCTGGGTGCCGGGGACCTTCTATACCCACCCCCCATGGCCGCGAGTCCCTCACGATCTCCGTCCGGCCCAACGCACCGCACGGTACGCGGGGCCACTGACAACGTCTCCGTAAGCACTTGAGGGCCTGAGGACGTCGGTGGAGCGCCATATGGCTGGCGTCGGCGGCGTCAGCCATCCGTCCATGTGAGAACGAGAAGATCCGGGTTGAACGGGCGCCTTCCTCGGTCGGCTCGGATCCGGGGACCGCCTGAGGCGCCGCCGATCAGTGCAGCGCGGAGGTCCCGGACCGGCGGCCCGGGGCAGGTACCACCGCTCGCGTCGGACGGTCGTCAGCTCGGGCTCTGGGCCCGGCGGCGGCGCACGATGACGAGCATGCCCGCACCCGTGACCACCGCCGCGGCGGCCACGCCCGTGATCGGCAGCGCCGAGGACCCGGTCTCCGCCAGGTGGCCGCCGTTCGCCGTGCCCCCGTCGTTGCCGGTCGACGACGACCCGCCGGCAGATCCGCCCGACCCACCGACCGATCCGCCCGAGCCACTGGTCGATCCGCCCGAGCCACTGGTCGAGCCACCCGTCGAGCCGGTCGGCCCTCCACCGATGACGTCCAGCGTGATGTCGGCCTTGTCGTTGGCCTTGTCGGGGTCGAAAGGCCGCGCCTCGGTGCTCAGCGCCACCGTGCCCTTGGCGTGCGCCACGCGCTTGTCGATCCTCAGCTTGAAGGTGTAGGCCTGTTGGCCGCCCTCGTTGAGAGCCCCCGAAAGCATGCCGCACCGGTACGTCTCACCCTTGGCCCTGCAGAACGTGGCGGTCTTGACGACCGACGTTCCGGCGGGCGGCGTGACAATGACGCTGACCGGCGTGACCCCCAGCTTGCCCATGACCCAGGCGGGTCCGGCGTTGGTGAACTCCACCTTCATCGGCACCGTTTCGCCGACGCTCCCCTTCAAAGCGGCCCCCGTCACCTGGAAGTCGGCCGTGTTGACGGAGGTGACGGGCACATGGACGACTCGCGCGGACCCCTCCCCCCCGCCTGTCTTTCGACCAGTTTCACCGCCGGCGCGGTTCCCGCCACCGGCGCGGTGCCGTTCTCGTCCACCCCCGGATCGTTTTCCCCGACCCGCAGCCACAGTTCGTCGTTGAGCGCGCGGTCCCGTGCCTTGACACGGAGAGGCCTGTCGGGCGTATAGACGACGCCCGGCTCCACCGCCTGATCGAACCCGCACACCACGGTCCACAACTCGGGCATCTCGTCGTAGGACCGGACGTACTGCGCTCGGCAGTTGGAGGGAACCTCCGCGAAGTCGAGTCCCCGGGTGACGGCGTAGTAGACCCACACGTTCTCGGCGGCTCCGGTGCCCTTGTTCGCCACGGTGACCGGCAGATCGAAGGTGCTCCCCGGTTTCACACCGCCGATCGGCTCGATGCCTCCGACGACCAGTTCGGGCGCGGTCCCATCCGCGAAGGCGGCGGGAGCCGCGGCCAGCGCGATCAGGCCGGCAGCGCCGAGGGCGGCAACAGCGGCACGGGAGGCGCGACGGTTGTGCGGGGGCATCGGCATGGAGAGAACCCTCTGTCGGAACGCGGGCAAACGGACGGTTTTTCCCAGGTGAACTTTCTTCGTCGCTAGACTCCTGACGGTCCCGAACAGTTGCACGTCCGGTGCCTCCGCCGCCTTGCGATCGGGCCCTCCGGAGCTTGTGGGCGCGAACTTGGAAAGACCGGACGACGACCGCGTCGCACCCGTCCCGCGCTTCGCTGCGGAACTCGTAGCCGTACCGTCACGAGCCTGCTCGTGCTGCTCCAACTCACTGCTGCCGCGATCGCCGCACGGTTGGCATGGCCCGTCTGTGCGGCAGTCCCCGTCTCTCCTCGTGGCCGCCACTCTCGTCACGACACGTCAACGCCGGCGGTGGCCGGCCTCTCGCTATGCGTCCCGTTCGATACAGGCGGGGGAGGCGCCGTGCCCGACAAAATCAGTGGCCGCCCGAGCCGGCCGACCCCACGCTGTACGGCATGGAACAACCGCAACGCGGGATCCGTGCGGCCCATACGGACTCCACGGTCACCGTCTACCAGGCGTACTCGCCGGAAATCGGCCTGCCCGCCGTTCGCGAGGGCCGTTTTCCCGCCCTGTGGAAGCGCGACAGGATGACGTGGATCAAGCCGTCGTTCCTGTGGATGATGTACCGCTGTGGCTGGGGCGCCAAGGAGGGGCAGGAGGTTGTGCTGGCCGTCGAGATCAGCCGTGACGGTTTCGACTGGGCGCTGCGCAACGCGTGTCTGTCGAGCTACGCCCGCGGGGTGCATGCCGACCGAGCCGCCTGGCAGCGTCAGTTGAAGCGGGCGCCCGCTCGCGTGCAGTGGGACCCCGAGCGGGATCTGCACCTGCAACCCCGGCCGTACCGATCTCTGCAGCTCGGCCTTTCCGGTGAGGCTGCACGACGCTACGCGGACGAGTGGACGGTCGCCATCAGGGACGTCACACCACTCGCCCACGAGATCCACGCCCTCGTCCGCAGCGGTGACCTGGACTCGGCCAACCGACTGCTGCCCCAGGAACACCCCTATCCCGTTGAGGACGCATCCCTTGCCCATCTACGGGGATGACGGCCTGATCCGCCTGTCCGCACTGTGGCAGCACCAGTTCCCCAAGGGGCCTCCCGTCGCCCACGAACTGCGCACTGCGTACAGCGACCGTTGGGTGCGCTTCCACAGCCTGCCGGACTCGAGGCGCTACCCGGGGAGCGAGGACGAGTACGCCATCGTCCTCCACCGGTACAACTCGGTCCTGGACGAACTCTTCGAGGGCACCGACGTCTACGTCCTCACCGTGGCGTGGTCCTGGGAACCGGACGGACCGGAACTCCCGCCGGAGCGGCACGAGGTGCACCCCGAAGGCATCCGTTGGATGACGCTCGCGTACGACGACGATCCCGACCCCGAGCTCCACAGCTACACGCACCTCTACGCCGACCGCCGCCCCTGGCGGCCGGGCACGGTCGACGACATCCTCCGCGAAGTGGCAGACGACGTACTCAGCGGAGTGATCATCACCGACAGCGGACTCACCCGCATCCACCATCCGTACGACGGCGGCGCTGACGTCATCGCGGCGTGCCCCGAAGAACGAGACCGCCTACGCGACGCCCACCGTGCCTGGCTGCCCCGCAACCCGGCTGGTCTCTGAGGGCACCGGCGGGACGCGCGACGTCGTGCCGTACGACCGGCGTCCGGCGTCCTGCCGGTGAGCGGGCGGAGGCGGCTGCCCCCGCCCGCCAGGTGATCAGGGAGCGTCGATGAGGCCGTACTTCGGCACGGTCACCGTGCGGGCGCCCGGCGTGCCGCCGAGGACGACCTTGCGGTACGTGACGTTGTTGGCCGTGCTCTGCTCCTTGAGCCGGTTGTCGGGGTTGGCGATGACCTGGATGTAGTAGGTGCCGTTCGGCAGGTCCGAGACGTCGAAGGACTGACCGGGCCGGTACTGGCTGTAGGTGTCGCCGTTGCCGACGTCGAGCACCTCGCGCACCGAGACGGCGGTTTCCTCACCGCAGGCGGTGGCGAGGTCGGTGTTGTACGGGTGCCAGTTGGCGTTCTTCACCGTGTAGTCGATGGCGTCGGTGTTGGCCAGGCAGAACGCCTCCTTGCCGCTGCGGACGATCTCCTTCTTGTCCGCGCCGAGCAGCCGGTAGCTGGCGAAGTCGCTGAAGTGCCAGTGCTGGTGGCCCTCCCGCGGGTCCCACTCCATGGTGCCGGTGGGCGTGTACCCGACCTGCTTGCCCTTGGCGTCGTAGAAGTACTGGTACGCGTCCATCTTCTCCGCGCCGGGCTTGCGGAACCCGTCCACGACCAGCGGCGAGGGGCCACCGTTCCAGACGGTGGCGCTGAAGGCCAGGTAGTCCTTGCCGGCGACGGCACCCTCTCCGCCCTCGCCCCCGTCGGTGATCGCGATACCGTACGCGGGAAGGGCACGCAGGTCGGGCTTGGGCATGTCGGCGGCGACGGCCGCCTTGCCGACCGGGCGTTTGGCCGCCGGCTTCGCGATCTTCGACGCGCTCTTCCGCCCGCGCTTGGCGCCGGTCAGACCCTGGCCCCCGCCGGAATCCTGCTGGCGGACCGTCACCTTGATGGTCTGCGTCTTGTCCGGTATTCCGAACAGGTCGCGGTACTTCTTCGCCACCGACACCTTCGCGGTGTAGACGCCGGCCGGCAGGTCGATCGGGTTGTCCCCACGGAAGCCCTGGGACGTGGCGGCCGCCCAGCCCTTCTCGACACCCCACACACCTCCGAGCGCGAACGGGTTGTCGGAGCAACCGTCGGGGTACTTCGAGGTGGCCGGGGCATCCGGCCGGATCCGGCCCGCCCGGTTGTTCGGGCAGAACGACTGCGTGGTGTCGAGCTTCTTCGCGCCCGACTCGTCGCTGATGCTGACCTTGAGGAAGCCCGGCAGGCCCGAGAAGTCCTTCACCAGGCCCGTCGGCAGGGTCTTGGTCACCGTCCGGCCGCCGGAGCGGATCACCTGCGAGGCGACGACAGGGTCGTTGTAGGACTTGCGCGTCACCCGAAGCTCGAACGGTCCCCCGTCGACCGTGATGTAGGTGCCGAGGTCCAGGTAGATCCCCGGCTCGCCTTCCCATCGGTCGACGGTCACCGAGGGGGTAGCGGCGATCAGTGCGAGCTTCGGCGTGCCCGCCGGTGTCGCCGCTCCCGCGCCGGGCGCGGCGAGGGTTGCGGCGGCGCCGACGGTGAGGGCGGCAGCGGCGATGACCGCCGAACGCCGTAAGGCATTGGGGTGGTGTCTGGTCATGGGTGCTCTTTCTGCGTCTGGTCGGGACGAGTCGTGCACGTCTTGCAGGCACGGAAGGAGGTGCTTGTGTGCCATCTGTGAAAAGGGTAAGAAGTCGACGCAGGTTGCCTGGCAACCGAAAGTCGCCATGAATGTCGGCTCGTTGCCGCCGTCGACTCGGTCATCGACGACCGCCTGCCACCCGGCCGGGCCGGGGAGTACACGCAGACCGGTGCGCGGCTTCCACGCCGACGGATCGCTCCCCCGGCGCATGCCGGACTCTGTCATCCGTCGGACGCCCTGACGGGTCACGAGCGGATCCCGCTCGCCGCGCCCGTCCCGCACTCCCGGTGCCGGCCCTTCGCCCGAAGGGGGCCGCGTCGACGGCGCTACGCTGCTGTGTCATGCAGGAGACGCGCCTCGACACTGCTCGGATCCGGGCGGCTCGCCGGGTGATCGACCCGCTGTTTCTCGACACTCCGCTGTACCGCTGCGAGGCGCTGGAGCCCGGCCTCGGGTGCATGGTGAGCATCAAGCTCGAAACGGCGAACCCGGTCCGCAGCTTCAAGGCCCGGGGCACCGAGGTCGTCGCGACCCTGCTCGCCGAGCAAGGATCGCAAGCCGTGGTGTGCGCCAGCGCAGGCAACCTCGGTCAGGCTCTGGCCTGGTCCGGTCGCGGCCGACAGCTCGACGTCACCGTGGTGGCGTCCCGCTCCGCGACGGTGGCCAAGCTCGATCGCATCCGCGCGCTGGGCGCCGGGCTGGAGCTGGTGGACGGCGACCACGAGATGGCTCGCGAGCGAGCGGCAGCCATCGCACGCCGCGACGGCATCCGGCTGGTCGAGGACAGCCTGGACATCGAGACCTGCGAGGGCGCGGCCACCATAGGCCTGGAACTGGTGGACGCCGCGCCGTCGTTCGACGCCGTCCTGATCGCTCTCGGCGGCGGGGCGCTGGCAACCGGCGTAGGACACGTGCTGAAGGCCCTGACCCCCGAAGTGGAGGTGATCTGTGTCCAGCCGCTCGGCGCGCCGGCGCTGACACACTCGTGGCGCCGGCGGCGCATCGTCACGACCGACTCGACCGACACCATCGCCGACGGAGTCGCCGGCCGACATCCGATCCCGGCCGTCCTGGACGACCTCCTCCTGGTCGCTGACGACGCCCTCCTGGTCCAGGAGGCATCAATCACCGCCGGTATGCGCATGCTGCTCGACCACGCCGGTCTCGTCGTCGAACCGTCAGCCGCTCTCGGCATCGCGGCGATCCTGGAAAACCGCGACCGTTTCGTCGGCCGACACGTAGTCACCATCGTGTGCGGCAGCAACGTCGACATGGATGCCTATCACCGCTGGGTCGGTGCGGCTCCCCTCCGCAGGCCTTGATGCGTGGCCCAAGCTCCGTGCTGCCGGCCCGGCTGATGACTCGCCAGGAGAGCGGCCCACGTCGACACGGCTTCTCGGTGCCCTAGCGGGGCGTCAGTCGCGAGGGGCGACCGGCTCAGGGGCGGCGTCGAGCGCGTCGAGCACCGCATCGCCGTTCGTCCTCGCCCACTCGGTCAGCATGTGGATCGGATCGATCAGCGTCGCCCCGAGCGGGGTGAGCTCGTACTCGACGCGGGGCGGCGCCTCGGCGTAGGCGTGGCGGCGGATGAGCCCGTGTGCCTGGAGCCGTCGGAGCGTCTGGGTGAGCATCTTGCGGGAGATGCCGCCGATCAGGTCGATCAGCTCGCCGTGGCGCACCGGGCCCTTGCTGAGGCCGTAGAGCACGACCACCGTCCACTTGTCGGCGATGAGCTCGACCGCCAGTCGCGCAGGGCAGTCGGCGAGGAACGGATCGCCGGGACCGAAACCGCTCATGGCGCCAAAGGTACCCGCGCCGGAGGTACCTGCCGGTTCCTGTCGGAAACCTAGCTTGGGTGCTCTCCCCCTTCCAGAGCCAGGAGAGTCATGCGAGTCATCACCCAGAAGTCGCTCGGCGGTCCCGAGGTGCTCACCGTCGTGGACGCACCCGAGCCGCGGCCCCTTCCGACCGAGGTTCTCGTCCGCGTCAAGGCGATCGGGCTGAACCCGCTGGAGGCGCGCCTGCGCGCCGGCGAGTTCCCGCTGCTCGGCCGGCCGCCGTTCGTCCTCGGCTGGGACATCAGCGGTGTGGTCGAGGAGGCGTCGCAGTCGTGGCGGTTCAGGCCCGGCGACGAGGTGTTCGGGATGCCGCGGTTCCCGCGCGCGGCGAACGCGTACGCCGAGGTCGTGTCGGCACCGGCGGTGCACCTGGTGCGCAAGCCGGCGTCGCTCTCGCACGTCGAGGCGTCGGCGCTGCCGGTCGTCGGGCTGACGGCGTGGCAGGGCCTCGTCGACCTCGGCGGCGTGACCGAGGGCGACCGCGTCCTGGTCCACGGCGGTGGTGGCGGGGTCGGCCACGTCGCGATCCAGATCGCGAAGGCGCTCGGCGCGCACGTGATCACGACCGCCGCCGGGAACAAGCGGGAGTTCGTCGAGGGGTTCGGCGCCGACGAGATCATCGACTACACGACGGTCGACTTCACCGAGGCGGTCCGCGACATCGACGTCGTGCTCGACACGATCGGCGGCGACACCGTCGAGCGGTCGCTCGACGTGCTTCGCCCGGGCGGTCACCTGGTGACGGCGGTCGCCGAGGAGGATGCGGAGCTCATCGCGAGGTACGAGGCGGCCGGCATGCGCTTCAGCGGCATCGCGGTCGACCCCGATCCGGTCGCCCTGCGAGGTCTCGTCGAACTCGTCGAACAGGGCAGGCTCCGGGTCCACGTGCAGGAGACGTTCCCTTTCGAGCGCGTCGCCGACGCACACCGGCTGCTCGACGGCGGTCACCTCCAGGGCAAGCTCGTCCTCACCGTCTGATCCAGTCGTGGGCCTCGCGGAATCGAGGCCCCGCCCAAGTCCCCGCCGCCCCTGTGCAACCAGGACGAAGGCCTGCGGCCGGTCGGAGGTGCGGGCGCCCACCGCCGCGGCCGACGTCAGCCGAAATTCGGTAGCCGCCCGATCGGGCGGACCTCACGCCGTACGCCATGGAAGAACCGCTACGCCGGATCCGTGCGGACTACGCCGAATCCACGACCACCGTCTACCAGGCGTACTCGCCGGAGATCGGACGGCCCGCTGTCCGCGAGGGCCGCTTCACCGACGGGTGGAAGCGGGACAGGATGACGTGGATCAAGCCGTCGTTCCTGTGGATGACGTACCGCTGTGGCTGGGCCACGAAGGAGGGGCAGGAGACCGTTCTGGCCGTCGAGATCCGCCGTGACGGATTCGAGTGGGCGCTGCGCAGCGCGTGTCTGTCCGGCCGCGTCCACGGGGTGCATCCCGACCGAGCCGGCTGGCGGCGTCAGTTGAAGCGGGCGCCTGCTCGCGTGCAGTGGGACCCCGAACGGGACCTGCGGCTCCAGCCCCTGCCGTACCGGTCGTTGCAACGGGGGCTCTCCGGTGAGGCCGTGCGGCGCTACGCGGACGAGTGGACGGTGGCCGTCCGCGACGTGACCCCGCTCGCCCACGAGATCCACGCCCTCGTCAGCAGTGGCGACCTGACCTCCGCGGCCCGACTGCTGCCACAGGAACGCCCGTATCCCGCTGGAGACGGGTCACTTGCCCACCTCCTGGGTGACGGACCGGCCCGGCAGGCAGCAGGCGGGAAACGGCAGCCGATGGGGCGCACGGCGGCACGGGTTCGCCGGCCCGCCCGGCCGTAATTCGCTTGCCCCGGCCACGGGTCGGCGCTGCACTGTGGCCGGACACCACGAGTCGTGGTGCCGGTATCCCGAGGAGGCAGGGGCAACGATGGAGATCCGTCCCACGACCGACGAGGATCTCGACGTCTTCGTCGACACGGTCCATGCCGCGTTCGGGCTCTTCCCGGAACCCCCGGTCGAGGGCGGCGGGCTCTGGTGGTCGGCGCTGGAGACGGACCGCTGTCTGCTCGCCCGGACGGCGGACGGGCGGCCGGTCGGTACCGCCGCCACGCACTCCTTCGAGCTCACCCTGCCCGGTGGGACCCTCGTCCCGGCCGCCGGGGTGACCGCGGTCGGCGTCCTGCCCTCGCACCGGCGCCGGGGCGTGCTCAGCGCGATGATGCGGCGACAGCTCGCCGGTCTGCGGGCCGACGGGGAGTTCCTCTCCGTGCTGCTGGCCTCCGAGGCCCCGATCTACGGCAGGTTCGGCTACGGACCGGCGACGTACACGGCGCGGCTGACGGTGCCGCGTCACCGGGCCGCCCTCGCCGTTCCCCGGGCGCACACAGTGGCCGCCGCACCGGCGACCGGCACGGGCACGGGCACGGGCACGGGCACGGGCACGGGCAACGGCTCGGTCGAGGTGCTGCGTCGTGCCGAATGCGGCGAGATTCTGGAGGAGGTCTACGACCGGTACCGCCGCGCCCAGCCCGGGGCGCTGTCCCGGCCGCACCGCTGGTGGGCCCTGCGCGCGGGGCAGCCCCCGATCTCACCGGCGCCGCGCTACCTCGCCGTCCACCGGGACGCCGACGGTGTCCCGGACGGGTACGCCAGCTACTCGCTCGAGTCCGGCACCCTGACGGTCGACGAGACCATCGCCACCGACGACGCCGTCTTCACGGCCCTGGCCCGGTTCGTACTCGGACACGACCTGGTGTCTCAGGTCGTGTTCAAGCACGTCCCGCCCGAGCACCCGCTGCGCTGGCAGTTCGCGGACTTCCGCGCCGGCGAGGTGAGCGGCGACACCGACTGGCTCTGGATACGGCTGCTGGACGTCCCGCGGGCTCTGACCGCGCGCGGCTGGTTCACCGACGGCGAGCTCGTCCTCGACGTCGACGACCCGTTCCTCGGCGAACACGGCCGTCACCTGCTGACCGTCCGGGACGGCAAGGCCGGCTGCGTCCCCACGGACCGGAAACCCGACCTGTCCCTGGACGTGCGCGACCTGGGCTCCCTCTACCTCGGCGGCACCGCCCCGAGCACGCTCGTACGCGCCGGACACATCCGAGCCCACCACCCGGGCGCGGCCGCCCTCGCCGACTCCCTCTTCCGCGCCGACCGCCCGCCGCACTGCCTGCACTGGTTCTGACCGCGCGCTCGCCGACCCCGCGCGAGGCTCGCCATAAATCACACCATGGGGGAAAATGGGAGCTCCGCGCCGGGTGAGGTGGTGACCATGCCCGCTTGGCATCTGCGTGACTATCACGACGACGATCTCGACCAGGCCATTCAGATCTGGGACCAGAGCCGCCAGGCCGACGAACATCGGGTGTTTCCGGTCTCCGAGGTGATGGCCGCGGCCAAGGCCGGTCAGACGGCGGTGGTCGCGGTGGTCGGTGGCCAACTGGTGGGCATGGCCGTGGCACAGGCCCACGACAAGCGGGGATGGATCCTGCTGGTGGCGCTCGCCGCCCGATGGCGGGAGCGCGGGATCGGCAGCGCGCTCCTCACCGAGCTGGAACGGCGCCTGCGGGCACTGGGCGTGCGCCACGTCAGTGCCCTGCTGCCGCCCGGCGCCGCCGGTACGAAGGCTCTGGAGAACTCCGGCTACCGGTCCCGCGCCGACCTGACCTACTACGAGAAGCTCGAGCCGCCCGGCACCGCCAACGCCGACGTCATGGCCGCGCTGGGCGGCCGCATGCTGCCCGAGGGCCTCTGGGACGCCATGGCCGGCATGGAGCGGGAGAAGCAGATCGTCGAACGCCGTGTCGTACTGCCGCTGACCGAGCCGGCGCTGGCGGACCGCTACGGCGTCGTACCGCCCAAGTCGATCATCCTGTTCGGCCCGCCCGGCACCGGAAAGACCAGTTTCGCCAAGGCGGTGGCCTCGCGGCTCGGCTGGCCGTTCGTGGAGCTCTTCCCCTCCCGGCTCGCGGCCGACACGAGCGAGGGGCTGGCCGTGGCGCTGCGGGAGGCCTTTGCGGACCTGGCGGAACTGGACTCCGTGCTGCTCTTCATCGACGAGGTCGAGGAGATCGCCGGCGTGCGCTCCGGGAAGGCCGTCGACCCCGGGCACGGAGTGACCAACGAACTGCTCAAGCTCATCCCCCTCTTCCGCGAGCACGACGCGCGGCTGCTGGCCTGCGCCACCAACTCGGTGCGCTCCCTCGACGCGGCGTTCCTGCGGCCGGGCCGGTTCGACTACGTCATCCCCATCGGCCCGCCGGACCCCACCGCCCGCGCGGCGATCTGGGCCCGCTATCTCAGGTCCTCGGGCGACTCGGTGGATCTCGGCCAACTGGTCGCGGCCAGTGAGCTGTTCACCCCGGCCGACATCGAATTCGCCGCCCGCAAGGGTGCACAGGCGGCGTTCGAACACGAGGTCACGCACCGCCAGGGGCGAGCGGCCACCACCGAGGACTACATGACCGCCATCGGTGACACCCGGCCGACCCTCACCCCGCACGCGATCGAGGAGTTCACCGAGGACATCGACACGTACAGCCGGCTCTGACGCCGCGGACGGACCGCTGTCCGCGAAGGCCGCCGAAGCGGTGCCGCACAGCACCGTCCAGCACCGGTCTCCGGTCGGCGCGACGGTGCGACGGCGCGACGGCGCGCGACCAGCGCCGCGTCGTCGCACGCGACAAACCCGGCGACGTACGTGAACGTCCCCGGGATACTGGTCGCCCATGGATGAGGTCGAGGTCGTCGTCGCCCACTCCGAGCGCGCGACGCTGCGCGTCGGCGACGTGTTCCTGAAGGTGGACGCCGATCAGGCCCGCGTCGACGTCGAGGTCGAGGCGATGTCCCTCGCGCCGGTCCCGACCCCGGAGGTCCTGTGGCGCAAGCCGCCCGTGCTCGCGATGGCCGCACTCCCGGGGACGACGCTCGGGCGCCTGGGCGGCCCGTCGACCGGGTCGCCGGCGGCGTGGGCCGCGGCGGGCGCCGCCATCCGGAAGCTGCACGACGCGCCGCTGCCGTCCCGGCAGGGCCGGGCCGGCCGGAGCACCGTCGCGCTGGCGGCGGAACTCGACGAGGAGTGCGAGCTGCTCGTGCGGAACGGTGTCCTGCCCGCCGACCTGGTCACCCGCAACCGCCAGGTCGCCGAGGCCGCGCTCCGGCCGTGGACTCCGGCGTTCACGCACGGCGACCTGCAGATCGCGCACGTCTTCGTCGACGGCGACGAGGTCACGGGCATCATCGACTGGTCCGAGGCGGGCCAGGGCGATGCCCTGTACGACCTCGCCACCTTCACGCTCGGACACGAGGAGCACCTTGACGACGTCGTCGCCGGTTACGGCACCGACATCGACCTCGACGTGATCCGCGCATGGTGGTCGGTGCGGAGCCTGCTGGTGGTCCGCTGGCTGGCCGGGCACGGCTTCGACCCCTTCGCGCCGGGCTGTGAGGTCGACGTGCTGAGGTCCCGGATGTGAGGCCGTGCTGGCCCGGCCGCCACGTACGGGGTCCGGCGCGTCGGGCAGGGAGTCGCGGGCGGAGACCTCGGGGAGGACCATCGAAGGCACGGAGGCAAGGTGGTGGTCATGGGGACGCCCTCGACGCATTTCAGCGAGAGCCCCGAGGACCCGTTCGCCCTCGGGCGCGGGGCCTCGGCCGTGCTCGACGATCGGGGCACCGTGGTCGGCTGGAGCGCACGTGCGCAGGAGTTGCTGGGCTATCCGGCCGGGAAGGTTCTCGGCCGGGCGTGGCAGGACGTCCTGGTGGACGCCGTCGACCTGCGTGTCGTGCGGTCCGTCGTCCTGGACGCCGTGAAGGCGGGGGGCTGGTTCGGCGTCCTGCCCGTCCGGCACCGCGACGGACACCGTGTGCAGATGGGTTTCCGGGCCCGTGAGATCACCCGCGAAGGGGGCGGTTCGGAGTGGCTCCTGGTCGGTGCGCCGGCCGCGGAGGTCATCGCCTGGCAGCGGGACCGTGCGCTGCTGGACGGCCTGTACCGCCGCTCCCCCATCGGTCTCGTCACCTACGGCCCGGACAGGGCGGTGATCCGGGTCAACCGTGCGATCGAGAAGGCGAGCGGCGTCCCGGCCTCGGCGCCGGTGGGCCGTCATCCCCGTGAGTTCATGGTCGACGAGGACGCGGGTCCGGCCGACGAGCGGGTACGGCACGTCCTGGAGACCGGCGAGCCGTTGATCTTCACGGAGCAGTCCGCCCGGGCACGCCACGATCCCGGCCGGGAACGGATCGTGTCCGTCTCGGCATTCCGGATGGAGGACTCCTCGGGCCGGGTTCTCGGGGTGGCGGAGACGATCCAGGACGTCACCGACCGCCACCGGGCGCAACGCAGGCTCGCCCTGCTGAACGAGGCGAGCAACCTGATCGGAACCTCGCTGGACGTGATACAGACCGCGCGGGAACTGGCCGGGGTGGCTGTCCGCGGCCTGGCCGACCACTGCTCGGTGGACCTCCTCGAACCGGTGACACTCGGTGACGAACCCGTTGCGGGTGTGGCAGGTCCGCTGCTCCGCGCCGCCCTCGCCCCACCGGAACACCGGGTCCCGTACCAGGAGGGCGAAGTGGTCCCGCTGCTCCCGGAGTCCCCGCAGGCGCGGTGCCTGGCCGAGCGTCGCCCGATCCTCGAAGGGCTGCTCTCCCTCCGCCCCGAGTGGTACGCCATGGACCGGCGGCGGATCGAGATCGCCTCCGGTCTCGGCGTCCATTCGCTGATCGCGGTGCCCCTGGTCGCGCGCGGCCTCGTCCTCGGCGTGGTGAGCCTGTGGCGGTCGCGCCATTCGGAGCCCTTCGAGGACGACGATGCCGCGGTGGCCCAGGAGCTGACCTCGCGTGCGGCCGTGTGCATCGACAACGCGCGCCGCTTCACCCAGCAGCAGAGCGCCGCTCTGACTCTTCAGCGCAGTCTGCTGCCCAGCGTGGCGTCCGACCTGCCGGCCGTGGAAGTGGCCTGCCGGTACCTCCCCGCCAGCGGTGAGCCGGGGATCGGGGGCGACTGGTTCGACGTGATCCCGTTGTCGGGGGCCCGGGTGGCGCTCGTCGTGGGAGACGTGGTCGGCCACGGGATCCACGCCGCAGCCTCGATGGGCCGTCTGCGGGCCTCGGCCCGTACCCTGGCCAGCCTGGACCTGGAACCGGACGAGGTGGTGGCGCGCCTGGACGATCTGGTCAGCCTGCTCGCCGCCGAGCTGGAGGCGAACGCCGAAGGCAACCACGCGGCGATCGAGCAGGTGCTCGGGGCCACCTGCCTCTACGCGGTCTACGACCCCGTCTCCCAGCGCTGCTCCCTGGCGCGCGCCGGCCACCCGGCGCCGTTGGTGTCCACCCCGGACGGCGAGGTGACGGTGCTCGAACTGCCTGCGGGGCCGCCGCTGGGCCTGGGCGGCCTGCCGTTCGAGACGTACGATCTCCACCTCCCGGAGGGCAGCCTGCTCACGCTGTACACGAACGGTCTGCTGGAGGCGCGCAACGGCGACGTCGACGCCGCGCTGAAGAACCTGCACGCGTGTCTCACCTACGTCACCGAACCGCTGGAACAGACCTGCCACACCGTGGTCGAGGCGCTGCTGCCCAAAAACCACCGGCCCAACGACGACATCGCGCTGCTCATCGCCCGCACCCGGGTGCTGCGGCCGGAGAACGCCGCCTCATGGCAGCTGCCCCTGGAAGCGACCGCCGCTGCCCGGGCCAGGGAGCTGACCGCGGCGAAACTGACCGAATGGGGGCTGCCCGAACTGGCCTTCACCACCGAGCTGGTCGCCAGCGAGCTCGTCACCAACGCCTACCGGTACGCGACCGGCCCCGCCACCCTGCGCCTCATCCGCACGCACAGCCTGATCTGCGAGGTGTCCGACACCAGCCACACGTCGCCCCACCTCCGGCGGGCCCTCAGCACGGACGAGGGCGGACGCGGGCTCTTCCTGGTCGCACAGCTCACCGAACGGTGGGGCACGCGCTACACCCACGACGGCAAGACCGTCTGGACGGAGCAGCCCCTGCCACCCGCATGACCCGCGGCCTCCAGCACCACGGCCGGCCCTGGGCGGGCGGCGTGCAGACGCGGATTCGGCTTCTGACGGTCCGTAGGCGAAGGACAGAATCAGTTCGGCCACTGGCGCCGACAGCACCGCAGGGACGCCTACGTGAACTACCTGGGTGCCCTGCACGACCGGGACATCGCCATGGACCCGGTGTCGGACCCACTCCGGCCGGAGGTTCCCGACCTGCGTGACGTGGACGAGCACCGCACGAGAACGCGCCTTCCACCAGGCCGTGAAGGACTTCCGCACTGCAGCCGGCACCGTCCTCGGCAACACCGGCCGGCCACTCCGCCGCCCGGCCGCTACGCCGGATGCCGTCTTCGAAGTGCGTGCCGGGGCAGCGCGGCACAGGATCCTGCTCATGCGGACATCTGCCGAGATACGGC
Source organism: Streptomyces sp. NPDC028289 (assembly GCF_055565975.1). Lineage (NCBI taxonomy): Bacteria > Bacillati > Actinomycetota > Actinomycetes > Kitasatosporales > Streptomycetaceae > Streptomyces > Streptomyces sp. NPDC028289. The sequence continues at coordinate 661,388 of NZ_JBVHTI010000003.1, read as the reverse complement.
CCTGTTCTCCCCCGGCGCGGCGTGGCGGTGCGCGTCATGCCATACCTGCGGCCCTTGCCTGCGGTGTGCTGCTGGCCGGCACTGCGGCGTGCTCGGGAGCCGACGGGCGCAGGAGTCACGTCGGTGCCCCTGGTGTCAACAACCCGGCCGCGCCCGGCTCCGCCGGCCCGGAAGCGGGCCCGCGTCTTCCGGGCGTCGGGAGCCGCATGGGCAAGCGCGTACCGGCAGACGCCCGCCAGGCCGTGGTCGTCTACGGCGACGACACGGACTCCGCCGAGAGCACCGTCGTGCTCTACGAGAAACAGGGCACCGCCTGGAAACGCACCGGCAGTTGGCCCGCGCACAACGGCAGACTGGGCTGGACGACCGACCATCGCATGGACGACGAGCGCAGCCCCGTCGGCGTGTTCTCCCTGACGGATGCGGGAGGGTCGCTCAAGGATCCGGGCAGCCGCCTGCGTTACTGGTACGACGACAATGCCTTCGCCACCATGATCGAGGACGGCGACGAGCACGTCCACGACTTCGACTACGTCATCGCCATCGACTACAACCGGCTCACGGGTGTCCCCCCGTTCGACTGGAGTCGTCCCGACGGAGTGGAGAAGGGCGGCGGCATATGGCTGCACCTGGACCACGGCGACGGCACGTCCGCCTGTGTCACCGTTCCCGAGTCCGGAATGAAGGCCCTGCTGCACACCCTCGATCCCCGCCTTCACCCGGTCGTGGTGATGGGCGACCGGGAGCGGCTGAGCGCCTGACGACCGGTCCCTGCTCCGGTCCGTGTGCGGCGTCCGACGCAACACGCGGCTGACGGCGCTTCGCCTCGGGCCGTTCCGACGCGGCAGCAGGGACAAGGTGCTGACCGAGTTGGGGCAGAGCCTGGTCGACGGCCCGATGACGGCACTTGCGCGCCGGCGGTCGAGCACGGTGAGGGACTTCTCGAAGCGCAGGAGAGCGGTGCCGCGAGCGGCGGTCCGTGAGCGAGGCCCGACGTGGGTCGTCAAGCCTCGCGGCCCCGCGGTTCAGCGGCCACGTCCGCGGTGCGGGTGTGGACGCCGCCCCACACCCGGGCGTCGACGACGTCCCGGTCGAGGTCGCCTGCGGACCCGTAGAACCGCGTGGTGCCGGTGACGTCGGAGGGGACGCGGAGGTCGATGCGCGGGGTGCCGAGGACGCCGGTCGGGGCGCGTGCCACGGCAGCGGCGACGGTCGTGTGACCGGCGATGTAGTCCGGGTGCGGCGGGGTGGGGAGCAGCGGCTCCCAGGCCGGGTCCGCCGTCGTCGCGGGGTTGCCGTCGGTGGCGGCGAGGCGGATGGCGGTGATCGGCCGCCAGGAGCCGTAGTGGAACTTGGCGTCCCATGCCGTGACGACGGCGTCGGTCGCCGACGCGTTGACCGCGGCGAACAGCCGGGCCGTCTCGGCGATGCCGAGCCGGTGCCGGGCGGCGTGGTCCCGTACGGCTGCCTGAACCTGTTCGACCAGGTTGCCGCTGAAGAAGAGGGCGGTCTCGGTCTGCCGCGGGGAGGTGAGCGGGAGGGGGCGGAGCCTTGCGAGCCAGGTGTCGATGAAGGGCTGGAACGCGGGCGGGGTGGGCCGCCAGACCCCCGGTGCCGGGGAAGCGGTGAACGGAACGTCCGCGAACCTTCCGTCGCCTTCCCGGAGTTCGATGATGCGGGCGGCGGCGCGCTTCCCGTAGTCGACGCCCCGGTCTCTGGCCCGACCGGCCGGGAGAGCGGCGAGCGAGTCCGCGTAGGCGGTGTCGAGCCGCTGCCTGAAGGCACGGAAGCAGGTGAGCGGCACGTCGTGGGCCGCGGTGGCGGCGGCCGCCGCGGAGGATGCCCTGGCCGGACCGCGCTCGTGCCATGTGTACAGGGCGTAGCCGCCTTCGATCCCGACCACCGCGTTGTAGACGGCGACGGAGACGAACCCCTCCCAGATCGCTGCCTGCCCGGAGGGGCGCGCGCCGAGGTCGGCCTTGATCGTGTCGGTGGCGACGGAGTTCCACTCGCGGACCACGGCTGCCGGGTCCGGCGCGGTCCTGGCGCCCGCGGCGGGGGCGCCTGTCGCGGCGGTGAGCGTCACGAGAGCGGTGGCCGCGACGGCGCGGACGGATCCCCTGACACGTCGGCGCGGGGGACCGGGAAGAGGGGGCTCTTGGTACACGACGACCTCACTGGAGTTGAGTGTGCCCAAGGCTTGGCAACGGCCCCACTGCGCAACCAAGACAACTCGCCGCAAACCGAACAGGTCCGTCGGCTACTCGCCGGTGGCGCCGTCGACGGCCTCGCGGAGGAGATCCGCATGGCCGACGTGGCGGGCGTACTCTTCGATCACGTGCGCCAGGACGAACCGCACGTCGGTGTCACCGAATTCCGGGTTCGGCACGATGCGCGCCAGATCGGCGGTCACCGTCGCGAACACCTGCCGCGACTCCTCGCACGCCGTGAGGTAGTCGGCGTAGACGTCCCTGGCCGGCGTGGCGTCCGACTCGTCGTACCACTCGCCGCCGTCAGCGGTGACGTAGGTCCGGTAGGGAAAGAAGCGGGGCGTCGCGCCGGCCAGCGTCCGCTGGAACCAGGCACGCTCGACCCCCTGCAGATGGCGCATGAGCCCCAGCAGGGTCAACGCCGACGACCGCACGGGACGCAGCCGCAGTTGTTCGTCCGAGAGGCCCTCGCACTTCCACAGGAAGGTCGCCCGGTGGTAGTCGAGATTCGAGGCGATCACCTCCGGCCACGGGCCCGACACCACGCGCTCGGGCCGGACGATCTTCTGGACCACGATGCCGCTCACGCTGGAGTCTCCTCATCGGTCACCGTGCTCGGCCGAGCACGTCCGCGCAGGAAGACCTCTCCTCGGAGCGGAACTCATCGCTCGATGCCGCCGGTCCACGTGCCGGGTCAACCAGAAGTGCCGGTGGCGCCGTGCCGGGCCGGCGCGGCCGGGCGGCTACGGGGCGACAACGAGCGCGCATCGGGTGGGCAGCGACGCCGCCGCCCGACGGCGCTCGCCCCTACCATCCGGAGGCAGGGGGCCCGTGCGCGCCCTCCGGGCAGGGGGGCTGGTGCGGACGACCACTTCACGGCCGGTGTTCCGGCGCTTCGTCGGCGCCTTCGTGGCGGGCGCGGCGCTGGCCGCGACGAACGGGTGCACGGTTCCCGTCGACGCCGTCGCCGGCATCTCCGTGACCGGCGACGGGCATCTGCTCGGCGTCATGATGATCTGCGGGCATCGGATCGACGGCGCGACCCTCTACGTGGACAGCGACGACACCGACAAGACGGTGACGGTCGGTTCATGGACGTCCGACCGCCACCTCGAGGCCGGTCTCGTCACCTGGCCCCTCGATGCGCCTGCCGCCGGCTGGACCACGACCCGTGCGCTCACTCCGCTCACCGCCGGGACCACCTATGCCCTGTACGGCTGGACCGAGGACAACTCCTGGTCGTCGAGCAGCGTCTCCTTCACCCTGGCCGACCGGGACCGGCTCGCCCCGGGAAAGGTCCTGTACGACGACGTCTCGGACGACGGCGACGAATCCGCCGTCACCCTCTCCCTGGCGCAGTTCAGAGCCAGGGCCTGCCGGGACGCGTGACGCCGGACCGCGGGACGCACGTCGGACACGGCCCGGCGCCACGCGAAGCCTCGGGCAAAGGCTTCCGCGGCGTGCCGGGCCGTCCCGTCGTCAGCCCTCCGCGCGGACGGGCAGCTTCCAGCCCGGGCGCGGGAAGTGGCAGGTGTAGCCGTTCGGGTAGCGCTCCAGGTAGTCCTGGTGCTCGGGCTCGGCCTCCCAGAAGGGGCCGACCGGCTCCACCTCGGTGACGACCTTGCCCGGCCACAGCCCGGAGGCGTCCACGTCCGCGATCGTGTCCTCGGCGATCCGCTTCTGCTCGTCATCGACGTAGTAGATCGCCGAGCGGTAGCTGAGGCCGATGTCGTTGCCCTGGCGGTTCCTGGTGCTCGGGTCGTGGATCTGGAAGAAGAACTCCAGGAGAGCGCGGTAGTCGGTCTTCTCGGGGTCGAAGAGGATCTCGATGGCCTCCGCGTGCGTGCCGTGGTTGCGGTACGTCGCGTTCGCCACGTCACCTCCGGTGTAGCCGACCCGGGTCGCCGTCACTCCCGGCTGCTTGCGGATCAGGTCCTGCATCCCCCAGAAACATCCGCCCGCCAGCACGGCCCTCTGCGTCTGCACAGTCATCGCGACCCCTCCAATACTCGTCGGCCCGATCACCCGGGCTCCTCGGCTCGCACACCGGCGGCCTCCGATGTCCATCCCCCTCAACGCGTCAGGGTTCCCGGCGATTCCGTGTCCCGCGCCTGGTCCGTCGCCGTTTCCGGGGCGGGGGCCGGGGCCGGGTCTTCGTCGAAGGTCGTCTCCGGCGGGGCCTTGCGCAAGCACCTCCTGAGGCAGGCGAGGCAGCAGATGCCGAGGGCCGGCCGGACCTGACCGAAGGTCCGGGCTCCGGGGGCGGCGCTCCGCGCGGGTGACGCGGGCGGGGCGGCCATGTGCGTCGGGCTGATGCGCCGAGCGCTCTGCCGGGAGTGCCGCGGTGTGCCGTCTGTCGACTGCGGCGCCATCGCGGCTGGTCGCGCAGTTCCTCCCCCAGCGTTCGGCCGGGGGCACCCCCAGCGCCCCTGCGGGGCGCTCCGCTGCGCCGATATTCGGTTGCCGGGGCGCGCTTCTGCGGGCTCAATGGCGTGCATGGCCGACATCCAGGGCTCGTACGACGAATTGTTCACCGCCGTGCCCTCCACACTCGCCGGATTCGTCGACGAAGGCGACGTGGGCGGCGCCGTGGCCGTCTTCGTGGACGGGAAGCCGGTGGTGGACGTGTGGGCCGGGTTCGCCGACGCCGGACGGACCCGGGCGTGGGAGCGGGACACGATCGTCAACGTGTTCTCCGTGACCAAGACGATGACCGCGCTGTGCGCGCTCGTCCTGATCGACCGGGGCGCGCTGGATCCGGACGCGCCGGTCGCCCGCTACTGGCCCGAGTTCGCCGCGGCCGGCAAGCAGAACGTGCTGGTGCGGCAGGTGCTGTCGCACACCGCCGGGCTGCCCGACTGGGTGGGACCGGCCGAGGAGCTGTACGACTGGACGACCGCCACGGCCCGGCTCGCCGGGCAGGCCCCGCAGTGGGAGCCGGGGACCGCGGCCGGGTACCACTCGCTCACCCAGGGGTTCCTCGTGGGTGAGGTGCTGCGCCGGATCACCGGGCGGAGCGTGGGCGAGTTCTTCGCCGCGGAGGTGGCCGGGCCGCTCGGCGCCGACTTCCACCTCGGCCTCGGCCCCGAGCACGACCCGCGGGTGGCGCTGACCGTGCCGCCGCCGGGCCGGGACGAGGACTACACGGCGAGTGCGGCGAGCCGCGACGCGACCCCCGCCGCCCCCACCACCGCCACCGCTCTCCGCGTCCGGGACGGCAACAGCCTTGCCTGGCGCCGCGCGCAGATCCCCGCGGCGAGCGGCTACGGCAACGCCCGCTCGGTCGCCCTCGTCCAGTCCCTGCTCGCCTGCGGCGGAACCGTCGGCGGGGTGCGGGTGCTGTCCCCCGAGGGGTGCGAGCGGGCCCGGGAGCTCCAGTTCGAGGGCGAGGACCGCGTCCTCGGCATGCCGGCCCGGTACGGCCTCGGCTACGGCCTCTTCGGCAGCGCCCTCGGCTGGGGCGGCTGGGGCGGCGCGCTGGTCTGGGTCGACCCCGACGAGCGGCTGGCGATGGCGTACGTGACGAACCAGATGCGCGAGCCCGCCGCCGACAACCGGGGCATCGAGCTGGTCATGGCCGCCCAGGACGGCCTCAAGGGGCTCCGGGCCTGACGACCGGCGCCCGGGGTCAGCCGCCGCTGCCGTAGGGGCGGGTGAGGATCTCCAGGCGGTGGCCGTCGGGGTCGTCGAAGTAGGTGCCGCGGCCACCGTCGTTGGTGTTGACCTCGCCGGGACGGCTGTGGTGCGGGTCGGCCCAGTAGCTGAGGCCGGCTTCCCGGACCCGGGTGAAGATCTGGTCGAAGTCGTCCTCGGAGACCAGGAAGGCGTAGTGCTGCGGCGGGATGTCCCCGGGGGTGTCCATGTAGTCGAGGGTGACGCCGTTGGGCAGCGCGACCGGGGCGAACGGGCCGTAGTCCGGGCCGACTTCGAGACCGAGGATGTCGGCGAGGAACTTCGCCGAGGCGTGCCTGTCGTGCGCGGCGACGATGGTGTGGTTCAGGTTCACGGTCATCGTGGGACCTCCTCCCGTCCAACGTACCCCCGACACCAGCTAAGGTAAGGCTCACCTTAGTCATTGATCGGGAGAGTCAGTCGTGCGTGCGTTGAGGTTGAGGGCCGTCCTGGCGGTGTCCGCCGTGACCGTGGTGGGCGGCCTGCTGGCCGGCTGCTCGTCGTCCGGCGGTGACGACGATGCCGCTGCCGCCGCCCACGGCGACGGAACCGTGAACAAGGTCGCCGGCGCCTCCGCGGGCCCCTCCGCCGCGCCGAGTGCCCTCGCCGACGGGATGGGCTCCGACACCGACACCGACGGCGTCTTCCCGCGCACGGTCACCCACTTCGAGGGCAGCACCACCATCGAGGCACAGCCGAAGCGGATCGCGGTGCTCAGCACCGGGCAGCTCGACGACCTGCTCACCCTCGGCATCGTCCCGACCGCAGGCACCCGCGCCGAGAATGCCGGACTGGTCCCCGGCTACCTCGCCGACGCCTTCCCGCAGTACAGGAAGAAGCTCGCCGCGATGACCGACGCGGGCACCCGCCAGTCCCCCAACCTGGAGTCCCTGGCCGCCGCCAGGCCCGACCTGATCCTGGTCAACGACTCGCTCGGCGACCTCTACCCCCAGCTGTCGAAGATCGCCCCGACCGTCGTCACGGCCGGCAACGGCATCAACTGGAAGCGGGACCTGCTGCTCGTCGGGGACGCGGTCGGCGAGGGGCAGAAGGCGCAGGAACTCCTCGACGGCATCGTCGGCAACGCGAAGGAGAGCGGTTCCGCCCTCGACGGCTCGGCCACCGTGTCCATGGTCCGCTTCACGCCCGACCGCACCCGGATGTTCGGCGTCTCCTCCTTCACCGGCTCGATAGCCGTCGACATGGGCCTCTCCCGCCCCAGGTCCCAGCAGTTCAACGCCATTTCGCTGGACATCAGCGCGGAGAAGGTCGACACCGCCGACGGCGACTGGATCTTCTACTCCGTGCAGGGCGACGCGGCGAAGACGGACGCGGCGGCCGTGCTCGCCGGGCCGCTGTGGAAGTCGATGAAGGCGGTCAGGGCCGGGCACGCCGTCCAGGTCGACGACGACCCCTGGTACCTCAACGCCGGCCCCACGGCCGCGCGTCTGGTCGTACGGCAGCTCGCCGAGCACCTGCGTTAAGTGCGCCGCGCCCTGCTCTGGCCGACGGCCGCCCTCGCGGTGGCCGTCGTCGCCGTGCTCAGCCTCGCCGTCGGCACGCGTGCCGTACCGCCGGCGACCGTCCTCGACGCCCTGCTGCACGGCGGGTCCTCCCCCGACGCGCTCGTGGTCCGCTCCCTCCGCCTGCCCCGCACCGAGGTCGGCCTCACCGCGGGCGCCGCGCTCGGCCTCGCCGGGGCCACGCTCCAGGCGGTCACCCGCAACCCGCTCGCCGATCCAGGCATCCTGGGCCTGAGTCAGGGGGCGGCGGCCGGGGTCGTGCTCGCCATCGTCCTCGGCGGCTCCGGGTACGGCTTCGGGGCCTACGTCTGGTACGCCTTCACCGGCGCCGTCGCCGCCGCGTGCCTGGTGTACGGGGTCGCGGCGCGCGGGCGGGGCGGGGCCTCCCCGGTGAAGCTGGCGCTCGCCGGCACCGCCCTGTCCGCGATGACCGCGGGCGCGACGACCGTCGTCCTCACCTCCAGCTCGGCGACGCTCGACCAGTTCCGGTTCTGGCAGGTGGGGGCGCTGAGCGGGCGGGACGCGGGGACGGTCGTACGGATGCTGCCGTTCCTGGCGGTGGGCACCGTGCTGGTGCTGTCCTGCGCCCGGGGGCTGGACGCGCTGGCGCTCGGCGACGAGGCGGCGCGGGCGCTGGGGCACCGGGTGCAGGTGGTCCGGGGGTGCGCCGCGCTGGGCGCGACGCTGCTGACGGCCGCGGCGGTGGCCGCGGCCGGGCCGATCGCGTTCGTCGGGCTGGTGGTACCGCATCTGGCGCGGCGGCTGGTCAGGGGCGGGGGGTACGGGCGCGTGCTGCCGCTGTCGGCGCTGCTCGGGGCGGGGCTGCTGGTGGGCGCCGATGTGGTGGGCCGGGTGGTGCGGGCTCCTGCGGAGGTGCCGGCCGGGGTGATGACGGCGTTGGTGGGGGTGCCGGTGCTGGTGGCCCTGGTACGGAGGAAAGGGGCCGTGACGTGAGCCGCACCCGGGATCGGGGCCGGGGGCGGGGGGTTGCACCTACCGGCGCTGGCAGGGCGCCGCTGCGCCCACCCTCCCCCACGCTCGGCTTCGCTCGCGCGGGGGGACCCCCATCGCCCCAGCTGAGCAGCTGCGACGCTGTCTGCGGGTGCCGCGGCAGGAGAGACGCGGCGGTGCAGCGCCCCGCAAGGGGCGCGGGGAACTGCGCGATCAGCCCCCACCGGCCTGCAGTCGTGGTGCTACGGCCCCACCCCCGCCTTTCCCTCGTCCTTCAGAAGCGTTCGATTCTCGTCGCCCTCGCCCTGCTCGCCCTCCTCGCCGTCGCCATGACCGCCTCCGCCTGCCTCGGTCAGACCTACATCTCCCCCGCCGGCGTCTGGCGCACCCTCCGCGGCGAGCAGACCCCCTACGGCCTCGTCGTCAACGAGCTGCGCGTCCCCCGCATCGTGCTCGGCGCCCTCGTCGGCGGCTCGCTCGGCCTCGCCGGGGCCCTCGTGCAGACCGTCACGCGGAACCCGCTGGCCAGCCCCGACGTCATCGGGGTGGGCCACGGCGCCGCCGCCGCGACCGTGCTCGCGCTGGCCACCGGTGCCGTCGCCTCGCCCGCCGCGATGCCCGTCGTCGCCGTCGGCGGCGGGCTGACCGCCGCCGCCCTGGTCTACGCGCTCGCCTGGCGCCACGGCATGCAGCCCAGCCGCTTCGTGCTCACCGGCGTCGGTATCGGCGTCGCCCTGTCCGCCGTCGTCCAGCTGTATCTCACCGACAGCGAGCTGGACGCGGCCGAGCAGGTCAAGCTGTGGCTGACCGGCAGTCTGAACGGGCGGGGGTGGGAGCAGGCCGGGCCGCTCGCCGTCGTACTCCTCCTCGCCCTGCCGGGGCTGGTGTGGGCGAGCCGGGCGGCGCGGCCGCTCGGGCTCGACCCCGACACCGCCGCCGCCCTCGGCCTCCGCGTGGACCGGGCCCGGCTCGGCCTCACCGCCCTCGGCGTCGTGCTCGCCGCCGCCGCGACCGGTGCCGCGGGGCCCATCGGGTTCGTCGCGCTGACCGCGCCGCAGCTGGCGAGGCGGCTCACCCGCACCCCCCAGCTGCCGCTGGTCTGCTCGGCGCTGACGGGCGCGCTCGTGCTGGTGACCGCCGACCTGGTGGCGCGCACCCTGGTCCCCCCGCTGGAGATCCCGGTGGGTGCGCTGACCTCCCTGGTCGGCGGCCCCTATCTGCTCTGGCTCCTCGGCCGGAGGCAGCGGCGGTAACTCAGATCGTCGCCGTGTCGATCACGAAGCGGTAGCGGACGTCGCTGTTCACGACCCGGTCGTACGCCTCGTTGATCTGGTCGGCGCTGATCAGCTCGATCTCGGCGCCCAGGTTGTGCTCGGCGCAGAAGTCGAGCATCTCCTGGGTCTCCGGGATGCCGCCGATGCCGGAGCTGCTCAGGCTGCGGCGGTTGCCGAAGACGGAGGAGAGCAGGATGTGCACCGGCTCCTCGGGGATGCCGACGTTCACCATGGCGCCGTCGGTCTTCAGCAGCGAGAGGTAGGCGTCGAAGTCGAGCGGGGCCGACACCGTGTTGAGGATGATGTCGAAGGTGCCCTTGAGGTCCTGGAAGGTCTTCGGGTCGCTGGTCGCGTGGTAGTGCGTGGCGCCCAGCTTCAGGCCGTCGTCCTTCTTGCGCAGGGACTGGGAGAGGACGGTGACCTCGGCGCCCAGGGCGGCGGCGATCTTCACGCCCATGTGGCCCAGGCCGCCGAGGCCGACGACCGCGACCTTCTTGCCGGGACCGGCGTTCCAGTGCTTCAGGGGCGAGTAAGTGGTGATGCCGGCGCAGAGGAGGGGGGCCGCGACGTCGAGGGGGAGGCCGTCGGGGATGCGGACGACGTAGTTCTCGTCGACGACGACCTTCTGCGAGTAGCCGCCGTAGGTCGGCTGCCCGTCCTTGCCGACGCCGTTGTACGTGAAGGTGGGGCCGCCGCCGGTGCAGTACTGCTGGAGACCGGCCTTGCAGTTGTCGCACTCGCGGCAGGAGTCGACCATGCAGCCGACGCCCACGCGGTCCCCCACCGCGTACTTGGTGACACCCGGGCCGACCTCGGAGACGACGCCCGCGATCTCGTGACCGGGCACCATCGGGAAGATCGCCGTACCCCAGCCCTCGCGGGCCTGGTGGATGTCGGAGTGGCAGATACCGGCGAACTCGATGTCGATGAGGACGTCGAACTCGCCGACCGCGCGCCGCTCGATCGTGGTCCGCTCCAGCGGTGCCTTGGCGGCGGGCGCGGCGTAAGCAGCAACAGTGGTCATGAGGGGGGTTCTCCTAGAGGTGTCTTCGCACCCGGTCGCCTTCTTCCGTCCCGGGCACGTTTCCAGGCTCCTCCACGCTACGTCCGTCACCCAGCCCCCGCCTCTGCGTACGTCTGCCGTGCCTACCACTGGCGGGATCAGGTTCGGGTGCGTACGACCGTGAATACTGGATGTATGGAAGACCAGCCCCTCCCCTCCGCAGCCGGCCCCGCCACCGCCTCCCCGTCCCTGGACCGGCGTGCCGAGCTCAGCGAGTTCCTGCGCACCCGGCGGGCCCGGCTGAGCCCCTCCGACGTGGGGCTGCCGGACTTCGGGCGGCACCGCAGGGTGCCGGGGCTCAGGCGCGAGGAGCTGGCGCAGCTGGCCGGGGTGTCGGTGGCGTACTACACGCGCCTGGAACAGGGCAACGGGCGGAACGTCTCGGCGGAGGTGCTGGACTCGATCGCCCGCGCGCTGCGGCTCACCGACGCCGAGCACGCGCATCTCACCCACCTCGCCAAGGGCAAGCAGCACAAGAAGAAGGCGTCGGCGCGGCCGCAGCAGGTGCGGGCGTCGCTGGGGCAGCTGCTGGAGTCGATGGAGGGCGTGCCCGCGTACATCGTGGGGCGGCGCTCGGAGATCCTGGCGTGGAACCGGATGGCGGCGGCGCTCTTCGGCGACTGGGCGGAGCTGCCGGCGGCGGAGCGCAACTGGGCCCGGCTGACGTTCCTGCGGCCCGACTACCGTGAGCTCTTCGTCGAGTGGGAGCAGAAGGCGATCGACATCGTGTGCCAGCTGCGGATGGACGCGGGCTGCTACCCGGACGACCCCCGGCTCTCCGCGCTGGTCGGCGAGCTCTCGGTCAAGAGCGAGGAGTTCCGCCGGCTGTGGGCGACCCACGACGTCAAGGAGAAGTCGTACGGGGTGAAGCGGATGAACCATCCGCTGGTGGGTGAGCTGTCCCTGAACTACGAGTCGTTCCGCATGGCGGGCGACCAGGACCAGACCCTGGTCACGTACCACGCGGAACCGGGCTCGGCGTCGGCCGAGGCGCTGCGCCTGCTGGCCAGCTGGGGCACGGACGCCACCCGGGTCGCCCCCGCCCCCTGACCGACGGCATCCACGGCATGGAGAACGGCCCGCCGGAAGCCGCGCTTCCGACGGGCCGCTCGCTGGGGTGTCTACTCAGCGGTCACGGCTCACTTGCCGTAGTACGCGTCGTAGATCGAGATCATCGACTTGTTGCCCTTCTTGTCGACGATCGTGGCGCGGAACGAGACGGCCTTGCCCTTGGCCGGGTTCTTGACGGTGACCTTGCCGTGGCTGACCGTCACCTTCCGCCAGTTCCGGCCGTGGTCGTAGGACACGTAGACCGTGAGGGACTTCAGGTTGCGGCCGGCGGCCGCGCCCTCGACGGTGACCGGGAAGGTGACCTTCTTGCCCGCCTCGACACGGCTGTCCGCGCCGGTGGCGGCACCGAAGTGCACGGTGGAGGCCGGGAGCTGGGCCGGCGCGGTGTTGCCGGCCGGCTTCTTCGAGTGGAAGGTCCAGCTCGCGTCGATCCGGGTGGAGGCGGCGGCGACCTTGGCCGAGCGGGTGACCGAGGTGGTCAGCCTGTACTCGGCGTTCGCGGACGGCACCGTGAACACGCCGTCGCCGAACAGCGGGTCCTTGTTGGAGCCCACCTTGGTGCCGTTGCGGTACAGGGTGGTGTTCACCGACAGGAAGTCGGAGGACCCGGCGTGCCTGGCGCTGTCGGAGAACAGCGGGACCACGCCGAAGATCTGGTTGCCGTCACGGAACAGGCCGTACTCGCGGCTCAGGTGCGGGCCGAAGACGGCCCTGTTGAAGGTGTTGCGGTAGGTCTGGCCGGCCCTGTAGGTCTTCGGGTCGCCCAGCGTGTAGAAGGCGTCGGCGATCGGCACGCCCTGGGCGTCGTGGCCGGAGAACTGCGTGACGTCGAAGGCCCACTGGGCGTGGTCCACGGTGGAGATGTGGAAGGTGCGGGTGGTGGGCAGCTTCTGCTCCACCGCGTCACCCATCACGACGTCCTCGCCGACCACGCCCCACGGGGCGACCGAGCCGGTCTTGTTCGGCGCGGAGGCGCCGACGGCGTTCGTGACCGTGGCGAGCTCACCGGTCTTGAAGTGCCGGACCTTGTCGCCCTGGACCTTCTTGACCTGGGCGCTGGTGGCGACGTCGTACTCCTCGCCGGCGCCCCTGGTGAACTGACCGCTCCAGGTCTGGGTCAGACCGCTGACCTCGCCACCCAGCGGGGCGAGCCGGATCTTGTCGAAGGTGTCGAAGCCGACCCCGAACCCGATGCCGGCCGGGTCGTACATGTAGTCGACGGTCGCCGAGTGCGGGGTGGCCTGCGCGTCCGGCACCGTGATGTCGGCGGACCTGGTGGTGCGGGCGTCGATGGTGAGCGTGAGGTCCTTGGTGACGCTCAGCTTCGGGTTGACCAGCCAGTCGAGACCGCCGTCGAAGGTGGTGAAGTCCTTGGCGATCCAGGCGTCGAGCAGGTACGTGCCCTTGGGCACCCGGATGGTGGCGGTCCCGGAGTTGTCGGCCGGCACGACGTAGTCGCGGCCGTCGCCGAGGCCCGAGTAGTTCACGAGGTCGGTGCTGTAGACACCGGTCGGGTTGCCGTCGCGTCCGATGTGCTTGACGGTGACGTTGTACGACTGCACCTCGCGCTGGACCGCGGCCGCCGTGCGGATGCTCTGGCCGCCGCCGGTCGCCGTGACGTACGCCGAGTAGGCGCCGTCGAGGGTGCCGCCCAGCTTCGTGTCGACGGTGACGTCGACGGAGGCCTTGCCGCCCGCCGGGACGGTCACCTTGGTCGCGCCGAGCTTGAAGAAGCCGGCCGGGGCCGCCGCGCCCTTGGGGTCGGTGGCGGTCGCCGCGAGGCTGAGGGTGACGTCCTTGGTGCCCAGGTTGCGGTAGGTCAGCTGCTTGGTGACCGGGGTGTCGTCGGTGTGCGGCCACTGCTGCACACCGAAGTTCACCGACACGGGGTCGGCGAGCACGGTCTGCTTGATGGCCTTGTCGACGGCGATCCGGCCCGAACCCTGCTGGAACGGCGTGTACGTGCCGCCCTTCGCGGAGCCGGCCAGGGCCGCCTTCAGCTCCTGGTAGCCCCAGTCGGGGTGCTCCTGCTTGAGGATCGCGGCGGCGCCCGCGACGTGCGGGGTCGCCATCGACGTGCCGGAGATGGTCAGGTAGCCGGGCGGGTTCTCGCCGACCTCCTGGTCGATGACGCTGCCCTTGGCCGCAGCCGCGGTGATGTCGACGCCGGGCGCGGTGACGTCCGGCTTGATGGAGCCGTCGGCGGCGGGGCCGGTGGAGGAGAAGTCGGCGAGCTTGTCGTTGCCGTCGACGGCGCCGACGGTGAGCGCGTCGGCGGCGCTGCCCGGCGAACCGATCGACTCGGGGCCCTCGTTGCCCGCGGCGATCGCGAACAGGATCCCCTTCTGCTCGGAGAGCTTGTTGACCTCGGCTTCGAGCGGGTCGATCTCCGGGGTGTCGAAGCCGCCCAGGCTGAGGTTGACGACGTCGGCGCCCTCGGCCGCCGCCCACTCCATGCCGGCGAGGATGCCGGAGTCGTCACCGGAGCCGGTGTCGTCCAGGACCTTGCCGTTGAGAATCTTCGCGCCGGGCGCGACACCCGTGTACTTGCCGTGCGACTTGGCACCGGTGCCCGCCGCGATGGACGCGACGTGCGTGCCGTGGCCGAAGTGGTCGGAGGCGTCGGCTGCCGCGCTGAAGTTCTTGGACTCGATCACCTGGTCCTTGAGGTCCGGGTGGGTGGTGTCGACACCGGTGTCGAGCACGGCGATCTTGACGCCCTTGCCGTTGTAACCGGCCTTCCATGCCGTGGGCGCGCCGATCTGCGGCACGGACTTGTCCAGGCTGGCCTTGCGGACGCCGTCGAGCCAGACGTGCGCGATGCCGGAGGCGGCCTTGTCGCCGTTGGTGACCGCGTCCCACAGCTCGGGCGTCTCCTTGGCCGGGGTCTGCACGGCGTCCGCGTTCAGCGTCTTCAGGCTGTGCCGCAGCGTGCCGGCGTCCCGGACGTCGGCCTTGGTCGCGGTGGCCGCGCCCTGGTACCCGACGATGACCTTCAGGCCGTTCTTCTGCGCCCTGCGGGTCGCGGCCTTGTTCAACTCGGTGACGTCGAACAGCCGTTGGTCCAGCTTGCCGGAGGCCACCAGCTGGACGGCGTCACCGGGGACGACGAGGGTGTGCCCGTCGACCTTGCTGATCCGGAAGGGTATGTGCTGGCGCCCCTTGGCCCGCTCCAGGCCGACGACCCGGCCCTTGGCGTCGAGGGCGACCCGGTCGCCGGTGATCAGGGTGACGTGGTGCTTGGCGGTGAGCGAAGAGGCGGCCGCTGCCGAAGCGGCGCGCGATTCCGGCTTCGCCGATGCCGGGCTGGTCATGCCCGCGGCGAGCGCGACGGCCGCCGCTGTGGCCACCGTGGCCGCGGCGGCTCTTTTCACTTGTCTGCGCAAGACTCCCCCAGGAGACGGTGTACCGGGCGAATTCCCCGTTCACCCGGCCGGGGGCAGTCTCGTACGCACATACGTCAACCCCCCGGAATACGGAGTATGCCGGGGGGCGATCAGCGGGCTCAATAGATGAGAGACCGGTAAGAAGAGTGCGGGACAACTGTTACGCGCCGGGGTGAACACCGTTACACAACCGCGCGGTTGGGCGCGGCGCGCCGGTGTTATGCGCCGGCGTTCTCCTTGACGGTGATCTTGCCCTTGCGGATGGTCGCGAGGCGCGGGGCCTTCTTCGCGATGGCGGAGTCGTGGGTGACCATGATGAAGGTCAGACCGTGCTCCTTCCACATGCGCTCCAGTACGTCCATGATCTCGTCGCGCATGCCCTCGTCGAGGTTGCCGGTGGGCTCGTCGGCGAGCAGCACCTTGGGGTGCTTGACGAGGGCCCGGGCGATGGCGACGCGCTGCTGCTGGCCGCCGGACAGCTCGGAGGGCAGGTGGCCGAGGCGCTCGCCGAGACCGACCGACGTCAGCGCCTCGGCGGCGCGTTCGCGCCGTTCCTTGGTCTTGACGCCGAGCGGGACGAGGGCGGTCTCGACGTTCTCCTGGGCGGTGAGCGTCGGGATCAGGTTGAACGACTGGAAGACGAAACCGATGTTCTCGCTGCGGACCCGGGTCAGCTTCGTCTCGGAGAGCTTCGCCAAGTCGGTGCCGTCGAGGACGACTTCGCCGGAGGAGGGGCGGTCGAGTCCTCCCAGCATCTGCAGGAGGGTGGACTTGCCGCCGCCGGTGGGGCCCTGGATGACCAGGCGGTCGCCGTCGGCGATGGTGAGATCGATGCCGTCGAGGGCGCGGACGGTGTCCTTGCCCCGGGTGTAGAGCTTGGTGACGTTTCTGAGTTCGTACATGGTGGCTCCTGGAGGGTTTTCGGGGTGGGGCGGTCGGTTGTCGGCTGCGGGCCGGTGGGGGTCGCTCGCGCAGTTCCCCGCGCCCCTGAAGGGGCGCTGCAGCCGGCGCTTCTTCCCAGCCGCGGGCAGTCGTGCCGCTGGGGCGGCACGGGTGGGCGCTGGGGGTCCCCCCGGCCGAAGGCTGGGGGAGGCACCGGGCAAGCGCCGGTGAGCGTCCCCACCCCGCCCCCCGCCCCAGCCGGCGTCGGCTACTCGACGCGCCGAAGTGCATCCGCCGGCCGCAGCCTGGACGCGCGCCAGCCGCCGAACGCGCCCGCGATCAGGCCGCCGGCCACCGCGAGGCCCACCGCGAGGACGATCGTCGTCACGCTGACCGGTGCCGTGAGGGCGACCTCCAGGGTCTTCGCGGTCTGCCGGCCGGGACCGCCGCCGAAGCCGCCGCCACCACCGGGGCCGCCACCCGCGTTGCCACCGCCGCCGCCGAGGGACGCCTCCAGGGTGGGGCTGATCGAGGTGACGACGTACGCGCCGACCAGGCCGAGCGCGATCCCGAGCGCACCGCCGACCAGGCCGTTGACCATGGCCTCGCCGATGACCTGCCGGGTGACCCGGCCGGACTTCCAGCCCAGCGCCTTCAGCGTGCCGAACTCACGGACGCGGCGGGAGACCGCCGAGGAGGTGAGCAGGCCGGCGACCAGGAACGCGGCCACGAGCACCGCGATGGACAGCCACTTGCCGACGTTGGTGGCGAGCGAGGACGCCGTGGACAGCGATCCGGAGACGGTGTCCGCGAGGTCGGCGGAGGTGGTGACCGTCGTACCCGAGACGTTGCTCTGGATGGTCTTCTTGACCGAGGAGATCTGCTTGGAGTCGGTCGCCTTGACGTAGATCGTGGTGACCTTGTTCTTCTCGTCGGCGAGTGTCTGCGCCTGCTTCAGCGGCATGTACAGGTTGGCCGCCGCGTCACCGCTGTCGGCCGTCGCGATGCCGATGATGGTGAACTTGACCTTGTTGATGGTGACGGTCGAACCGACCTTGTACTTCTTCTCCTTGGCGTACGCCGAGTCGGCGACCAGGACCTTGGCGTCCGTCTCGGTGGTCTTGAAGGTACGGCCGCTGGTGATCTTCGACGAGGTCAGCGGGCCGACCTCGGTCTGGGTGACGTCGGTGCCGTAGACCGTGTACGAGTTGACGTCGAAGTTGGCGCCACCGCCCTTGACCTCGCCCTGCGGCTGGCCGTTGCCGCCGCCGCCGAAGCCGCCGCCGTTGCCGCCGTTGCCGCCGGAGCCCTGGTTCTGCTGGAACTGACCCCGCGTGAACTGGCCGCTGATCTTTACCACGTTGAGGTTCAGCCCGCCGACCGCGGTCGCGACGCCCTTCTGGCCGCCGACCTTGGTGACGGTGGTGGAGGCGAGGGTGGTGAAGCCCTGCACCATGACACGGTCACTGCTCTGCGTGCTCGACGAACCGTTGTTCTGCGCGTCGAAGTTGAAGCGGGGCCGCTGGGAGGCGCTCGTGGTCGCCGACGCGGCCTTGGTGACCGTCATGTCCGTACCCAGGCCGTACAGCGACTGGAGGACCTTGTCCTGTGCCTTCCCCATGCCGTTGGACACGGAGTTGACCACGATGACCAGTGCGATGCCCAGCGCGAGGCCGGAGGCGACGACGAGAGCCGCCTTTCTGCGGCGGCGCAGTTCGCGCCTCAGGTAGGTGAAGAACATGACCCGCAAGGTAGGGACGCACCGTGATGGCTCGATAAGGCCTAAATAAGAGATGCATGAGAAGGCTGTACGGAGGCCAGGAACGACCCCGCACCCGGCTGTCAGCGCCGGGCCCCGACACCCCGGCGGGGCGGGCGCGCGGAAACCCCGGCCGGGCGGGGGAGTCACCGGCCGGGGTCGCTGGCGGCTCTTTCCTCAGCGCTCGCCGAGGAGTACGTCCGCGGCGCGTTCGGCGAGCACGGTCACCGGGGCGTGGGTGTGCGCCCTCACCAGGCTCGGCATCGCCGCCGCGTCCACCACCCGCAGACCGCTCACACCCCGGACCGCGAACGCCGGGTCGACGACGGCGCGTTCGTCCGTGCCCATCCGGCAGGTGCTCACCAGGTGATGGATGCTGCCACCGGTGGCGCGGATGTACGCGGTGATGTCGTCGAGGTCCTCGGAGAGCGCGCCGTCCGTGAGCGGCTTGCCCAGCCACTGCGCCAGGTCCGGCTGGCGCAGGATCCGCTGGGCCGCGCGCACGCCGGCCACCAGGGTCCCCAGGTCCTCCCCCGCCTCGTCGGTCAGGTAGCCCGGGTCGATCAGCGGGGCGTCGTACGGGTCGGCGCTGCGCAGGGTGACGGTGCCGCGGCTGTGCGGGCGCATGAGGATGACGCCCAGGGCCATGCCGTGCGCCGCGGGCCGCTGGTGCTCGCCCAGCGGCACCACCAGGTGGACGATCTCGACGTCGGGGGCGTCGAGTTCGTCCCGGGTGCGCAGGAACAGCAGCGCCTCGGAGATGATCGAGTCCAGCGAGCCGTGGCGGTCGCGCAGGTACTGGTCGATCTGCTCCGGCGAGGTGCCCGAACCGGGCGACCAGAAGCCCTGGGCCTCGAAGGCCAGCGGGACCAGCAGATGGTCCGTCAGGTCGCGGCCCACCCCCGGCAGGTCCCGCACCACGGGGATGCCGTGGCGGGCGAGTTCCGCCGCGGGGCCCACTCCGGACCGCAGGAGCAGGTGCGGGCTGCCGACGGCGCCGGCCGAGAGGACGACCTCGCGTCCGGCGCGCAGGGTCTCGGTGCCCGACTCCCCCTCGACCTCGATCCCGACGGCCCGCGTGCCCTCGAACAGCACGCGGTGCACCAGCGTGTCCGCGAGGACGGTCAGGTTGGCCCGCTCCCGGGCCGGCGTGAGGTAGGCGTCGGCAGAGCTGTGCCGCAGGCCGTCGCGGTGGGTCGCGCGGGCCAGGGCGTAGCCCTCCTGGACCTCGGCGGCCGGGGTGTACCCGAGGCGCGCGCAGGCGTCGACGAACGCCGGGGTCACGGGCAGCGGATAGCGCAGCCCGGAGAGGCTGATCCGCTGCTCGGCCCGGTCGAAGTAGGGCTGCAGGTCGTCGTGGCCCAAGCCGTCGAGTCCCGCCCGCGCCCAGCCGTCGTAGTCCGCGCGGTGGCCGCGGGTCCAGAGCTGGGCGTTGATCACCGAGGAGCCGCCGACCGCCTTCCCGCGCGGGATCGGTATCGCGCGGTCGGCGAGGCCGGACTGGGGCACCGTGCTGAAGTTCCAGTCCAGGTCGCCGCCGAACAGCCGCGGGAAGAGGATCGGCACCTGCACCTCGGGGCGGTCCCCGGCGGTCCCGGTGCCGGCCTCGACGAGGAGCACCCGGGCGGTGCCGTCCGCGCTGAGCCGGTCGGCGAGCACGCAGCCGGCGGAGCCGGCCCCGACGATGACGTAGTCCCACTCGCTCACCGGGCGACCGCCTGCCGGTCCCGGGCGGTGCCGGCCGGGGGCGTGGTCAGGCCCCAGGTGGTGCTTTTCCGGCGGAGGTTATCGGGCATGACAGCTCCTTGTGTGTGCGGTGACTGGGTGACTGCGGGGTGACCGGGCGGACGGGTGCGTCAGCGGGCCGCCGGGGCGGAGGTGGAGTCGGAGGCGGTGACCTGCTCCGGCGCCGGGGCCGCGGCGGGGCGGGCGCGCAGGACGTGCCGGAGGAGGGCGAGACCGGCCAGGAGCATGACCAGGCCGCAGACGCCGTTCCAGCCGAAGGCGGAGTACGCCCGCACGCCCAGCCAGGAGCCGGCGCTGCCGCCGAGGAACGCGCAGGTCATGTAGGCGGTGTTGAGGCGGGCGCGGGCCTCGGGGCGGAGCGCGAAGATGCGTGCCTGGTTGGCGACCTGGCCGGACTGCATGGCCACGTCGAGCAGGAGCATCCCGGCGCCCAGGCCGACCAGGCCGGCGGCACCGCCGAGGTGGCCGGTCAGCAGCAGCGCGCCGGCGGCGATGGCACCCGCCATGCAGACGAGGTTCACGGCGTCGGGGCCCTGGCGGTCGGTGCGGCGTCCGGCGACCGGGGTGGCGAACATGCTAGCCGCGCCCACCAGGGCGAGCACGCCGACCGCCGGGGTGCCGAGGTGGTAGGCGGGGCCGGTGATGTACAGCGCGAGGGCGGTCCACGCGGCGCTGAACGCGGCGAACACCAGCACCTGGTTGAGGGCCGAGCGGCGCAGCTGCGGCTCGGTGCGCAGCAGGTGCAGGGAGGCCGCGAGCAGGGCCGGGTAGGGCTGGTCGGTGCTCGGTGTGGTGCTGGGGAGCGCGGCGGCCAGGGCCAGGGTGAGGACGAGCACCAGGCCGGCGGCGACCAGGTAGGGGGCGCGCCAGCCGAGCCACTCACCGAGGGTGCCGGAGAAGGTGCGGGCCAGCAGGATGCCGCCGATCAGGCCCGACAGCAGGGTGCCGGTGACCGCGCCGCGGCGCTCCGGTGCGGTCAGGCCGGCCGCCATGGGGATGAGGATCTGCGGGACCACGGTGGTCAGGCCGACCAGCGCGCTGGCGACGGCGAGGACCGGCAGGGAGGTGGCGGTGCCCGCCAGCACCAGCCCGGCGCAGGTCACCAGCAGCAGGGTGGTGACCAGGCCGCGGTGGCGCAGCCGGTCACCGAGCGGGACCAGGAGGAAGATGCCGGCCGCGTAGCCGAGCTGGGCGCAGGTGACCACGACGGCCGCGGACTCCGGGGAGACGTGCAGGTCGTCGGCGATGAGCGGGCTGATCGCCTGCGGGAAGTAGATGTTGGCCACCGCGACGCCGCAGGCGACGGAGAGCAGCAGGATCAGGCGCCGGCTCAGCGTCGGCGACGAGGGGGAAGGAGGCCCAGCGGACACGACACACCTCTGGCGAGGAAGGGGACAGAGACAGGGAGAGACAGAGAAAGCAAGGAAGAGGGGCGGAGCCGGAGGGTTCGGAGGCTCCACCAAGAACCGCTTTAACCGGTTCTTCGACGGTACCAGTAAAACCGGTTCCGCAGTAGGGTGGTTCTCATGCCCGACACACCCGCGCCCACGGCCCCCCGCTTCCGCAGCGGCGCGGGCCGGATCTGCCTGGACTTCATGCGCACGCTCAGGCTGCGCGGCATGGACGGCGCCACCGAGGAGCTGGACACCCCCGAGGCCCTGACCGCCTGGGTCGCCCAGCTGGGCCCCTATCCCGACGGCGCCGCCGTCCCGGCCCCGGCACCGGACGTGCTGCACGAGGCGCGGGCGGTACGGGAGGCGGTGCACGCGCTGCTGACCGCGGCCCGCTCGTCCGCCGGCCCGGCCGGCTGCCCGCCCGGGGAGCGGGAGTTGCTCAACCGCGCCGCCGCCGCAGCTCCCCCGGTTCCGGTGCTCGCCGCGGACGGCACGGTGACCTGGAGCGCCGCGGATCCGGTGGGCGCGGTCCTCGCCGACATCGCCCGCGACGCGCTCGCGCTGGCCACCTCGCCCGCGCTGGACCGGGTACGGTCCTGCTCCGGACCGCACTGCGCCGCCTGGTTCCTCGACACGTCCCGCCCCGGGAACCGCCGCTGGTGCTCGATGGAGACCTGCGGCAACCAGGCCAAGAAGCAGACCTGGCGCACCAGGCACGCGGCAACGCCCTGAGCGGCAGGCCGCGACATGCCGTCGGTCGACTGCAACGCCGTCGTGGCTGGTCGCGCAGTTCCTCCCCCCCAGCCTTCGGCCGGGGTCCCCCCGGCGCCCCTTCGGGGGCGCCCTTCCGGCAGAGCACTCACCCGCGTACGGCCGCCCCGGCGATCTCCTCCAGGACGCGGGCGCAGGCCACAGCGTCCGCCACGTCGGCCAACTCCCCGGCGCCCGTCAGGAACGCGGTCATGGCGTCGCCGGCCGCCGGTGGCCGGTGGGCCTCCGTGAGCGTGCCGTCCGCGGTGGCCAGCGTCAGCTCGCCGCCCGCCACCTGGAGCGTGCCCCGGGTTCCCTCCAGGCGCAGCCGGACGCCCCCGGGGCGCGACAGCCACCCCGCGTGCAGGGCGGCCGGTACCGCGCCCCAGTCCAGCAGGGCCGTGCCGCCCGCGTCGCCCGGCAGGCCGTCCGGCGGCGGGTGCAGGACGGCGCCGCGGACCCGGAGGCCGGCCTCGGGCCGCAGCCAGCGCAGCAGGTCCACGAGGTGCACCCCGAGATCCGCGAAGGCGCCCCGGGCACCCCACCGCGCGTCCCGCATCCAGGCCGCCCCGGCATCGGTGAACAGCCCGTCCAGCAGGCCGGGATGGGTGAACCACGCGTCGCACGCCACCAGCCGCCCGAGCCGCCCCTCCGCCAGCAGCGACCGGGCCCGGCGCAGCGCGAGGGCGCAGCGCAGGAACATCGCCGTCGTCACCGCCGTACCGGCCGCCGCGAGCCGGTCCGCCAGCTCCTGCGTCCCGGCGAGGCCGGCGGCCAGGGGCTTCTCCACCAGGACCGGCAGACCGGCCCGGGCGACGGCCGTGAGCAGTTCGGGGTGCTCGGCGGTCGTGGCGCAGACCAGGGCGAGCTGCGCGCCGGCGAGCGCGGCCGCGGCATCGGATACGACGGGCACCCCGCGCAGCCCGGGATGCGGACCGGCCCCGCCCCAGGGCAGGCGCCCTTCGTGTACGGCGACCACCTCCGCGCGGCCGGCGAGTGCGCGGAGGTGGTCGGCCAGGTGCGGGTGGGCCGTGCCCAGGACGGCGAGCCGCGGCCGGGACGGGCTCGCCCCGGGGCCCGGGTCCGGTCCGGGGTCAGCGGGCACGGGCGGCTTCCGGTGCGGCGGGGCGTACGAAGCCCCGGTCGACGTAGACCAGCGCCTCCCGCTCGTGGGAGGTGACGCAGTCCAGGACCCGGCCGACCAGCATGCTGTGGTCGCCGCCGTCCACGACCTCGTGCATCCGGCAGGCCAGCCGGACCACCGCCCGGGGGATGCCGGGCAGTCCGCGTTCCAGGGGCTCGGTGTCGCCCGCGGCGAACCGGTCCACGCCCGAGGTCGCGAACCGCCGGGCGATCTCCGACTGGTCGTGCGCCAGGACGTTGACCATGAAGTGACCGGCGACGGCGAACGCGGGGTGCGTACTGGCCTTCTTGTCCAGGCTCACCGTCACCAGGGGCGGGTCGAGGGAGAGGGAGACGAAGGAACTCGCGGTGAACCCCCAGCGGCGTCCGCTGTCGTCGACCGTGGTGGTGACGACCACCGGGCCGGGGACCCGGGCCATGGCGCGCGTGAAGCCGAGCTCTTCGGCGGCGTTCTCGGCAGCGTTTTCGGCGACTTCTTCGGCGGCTTCTTCGGCGGCTTCTTCGGCAGCGACGGACATGGGATACGGCGCCTCCTCGGGCGTGGTCACGAACGGTGCGACGGCGGGGGTGCGGTCGGCGGGCCGGCGAGTTCCGCCGCCGTGAAGTGCCGCAGCCAGGCACGGAACTCCGGGCCGATGTCCTCGCGGCGGCAGGCCAGCCGGACGGTGGCGCGCAGGTACTCGCCGCGGTCACCGGTGTCGTAGCGGCGGCCGGTGAAGACCACCGCGTGCACCGGGCCGCCGATCCGCGGATCGCGCGCCATGGTGCGCAGGGCGTCGGTGAGCTGGATCTCGCCGCCGCGCCCGGGGCCGGTCTTGGCCAGCACCTCGAAGACGGCCGGGTCGAGGACGTAACGGCCGATGACGGCGAGGGTGCTGGGCGCCCGGCCCGGCTCGGGCTTCTCGACCAGGTCGGTGACGCGGACGACGCCGTGCCGGTCGCCGGGCTCGACGGCGGCGCAGCCGTAGCGGTGGATGTGGTCGGCGCCGACATCGAGCAGGGCGATGACACTGCCGCCCAGTTCGTCCCGCAGTCCGGTCATGAACGGCAGGAGGGGGTCGGCGGGGTCGATCAGGTCGTCGCCGAGGAGCACCGCGAAGGGCTCGTCGCCGACGTGCGGGGCCGCGCAGAGCACGGCGTGCCCGAGGCCCCTGGGGTCGCCCTGGCGTACGTAGTGGACGGTGGCGAGGTCGGTCGCGGCGCGCACCAGGTCGAGCCGGGCCGTGTCGCCCTTGCCGGACAGGACGGCCTCGAGTTCGGCGTTGCGGTCGAAGTGGTCCTCCAGGGCCCGCTTGCCGCGTCCGGTGACCATGAGGACGTCGTCGAGACCGGCGGCGACGGCCTCCTCCACGACGTACTGGATGGCGGGCTTGTCGACGAGGGGCAGCATCTCCTTCGGGGTGGCCTTGGTCGCGGGCAGGAAGCGGGTGCCGAGCCCGGCGGCCGGGACGACGGCCTTGCGGACGCGGGGCGTCGGTCGGGTCATGATGGATACGTCCTCTCGTCGAAGGGCGTCAGGCGACGCTCGCACGGGGTGCCGGGTCGCCGGGTTCCGGGAGGAGCGCGCCGTGTCCGGCGCCGCCCAGGGCGGTGAGGAAGGAGCGGGCCCAGTGGTGGACGTCCCGCTCGCTCAGGTGCCGCCGCAGGTCCTGCATGCGGCGCCGACCGTCCGCCGGGTCCAGGGTGAGGGCGGTGGCCATGACGTCCTGGAGTTCGTGCCGGTGGTGCGGATTGACCAGCAGGGCCCGGGTGAGCTCCTGCGCGGCGCCCGCGAACTCGCTGAGCACCAGCGCCCCGCCCAGGTCGGGGCGGGCGGCGACGAACTCCTTGGCGACCAGGTTCATGCCGTCGCGCAGCGGTGTCACCAGCATGACGTCGGCGGCCCGGTAGAGGGCGGCGAGTTCGGTGCGGTCGACGGTGGTGTGCAGGTAGTGCACCGGGACCTGGCCGACCTGCCCGAACGTGCCGTTGATGTGCCCGACCCGGGCCTCGATGCGGGCGCGCTGGCGCCGGTAGTGCTCGACGCGTTCCCGGCTCGGGGTGGCGATCTGGACGAGGACGGTGTCCCGTGCGGTGGCCCGGCCGTCGGCGAGGAGTCCCTCGAAGGCGCGCAGCCGCTGGTCGATGCCCTTGGTGTAGTCGAGGCGGTCGACACCCAGCATGATCCTGCGGTCCTCGCCCAGCTGCCGGCGGATCTGCCGGGCCCGCACCTTTACGGTCTCGCCGGCGGCCAGTTCCTCCAGGCCGGCCGCGTCGACCGAGATCGGGAAGGCGCCGACGCGGACCTCGCGGTCGCCCACCAGGACGGTGCCGAGAACGGACGAGCGGGGTGCGTGTCCGACGCTCTCCGCCCGCCGCAGCCGGCGCACCAGGTGCAGGAAGTTCTGGGCGCCGCCCGGGAGTTGGAAACCGATCAGGTCGGCGCCGAGCAGGCCGTCGACGATCTGGCCGCGCCAGGGCAGCTGGAGGAAGAGTTCGGGCGGCGGGAAGGGGATGTGCAGGAAGAAGCCGATGCGTACGTCGGGCCGCAGGGCGCGCAGCAGTTGGGGGACGAGCATCAGCTGGTAGTCCTGGACCCAGACGGTCGCCCCCGGGGCGGCGAGGGCCGCCGCGTGCCGGGCGAAGCGCTGGTTGACCCGCTGGTAGCTCTGCCACCAGCCGCGGTCGAAGTCGGGCGGCACCACCACGTCGTGGAAGAGCGGCCACAGCGTGGTGTTCGAGAAGCCCTCGTAGTACTCCCGGTACTCGGTCTCGTCCAGCGGGACCGCGTGCAGCCGGACGTCCTGGTCGGGCAGGTCCGCGGGGGCGCCGCCGACGGTGGTCCCGGCCCAGCCCGCCCAGGCGCCCCGGCGGGCGCGCAGGATGGGCTCCAGGGCACTGACGAGTCCGCCCGGGCTGCGCCGCCAGCGCGGCCCGTCCGGGCCCTGGCTGTCCAGGTGGACCGGGAGACGGTTGGCGACGACGACGAAGTCCGCGTCGGACGCCACGGATGCGAGGGGCTGGCTGGTCCTGGGCGTGTCCACTCCTGCTTTCCCTTCTGTATGGGGTGACGGCGCGGTGGAGCCGCGCCCCGAAGGGGCGCGGGGGGCACCCCCGGCCGAAGGCTGGGGGAGGAACTGCGCGACCAGCCACAACGAACCCGCAGACGGATAGCGGCCCCTAAAGCGGAGCGTCCGCGCGGAAGTCGACGATCGTCTTGAGGTCGGTGGTGCTGCGGTAGTTCTTGAAGATCTCGACGAGGCCGTCGTAGTCCCGGAAGCTGTGCACGG
Organism: Streptomyces sp. NPDC028289; assembly: GCF_055565975.1. NCBI lineage: Bacteria > Bacillati > Actinomycetota > Actinomycetes > Kitasatosporales > Streptomycetaceae > Streptomyces > Streptomyces sp. NPDC028289. Next base: position 635,295 of record NZ_JBVHTI010000003.1, on the reverse strand, counting down.
TGGAGAGCAGGCGCCTGCCGTCGACGATGCCGGACAGCAGCATCTGCATGGCCGTCTGGATCACGTTCGCGGAGTGGTGCATCGGGAACGCGGTGACGTCGAAGGGCGAGGCGCTGATGTTGATGCCCTTGGCGAGCATCAGCCAGGTGTCGAACTTCTGCATCTCCTGAGAGGCCCCGTACAGCACGTACCGGCCCTTGGGCTTCAGCCGGCGCATCGCCACCCGGCGGGGGTCCTTCTCCTCGTCGTCGACGCGCACGGTGGGCAGCGCGTCGAAGACGTAGTCGAAGGTGTTCTCGGCGACCTCCGCGATGAGCTCCTCGGGCAGGTAGGCACGCTCGGAGAAGTGTTCCGTGGCGTGCTGGTTGCGCATCGGGTTGGCGTCGACGGACACCACCTGGTTCGGGGCGAACAGGCGCTTGATGACGCTGCCGGCGATGATGCCGATCGGGCCGGTGCCCATGATGAGCACCTTGTCGCCGATCTTCGGCGGGTTGCCCAGGATGGAGCGGAGCGCGCCGGTGGTCGGCTCGATGAAGGAGGCCTGGAGGTCGTCGAGGGCGTCGGGGATCTTCACCGCGGCGGCCCGCAGGTCGTCGTTGAAGTTGCGGTCGGCCCAGAACACGTCCTCCTTGACCTCGCCGGAGAAGACCGGGCGCAGCGTCCGGTACTCGGCGAAGCCGCCGAAGTCGGTCTGTCCCCAGTAGACGATCCGGTCGCCGACCGCGATGTCGGAGCGGCTGAACTCCGGCCCCTTCTCGACGACTTCGCCGAGGTATTCGTGCCCCAGGATCACCGGGTACTCGGAGGGGAACAGGTGCCCTTCGAAGAAGGAGATGTCGGTCGAGCAGATCGACACGCAGCGGGTGCGCAGCAGCAGGCCGTCGGCGGGCGCCGCCGGGCGCGGCACGTCGGCGAGCACGGTCTGGCGCGGGGCGAGGAGCTGGAGGGCCTTCATGGTCTGCATGGTTGTCCTTCCGGGCAGGTCGCGGTTGGGGAAGTGGGGCCGGTACCGGGGCGGTTCAGCGGCGCATGGCGAGGCCGCCGCCCAGCAGGTACTGGCCCGCCATCTCGACGTTGGTGGGCGAGAGGGTGATGTGCTTCGCGGCCGAGTGCGCGTCGCGGAAGTAGCGTTCGAGCAGGCTGCTCGCGTACAGCGAGGAGGTGCCCGCCACGGTGAACAGCGAGGTGATCGCCGCGCAGCTGAGCTCGGCCACGGTCGCCGCGGTCAGCCGGACCGTGGCGCTCAGCGCGTCGCCGCCGGTCTCGCCGTACCGCTCGGCGTGCCAGCCGGCGTCCGCGAGCAGCAGCCGCGCGGCCCGCACCTTCGCCTCGGCGCGGGCGTACCGGTCCTGGACGGTGTGACCGGCGGCCAGCGTGCTCGTGCCGGCGGCCGGCCGCTTGGTCAGGGCGAGCCGCTGGAACTCGCGCAGCGCACCGCGGGCCGCGCCCAGCACGGTCGACGACGAGCCGAACAGCCCGAAGTCGTAGTAGCTGATGCCGTAGCCGCGGGAGGGGCGGGCCGGCGGTGCGGCGAACATGTCCCGCTGGTCCACGGTGTACTGCTCGGCGACGAACACGTCGTCGACCTCGTAGTCCTCGCTGCCGGTGCCGCGCAGGCCGAGCGTGTGCCAGTTGTCCAGCATCCGTACGGCGGTCTTCGGGACGAACAGCATCCGGATCTCCGGGCCGCCCCGGTCCGTCGTGCGGGGTGTGCCGCCGACGGTGACGCGGGCCGCGCACACCAGCCAGGCGGCGTGCGCCGAACCGCTGGCGAAGCCCCAGCGGCCGGAGAGACGGTACCCGCCGTCGACCGCCTCGGCCGTGCCCGTCGGGTTGACCGAGCCGACCACCAACGCGTCCTGGTCCAGGAACAGTTCGCGGGCCTGCGGCTCCGGCAGGTAGTCCGAGAGCCGCCCGATGGCCGCCTGCACCCCCATCTGCCAGCCGACCGCCGGGTCCAGCCGGGCCAGCGCCTGCAGCGCCTGCGACCCGGTCTCCAACGGCACCTGGGAGCCGCCCAGTTCACGGGAGACCAGCATCCGGGGGAAGCCCGCGTCGCGCAGCGCCTCGAACACCGGGAGCGGCGAGAACCGCTGCCGCTCGCCCTCCTCGCGCCACTTCTCGATGACGGGGGCGATCGCGTCGACCCGGCCCAGCCAGTCGGCCGTCTGCGCCGACACGGGTTTCCCGTCGAGCAGGGCGAAGAACTCCCCGCCGTCGTGGTTGTGGTCCATACCCACCTCCTTGAAGTCGCTGGGAGCGTAGGCAGCGCGAACACGTGTGCAATACGGGAAACCGGACGGTACGAGCACGCGCCGAACGGCGGTTCCGGCCCCCGTCCGCGCCCGGCAAAGAGCGGCACGCGGGGACGGCAAGGGGCGGGAAAGGAACGGCAAAGGGGCGCGGGCCGACGAAGATCAGAGGCAGCCGTGGCGGCGCCCTGCGGCACAGCACGGGGCGACGGCAGGGCCGGGCGGCCCACGGCACAGCTCCGGCGGCGGAAACGGCCGGCCCGCGACGGCCTCCGCAAGGCGCGGGCACCCGGGCCCCCGCCGCAGCCTCCCGGGCGACGGAGAAGGGCGGCCCGCAGGAGTCCGCGGGCCGCCCTGACGGGATGGGGAGGGTCAGCCGGTCTGTTCGAGGAGGCCGGCGAAGGCCAGCCACAGGTCGATGTGCTGGTGGACGGCGGCGATCAGCGCGGCTCGGCAGTGACCGGGCACGGCGTCCGCCAGTACGGCGCCCTCGGCGCCGAGGAGCGCACGGTTGTCGAGCATCCGCAGCAGGAGCCGGCCGGGGTCCGAGAAGCGGATCGAGGGATCGCGGGCGAGCGCGGCGAGCGGGTCCTTGGCGCGGACGCGGCGCAGGGCCGGGCGGGCCGGGACGTCGGCGGGAGCGACCGCGGCCAGTGGCGCGGGTCCCCCGGACGCGGCGGTCCGCCGCGCCGGGACCGGGTCCTCGCCCCGCTCCACCCGGGCCCGCACGTCCCGGGCGGTGCCCACCGACACCCCGGCGGCGGAGGCGATCCGGCGCAGTGACGCGTCCGGATGCGCGCGCAGATACGCGGCGGCGCGTTCCCGTCCCGCGGAGGGGTCCACGGGACGGGCCCGGCCGTCCCGTCCCACCCGGGTGTTCAACTGGGGCCCGTCCCCGGATGAACGCGTCCGCAGGGTCGCGACGGTCTTCGTGGACAGCCCGGTGGCCTGCGCGATCGCGCGGTTCGACCACTCCGGGTAGGCGGCCAGGACGCGGCGGGCGGCCGCGGAACGCTCCTGCTGGTTGAGTCGCCGCCCGTGGTGCAGGTTCGCCCGCACGGAGGCCACGAACGTCTCCCGCTCGTCGCCGTCGAAGAACCGCACCTCGATCTCGGGGCGGCCGGCCAGCAGCGCCGCGGTGAGCCGGTGCATGCCGTCGACGACCCGCAGGGTGCGGCGGTTCACCAGGATCGGGGGCAGTTCGCCGATCTCCATGAGGGATCTGGCGTAGGCCAGGTCCACGTCCTCGGACCGGGGCGAGTCGGCGGGCGCCAGTGCGGCGACCGGCACGCTCTGCACCTGGGACAGCACCGGGTCCGGCCGGGTGGGGGGTGGGGATGTGGTCATGGCCGGCGGTCCACGAGCCCTCGGCCGAGGACGGCGAGCAGCGTGGCCACCCCGGCGGGACCGGGCACCCGCAGGTCGCAGTGGTCCCGCAGCTCCGGGACGGCCTCGGCGGGAAGGGCGGGCGCGCTGTAGACGGTGACGGCGGGCAGCCCCTGTGCCCGGCGTCCGGTCAGCAGCCGCAGGACCGGGAGGTCGGCGAGGTCGTCACCGGCGTACAGCACGGCGTGCGCGGGCCGTTCGGCGAGGAAGCCGGTCAGGGCCGTGGCCTTGTCGACGCCGTGCGGCCGTACCTCCAGGACCAGGCGGCCCGCCTCCACCCGCAGCCCGAGGCCGTCGGCCAGCGCCCGGACCGGGGGTTCCAGGAGCCGCAGGGCGGCGCCGGGGTCCGGACAGCCGCGGGTGTGCACGCCGATGCTGTGCGCCTTGTCCTCGATACGGGCGCCGACGCCGTGCCGGGCCAGCAGCGGGGGCAGTTGCCGGCGCAGCCGGTCGATCGCCGGGTGCGGTGCGGGGGTGCGCAGCCGGCCCGTCGCCGAGTCCCAGCGCTGCAGGCCGTAGTGGCCGAGCACCGTGATCCGGGGTGCGCCGGTACCGGTGCGCAGGGCGGCCGCGGCCACCACGTAACCGGCCGGGCGGCCGGTCGCGATCACCACGCGCACCCCGTGCCGGGCGAGGGTGACTAGGGCCGCGAGGGCCTGCGGCAGTGGGCGGGCGGTGGCGGGGTCGGTGACGATCGGGGCGAGGGTGCCGTCGAAGTCGACGGCCACGACCGCCTCCGCGGGCCGGTCGAGGAGCGCCCTCAGGCCCTGTGAGCCCGCGGGCGAGATCCCTGCGGAACCGGCCTTGCGTAAGGCCGGCCACAGCTCTTCGTCCGCCGTGCGGACAGGGCGAAGCGATGACGTGCTGGTCATGGTCGGTGTCTCCGTTGGCGTCCACATGCGGAAAGACGGGCGCTGAGGCAGCCGGGAACATCGGCGGTCCACGGCCGGTGGCCCTCGCCCGGACGGCCGGCCGCCTGACGGCAGGGCATCGGTCACCGGTGCGGAGGGAGGCGCGGCGGTTCACATTCGCGAGGAGTTCGCATACGCGAGGACCGGGGTCTCGCGGGAGAAGACGTCACATGGGTGGGCAGTACCGAAGACACTGGAGACCAGTGCCGGGCGACCGCAGCGGCGCCGCCTTCGGTGCACTTTCGGCCACGATCGTGCTGCTGCTGTACATACTCGGACATCCCCCGTCGTGTGTTCACACGCGTTCACACGGACTTCTGCGCAGTGGCGAGTCCACAGGGCGCCGGCCTTCGAAGGCCAGGGGAAGTTGTGGCCGATTGGACACAAGCGGCCAACTCCCCGCCCGCCGGCCCCTGTCCATCCGCTCGGGCACCGCCCGGACGCCGGGCTTCCGGTCCGGGGCTGCGGCCGCCGGCCCGCCGGCCGCACCGCACCGACCTGCGAGGACACCGCCCGTCCGGCATTTCGCACTACGATCCGGCAGATTCGGGGGGTCGGTGCGGACCCTACCTGGACGTACAGAATTCAATGAAGCAAACGGGGAGGAAGATGTGGACAGCAGGCCACCCGGAGACGCGCGACTCATTGACAGATCGGACGGCTTCTCCACCACGGCCTCGGAGCTCCTCGACCAGACCGTCAGCACCCTGACGGCGCTCACGGGTTCGGACATCGCCGCGAGCTACCGGACCCTGGCCGAAACGGACGGTCCGGTTCCATTGGCGGACGCCGACCGGCGGCTCGGCGGCCCGGGAAGCGCCGCCCGCCTGCTGGACCTGGGTCTCGCGCACGTCCTGCCGCACGACCCGCCGGTCCTCGCGGCGGCGGCCCCGGTACCGGCCCTGGAAGCGGCGTTGGCCCACAAACAGCACGAACTCAACGCCCAGTACGACATCGTCGCCCGCTCCCAGCGCGAGGCCGCGCACATCCGCCGGCTCGCGCACCGACAGGCCCAGGAGGCCACCTCGCACCGGCTCGCCCGGGTGCTCACCGACTCCGACGACATCGCGGCCCTGTCCAACACCATCGGCACGGCGGCCACGGCGGAGCACCTGACGCTGGAGACGTTCCGCTACGACCTGCCCCTGTCGGAGGGCTCCGCGCAGCCGCCCACGGCCGCCTCCATCGCCCGGGGCGTACGGCACCGCAGCATCTACGAGGCCGCCTTCCTGAGCGATCCCGTGGGCGCCGGGATCATCGAGCGCTGCGCCGCGGCCGGAGAGGAGATACGGCTGCTGCCGCGGCTGCAGATGAAGCTGAAGGTCACCGACGGCGCCCAGGCCCTGCTCGCGCTCACCCCGACCGGCTCCAGCGCGGCCCTGCACCTGACCTCGCCGGTCGCGGTGGACGCGCTGCGCCACTACTTCGAGCTGCTGTGGCGCGAGGCCCGGCCGCTCACGCTCTCCGGCTCCTCCGGCAACGGGGACCGGGAGGGACAGCGCCACGAGATCGCGGCGCTGATGCGGCAGGGCCTCAAGGACGAGTCGATCGCCCGGCGCCTCGGGCTCACCCCGCGCACCGTGCGCCGCCGGATCAGCGAGTTCATGGAGGAACTCGCCGCCGAGACCCGCTTCGCCGCGGGCGCCGAGGCCCAGCGCCGCGGCTGGTTCGACGCACCGGCCGAGTAGTCCCCGCGAACGCCGAGGGCGGCCGTCCCCGCGGGACGGCCGCCCTCCCTGCAGCTCCCGGGCGACTCAGACGGCCGAACCGGCCTTCCAGTCGGCCCAGTTCATGTTCCAGCCGTTGAGGCCGTTGTCGGGGGACACGGTCTTGTCACCGGTGTGGGAGACGACCACGACGTCACCGATGATCGAGTGGCTGTACATCCAGTAGGCCGGCGTGCTGGTGTCGTTGGCGCCCTTGGTGTCGGACAGGCCCACGCAGCCGTGGCTGGTGTTCACGGCGCCGAAGATGGACTTGGCGCCCCAGTAGTTGCCGTGCAGGAAGGTGCCGGAGCTGGTGAGCCGGATGGCGTGCGGCACGTCCTTGATGTCGTACTCGCCCTTGCCGTCGCTGTCGGTGAAGCCCACGGTCGCGCCGTTCATGCGCGTCTCCTTGAACTTCTCGGACATCACCATGATGCCGTTGTACGTCTTGTTGTCGGGCGAACCGGCGGAGATCGGGATGGTCTTGACGGTCTTGCCGTCCTGGGTGACCTTCATCTCCTTGGTCTGGGCGTCGACGTAGGAGACCTGGTTGCGGCCGATGTGGAAGGTGACCGTCTTCTGCTGGACGCCGTAGACACCGGAGGCGCCCTCGACACCGTCGAGGGCCAGCTTCAGCGTGACGGTGGAGTTCTCCTTCCAGTAGTCCTCGGGGCGGCAGTCCATGCGCTGGGTGGAGAACCAGTGGCAGGCGACCTCCTGGCCGCTGCTGGAGGTGACCGTGACGCCCTTCTGGACGGCGGCCTTGTTCGTTATCTGCTTGTCGAAGTTGATCGACACGGGCATGCCGACGCCGACGGTCGAGCCGTCCTCGGGGGTGAAGGTGCCTATGAAGCTGTTGGCCGGGGAGACCGTGGTGAAGGACGCGTTCTCGTGCGCGACCAGGCCGGCGGAGTCCTTGGCCTCGGCGGCGACCTTGTAGGTCGTGGACCGCTCCAGCTGGGCGGAGGGCTTCCAGCTGGTCTTGTCCGCGGACAGCGCGCCGGCGACCGCCGTGCCGTCGGCTGTGGTCATGGTGACGCCGGTGAGCGTGCCCTTGCTGACGGTGACGGCCGCGGAGTTGTTGATCGACGCGTTGGACGAGCCGTCCTTGGGCGTGATGGTGATGTCGGCCTTCGACGACTTCTTGGCCGCGGCCTCGTCCGCCTGGGCCTGCGAGCTCTGGCCGCCGCCGGACGCCTTGTCGTCGCTGCCGGAACACGCCGTGAGCACCAGTACACCGCCGAGCAGTGCGGACGCGGCCACCAGGCCCTTGCGCCGCTTACTGTCCGTCATCACACGCTTCTCCATCGTTGCCGAGTCCGCGAACACACCGAGAGTCCCCGTCAGGAAGTCCCAACGCTGCGGCCGCGCCGTCCCGTTCCACATTCTTCGGATCTGTGGGGCACAACACGCCCACAGGGGCGGCCGGTGCGGGAGAGACCGGTCCGCGCGCCCCCTGGGACGACGAAACCCCGGACGGCGGTTGCCGCCCGGGGTCACCGGTTCCCCGGATCACTCAGCCGATGCCGCCCTCTTCGTCGTCGCCCTCGTCATCATCCTCGTCGAGATCCCAGTCCGGCGAATCAGGATCGTAGGAAATCCGCTCGCTGGACCAGGAGGCCTGCTGGAGCTCGACCCCGGGCACCTCGCTGACCAGGTCGAACGGATCCACGAGATAGGCGAGCGCCTCGGCGGTGTCTTCCGTCACAGCGGCCTCGGCCTGGGTCCGCTCCTCACCGGGCAGGTCGGGATCCCCGGCGATCCGGCGCAGCGCGGCCTTGGTGAGTCCGGCGGTGTCCTCCACCTCGAGGACCAGCTCCACCCGAAGCCGCACAAAACGTGATGTCTCTGGAGTGCTCATGGCGGGAGCGTACGACCGAAACCTCCCGTGACTTTCCCGTGACCCGCGATTTTCACTAACATCTGCCCACACGGCCAATTCGCCAGCGTCACAAGGGGATCGATATTCCGTGTCATCCGCTCGCCGCCCGTTGCTGACCGCCACCGCCGCAGGCACGCTCCTGTGCGCTCTGTGGTTCGTTCCGTCCGCCCACGCGTCGCAGGACGCCCAGACGAGAACCGGCACGTCGGAGAGTACGGCGACCCGGGTCACCCAGCAGGCGAGGGCGCTGTCCGAGGCCACGTCCGAGGCGACCGGGGACGCCACCCACCTCGCCGACACCGGCAGCCCGGACACCACCCCGTACGTCATCGGCGGCACCCTTTTCCTCGCCGTCGGCGCGGGCTTCGTGGTCTATTCGGTCCGCCGGGAACGCCTGGAGTTCTAAACAACTTGACCACTCCTTGACCGGGGACTCACAGTCCTCTCATGAAGAGATCACCGGGCGTGCGGACCTGCGCCCTCGCCGTAGGCGGCGTGCTGTCCCTCGCCCTCATCACGGGCTGCTCCGACGGGAGTTCCACGGACGCCTCGGACACCGCGCACAAGGCGTCCACCGTCAAGGCGCTGGGCACCGCGGAGTTGAAGCAGCGGATCCTCGCGCAGGGCGAGGTGGACGGCTACAAGGTCAACGCGATCGGCGAGGCCGCGACCCGGAGCACCGTCAGGTCCAGCGACGAGAAGTGCCGCCCGCTCGCCTACGTCCTCACCGGCCTCGCCCCGGCCGACCCGGTGTCCGAGATCGGCCGCACGGTACGCGAGGACAAGAAGGACCCCACCGACGACGCGACCTCCCTCGACGACATGGCCGACGGCAAGTTCGAGAGCGCGCTCAAGGACTCCCTGAACCTCGACATCACCTCCCTCGACCTGTCGTCGTACGACGGCGACGGCGCGCAGCAGGCCCTGCGGGCCCTCTCGACCGCCCTCGAGAACTGCACCACGGGCTTCACGGGCGGCACCTCCGGCGACGAACAGAAGGTCACGAAGGTCACGCCGGCCAAGGCGTCCGGATCGGGCGACGAGTCGATCGCCTTCACCGCCACCACCGACATGGACGGCGACAAGGGGCCGCTGCACGCGGAGGTGGTCCGCTACGGCAACACGGTCGCCACGTACTTCACGATGAACATCGGCGCGATGATGACCGGCAAGACGTACACGGTCCCACCGGCGGTGATCAAGGCCCAGTCGGCGAAGCTGACGTAGATCGCGCAGTTCCCCACGCCCCCTTTGGGGGCGTGGGGAACTGCGCAGTCTTGGGGGTGCGGGGAACTGCGCGACCAGCCCCCACCCGCCCGCGGCCAGACGACTACCGCAGCGCCCCGGTCACCTTCTCCGCCGCCGCGACAACGCCCCCGCCCCGCACGAACTCCTCCGCCGCGGCCAGATCCGGCGCGAGGAACCGGTCGGGCCCAGGCCCCTGCACCCCCGCGGAGCGCACCGCGTCGATCACGGCCCGGGACGCCGGCGCCGGCGCCGGCCCCTCCCGCAACTCGACGGCCCGGGTGGCCGCATACAGCTCGACGGCGATGATCCGCGTCAGATTGCCCACGGCCGTCCGCAGCTTGCGCGCGGCCGACCACCCCATCGACACGTGGTCCTCCTGCATCGCCGAGGACGGGATCGAGTCGGCCGACGCCGGAACGGCCAGCCGCTTCAGCTCGCTGACCAGCGCCGCCTGCGTGTACTGGGCGATCATCAGCCCCGAGTCGACGCCCGCGTCGTCCGCCAGGAACGGCGGCAGCCCGTGGCTGCGGTTCTTGTCCAGCAACCGGTCCGTCCGCCGCTCGGCGATGGACCCGAGGTCGGCCACCGCGATGGCGAGGAAGTCGAGGACGTAGGCGACCGGCGCGCCATGGAAGTTGCCGTTCGACTCCACCCGGCCGTCGGGGAGCACGACCGGGTTGTCGACGGCCGACGCCAGCTCCCGCTCGGCCACCAGCCGCGCATGCGCGAGCGTGTCCCGCCCGGCCCCGGCGACCTGCGGAGCGCACCGCACCGAGTACGCGTCCTGGACGCGCGGCGCGTCGTCCTGATGGTGCCCGGTGAGCTGGGAACCCTGGAGCACGGCGAGCATGTTGGCGGCGCTGTCGCCCTGTCCCGGATGCGGCCGGATGGCGTGCAGCTCGGGCGCGAGCACCTTGTCCGTACCGAGCAGCGCCTCAAGGCTCAACGCGGCCGTGACATCGGCCGACTTGTAGAGCATGTCCAGGTCGGCGAGGGCCATGACCAGCATGCCGAGCATGCCGTCGGTACCGTTGAGGAGGGCCAGGCCCTCCTTCTCACGCAGTTCCACGGGGGCGATCCCGTGCTCGGCGAGCAGCTCACCGGCGGGCCGGACGACCCCGTCGGGGCCTTCGGCGTCGCCCTCGCCCATGAGCGTGAGGGCGCAGTGCGAGAGCGGGGCCAGGTCCCCGGAGCAGCCCAGGGAGCCGTACTCGTGCACGACCGGGGTGATTCCGGCGTTCAGGACGTCGGCCATGGTCTGGGCGACCTCGGGACGCACACCGGTGTGTCCGGAGCAGACGGTCTTCAGCCGCAGGAACATCAGGGCCCGTACGACCTCGCGCTCCACCCGCGGCCCCATGCCGGCCGCGTGCGAACGGACGATGTTGCGCTGCAACTGGGCCCGCAGCTCCGGACTGATGTGCCGGGTCGCCAGGGCGCCGAAGCCGGTGCTGACGCCGTAGACCGGCTCCGGCTTGGCCGCCAGCGCGTCCACGATCTCGCGGGCCGCCGCGAGCGCCGCGACCGCCTCCGCGGAGAGTTCGATCCGGGCGCCGCCGCGCGCCACGGCGAGAACGTCGGACGCGGTGACACCGGACGTCCCCACCACCACAGTGTGCATATCCATATTCAGGAGCGTACGCAGTGAATGCGGGAGCTGTCACTACTGGGGTACGGGGTTGCCCCTTACTTCTACGTCACAGTCCCTGCGTCACAGCCTGTACGTCACACCCCCCGACGCCCGCGGAAGCTCCGCCGCTCGGCCCGCTCCGGAGGCGGCGCGTCGGCCAGCCGCACCACGGGATCGTCCGGGCCCTCCCGCCCGGCCACCACCGGCCGGTCGGCGCGCAGCGCCTTGGCCCGGTACTGGGCCGCGTCGGCGAGCCGGAACAGCCGGCGCCCCGAGCGCACCGGCCCGATCGGGTCGGCGGTCGAGGCGATCCCGCACGCGACCCCCTCGCCCAGCTCCAACTCCCCCGCCCGGCTGCAGAGTTCACCGGCCGCCTTGACCACGTCGTCGGCCGGCGGGCCGACCGCGAGCAGACAGAACTCGTCCCCGCCGAGCCGCGCGGCCAGCGCACCCGGAAGCATCGCCCCGCACAGCGACAGCACCGAGCCGAAGCGCTCCAGGAGACGGTCGCCTACGGCGTGCCCGCAGGTGTCGTTGACCTTCTTCAGCCCGTTGAGATCGCAGACGACGAGGCTGACCACGGCCCCTTCCGCGCGGTGCTGCTCGATCGCCTCGTCGAGCCGTACGTCGACGGCGCGGCGGTTGGCGAGCCCGGTGAGGGCGTCGGTGTACGCGAGCCGGCGCGCCTCCTCCAGCCGCTCGGTCTGCGCGATCCCGGCGGCGACGACGGAGGCGAGGACGGTGGCGAAGTCGGCGTCGGCGCGGCCGAAGACGGGGGTGCGGACGGCGCGGGCCACGTACAGCTCACCCCAGGCCCTGCCGTGCAGCACGATCGGGGCGACCAGGCAGCAGCCTCGGCCCCGGCGGCGCAGGGCGGCGACGCGCTGGTGGGAGTAACCGGGGCGGCCGGCGGCGGGGCCCTCGGCCGTCTCTACCCAGGCGTTGGGGCCGCCGCCGCCCGCCCAGCGCTCGTGGAGGAACTCGGTGATCTCCGGGAACTGGTGCACCGGATAGGCCTCGGCCTCCGGGAACTCCTCCTCGTCCGGGGCGCGCTCCCCGACGTTCACGAGGACCCGGAGCCGGCCGAGCTCGCGCTCCCAGACGGAGAGCGCGGCGAAGCTGCCGTCGAGCGCACGGCAGGCGCCGGCCGCGGCGGCGTGCCAGCACTCACGTGGGGTGTGAGCCGCGGCCATGCCCTGAGCCAGCGCGACGACGGCTGCCAGCCGGTTGTCCTCACCCATTACTCCAGGTTAGGGATGATTTGGCTTATTCGGGACATTGGTAAGGCGAACAGGTGCTGCCGGGTGGGGCGCCGTCACGGACCGCGGGCCGGTGGGGGCTGATCGCGCAGTTCCTCCCCCAGCCTTCGGCCGGGGGTACCCCCAGCGCCCCTCGCGGGGCGCTCCAGTCGCGTCAGCCACATAGCTGCGGGCAGGCGTGCCGCAGGGCGGCACGGGTGGGCGCAGCGGCACCCTGCAAGCGCCGGTAAGCGTCCCCACCCCCCGCCCCGGCCCACCCGCACCTCACTCCCCCGGCCACTGCGGCGGACGCTTCTCGTTGAACGCCGCCACGCCCTCCGCCCGGTCCCCCGAGAACGCCACCGTCCGCCACGCCGCGTCCTCGACCTCCAGCCCCGTCCGCAGATCGAGCCCGTGCCCCAGCCGCAACGCCCGCTTCGCCGCCCGTAGCCCCACCGGCGAGTTCGCCGCCATCCGCGCCGCCAGCTCCAGCGCCGCCTCGCCGTCCCGCCCCGCCTCCACCAGCTCGTCGACCAGACCCAGCGCACGCGCCTCCGGCGCCTCCACCCGCCGCGCCGAGAAGACCAGCTCGGCCGCCCGCGCCGCCCCCACCCGACGCGGCAGCAGCTGCGTACCGCCGCCGCCCGGGATCACGCCCACCGACACCTCGGGCAGGCCCACCACGGCCGTAGCGTCGGCCACGATCACGTCGCAGGACAGGGCCAGTTCGAAGCCCCCGCCGAGCGCGTAGCCGTGCACGGCGGCGATCGTCGGCATCGGCAGCTCCAGCACGCCGGTGTACGCCCCACGGGACAGCGGCCGCGACCGGAGCAGCTCCGCGTCGCTCATCGCGTTGCGCTCCTTCAGGTCGGCGCCGACACAGAACGCCCGCTCGTGCGAGGAGGTCAGCACGACCACCCGGGCGTCCCGGTCGGCGGCCAGCGCGGCGCACGCGGCGATGACCGAGCGGGCCATCGCCGTCGACACCGCGTTCATCGCCTTGGGCCGGTCCAGCACGAGTTCCGCGACGTGCCCGTGCCGCCGTACCAGCACGAACTCCCCGTACCGCTCCTCGCTCATGTCAGTCACCCTCCGCTCGACCCGGCTACGGGTTAACGCCTGTTAACTCCCCGATCATCGCAGCCGGGGCAGGCCGGAGGAAAGGGGCACCGACCCGTCGCGGACACCCTCGTTCGAGTGACATCCCGGGAGACTCCCGGCGCACGCCCCACGAGAGCGCATAACGTGCGCTCGCCACGGCGCATCGGGGGGCGCGCAGCGGGGAGGGAACCTCATGACAGGAATGCCGGCAGCCAGTCGCCGGGGACGGCACCGCAAGCCCCGGCCCCGCAAGCTGCTGTTCGCCGCCGGAGGGCTGGCGCTGGCCGCCGGTGCGCTGAGCCTCGTACGGATCACGTCGGACGGCGGCGGTGTCGGCGCACCCGGCACGGCGGAGGCGGAGCCCCGCCTCGATCCGACCGCCGAGGCCACGGACCGCTCCGCGAACGCGGCCGCCACCGTCGGTACGGTCCTCAGGGCTACGCCCTCGGCGGCCACCGTCATGGGCGGCGAGAGCACGGCACCGACGGCCACCGCATCGCGTACGGCCGCCGCGTCACCGTCCTCCGCCTCGCCCACCGCACTGCCCGGCACCGGGACCGGGACGGTGCCGACCACCATCCCGACGGCCCCGACCCGGCCGACGGGCACTCCGCCGCCACCGGCCGCGAGCCCCTCGCCCACGCCGACGCCGACGCCCAGCGCGCATCAGCCCGGCAGCGGGGTCTGCCTGCCGGTCGTCGGCCTGTGCGTGGACCCGCTCGCGGCTACGGCTCCCCGTCCCGGCGCGTGAGCAGCCAGGGTTCCACGACCCCCAGGCCACGCACCGGACGCTGCCACATCGGCTGCAGCGCGAAGCGGTACGTCGGGGGCTCCTCGCCCTCCTTCTCGGCGGTCGCCGCCTCCTCCGCGGCGGCCGCCTCCGAGGCCGGCGCCTCCCCGACCCGGATCAGCTCCTCGGCGAACGCGCTGTCGACGAGCACGGCGTCGCGCGGGGCTATGGAGGTGAGACGGGAGGCGAGGTTCACGGTCGTACCGAAGACATCACCCATTCGGGTGGTCACGGTGCCGAAGGCCATGCCGACCCGCAGCTCCGGCATCGTCTCGTCGTTCGCCATGGTCTCGACCAGGCGCAGCGCGATGTCGGCGGCGATACCCGCGTCGTCGGCGACGTACAGGACCTCGTCGCCGAGGGTCTTGATGAGGCGGCCGCCGCGGGCCGCCACCAGGTCGGCGGCGGTGGTCTCGAAGGCCTCGACCAGTTCGCCGAGTTCCTCCTCCTCCATGCGCCGGGTCAGCCGGGTGAACCCCACGAGGTCGGCGAAGCCGACGGCGAGGCGGCGGTCGACCATCTCCTCGTCGTCGGTGGCCTGCACGACCCGGCCGGCCGACGCGGCGAGCTGGCGGCGCCAGACGTAGACGAGGAACTCCTCCAGCTCGGGCAGGAGCAGTTCGACGATCGGGTACGTCACCTCGGTACGGGTCATGCCCGGCTCGGGCGGCTCGGTCAGGCCCTCCAGGAAGGAATCCATCTGCCACTCCGCCAGACGGGCGGTGGTCTGCCCCGTGGACCGCGCCACCTGCACGGCCATGGCCTCGCTGAGCAGCCCCGCCTCGACGAGGCCGGCGAGCCGGCGCAGGGCCAGCACGTCGGCCTCCGTCAGCGCCTTGGCCTGCCCGATGTCCGCGAAGCCCATCGCCCGCCAGAACCGCGACGCCAGCTCCATGGAGACGCCGGCGCTGCGGGCCGCCTGGAAGGGGGTGTAGCGGCGCTCGGCCCCGAGGATCAGGCCTTCGAGACGCAGCGCGAGGGGGTCCTCGCCGGAGTCGGCGGCGTCCGCGCCCTCGCCGGAGCCCGTGTCGTCGACGGTCACGCCTGCTGCCCTTCCGATCTACCGCGGTCGCATACCGACCGGCCTCAACTCTACGGCAGCTGTGCGGTAGCTCACTTCGTGAGGAAAGCCGACATCGGGGTGGTGAGGGGTCGATTTCCTGGTGCGGGTGGGTGGGGGCCGGCCGCGCAGTTCCTCCCCCAGCCTTCGGCCGGGGGTACCCCCAGCGCCCCTTACGGGGCGCTTCGCCCGCCGCATCTCCCCAGCCGCGGGCAGTCGTGCCTCCCCCAGTGCCTTAAGGGCCTGGGAGGTGCCCCCAGGGCGGCACGGGTGGGCGCGGGCAGCACCCGGCAAGCGCCGGTAAGCGTCCCCACCCCCGCCCTCACGCAGGCCGCAGGTGCACGATGTCCCCCGCCCCCACCGGCTCCTGAACCCCTTCCTTCGTGGCGATCACCAGTCTCCCGTCGCCGTCGATCGCCACCGCCTCGCCGACCAGCGACCGGTCCCCGGGCAGCTCCGCCCGCACCGACCGGCCCAGCGTCGCGCAGCCCGCCGCGTACGCCTCCTGGAGCCCGCTCACGGCCGGATCGCCGCCTGCCGCGCGCCAGCGCCCGTACCAGTCCTCCAGGGACCGCAGGACGGCCCTCAGCAGCGTCTCCCGGTCCGTGCTCACCGCCCCGGCCAGGGCCAGCGAACCGGCCTGCGGCACCGGCAGCTCCGCCGCGCGGAGCGTGACGTTGATGCCGACGCCGACCACCACCCCGTCCTCGCCGGCCCGCTCCGCGAGAATGCCCCCGGCCTTGCGCTCCTCCTCACCGACGGTGACCAGGAGGTCGTTCGGCCACTTGAGCGCCGTGTCGACGCCCGCGCCCCGCGCCAGCCCCGTCGCCACCGCCACCCCCGTCAGCAGCGGCAGCCAGCCCCAGCGGGCCACCGGCACCTCGGCCGGCTTCAGCAGCACCGAGAAGAACAGCCCCGAGCGGGCCGGCGCCGTCCACTGCCGGTCCAGCCGGCCCCGGCCCGCCGTCTGCTCCTCGGCGACGAGGACCGCGCCCTCGTCGGCGCCCTTCGACACGGCCCGGGCCACGAGGTCGGAATTGGTGGACCCGGTGCTGTCCACGACCTCGATGTCGGAGTAGAGGCCCCCGTGGCCGCCGTCCCGCACCAGGGCCCTGCGCAGCCCCGCCCCGTTCAGCGGTGGACGGTCCAGGTCGGACCAACGACTGTTGTTCGCATCTGCTGCGTCTCGCGGCGTCATGCAAGCCACCCTAGGTGTGTTGTACGCCGCACTGCCGTTTGGTATGCGCCCCACTACTCTACGGATGAGTAACCGTCCCCCCTTTTGAGCAGGCAGGGAGCCGCATCCCGATGTCCGAGCCGGAAGAGATCGACATTCACACGACCGCGGGGAAGCTCGCGGATCTCCAGCGCCGTGTCCACGAAGCGACACACGCCGGTTCGGAGCGCGCCGTAGAAAAGCAGCACGCCAAGGGCAAGCTGACGGCCCGTGAGCGGATCGAGCTGCTCCTCGACGAGGGCTCCTTCATCGAGCTGGACGAGTTCGCCCGGCACCGCTCCACCAACTTCGGCCTGGAGAAGAACCGCCCCTACGGGGACGGCGTCGTCACCGGGTACGGCACGGTCGACGGCCGCCCCGTCGCCGTCTTCTCGCAGGACTTCACCGTCTTCGGCGGCGCCCTCGGCGAGGTCTACGGCCAGAAGATCGTGAAGGTCATGGACTTCGCCCTGAAGACCGGCTGCCCGGTCATCGGCATCAACGACTCCGGCGGGGCCAGGATCCAGGAGGGGGTCGCCTCCCTCGGCGCGTACGGCGAGATCTTCCGCCGCAACACCCACGCCAGCGGCGTGATCCCGCAGATCTCGCTCGTCGTCGGCCCCTGCGCCGGCGGTGCCGTGTACTCCCCGGCCATCACCGACTTCACGGTCATGGTCGACCAGACGTCCCACATGTTCATCACCGGACCGGACGTCATCAAGACGGTCACCGGCGAGGACGTCGGCTTCGAGGAGCTGGGCGGCGCCCGGACCCACAACTCCGTCTCCGGCGTGGCCCACCACATGGCCGGCGACGAGAAGGACGCCGTCGAGTACGTCAAGCAGCTGCTGTCGTACCTGCCGTCCAACAACCTCTCCGAGCCCCCGGTCTTCCCCGAGGAGGCCGACCTCACGGTCACCGACGAGGACCGCGAGCTGGACACCCTGGTCCCGGACAGCGCGAACCAGCCGTACGACATCCACACGGTGATCGAACACGTCCTCGACGACGGCGAGTTCTTCGAGACGCAGGCCCTGTTCGCCCCGAACATCGTCACCGGCTTCGGCCGCGTGGAGGGCCACCCGGTCGGCATCGTCGCCAACCAGCCCATGCAGTTCGCCGGCTGCCTGGACATCAAGGCGAGCGAGAAGGCCTCCCGCTTCGTCCGCACCTGCGACGCCTTCAACGTCCCGGTCATCACCTTCGTCGACGTCCCCGGCTTCCTGCCCGGCGTCGACCAGGAGCACGACGGCATCATCCGCCGCGGTGCCAAGCTGATCTACGCCTACGCCGAGGCCACCGTCCCCCTGATCACCGTGATCACCCGCAAGGCCTTCGGCGGCGCCTACGACGTCATGGGCTCCAAGCACCTGGGCGCCGACCTCAACCTCGCCTGGCCCACCGCCCAGATCGCCGTCATGGGCGCCCAGGGCGCCGTCAACATCCTGCACCGCCGCACCATCGCGGAGGCGGACGACGTAGAGGCCACCCGGGCGCAGCTCATCCGGGAGTACGAGGACACCCTCCTCAACCCCTACACGGCGGCCGAACGCGGCTACATCGACGCCGTCATCATGCCGTCGGACACCCGCCGCCACGTCGTACGCGGCCTGCGCCAGCTCCGCACCAAGCGCGAGTCCCTGCCCCCGAAGAAGCACGGCAACATCCCCCTGTAAGGAGCCGCTGTGACGATCAAGGTCATACGGGGCAACCCGACCCCGGAGGAACTGGCCGCCGCCCTGGCGGTGGTGCGGGCCCGCGCGGCGGCCCTGGCAGCCGTCCCGCCCCGCACCCCACCGGCAACGAGCGCCTGGTCCGACCCGGGCCGCATCGCCCAACACCGGGTCCCGTCCCCGAGCCCGAGCGCATGGACCCGCACCTACTGGCCGAGCTGACGGCAAAAGAGCAGGGGCGCTGGGGGTACCCCCGGCCGAAGGCTGGGGGAGGAACCGCGCACCCAAGCGGAACCCCGGGCCCCAATCTGAGTACCCCTACTCAGGCGCCCGAGGTCGGCCAAGCCTCACGCTGGTGACATGCTGTGGTCGGACCCCGAAGACGAGCCGCCGAAGGACCTGCAGGACATGCAGAACACCCTCCGGCGGCTCGGCGTCTTCCTGGCCCTGGTGATGGTCGTCCTGATGATCGTGCTCGGCGTGAGGTGAGCGACCCTCTGTCGGCCCTCACCGATACGCTGCCCCCATGCGCAGACTCGTCCTCGCCTCCCAGTCCCCCGCCCGGCTGAACCTCCTGCGCCAGGCGGGTCTCGCCCCCGAGGTGATCGTCAGCGGCGTCGACGAGGACGCCGTCACCGCCCCCACCCCCGCCGAGCTGGCCCTCGCCCTCGCGGAGGCGAAGGCCTCCGTCGTCGCTGCCCGCCCCGACGTCCAGGGCGCGATCGTGATCGGCTGCGACTCGGTGCTGGACCTGGACGGCCAGGCCCTCGGCAAGCCGGCGGACGCCGAGGAGGCCACCGCCCGCTGGAAGTCGATGCGCGGCCGGGCCGGCACCCTGCAGACCGGGCACTGCGTCTGGGACACGGCGAGCAAGCGCTGGGTGTCGGCGACCGCGTCCACGGTCGTGCGGTTCGGCGAGCCCACCGACGAGGAGATCGCCGCGTACGTCGCCACCGGCGAACCCCTCTACGTGGCGGGAGCGTTCACCCTGGACGGCCGCAGCGCGCCGTTCGTCGAGGGCATCGACGGCGACCACGGCAACGTGATCGGCATCAGCCTCCCCCTGGTCCGCCGGCTGCTGGCGGAGCTCGGCGTCGGCATCACGGAGTTGTGGGCGCCGGCGGAGTGAACGGCCCCGCGGGCGGCGTGTCGCCCTTCGCCTCCGCTCCCGATCCTGCTCCCGGCTCCGGCTCCGGGTCGCTCGCGGGTCCCGCACCGCCCTCGTCCCCGCCGTCGGCCTCCGCCCCGGCCCCACCGGCCCCGTCCACCCGGTCGTACGTCATCAGCAGCAGCACGACGAGCGCGAGGACGACCACCATGAACAGGAAGGCCCGCCACCCGATCAGCCCCCACGACACGGCGCCCAGGAGGGCATGCACGACCGCGACACTGATCAGCAGCACCCGGCCGAGGCCGGCGGGCGGCCGGTTGCGGACGGCGACCAGCAGGGCCACCAGGCCACACAGCGCGAAGTAGAGGCCGAAGACCACGGCACCGGCCTTCGCGGACATCGACATCCGGTCCGGGTCGAGACCGGCCAGGGACATGTCCTGACGGTCGACCACCACTCCCATGAACCAGTTGAGTGCCGCGATGCCCACTGCCTCGGCGAAGAGTATGACCGCCACGACCCACGCCACCGGTCTGCGCACCACCGGCCCCACCCACTTTCGATCTCGGCTCGACCAAGCCGGTGTTACTTGAAGTTCGTTCAAGACATCGCGAACGCTACTAACGGGTAAACCCGGGGACAAGGGTTCGGTCGGCAGCAAAGAAACGTTGGGCCATTCGTAGGGACTCAACAAAGAAACGTTGTGGGGCGCGGCACGCTCTCACAGAGACCTTGACCACATGACGGGGCTAGGGTTTCCCGAAGGAGCCCTGCGTACCGAGGTGCGACAAGGGATTTCCCGGGTCGGGTGAGCTTCGCATCACGCTCCGTGTGGGCAAGGTCACCATTGGGGACGGGTCGAAGTGCCGTGTCGGCAGTCCCTAAACTCGGCTTGTTTCAAGGAGGGAGCCTCAATCGTGCGCAAGGTGCTCATCGCCAACCGTGGCGAAATCGCTGTCCGCGTGGCCCGGGCCTGCCGGGACGCCGGGATCGCGAGCGTGGCCGTCTACGCGGACCCGGACCGGGACGCTCTGCATGTCCGCGCCGCGGATGAGGCGTTCGCCCTGGGCGGTGACACCCCCGCCACCAGCTACCTGGACATCCAGAAGGTGCTCAACGCCGCCCGCGAAGCAGGCGCGGACGCCGTCCACCCGGGCTACGGCTTCCTCTCCGAGAACGCGGAGTTCGCGCAGGCGGTCCTGGACGCGGGCCTGACCTGGATCGGACCGCCGCCGCAGGCCATCCGCGACCTCGGCGACAAGGTGGCCGCCCGGCACATCGCCCAGCGCGCCGGCGCGCCCCTGGTGGCCGGCACCCCGGACCCGGTCTCGGGCGCCGACGAGGTCGTGGCGTTCGCCGAGGAGCACGGCCTGCCGATCGCCATCAAGGCGGCCTTCGGCGGCGGCGGACGCGGCCTGAAGGTCGCCCGCACCCTCGAAGAGGTCCCGGAGCTGTACGACTCCGCCGTCCGTGAGGCGGTGGCCGCCTTCGGCCGCGGCGAGTGCTTCGTGGAGCGCTACCTGGACCGCCCCCGGCACGTGGAGACCCAGTGCCTGGCCGACACCCACGGCAACGTGGTCGTCGTCTCCACCCGTGACTGCTCGCTCCAGCGCCGCCACCAGAAGCTGGTCGAGGAGGCCCCCGCGCCGTTCCTCTCCGAGGCCCAGGTCGCCGAGCTGTACCGCGCCTCCAAGGCCATCCTGAAGGAGGCCGGCTACGTCGGCGCGGGCACCTGCGAGTTCCTGGTCGGCCAGGACGGCACGATCTCCTTCCTGGAGGTCAACACCCGCCTCCAGGTCGAGCACCCGGTGACCGAGGAGGTCGCCGGCATCGACCTGGTCCGCGAGATGTTCCGCATCGCCGACGGCGAGGCCCTCGGCTACGACGACCCCGAGCTGCGCGGCCACTCCTTCGAGTTCCGCATCAACGGCGAGGACCCGGGCCGCAACTTCCTGCCCGCCCCCGGCACCGTCACCCGCTTCGACGCCCCCACCGGCCCCGGTGTCCGCCTGGACGCGGGAGTGGAGGCCGGCTCGGTCATCGGCCCCGCCTGGGACTCTCTCCTGGCCAAGCTGATCGTCACCGGCCGCACCCGTGCGGAGGCCCTGCAGCGGGCCGCCCGCGCGCTGGACGAGTTCCAGGTCGAGGGCATGGCCACGGCGATCCCGTTCCACCGCGTCGTCGTCCGTGACCCGGCGTTCGCCCCCGAGCTGACCGGCTCCGAGGACCCCTTCACGGTCCACACCCGCTGGATCGAGACCGAGTTCGTCAACGAGATCAAGCCCTTCACCGCCCCGGCCGACGCCGAGGCCGAGGAGGAGGCCGGCCGCGAGACGGTCGTCGTCGAGGTCGGCGGCAAGCGCCTGGAGGTCTCCCTCCCGGCGTCCCTGGGTATGACCCTGGCCCGCACCGGCCTCGCCGCCGGCGCCAAGCCGAAGCGCCGCGCCGCCAAGAAGTCCGGCCCGGCCGCCTCCGGCGACACCCTCGCCTCGCCCATGCAGGGCACGATCGTCAAGGTCGCGGTCGAGGAGGGCCAGGAGGTCAAGGAGGGCGACCTGATCGTCGTACTCGAGGCGATGAAGATGGAGCAGCCCCTCAACGCCCACAAGGCCGGCACCGTCAAGGGCCTCGCGGCCGAGGTCGGCGCCTCCCTCACCTCCGGCGCCGTGATCTGCGAGATCAAGGACTGACGCCACCCCGCACCACACCGCCCGGCGAACGTCACCCGTTCGCCGGGCACCCGACTTTCTGGAACGTGGAACGCCCCATGCGCGCCGACGCCCGCCGAAACCACGACCGGCTGCTGGCCGAGGCCCGCACCGTGTTCGCCGAGCACGGCACGGACGCCTCGCTGGAGGACGTGGCCCGCCGGGCGGGCGTGGGCATCGGCACCCTCTACCGCCACTTCCCGACCCGGGGCGCCCTGATGAGCGCGGTCTTCGAGGACGCGGTGAGTGAACTCCTGGCCAGAGCCCGCGAGTTGCAGACCGCTCCCGACCCCTGCCAGGCCCTGCTGACCTGGCTCCACGAGGTGGTCGTCCACGCAGCGGCGTACCGGGGCCTGTCGAGGGCCCTGATGTCGGCCTCACCGGCCTCGGCCCTGTCCCGCTGCGGCACCCCGATGCGCGAGGCGGGAGCAGCCCTGCTGACCCGAGCTCAGAAAGCGGGCACGGTACGGGCCGACGTACAGATCACCGACCTGCTCCAACTCACCCACGCCATCGCCCTGGCAGCGGAGGAGTCACCGGAAGACCCGCAGTTGGCGGACAGACTGCTGACCCTGACCCTGAAGGGACTCAAACCTGAGAAACCCAGGGGCGCGGGGCTGTATTGATATGCGGCTCCGCCGCGTGGGCGCGACCAGCCATATGGGCCCCGCACCCGCCCACGAGCCCCACCCCTACGGCGACCAGGCACCCTCACCGCCGCCGCATATCGGCAACCCGCCCCCGCTCGCCCCCCGTCGGCGGCTCTCCCTGGAGCATCGAAGCCGACCGCAACCCCGCCCCCGGCCCCTGACTCCGCCGCGGCCCCGGCAGGGCGACGTCCCGACGCTGTTGATGCTGCTGCCGCGCCGGGACCTGATCACCCCCCGGGTTTCCCGACGCCCCGGCCACGGCGATCTGCACCCCCTGGTCGGCAAGGGCCTGCAGCTCGGTGACCGCACGGTCGTCGTGGGGCGGCGGCTCGTCGGTGACCAGCCGGGTGATGACATCGGTCGGCACGGTCTGGAACATCGTGTCCGTACCGAGCTTGGTGTGGTCGGCGAGGATGACGACCTCCGCGGCGGCCTGCACCAGCGCCCGGTCGACGGACGCCGACAGCATGTTGGACGTGGACAGCCCCCGCTCGGCCGTCAGGCCGCTCCCCGACAGGAAGGCCTTCGACACGCGCAGCCCCTGCAGGGACTGCTCCGCACCGGAGCCGACGAGCGCGTAGTTGGAGCCCCGCAGGGTCCCGCCGGTCATCACGACCTCGACCCGGTTGGCGTGGGCCAGCGCCTGCGCCACCAGCAGCGAGTTGGTGACGACGGTCAGGCCGGGCACTCTCGCCAGCCGGCGGGCGAGCTCCTGCGTGGTGGTACCCGCCCCGACCACGATGGCCTCGCCCTCTTCGACGAGGCCCGCGGCGAGATCGGCGATGGCCGTCTTCTCGGCGGTCGCGAGATGAGATTTCTGCGGAAAGCCGGACTCCCGCGTGAACCCGCCCGGCAGTACCGCACCGCCGTGCCGGCGGTCGAGGAGTCCTTCTGCCTCCAGTGCGCGCACGTCCCGCCGTACGGTCACTTCGGAGGTCTGGACGACGCGGGCGAGCTCACGGAGCGACACGGCCCCGTTCGCTCGCACCATTTCGAGGATCAATTGGCGACGTTCTGCAGCGAACACGAAACTGACAGTAACCCCAACGACCGTCTGCTTTCAGCAGTTTGCGCCGAATAGCAGAAGTTGTTCGCACAGCAGGGTCAGGAGTGGTATAGGGCCTACCCCGCCCGACTATGCCGTACGCATGCCCGACAACTCCCCGTGACCAGCGGGGAGTCGGTTCCGGCCGTCAGAGTTCGCTGCCGGTCTTCCGGGTGTGCAGCTGCCGCGCCACCTCGGCGATCGACCCCGAAAGGGAGGGATACACGGTGAACGCGTTCGCGATCTGTTCGACCGTCAGATTGTTGTCGACGGCGATCGAGATCGGATGGATCAGCTCCGAGGCCCGCGGCGAGACGACCACACCGCCCACCACGATCCCGGTGCCCGGCCGGCAGAACATCTTCACGAAGCCGTCCCGGATGCCCTGCATCTTCGCGCGCGGGTTGCGCAGCAACGGCAGCTTCACGACCCGGGCGTCGATCTTGCCGGCGTCCACATCGGCCTGCGTGTACCCGACCGTCGCGATCTCCGGGTCGGTGAAGACGTTCGACGACACGGTCTTCAGGTTCAGCGGGGCCACCGCGTCGCCCAGGAAGTGGTACATGGCGATCCGCCCCTGCATGGCGGCCACCGACGCCAGCGCGAACACACCCGTCACGTCACCGGCGGCGTACACCCCCGGAGCCGTCGTCCGGGACACCTTGTCGGTCCAGATGTGCCCGGAGTCGCGCAGCTTGACGCCGGCCTCCTCCAAGCCCAGCCCCGCACTGTTCGGAATGGCACCGACGGCCATCAGACAGTGCGAACCGCTGATGACCCGCCCGTCCGCGAGCGTCACCTCGACCCGGTCCCCGACCCGCTTGGCCGCGGCCGCCCGCGACCGCGCCATGACGTTCATGCCACGGCGCCGGAACACGTCCTCCAGGACGGCGGCCGCGTCCGGGTCCTCACCCGGCAGCACCCGGTCCCGCGAGGACACCAGCGTGACCCGCGACCCGAGCGCCTGGTACGCACCGGCGAACTCGGCACCGGTCACACCCGACCCGACCACGATCAGCTCTTCGGGCAGCTCGGTCAGGTCGTACACCTGCGTCCAGTTCAGAATCCGCTCGCCGTCGGGCAGGGCGTCGGGCACCTCCCGCGGATGCCCGCCGGTCGCGATCAGCACCGCGTCCGCGACAAGAGTCTCCTCACTGCCGTCCGCAGCGCTGACGACGACCTTGCGCGACCCGTCCAGGGCCTGCATGCCCTCCAGCCGCCCACGCCCGCGCATGACCCGCGCACCCGCACGCGTCACCGAGGCCGTGATGTCGTGCGACTGCGCCAGCGCCAGCCGCTTCACACGCCGGTTGACCTTCCCCAGATCGACGCCCACCACCCGCGCCGCCTGCTCCAGCGGCGGGGTGTCATCGGCGACGATGATCCCCAGCTCCTCGTACGACGAGTCGAAGGTCGTCATGACCTCGGCCGTAGCGATAAGGGTCTTCGACGGCACGCAGTCGGTCAGCACCGACGCTCCGCCCAGACCGTCGCAGTCGACGACGGTCACCTCCGCGCCGAGCTGCGCGGCCACCAGCGCCGCTTCATAGCCGCCGGGTCCGCCACCGATGATCACGATCCGAGTCACGTACTCCATTGTCCCGCACGCTTCAAGGTGCTACTGCCCGGGGGGCCGCGCCCGGCGCCTCCCGGGACGGGAGTGACACCCGTGACGCCTGCCGTACCCTCTCTCCATGTCGTCGCTCTACGCCGCGTACGCCGGCAATCTCGACGCGCGGCTGATGTCCCGCCGCGCCCCGCACTCGCCCCTGCGCGCCACCGGGTGGCTGAACGGATGGCGGCTGACCTTCGGCGGCGAGCAGATGGGCTGGGAGGGCGCCCTGGCGACGATCGTCGAGGACCCGATGTCCCAGGTCTTCGTCGGTCTCTACGACATCGCCCCGATGGACGAGGAGTCCATGGACCGCTGGGAGGGCGTCGGCCTGGGCATCTACCGCCGCGCACGCGCACGCGTGCACACCCTGGAGGGCGAGGAGACCGCCTGGCTCTACGTCCTCGACGGCTACGAGGGCGGCCTGCCCTCGGCCCGTTACCTGGGCGAGATCGCCGACGCAGCGGAATCCGCGGGCGCCCCACACGATTACGTGATGGAGCTGCGCAAGCGACCCTGCTGAGACGCCGCGTCCCTACACTTGTGTGACCGACGCACCAACGGGAGAGCAGATGTCCCCCACCACGTACGACGTCTACTACACCGTGCAGGCCGCGGCCGCCCGCGACCGGCTGGAGGACCGTCAGCGCATCGCGTTCGACAAGGGCATCGCCCTCCTCGCACGCGACCCCTTCCTCTCCGTGTCCCGCCCCATAAGCTCCACGGGGGACGACCGGACCATCCGTCTCACCCAGAACGTCCTCGTGGAGTACACGGTCAGCCGTGGCCGCCTGCTGATCTTCATCGTCGAGGTCTTCAACGACAAGGACGTCCTCGTCACCGACGAGTGACCGCACGCCGAAAGCCACACAGACCCCTCACAGCAACCACAAAAGTTGCCCTGCGTCACGCCCCTCGTCGGAAACGACAAGACAACGATCGCAATCCCATGAGCTCCGTCATCTACGCGCGTAGGCCCGGACCGGCTACTCTCGTCGGCGTGAACGCATCTCTTCTTCCGGACGACATCCAGGGCGACCCCCACGCCGCCGCCGACGCGGCCGCCGCCCGCCTGCGCGAACTCACGGGCGCCGACACCCACGACGTCGCCCTCGTGATGGGCTCCGGCTGGGCGCCGGCCGTCGACGCCCTGGGCGCTCCCGACGCCGAGTTCCAGGTCACCGAGCTGCCCGGCTTCCCGCCGCCGGCCGTAGCGGGACACGGCGGCAAGATCCGCTCGTACTCCTCCGGTGACAAGCGCGCGCTGGTCTTCCTGGGCCGCACGCACTACTACGAGGGCCGGGGCGTCGCCGCCGTCGCCCACGGCGTCCGCACCGCCGTGGCCGCGGGCTGCAAGACGATCATCCTCACCAACGGCTGCGGCGGCCTGCGCGAGGGCATGCGCCCCGGCCAGCCGGTCCTCATCAGCGACCACATCAACCTGACGGCGACCTCCCCCATCATCGGCGCCAACTTCGTCGACCTCACCGACCTCTACTCCCCCCGCCTGCGCGCCCTGTGCAAGGAGATCGACCCCAGCCTCGAAGAGGGCGTCTACGCGCAGTTCCCCGGCCCGCACTACGAGACGCCGGCCGAGATCCGCATGGCCCGCGTGATCGGGGCGGACCTGGTGGGCATGTCGACGGTCCTGGAGGCGATCGCTGCGCGCGAGGCGGGCGCCGAGGTCCTCGGCATCTCCCTCGTCACCAACCTCGCCGCGGGCATGACGGGCGAGCCCCTGAACCACGAGGAGGTCCTCCAGGCGGGCCGCGACTCGGCGGCACGCATGGGCGAGCTGCTCGCCCAGGTGCTGGGCAGGCTCTGAGGACGCCATCCGGGTTGCCACGCACGGTCCGACCGCGTCCACAGGCCCGTCGTGGCCCCTCGAAGTTCGCCGCGCCCCTTACGGGGCGCTGCACTCACCCCCGCCGAAAAGCGGACGGGACCCTGCAGCCACCCCCGCCGAAAAGCGGACGGGACGCTGCTGCCACCCCCGCCAGACAGGTGCCGTCCCCGGCCCCCGGCGGGTTGCAGCCGCCCACGGCGGGGAGGGGACGGGGCGGGGAGTTCCCGCCCGCAGTGGCCGGCGTCGGTCGACCCGCACGGCACGAGAGACAGCACCGCCGGTCCGAGGACGGGGACTTCCCGCCCCGGCCCCGACCCACCACCACCCGTAGGCGCTACGCGCACCCCCACCGAAGCCGCGGATGCGCCGCAGGCACACCACGAGAGGTTGGACGACGACCGTGCACGACGATCTCATCGCCCGGGCCCGAGCCTGGCAGACCGAGGACCCCGACCCGGAGACCCGCGACGAGCTCGCCAAGCTCATCGACTCCGGTGACCTCACCGAACTGTCGGCCCGCTTCAGCGGCACCCTCCAGTTCGGCACCGCAGGCCTCCGCGGCGAGCTCGGCGCCGGCCCGATGCGCATGAACCGCGCCGTCGTCATCCGCGCCGCCGCCGGCCTCGCCGCGTACCTGAGGAACCACGGCCAGGGCACCGGCACCGTCGTCATCGGCTACGACGCCCGCCACAAGTCCGCCGACTTCGCCCGCGACACCGCCGCGGTCATGACGGGCGCCGGCCTCAAGGCCGTCGTACTCCCCCGCCCCCTCCCCACCCCCGTCCTCGCGTTCGCCATACGGCACCTCGGCGCGGTCGCCGGTGTGGAGGTCACCGCCAGCCACAACCCGCCCCGCGACAACGGCTACAAGGTCTACCTCGGCGACGGCTCCCAGATCGTCCCGCCCGCCGACGCGGAGATCGCAGCCGAAATCGACGCCATCACAAGCCTCCACGACGTCCCCCGCCCCGACACCGGCTGGGAAACCCTCGACGACACGGTCCTGGAGGCCTACCTGGCCCGTACGGACGCCGTCCTCTCCCCCACCACCCCCCGCACCGCCCGCACGGTCTACACGGCCATGCACGGCGTCGGCAAGGACACCCTCCTCGCCGCCTTCGCCCGCGCCGGTTTCCCCGCCCCCACCCTCGTCCCCGAGCAGGCCGACCCGGACCCGGACTTCCCGACCGTCGCCTTCCCCAACCCGGAAGAGCCCGGCGCGATGGACCTCGCCTTCGCGAAGGCCCGCGAGACCGACCCCGACCTGATCATCGCCAACGACCCCGACGCCGACCGCTGCGCCGCGGCCGTCAAGGACGACGGCGAGTGGCGCATGCTCCGCGGCGACGAGGTCGGCTGCCTCCTCGCCGCCCACCTGGTCCGCCGCGGCGCCACCGGCGTCTTCGCCGAGTCGATCGTCTCCTCCTCGCTCCTCGGCCGCATCGCCGAGAAGGCGGACCTCCCCTACGAGGAGACCCTCACCGGCTTCAAGTGGATCGCCCGCGTCGACGGCCTGCGCTACGGCTACGAGGAGGCCCTCGGCTACTGCGTCGACCCCGACGGCGTCCGCGACAAGGACGGCATCACCGCGGCCCTCCTGATCACCGAACTGGCCTCCGTCCTCAAAGAGGAGGGCCGCACCCTCCTCGACCTCCTCGACGACCTCGCCGTGGAGCACGGCCTGCACGCGACCGACCAGCTCTCGGTCCGCGTCGAGGACCTCTCCGTCATCGCACAGGCCATGCGGACACTCCGCGAGCACCCCCCGACCGAACTCGCCGGCCTCCCGGTCACCAAGGCCGAGGACCTCACCCGGGGCACGGACAGGCTGCCCCCCACCGACGGTCTCCGCTACACCCTCACCGGCGCCCGGGTCGTCGTCCGCCCGAGCGGCACCGAGCCGAAGCTGAAGTGCTACCTGGAGGTAGTGGTCCCCGTGGCGGACCACTCCGCCCTCCCCGCGGCCCGCGCGCAGGCCACCCGGACCCTGGCCGCGATCAAGCGGGACCTCTCCACAGCAGCAGGCATCTGACGCCGTAGGGGTGCCTCTTGGCCAGGGGCACCCCTACGGGTGATTTCGCCACGGCGACCGACCCACCCACCGCGCCCCGCCCCGGCTCCCGGGGAACGGTGATCCGGTACCGCCCGTCCGGTACCGCCCGCCGCAGCCGTCGTACTGGAGCCGCCGCCGTGTCCTCGACCGCCCCCGACACCGCCCCCCGCGGGCACATCCCGGGCACCCGACGACCCCACCTCCCCACCACGGCCGTGCCCCGCCACGCCCTGCGCCGGGCGGCTCCCGCACTCACCGCGTATCTCGCCGTACGCCTCACCGGCCTGGTGTTCCTCGCCGTCTGGGCGCACCGGCGCCACCACGGCGTGTGGCCGATACTGGCGACGCAGTGGGACTCCCGCTGGTACCTGGGCATCGCGGACCACGGGTACACCCACCTGCTCGGCACCGCGTACGACCACAACAACCTGGCGTTCTTCCCGTTGTACCCGCTCCTGGTCAAGGCCGTCGCGGTCCTGACCCCGGGCACCCGGGCCAGCACCGGCCTGGCCCTCTCGTGGCTGGCCTCGCTCTTCGCGGCCTGGGGCGTGTTCGCGGTGGGCGACCGGCTGGCCGGCCGCCGGGTCGGCATCCTGCTCACCGTGCTGTGGGCGGCGTACCCGGTGGGTCTGGTCCAGTGGATGGGCTACACCGAATCCCTCTTCACGGCGTTCGCCGCATGGGCGCTGTACGCGGTGCTGACCGGGCGCTGGCTGTACGCGGCGGCCGGCTCGGTCCTCGCCGGCCTGACCCGGCCGACCGGCATCGCCGTGGCCGCCGCCGTCACCGTGACCGCCCTGCTCTCCCTCCGCACCCGCTTCTCGCCCCGCGCCCTGACGGCGGCCCTGGTGGCCCCCCTCGGCTGGTGCGCGTACGTCGGCTGGGTGGGCGTCAGACTCCACCGCTGGGACGGCTACTTCGCCGTACAGCGGATGTGGCACAACGAACTGGACGGCGGCGCGGAGACCCTGCGCTGGCTGCGGCACCTGTTCGGGCAGGTCTCGCGCCCGGAGCTGTTCCTGGTCGTGGTGAGCCTGACGATGCTGGCCTCCGTGGTGCTGTTCGGGCTCGCGGTGTGGGACAGGCAACCGCTCCCGCTGCTCGTCTTCACCGCGGTCCTGCTGCTGATCGTGGTGGCCAGCGGCGGCGTCTACTTCCCGCGCGCCCGCTTCCTCCTCCCCGGCTTCCCGCTGCTGCTGCCGGTGGCCGGGTATCTCGCCCGCGCCTCGACACGCGTACGCGTGCTCGCCCTGACGGCGGCCGTCGCGGGCTCGGCGTACTGCGGGGCGTACATGCTGCTGGTGTGGCCGAGTGCACCGTGACCGGTCGGTCCCGTACGAGGTGGCTGAACCCCGTGTCCGGCCCCACGCACGACTGGAGGGTGAGGTCGCCCCGGTAGAGCCCGGCGGCCGGGGCACCGCGGCCCGGGGTGACGCAGGTGGCGTACACGGTGTAGGACCAGGTGCCGCGCGGGGTGCCGATGGTGACCCGGGCGCCGACGCGGAGGGGGGCGAACGGGTCGAAGCCGCAGTAGTCGTGGCCGACGATCACGACGGTCCGCATCTCGTAGCCGTCCGCGGCGCCGATGTCGGATCCTGCCCACCGCACGGCGTCCCGGCAGGCGTCCACCTCGTCCTGCCCGCCGCGGATCACGCCCGCGGACCAGGTACCGATCCGGATGGTGGTACCGGCGGCACCCGCGACGGCCTTGGGCGTCGCGGCCGCGGAGGCGGAGACCGGGGCGGTGGGCCCCCGGGACGGGGTGACCGGCACCCGCCGGGACAGATCCGGGCCCGGCACCCGGCCGCCCGCCCCCGCGACCAGCACCCCCGCCGCCAGCACCCCGCCGACCCGACCGGCACCCGGCCACCGCCACCCCGTCACCCGAAACGCCCGTTCACGGCGCCGCCACCAAGGCTCTCGTCCTGCCCGCAGATCCAGGGCCCGCCTGTCCCGCGCGCACGTCATGGCCCGTGCCCGCCCTCATGCTCGGCAGGGGGACGCAGGGGTTCCTCCAGGAACGCCGAGACCGCTGCGGTGAACGCCTCCGGCGCTGCGCGGTGGATCAGATGTCCGACCGGGATGGCGACCAGTCGGCCGCCGGGGATGCGGCGGGCGAGTTCGGCGACGCCGTCCTGGGGGACATGGCTCTGTGGGCCGCCCGCGAGCACGAGGGTCTCCGCGGTGATCCGGCCGAGCCCCTCCAGCCATCTGGGATCGGGCTGGTCGATCTGGCGCCTGACGGCCAGAACCATCTCCCAGTCGAAGGTCAGGGCGCCGTCCGGCCTGGCCGGGGTGGCCGGCTTCCGGGGACGAGGGACCGGCACGTCCTCCAGGACGAGCCGGCTCACCCGCCGCGGATGGTCCGCCGCGAGCAGGTAGGCCACGACCCCGCCCATCGAGTGCCCGATCAGATCCACCGGTCCAAGTCCCCGGGCATCCAGGAACCGGAGCACGTCGGCCCGCATGAGTTCGAGCGAGTAGTTCCCCGGCCAGTCGCTCCGGCCGTGACCGCGAAGATCGAGGGCATACGCCCTCCGGTTCCGGGCGAGGACGGGCAGCACTGCCTCCCAATCGGTGGCATCCTCGCCCAGCGCGTGCAAGAGGACGAGCGGCGGAGCATCCGAAGGACCCGACGTCCGGCAGGCCAACCGGGCCTTGTTGATGTCGACCGATCGTCGATCAACCATGGCCGGAGGATATGCGGACGGGGCCTGCCCCCGTACCCGCGTTCACCAGCAGCCGAACCACCGTCCCCGGTCAGCGGTCCGGGTGCTCGGCCACACGGTTCCGGCCCCGATCTTCGACAGCCGGCGATGCCGTACGCCGTCAACCCGTTGGCCCGCCAAGCAGGTCGGGTGGGGTCTGCTGCCGCTCGGCAGCTCCCCCGAAGGGGCGCGGGGCCGTATGGGACGTGCAGCCTCCGCTGCGTGGGCGCCACCAGCCAGGACGGCGCCGCGGCCGAACGACGCCCCCCTGGCAATGCCGGCGGAGCGCCTGGGGTCTTTCGTGAACGCGGTCTTGGGGTCACGTCCATGAAATGCCGTGGCGGCCAAGGAGGTTGATCACGTCATGACTCAAGGACCAGCACCTCGCCGACTGTCCGACGACGCCCTCTCCACCCTGCTTGGCAAGGAGCAGTTCGGCACACTCGCCACCGTTAAGCGCGGTGGCCATCCCCACCTGACCACCATGCTGTACAGCTGGGATCCCGAAGCGCGCATGGTGCGGTTCTCGACGACGGCCGACCGGGTCAAGGTCGGGCATCTGCGGCGTAACCCGCGTGCGGCGCTTCATGTGCAAGGTGGCGACGTGTGGTCGTTCGCTGTCGCTGAAGGCGAGGCCGAGGTCTCCGAGAGCACCGCCTTTCCCGGCGACGCAGTCGGGCGGGAACTCCTCGGGATGATCCCGCAAGCAGCGAAGCCAGAAGATGAAGGTGCGTTCCTGGAGCAGCTGGTTGCCGAGCGCCGGGTAGTCATCCGGTTGAAGGTGGACCGCCTGTACGGCACGGCGCTCGACATCGACAGCTAGACGACCCGTACGTCGTCGCTCCACACCGAGGTGGTGGTGGCCGGGATCCGGTTGACGCTTCGCATCGGACCGGCGGCCTTGCGCAGCCACTTGTCGTAGCCGGGCCGCCGGGGCAGGTAGGGGAAGAGGTGGCGCAGGTGGGCACGGAGGTCCGCGCTGGTCACAGCCACTCGGTCGGCTGGGACCGGAATGGTCGCCTGGATGCGGCGCTTTCGCAGGTAGGCCCGGTTGTTGCAGTCGTACGCCTTGTCCGCCCTAGCCCGCGACCCGCAGCAGGAGCTTCCCGGTACTTGTCCGGGCACCCATCAGGCGGTGCGCCTCCGCCGCCTCCTCCAGGGCGAACTCGGCCGTGACCGGCAGGGTCACGGTGCCGTCCGCCGCCTTCGCGAAGGCCCGGGCGGACAGCTCCCGCAGCACGTCGGGCGCCGTCTGCGCCAGCGTCAGGATGGAGAAACCGGCGACCGACAGGCCCCGCGGATACAGCTCCGGCTGGCCCGCCGTCCAGGCCGGTTCGCCGCTCGCGTTGCCGTAGGAGACCAGGCGGCCGAAGCGGGCCAGGGACGCCAGGCTCGCGCGCAGCGTCCTGCCGCCGACGGGGTCGAGGGCGAGGTCGACGCCCCGGCCGCCGGTGGCCTCCCGGACCTGCTCCTCGAAGTCGCCGACGAAGACCTCGTCGTAGCCGTGGTCGCGCGCGTACGCCGCCTTCGCCGCGCTCGACACCACGCCGTACACCGCGGCCGCGCCCGCCGCCTTCGCCAGTTGCCCGGCCGCCGTGCCGACCCCGCCCGCCGCGCCCTGCACGAGGACGGTCTCGCCGGGCTGGAGGCGCCCGACGGTGTGGACGAGGGCGTATGCCGTCGGCAGGACGGACGGGAGCGTGGCTCCGGTGCGCAGGTCCGCCCCCGCCGGCAGCGCGAAGACCGTCGCCGCCTCCGTCACGACCACGTCCGCGTAGGCGCCGCCCTGCGTCAGCGCGGCCACCTCCTGGCCGACGACGAGGTCCGTGACCCCGGCGCCGAGGGCCCTGACCCGGCCCGAGACCTCCAGCCCCGGACGGAACGGCAGCCCCGGCACGCGGTAGCCCTCCGAACGCGCCTTGAGGTCGGCGAAGTTCACGCCCACGTACGCCACGTCGATGCTCACCTCACCGGGGCCCGGCTCGGGGACCTCCGCCTCGACCGCCTTCAGGACCTCCGGACCGCCGTACTCCTGCACCTCGACCGCGCGCATGGCACACACCCCTCAGCGAGTGTTCAACATGAATCGAACACTCGGGAGTGTATGGTTTTCATCGAACACTCGGCAAGCGGAAACGGCGACGAGGAGGACGGCATGACCGGCACGAGCCACCGGGCCGCCCCCGAGCACACCCACCCCGACGAGGTACCCGTCCTCACCGCGCTCGCCGCCCTCGCCGACCCCGTACGTCTCACGCTCGTCAGGGAGCTGGCCGCCAGCGCCGAGTGGTCCCGCACCTGCGGCAGCTTCGACGTCCCCGTCGGCAAGGCCGCCCTCAGCCACCACTTCTCCGTCCTGCGGGCGGCCGGCCTCGTCGAACAGCGCGACGAGGGTCCGCGCCGAGTCAACCGCCTGCGGCGAACGGAGTTCGACGCCCGCTTCCCGGGGCTGCTCGACCTCGTCCTGCGGCCGGAGCCGCGCCGGTAGGACCTGGGGTCACCGGCGACCCCTGTCCGCCACCGGCGAAGACGGAGCATCGAGGGTGAGCTCCGCTCCGGAGTGATCCGGCCTGCTCGTCAGGGAACGGGCGGCGGCACGGACCGGACCGGACCCGCCAGGCGGAGCGCACAGGCCCGTCGGTGTCACGCCCCGCGACTGCTCCGCGTCATTACCCCGTCAGTCTCGCCAGCCACGGGTGGCCGGGATGTGTGCGCGTCAGCCACGCGCCCAGAACGTCCCGCCGCGCCGGACTCAGCAGCGGCAGAACCCCGTCGAAGTCCGCCTGATCCTTGGGCCGGGGCTCCTTCGCCTTGAACAGCAGCACCAACTCCGGGACCAGGTAGGGGATGCCGTCCGCGGTCCTCTCGATGACCGCGTCGTACGGCAGCCGCAGGCTCTCGTCCCGCCTGCAGATCCAGGTCCCGCCCTCGTGCGGCTCACGGAAGACGTCGAAGAGGAACCGCCCGCTCGTCGGATCCCGCACCCATGTCTGGTGCGTTGCCGCGAGCACCTCGCCTCCCGCCGCCGCCCAGACCCGTCCCGAGCCCACCGCGTCGAAGACGTACTCGGGGAAGCGGTCCCGCACCTCCGCGAACCCGGCCGCCGGAATGGCGATCTCCAGATCGCCGTGCGGCCTCGACCGCTCGCCACGGAAAAGGTCCAGAGCCCACCCAGCCGCGACACACCAGGGCACGCCGACCCCATCCAGGCGGGCCGCGACCTGTTCCGGCCGCCACGGGTCCGCCCAGCGGACGGTCAGTTCGTCAGCGTCGAGAACGGCACCGCCGGGTGGCGGGGAATCAGACATCGGCACAACGTACCGCCGCGCATCACAAGATCCTTCATGCCGGATCGACGGAGGTCCGGGTCCGCTTCCTGCCCGAGCCGATCTCCACGCCTTCGCCGTCGAACTGGTCGACACCATGCGCGCCGCCGACTCGGTCGGCAACAGCGCCTCCGTCGCCCAGTTGCTCATCGCCTGGCAGCCACCACCGAGATCCACTCCGACCCCGATCTGCTGGCGGCGCTGACCAGGGATCACGGCGAGGACTACGGCCCCGCCCACGATCCTCGGGACGTCACGTGACCGCGGGCCGCGGCGACCGCGCCGCACCACCGGCGCCGGACGGCCACTGGGAGGTCCGTTTCGCCGACGCCGCCTCGGCCAAGGGCTGGGAGAACCTCGCCCGGCAAGCACGAGAGAACACCTACCGCGCCCGGATTCCCTCCCGACGCACCCGGCATGCACTTTCTGGACTTGCCGGTCCATTTTCCTCGGCGCACAGTGGTCCGCATCTGACCGCGAACCGACTGACACGGAGGGTTGATCATGGGGATGCGACTGGCGGGAAAGACCGCGCTGGTGACCGGGGCGACCAGCAACATCGGACGGGCGATCGCGGAGGCGTTCGCCGTCGAGGGGGCGCAT
This sequence comes from Streptomyces sp. NPDC028289, assembly GCF_055565975.1. Taxonomy (NCBI): domain Bacteria; kingdom Bacillati; phylum Actinomycetota; class Actinomycetes; order Kitasatosporales; family Streptomycetaceae; genus Streptomyces; species Streptomyces sp. NPDC028289. The sequence continues at coordinate 599,537 of NZ_JBVHTI010000003.1, read as the reverse complement.
GTCGTCGTCTCGGGGCGGAGTGCCGGGCGGGGGGCGGAGGTGGTGGACGGGATTCGCGCCCTCGGCGGACGTGCCGACTTCGTGCGGGCCGACCTGGACGGCAGCGCCGCTGCCTCGCGGGCGCTCGCCGAGGAGGCGACGCGGGTTCTGGGGGGTCGTATCGACGTGCTCGTCAACAACGCGGGCATCTACCCCGGCGACGCGACCCCCGCCACCGACGAGAAGACCTTCGACCAGGTCTACGCGGTCAACGTCAAGGCCCCGTTCTTCCTGACGGCGGCCGTCGCGCCCGCGATGGCGGAGGCCGGGGGCGGGGCGATCGTCAACCTGGGGTCCTGGATCGTACGGCTGGGCGTGCCCGTCGGCGCGCTGTACAGCTCCACGAAGGGGGCCATGGAGACGCTGACCAGGGCCTGGGCGGCGGAGTTCGGACCACGGGGGGTGCGGGTGAACGCGATCTCGCCGGGTGTGGTGCTGGCGGCGGACGCCGAGGACCTCGGTGTCGCCGAGGTCATGATGAAGGGGACGCCGGCGGGCCGGATGGGCACGCCGGCGGAGATCGCGAGCGCGGCGGTGTACCTGGCGGCCGACGAATCGTCGTTCGTGCACGGGATCGTGCTCGACGTGGACGGCGGCCGTACGACCGCGGCGGTCATCGCGACGTAGCCGCCGGGGCGGGGTCCAGGTCGCGCCGCAGGTCCGCGATCCCCTGGTCGAGGGCGGCCCGCAGGTGGGCGGACCGTCCCGTCGCCAGGAGGATGGACACGCCACCCTGGATCGCGGCGAGCAGGGCGGCCGCCCGCGCGTCGACGTCCACGTCGGCCTCGGGGCCGCAGTTCGCCCGCACCGCGCGGATGCCCGCCGCCAGGCTCTCCTGCCACTGCCGCATCAGCTCGACGACGATCGCCCGCGCGCCCGGCGTCGAGCGCCCGACCTGGAGGAACAGCGACCCGAGCGGGCAGGTGTCACCCTGTGCCTCGTAGCGGACGATCACCACGTCCCGCCACCGCTGCCAGTCCTCCCAGGAGTCGAGGCGGCCCAGATACGGCTGCTGGTCCTCCAGCACCTGCTCAGCCTCGAACCGCGCGACGGCGAGCAGCAGTTCGTCCTTGCCGTCCGGGAAGTAGTGGAAGAGCTGGCTCTTGCTGGTGCCGGTCCGTGCCATGACGTCGTCGAGGGTCACGGAGCCGACGCCCTGTTCCCGCAGTACTTCGGCGGCCCCCTCGACGATCCGGCGCCGGGTGGCCTTCCCCTTGGCCGTCAGTTCCTTGCCCATGGGCCGACCTCCGCAGAGTGGACTGTACGGTCCACTGTAGGGGTCAGCCGGCGAAGACGGTGCTCGCCAGGGCCACGCTGACGACGGTGCCGCCGATGATGCTCAGCAGGGCGTTGCGGCGCCACGGCCGGGCGTGCACGACAGCCCGCCGGAAGCGCTGCCGCAGCGACCGGTCACGAGCGGGTCAGGTCCCGATGCCGTGGGCGAGGAGGCTCTCGGCGGTCTCCGCGACGGTGTCCTCGACGGGACGCGCCCGCCGCCCGAGCAGCCGCTCCGCCTTGGCACTGGTGGCGTCGAGATCCCTGCCGAGCTGGTGCCTGAGCAGTCGCAGTTCCGGGTTCACGACGCCCAGTGCGCGCGCGAGCCACACGGGGAGTTCACGGGTGGGGACCTTCGCCGCGCGCTCACCCAGGCGGTCACGCAGAATCCGCGCGGTCTCGACGACGCGCAGGCTGTGCCCGGCGACCGCGAGGAAACGCTCGCCGGCGGCCGCCGGATCGGTCATCGCGCGCAGGTGCAGATCCGCGACGTCGCGCACGTCGACGAAGCCCATACCGAAGGGGGGACACGCGGGAACCCGCCCCTCGAGCATTCTGCGCACGACTCGCAGGGACGGCGGGTCGTCCGGGCCGAGCAGCGGCCCGAGGGCCCCCACGGGGTGAACCGCTGCCAGCTCCATACCGCCGCCCTCGTCCGCGACGAACTGCCAGGCGGCGCGCTCGGCGAGCGTCTTGGACCGCTGGTAGGACGGGATGTCGCTGTCGACGTCGGTCCAGTCCTCCTCGGTGAACGGGGTCGAGCGCGGCGGGTGCCCGATCCCGACAGCACCGAAGGCGCTCGTCAGGACGACCCGGCGCACCTTGGGCGTCGCGGGCGGCGCGCAGCACCCGCAGGACGCCCTCCCGTGCCGGCACCACCAGCTCGTCGTCGTTCGCCGGCGTACGGCGCAGGGTCGGCGAGGCGACATGAAGGACGAAGTCGCAGTCCGCCACGGCGTCGTCCCAGCCGTCGGGGTGTTCGAGGTCGGCGCGTACGACCGTGAGACGGCCGTCGTCGAACGGCGTGGCCGCGTGGAGCCGGGAGCGCAGGTCCGGCTCGCGCCGCAGGTCGCGGACCGTGGTGCGTACGGCGTACCCGGCATCGAGCAGTGCCAGGACGCACCAGCCCCGATGAATCCGGTGCCTCCGGTGACCAGTACCCGTGCCATCTGTGTCTCCTCAGCTCACGACTCGTGCGTCAAGAGGCGTCGCGACGTGGTTCATGCGAGAGCCATTCCGGGGACGCGCCGGCGGATGGCCTCCAGCTCGGCCTCGTCCGAGACGCCCTGCCAGTCGTGCCGCGGCGTGTACGGGGCCTCCAGGGCGCGCACCTCGTCGTCGGTGAGTTCGACGTCGAGGGAAGCCACGGCCTCGTCGATCTGCCGGATCGAGCCGGCGCCGACCAGCGGTGCGGTGACGACCGGCTGACGTCGCAGCCAGGCGAGCGCGACCTGCGCACGGGTGACGCCGCGGGCGTCCGCCACCCGCCCGACCGCGTCGACGAGCGCGCGGTTGGAGGTTTCCTCCGCGGGCGAGTAGAGCATGTCCGCGTACGCTCCGTCGGTCTCGGAGCGCACTGTCGAGCGGGCGTCGTCCCACGCGCGGGCGAGACGGCCGCGAGCCAACGGCGACCAGACGACCGTGCCGACACCCTCGTCCAGGCACAGCGGGATCATCTCGCGCTCCTCCTCGACGGGCTGCGCACGCACCCGTAGACGCCGTACACGGAACGGAGTCCGTCGCAACAGAGCTCGTCAAGACCGGCGGCGGCCGCGGCCGCGGTGAGGACATCCGGCATGCCGAGGGCACTTGGTTCCCCGTTCTCCCGCGGCTCGTCGGCGAACGGCCGCCCGCGTTCCGGGCCGCCATCGCCTGCCCGCGCAGCCGCGACGTGCGGGGGCCGGCCCGCCGCCCCGGGGGCTGCCCTGCGATCTGGCGCTGCCTCCCGGGCGGGGCGCGCGGCCGCCGGACGCCGCCGTCATGTCACCGTCACCCCAGAGCCTGCGGGCCCTCGCTCGGCCGAGGCCGCTCCGGAGAACGCTCCGGCGGCCGCGCCACGGGAGCGTGCGGTGCCGTCGGCCTGACCGGCCGAGTCGCCGGGACAAGAGTTGAGTGCGCTGCGCGAGGCCGGTCCGGATCGCGGTTGCCCGACGTGGTGGGGTGCGACGCGGCCGCCACAGGCCTCCGGTGCCGACGCGCCGCCGCGCAGGCACAGACCCCTGCAACGGGCACAGACCACCGCAACGGGCACAGGCCGCCCCCCAGGCCGGCCAGGCGCGGCTCAGCCCATCGCCAGCAGGATCCCGAGCAGCACCGCCCCCGCCACCGCCGGCGCAGCCACCTCGTACGCCCACCGCACCGCGATCTCGCCCTGCGCCGACTCCGCAGGCCCCCTGCTCTCCAGCATCTCGCGCAGGTCGTCCATGACCTTGTCGGTCTCCGCCCGCATCGGCCCGGCCTCATGGTCGGGCTCGGCCCGCCCCCCGGCACCGCCGAATCCGCCGAACCCGTCGAAACCACCGAGCCCACGCCCGGCACCTCCGAAGCCAGTCCCGCCCCCCGTGCGCCCGCGCCGCGCGTCCGCCGCCGACTTCGCCTGCCGGCGCGCCGCCTTCTTGCGGCCCCGCAGGGACACCGGGATCGCCCACAGCTGGTACTTCGCGCCGGACTTGACGACCACCTCGTTCGAGTAGCCGGACCGCAGGGAGGCGATCTCTCCCCACGGCAGCGTGACCACCCGGAACGGGTTCCGTACCCGCAACCGGTCCTCCCCCGCGAACACCGCGGGGCGCAGGGTGAAGGCCACGATCAGCGGCACGACGAGGATGAGCGCGGCAAGGGCCAGCCAGGGGGTGCGGCCGTGGCCCCGGAACAGTGCGTCGATGCCGAGCCAGCCGACGATGACGAGGAGCAGTACGCCGCCGATCAGCGCCTGGGGCGAGCGGTAGATGCGGTCCTTGACGAGGGGCGTGGTCATAGCGCCGATTCTGCCTCAGGCGTGCGCGGGGGCGCCGTGGGGGCGGCATCGCCGTACGCGAGTGCGGGTCGCATGTGGTCGCTCGCGCAGTTCCCCGCGCTCCTCAGGGCGTGGACGCCACCCTGCCTCAAGAAGAACCGGTCCCTCGGGGTGTACAGCCGCTACGCGCGTAGATATGCTCGGCTGGTGACCATGCCCACCACCGCACCCCACGCACTTGCTGACGTCACCGCGTCCGACAGCACGCTGCGCCGCTTCCTTCACGGGCTGCCCGGCGTCGACGCGGTCGGCCTGGAGGCGCGTGCCGCCTCGCTCGGCACCCGTTCGATCAAGACCACCGCGAAGGCGTACGCCATCGACCTCGCCATCTCGATGGTCGACCTGACGACGCTGGAAGGCGCGGACACCCCGGGCAAGGTCCGGGCGCTCGGCGCCAAGGCGGTCCACCCGGACCCGACGGACCGGACGACCCCCGCCACGGCCGCCGTCTGCGTCTACCCCGACATGGTGGCCACCGCGAAGGAGGCCGTCGCCGGCTCGTCCGTCAAGGTCGCCTCCGTCGCCACCGCCTTCCCGGCCGGCCGCGCCGCGCTCGACGTCAAGCTCGCCGACGTGCGGGAGGCCGTGGCCGCGGGCGCCGACGAGATCGACATGGTCATCGACCGCGGCGCGTTCCTCGCGGGGAACTACCTGAAGGTCTACGACGAGATCACCGCCGTACGCGAAGCCTGCGGAACCACGGCCCGTCTCAAGGTCATCTTCGAGACCGGCGAGCTGTCGACGTACGACAACATCCGCCGGGCGTCCTGGCTGGGCATGCTCGCGGGCGCCGACTTCATCAAGACGTCCACCGGCAAGGTCGCCGTCAACGCCACCCCGGCGAACACCCTCCTCATGCTGGAGGCCGTGCGCGACTTCCGGGCGCAGACCGGCGTCCAGGTCGGGGTCAAGCCCGCCGGGGGGATCCGCACCAGCAAGGACGCGATCAAGTTCCTCGTCCTGGTGAACGAGACCGCGGGCGAGGACTGGCTGGACAACCACTGGTTCCGCTTCGGCGCCTCCTCGCTCCTGAACGACCTGCTGATGCAGCGTCAGAAGCTGGCCACCGGCCGCTACTCCGGCCCCGACTACGTGACGGTGGACTGATCCCTCATGACTTTCGAGTACGCACCGGCGCCCGAGTCCCGCTCCGTCGTCGACATCGCGCCCTCCTACGGCCTCTTCATCGACGGCGAGTTCACGGACGCGGCCGACGGCAAGGTCTTCAAGACCGTCAGCCCCAGCACCGAGGAGGTGCTGGCCGAGGTCGCGCGGGCCGGCGCCGAGGACGTGGACCGGGCCGTGAAGGCCGCCCGCAAGGCGTTCGAGAAGTGGTCGGCACTGCCGGGCTCCGAGCGCGCCAAGTACCTCTTCCGCATCGCCCGCATCATCCAGGAGCGCAGCCGTGAGCTGGCCGTCCTGGAGACGCTGGACAACGGCAAGCCGATCAAGGAGACGCGCGACGCCGACCTCCCCCTGGTCGCCGCGCACTTCTTCTACTACGCGGGCTGGGCCGACAAGCTCGACCACGCGGGCTACGGCGCGAACCCGCAGCCGCTCGGCGTGGCCGGCCAGGTCATCCCCTGGAACTTCCCGCTCCTGATGCTGGCGTGGAAGATCGCCCCGGCGCTCGCCACCGGCAACACGGTGGTCCTCAAGCCCGCCGAGACGACCCCGCTCTCCGCGCTCTTCTTCGCGGACATCTGCCGCCAGGCGGGCCTGCCCAAGGGCGTCGTCAACATCCTCCCCGGCTACGGCGACGCGGGCGCCGCGCTCGTCGCCCACCCCGACGTGAACAAGGTCGCCTTCACCGGCTCCACCGCCGTCGGCAAGGAGATCGCGCGCACGGTCGCGGGCACCCGCAAGAAGCTCACCCTCGAACTGGGCGGCAAGGGCGCCAACATCGTCTTCGACGACGCTCCCATCGACCAGGCCGTCGAAGGCATCGTCACCGGCATCTTCTTCAACCAGGGCCAGGTCTGCTGCGCGGGCTCCCGGCTCCTCGTCCAGGAGTCGATCCACGACGAACTGCTCGACTCCCTCAAGCGCCGCCTGTCCACGCTCCGCCTCGGCGACCCGCTGGACAAGAACACCGACATCGGCGCGATCAACTCCGCCGAGCAGCTGGCCCGCATCACCGCCCTCGCCGACCAGGGCGAGGCGGAGGGCGCCGAGCGCTGGTCCCCGGCCTGCGAACTCCCCTCCTCCGGCTACTGGTTCGCTCCGACGCTCTTCACGAACGTCACCCAGGCGCACACCATCGCCCGCGACGAGATCTTCGGCCCCGTCCTGTCGGTCCTGACCTTCCGGACGCCCGACGAGGCGGTCGCCAAGGCCAACAACACGCAGTACGGCCTCTCGGCCGGCATCTGGACCGAGAAGGGGTCGCGGATCCTGGCCGTCGCGAACAAGCTGCGCGCCGGTGTCGTCTGGTCCAACACGTTCAACAAGTTCGACCCGACCTCGCCGTTCGGCGGGTACAAGGAGTCGGGCTTCGGCCGCGAGGGCGGCCGCCACGGCCTGGAGGCATACCTCGATGTCTGATCGCCTGTCTGTCTTCAAGACCTACAAGCTGTACGTCGGCGGGAAGTTCCCGCGTTCCGAGAGCGGCCGGGTGTACGAGGTGACGGACTCGAAGGGCAACTGGCTGGCCAACGCACCGCAGTCCAGCCGCAAGGACGCCCGGGACGCGGTCGTCGCCGCCCGCAAGGCGTTCGGCGGCTGGGCGGGCGCCACCGCCTACAACCGGGGCCAGGTCCTCTACCGCGTCGCGGAGATGCTGGAGGGCCGCCGGGACCAGTTCGTGCGCGAGGTCGCCGACGCGGAGGGCCTCGGCAAGTCCAAGGCGGCCGCGGTCGTGGACGCGACCATCGACCGCTGGGTCTGGTACGCGGGCTGGACTGACAAGATCGCCCAGGTGGTCGGCGGCGGCAACCCGGTCGCGGGCCCGTTCTTCAACCTCTCCTCCCCCGAGCCGACGGGCGTGGTGGCCGTCCTGGCCCCGCAGGAGTCGTCGCTCCTGGGGCTGGTGTCGGTGGTCGCCCCCGTGATCGCGACCGGCAACACCGCGGTCGTCGTCGCCAGTGAGAAGGCGCCGCTCCCGGCCCTCTCCCTCGCCGAGGTGCTCGCCACCTCCGACGTCCCCGGCGGAGTCGTCAACGTCCTCTCCGGCCGTACCGCGGAGATCGCCGCGCCGCTGGCCGCGCACCAGGACGTCAACGCGATCGACCTCGCGGGCGCCGACGAGGTGCTGGCGAAGGAGCTGGAGATCGCGGCGGCCGACAACCTCAAGCGCGTCCTGCGTCCACAGCCTGTGGATTACACCGAGACCCCGGGAACCGAGCGCCTCACGGCGTTCCTGGAGACGAAGACGGTGTGGCACCCGACGGGGGCGCTGGGCGCGTCTGGCTCGTCCTACTGACGTTCACCGAAGCGCCCCGAAAGGGGCGCTGGGGGTAACCCCCGGCCGAAGGCCGGGGGAGGAACTGCGCGACCAGCCACAGCCGGGCCCGCAGTTCCCCTCCGCACTCAGCTCCCCAGAACCTGCCCCACCACCGGCACCGCCCCGATCGACGGCGCCTGTGCCACCGGCCCCGTCACCATCTTCGACGTCAGCGGCTTGAAGTCGGCGACCCGGGTCCCCACCCCGTTGTCCAGCGGGTCGACACCCGTGCCCGCGAGGGGGTTCGGCTTCAGGGCCGCCACCGACCCCGTGACGTACGGCAACATGGCGCCCAGCGCCCGCACGCCCGCCTGCGGGTCGATGTGGCCCAGCGAGGTGGGGCTGGTCCGGACCACGTCCACCGCGGGCTGGGTGGCCGCGGCGGCCGTCGCGGCGCCCGCGCCGAGCGCCACACCTGCCGTGGCAAGGGCGGTCAGGGCGCGCCGGGCGGTCGGGGTCGGAGAGGACGCGTGTCGGGACATCGCTGGTGCCACCTTCTGGTACGCAAGGTAATCGTGTCGGCACACAGGGTAGTTGAGGTGTGACTCACGCTCCAAAGCCGACCCGCGGGGTCGGCAGGAGGCCCCCCATGCGTCAAACTGGTGTTCCGTGAGCATTCATCCCCCGTCCCCCGCCCGCGTCGTGCTGCTGTGCGGCCCCTCCGGCTCGGGCAAGTCACTGGTCGCCGCCCGTTCCGGGCTTCCCGTCCTGCGCCTCGACGACTTCTACAAGGAGGGCGACGACCCCACTCTGCCGCTGGTGGCGGGGAGTTCGGACATCGACTGGGACCACCCGGAGTCCTGGGACGCGGAGGTCGCGGTCGAGGCGATCGGCCGGCTGTGTGCGACGGGGGCGGCGCCCGTACCGGTATATGACATAGCACTGAGCGCCCGCACCGGCGCGGAGACGCTCGACATCGGCCGCACCCCGCTCTTCATCGCGGAGGGCATCTTCGCCGCCGAGATCGTGGAGCGCTGCCGCGAACTGGGCCTGCTGGCCGACGCGCTCTGCCTGAGCCGGGGCCCGGTGAAGACGTTCCGCCGCCGGTTCCTGCGGGACCTCAAGGAGGGCCGCAAGTCCGTGCCGTTCCTGCTGCGGCGCGGCTGGCGGCTGATGCGGGCGGAGCGCACGATCGTCGCCCGCCAGGTGGCGCTGGGCGCGCATCCGTGCGACCGGGACGAGGCACTGGGCCGGATGGCGGCGGCCGCGGTGGGCCGGCAGAGCCGGGACCGGACACAGACACCGGCGTAAGGGCAGAAAAAAGCGGGACTGGATGGACCCCCCGGCCCTCCAGTCCCGCTTCCCCCGTCGCTCCGCCGAACACCCCCGTGTCCCCCGTGGCGGAGCTCCCCCGTGCTTCCCCCCGGGTCCCCCCGGACCCGTTCTCCCCAGGTCCCCCCGGACCTGGTTTCCCCCGTGTTCCCCGCGGGTCCCCCCGGACCCTCCCCCAGGCCCCGGTACCCCCGGTTCTCTCCCCCGTCAGGATCCCCCCGGATCCCCTTACCTTCAGGCGACAAGCTCCCCGAAGGCGTCTTCCTCGTCACGGCCGAAGCTGAGGACCTCGTCCTCGCGCAGCCGGCGGAGCGACCGCCAGATGCTGGACTTCACCGTGCCGACACTGATGTCGAGGATCTCCGCGATCTCCGGGTCCGTGCGGCCCTCGTAGTAGCGCAGGACCAGCATGGTGCGCTGGAGTTCGGGGAGCCGGGACAGCGCCTGCCACAGGACCGCGCGCAGCTCGGTGCCGCTCATCGCGTCCGTGTCGCCGGGCGTCTCCGGCAGTTCCTCGGTCGGGTACTCGTTGAGCTTGCGGCGCCGCCAGGCGCTGATGTGCAGGTTGGTCATGGTGCGGCGCAGGTAACCGCCCACGGCCGCCTTGTCGCTGATCCGGTCCCACGCCCGGTACGTCGAGAACAGCGCGCTCTGCAGCAGGTCCTCGGCCTCGTAGCGGTCGCCGGTCAGGTGGTAGGCGGTCGCGTACAGGGAGGCGCGGCGCTCCTGGACGTAGGCGGTGAACTCCGCCTCGGTCAGCGAGCGGCGCTCCCCCGTGTCCTCCCTGTAGGCGGATCCCCCGCGTGCTTCCCCCGTGAAGCTGTCAACCACCGTCATGTAACCGGTGTGCTGACGTCCGGTGCCGCGAGCGCACCCCCGCCCGCTCACGGCACCGGACTTCTCGGAACCCCGGTTCACGTCGTGCAGACGCGTGATCACTGCGCTGGTGCTGTGGCTGATCAGCGTGTTCATCTCGCGCCCCCCGTCGTGGACTTCCGGTAGTTCGGCTTGCTCAGGCCGCTCGCCGCGTTCACTCGCTTGCCTGTGCCGAAAAGACTGCCGGGCCACCTTCACGGCCGTATCCGCCGACTGTCACAGACCTGTCACAGGGGTCAGGCACAGAGCGTCCACAGAAGGTGCACAGGTGGTGGCGGTACGGAGGTTTGCGGGGAGCTGCGCGCCGCACAGGTCGTACGACAGGGCCCGCATGGGCCAGAATGAGCCCGTGCCTTCCCTGTTGCTGATCGAGGACGACGACGCCATCCGTACGGCCCTGGAGCTCTCTCTGACGCGCCAGGGGCACCGGGTGGCCACCGCTGCGACCGGTGAGGACGGTCTGAAGCTGTTGCGCGAGCAGCGGCCCGATCTGATCGTCCTCGATGTCATGCTGCCCGGCATCGACGGTTTCGAGGTGTGCCGGCGGATCCGGCGCACGGACCAGCTGCCGATCATTCTGCTGACCGCGCGCAGCGATGACATCGATGTGGTGGTCGGGCTGGAGTCCGGCGCCGACGACTACGTCGTCAAGCCGGTCCAGGGGCGGGTGCTCGACGCCCGGATCCGGGCCGTGCTGCGGCGCGGGGAGCGGGAGTCCACCGACTCGGCGACCTTCGGCAACGTCGTCATCGACCGCAGCGCGATGACCGTGACGAAGAACGGCGAGGATCTGCAGCTGACGCCGACCGAGCTGCGGCTGCTGCTCGAACTGAGCCGGCGGCCGGGGCAGGCGCTGTCCCGGCAGCAGTTGCTGCGGCTGGTCTGGGAGCACGACTACCTCGGTGACTCCCGGCTGGTGGACGCGTGTGTGCAGCGGCTGCGCGCCAAGGTGGAGGACGTGCCCTCGTCCCCGACCCTGATCCGTACCGTGCGTGGTGTCGGCTACCGCCTGGACGCCCCTCAGTGACGGACGTGCAGGGGGGTTTCCGCGGCTGGGCCGCGGATCGCAAGGGAGCCATGTCCCGGCTGCGCTTCACCAGTCTGCGGCTGCGGCTCGTCGTCGTCTTCGGGCTCGTCGCGCTGACCGCCGCCGTGTCCGCGTCCGGCATCGCGTACTGGCTCAACCGCGAGGCCGTGCTCACCCGTACCCAGGACGCGGTGCTGCGCGACTTCCAGCAGGAGATGCAGAACCGGGCGGGTGCGCTGCCCGTGCACCCGACGCAGGACGAACTGCAGCGCACGGCCGGGCAGATGGCCAACAGCAGCCAGCGGTTCAGTGTGCTGCTGGTCGGCGAGGACACCGGCGGCAAGACGGTGTACGGCAGTTCGGACGGGCTCAGCGCGTTCGCGCTGGACGACGTGCCGGCCTCGCTGCGCAAGGCCGTCGACAAGCAGCAGAAGGTGACCGACAGCAACAAGTCGGCGTACCACCTGTACTGGCAGCGGGTCGTCGACCACGGCACGCCGTATCTCGTCGCCGGGACGCGGCTGATCGGCGGCGGGCCGACCGGCTACATGATGAAGTCCCTGGAGCCGGAGGCGAAGGACCTCAACTCGCTGGCGTGGTCGCTGGGGATCGCGACCGGGCTGGCGCTGATCGGCTCGGCGCTGCTGGCGCAGGCCGCCGCCACGACCGTGCTCAAGCCGGTGCACCGGCTCGGGGTCGCCGCCCGGCGGCTCGGCGAGGGCAAGCTGGACACCCGGCTGCGGGTGTCGGGGACGGACGAACTCGCGGATCTCTCCCGGACGTTCAACGACGCGGCGGAGGCACTGGAGAAGCGGGTCGACGACATGGCCGCGCGGGACGACGCGTCGCGGCGGTTCGTGGCGGACATGAGCCATGAGCTGCGCACCCCGCTCACCGCGATCACCGCCGTGACGGAGATCCTGGAGGAGGAGCTGGAGGCGGAGTCCGGGTCGATGGACCCGATGATCGAGCCCGCCGTCCGCCTGGTCGTCAGCGAGACGCGCCGCCTCAACGACCTCGTCGAGAACCTGATGGAGGTCACCCGCTTCGACGCGGGAACGGCCCGTCTCGTCCTCGACGACGTCGACATCGCCGACCAGATCACCGCCTGCATCGACGCCCGCGCCTGGCTGGACGCGGTGGAACTGGACGCCGAGCGCGGCATCCACGCCCGCCTCGACCCGCGCCGCCTCGACGTCATCCTCGCCAACCTGATCGGCAACGCGCTCAAGCACGGCGGTTCGCCGGTGCGGGTGTCGGTGCGGATCGAGGGCGAGGATCTGGTCATCGCCGTACGGGACCACGGGCCGGGCATCCCCGAGGACGTCCTGCCGCACGTCTTCGACCGTTTCTACAAGGCCAGCGCCTCCCGGCCGCGCTCCGAGGGCAGCGGCCTGGGGCTGTCCATCGCGACGGAGAACGCCCGCATCCACGGCGGCTCGATCACCGCCGCGAACTCCCCGGAGGGCGGCGCGGTGTTCACGCTCCGGCTGGCCCGGGACGCCTCACGGCTGACGGAGGAGAGCAAGGACGCCGGGGACACCGGCAAGGCCGGGGATGCCGGGGATGCCGGGGAGAAGGACGCCTGATGCACGTACGAAGACTGGCGGTACGACGGCACGGCGGGCCGCTGCTGGCCGTCGCCGGGCTGGCGCTGGCGCTCTCCGGGTGCGGGATCCGGGCCACCGAGGTGCCGACCGACTTCGGCGGGGCGCCCTCGCGGGTGCCGTGCTCGATGACCCAGCCGGACCTGTCCGCGCAGGACGAGCACGGGGTGCCGGTGCAGGTGTTCCTGCTGTGCGGTTCGTCGCTGGTGACCGTCGACCGCCAGGTGCGGGTGCCGGACGGGTCGGCGGACGCCAAGCGGCGGGTGATCGTCGCCCAGGGGCTCCTCGACCAGCTCGCCGAGACGCCGTCGGCCGCCGAGAAGGAGGCGGGCTACACGACGTACGTGCGCGGCGGGATGAGCGTCTCGGGGCCGCGGGCCGGGGATCCGGACGACACGCTGCGGCTGAGCACCTCGCCGCCGCAGCTGACGTCGTACGCGCTCGCCCAGATCGTGTGCACGCTGTCCGACTCGGCGGCCGCGGAGGGGGACGGGTCGGTGATCCTCGGCGGGCCGGGGAGGGAGCCGTTGCGGCGGTACGAGTGCACGGACGCGGTGCGTAATGCGCCGAGCGGGAACCGGCCGCCGTCCACTGAGGTTGCCTCCGCGTGAGGGGCGCTGGGGTACCCCCGGCCGAAGGCTGGGGGAGGAACCGCGCGACCAGCCACGACGGCGCCGGAGTCGACCGACGGCATGTCGCGGCACTTTCGATGGAGCGCCTCACGGGGTTCCACTTGAGGCCGTGAAGCGGGTGCGGGTGGTGGACGGTCGCTCGCGCAGTTCCCCGCGCCCCTTCGGGGGCGCGTCGTCGCGGGCGTGTGTCCGAGGCCTCACCGCTGTATCCGGAACCGATCGTGTGCGCGGGCGCGTCTACGGGGGCGTGCAGCGTCAAGGCTCCATCGGCGGCAGCGCCGCGATCCGCGTCCGTGTGGCAGGGGGTGTCCTCCTTGCCGCACACCTCGTGTTCGTCGCCTGGCTGATGCTGCGGCCGCTGGACGTGCCCTGGGTGATGCCCGCCAACCTGCACCCCCTCGCCGGTATCCGAGCCGACCTGGCGCTCGGCCGGCGCGAGGCGGCGCACCGGATCGGCGAGGGGCTCGCATTGCTCGCGCCACTGGGTGTGCTGCTGCCGATGACGCACGGGAAGCTCCGGGTCTCCCCGCTCGCCTCCCTGATCAGTTCGGCCGCCGCGGGCGCGCTGATCTCGACGGGCATAGCCCTGCTGCAGACCGGGGTGCCCGGCCGGGTGGTGGACGTCGACTCGATACTGCTCAACACGGCGGGTGTGGTGATCGCGCATCTCGCGGTGGTGCCTGCGGCCCGCGCCCGGCTCCGCCGGCGGGGTGAGCGGCAGCGGCCCGCCGCCCTCCCCCAGGAGGAAGCGGCTCAGGGTCGTACCCCGACGATTCCCAGGGTCGGGATCGCCCCGTAGAGCGACGCTTCGCCCCGGTTCGTCTCCGTAGCGTTGGAGGTGGACGAGGGGCCGGAGGGGCCGCCTCGCACCGGACGCTCACGAAGGAGCCGCAGATGTCCAGCCTCGCCCGCCCCACCCATGGCCGCATGATCGGCGGAGTGTGCGCCGCGCTGGCCCGGCGCTTCGGCACCTCAGCGACCACGATGCGGGTGATCTTCCTGCTGTCCTGCCTGCTGCCGGGCCCGCAGTTCCTGCTCTACATCGCGCTGTGGATCCTCCTCCCCTCGGAGGAGAAGGCCTCCACCGCCTGGTGACCGGGCGGTACGAAAACGCCGTTGGGGCGCTCCGGACGTTTCCGGGGCGCCCCAACGGCGTTGCCGATCGACTGGGGAGAGGTCAGCCGAGCGGAATCCCGTTCACCGGCAGGCCGTGCGTGGGCAGGCCCCGGACGGGCAGTCCGCCGAGGAGGCCGGCGACGGGCTTGGTCGGGCCGCCGGCGAGCACCTGCTTGGCGGCCGGCTGGACGGCGTTCAGTCCCGCACCGAGGGCGCTCTGCCCCTGCGCCACGGCCTCACCGGCACCCGGCAGCGCCTTGGAGACGTTCTCGGCCGGCAGCGTCTTGGTGACGGTGTCCAGGGCCTGGGAGGAGTCCGGGACGGCCGGGGCCGCGTTGGCCGCGCCCGCGCCGACAGCGGCGAAGGCGGCACCGAGGGCGGCGACACCGAGGGTCTTGGCAGCAGACTGCTTCATCGTCAATGCGTCCTTGGAATGGGGAGACGGGGATCGATAACACGCTGAGCGGTCCCCGACCGTAAACATGCCGGACCGCGCGCCGCAAACACCGAAATACGGACGACCGGTGAAGGACCGTCCGCATTCCGTGCCCCACCGGGATGCCCGATCAGCTCTCCGGATCAGCAGAACCGCTGGTGGAGGCGGTCTGCCGGAACAGCCATTCGGATTTCAACTCCGCATAACCGGGCTTCACGACGTCATTGATCATGGCGAGTCGTTCATCGAAAGGAATGAACGCTGATTTCATCGCATTGACGGAGAACCACTGCATGTCGTCGAGCGTGTAACCGAACGCCTCGACGAGATGCTCGAATTCCCGGCTCATGCTGGTCCCGGACATCAGCCGGTTGTCGGTGTTCACGGTGGCCCGGAAGTGCAGCCGGCGCAGCAGCCCGATCGGGTGCCCGGTGTAGGAGTCGGCGGCGCCGGTCTGGAGGTTGGAGCTGGGGCACAGCTCCAGCGGGATCCGCTTGTCGCGGACGTACGACGCCAGCCGGCCGAGCTTGACCGTGCCGTCCTCGTGGATCTGGATGTCGTCGATGATCCGCACCCCGTGCCCGAGCCGGTCGGCGCCGCACCACTGCAACGCCTGCCAGATGGACGGCAGCCCGAAAGCCTCGCCGGCGTGGATGGTGAAGTGGTTGTTCTCGCGCTTGAGGTACTCGAAGGCGTCGAGGTGCCGGGTGGGCGGGTAGCCCGCCTCGGCGCCGGCGATGTCGAAGCCGACGACGCCCAGGTCCCGGTAGCGGTTGGCGAGCTCGGCGATCTCCAGGGAGCGGGCCGCGTGCCGCATGGCGGTGAGCAGGGCGCCGACCCGGATCCGCCGGCCGTTCTCCCGGGCGAGGGCCTCGCCCTGCCGGAAGCCCTCGTTGACGGCCTCGACGACCTCTTCGAGGGAGAGCCCCTGCTCCAGGTGCTGCTCGGGGGCGTACCGCACCTCGGCGTAGACGACGCCGTCCTCGGCGAGGTCCTCCGCGCACTCGCGGGCGACCCGGACCAGGGCGTCCCGGGTCTGCATGACGCCGACCGTGTGCGAGAACGTCTCCAGGTACCGCTCCAGCGAACCGGAGTCGGCGGCCTCGCGGAACCAGATGCCGAGCTTGTCCGGGTCGGTCTCGGGGAGGCCCGGGTACCCGGTCTCCCGGGCGAGGTCGGCGACGGTGCCCGGACGCAGGCCGCCGTCGAGGTGGTCGTGCAGCAGAACCTTCGGCGCCCGGCGGATCTGCTCCGGCGTCGGGGTGTTCGCGGTGCTCTGGCTCGTCATTTCCGCACTGTAACTCCTACGCGCGTAGATCGCTCGGTACTCGGAGATTTCCGCTTCCGTCGATACGCAATGGTGACCGCACGGACGGGTCGCGTACACCGCCTCTTCTGACACTGTTCTGTCATGGCACAGCAAGCGACGCCGGTCCGAACGGCCAGCCTGAGCAGGGCAGTCGGCCAGGAGCCGACGACGGTGAGCGGCGCGGTCCTGCTCCTCCCCGACGGGGAGGAGGTCTCCGCGCGACGGCCGTCCCTCGTATGGGCGACGGCCTTCGTCCGCGCGCTCGGCCGCCGGCTCGCCCGGGACGGCCGGGACGAGGGGCTGGCCGCGCACGTCGTCCACTACCGCTACCGCGGGTGGAACGGCAGCGAGGCGCATCTCGCCGGGGACGCCGGCTGGGCGGCCGACGAGGTGGTACGGCGGTACGGCGACGTTCCGGTGTGTCTGCTGGGCGTGGGAATGGGCGGCCGGGCCGCGCTGCACGCGGGCGGGCACGAGGCCGTCAACTCCGTGGTCTCCCTCGCCCCTTGGCTGCCCGAGGCAGACGTGGCGGCGCCCGAGGAACCGGTTCGGCAGCTGGTGGGCCGGCGAGTGCTGATCGTGCACGGCACGAACGACGAACGGTCCGATCCGGAGCTGTCGTTCCGGCTGGCGGCGCGGGCGAAGAAGGCGAACCGGGAGGTGTGCCGGTTCGAGGTGCACTCGGACGGCCACGGGTTGCACCAGCACCGGGACGAAGTCCTCGCGCTCGCTTCGGACTTCGTGATGGGGGCGCTGTACGGGCATGCGGTGTCGCGGCCGGTGGAGGATGCGCTTGCTGCGCCGCCGCCGATCGGGTTGCGGATGCCGTTGGCCGCGGGGTTCGGCAAGTCGTTGAGACGGTAGGGGGTGGAGGGTCCGGTGGTGTTCGGGGTGCGGGTGCGTGGTGGCTGGTCGCGCAGTTCCTCCCCCAGCCTTCGGCCGGGGGTACCCCCAGCGCCCCTATGGGGCGCGCTGTCCCTAGGTGGGGAGCAGGTTGCCCCTTCTCGACAGCAGGAACTTCTTGAAGGCTGCTACCGGTGGGGTGTCCGGGTGGCCGTCCAGCCAGGCCACGCCGATTTCTCTCGCTGCCCTCGGGGCGGTGACCGTCAGTTCCACGACCCCCGGGCGGGGAAAGGCGGGCGGCGGGAGCAACGCCACCCCCAACCCGGCGGCCACCAGGCCCCTCAGCGTCTCCGCCTCCTCTCCCTCGAAGGCGATCCTCGGCCTGAAGCCCGCCTCCTTGCACAGGTCGTCGGTGATGCGGCGGAGGCCGTAACCCGGTTCCAGGGTCACGAACGTCTCGTCGGCGGCCTCGGCGAGACGGATGCGCCTGCGGGTGGCCAGGGGGTGGTCCACCGGTACCACCAGCCGCAGTTTCTGTTCGTCCAGGCGGCGGGCCACCAGGTCGGGCGCGTCCGGCACCGGGGACGTCAGGCACAGGTCCAGCTCGCCCGCCCGCAGCTTCTCGATCATCGCCTCGCCGTAGTTCTGGACGAGGCTGAAACGGATGCGGGGGTGGTCGGCGCGGAAGGCGTGGAGGAGGCCGGGGACGGTCTCCGCGCCCATCGTGTGCAGGAATCCGAAGGCGACCTTGCCCGTGGTGGGGTCGGCGTCGGCGCGTACCTCGTCGGCGGCTCGCCGGACCTCGCCGAGGGCGCGCTCGACCGAGGTGAGGAAGGTGCGGCCGGCGGGGGTGAGGGAGACGGTGCGGCCGTGCCGGGTGAAGAGGTCGACGCCCAGGTCCTGTTCCAGGCGGGCCATCGCGCGGGAGAGGGTGGACTGGGGGACGTTCAGTTCCTGCGCGGCCCTGGTGACGTGCTCGGTGCGGGCCACGCCGGCGAAGTACGCGAGGCGTGGGGCCAGCAACATCGTCATGTCTTCTGTGTCACTGTCCGGTGACAGCCGCTTCGCTGACCTCTGTTGATGCTCCATGGGAACGATTATGGCGATTCCGTGCATTGGACGGATCAACGAGGGGTCCGTACGTTCGAAGCATGTCTCCCGCCAGTACCGGGGCGTCCATCACCGTGGGCGCCGTCCCGTCCGTCCCCGCCGCCGTCTCCGACTCCCGTCTGACCCCGGGCGGTCCCGGCTACCGCCGGATGAGCTTCGCGCTCTTCCTCGCCGGTGTCGCGACCTTCGCCCTCCTCTACTCCACGCAGGCCCTGCTCCCGCTGATCTCGGACGGCTACGGCGTCTCCGCGAGCGACGCGAGCTGGACGGTGGCGGCGGCGACCGGCGGTCTGGCGCTGTTCGTCATCCCGATGAGCGCCCTCTCCGAGCGGTTCGGACGCCGTACGGTCATGACGGCCTCGCTGGCGGTCGCGGTGACCGTAGGGCTGCTGGTGCCCTTCGCGCCCTCCCTCGGTGTGCTGATCGTGCTCCGTGGCGTCCAGGGCGCGGCGCTGGCCGGTCTGCCGGCGTCCGCGCAGGCCTATCTGGCCGAGGAGGTCCGGCCGAAGGCGCTGGTCACGGCGATAGGTCTCTTCGTCGCGGGCAACAGCGTGGGCGGGATGAGCGGCCGGGTCATCACCGGCTGGGTCGCGCAGGAGTGGGGCTGGCGGGTGGCCGTGGGCACGATCGGAGTGATCGCGGTCGGCTGCGCCGTCGCCTTCCGGCTGCTCCTCCCCGCGCCGCGGCACTTCAAGGCGGGCTCGCTGCACCCGCGCCGGCTGCTCGGCACGGTCCGCGACCATCTGGCCGACCCGCTGCTGCGCCGCCTGTACGCGATCGGCGCGCTCTTCATGACCGTCTTCGGCGGCGTCTACACGGTGATCGGCTACCGCCTGACCCAGGAGCCGTTCTCGCTCCCGCAGGGCATCATCGGCTCGATCTTCCTGGTGTACCTGGTCGGAACGGTGTCCGCGTCGACGGCGGGCCGCCTGGTCGGCCGCCTGGGCCGCCGCGGGGCCCTCTACCTGGCCGGCGGCACGACGGCCAGCGGCCTCGTCCTCTCCCTGGCCGACTCGGTCCCCCTGGTCCTGCTGGGCCTGGTCCTCATCACCGCGGGCTTCTTCGCGGGCCACGCGGTCGCCTCCTCCGCGGTCAGCAAGACGGCCACCCACGGCAGGGCCCAGGCCTCCGCCCTCTACCAGTCCGCGTACTACATCGGCTCCAGCGCCGGCAGCACGGTGGGCGCGCTGGCCTTCCACGCGAGCGGGTGGGCAGGGACGGTCGGCGTGGGACTGCTCGCGATCCTGGGCGTCGTGACCCTCACGGTCCTGGGCTCGATGGCAGCCCGCCGCCAGGTCCTGGCCAACGCTCACTGAAGCGCCCCGAAAGGGGCGCTGGGGGTACCCCCGGCCGAAGGCTGGGGGAGGAACTGCGCGACCAGCCACGACGGCGCCGCACCCGCTCACGAACCGCATCACCCGAGTTCGTGGGCGCACCCTATCTCACCTGCACGTTTCCCCACTCCGGGGGCCATTGTCAGTCCCCTGCGCTACCTTCCGAAGTGCTGGAGCGCAACGGCGCGCGAACAGGAACGGCCACAGGGGTGGGTGGACGGAAGATGACCGACGGCACGGCGACGGCGGAGCTGGACGTCGCACTGGAGAAGCACCGGACCGAGCTGACCGGGTACTGCTACCGCATGCTCGGCTCGTCGTTCGAGGCCGAGGACGCGGTGCAGGACACCCTGGTGCGGGCCTGGCGGAGCTACGAGAAGTTCGAGGGCCGCTCCAGCCTGCGGTCCTGGCTGTACCGGATCGCGACGAACGTGTGCCTGGACATGCTCAACGCGGGCAACAAGAGGGCCCGGCCGATGGACCTCAGCGAGTCGACGCCGCTGGCCCAGGCGGCGCTCTCCCCCCGGCCCGACAACACCTGGCTGGAGCCGGTGCCGGACGCGCGCGTGCTGCCGACCGTGGACGACCCGGCGGAGGCGGCCGTGGCCAAGGAGTCGATCCGGCTGGCCTTCATGGCCGCGCTCCAGCAACTGCCGCCCAAGCAGCGGGCGGTGCTGATCCTGCGCGAGGTGCTGGCCTGGCGGGCCACCGAGGTGGCCGAGCTGCTCGGCACCACCGTCGCGTCGGTCAACAGCGCGTTGCAGCGGGCCCGCGCCACCCTGGCCGAGCAGCGGCAGTCGGGCGCCGCCGCCGAGGTCTCCGACCCGCTCGACGAGGAGCAGCAGAAGCTCCTGGAGCGCTATGTCGCCGCCTTCGAGGGCTACGACATGACGGCACTGACGGCGCTCCTCCATGAGGACGCCATCATGACGATGCCGCCGTTCGACCTGTGGCTCACCGGCCACGACGACATCACCGGCTTCATGACCACCATCGGCTCCGCCTGCGAGGGCTCACGGCTGTTCCCGGTCCGGGTCAACGGCCTGCCCGGGTTCGCCCAGTACAAGCCCGACCCGGACACCGGCGGCTGGAGCCCCTGGTCCGTCCAGGTCCTGGAGATCTCGGACGGCCGGCTGACCGGGTTCCATTTCTTCCTCGACACCAAGCGCTGGTTCCCGCTCTTCGACCTTCCCCTCCATCTGGATGCGGAGTCCGACGAACCGGAGGAGGGAGCGTAGGGCGGGGTCGGGGTCGCGGAGCCGGATCCGCCCTCCGGCCCGCCGGGCCGTCAGCTCCAGCCGGGCCAGCAGGTCGACGGCCGCCAGACCCGGCGGCCCGAGACCGCCCACATCGCAGACGACGACGCGGCTGCCGGGCCCGGCCCCGCCCGCCCCGAGCAGCTCACGCACGTCGTCACAGAGCCCCGGCACCTCGTCCCTGGCGACGGGGCCCGACAGCACGAGCACGGCGGGGGTCACGGCATCCACGAGGCGGTAGACCGGCGACGGCCTGACAACTCATCGGTGGGTACGGTGCGTCCCCGCGCGGCCGCGCAGATCACAAGGATCACAAAGTTGACCTGCACCTGACCCACACCAGAGGGTTAGGTGTATGCCCCACAGACCCGCACCCTCCCGGATACCCGACGGCCTCGCGCACGCCATGGGGGTCCCGTGCAAGGGGTGCTGAGCGGTTTCGCGGTCATAGCGATCGTCATCGCCGTCGGCTACGCCCTCGGCCGCGGCGGCCACCTGGGGGCGAACGGCCGCGAGGTCCTCACCAAGCTCGCCTTCCACGTGGCCTCCCCCGCCCTGCTCTTCACCACGCTCGCCAAGGCCGACCTGGCGGTGATCTTCTCCAGCCGCCTGCTGGTGACGGCCCTGAGCACGGCCGCGGCGGCGGGCGCGTTCGTGGCGGTGGGTGTCGTACGGGGCTGGGGTGTGGGCCGCACGACGATCGGCGCCCTGTGCTCCAGCTACGTGAACTCCGGCAACCTCGGCATCCCGATCGCGGTGTACGTGCTGGGCGACGCGTCCCTGGTGGCCCCGGTGCTGCTCTTCCAGGTGGTGCTCCTCACCCCGGTCGCCCTGACGGTCCTCGACCTCTCGGGCGCGGGCGAGAAGGGCTCCTGGTGGCGCCGCCTGCTGACCCCGCTCCGCAACCCGATAGCCGTGGGCTCCCTGTCCGGCGTCGCGGTCTCGGGTCTCGGCATCCACGTCCCCGGCCCGGTCATGGACCCGCTGACCCTGATCGGCAACATGTCCGTCCCGGCGGTCCTGCTCGCCTTCGGCATCTCCCTGCGGGGCAGCACGCTCCCCGGCCGGGGCCGCGACCGCCATCCGGTGTTCCTGTCGGTGGCCCTGAAGGCGGTGGGCCAGCCTCTGGCCGCCTGGGCCCTGGCGTCGGCCGTCTTCGACCTGCACGGCGCGCCCCTGCTGGACGTGACGGTGACATCCGCGCTGCCGGCCGCGCAGAACCTGTACACGTACGCCAGCACCTACCGGGTCGGCGAGCAACTGGCCCGGGACTCGATCCTGCTGTCGACGGTCCTGTCGGTACCGGTACTGATCGCGGTCGCGGCACTGCTGGGCTGACGGGCCGGTCAGTCGACGGGGAACTCGCCGGTGTCGATCGTGACGCCGAACGGCTCCGGCAGGGCGATGGGGTCACCGAACTTGACGGCGCTGAGCACCCGGTAGACGTCGCCCTTCGGCTCACCGTAGAGCGTCGCGGTGGGTCCGCCGGGGGCCCAGCGGTCGATCAGGAGGTAGAGCGGGATGCCTGCGGTGGCGTAGGCGGCGGGCTTGCTGACGCGGTCGTGCCGGGCGTTGGACCGTGAGGTGACCTCGACGACGAGTTCGGCGAGAGCAGCGGGGATGTGGGAGTCCGCCTCCACACAGCCCTGCACCGGCGCCACCACCAGGTCCGGGATGAGCATCCCCAGACGCGACGGCACCGCGATGGCCAGTGTCTGGTAGATCCCCAAGTCGTCGGGAACCACGCTGTAGAGGCGGCGCTGGACGCGCTCCGCGATCACGTTGTGGCGGGAGGCGGGAGCAGGTGACACGGTGATGATCCCCTCGATGATCTCCACCTTGCTGCCCTCGGGCCACTCCATCTCCTCCCAGTACCGGACGAGGTCGTCCCAGTTCTGGTCGGGGTCCTGGCTGACGGTGAGTGCGCTCACGACGGTCTCCTTCGGTTGCGTCACCGATCCCAGCATGCCGAACGGGACCGGCGCAGGTCCACCGATCCCGTTCACCCGATCGAGCAATCCCCTGGTCAGGCGATACGTTCCAGCACGACGGGCGACGCCGCGAAGGCCGTACCCGCCGCCCCGATGTCGTACGACCCCTCGACCGCCTGGAGCGCGTACTCGAAGCGCTCCGGGGTGTCCGTGTGCAGGGTCAGGAGGGGCTGGCCCGCGGTGACCGTGTCGCCGGGCTTGGCGTGGAGTTCGACGCCCGCGCCCGCCTGCACCGGGTCCTCCTTGCGGGCACGGCCGGCGCCCAGGCGCCAGGCGGCGACGCCGATGTCGTAGGCGTCCAGGCGGGTCAGGACGCCCGACTCGGTGGCCTTCACGACGTGCTGTTCCTTCGCCACCGGGAGTGCCGCGTCCGGGTCGCCGCCCTGGGCCGCGATCATCCGGCGCCAGACGTCCATCGCCGAGCCGTCGGCCAGTGCCTTCGCCGGGTCGGCATCGCGGACACCGGCCGCGTCGAGCATCTCGCGGGCGAGCGCGAGGGTCAGTTCGACGACATCGGCGGGGCCGCCGCCGGCCAGGACCTCCACCGACTCGCGGACCTCCAGGGCGTTGCCGGCCGTGAGACCGAGGGGGGTGGACATGTCCGTGAGGAGCGCGACCGTCTTCACGCCGTGGTCGGTGCCGAGGCCCACCATGGTCGAGGCCAGCTCGCGGGCGTCCTCGATGGTCTTCATGAAGGCGCCGGTGCCGACCTTCACGTCGAGGACCAGGGAACCGGTGCCCTCGGCGATCTTCTTCGACATGATCGAGGAGGCGATCAGCGGGATCGCCTCGACCGTGCCGGTGACGTCGCGCAGCGCGTACAGCTTCTTGTCGGCGGGGGCCAGGCCGTCGCCCGCCGCGCAGATCACCGCGCCGGTGCCGTCCAGCACCGACAGCATCTCCTCGTTGGAGAGCAGGGCGCGCCAGCCGGGGATCGACTCCAGCTTGTCCAGGGTGCCGCCGGTGTGGCCGAGGCCCCGGCCGGAGAGCTGGGGGACGGCCGCGCCGCAGGCCGCCACGAGGGGGGCCAGCGGCAGCGTGATCTTGTCGCCGACGCCGCCCGTGGAGTGCTTGTCGGCCGTCGGACGGGACAGGGAGGAGAAGTCCATGCGCTCGCCGGACGCGATCATCGCGGCGGTCCAGCGGGCGATCTCGCGGCGGTTCATGCCGTTGAGGAGGATGGCCATCGCGAGCGACGACATCTGCTCGTCGGCGACCTCGCCGCGCGTGTACGCGTCGATGACCCAGTCGATCTGCTGGTCGCTGAGTTCACCGCGGTCGCGCTTGGTGCGGATGACGGAGACGGCGTCCATGGTGGCCATGGCGTTCCCTTCGAAGAAGTGCGAAGCGTGCGGCCCCTCCGAACCCGGAGGGGCCGCACGGGAGTTACTTGGTGAGATGGGCCGGGCCGAAGGCCTGGGGCAGCATCTCGGAGAGGGGCAGGACGCCCTCCGGGGTGTCCAGGAGGAGGTCCGGGCCGCCGAACTCGTAGAGCAGCTGGCGGCAGCGGCCGCACGGGACGAGGAGGGCGCCCGTGCCGTCCACGCAGGTGAAGTGCGTGAGCCGGCCGCCGCCCGTGCGCTGCAGCTCGGAGACCAGTCCGCACTCGGCGCACAGGCCGAGGCCGTACGACGCGTTCTCCACGTTGCAGCCGGAGACCGTACGGCCGTCGTCCACCAGGGCGGCGACCCCGACCGGGTAGCCGGAGTACGGGGCGTAGGCGTGGGACATGGCCTCCCGCGCCTCGGCCCGCAGGGCCTCCCAGTCGAAGCCGGCGGCCTCGGCGGTCACTTGCCCTGTCCCTTCCGGTACGGCAGGCCGTCCGCCTTCGGCATCCGCAGGGACTGCGCGGAGAGCGAGAGCACCAGCAGGGTGACGATGTACGGGGTCGCGGTCACGAGCTGACGCGGGACGTCGTCGGTGGTGGCGTACCAGACGAACATCAGGACCGAGATCACGATGGTGATCGCCGCCGGGACGTACTTCTTCTTCCAGGCCAGGTAGGCGGCGCCGAACACCAGCAGGATCGCGAGCAGCAGGATCAGCGCGTGGACGTTCACCGTGCCGCCGCGCAGGTTGAGGCTGTCGGTGTAGCCGAACAGGCCGGCGCCGAGGGCGAGGCCGCCCGGCATCCAGTTGCCGAAGATCATCGCGGCGAGACCGATGTAACCGCGGCCGGCGGTCTGGCCGTCCAGGTAGACGTTCGAGGCGACGATGGAGAGGAACGCGCCGCCGAGGCCCGCGAAGCCGCCGCTGATGATCACCGCGATGTACTTGTACTTGTAGACGTTGACACCCAGGGACTCCGCCGCCACCGGGTTCTCGCCGCAGGAGCGCAGCCGCAGGCCGAAGGCGGTGCGCCACAGGACCCACCACGTGATCGGTACGAGGGCCACCGCGATCACCGTCAGCGGGGAGAGGTCGGTCAGCAGCCCGCCGACCAGGCCCGCGATGTCGGAGATGAAGAACCAGTGCTTCTGGTTGAGCGTGTCCAGCCAGTCGGACAGGCCCGGGACGCTGAACGTGCCGAGCGAGTCGATCGGCGGGGACTGCTTGGAGGAGCCGCCCTCGGCGTTCTCGAAGGTGAACTTCGAGAGGTAGCGGGTGGCGCCCAGGGCGAGGATGTTCAGGGCCACACCGGAGACGATGTGGTTGACGTTGAAGGTGACGGTGGCGACGGCGTGCAGCAGGGCGCCGAGCGCGCCGCCGAGGATGCCGAAGACGACGCCGGTCCAGGGGCCCCACTGGTAGCCGGCCCAGGCGCCGAACCAGGTGCCGAGGATCATCATGCCTTCGAGGCCGATGTTGACGACGCCCGCGCGCTCGGCCCACAGACCGCCGAGGCCGGCGAGGCCGATCGGGACGGCGAGGCGCAGCGCGGTGGACATCTGGCCGGTCGAGGTGATGCCGTCGGCGCCGGTGATCAGGCGCACGGCCGAGGTCAGGATCAGTACGCCGGCGATGACCAGCAGGAGTACCGGGAGCGACATTCGGCGGCCGCCCTTGCCGGGCTTGGTCGCCTGCGGCTTGGCGATGGTCGCGGTGGACATCAGGCCGCCACCTCCTTCTTGGTGTTCTGGGCGGCGGCCGCGGCGAGCTCCGCGCCGACCTGGCGCTGCTGGCGGCGCAGACCCCACTGCCGTACGGCTTCGTAGGAGATGACGACGGAGAAGACGATCAGGCCCTGCATGATCGTGGCGATCTCCTTCTCGTACGCCACCGGGGTCGCGTAGTCGAGGGCGGGCGAGGCCTTGTCGAGGAAGGCCCACAGCAGCGCGGCGAAGGCGATGCCGCCCGGGTTGTTGCGGCCGAGCAGGGCGATGCCGATGGCGGTGAAGCCGAGGCCGGCCGGGAAGTCGAGGCTGTAGGTGTGGGAGTCGCCGAGCAGCAGCGGGAGGCCCGCGAGGCCGGAGACGGCGCCGGAGATCAGCATGGAGACGAGGACCATGCGCTTGGCGTCGACGCCGGAGGCGGCCGCGGCGGACTCGGAGGCGCCGGTGGCGCGCAGGTCGAAGCCGAAGCGGGTCCGGTTGAGGACGACCCAGTAGCCGATACCGAGGGCGATGGCGACGAAGACCATGCCGTAGATCTCGCCGACGTCGGAGCCCAGGTTGATGCCGGGGAACCAGCCGGACTTCTTCATCACGCCGGTCGTCATGTTGTTGCCGACCTGGACACCCCACACGTTGGAGAGGGTGACGTAGCCGATGACGCTGGTGGCGATCGCGTTCAGCATGATCGTGGCGACGACCTCGCTGACCCCCCGGGTGACCTTGAGGACGCCCGCGATACCGGCCCAGAAGGCGCCGGTGAGCATGGCGACCAGGAGCAGCATCGGGATCTGGAGGAAGGCGGGCAGGCCCACGTTGGCGCCGACCACGGCCGTCATCACGGCGGCGAGGCGGTACTGGCCGTCGACGCCGATGTTGAACAGGTTCATCCGGAAGCCGAGGGCGACCGCGATGGCCGCGATGTAGTACATCGCCGCCTGGTTGATGATCAGGACCTGGATGTCCGAGTACGGCAGCTGCTGGAGCATCAGCACGTACGGCTCGAACGGGTTGCGGTTCGAGGCCAGCAGCACGATCGAGGTCAGGGCGATCGCCAGGACGAGCGCGATGACCGGGCCGGCCAGCGCGAGGAGCACCCGCTCCTTGTCGAACTTCTTCATCGGGCCTCGTCCTCCGGACCGTCGGCGCCTTCGTCGGTGGTCTCTACGTGTTCCAGGTGGCCGGACGCGGCACCCGTCATGGCGGAGCCCAGCTCCTCCGGGGTGATGGTGGCCGGGTCGGCGTCCGCGACCAGCTTTCCGTCGAAGATCACCCGCAGGGTGTCCGACAGGCCGATCAGCTCGTCCAGGTCGGCGGAGATCAGCAGCACCGCCAGGCCCTCGCGGCGGGCCTCCCGGATGCGGTCCCAGATCTGCGCCTGGGCGCCGACGTCCACACCGCGGGTGGGGTGGGCGGCGATCAGGAACTTCGGGTTGTGGCTCATCTCGCGGCCGACGATCAGCTTCTGCTGGTTGCCGCCGGAGAGGGAGGCGGCGGTGACGTCGATGCCGGGAGTGCGGACGTCGTACTCCTCGACGATCCGGCGGGTGTCGGCCTGGGCGCCCTTGATGTCCAGCCAGAAGCCCTTCGCGTTGGGCTTCTCGGTGACGTGGCCGAGGATGCGGTTCTCCCAGAGCGGGGACTCCAGGAGCAGGCCCTGGCGGTGGCGGTCCTCGGGGATGTAGCCGACGCCGGACTCGCGCCGCTTGCGGGTCTGCCAGCCGGTGATGTCCTCGCCGAGGAACTCGATCGCACCGGAGTCGGCGTGCCGGGTGCCGATGAGCGCGTCGATCAGCTCGGTCTGGCCGTTGCCCTCGACGCCGGCGATGCCCATGACCTCGCCTGCGTGGATGGTGAAGGTGACGTCGTCGAGGACGCGCTTGGCGGCGCCGGGGGTGGTGGCCTCGTCGAGGACGTCGCCGCGGGCGGTGGCGCCGGACGAGCCCACCGTGGCGGTCTCGGGCTGCGCGCCGACCTCGCCGAGGGAGGGGCCGCTGGCGTAGACGGTGAGGTTCTTCACCGTGACGACGGCCTGGTCGGTGACCGTGGACTCGGCGGTCTCCGGGGTGGGCAGCTCGCTGCCGACCATCAGCTCGGCGAGCTGGCGCGGGGTGGTCTCGGACGGGATCGCCGTGCCGACCGTGGTACCGCGCCGGATGACGGTGATGTCGTCGGCGACGGACAGCACCTCGCCGAGCTTGTGGGAGATGAAGATGACCGAGAGGCCCTCGGACTTCAGCTCGCGCAGGTTGTCGAAGAGTGCGTCGACCTCCTGCGGGACGAGGACCGCGGTGGGCTCGTCGAGGATCAGGGTCGTGGCGCCGCGGAAGAGGACCTTGAGGATCTCCACGCGCTGCCGGTCGGCGACGCCGAGGTCCTCGACCAGGGCGTCCGGGCGGATGCCGAGGCCGTACCGGTCGGAGATCTCCTTGATCTTCTTCCGGGCGTTGCCGCCGATGCCGTACAGCTTCTCGCTGCCGAGCACGACGTTCTCGAGGACCGTCAGGTTGTCCGCCAGCATGAAGTGCTGGTGGACCATGCCGATGCCGCGCGCGATGGCGTCGGCCGGGGACGAGAAGGAGACCTGCTCGCCGTCGATCGCGATGGTGCCCTCGTCCGGCTTCTGCATGCCGTAGAGGATCTTCATCAGGGTCGACTTGCCGGCCCCGTTCTCGCCGACCAGGGCATGGACGGTGCCCTTGCGGACGGACAGGTGGATGTCGTGGTTGGCTACGACACCCGGGAATCGCTTGGTGATCCCCGCCAGCTCGACCGCGGCTGTCGTCTCTGCGGTGAGCGGAGGGCTGCTGGACGCGTCGATGGCGCACTCTCCTCGGAAAAGGGGTCGCTCTACGCGCGTAGCGCCCCTGCTTTAAATAGTGCCCGGACCTGACCGAGCTTTTTCGACTCTCGATCCGTTCCGAGCATTCTGCCGCGCGAACGGGGGTTGCCCCTGCCGCCGGTCCCCCGGGATCTCCCGAGGATCTCCCGGCCCGCGCACCTGGATCACCGACCGGTCTCCCCGACCCGCACCCGAGATTCCTGACCGAACTCTCGGACCCGCGTCCGGGATCCCGCCGGATCCCCCTGCACCACGGCCCGGAACCACCGGCCGGTCTCCCGGACCCGCGCCCGGGACCATCGGCCGGCACCCCGGACCCACGCCCGGGACCACCGACCGACCACCCGGACCCGCGCCCGGGCTCCCGCCCGGATCCCCGGAGTCCTGGACCTACGGCAGAGGCACGGGAAGGACATCCTTCCCGCACCCCGTTCCGTGGCCGTAACGCTGCCATTACAGCGTTCTTTTGACCATGCCTACGACAAGGTCATGCCCCCTGGGTCAGGAGGTCTTGACCGTGATCGAACCGTCCTTGATGCCGGCCTCGGCCTTCTTGAGCGCAGCCTGCAGGGCGGCGTTGTTCTTGAAGACCGGGTTGGAGTCGGCCAGGCCGACGCCACCGTTGGTCAGGGAGCCGCGGATCTCGCCGGACAGCGGCTTCTTGTCCTTGATGACCGACTTGGCGAGGTCGTACACCGCGCCCTCGACGTTCTTCAGGGCCGAGGTCAGGATGTAGTTCTTGTACTTCGACAGCGCGGCCTGGTTGTACTGGTCGGAGTCGACACCGATCGCCCACACCTTGTGCGCGGCGGCGGCCTTGATGACGCCCTGGCCGGAGAGGCCGGCGGCGGCGTAGACCACGTCGGCACCGCCGCCGATCTGGCCCTCGGCGGCGGCCTCGCCCTTGTCGGGGCTGGAGAAGCCACCCTCCTGGGCGGTCTGGGTCAGGTACTGGGCCTTGACCGTGATGTTCTTCTTGGTGTCCTTGACACCCTGCTCGAAGCCCGCCTCGAACTTGTGGATCAGCGGGACGTCCACGCCGCCGATGAAGCCGACGGTGTTCGACTTGGTGGTCAGCGCGGCGGTGACACCGGCCAGGTACGAGGACTGCTCCTCGTGGAAGACCATGTCCGCGACGTTGCTCGCCTGGTCCTGGTTGTCGTCGATGATGCCGAAGGTGACCTTCGGGAACTTCGCGGCGGCTTCCTTGACCGCGGGCGCGTAGGCGAAGCCGACGCCGATCACGGGGTTGTAGCCGGACTTGGCCAGGGTCTCCAGCCGCTGGACCTTGTCCGCGTCCGACTCGCCGTCCTGCGGCTCGATGTCCCGGCCGGTGACGCCGAACTCCTTGTTGGCCTTCTCGAAGCCGGCGTACGCGGCGTCGTTGAAGGACTGGTCGCCCTTGCCGCCGACGTCGTACGCGAGACCGACACCCTTGGACGCGCCGGCCTTGCCGGTGGACGAGCTGGACGAGCTGGACGAGCTGCCGCACGCTGAGACGGTGACGGCAAGAGCTGCGGTTGCAACGCCCGCAACGGCGATTCGGGACACCCGGCGCATGGAACGAGACTCCTTCGTGCAAGCGCCCAAACCAGGCGCTGGTTCCGCGGCAGCGTAACGCGCGTAGACCAGACGGAAAACCCCCAATGTCCGGTCCGTTATCTAGCTGTGGCCACAGTCACGGCCAAGGCTACGGACAGCAATACGCCCCTTGCAGGAGGCAAGGGGCGTACTGACTGCAACGACGCGCGGGCGGCCGTACCCATCGGTACGGCCGCTCACCCGGCGACTTATATATGTCGCATTACTTCGTGTTGACGGTGACCTTGCCGTCGATGATGTCCTGCTTGGCCTTGTCGACCGCGGCGACGACCTTGGTCATGGCCTTGTACTTCGGGTTGGTGTCCGCGAAGCCGACGCCACCGGTCTTGAGGGTGCCGTTGACGACACCGCTCTCCGGCTTGCCCTCGTAGACCGACTTGACCAGGTCGTACACGGCGCCGCCGACGTTCTTCAGCGCCGAGCCGAGGATGTAGTCCTTGTACTTCGCGAGGGCGTCCTGCGCGTACTGGTCGGAGTCGACGCCGATCGCCCAGACCTTGTCGGAGGCGGCGGCCTCGATCACGCCCTGACCGGACAGGCCGGCCGCGTGGTAGATCACGTCCGCACCGGCGTCGATCTGGCCCTGAGCGGCGGTCTTGCCCTTGTCCGGGCTGGAGAAGCCGCCCTCGGCCGCGGTCTGCGTCAGGTACTGCGACTCGATCTTGATCTTCGGGTTGACCGACTTGGCACCCTGGTCGAACCCGGCCTCGAAGGTGTGGATCAGCGGGATGTCCACGCCGCCGATGAACCCGATGTGGTCCTTCTTGGTCGCGGAGGCGGCCGCGACACCGGCCAGGTACGAGGACTGCTCGGCGGCGAACACCATGTCGACGACGTTCTTCGCCTGGATCGTCGAGTCGTCGATCATGCCGAAGGTGATGTTCGGGTACTTGGCGGCGACCTCCTTGACGGCGGGCGCGTAGGAGTAGCCGACCCCGATGATCGGGTTGTAGCCGGCCTTGGCGAGCGTGTCGAGGCGCTGCACCTTGTCGGCGTCGGACTCGCCGTCCTGCGGCTCGATGTCCCGGCCGCCGATGCCGAACTCCTTCTCGGCCTTCTCGAAGCCGGCGAAGGCGGCGTCGTTGAAGGACTGGTCGCCCTTGCCGCCGATGTCGTAGGCGAGGCCTATGCCCTTGCCGTTGTACTTGCCGGACGAGTTGGCGCTGGTCGCACCACTGTCCGAGCTGGACTTGCCGCACCCGGCGGCCGCGAGGGCGATGACGGCAACGGTCACCGCAGCTTGGGAGAACCGAGTCCTCCGACCCGAGATAGTACGCACAGCAAGCACCCCTTCGTCCCCACGGCACCGTCACCGGCCCGCTTCCCCAACCGTCCACCCTCGGTGGCGATTTCGGCGCACAGTAACGCGCGTAGAAGGGGAGGGGAACGGGGTTTCTCCGGGCCGTTATCGAACCGTGCCGACTCCGGGTTACAAGCGGCGGCCGCCGGTTACGGCGGGGTGACACAAGGGGGCGAAGGGGTACCGACCGGGCACCCCTTCGCCCCCCTGGGGGACTTGCGCGACGTGCGGGGAAGCTGACCGTTTCTCCCGCCGTCTGATACGACAGCCGCCGATACGACTACATGGTCGCGTCGATCAGGGCGGCGGCCGTGAACAGCTCCACCCCGACGGTGATGGCCCGCTCGTCGGCGTCGAAGTCACCCTGGTGCAGGTCGCGCACGGTCCGCTCGCCCGGCGTGCGGACCCCGAGCCGCGCCAGGGCGCCCGGCACGCGCTCCAGGTACCAGGAGAAGTCCTCGCCGCCGAGGCTCTGCTCGGTGGTCTCGATGGATTCGGTGCCGCGCCGGGCGGTCATCGCGTCCCGCAGCAGTTCGGTGATCACCGGGTCGTTGACGACCGGCGGCACCCCGCGCACGTAGTTGATCTCGGACTTGGCGCGGTGCATGGTGGCGACCTCGTCGATCGCCGCGTGCACGACGTCCGGGGCCTGCCGCCAGGCCTCCAGGTCCAGGCAGCGCACGGTCCCGGACAGCTCTGCGTGCTGGGGGATCACGTTGGGTGCGTGCCCGCACTCGATCCGGCCCCAGGTCACGGCGAGCCCGCTCCGGCTGTCCACGCGCCGCCCGATGAGCGCCGGCACGTCGACGGCCACCCGGGCGGCGGCGGTGACCAGGTCGGTCGTCAGATGCGGCCGTGCGGTGTGCCCGCCGGGGCCGTCCAGCGCCACCTCGACCCGGTCGCAGGCGCTGGTGATGGCGCCGGTCCTGAGCCCGATCCGCCCCACGTCCACCCGGGGGTCGCAATGCACGGCGATGATCCGCCCGACCCCGTCCAGCACCCCGGCCTCGATGGCGTCGGCGGCGCCGCCGGGCAGCACCTCCTCGGCGGGCTGGAAGAGCAGCCGTACCGGCCGCGGCAGCTGCCCCCGCTCGTGCAGCTCGGCGAGAACCAGACCGGCGCCCAGCACCACGGTCGTATGCACGTCGTGCCCGCACGCGTGCGCCCGGTCCGGCACGGTGGACCGGTACGAGCACTCGGTCTTCATGTCCGGGATGGGCAGGGCGTCGATGTCGGCCCGCAGGGCGAGCACCGGAAGCCCGTCCCCGACCGGCCCGATGTCACAGACGAGTCCGGTCCCCGCCGGGAGGACGCGCGGCCGGAGGCCGGCCTTCTCCAGCCGCTCCTTGATGGCGGCCGTGGTGCGGAACTCCTGGTTTCCTAGCTCGGGGTGCATGTGCAGGTCGCGGCGGAAGGCGACGAGTTCGGCGTGCAGTTCCTCGCTGAGCACGCCGGGGAGCACATCCCCGGGGAGGTCGGCCTCGGTCTCTAGGGACATCAATTGGTTCACCCTCTGAAGGGTAGGACGCCCGAAGGGTCAACTGACCCGAGATCAACAAAAGTTCAGCCCGTTAGGGGAAGAAAATCTGACCTCGGACGCATGACCTCGGACGTGGCTGGGTAACACGTATGTTTCCTCTTCCACGCATACCACGCCTGGCGACGATCACGCGCGTCCTGTCCACCCACCGAAACGGGACCGGGCCACAACCGCGACTTCGCCACACGGTCCCCGCCCGGCCGGTAGCGTGCGCGACCGTGACGGACCCGGAGACGACCGACTTCATACAGACCACCCGTACGTCCTACGACACGATCGCCAAGGACTACTCCGCCGCCTTCCCCGGCATACCCGACCTACCTGTAGACATGTCCATGATCGCCGCCTTCGCCGCGCTGGTGAAGGCGAACGGCACCGCCCCCGTGGCCGACCTGGGCAGCGGCCCCGGCGACATCACGGCCCACCTGAACGACCTGGGCGTCCAGACCTTCGGCATCGACCTCTCGCCCGCCATGGTCGCCCTGGCCCGCGAGGCCCACCCCGCCGTCCGCTTCCACCGGGGCTCCATGACCTCGCTGGACCTGCCCGACGAGACCCTCGGCGGGATCCTCGCCCTGTACTCGATCATCCACATCCCCGACGACCACCTCCCGGCGACCTTCGCCGGCTTCCACCGCGTCCTGGTCCCCGGCGGCCACGTGCTGCTGTCCTTCCAGAAGGGCGAGACGCCCGGCCTCCACCTCACGGAACGCTTCGGCCACGAGATCGACCTGCGCTACTACTGGCGCCCCGCGTACGCGGTCGGCGACATGCTCGCCAAGGCGGGCCTGGAGGTGGCGGCGACCCTGATCCGGGAACCGCTGGGGTCGGAGAAGATGCCCCGGGCGTTCGTCCTGGCCCGCAAGCCGGGCTGAGCGGGCACGGGCGGGGCATCGGCGAGGTGCGGGGACGCGGGGCGTCACTCCTGGGTACGGAGCACGCACCCGGTGACGACGCCCCGCAGGCTCCCGGCGCCCTCCAGCAGCTCCCGCTGCTCGTCGGCGCCGTTGCCGCGCCGCAGCAGCCGCCCGACGGCCTCTTCCACGGCCGCCAGGTCCCCGCTGCCGACGAGGGCGTCCCGGGTGTGCGCGAGCAGTGACTCCAGTACGGCCGGGGCCGCCCGGGGCCGCAGGGTGCCGGGATCGAGCAGTTCGCCGCCGAGCCCCGACCGTGCGGCCCGCCAGGTGGCCAGCCGCTGCAGCCCCACCCCGTGGTCGACGGGCTCCCGCCCGGCCCGCCACTCCCGCGCGGCCGTCTCCACCAGCGCACGGGCGAGGGTGGCCACGAGCACGGCGGTCCCGGCGCGCAGGCAGACGTCGGCGACCCGGATCTCCACGGTCGGGTAGCGCCGGGCCAGCCGGGCGTCGAAGTAGACCATCCCCTCGTCCAGGATGACGCCGGTGGCCACCATGTCCGCCACCAGCCGGTGGTAGCGCTCGGCGGAGCGGAACAGCTCGGTCGGACCGGAGGACGGCCAGCGCGACCACACCCGGCTGCGGTAGCTGGAGTAGCCGGTGTCGGTGCCCTGCCAGAAGGGCGAGTTCCCGCTGATCGCGACGAGCACCGGCAGCCACGGCCGTACCCGGTCGAGAACCTCCACGCCCTCCTCGTCGGACTCCACGGCAACGTGCACATGGCATCCGCACACCAGCTGCTCCCGGGTGGCGATGCCGTACTGCTCGGCCAACCACTGGTAGCGCGGGTTCACGCTGATGGAGGGGCTTACGGGCAGCGGCGAAGTGGCGAGCGCGACGACGGCACACCCCAGCTCCCCGGCGAGCCGGGCGGCCTCCTTGCGACACCGGATGATCTCCTCCCCCAACTCCGCCATGTCCGACTGCGGATGGGTGGCGAACTCCAGCATCTGCCCGTAGAGCTCCTTCTCGAACACGTCCTGCCCCGGATCCACCAGCGAGGCCCGCGCCAGCACGGCCGGGGCCGACGCCTTGGGCTCACCCGACTCCGGATCTACGAGAAGAAGCTCTTCCTCCACTCCGACGGTACGCACGCAAAGCCGCCCTCCGTCCACGCCGCGACCGTACGCGGCAGGCTGTACCCCCCGACTTCCCAGGCGGGACGAGGGGACACCTGTCACCGCACCCGCCCGCCCCCTCTGCCCACGGTCCTTCGATCGGAGGATCCGTGCCACCCACCGCTCCCCCGACGGCACACATCCACCCTTCGCCGCCCATCACCGACCCCGCCACGCGCCGCACCCATACGAGGCCACGCCCGCGTCCGCCGGCGAGCGCGCAGCGCCCGGCGCTCGCGACCCCGG
This sequence comes from Streptomyces sp. NPDC028289, assembly GCF_055565975.1. Lineage (NCBI taxonomy): Bacteria > Bacillati > Actinomycetota > Actinomycetes > Kitasatosporales > Streptomycetaceae > Streptomyces > Streptomyces sp. NPDC028289. The sequence goes on along the minus strand of NZ_JBVHTI010000003.1, from coordinate 564,344 downwards.
CCGGGCCCCGCCTTCCCAGGCCGCCCGATCGCCTCTCACCCGTGCCGGAGCGAGCCGGGTCAAGGGTGGCCCGAAGGTTCATCGCCGAAGGCGACGCGCAGCGCCCTTGACGCGGCTCGCGGAGGCACGACCCTGCACAGCAAGCGGGCGGCCCCGACGTTCACTCCTCCGCGAACAGCTTCGCGGCGTCCGTGACGTGCACTGCGCGCTGGGCCCAGACCTCAAGCTGATCCAGCTCCGTACAGGCGTCTACCCGCTCTCGCACGGAGTCGCTCACCGGGACGCCCCGCCACTCCAGAACCCTCAGAACCATCTCGGCATACTGCTGGACACGCCCCTCCTCGCGCCCCTCCTCGCGCCCTTCCTCGCGCACCTGCTCCGCCAGCGGGTGCCGCCAGAAGTACTGGATCGCCGTCATCAGGTCCCTCCACATCTGCTTCGCCTGGGGATCGACCAGGCACGAGTCGACGAACTGCACGAACACCGCGGCACTGTCGCGGTCGATGGTCTTCAGGGCGGCTGCCAGCGACTCCAGTATGGCCGGGGCCTGCCGCCCCCGCCCGTGTGTCATGGCCGATAGCACCGCAAGGGGTACGTCCCGCACCGCCTCCCGCTCATCCGCGATCACCGGCACGTTGTCCGGCCCCAGCACCAGCGGACGCACCGTCAGCGACTCCCACCCCCGCAAGCCGAGCTGGATCGGCTGCGCCGCCCACTTCGCGGTCGCGCTGTTCTGGGTGATCACGATCAGCACCGGCTCACACCGGTACTTCTCGTACAAGTACGACAGGTAGTACGGCCAGCTCCCCCGCTTACGGACGTCCACCTCCCCCTGCGACTCCACGACCAGGAGATACGTCCCCTCGTCCGTCTCCGCCCGCAGCAACGTGTCCACCCGACGCTCGACCGGCTCGATCTCCGTCAGGTCCACGTTCATCGCGGCGAACTCCCGCGTCTCCGGAAACGGCACCCCCAGAACCCGCTGCAACGCATGCGTCAGCAACCCCGGATCCTTCTGGAAGATCCGGTGCAACGCCTCATGCGACGACCCCACCATCACCGCTCTCGACTACGTGTACCGGGAGTGGAACGACAAGGTCGCCGGTATCGTCAGCTACGGCGGCCACGCCGCCGGGGTCCGGGCCGCCGCGAGGCGCTCCGGCTCGTCCTCGCCGAACTTCAGGTGGCCACGGTCCGCGCCCAGCCCGCCGTGCCGCTGATCCCCGCGTTCGCCAGCGGCGCCTTCGTCCCCCAGGAGGGCCTCGACACCGCCGTCCACGGCATGCTCGACCAGGTCACCGCCTGGTCCGAAGCGCTGCGCGGCGTGCGCGAGGCCAGAGTCAGGGGGGCGTGAGCAGGGGCTGGGCCGGGCCAGTCACCGCCGCCAGTCGGTGGACGTCCTTCGCCGTCCCGGTGACGCCGGACAGGAAGCCCTGGGCGCGCGGGGACGCGTTCTCCGTCAACCAGGCCGGGTCGATGTCGCAGACGGCCACGCGGACGCCCGTGCCGACCAGGGCCAGCGGGAGGGTGTGCACGACCGTCGAGGGGAAGCTGAGGATCGTACGGCCGATGGGGCCGCGGCGGGCGATCAGCTCCAGGGGGAGGTCCGGGCGGACTATCTCCAGGCCCGTCTCGGCGGCCAGGCGGTGGAGTTTCTCGGTGCTCTCGCGGCGGTGTGCGAAGTAGCGGGTCGCGCCGTGCGCCTTGGCCAGGGTCTGGACGGCCTCCAGGTAGCGGTCGCCGTCCACGACCCCCGTCTCCACCAGGGAGGTGCCGACCATGTCGGCGCCCTTGGTGATGCGCGGCGGGCCGAAGCGCGCGCGGGTCCAGCCGAAGTCGTTCGCGGTGACCGTCACCCCGGCCGGCGTCTCCGTCATCGGCATGGAGGAGAAGACCTCCACCCGGCGGCGGTCGCTCGGGGTGAGGCGGCGGCGGGCGGAGGAGGAGACCGGGGCGAAGAGCAGGTCCCGCGCGCCGGGTCTGCCGCCCTTGCGGTGCCAGCGGACCAGGCGTTCGCCGCGCGCCAGCTGGGCGACGAACTCCATCGTGGCCGTGCCGTCGTCGACCACGACCAGGTCACGGGCGCGGGTGATGGTCAGGAGCAGTTGTACGTAGCGGGAGAACGGGTCTCCCATGACGATGCGGTCGGCCCGGCGGAGGGAACCCGCCAGGCCGCCGATCGTCTGGAAGGGGGCGGCGGTACCGCCCCGTGCTTCCTCCCAGCGGACCCGGTATCCCTCGTCCCGGGCCAGGTCCGCCATGCGGCGCAGCTGGCCCCGGGTCATGGGGTCCGTCGGGGACAGGACGACGATCGTGAGTTCCGCGCCGGGTGCAGATATGCCGGATGCCGGGCGCCGTACCTGGCTGGGCACGGCCGGCACGGGGTCCGCCGCCCCGCGCAGGGCGTGGACATGCGCCCACTCCAGCACGTTCAGCAGCTGCACCGGACTCTCGACGAACGCGAGTGTGTGGGGGCCGGTGTTCCCGGCGCGGGGGCTCATCGACGTACGACCGTCCCGTCGTCGTAACACATCAATCAGGCTCGGGCTCAGACCTGGACCGGCTCGCCGGCGGCCGCGGCGATCTCCGCCTCGGCGACGACACCGGTGACGCGGCGCAGCTTCTTCATCGGGCCGAGCTCGGAGTCGTAGACCTTCTTGACGCCGTCGCCGAGGGACTCGGAGATGATGCGGATGTCGCGGACCAGGCGGGTGAGGCCCTGCGGCTCCACGGAGGCGGCCTGGTCGGAGCCCCACATGGCGCGGTCGAGGGTGATGTGACGCTCGACGAAGGTGGCGCCGAGCGCGACCGCGGCGAGGGTGGTCTGCAGGCCCGTCTCGTGGCCGGAGTAGCCGATCGGCACGTTCGGGTACTCCTTCTCCAGCGTGTTGATCACGCGGAGGTTCAGCTCCTCGGCCTTCGCCGGGTAGGTGGAGGTGGCGTGGCACATGAGGATGTTCTCGGAGCCCAGGACCTCGACCGCGTGGCGGATCTGCTTCGGGGTCGACATGCCCGTGGAGAGGATGACCGCACGGCCGGTGGCGCGCAGCGCCTTCAGCAGCTCGTCGTCCGTGAGGGAGGCGGAGGCCACCTTGTGGGCGGGGACGTCGAACTTCTCCAGGAAGGCGACGGCCTCGGTGTCCCACGGGGAGGCGAACCAGTCGATGTTCTTGGTCTTGCAGTACTCGTCGATCTGACGGTACTCGTCCTCACCGAACTCCACGCGGTGGCGGTAGTCGATGTAGGTCATGCGGCCCCAGGGGGTGTCGCGCTCGATGTCCCACTGGTCGCGCGGGGTGCAGATCTCCGGGGTGCGCTTCTGGAACTTGACGGCGTCACAGCCGGCCTCGGCGGCGACGTCGATCAGCTTGAAGGCGTTCTCCAGCTCACCGTTGTGGTTGATGCCGATCTCGCCGCAGATGTAGACGGGCTTGCCGGGGCCGACCTCACGGGAACCGAACTGGCGCAGACGGGAGTTGCTCATGACTGTGGGGTGTCCTTACTTCGGGAGGGAATCGAGAGAGGGGCCGAGGATCCAGCTGGCGATCTCTCGGATCGCGCCGTCACCGCCGGGGAGGGTGGTGACCGCGCGTGCGGCGCCGCGTACGACGTCGTGGGCGCTCGCGACCGCCACGGGCCAGCCGGCTACGGCGAAGCACGGGAGGTCATTGACGTCGTTTCCGACGTAGAGCACGCGCTCGGGAGCGATGCCCTGCTCCTCGCACCACTGCTTGAGTGCGAGGTCCTTGCGGTCGATGCCGTGCAGGACCGGAATCTGTAGCTTCCGGGCCCGGGCGGCGACGACCGGGTTCTGCTCCGTGGAGAGGATCAGCATCTTCAGCCCGCTCTTGCGCAGGGCGGCGATGCCGAGTCCGTCGCCGCGGTGCACGGAGACGAACTCCTTTCCATCGGCATCGATCAGCACCCGGTCGTCGGTCTGGGTGCCGTCGAAGTCCAGTACGACCGCGTCGACGTCGTCGGCGGTCGGGAGCGCGCCGGGGCGGTCCGCGTCGAAGAGCGGGGCCAGGGCGCGGGCCCGCGCGAGCTCGTGCGGGTCGTCGATCTCCAGGACGCGCGCGGGGTCGGTCCGCACCAGTTCGGTGTGGCCGAAGAAGCGGTGCTGGTGCTCGCGGAAGCCGTCGGCGCGCATCGCGTAGGCGGCGCCGGTCTCCAGGAAGTCCTGGGGACGGTCCTGGCGGCGCGGACGGAACGACTTGTCGTGGTTGACGCCGAAGCCGCCGCTGGCCGAGGCCTCGTCGGCGCCCACCGGCACCGGGGCGTGCACCTCGTCGCGCCAGACGAAGCCGTGGAAGGGTGCGACGGTCAGGGCCGTGTCGGCGCCGTTGTCGACGATCGCGCCGGCCACCCCGTCGATGTCCTCGCGGACGATGAACGGGCTGGTGCACTGCACGAGCAGCACGACGTCGACCGTGGCGCCGTGCAGCGCCTCGTGGGCGTCCATGGCGTGCAGGACGGCGGCCTCGGAGGTGGCGGTGTCACCGGCGATGGCGGCCGGGCGCAGCACGACCTCGGCGCCGGCGGAGCGGGCGGCCGCGGCGATCGCCTGGTCGTCGGTGGAGACGACCACGTCGGTGACCAGGCGGGAGGCGACGCACTCGCGGACCGCGCGGGCGACCAGCGGGACACCACCGACCGGGGCGAGGTTCTTGGCGGGCACGCCCTTGGAGCCGCCCCGGGCGGGGATCACGGCGAGGACGCGGGGCACTACGGCCCCTTCGGGGTGAGGCATCGGCTCTGTTCCTTCGGCAACTGAAGCTTGACGCGGGATCCGGTCGCTCACAGCTCTCCCATTCGTCGGATCACGGGGGCCACCCGCTGGACGCCGTGGCGGTAGGCGCCGCGTGCGGCCCGGCGCACGATCTGGCGGACGGGGCCCGGGGCCTTGTCGGCGGCGGGCGCGCCCGGGAGCGGGACGCCGTCGGGGCCGAGGTGGTGGCGGGCCAGGATGCCGGGCAGGTAACCGGACGCGGTCTCGGGTGTGTAGTACGGGTTCAGGGGCGGCAGCCCGCCGGGCCGTGCGAGCAGCTTCGCGATGCGTTCACGGCCCGCGTCGAAGGCGGTGGCGTACGTGCCGTCGGCGGCGACGCCCTGCCGTGAGACCCACTCGGCGTCGGGCACCGGGCGGTGTCCGGCGTCGAGCTGGTCCCAGGAGGCGAGGCAGCCGGAGCCGACGAAGTGGTGGTTGCCGAGCGCCTCGCGGATGCCGAGGTCGGTGAGGACCACGGTGGGGATCCGGCGGTGCAGGGACTCCAGGGCGGCCGTCGAGCTCATCGTGACCAGGAGGTCGGTGCGGTCGAGCACCTCGCCCATGTGGCCGTAGACGAGGCGGAAGTTGGCGGGCACGTCCTTGCCCTGGACCAGCTTCTGGTACGGCAGTTCCTCGATGTGGGTGGTGTGCTCGCCGGGCTTGGAGCGCAGCTTGAGCAGCACCTCCCGCTCGGGGTGCCTGCGGGCGTGCTCGATCAGCCGGTCGAGCAGGTAGGTACGGTCCTTGCGGCTGTCGGGGACCGAGGGCTGGGCGGCGAACACCACGGTGTACGGGTCGTGTTCGCCTTCGTAGGGCGTCCCGCCGAGGAACGGCAGCGCGACCTCGGTCACCGACGAGGAGTCGGCGCCGACCCCGTCGTACACCGCGCGGAAACGCTCGGCGTCCTGGCGGGAGTTGGCGAGGACGAGGTCCGCGCCGTGCCGCAGCAGCAGACCGTCGGCGAGCTTCTCGTAGACGACGCCGACATAGCCGGTGACGACGACGGGCCGCTTCTCCCGGCCGGCCCAGGTGCTGCGCAGCCCGTGCAGCATGGCCTGCGTGCCGCCGCCGACGAGGGAGAGGACGAGGATGTCGTACTCCTGCTGGTCCATCTCTCTCAGGAACTCGACGGCCGTGACCTCGCGGAGCGAGTCCGCGTGGACGCCGACCTCCTGGAGCTGGCGGGCGGTCGGGGTGGCACGGCCGCGCAGGAGGTAGCCGTCGAGCCGGACGTCCGAACTGTCGGTTTCGTTGGGAATCAGGCGCTTCGCGGTGAGCGCCCCCCACTTCCACCGGGTGTCGGAATCCGCCAGGACTGCCACCCGCAGGGACTTCGTTGCACTTGCTGGCACATCGAAGACGCTAGGAAGCCATTCCGAGGAACTCCCGAACCCGAATCCAACAAAAGGTTAACAACACGTCTCCGGATGGGGAATCAGCTCGGGATAAGCCCTCAAAATTGCCTGGTTCACAGCTTCGCCACGCGTCGTTCACCTGGATTCAAGGCGACAGTCAAGACGGATGACGGGCGTCCGCCTAACGTCCTCCACGTGGTCAAGCTCTCCGTCATCGTGCCGTTCTACAACGTGCAGCAATACGCGCCCGACACCCTGAGGAGCCTGCGCGCGAACGCGCGTGAGGACTTCGAATTCATTCTCGTCGACGACTGCTCGACCGACGGGACACCAGAGATTCTCGCGCGGGCCGAGCGCGAGCTCCCCGGCGCTGTCCATGTCAGACACGAGCTGAACGGAGGGCTGGCCACCGCGCGCAACACCGGCATCGACAAAGCGCGCGGTGAGTACGTGACCTTCCTGGACGGCGACGACTGGCTGGCGCCGGGCTACTACCCGCAACTGGTGGACGCCATCGAGTCGCTGGGCTGCGACTTCGTCCGTACCGATCATGTGCAGTGCACCGCGCGCGCCCGGGTCGTGACGCGGGTGCCGGTCGGCCGCCGCAACGTCGTGATGAACCCGCGGGACGCCATCCTGCCCGCCGACCGGTCCACCTCCGTCGACTACGCCTACGCGTGGGCGGGCGTCTACCACCGCCGTCTGGTGGACAAGGGGCTCGTGCATTTCACGGACGGGCTGCGCACGGCCGAGGACCGGCCGTGGATCTGGAAGCTGCACCGGGAGGCCGGGTCCTTCGCCGCGGTGAACCTGCTCGGCGTCTTCTACCGGCGTGGCGTAGCCTCTTCACTCACGCAGATCGGCGACGTCCGTCAGCTCGATTTCATTCGCGCGTTCGACCAGGTGATCGAGGAAACGGCCCAGGACGCCGACGCGAAGGAACTCCTGCCGAAGGCCGTCCGCACCTATTGCGCCATCATTTCCCATCACCTGGGATCCATCGAAAGGTTCGAGCCCGCGGTGGCGAAGAAGCTGAAATCCATGAGTGCGGCCGCACTGCGGCGCATGCCGCAGGACGTGCTGGACGAGGCCCTGGACTCCATGGACCTCCAGCGCGCCACCAAGCTGCGCCGGCTGCGCCGCCGTCCCGCCCCCGCGGGAGCCGCCGCGTGACCACCCAGATCTTCCAGGCGTCCACCCTCTACGGCACGGCCACCCTCGCCGCCGCCCTGGACTCCGGCGCCTTCCGCCCGGCCGACCGGCGCATCCTGCTGGTCTGCAACAACGCGGCGACCCCCGAGACCACCCCGGGCCTGGACGAGGCGCCCGGCTTCGAGCGGCTGCGCGACCGCTTCGACGACGTGATCTCGTACAACGAGACGATCTTCCCGTTCCACCCGGGCGGCTGGGCCCCCCGAGTGGATGACATGCCCCTGTGGGAACGCTTCCTGCGCCACGAGTGGCAGCTGGGCGACGACGACATCGAGTTCGCCGTCGAGTCGATCCAGGTCAACCCCTCGCAGAGCCTCACCCAGATCTTCACCGGCGCCCCGGTCACGGTCTACGCCGACGGCCTGATGAGCTACGGCCCGACCCGCAACAAGATCGACCCGCTGGTCGGCACCCGCGTCGACCGGGTCCTCCACCTCGACCTGGTGCCCGGCCTGAAGCCGATGCTGCTCACCGAGTTCGGTGTCGAGGGCGAGGTCGTGCCGACCGCGGCGTTCACCAAGGTCCTCGCCGAACTCGCCCCCAGCGGCGACGAGTTGCCGCAGATCGAGGAACCGGCTCTGCTGCTCGGCCAGTACCTCTCCGCGCTCGACATCCTCACCCCGGAGCAGGAGGAGAACCTGCACGTCCGGATGTTGAAGGGCGCCGTCCAGCTCGGCCACACCAAGGTCGTGTTCAAGCCGCACCCCTCCGCCCCGGCCCGGTTCGCCCGCACCCTGGAGCAGGAGGCCGAGAAGCTCAAGGTCGACCTCACGGTCCTGGACACCACGGTCCTCGCCGAGGTGCTCTACCAGCGGATGCGCCCCGCCCTGGTCGTCGGCTGCTTCTCCACCGCGCTGCTCACCGCGTCCGCCCTGTACGGCCTGCCGACCGCCCGCATCGGCACCGACACGCTCCTCGACAGGCTCACGCCGTACGAGAACAGCAACCGCGTCCCGGTCACCGTCGTCGACGCACTGGTGCCCGAGCTCACCGACCGCAAGGCGGTCGAGGAGCAGCGCCCGCGGATGAGCGTCGAGGCGCTCGGCGAGCTGATCCGCGCGGTGGGCTTCGCCATGCAGCCGAAGATCTACCCGCAGCTGCGCGGGGAGACCGAGCGCTATCTGACCAAGCACCTGAGCGACACCACCATCCGTTACTTCAAGCGCAAGCGTCTGACCTCGCTCGGGCTGCCCGGTGGGGTGCCCGCGCAGCTGGCCTTCCTGCCGCGCAACGCGACCGTGCGGCGGATGGCGCGTAAGGCACGCAACCTGCGGCGGGTTGTTCGTCGCTAGGCGCTTCGCCGGAAGCGGCGCGTCTGCCGTCGTTCGTCTGCCGCGCCGTCGTGGCTGGTCGCGCCCACGCGGCGGAGCCGCATATCCACTACAGCCCCGAGCCCCCAGGCGGCGGCTGCGCCGCCGATCAGCCGATCAGGGGCGGGTCCGGATGACCGGACCCGCCCCTTCGGCGTCACCGGCCCAGGATCTTCTTGATCGTGGCCTGGTTCTCCTGGGTGACCTTCCAGAGCTGTTCCTGCCGGTCGTGCACGTCGGCGACGGTGCGGCCGTGGTTGTCGAGGATGCCGATGGCGCGCTCGGTGAGGACGTCGCCGAGGTTCTTCTCGTGCACCGAGACGCCCCACTCGGGCCGCGCGATGTCGTTGAGGAAGTACGCCATCTTCGGGTGCGAGATCAGCGAGATGATCGGCGTGCCGACCCCGAACGGGATCATGCCGGCGTGCCCGCGCATGCCGATGACCAGGCGGGTCTTGGCGTACGTCTCGCGGATCTCGTCGTTGGAGAAGTCGTACATCGGGATCACCGGCAGCGAGATGCCGTGCTCGCGGCGCAGGTCGAAGGCGATCTTCTCGTCGTCGAGGGAGTGCGCCACGCACTTGACCTCGGTGTGCTCGCCGATCTTGCGGACGGCCTTGGCCATCTCGGCGAGGAAGTGCGCGTAGTCGTGGCCGAAGCGCAGCCCCGCGCGGTCGTAGGCCGCGTTGAGCATGACCGTGTCCTCGCGGTACGCCGGGTCGGTCCAGCCGGTCACCAGCTGGCGCATGACCGTGGTGGGACAGGGCTGGAAGACGACCTTGTCCTGGAGCTCCGGCGGGAGCATGCCGCGGACCTTGGCGATGGAGCCGTGGTTGCGCAGGCCGAAGAAGGAGGACTTCTCGACCAGCAGCCGCAGGCTGTCGTTGAACCGCTGGGCGCGGTAGGACTGGCCGTCGAAGGCGTTGAAGCCGACCGCGTAGATCATGATCGGGACGTCGATGGCGCGCAGGTGCTCGTCCGGGACGTTCCACTGCCAGGCGCTGTTGCCGTTGGGCATGGTGTCCGGGATGAACAGACCGCCGCCGCCGATGACCAGGCCCCGGCGGGCGTTGACGCGCTCCAGGGCGGCCTTGTCGAAGTAGCGGTGGGCGTGGACGGAGTGCCAGCGCCGGGAGGTGGTGTCCGGGCCGAAGCCGAGCCGGACGGTCTCCGGGAGCAGCTTGTCGCCCGCGTTGCCCTGCCGGTCCATGTAGAACGCGACGTGCGCCAGCTGGTCCTCGGCGCTGCCCTGCTCCTGGGAGGGGACGGCGGCCGCGCGCTGGGCCCACAGACGGCTGGAGCGGTGCGTGGGGTCGACGGTGAGGCCGGCGGTGGCGTACCGGAGGGCCTCGGTGTTGTCGCCGTGCACCCAGGCGATCTGGGCGAGCCGCGCGAAGGCGGTGGCGGCCCGGTTGGGGGCGGCGGTGGCGAGCAGCAGCTGGGTCTTGGCCTCCTCGTAGCGGGAGACGCTCATCAGGGCGTGCCCCAGGACCTCGTGCGGCCAGGCCTCGTCCAGCGGGATGTGGACGCTGCTCATGACGTCGACGGCGTCCTGGTAGTCGCCGGAGGCGATGTGCGCGGCGGCCACCTTGCGGGCGATCTCCACGTCACCGGTGCGCTTGACGTGCGGGGCGCCGAAGTGGACGACCAGGTCGTGGTGGAGGCCGCCGGAGGAGGCGAAGTAGGCCGCGTGGAACTCGGCGTCGGTCATCTCGAACTCGCGCCAGCGGTCCTCGGCCTGCGCGTAGCCGCTCTCGCCGCCCTGCCAGGGCTTGTGGCGCCCGGTGAAGTGCAGGATCTTGGTGTCCTCCGGGACCGGGAGGTCGCCGGAGAGCCGCCGCTTGACGAAGTTGTACTTGGCGTCGAGGCGGACGAAGTCACCGTCCAGGACGGCGTTCAGGATGCCCTGGTCGTGCTTGTCCAGTTCGTACTCGCCGCTGCGGCCGGTCTTGTCGATCTTCGCGCAGAACTCGTCGGACAGGTACTCCTTCTGGATCACCAGAAGACCGGAGTTCAGCTTGTGCTGCCCGTAGAAGAACTGCGGGACGGCGGCGAGACCCTCGCGCAGCTCCAGGAGTTCGCCGAGACCACCGAGGACGACCATGTCGGTGTCGAGGGTGATGACCGTGTCGTAGTCGCGCAGCCGGAAGATGTCGAGGATGAAGTACGCCTTGCGGACCAGGTAGTTGTCCTGGTCGCCCTTGACGTACGAGTCGTAGTGCGTGTCGTTGACCCGCTGCAGCACGATCCGCGGGTGCAGGGCGCGGATCTTGGCGATGGAGGCCGGGCGCAGGTCGTCGTAGAGCACGACGAAGTCCTCGCAGACGCCCGGGTTGGACAGGGCGAGGCTGCGCAGCAGGACCAGGAAGCCGGGCAGGTAGTTCTCGTCCACGTAGGACGCGAAGGCGACCCGGCGCTTCTTGGTGAGGGCGCTGGCGTCGGTGTTCGGCGCCGCCGAGGTGAAGGTGGTCGTCATCGCAGGGAGATCCTCATGTCCGTCACGCTCTGGGCCCGCTGCATGACCCAGTCCTTCTCGCTGGTGTATTCGTGCACGGAGGTGATGGCCAGCTTCATGGCCTCCTGCACGCGGTAGGCGCCGCTCTCGTAGAAGTCGAAGCCGATCAGGTCCAGGGTCGGGCTGACGTCCAGGAAGTCCAGCAGCCACAGCATGTTGAACCCGGAGGTCGGGATGCCCGACCAGGTGTCGGTGCTGATCTGCCCGATGTTCCGCATCGGCCAGCGCAGTGACTCGTCGCCGAGGTACTTCTGGGCGCCGGGCACCAGCTTGTTGCGCAGCGAGTGCTTCCAGTCGCCCGAGACGCCGCCGAAGATCAGCCGGGTGGTCACCGGCTTCTCCCAGTTGAAGGCGTGCTTGTGGATGCTGACGTGGATGTCGGTGCGCTCGCCGGTGTGCTTCGGGTCGATCTTGTACGAGTTGAAGCGCACGACCAGGTCGTAGTCGTCGATCTGCTTGCCGATGCCGCCGGCGCCGACCCGGCCCGAGTTGGCGATCAGGCAGACGGACTTGCCGGCGATCTGGTTGCGGAACTCGCCGAGGCTGATCCACTGCACGCCGTCGACGGTGGGGTTGGCGACCGGGCCGCGCATCCGGACCCGGCGCTGCTCGGAGTAGAGCGCGACGGCCTGGGTGATGCCGGCGTCGTTGCCCTCGGCCAGGCGCAGGTCCAGGTACTGGCTGAGCAGCTCCTGCCGGTCGTTCACCGGCGCCTCGTCCTCGGCGAGGGCGAGCAGCGCGCCGACCAGGCGGGGCTCGGCGGCCCGCCAGTCGCCGATGGCGTGCAGGGCGAGGCCCTCGGCCCAGGTGGCGGTGGCGGGCCCGCGGACGTGGTCCGTGGCCGCGGGGACCTGGCGCTTGAGGAGGTCGAGCAGTTCGCGTTCGCGTTCGGCGGCGCGGCGCATGCCGGATATCCGGTTGGCGACGCCGAAGCCGTCGTCGGTGGTGAGTTCCAGGTAGCGCTCGTAGGCCTCGACGGCCTCGCGCTCCTCACCGAGACCCTCCAGGATGCGGGCGCGCAGCCGCCAGCCGGCGCGGGAGTTCTTGCGCTGGGCGAGGACGGTGTCGCTGATCACCAGGGCGAGGTTCAGCTCGTCGTTGTAGCCGCACTCCAGGGCCTTGTTGGCGACCGCGAGCAGAGCGTCCAGCAGGTCGTTGTTGATCCCGCCCGAGGGGCTCGCGGCGCCCTTGACGGCGCGCTTGAGGAGCGCCGTCGCACCCCCGGCCGAGGCGGGCGCGGGCGTGGTGGTGCCTTCCGTGGCGACGACCACCAGCAGCTTGCGCAGCTGCTCCGCCAGCTCCGCGCGGCGGCGGTCGAGGCTGCCGACCACTTTGCCGCTGTGCACAGCGCAGGCGTGCAGGCAGTCGTCCAGCTCCCCTCCGCGCGCAGGTGCCCGCCTGTTCTGGACCCTCGTCATAGCTCTCCTGATTTTGCCAAGCAAAGCTTGTGTAACGGCTGTGTGTGGTGGGGTGCCCCGCACCGGGGGGATGGATGGAGAAACTAGGAAGCCAAAACGACTGTATGGTTAACGAACCCCAAAGGGTAAGAGAATGGTTAGCAGGTTCACCGCACACTTTCTATGATTCCCCCAGGTGACGGTATGGGACTTCCCACGTCCCGGGGACTTCGCGAACAGATCGGATGATTAACAGTCCGGCCCCGGGTAGGCGTCCCGGACCATGTCACTCGCGACCCCCACTCTGGCGCCCTCGCCTGCGAAGACCCCGGTCGTCCCGGCCCCACCCGGGCACCCCCGCACCCGACTTCTCGCCCTCGACGGACTGCGGCTCGCCGCCGCCCTGATGGTCTGCCTCTACCACTACGCGGGACGCGGCGGAGTCGTCTCCGCGTCCTGGCACCAGAACCCCGAGCACGTCTTCCCGACCCTGTCCCGGGCGGCCGTCTACGGCTGTCTCGGCGTCGAGTTCTTCTTCGTCATCAGCGGCTTCGTGATCTGCATGAGCAGCTGGGGCCGCTCGCTGGGCGACTTCTTCCGCTCCCGCGCGGCCCGCCTCTACCCCGCCTACTGGGTCGCTCTGGTGCTGGTCACCGGGGCGTCCCTGGTCCTGCCCGCCGTCGTCCACCCGGTCCGCCTCGACGAGTTCCTGGTCAACCTGACGATGCTCCAACAGCCCATGGGCGTACCGCGGGTGCTCGGCGTCTGCTGGACGCTCTGGGTCGAGGTCCGCTTCTACGCGCTGTTCGCGCTGGCCGTCGTCCTGCCGGGCGTCACCTACCGCAGGGTGGTGCTGTTCTGCTCGGTGTGGACCCTGGCCGCCGTCCTGTCCACCGCGGCCGGCGACGGGTCATGGGCCCAGCTGGTCGTGATGCCCCAGTACGCCCCCTACTTCATCGGAGGCCTGGCCCTCTACCTCGTCCACCGCTTCGGCAACCGGCTGCTGCCCTGGGGCATCGTGGCGCTCTCCTGGATCCTCGGACTGCGCACGGCCACCGAGGGGCTGTGGCACGCGGGAACACCGCGCGACCCGTACGTCGTGATGCTCGTCGTCACCCTGGCGTTCGCCGCGGTCGCGGCGGTGGCGGCGGGCTGGACGCGATGGGCGGCGTGGCCGTGGCTGACCACGGCCGGGGCACTGACGTACCCCTTCTACCTCGTGCACGAACACCTCGGATGGTTCGTGATCCGGGTGCTGCACCGAGGGTGGGGGGTGCCGCCGTGGCCCACGTTGGCGGTGACGGTGCTCACGATGCTCGGGCTCGCCTGGCTGCTCCACCGCTTCGTGGAGACACCGTTCGGGCCACGGCTGAGGAAGGCGCTGAAAGCCGCGCCGCCCGCGACCGGGTAGGGGTGTTTTCAGGACCGCGGAAAGCCCTCGTCCGGATGTCCGGCCGGGATACGGAGGCGCAGATTCCTTGCAGTTGTTCCATAATGCGCACCACCTCACAGTTGGCAACATGTCGCGGCCCTGAATTCCGCCGTTCACGCGGTTGTACGGAGGCATAACCTCCACTTACCAAGGTCAGCCGGAAACCGCTTGTACGACGTGATCAGCTCTTCATAGCGTGTGATCCGTAAGAAGCTGGCGATGCACGTGGGAACAAAGGAGAGCTCGTGAGGTCTCGTTTCCGTTCATCGGCTGCCGCTGCTGCGGCAGTGGCGTTGGCCGCATTCGGTGCGGTGGGGCTGTCGTCCTCACCCGCGGCCGCCGCAACCGCCACCTGTTTCGGCTACACGGGAAACGTCAACGATTACGGGTACGACTACGTAGCCTGGCAGTACGGGCCCGACGAGTGCTTCGGGGTCGCGCCCTCCGGAACCATCTGGCACACCTGGTCGGGCGCCGGCGGCTGGAAGGAAATGCCGGGCAACGGCAAAGCCCTGCGCCTCGTCGGCTATTTCGAGAGCTCCGCCGGAAAGGCCGTCAAGGTCGTGACGGCGGCCGGAAACTACTACTGCAACTATGACGACTACGCGACGAACACGTGGGGCGGCTGGTACGGAACGAACACCGACCACTGCTGAAATCCCACGAGCCCGGGTCTGGCTGATGTCGTCACATCATCCAGAACCGGGCTCTTCACGTTCGACCATCTATTCCGTACCGCGCCGCGATCCCCGCGATGACCACTTCCAGACCCTCTTCGAAGTGGCGGTCGTAGTCGTCGAACATTTCCTTTCCCACCGCCGCCGCCAGCGGGAACCCGGCCAGCAGGCGGGCACGTTCCGCGAGGCCGTAACCCTCACGGCGTTCACCCGGGAGGGGCTGTACGCCCTGCTCTTCCGTCACGAAGCCGATGGTGTAGGCGTTCGTCGTCATGCCCGCCCGGGCCGCCTGGGCGAGGGTGAAGCCGGCCTCCGTCATCATGCGCAGGTAGGCCTCCTGCTCGGGGGCATGGTCGATGCCCGTGAAGCGTGAGCCGCTGTAGACCTTCGCGCCGTCGCGGTAGCCGAGCAGGGCCGTGCGCAGCCCTCCGCTCACCGTGCGCAGCCCGTCCTGCCAGGTGCCGGCGGGGTCGAGCCGGGTGACCGCGGCCATGCGGCGGTACATCTCCGTCGCCATCTCGTCGAGCAGCGCCTGCTTGTCCTTGAAGTGCCAGTAGAGGGCCGGGGCCTTGACGTCCAGCTCCTTGGCGATGGCCCGCACGGTCAGCCCCTCCAGACCGGCCTCGTTCAGCAGGCGCAGGGCCGTGTCGGCGACCCGGCGGCGGTCGAGGGGGGCGCGTCGTTCCGTACTCACGCTTGACAGCTTAACAGCGTTAAGGGCAGCCTTGCCGTCGACGGCACTTAACAACGTTAGGGAGAAATGCGATGGATGCGATGGATGTACTGGTCGTGGGCGCCGGGCCCACCGGGCTCGCCCTCGGGATCGACCTCGCCCGGCGCGGGGTGGACGCACGGGTCGTGGAGGCCGGCGAGAAGCTGTTCCCTGGCTCGCGCGGCAAGGGGATCCAGCCCCGGACGCAGGAGGTGTACGACGACCTCGGCGTGCTCGACGCGATGCGCGCGGTCGGCGGCCCCTACCCGCCCCAGCTGCTCTGGAAGAACGGCGAGCCCCTCGGGACGAAGCCGATGTTCGACTCGGTGGCGGCGGACGAGGGGGCGCCGTACACCGAACCGCTGATGGTCGCTCAGTGGCGCACGCAGGAGGTGCTGTACGCGCGGCTGCGGGAGCTGGGCGGCCGGGTCGCGTTCGGGCGCGGACTGACGGGCCTGGAACAGGACGCGGAGGGGGTGACCGCCCGCTTCGCCGACGGCACCTCGGCTCGCGCACGGTATGTCGTGGCGGCGGACGGCGGGCGTTCGACCGTACGGCGTGCGGTGGGCGTCGGGATGACCGGCGAGCCGGTCGACCCGAGCCCCTTCCTGGTGGCCGACCTGCGCGTGCGGGGCCTCGACCGCGAGCACTGGCACACCTTCGTCGGCGACGACGGCTGCGGCGTGGCGCTGTGCCCGCTGGCCGGCACCGACGACTTCCAGCTGAGCGCCCGGCTGCCCGAGGGCACGGAGACCGACCTGTCCCTGGACGGCCTGCGTCGGCTGGTGACGACGTACACCCACCTCGACGCGGCGGACATCGCCGAGGTGCGCTGGGCCTCCGACTTCCGCCCCCGCGCCGCGCTGGCCGACCGGTTCCGGGTGGGCCGGGTCTTCCTGGCCGGCGACGCGGCCCATGTCCACTCCCCGGCCGGCGGCCAGGGTCTGAACACCAGCGTCCAGGACGCCTACAACCTGGGCTGGAAGCTGGCCGCGGTGCTCGCCGGGCGGGCCCCGGAAGCGCTCCTGGACACGTACGAGGAGGAGCGCCGGGCGAACGCCGCCGCCATGCTGGGCCTCTCGACGAGCGTCCACCGCGGCGAGGTCCGGCGGGGCGAGGCCACCGTGCAGCTGGGCATCGGCTACCGGGAGTCCTCGCTGACCGAGGAGACCCGGGCGAATCCCGGACCGGTGCGGGCGGGCGACCGCGCGCCCGACGGCCGGAACGCGGACGGGGTGCGGATGTTCGACGCGTTCCGGGGGCCGCACTGGACGCTGCTGACCCCGGAACCGGTGACCGGCATGGACGGCGGCCTGCCGGCCCCGGAGTCGTACGGCCCGGGTGTGTTCCTGGTCCGCCCGGACGGCTATGTGGGCTGGGCGGGTGAGACGGCCGAGGGACTGCGGGCATACGCGGCGCGCACCGGGGCCTGAGCGCTCCGGGCCGCCGAGCAGCTCACCGAGCGTCGGTGAGCAGCGCGCTCAGGCGCTGGCCAGCGTCAGCTTCACCGCGAACCCGAGGAACAGCACCCCCGCCGCCGACGTGGCCGTCGCCGCCATCCGCTTGCGGCGGCGGAACGCGTCGGCCAGCTTGGTGCCGCTGAATATCAGGGCGCTGAGATAGAGGAAGCTGGCCAGCTGGGCGAAGGTGCCGAGGACGACGAAGGACAGCGCCGGGTAGGCGTACCCCGGGTCGACGAACTGCACGAAGAAGGCGATGAAGAACAGGATCGCCTTCGGGTTGAAGAGGCTGATCACCAGGGCCCGGCGGTACGGGCGCTCCTGCGCCGGGGCGGCGGCCGGTGCCGTCCGCTCCGCCGCCTGTTCCCTCCGCGACCGCCACGTCGCCCAGGCCGCCCGCAGCATCCCTGCCGCCAGCCAGGTGAGATAGCCGGCGCCCGCGTACTTCACGATCCCGAACAGCACGACGTTGGCCTTGAGCAGCGAGGCCACCCCGGCCGCCGACAGCGTCATCAGCACGGTGTCCCCGCACCACACGCCCGCGGCGGCGGTGTAACCGGCCCGGATGCCCTGCCGGGCGGCGACGGACAGCACGTAGAGGGAGTTGGGGCCGGGCAGCAGGACGATCAGGACGAGTCCTGCCAGGTAGGTGGGGAGATCGATGACGCCGAACATGAGACGTAGTCTCGCACGCGGGTCCGACAGCGCCCCGGGTGCCGACCGCCCCGGGTGCCGTACGGCCCTGGGTGCCTTCGTCAGAACGCGTCCGTCAGAACGCGTCCGTCGGGACGTACACCCCCCACACCTTCCGCAGCGCGTCGCACACCTCGCCCACCGTGGCCCGCGCCCGCAGCGCCTCCTTCATCGGGGGGAGCACGTTGTCGTCGCCCTCGGCGGCCTTCTGCAGGGCGGCGAGGGCCCCGGCGACGGCCGCCCGGTCGCGGTCGGCGCGCAGCAGGGCGAGGCGCTCCGCCTGCCGGGCCTCGATGGCCGGGTCGACGCGCAGCGGCTCGTACGGCTCCTCCTCGTCCAGCCGGAAGCGGTTGACGCCGACCACCACCCGCTCCCCCGCGTCGGTCTCCTGCGCGATGCGGTAGGCGTTCCGCTCGATCTCGCCCTTCTGGAAGCCGTGCTCGATCGCCGCCACCGCGCCGCCGAGGTCCTCGACCCGCCGCATCAGAGCGAGGGCCGCCGCCTCCACGTCGTCCGTCATCCGCTCCACCGCGTACGAACCCGCGAAGGGGTCGACCGTCGCCGTCACGTCGGTCTCGTACGCCAGCACCTGCTGGGTGCGCAGGGCCAGGCGGGCGCTCTTGTCGGTCGGCAGCGCGATCGCCTCGTCGAAGGAGTTGGTGTGCAGCGACTGGGTGCCGCCGAGGACCGCGCCCAGGGCCTGGACCGCCACCCGCACCAGGTTCACCTCCGGCTGCTGGGCCGTCAGCTGGACGCCGGCCGTCTGGGTGTGGAAGCGCAGCATCAGCGACCTGGGGTCCCGCGCGCCGAACTCCTCCCGCATCACCCGCGCCCAGATCCGGCGCGCGGCACGGAACTTGGCGACCTCCTCCAGGAACGTCGTACGCGCCACGAAGAAGAAGGACAGACGCGGCGCGAACTCGTCGACGTCCATGCCGGCCGCGACCGCCGTGCGCACGTACTCGATGCCGTCGGCCAGGGTGAAGGCGATCTCCTGCACGGGGGACGCCCCCGCCTCGGCCATGTGGTAGCCGGAGATCGAGATCGTGTTCCAGCGCGGGATCGCGGTCCGGCAGTACCCGAAGATGTCCGCGGTCAGCCGCAGGGACGGCTTGGGCGGGAAGATGTACGTACCCCGCGCGATGTACTCCTTCAGGACGTCGTTCTGGATGGTGCCGGTCAGGGCCGCCGCCGGTACGCCCTGCTCCTCCGCCACCAGCTGGTACAGCAGCAAGAGCACGGCCGCCGGTGCGTTGATCGTCATCGACGTCGAGACCCTGTCCAGGGGGATCCCGCCGAAGAGCACCCGCATGTCGTCGACCGAGTCGATCGCCACCCCCACCTTGCCGACCTCGCCGTGCGCGAGGGGCGCGTCCGAGTCGTGGCCCATCTGGGTGGGCAGGTCGAAGGCGACGGAGAGACCGGTGGTGCCGTGCTCGATGAGCTGCCGGTAGCGGGCGTTGGACTCCGCGGCCGTACCGAACCCCGCGTACTGGCGCATGGTCCAGGGACGGCCGGTGTACATCGTCGGGTAGACGCCCCGGGTGTAGGGGTACGCCCCCGGGTCGCCGAGCTTCCCGGCCGGATCCCAGCCCGCGAGGTCTCCCGGACCGTAGACCGGCTCGACGGGCAGTCCGGACTCGGACTCACGGGCCATGACGGTGACCTCCGCAGTACGCCGATACGCCAATATGCCGGTACGTCTGTTGGTTCCTACGATGCCCCTTTGTTCAACGGCGGTCACGCGGGGAAGCATCCTCGGCATGAAGGTCTCGGGGTACTCGGGGATCCTGGCCGCCGTACTGGCCGTGCTGTGCGGGTGCACGGTGCAGCCACCGGGCGGCGGGGACGCCAAGGGGCACTCGCCCGTCCACATCGACCTGCCGCACAGCCCGACACCCGTCGGCACCGCTCCCGCCACTCCCCCTCCCGCCGCTCCCGCCACCTCTCCCTCTCCGTCGCCGTCCGCCGTCGAGACCGTCCCGCCGCACATCGTGTTCACCCGCGGCGACACCGGCACCGGCGTCCGCGAGCTCCAGGCCCGGCTGCGCCAGGTCGCCTGGCTGTTCGACGGGCCGACGGGGACCTACGACGACCTCACCGCCCAGGCCGTCGAGGGCTTCCAGGGCAAGCGCGGGCTGCCGCAGACGGGCGAGACCGACGCCGTGACCTGGCGGCGGCTGGTGCGGATGACGCACAGGCCGGGGAAGTGGGAGCTGTACCTGATGGGCGGTCAGCCGGCCGCCGCGCCCGATCCGCGGTGTCTGACCGGGCGGGTGCTGTGCATCAGCAAGACCAGCCGGACGCTGCGCTGGATGATCGACGGGCGGACGGTGTCGACGATGTCGGTGCGGTTCGGGGCGCAGTACACCCCGACCCGTGAGGGGGTGTTCCACGTCTACTGGAAGTCCCGCCACCACGTGTCGACGCTCTACCACTCGTCGATGCCGTACGCGATGTTCTTCAGCGGCGGCCAGGCGGTCCACTACTCCTACGACTTCGCGGCGAGGGGCTACGCGGGCGGCTCGCACGGGTGCGTCAACGTGCGGGACGAGGCGGCGATCGCGGATCTGTTCGCCCAGGTGAGGAACGGCGACAAGGTCGTCGTCTCCTGGTGAGCGGATGACGAGCGGGGCGCGGGCGGGACCGGGGGAACGTGTCCCGCCCGCGCCGATGCACGAGCCACGGGTACGGGGGGAACCCCGGCTCTGTGCGACGGCCGATGACCAGTCGGCTCACTCTGTACTGCGCCACCGCCGCCGAAAACGTCACACCCTGCGGGAAAAAAGTTCAGGGACTTTTAAAAACGCAGGTCACAGCGGTGCGCAAAGGTCAGAGTGCGCTGTACGTGGGGCTGGGCGAGGTGGCGGGCCGGTTGGGCCGCAGGGGCGTGAAGGCGGTCGGGGCGGGTGTGGCCACGCCGTCCTGGTGGTGGTCGTTGCCCCAGCCGTCGCCCTTGCCGCCGCCGGTGCCGCTGCCCGGCCGGCCCCCGTCGTCGCCGCCCTGGCCGTTGTTGTCGCCCTGGCCGTCGTTCTGGCCGCCCTGGCCGCTGTCGCCGCCCTTGCCGTCGCCGGAGACGCCGTCCCTGCCGTTCAGCCCGTCCCCGAGGACGGCCTTGCAGAACTTGTCCACCCGGCCGGCGCCGCCCGCCAGTCCCTCCAGAGCACTCCTGCGGTCGGCGCCCAGGGACTTGCCGTTCCGGATCGCGCGGCAGGACGTCAGCGCACCGCTCCACCCGCCGGACGGGATACCGGCCGACCCCGTGTCCCGGTTCTTCGACCTGCCGGACGGGTCGGGCGAGGGCTGCCCGGAGCCGCCGGACGTGGCGTCGGAGGACGGCGTCCGGGTCTCGCCGCCGAGCAGCGACTCGGGCGACTGCGAGCCCTGCGGGCGTGCGGGGGTCCCGGCGGCCGAGACGGAGGCGGCCGGTCCGGGGTGGTTGTCGTCGAACGGCGTCGGCAGCACCCCGGTGCCCGCGGCCACCGCGACCCCGCCGAGCATGCCGACGGTCAGCGCGGCGGCGAGGCCGAGCCGTGCGGGGCGGGCCCAGCCCGGGGCCCGGGCCGGCCGGGAGCCGGCCCCGATACGGAAGAGGCCCGCGTCGGCGTCCCGCGCGCCCCTGCCCGGCCACGCGGCGGCACCGGTCCGCGCGGCCACGGCGGTCCGTGCGTCCTCGGCGGATTCGCGCGCTTTGCGGAAGGCAGCCACCGCGGCTTCCTCACCGGGGAGTTCGGCGGCGGCCGGCGTGGCCCGCGCGGAGAGCGCGCCGAGCGTGTCGGCGAGGCGTTCTGCCTGGTCACGGGCGGTGGCGTCGACAGCTTCGAGCGGCTCACCGCGCAGCAGGCGTTCCGCCGTTACCCGGTTCAGCCACTTGTACTGCTCGTCGGCCATCACATGTCCTTCTGCGTCCGCGAACGCGTATGCGTCACACTCGCGGACGTCACCGCACGAGCGTTCGGTTCTCGCTGGGGCGGCAGCGCGTCGAGGACGCCCGCCGCCTCGGGGTCGGCCCCGAGCAGCTCCGCGAGTTTCTTCAACCCCCGGTGGGCCGCCGTCCGTACCGCGCCGGCGCGCTTGCCGAGGGTCTCGGCGGCGGTCTTGGCGTCGAGGCCCATGACGACCCTGAGGACGACGGCCTCGGCCTGGTCCTGCGGCAGCCGGGCGATGAGGGAGAGGGTGGAGTCGGTGGCCAGCGCCTCGATGGCCTCGCCGGCGGTGTCCGACTCGGCGGCCCGGCCGGTCAGTTCCGTCTCGTCGCCGCCGATCGCGGGGCGGCGGCCGCGCATCCGTATGTGGTCGAGGGCGCGGTTGCGGGCGATCCTGGCGGCCCAGCCGCGGAACCGGTCCGCGTCACCGCTGAACCGGTCGAGGTCCCGGGCGATCTGCAGCCAGGCCTCGGAGGCGACGTCCTCGGCGTCCGGATCGCCGACCAGCGTGCGGACGTATCCGAGCAGGCGGGGCTGCACCGCGCGATAGACGATGCGGAACGCGGTCTCGTCCCCGTCCTGTGCAGCACGTACCGCGGCGGTCAACTCCGCGTCGTCCCCCAGCACCCGTGTGTTCCCTACTTTGGGCCTGAACCGGCGCCGCTCTCGCGGTCGTGGTTCTCGCCGTCGTGGTTCATCGATTGATCGTTGCGGTGTTCGGGACCGCAGATCGTTGCGGTGGTCATGCGTCCTCCGCGGCCCGGCGCGAACTGCACGTTACGACTTGAAACCGCTCGCCGTCCACGTCCGTACAGAGTGCAACTAACTCGTGACGCCCTCGGGTGTGACAGAAAACGCACTCATGGCGCTGAACACAGTACGGGCCGCCGCGCGGCCCGTGCCGCGCGACGGCCGGGGCCTCTCCTGTGGGGGGTGGCGGCCCCGGCCGTTGCTTCGGTGCTGCGCCCTCGGCCTGTTCACGCGCCTGCGCGGCCCCCAACCCCCTTTTCTCGCGGGTCGTCGACGACGCCGACGGGCGGCGAGTGACGTTTGGTCAGGACCGGACGCTGTCTCTAAGCGTTACCTGTGCGACAGGTGTGTAAGGCGTGACAGTGATGGTTCTTTCCTAGGGGTGGGGACGAGTGAGTCCACGCGGGAAGCGTGCGTACAGACCGTTGAGCATGAGACGACGGGCGTGGCTGACGCTCGGCGCGGTGGTCCTGGGCGGCGGGGGTGTGGTGACGTACGCGGTTGCCAGCCCGTCCTCCGGCCACGGGGCCGGCGGGCAGGCCAGGCGGCCGGTGAAGGTCTACGACCTGGCGCTGAAGGGCACCACGAACGGCACTCGGGAGCTGCCGCGCACCGGCACCGGGCAGTTCTCACTGCTCGGCGTCTCCTGGACGGGAGCGGCGAAGCGGCTGCACGGCACGGCGCAGGTGCGCACCCGGAGCGTCGAGAGCGGTGAGTGGACCGCCTGGCACGATCTGGAGGCGGCCGACCCGCTGGAGGACCCGGAGGCCGGCCCCGACGCGCGCGGCGCGTCCGAGCCGCTGTGGGTGGGGCCCTCCGACGGCGTCCAGGTCCAGGTCGTCCACGAGGACGGCTCCGCCACCGGTCTGCCGAAGGGGCTCCAGGTGAACCTGGTCGACCCCGGCGTGGCGACCGCCGCGGAGACCGAGGCGGAACCGGCCGCGTTCGTGGCGGACGGCACCCCGGGCGACAGCGCGTCACCCACGGATTCCGCCTCGCCCGGTGACTCCGTGTCCCCGGCCGACTCGGCTTCCCCCGCGGACTCCGCGTCGCCCACCGAGTCCGTGACGCCGACCGACTCCGGGCCGGCCACCGACTCGGCCCCGCCGAGCGCCTCCCCTTCCCCCACCGGTACGGACAACGCGTCCGCGAGCCCGTCGGCCTCCATCACCCCCACCGCGCCCCCGTCCACGGTGCCCGAGCCACCGATCGTCTCGCGGGCCGGCTGGGGCGCCGACGAGTCGCTGAGCCCCGACCCGTCGGACTACAACACGGACGTGAAGGCCGTCTTCGTCCACCACACGGACGGCACCAACGACTACACGTGCGCGGAATCCCCGGCGATCGTGCGGGGCATCTACGCGTACCACACGCAGACCGAGCACTGGAACGACATCGGCTACAACTTCCTGGTCGACAAGTGCGGCACGATCTTCGAGGGCCGCAAGGGCGGTGTCGGCCTGCCGGTGCTCGGCGCGCACACCTACGGCTGGAACCGGGAGTCGGCCGGTATCGCCGTGCTCGGTGACTACACATCGGCCGGTGCCACGGACGCGGCCCTGACGTCGATCGCCCGTCTCGCGGCCTGGAAGCTCGGCCAGTACGGCGCCGACCCGGCCGGTACCGTCAAGCTCACGGCGGGCGCGACCCAGACCAACTACTTCGGCACCAGCTTCACTTCGGGCACCGCGTACACCTTCAACCGGATCTCCGGTCACCGCGACGGCTACAACACCCAGTGCCCCGGCAACTCGCTCTACCCCCAGCTGCCGACCGTCCGCGCCTGGGCGGCCGGCCCGGTGCAGGGCCTGAAGCTCACCTCGCTGTCGGGTGCGAGCCCGTCGGGCTCGACGTACTACACCAGGGGCGCGGTCACGGCGAAGTGGTCGACGACCACGCCCGGTGCGCTGATCTCGAAGTTCGAGGTGCTGGTGGACGGCAAGGTGGCCGCCACCGCCTCCGGTACGGCGACCTCGGCGAGCGCCACGCTCGCCGCGGGCAGCCACACCGTCGCCGTCCGGGCCGTGCACCAGTCCGGCAAGACCACGACGACCGCGGCACTGACCGTCGTCACCGACACCACCGCGCCCACCTTCACCACCGCGCCGAAGCTCTCCCTGCGCACCGGCACCGTCAGCACCACCGCGGTCCCGGTCACCCTCGGCTGGAAGGCCGCCGACAACGCGGCCCTGAAGTCGGTGAGCCTGCTGTCCCCGACGACGGCCGCCTTCGGCCCGACCACCACCAGCTCCAGCCGCACCGCCAAGCCCGGCACCGCGTCCACCTGGTCGATGAAGGCGTCCGACTATGCGGGCAACACCCGCACCTCGTCCCCCTCCTTCACCCCGGTGATCCTGCAGGAGACCTCGGCCACCAGGTCCGGGAGCTGGACGACCCGTTCGTCCACCAGCTACCTGGGCGGCAAGTCGTACTCCAGCGGTTCCAAGGGCGCGAGCCTGAGCTGGACCTTCACCGGCCGGTCCGCCTCCTGGGTGGTCAGCCGCGCGTCCACCTCGGGTCAGGCGTACGTGTACGTCGACGGCACCAAGGTCGCGACCGTCGACCTGAAGTCCACGACGACCTCGTACCGCCAGGCGATCTGGACCAGGACCTGGTCGAGCAGTGCCAAGCACACCGTGAAGGTCGTGGTGGTCGGCACCAGCGGCCGCCCGACGGTCACGACGGACGGCCTGGTCTACATCAAGTAGTCCTTCAGGCAGCCGAGTCCACCGGTTCGGGCGCCCGCTCCTGCGCTGTCTGCGGGGTGGGTGCCCGGTCCGCGTTCACGACCACCCCGGCGATCAGGGCACCCAGCAGCAGTGCGGCCATCGCCCACCAGGTGGCCACGTTGAAGCCGTGCACGGCGGCCTTCGCCTCCAGCAGCGCCCGGTTCGGGATGCTCGCGGCATGGGCGGTGGCGTACCGGGTGGTGACGCTCGCCGCGATGGTGTTGAGGAGTGCCGTGCCGATCGAACCGCCCACCTGCTGGGCGGTGTTGAAGGTGGCCGAGGCCGCGCCCGAGTCGCGCGGAGCGACGTTGCCGGTGGCCAGGGAGACGGAGGTCATCATCGCCGTGCCCATGCCGAGGCCGAGCATCAGCATGCCGGGCAGGATGTGCGAGGCGTACGCCGGTTCGACCCCGACCTGGGCTATCAGCGCCAGCGCTCCGGCCGCCAGCAGCAGCCCGGGCACGATCAGCACGCGGGGCGGGACCCGGTGCAGCAGCCGGGCGGCGATCTGGGTCGAGCCGGTGACCATGCCGACGGTGATGGGGAGATAGGCGACGCCGGTCTTCACCGGCGAGTAGCCGAGGACGCGTTGCATGTAGTACGTCAGGAAGAGGAAGACGCCGAACATGCCGACGGTCACCAGCAGCACGGTGAGGAACGCGCCGATGCGCTGCCGGTCGCGTACGACGGTCATCGGGAGCAGCGGGACCGGGGCGCGGGTCTGCCAGTAGCCGAAGAGGCCGAGCAGCGCGACCCCGCCGATCAGGAGCGCGAGGACCAGGCCGTCGGTCCAGCTCCGGGACTCCGCCTCGGAGAAGCCGTAGACCAGGGAGAGCATGCCGGCCGAGCCGAGCAGGGCGCCCGGGACGTCGAGGCGCGCGTCGGGATGGCGGCCGCCGCCGGGCAGCAGGGCCCAGGCGCCGGCGAAGGCGACCAGCGCGATCGGCACGTTGACGTACAGGCACCAGCGCCAGTCCAGGTACTGGGTGAGGAAGCCGCCCGCGAGCAGCCCGACGGCCGCGCCCGCGCCGATGATGGCGCCGAAGATGCCGAACGCCTTCCCTCGGTCCTTCGGGTCGGTGAACGTCGTAGCGAGCAGCGACAGCGCGGCCGGCGCGAGCAGCGCGGCGAACACGCCCTGCAGCGCCCGCGCCCCGAACAGCATCCCCTGGTTCGCCGCGGCCCCGCCGAGCGCGGAGGCGGCCGCGAAGCCGACCAGGCCGGTCATGAACGCCACCCGGCGTCCGGCCAGGTCGGCGATCCGGCCGCCGAGCAGCAGCAGTCCGCCGAAGGCGAGGGTGTAGGCGGTGATCACCCACTGCCGGTTGCCGTCGGACATGTGCAGAGCGACCTGGGCGGAGGGGAGCGCGATGTTGACGATGGTCATGTCGAGCACGACCATCAGCTGGGCCAGTGCGATGACGACCAGAGCCCACCAGCGTCGGTTGTCGGCCATGGGGCAATCGTGCTCCGCCTCCGGCCAGTTGGGAACGCCCGCGTCTCCTATTACCGTGTTTTTGCCGAGCCGCGGGCCGCCCGCCCGCTACCCCAGGGCGTCCCGGCACAGCAGCCGCAGCGAACCGCTGCCGCCGTAGCAGCGCCGGGCCTCGTCGATCGGGTCCCAGAGCCGGCCGTCGGGGGTGCGGATCCAGTGGTCGCCGCCGGACGACCACCACTCGGCGCCGGTGTGACGGACGATCACCTCACCGGCGTAGGCCCCTAGACCGCGCAGCGTCTCCCGCACCGCGTCGTAGGGCGCGTCCTCCCGGCGTATCTCCTCGATCATGCGGTCGACCCGCCACAGGCTCTGCGCCGAGTAGTCGAGCCGGACCCGGGCGCCCTCGCGCATCACGGCGACCGCGTCCGCGGCCCACCGGGCCGGTCTGGCGGCGGCGTGCGGCCTGGTCTGCTGCTGCGCGGTCCCATGGCGAGGTGTCACGTAGTGGGCTGTCACACAGGGAAGAGCGAGGTGGGCGGCGGATTCGTCACCCGGATCCGGGGGTGTTCCCGCAACCGGCGCAGGACCCGCGCACCGCCCTCACCAATGGTTCACCCCAGCCCGCGGGCCCGCCGCGACACCACCGCGCGCAGCACCCGGCGGCCCTCGGTGGAGACGTCCAGCGCCCGGCGCAGCCCGGCCGCGCCGTGCCCCGCGAGCAGTTCCAGCACCGTGACCTGGCGGCGCAGTTCGGCGGCGACCAGCGGGGACATGCCCTCGGTACCGCCCTCGCGGCGGGTGTCGACCGAGGGGGCCGCGTCCTCGGCGGGGTCGAGGAGCCGGTGGATCTGCAGCGAGGCGACGGAACAGGCGTCGGCCCACAGGCGGACGCCCGCTGCCTCCTGCGACACGGGCGCGGCGTCGAGCATCCGCCGGGCGAGCCCCTCGGCCTCGTCGGCCTGCCCGCCCGCGCTCCTGACGCTCTCGTCGCCGGCGCCGAGCGAGCCGCGCGCCTTCTCCAGTCCCGCGCTCCAGTCGGAGCCGTCGGCGAGGCTCGCCCACAGCGGCCGCAGCACCAGGTCGTCCCCGCCCAGCAGCGGCACGCACCGATCCAAACAAGCCAGTCCGCTGGCTGCCAGTCCGCGTTCATCGGCCTGAGCGATCAGCTCCACCAGGCTCATCCCACGCCTCCCAGAAACGGTACATACCAAGGCCCACTTGCACGGAGCTCGTACTTTCCCTAACTGCGTGCGACGGTACGGCAGTGTCACACAGCCAGGACACCCGGGATCAGGAGGAGTCCGAAGAAAGGCTTTTCGGCCAACGGCAGACGTGCGGCCGTGACTCAGAACGCGGCCGGAGCGGTGCCCGCCATCGCCTTCTCGTGCTGCATGCGGGTCAGCCGCAGGACGAGGAGGATCGCGAGGACGGCGGCGGCGATGTCGAGGGAGTCCGAGAGGATCAACCGCAGGGCGCCGTCGTGGACCTGGGCCGCGCCCTCGGCCTCGTCGCCGTAGCCGGTCGCCCCGGCACGGTCGGCGAACAGCGAGGCGAGCCACAGCGCCCACCAGGTGTTGACCAGCGTGTGCGAACGGGTCGTACCCCAGGGGCTGCTGGCGTCCCAGATGTCGAGGGTGATCCGGCGCGGGTACCAGAGGTTGACGACCGGCACGAACCAGCCGCCGATCGCCCAGCCCGGCGACTTGCGGTGCCCGAGCGGGTCGAAGACCTGGGCGTTGGCCCGCACCCGCTGGAACCAGCACAGGTAGACGATCACGCAGGCGACCAGCGAGACGGCCTGGGCCCCGGCGGCCACACCCAGCAGCTCGTCGGCGCGGTCGGCCCGGCGGAACGCGGCAGCGCCGGTCTCGCCGTCGGCCAGGGCGCCCGTGGCGTCGTACTGCAGGACGTCCGCCCAGACGGCGAAGAGGTCGGCGGCGACGACCGCCCCGAGCAGTACGGCGGCGGCCCAGCCGAGACCCACGGGCGAGCGCAGCCACAGCCCCGGCGTGCTGCCGAAGGCCGGGGCCGGCTCGGGCGAGTCGCCGAGGCAGCGGTGGCACAGGGTGGCGCCGGGCGCGGCGGCGAAGTGGTGGCAACGGGCGCAGATCAAGACGGTTCCCCCGGGACGCGGCAGTGCACGGAACCCTCCCCTGGCCCGCGCGCGGAATGCGGAACATACGGCCCGTCACCGCCGCACGTCCACCGTTGTTCCCGTATCAGCCCAGGCGGTTCGCGAGCGCCTTGAAGTCCGCCCAGGACATCGCCGGGGTGGTCTCCGGGTCCCAGAGCTTCTCGATGGTGGCCCGCAGCGGCATCCGGATGCCGGCCGCCACCTGGTCCTGGGTCTGGGAGTTCGCGAGGTCGCACCAGACGGCGAAGGAGCCGCCGAGGACCTGGGGTTCGTACCGCGCGGCCACGGCCGAGGTGCCGCGCAGCATGCGCGGGATCCACCGCTCGTAGATGCGCTCTCCGGTCGGATAGACGAAGGTGTTGGGCTCGCCGAGGACGTAGTACAGGTACTCGTCGTTGTAGTTGAGGACCTTGCGGCCCGCCCTCAGGTACTCCACGGGCTGCCGGGCACCGATCTCCTTGCCGGTCCAGTAGGCGACCTGGAGGTCGTCGGCGGGCTGCACGGAGGCGCCCCGGAGGAAGCCGTCGTTCCAGGCCCGCATGGTGCGTTCGTGGGCGCGGACGGTGTCGGCGCGGGCGTTCAGCCAGCCGGTGGTGAGGTCGGCGACGGTGGCGCCGGAGCCGTACTCCCGCTGGGCGGCGGCCGCGAGCTGCGGGTAGGAGGCCTGCGGGTTCGCGACGGTCAGGGCCTGGTACTCGTCGCCGCCGAGGTTCCAGTAGGAGCCGGGGAACAGGCCGGCGTACTCGTCGAGCAGGTCGTCGACGAGCTTCGCCGAGGCGTCCTTGGAGATGTCGATGGCGCCCCTGGTGGCGACGCCCTGCGCGTTGCGCAGCTGCAGCTCCGGGTGGGCGGCGAGGACGGCGCCGAGGTGTCCCGGCGAGTCGATCTCCGGTACGACCTGGATGTGCCGGGCGGCGGCGAGCGCGACGATCTCCCTCACCTGGGCCTTGGTCAGGTGGTCCCGGGAGACGATCTCGGGGTGGGTGTCGGACTCGATCCGGAAGCCCTGGTCGTCGGAGAAGTGCAGCCCGAGCTCGTTGAACTTCAGGTCGCCGAGTTCTCGTATCCGGGCCTCTATCCAGCCCGCGGTGAACGGCTTGCGCGCGATGTCCAGCATGAACCCGCGCTGCGGCTTGGCCGGCTGGTCCCGCACCACCCCCTCCGGGGCCGTACCGCCGCCGTGCACCTCCTGCTTGAGGGTCCGGGTGCCGTAGAAGACGCCCGCGTCCCCGGGCCCGCTGATCCGGACCGACCCGCCGCGCACGGTCATGGTGTACGACTCCGGGTCCCCGCTGCCGCCGAGGTCGAGCCGCAGGTCGCCCGGCCGGACGTCGTCGTTCGCGCCCTTCTGCCCGGCGTACGTCAGCCCCAGCTCGCCCGCGGTCAGCCGCCCCTCGTCGGCCAGCGCCGCGTTGCTCACCACGACCCGGCCGCCCTGCCGAGGGCGCCAGCCGGGGCCGCGGGCCGCGGTGTGTGAGCGGACGGCGGGGATGGTGCGGGGGGCCTGGGAGAGGGGGTAGCTGCGGGTGGGCGTGGGAGTGGGGGTCGGCGCCCCGGAGCGTGCGCCGGACGAGGCCCCCCGGTCGCTTCCGGAGGGCTGCCGGGCCGCTCCGGGGGTGTTCCCGCCGTCGCCGCCCGAGGAGGCCCATACTCCGATACCCGTTCCGAGCGCGACGGTCCCCGCGAAGGCCGCGGCGACCACCACCGCCCGCCTCCGCGCGAACTGCCGTGTCGACGGCCTGCGCCTGTGCTGGCTCACGGCTACAACCTACGACGCACCCGCCGCACAGCCGTCATCGACGCAATCTGAAACTCTCCCGTTCGGGTGAAATTCAGGCAACCAACGGACACACCATGAACGTCCTCGATAACGTCGACGACACATCTCTCACAGCATCCCCTGCCACCCCTGCCACACCGCATGTGACGCGAGGACCCACGCTGCCCGCCCACCGCCTGCCCCATCTCCCCACCCCGCTGGACGCCTTCAACGCCGCCCCCGACGACGAGGCCGGCGCGCTGCTCCTGCACTGCCTGCACAGTGTGCGCTGGTCCCGCCGCATCGCCGACCACCGTCCCTACCCCGACGTGGAGTCCCTCCTGGCCGCGGCGGACGAGGCGGCGTACGACCTGTCCCCGGAGGACCTCTCGGAGGCCCTGGCGGGCGAGTGCCTCCCGGAGCTGCCCGAGGACACGTACTCGGCGGCCCACACGGCCCTGACGGCGGCACACGCGGCCTACGAGGCCAAGTTCGGACACGTGTTCGTGATCTACCTGGGCGACACGCCGCCCACGGAATCCCTGGACCACGTCCTGGAAGGCATCCGGTCACGTTTGACAAACGATCCGGAGGAGGAACGGATCGTGACGGCGGAGGAGCTCCGGCGCCTTGCACGGGGACGTCTGCTGCAACTCCTCAGGGGCGCGGGGAACTGCGCGACCAGCCCCAACGCTCCCGCACCCGGCAAATAACAGGACAACCCACCCCGGACTCCGCCCGGCTAACCCATACGCGTGCCACTTTGATCACACCGGTAGGCCCGGCGTAAGCCCAGCGGTGGCGCCTCGCTACGATGCTGGGGGCCGGTGGACCGTACCCGGCCGGGCCCGACCGACACCCACAAGCCGGCGCGGCCCCGATACCCCGCTCCCGGAGGGACTTCCGTGCCGGCTGGAACGCTGTACCGCGGCCGGGAAGGAATGTGGTCCTGGGTGGCTCACCGAGTCACCGGCGTCCTCATTTTCTTCTTCCTGTTCGTTCACGTGCTGGACACCGCTCTCGTCCGCGTCTCCCCCGAGGACTACGACAAGGTCGTAGCCACGTACAAGACGCCGATCGTCGCACTGCTGGAGTACGGCCTCGTGGCCGCCATCCTCTTCCACGCGCTCAACGGCCTGCGTGTCATCGCCGTCGACTTCTGGTCGAAGGGCCCGCGCTACCAGAAGCAGATGCTCTGGACGGTCGTCGGTGTCTGGGTCGTCCTGATGGCCGGGGCCGTTTACCCCGTTCTCGGCCACGCCGCTCGTGTCCTGTTCGGGAGCTGACGCAGATGTCGACCACTGAAACCACCGCAGCCGGCGTCGGCCCCGTCGAGGGCGCGCCCCTCTTCAACGTCGACAACCCGGCCCCCCTCATCGAGGCCCCGCGCAAGCGCACCAAGAAGACCCCGCGCTCCACCCGCGGCAACTTCGAGATGGCCGCCTGGCTGTTCATGCGTCTGTCCGGAGTCGTGCTGGTCGTCCTGGTCCTCGGCCACCTGCTGATCCAGCTGGTGCTCGACGGCGGCGTGTCGAAGATCGGCTTCGCCTTCGTGGCCGGCCGCTGGGCGAGCCCCTTCTGGCAGGTCTGGGACCTGCTGATGCTCTGGCTCGCGATGCTGCACGGCGCGAACGGCCTGCGCACGATCATCAACGACTACGCGGAGCGCGCGAACACCCGGCTGTGGCTCAAGGGCCTGCTCTACACGGCCACGGTGTTCACCATCCTGCTGGGCTCGCTGGTGATCTTCACCTTCGACCCGAACATCCGCTAGGCACGGGGCTGCGAGAATCATGAAGATCCACAAGTACGACACCGTCATCGTGGGCGCCGGCGGCGCCGGCATGCGCGCGGCCATCGAGTCGACGAAGCGCAGCCGCACCGCGGTCCTGACCAAGCTCTACCCCACCCGCTCCCACACGGGCGCCGCGCAGGGCGGCATGGCCGCCGCGCTCGCCAACGTGGAGGAGGACAACTGGGAGTGGCACACCTTCGACACGGTCAAGGGCGGTGACTACCTGGTCGACCAGGACGCCGCCGAGATCCTGGCGAAGGAGGCCATCGACGCCGTCCTCGACCTGGAGAAGATGGGCCTGCCGTTCAACCGGACGCCGAACGGCACCATCGACCAGCGCCGCTTCGGCGGTCACAGCCGCAACCACGGCGAGGCGCCGGTCCGCCGGTCCTGCTACGCGGCCGACCGCACCGGCCACATGATCCTCCAGACGCTGTACCAGAACTGCGTGAAGGAGGGCGTGGAGTTCTTCAACGAGTTCTACGTCCTCGACCAGCTGATGACCGAGGAAGACGGCGTCAAGAAGTCGGCGGGCGTCGTCGCGTACGAGCTGGCCACCGGTGAGATCCACGTCTTCCAGGCGAAGGCCGTCATCTACGCCTCCGGCGGCACCGGCAAGTTCTTCAAGGTGACGTCCAACGCGCACACCCTGACGGGCGACGGCCAGGCGGCGGTCTACCGCCGGGGTCTGCCGCTGGAGGACATGGAGTTCTTCCAGTTCCACCCGACCGGCATCTGGCGCATGGGCATCCTGCTGACGGAGGGCGCCCGCGGTGAGGGCGGCATCCTCCGCAACAAGGACGGCGAGCGCTTCATGGAGAAGTACGCGCCGGTCATGAAGGACCTCGCGTCCCGTGACGTCGTCTCCCGCTCCATCTACACGGAGATCCGCGAGGGCCGCGGCTGCGGTCCCGAGGGCGACCACGTCTACCTCGACCTCACCCACCTCCCGCCGGAGCAGCTGGACGCGAAGCTCCCGGACATCACGGAGTTCGCGCGCACCTACCTGGGCATCGAGCCGTACACGGACCCGATCCCGATCCAGCCGACCGCGCACTACGCCATGGGCGGCATCCCGACCAACGTCGAGGGCGAGGTCCTCGCGGACAACACCACGGTCGTCCCGGGCCTGTACGCGGCCGGCGAGGTCGCCTGTGTGTCGGTGCACGGCGCCAACCGCCTCGGCACCAACTCGCTCCTGGACATCAACGTGTTCGGCCGCCGGGCGGGCATCGCGGCCGCCGAGTACGCGCACGGTCACGAGTACGTGGAACTCCCGGAGAACCCGGCCGAGCTCGTCGTCTCCCAGATCGAGCGGCTGCGCTCCTCGACGGGCAACGAGCGGGTCGCCACGCTCCGCCGGGAGCTGCAGGAGACCATGGACGCCAACGTCATGGTGTTCCGCACCGAGCAGACGATCAAGACGGCGGTCGAGAAGATCGCGGAGCTGCGCGAGCGCTACAAGAACGTCTCGATCCAGGACAAGGGCAAGCGGTTCAACACGGACCTGCTGGAGGCCATCGAGCTCGGCAACCTGCTCGACCTCGCCGAGGTCATGGCGGTCTCCGCGCTGGCCCGCAAGGAGTCCCGCGGCGGTCACTACCGCGAGGACTACCCCAACCGCGACGACGTCAACTTCATGCGCCACACCATGGCGTACCGCGAGGTGGGCGACGACGGCGCCGAGTCCATCCGTCTCGATTACAAGCCGGTCGTCCAGACCCGCTACCAGCCGATGGAGCGTAAGTACTGATGGCAACCCCCGTTCTGGACAAGGCGGACGCGGCCGGCCAGCCCGAGCCCGGCTTCGCCGACTCCCCGTACATCACGGTCACCTTCCGGGTCCGCCGCTTCAACCCGGAGGTCTCCGCGGACGCGGTCTGGGAAGACTTCCAGCTGGAGATCGACCCGAAGGAGCGCGTCCTCGACGGCCTCCACAAGATCAAGTGGGACGTCGACGGCACGCTGACCTTCCGCCGTTCCTGTGCGCACGGCATCTGCGGCTCGGACGCGATGCGGATCAACGGCAAGAACCGTCTTGCCTGCAAGACCCTCATCAAGGACATCAACCCCGAGAAGCCGATCACGGTCGAGCCCATCAAGGGCCTGACGGTCCTGAAGGACCTGGTCGTCGACATGGAGCCGTTCTTCCAGGCGTACCGGGACGTCATGCCCTTCCTCATCACGAAGGACACGAACGAGCCCACGCGCGAGCGTCTCCAGTCCGCCGAGGACCGCGAGCGCTTCGACGACACCACGAAGTGCATCCTCTGCGCGGCCTGCACGTCCTCGTGCCCGGTCTTCTGGAACGACGGCCAGTACTTCGGCCCGGCCGCCATCGTCAACGCGCACCGCTTCATCTTCGACTCGCGTGACGAGGCCGGCGAGCAGCGCCTGGAGATCCTCAACGACCGCGACGGCGTCTGGCGCTGCCGCACGACCTTCAACTGCACGGACGCCTGCCCGCGCGGCATCGAGGTCACCAAGGCGATCCAGGAGGTGAAGCGAGCGCTGATCACGCGCCGCTTCTGACCGGACGCCGGAAACCCCGCGAGGGGCCGTTCCTTCCGCACCGCGGAAGGAACGGCCCCTCGCCTTTTGCCCGGCGCGGTCCTTCCGCGTGTCGTCCACCGGTGCGGATGAGCGGTTCTAACCTGACGGTATGTCAGATGACGAATCGTACGAACTGCTCGGTTTCGACAACGTGGTGATGCCCGTCGGGAGGCTCGCGGACGCCGTCGCCTTCTACGAGCGGGCCGGGTTCACGGTGGGGTTCCGCTTCGACGAGGGCGGGATCGCCCTGCTGAAGGTCGGGGGCGAGACGCCCGGGATCCTGCTGCGGGCCGAGGAGGGACTGGGGCACCGGCCGGCGGTGTGGGGGTCGCCGCGCGTGTGGCTGGAGGTGCCGGACGCGCGGGGCGCGGCCAGGCGGCTCAAGGAGGCCGGGGTCGCCGTGCTCGACGAGCCGTTCTCCGTGGCCACCGGCTGGACCGTCGAGGTCGCCGACCCCTGGGGGAACATCATCGGCTTCACGGACTACAGCAAGCGGCCGGAGCTGGCGCGGCACGCGTGAACGGGGTCACTCCGCAACCGAGTTGAACGTGTTCAAAACTAGGTCTACAGTCATCCCCGTCAGCGTTTTGAACGCGTTCAAGAAGGGGTGGGGCATGGACCGCACGGTCATCGCCTACGTCATCTACCTGCTCGTCAGCATCGGTCTGACCATCTGGGTGGCGCGCACGCTCAGCCGCAACGGGCGGATCTTCCTCTCCGACGTCCTGCACGGCAACGAGCAGCTCGCCGACGCCGTCAACCACCTCCTGGTCGTCGGCTTCTACCTCGTCAACCTCGGCTTCGTCGCGCTCTACCTGCACACCAGCGACACGATCGAGGACACCCGGGGCATCTTCGAGGCACTGTCCGCCAAGCTCGGGGTCGTACTGCTGGTGCTCGGCGTGATGCACCTCGGCAACGTCTACGTGCTCAACCGGATCAGGCGCCGCGGAATCATGGAGAAGGAGCAGTTCCCGCCGGTCCCGCCGCAGGGCTGGACCGCTCCGGCGGCCGGGGCGTGAGCACCGTGACCGCGACCGACGACCGGGGCGCCGTGCGCGTCCCGGTCCGCGGACTCACCGTCCTCTACGACGCCGAGTGCACCCTCTGCACCCACCTGCGCGACTGGCTCGGACGCCAGCCGCAGCTGGTGCCGCTGGAGCTGGTCCCGGCGGGCTCGCCCGAGGCCCGGACCCGCTTCCCGGACCTCGACCACTCGGCCACCCTCGACGAGGTCACCGTCGTCGCCGACTCGGGACAGGTCTACCGGGACACCGCCGCGTGGATCGTGGTGCTCTGGGCCCTGCGGGAGCAGCGGCCGCTCGCCCACCGGCTGAGCACGCCGGCCGGGGCCCGGCTGGCGCGGGGCGCGGTGCTCGCCGCCGCCTGGTGGCGGGGCGGGCTGGGGAACGGGAAGACCTTCCGGCGGGAGGACGGATGGGTGTACGAACCCGGCATCGGGTGGATCTTCAACCCTCCGGGCTGTGCCGGCGGCGTCTGCGCCACTCGTTAGGCTCTGTCCGTGTCCGCGAAGAACGACGGTCCCGTCGAGGCCGCTGCCCAGAGCAAGTCCGAGCAGACCCGCGCGCTGATCCTGGAGACGGCGATGCGCCTGTTCCGGGAGCGGGGCTACGAGAAGACCACGATGCGGGCCATCGCCACCGAGGCCGGGGTCTCCGTCGGCAACGCGTACTACTACTTCGCCGGCAAGGAACACCTGATCCAGGGCTTCTACGACCAGCTCGCCGCCGAGCACCGGGTGGCGGTCCGCGAGGTCCTGGACAAGGAGACCGACCTGGAGGCGCGGCTCGCGGGCGTGCTCAAGGTGTGGCTGGACATCGCCCGGCCGTACCACGAGTTCGCGGTCCACTTCTTCAAGAACGCCGCCGACCCCGACAGCCCGCTCAGCCCCTTCTCCCCGGAGAGCGAGCACGCGCGCGAGGAGGCGATCCGGGTGCACCGCGAGGTGCTGGCGGGCGCGAAGACGAAGGTCGCCCCCGAACTGCGGGACGTACTGCCCGAGTTGATGTGGCTCTCGCAGATGGGGCTGGTCCTGTACTGGATCTTCGACCGGACCGAGGGGCGGGAGCGGAGCTACCGGCTGGCCGAGCGGGGGGCCCGGCTGACCGCGCGAGGCGTGCTGCTCGCGCGGTTCCGGGTCCTGCGGCCGCTCGTGCTCGAGGTGCACGAGCTGTTCACGGACTTCCTGCCGGGGATGACGCGGGTACTGCCGGATCCCGGGGGCAGGGCCAGGGGCTCGGCTAGTTGACCGCGTCCACCTCGTCCCCGGTCAGCTCCACGTCGTACACCAGCGGCCCCTCCACCACCGTCACGTGCCGGGCCTTCGAGCCGTACGACGCGGACGTCACCGCCAGCAGGTAGGCCCCCGGCGCCGGGACCGAGACGATGTACGAGCCGTCCGCCAGGGACGTCACGCGGTCCAGTTGGCGGCCGCCCTTGGACATCAGGGTGACCGAGGCGTCCTCCACCGGGTCGCCCTCGGGCGTGCGGACGAAGCCGTGGATCGCCGTGGCCGGACCGCTGGGAGCGGCCGGCTCAGGAGCCGCCGGCTCCTGGGGTTCCACCGCGAGGTGCGGGAGCCGCTCGTCCAGCCAGGCCGGCAGCCACCAGTTGGACCTGCCGAGCAGGTGCATCGCCGCCGGGACCAGGGCCGTACGGAGGATGAAGGCGTCCAGGGCGACCGCGGCCGCCAGGCCCACGCCCGCCATCGCCGCGCCCGAGTCGCCGCTCAGGACGAAGGCCAGGAAGACGCAGACCATGATCAGGGCCGCGGAGTTGATGACGCGGCTGGTCTCCGCGAGGCCCACCCGGACCGCCCGCGCGTTGTCCTTGGTGTGCACCCACTCCTCGTGCATCCGGCTCACCAGGAACACCTGGTAGTCCATGGAGAGGCCGAAGAGCAGGGAGAGCATGATGACCGGCAGGAACGCGTTGATCGGGCCCTCCTTGCCGAGGCCCAGCAGGTCCAGGCCCCAGCCCCACTGGAAGACCGCCACCAGGACGCCGAAGGAGGCCGCCGCCGCGATCAGGTTCATCACGGCGGCCGTCAGCGGGACGACCAGGGAGCGGAAGGCGACCAGGAGCAGCAGGAAGCCCAGGCCGATGATCGTCGCGATGAAGAGGGGCAGACGGTCGCCGGTGACGGAGGCGAAGTCCTTCGACACCGCCGTCACACCGCCCACGTGGGCCTCCGCGCCCGCCTTCGGGATCACCCGGCCGCGCAGGGTGTCGATGAGGTCGTCCGTCTCCTTGGACTGCGGGGAGGTGGTCGGGACCACCTGGATGACCGTGACGCCCTGCGACGGGGGCAGCTCGGCCACCTGGGCGACGCCCGGGGTCGACCGCAGGCCCTGGACCAGCTTCGCCGTGTCGCCGCCGACGCTGACCACCTGGAGGGGACCGTTGAAGCCGGGACCGAAGCCCTCGGCGAGCAGGTCGTAGGCCTTCCTGGTGGTCGTGGACGCGTCGTCGTTGCCCTGGTCGGTGGCGCCGAGGCGCAGGGAGAGGACCGGGATGGCCAGCACGGCCATGACGACCACGGCGAGCGCGGCGATGCGGCGCGGGCGCTTCTCCACGTTCGCCGACCAGCGGGCCGCCAGGCCGCTCGCCTTCTCCGGCTCCGGGCCCTGCGCGGCCAGCCGACGGCGCTGGCGGCGGCTGAGGACGCGCGGGCCGAGGAAGCCGAGCAGCGCCGGGAGGAGGGTGGTGGCCGCGAGGACGCTGAGGACGACCGTGAGGGAGGTGCCGATGACCACGCCGTCCAGGAAGTGCAGCCGGGTGACCAGCATGCCGGCCAGCGCGATGCAGACCGTGCCGCCCGCGAACAGCACCGCCCGGCCGGAGGTGTTGAGGGCGGTGACCGCCGACTCCTCCGGGTCCATGCCGCGCAGGATGCCGCGCCGGTGCCGGGTGACGATGAACAGGGCGTAGTCGATGCCGACGCCGAGACCGATCAGGGAGGCCAGCAGCGGCGCGATGTCCGGGATGTCGGTGGTGTGGCTGAGCAGCTGGGTGGAGAACAGGCCCATGCCGACGCCGAAGACGGCGATCGCGATGGGCAGGGTCATCGCGAAGAACGAACCGAAGGCGAGGAACAGCACGACGGCCGCGGCGACGATGCCGACCATCTCGGAGAGGCCCTGCGGCGGCTCCTGGACGCGCTGGATGGCCTGCCCGCCCAACTCGACCTGGAGGCCGGACCGTTCGGCGGCCTGCGCGGTGTCGAGGACCTTCTGCACCTGCTCCTTGGGTATCTCGTTCGCCCGCTTGGTGAAGGTCAGCTGGGCGTAGGCGATCGTGCCGTCCTTGCTGATCTGCGCCGACCCCCGGGCCCCGGCGTAGGGGCTGGTGACCGC
Organism: Streptomyces sp. NPDC028289; assembly: GCF_055565975.1. Taxonomy (NCBI): domain Bacteria; kingdom Bacillati; phylum Actinomycetota; class Actinomycetes; order Kitasatosporales; family Streptomycetaceae; genus Streptomyces; species Streptomyces sp. NPDC028289. The sequence continues at coordinate 525,353 of NZ_JBVHTI010000003.1, read as the reverse complement.
GCCCACGCCGGGCAGCTTGGCGATCTTGTCGAGGGCCGGCTGGACGCGGCCCTGGACCGCCTTGTCCGTCACCGAGCCGCTGTCGACCTTCCACACCACGGTGTCCGTGTCACCCGAGGTGTTCGGGAAGGCCTTCTGCATCAGGTCGTACGCGGTCTTGGAGTCCGTGTCGGGGAGGGAGAAGACGTTCGCGTAGTTCGTGCCCGCCGTCGAGGCCGAGAAGCCCACGCCGACGAGTGCCCCCACCCACAGCAACAGGACCACCAGCCGGTGCCGATAGCACCACCGTGCCAATGCCGTCACGCTCAACAGCTCCTTGTCGTAGATCACTTCGGTCGGTCGGTCCCCCAGGTCCTGGGCAACAGGATCGGCAGCGGGCCGCGCGCCGGGACACGGGGCGCGCATGACTCTCAAGGAACTCCAAAGCTGCGCGCCCCCGGCTGTCGGCGGCGGCGCCGATACTGGGGGCATGACGGCTCCAGGCAGCACCGTGCTGATCGTGGAGGACGAGCCGAGCATCGCGGACGTCCTCGCCATCGCCCTGCGCTACCACCGGTTCGAGGTGATGACGGCCGGCACGGTCCGGGACGCCCTCGCGCTGGCCGAGCGCACCCGGCCGGACGCGGCCCTGCTCGACGTGATGCTGCCGGACGGCGACGGGCGGGCGCTGGCGCGGGAACTGCGTGCCCGGCAGCCGGCCCTGGCGCTGGTGTTCCTGACCGCGCGGGACGCGCCCGCCGAGATAGTCGGGGCGCTCGGCTACGGCGACGACTACATCACCAAGCCGTTCAACATCGACGAGGTCGTCGCCAGGATCGGCGCCGTGCTGCGCCGCACCCGCCCGGCGGACGTCATCCAGCAGCGCCCGCCGCTGCGCTACGGCGACCTGGAGCTGGACGAGACGACGTACTCGGTGCACCGCGCCGGCCGCACGGTCGAGCTGACCCCGACCGAGTACGCGCTGCTGCGCTTCCTGGTGCGCAACGGCGGCCGGATCGTGCCGAAGGAGCAACTGCTCAGGCACGTCTGGCAGTACGAGCACATACCGTCCGAGTCGACCGTCGTGGAGACCTACATCAGCTACCTGCGGCGCAAGCTCGACACCCTGGGCGCGCCGGTGATCACCACCCGGCGGGGCGTCGGGTACGGCCTGACATGAACCTCGGCAAGCGCCGGCATCGGCACGGACTGCACTCGCTGCGCGGCAAGCTCACCCTGGCCAACGTCGGGCTGCTGGCCGTCGGCATCGTGGTCGCGGCCATCGTGAGCATCATGGGCATGCGGCTGTACCTGCTCGACCAGGTGGACTCCGAACTGCTCAAGACGCGGACGTCCCTGGGGAGTTCGGGACTGACCCTGCGGCAGGTCGACTCGCTGAGCGCGCTCGGCGTGATCCGCGAGCGGATCACCCCCGCCGAGTCCGACCCGACCCCGGACTCGATCTTCGCGGTCATCGACACCAACGGCGACGCGATCTCCCTCTTCGCCATGAAGCCGACCGAGGCCCAGCGCGCCCTCGCCGCGGCCGTGTCCGACCCGCAAGCCCTCGCCGCCGCGCCCGACCCGCACGACATCGACGTGCACGGCGCGTCCTACCGGGTGACGGCGACCCGGCTCGCCGACGGCCCCTACATCCTGCTGGCCCAGTCGACCGAGCTGCTGCACAAGGGCATAGCCAAGGCGCTCAAGCTCGACTTCGCGGTCGGCTCGCTGCTGCTCGCGCTGCTGTGCTGCCTGACCATGTACAGCGTGCGGCAACGGCTGCTGCCGCTGGAGGACATGGTGGAGACGTCGTCGGCGATCGCCGAGGGCGACCTGACCCGGCGGGTGCCCTCCAGCCAGCATCCGACGGAGGAGGTCGAGCAGCTGCGGCTGGCCCTCAACGCCATGCTGCACCAGGTGGAGACGGCGTACCGGACCCGCGAGCGCAGCGCCGCCCAGCTGCGCCGGTTCGTCGCCGACGCCTCGCACGAGCTGCGCACCCCGCTCGCCGCCATCCGCGGCTATCTCCAGCTGTACGAGAAGGGGATGCTGAGCGAGCCCGGGGAGCGGCGGCGGGCCTGGGACCGGATGCACGGCGAAGTGGACCGGATGGGCCGCCTCGTGGACGAACTGCTGCTGCTCGCCCGGCTCGACCAGCGGCCGGAGATCCGGTTCCGGAACGTCGACGTGAGCCGGCTGGTGCGGGACGCGGCGGAGGACCTGCGGGCGCAGCAGCCGGGGCGGCCGGTGGCCGTGGACGCCGACGGGGCGGTGCTGGTGCGGGCGGACGAGTCGGGGCTGCGGCAGGTGCTGGGGAATCTGATGGCCAACGTGCGTGTCCACACGCCCGGTGACGCCGCCGTGCGGCTGGGGGTGGAGCGGGCGGACGGGGTGGTGCGGGTGTGCGTGGCCGACGAGGGGCCGGGGCTCGGGAAGGAGGACGCGGGGCGGATCTTCGACCGCTTCTTCCGGGTGGGCAGCGCGGAGGGGAGCGGGCTGGGGATGGCGATCGTGCAGGGGGTGGTGGAGGCGCACGGGGGTGAGGTGCGGGTGCGGACCTCACCTGGGGAGGGGCTGGCGGTGACGGTTACGTTGCGATCGGTATGAGTTTCGGGTGCGGGTGCGTGGGGGGCTGGTCACGCCCACGCGGCGGCAGCCGCACATCGAATACAGCCCCGTGCCCCTAAGGGGCGCGCACTGCAACGCCCTTCCTTTAGGGGCGCTGGGGGTCCCCCCCGGCCGAAGGCTGGGGGAGGAACTGCGCGAGCAACCGCGACGGCGCCGCAGCCGCAAACGGCTACGGGTCGACCGAGATCAACGCCCACACGGTCTTGCCGTGGGCTCCCCTGCTCCACACCCCCCACGCCGCCGCGATCGTCTCCACCAGGTGCAGGCCCCGGCCCGTCTCGTCGTCCTCCCGGACGATGCGCAGCCGGGGCTCCACGCGCCCCTCGTCCGAGACCTCTATCAGGCAGGAGCCGTCGGCCAGGGCGGTCACCGCGACCTCGAACTCCCGCTCCTGCAGGGGGCCGTGGCGGACGACGTTGGTGGCCAGCTCGGAGACGAGGAGCAGGGCGTCGCCGACCGCCGGGGTGTCCGGGCCGTGGCCCCACGCGGCCAGGTGGTCCCGGACCCGGTGCCGGGCCAGGCCGACGGACGCCGGGTGCCGGGGCAGCCGGAAGGCGTAGCGTCTCAGCACGCCCGTCAGATCCAGTTCAGACTCCACAGGCGGAAGACGCCCGTGCTGTCGTTGAGGTACTGGGCTCCCCCCACGTCCTCGCTGCTGAGGACGTAGTCGGTGCGCTGCCACAGCGGAATCAGCGGGACGTCGTTCGCCACGTCCGTCTGGACGGTGCGGAAGTCCTCCTCGGCCCTGCTGCGGTCGGCGTACTGCTGGCTGTTCCGGAGGAGGGCGTCGACGGCCTTGTTGCTGTAACCGGTGCTCATCACGGAGTCGCTGCCGACCAGGGAGGAGCCGAAGGTGTCCGGGTCGGGATAGTCGGCGACCCAGCCGACCGCCCAGGCGTCCATCTTCCCCTCGGCCCACGACTTCTGGAAGTCGGTCCACTCGTAACCCTTGACGTCGACCTTGAACAGGCCGCCCGCCTCCAGCTGCTTCTTCAGCGCGGCGGCCTCCTCGGCGCCCGCGCCGTGGCCGATGCCATAGCCGAAGGTGAACTCGACGGGCGTGCTGACGCCGGCCTCCTCCAGGAGCGCCTTCGCCTTGGCGACGCTCTGGGTCGGGTAGGTGTCGAAGAAGGACGTGGTGTGGCCGGTGAGGCCGCTCGGGATCAGCGAGTAGAGCGGCTGCACGGTGCCGTCGTACACGGAAGAGGCCAGGTCCTCCCGGTTGACCAGCCAGGCGAGGGCCCGGCGGACCAGCACGTCGTTAAGGGGCGACTTCTTGCGGGTGTTCAGGTACAGGTTGCGGGTCTCGGAGCTGTCCGACTCCAGGACGCGCTGGTCGCGGTCGCTCGGCGACAGCTTGGAGACCATGCTGGGCGGCAGCGTCCGGGTCGCCACGTCGACCTGCTTGGCCTTGTACGCGGTCTCGAGCTTGGCCGAGTCGGCGTAGTAGCGCAGCTCGACGGGGCGGCCGGTACCGCTCAGCTCGCCCTTGTAGCTGCCGTAGGGCCGCAGGGTCGCCTGCTTGTCCTTCGTGTACGACGTCAGGGTGTACGGGCCGGTGCCGTCCACCGAGTCGTCGGTGCGCAGCTTGTCCGCCGGGTACTTGTCCTTGTCGACGATCGCGCCGGCGCCGGTGGCCAGCTTGAACGGAAACGTCGCGTCCGCGGACGACAGGTGGAAGGTGACGGCCTTGCCGGAGGCGGTCACCGAGCCGAGCGTCGACAGCAGGGAGGCCGGCCCGACATCCGAGTTGATCTTCTTGACCCGGTCGAAGGAGTACTTCACGTCCTCGGCGGTCATCGCCCGGCCGCTCGGGAAGGTGATCCCGTCACGCACCACACAGCGGTACGTCAGGAGGCCGGAGTCCGTGAACGCGCAGCTCTGGGCGGCGTCCGGCACCGGCTGGACACCGCCGGGCTCGAAGGTGAGCAGCGTCTGGAAGACGTTGTTGAACAACGCCCAGGAACCGGCGTCGTAGGCGCCGGCCGGGTCGAGCGAGGTGACGGCGTCGGTCGTGCCGACGGTGATCGTCTTGTTCTTGTTCTCCTGCGACGGCAGCAGCTGCCAGCCGCCGATTCCCACGACCGCCAGAACGACGAGTGTCACGAGAATCCGCATGCGAACAGATCGCATGGTTGGTGCCCTCCCCAGGACCAGCACGGGTCCGTTCCAGGCCCTACCCAGGCCCTCCACAGATGCCACTCCCCTAAGTGACGCGGCTCACCTAATCACAGGAGTTTCATGTGGGGGAAGAGTGATCTGACTAGATGAGGAAGAACTTACCGATGGCTTGTTTCCGCCGGATTTCACAGCTCTTCCACAGCGTGTGCGCGGCGGTTCGGGTCAGGCCTGTTTCGACGCGAGTTCGATGACCGTGATGTCCGACGGGGCGCCCACCCGGGTCGGGGGACCCCAGGCGCCGGCGCCCCGGGAGACGTACAGCTGGGTGTCGCCGTAACGGTCCAGGCCGGCGACGGTCGGGTTGGCCGCCGCGGCGATGAAGTTGCCGGGCCAGAGCTGGCCGCCGTGGGTGTGGCCGGAGAGCTGGAGGTCGACGTGGTGGCGGACGGCCTCGTGGATCTGGACGGGCTGGTGGGCGAGGAGCACGCAGGCGCGGGCCGGGTCGCGGCCGGCCAGGGCGCGGTCGAAATCAGGACCCTGGCCTGTGCTTTCGCCGGCGATGTCGTTCACTCCGGCGAGGTCGAAGTGGGCGAGTTCGGTACGGGCGTTCTCCAGGGGGTGCAGGCCCAGGGTGCGGACCTCCTCGACCCTCCCCCAGTGCCTTGAGGGCCTGGGGGGACCCCCAGCCGGGCGCCCGAGAAGTACTCGTGGTTGCCGGTGACGAAGTAGCTGCCGTGGCGGGCGGAGAGCTGGGCCAGGGGGGCGGCGGCGGGGCCGAGGTCCTTCACGCTGCCGTCGACGAGGTCGCCGACGACCGCGATCAGGTCGGGCTGGGTGGCGTTGATCGTGTCGACGACCCGCTGCGCGAAGCCGCGGCCGAGGATGGGGCCGAGGTGGATGTCGCTCACCACGGCGATGCGGTAACCGTGGGCGGTGCGGGGGAGTTTGGCGAGGGGGACTGTGACGCGTTTCACGCTTGGGCCGCGGAGGACGCCGTAGGTGCCGAGGCCGACGGTGGCTGCGGCGGCGGTGGCGGCTGCGCCGCCGACGACGCGGGAGACGAAGAGGCGGCGGGTGGGGGCGGCCGTGGGGGGAGCGGGACTTTCGGTGCGGGTGAGTTGTTTCAGGGGTGGTTCGGCCGGTGCGGACAGTGGCGCGTCGTGGGGGCTGGGCGCGCAGTTCCCCGCGCCCCTTTCGGGGCGCTTCGGTTCGGGGCGCTCCGAAGCGGGGCGCTCAGCGTCCGGCGCTTCAAGAGACGGCTCAGTAGAGGCCTCAGCGCCTCCCCCGCCACCACCGCCAGCAGCAGGTACAGGGACAGGACCATCCACAGGAAGCCCGGCCAGGCCAGGGTGCGCTGGAGGGCGAACGGGGCGTGGCCCACCTCCGCGAAGAGGGCCGTGAACATCACCACCGGTCCGGCGACGAACAGCGCCGTGCCCAGTCGGCGCGGCCACCCCCACCCGGTCGTGGTGTCGCGCACCAGGCGGCGCCACAGGTACCCGTACAGGGCCGTCACCACGGCCAGGGCGAGGAGCCCGAAGACGACGATCACCCTGCCCTGCCTCTTCCCTGTCCGGTTTCTATGACGTACGGCGCAGTGCGCGGACTCCGCGCAACCCGATGACCCCGATGACCGTCCCCAATACGAAGGACACGACGGCCAGCGTCAGGTGGATCCAGAAGTACGCCGTGGGATGCCCGTTGTCGAAGGCGAGCCCGCTGCCGTCCTTGACGAGGTTTTTGACGAAAGTGATCCAGATGAACCAGCTCCACACCCCGAACGCGAGCAGGAACCAGGAGACCGGACGGCTGAGCTTCATGGACTCAGTATCGCCGTCCGCTGTCCGGTTCCGATTCCGGGGTGGAGTCGGTGACGGGACTTCGCCCTCGGTGGCAGGTACGTTCTCGTCCGTGCCCGCTCCGAAGCCGAAGGCCAGCCGCGCGTTGCTGGTCGCCTCCGCCGCCCTGCTCTCCCTGTCGTCCACCGCGCCGGCCGCGCTCGCCGCGCCGACCCCGTCCACGACTCCGTCGGCCACTCCCCCGGCGGACATGTCGACGGTGGGCGGTACCCGGCTCGGGCAGCCGGGTACCCAGGTGAACCTGGCCGCCGGGGTGCCGGTGCTGCCGAAGGACATCACGGGGCGGTCCTGGATCGTCTCCGACGCCGAGTCGGGCGAGGTGCTCGCCGCGCACAACGCGCACTGGCGGCTGCCCCCGGCGAGCACCCTGAAGATGCTGTTCGCGGACACCGTGCTGCCCCGGTTCCCGAAGTCGACCCCGCACAAGGTGGCGCCGGCCGACCTCGCGGGCATCGGCGCCGGTTCCAGCATGGTCGGGATAAAGGAGGGCCAGACCTACACGGTCCGCGACCTCTGGCTCGGGGTGTTCCTGCGCTCCGGCAACGACGCCGTGCACGTGCTGTCAGCGATGAACGGCGGGGTCGAGCAGACGGTCAGGGACATGCAGGACCACGCGGACGAGCTGCAGGCGCTGGACACCCACGTGGTGAGTCCGGACGGGTACGACCAGCCGGGGCAGGTGTCGTCGGCGTACGACCTGTCGCTGTTCGCGCGTTCCGGGCTGCAGAAGAAGGACTTCCGGGAGTACTGCTCGACCGTGCGGGCCAGTTTCCCGGGCGACACGACGAAGAACGCGAAGGGCAAGTCGGTCCGAGGGTCCTTCGAGATCCAGAACACCAACCGGCTGCTGAGCGGCGACACCGACGTCCCCGTGTACCAGGGCATCGCGGGGGTGAAGAACGGCAACACCACCAACGCGGGCGCCACCTTCACCGGGGTCGCCGAGCGGAACGGCCGGGTGCTGCTGGTCACCGTGATGAACCCGGAGAAGAAGGAGCACAACGAGGTCTACAAGGAGACGGCCAAGCTGTTCGACTGGGGTTTCCAGGCGGCCGGCAAGGTGACCCCGGTGGGCGAGCTGGTGCCGCCCAGGGGGGCCGTGCCCTCCAGTGCCTCGCCGCAGGCCACCGCCGCCGGGAAGGACGCGGGCACCAGCTCGAAGCCGGTGGCCGCCTCCTCCGCCAACGGCTCGGGCGGGGTCGGGGTGGCGCTGGGGATCGCGGGCGGCGCGGTACTGCTGCTGGTGGGCGCGGCGTTCCTGGTCAACCGCCGTTGGCCGCTGCCGGATCTGGTGCGCCGACGGACTCGTCCCTGAACTCGGCGGTGGTCTCCTCCGCCGTCCAGGCGGCGCAGTACAGGACGATCCTGGCCGTGAAGTTGATCCACAGCAGCAGGGCCACCGGGACGCCGAACGCGCCGTACATGCTCTTTCCGGCGATGCCCTGGATGTAGCCGCTGAGCAGCAGCTTGAGGAGTTCGAAGCCGACCGCGCCGATCAGGGCCGCCACCAGCAGGCGGCGGCGCGGCGGCTCGACGCCGGGCAGCAGGGTGAGGACGTAGAGCAGGAGCAGGAAGTCGGCCACCACGGCGACGAGGAACGCGGCGATGCGCAGGAGCAGGATCCCCCAGCTGTGTTCGGCCATGCCGAGCTGCCGGCCCGTCCAGCCGACCGCCGCCGAGGCGAGCGTGGAGACGGCGAGCGTGACGAGCACGGCGCCGCCGAAGCCGATCAGGATCACGCCGTCCTTGGCCTTGGCGAGGATCGGGTTCTGGTCCTTGTCGGGCAGCTGCCACACCGCGCGCAGGCAGTCCCGCATCTGTCCGACCCAGTTGATGCCGGTGAACAGCAGGACGGCACCGGCGATGAGACCGACGGTGCCGGCGTTCTGGACCAGGGAGTGGATGTCCAGCTGGTCGGAGATGCCGGGCACCTGGTCCGCGATCTTCTTCTGGAGGTCCTGCTGCTGCGACTCGCTCAGCGTGGCGGCCCCGATCGCGGCGCCCACGGTCAGCAGCGGGAAGAGCGAGACGAAGCTGATGAAGGTCATGGCGGCGGCCAGCCGGGACCACTTCACCCGGTCGAGCCGCTCGTACGACCGCCATACGTGCGTCGTCATGAGCCAGCCCACGAGGGGGCCGACGACGGGGAGTTTTCTCAGCCAGTCCATGATCCGACTCTGCCCCCTCCGCGGAACACCAATGTGCGGGTACCCCAGAAGCGCAGCATCGTAGCCAGCGCCATGCCGACGACCGCGCCGGAGACGGTGTCGGCGCGCTGTGAGGTGAGGCCGAGTCCGTAGTGGCTGACGGCGAGGCAGAGCAGCTGGACCAGGGCGCCGGCGAGGTTCACGGCGACGAAGACGGCGTAGGGGCGTACCCCGGTCGCACGCGTGTGGCGGTAGGTGCCGCAGGCGTTGCCGAGGTAGGCGACGGTGCAGCCCGCCACGAAGGACAGGGACTTGGCGGTGAGCGGGTCGAGGGCGGCCGGGCCGCGCAGCCAGCTGAAGAGGCCGAGGTCGGCGGCGTAGGCGAGCAGACCGACGGTCGCGAAGCCGATCAGCTCGCGCGCGGGCGCGGTCACCAGTGGGCCACCGCGAGGCCGTACATCGCGAGCCAGGCCAGGCCGATCAGGGCGAGGGCGCGGTCGCGCAGGACGACGTCCTCGGGTTCGCCGGCGGTGCCGCGGTCGGCGAAGACGGCGTACCGGAGGATCGCCAGGATGAAGGCGACCATGGACAGCTGGCGCCAGGGCAGCAGGCCGGCGGCGGGCCCGTCGCGGCCCTCCAGGGCCCACAGACAGTAGGCGAGGACGGCGACTCCGGCGGCCAGCTGCCAGACGAAGCGGAGGTAGCCGGTGGTGTACTCGGTGAGCAGCGCGCGCGTGGCGCCCGCTTTTCCGGCCATCTGCACGGCCTCGGAGTAGCGCTTGGCCGACACCATGAAGAGCGCGCCGAAGCCGGTGGTGATCAGGAACCAGCGGGACAGCGGGATGCCGAGGGCGACCCCGCCGATCATCGCCCGCATCAGGAAGCCGGTGGTGACCACGACGAGGTCGACGACCAGGACGTGCTTCAGGGCCACGCAGTACGCCAGTTGCATGCCCAGGTAGGCGGTCAGCAGGACGGGGACGAGGGGCGGTGTGAGCCGGGCCGCGAGCAGGGGCGCGAGGACGGCCAGGACGCCGCCGGCGGCGTAGGCGACGGGGACCGGGACCTGCCCGGCGGCGACCGGGCGGCGGCACTTGACGGGGTGGGCGCGGTCGGCCTCGGCGTCCCGGGCGTCGTTGATCAGGTAGACGGCGGCGGCGCAGGCCGTGAAGAGGACGAAGGTCAGGGCGAGGCGGCCGAGCGCGGGCACCGAGAAGAGCCGGCCGGCGGCGGCCGGGGCGGCGACGACGAGGGTGTTCTTGACCCACTGCTTGGGGCGGGTGGTCCGCAGCAGGCCCGTGAGGAGGCCGCCGGGGGTGACACGCGCACGTGCCGGTCCGTGCGCCAGGGAGGGGTGGGCGCGCTGTTCGCGCAGAGTCGTTTCAGCAGCGCTCTTCGCCGGCCCCGTTCCGGCAGCCCGCTCCGCCGGCGTCGGTTCGGCGACCCCCTTCGCGGCGGCGTGCGCGGTCTCAGTCACGGCCGCCTCCGCTCATCCAGCGCGCCCCGGCGCGGGCCGTGAGCGCCCCGAGGGCCGCGCCCGCCGCCACGTCGGACGGGAAGTGCACGCCGACGACCAGCCGGGACAGGCACATGGCGGCCGCGAGAGGCGCGAGGGCGGGCACCCCGAGCGCCCCGAAGGCGACGGCCGCGGCCGCGGCGGAGGTGGCGTGCGAGCTGGGGAAGGAGTGCCGCCCCGCGGTGCGCATCCGGGGCCGGACATGCGCGGGGCGCGCCCGGCGTACGACCCGTTTGACGCCCATGCTGCCGAGGTGCGCGACCGCGACGAGCGCCGTGCCGCGCACCCAGGCGCCGCGCCGCGCGCCGTCCACGGTGGCCCCGGCGAGGCCCGCCGCGAGCCAGAGCGCGCCGTGCTCACCGGCGAGGGAGAGACCGCGCGCGGCCGACGCGACGCGTGGATCGGCGCCGCAGGCGTGCAGTGCGGAGAGGATCCGGTGGTCCATGTCGTCCATTGGACTCACTGTTCACCCTCACCCCACCAAAGCTACGACCATATTGAGCGACATTCGGATAATCACCCGTTTCGGGGAGTCAGGCGATCCCCCGTGGCCAATAGCGCCAATTGCCCATAACGGGCGTTACGGTCGCCGTATGCCTGGAGAGACCGTCCCCGTCACCGGCTGGGGCCGCACCGCCCCCACCGCCGCCCTCCTGATCCGCCCCCGGACCTATCAGGAGGCGGCGGACGCGATTCGGAACTGCGGGTCGCGCGGCGGTATCGCGCGGGGTCTCGGCCGGGCCTACGGCGATGCGGCGCAGAACGCCGGCGGCGCCGTGCTCGACATGACGGGCCTGGACCGCGTCCACGCCATCGACGCGGACGGCGGCACCGTGCTGTGCGACGCCGGGGTCTCGTTGCACCGCCTGATGGAGGTGCTGCTGCCGCTCGGCTGGTTCGTCCCGGTGACCCCGGGGACCCGCCAGGTGACGGTGGGCGGCGCGATCGGCGCCGACATCCACGGCAAGAACCACCATGTCTCGGGATCGTTCTCCCGTCACGTGCTGTCCTTCGAACTCCTCACCGCCGACGGCCAGGTCCGCACGGTGAGCCGCGGCACCCCGCTGTTCGACGCGACGGCCGGCGGCATGGGTCTGACCGGAGTGATCCTCACGGCGACCGTCCGCCTCCTCCCCGTCGAGACGTCGTACATGTCCGTCGACACCGAACGCGCCGCCGACCTCGACGACCTGATGACCCGCCTGACCGGGACCGACCACCGCTACCGCTACTCGGTCGCCTGGATCGACCTGCTCGCGCGCGGGGCGGCGACCGGGCGCGCGGTGCTCACCCGCGGCGACCACGCACCCAGGGAGGCGCTCGCCGGGAACACCCGCGCCGGGCGCGCCCCGCTGGCCTTCCGCCCCCGCGAGCTGCCACCCGCCCCCGCCCACGTCCCCGACGGCCTCCTGGGCCCCGCCACCGTCGGCCTCTTCAACGAGCTCTGGTACCGCAAGGCACCCCGCGCCCGGGTCGGCCAACTCCAGCGCATCTCCTCGTTCTTCCACCCCCTGGACGGCGTCCCGCACTGGAACCGCGTCTACGGCCGGGCCGGCTTCGTCCAGTACCAGTTCGTCGTCGGACACGGCCAGGAGGCCGCCCTGCGCCGGATCGTGGCCCGGATCTCCGAGCGCCGCTGCCCGTCCTTCCTGGCCGTCCTCAAGCGCTTCGGCGAGGCCGACCCCGGCTGGCTCTCCTTCCCCGTGCCCGGCTGGACCCTCGCCCTCGACATCCCCGCCGGGCTGCCCGGCCTCGGCGCCTTCCTCGACGAACTGGACGAGGAGGTCGCCGGCGCCGGCGGCCGCGTCTACCTCGCCAAGGACGCCCGGCTCCGACCCGACCTGCTCGCCGCGATGTACCCACGACTCGCCGAATTCCGTGCCCTGCGCGCGGAGTTGGACCCACGCGGAGTGTTCGTCTCCGACCTGTCCCGCCGCCTCGGTCTCTAGCCCTCCTCCAGCCCTCAGGAGTTGCCGTGAAGGACGCCTTCGGAATGCCCCAGTCCCTGCTCGTCCTCGGCGGTACGTCGGAGATCGCGCTGGCCACCGCGCGCCGGCTGATCGCCCGCCGCACCCGCACGGTCTGGCTGGCCGGCCGCCCCTCCCCCGCCCTCGAACAGGCCGCCGGACAACTGCGCGCCCTCGGCCCCGACGTCCACACCCTCGCCTTCGACGCGCTCGACCCCGAGTCCCACGAGACGGCCCTCGGCAAGGTCTTCGCCAACGGCGACGTCGACGTGGTCCTGCTCGCCTTCGGCATCCTCGGCGACCAGGCGACCGACGAACGCGAACCGGTGAACGCGGTGCGCGTCGCCCAGACCAACTACACGGGCGCCGTCTCGGCGGGCCTGGTCGCCGCACGGGCCCTGCAGAGCCAGGGCCACGGCTCCCTGGTCGTCCTCTCCTCGGTCGCCGGCGAACGCGCCCGCCGCTCCAACTTCATCTACGGCTCCAGCAAGGCGGGCCTGGACGCCTTCACCCAAGGGCTGGGCGACGCGCTGCACGGCACGGGCGTGCACGTGATGGTCGTACGGCCGGGGTTCGTCCGGACGAAGATGACGCGGGGCCTGGACGAGGCACCGCTCGCCACCACCCCGGAGGCGGTGGCGACGGCGATCGAGCTGGGCCTGCGGCGACGGTCGGAGGTGGTGTGGGTGCCGGGAGCGCTGCGCGTGGTGATGTCGGCACTGCGGCATGCGCCGCGGTCGGTGTTCCGGAGGTTGCCGATCTAGTTCCGGCCGGCCGAAGCGCCCCGTAAGGGGCACTGGGGGTGCCCCCGGCCGAAGGCTGGGGGAGGAACTGCGCGACCAGGCCCCACCGGCCCGCGCCCTACCGACTCGCGATACTCCCCCGCTCCGCATGCCCCACCTGAGGTGGAACAACAGAGCCCCCGAAGACGTACTCCCGCAGCTTCCGCCACACCCCGTCCGCGCCCTGCTCGTACAGCGCGAACCCCATGCAGGACCACTCGGCCTCGAAGTCCGCCAACTCGGCGAACGCCAGGTCCATGGCGGCCTCGTCGATCCCATGGGCCACGGTCACGTGCGGGTGGTACGGGAACTGCAGCTCACGGTCGAGCGGCCCGGACGCGTCCCGGACCCGCTGCTGCAGCCACGCGCAGTCGTCCGCGCCCTGCACCACCCGGACGTACACCACCGGCGACAGCGGCCGGAACGTACCGGTCCCGCACAGCCGCATCGGGAACGGCCGGCCCATGGCGGCGACCTCGCCGAGATACGCCTCCACGGCCGGCAACTCGGCGGAGCCGATCTCCGTGGGCGGCAGCAGCGTGACGTGCGTGGGGATGCCGTGGGCCGCGGCGTCGCCGAAGCCCGCGCGCCGCTGCTGGAGCAGGCTGCCGTGAGGCTCCGGGACCGCGATCGACACGCCGATCGTTACGGTCCCCACGTCATCTCCCGTCGGTCGTGGTGGGCGGACGCATGTCGGGTTCGTACCCGGCCGTCCGGCTATCGACTGTACGGCCACGGCCGCCTCCCGGGCAGCCGTGGCCGAAGTGATGTGCAGCGCTTCGCTTCGCCTGGTATGCGACTCAGTGCTTGGCGGGCAGGAAACCGACCCTGTCGTAGGCCTGGGCCAGGGTCTCGGCGGCGACGGCACGCGCCTTCTCGGCCCCCTTGGCGAGGATCGAGTCGAGGGTCTCCGAGTCGTCCAGGTACTGCTGGGTGCGCTCCCGGAACGGGGTGACGAAGTCGACCATGATCTCGGCGAGGTCCGTCTTGAGCGCGCCGTACATCTTGCCCTCGTACTCCTGCTCCAGCTCGGCGATCGACTTGCCGGTCAGGGTGGAGTGGATGGTGAGCAGGTTGGAGACGCCCGGCTTGTGCTCGGCGTCGTAGCGGATCACGGTGTCGGTGTCGGTGACCGCGCTCTTGACCTTCTTCGCGGTCGCCTTCGGGTCGTCGAGGAGGTTGATGAGGCCCTTCGGCGTGGACGCCGACTTGCTCATCTTGATCGCCGGGTCCTGGAGGTCGTAGATCTTCGCCGTCTCCTTGAGGATGTACGGCTTCGGGATGGTGAAGGTCTCGCCGAACCGGCCGTTGAAGCGCTCGGCGAGGTCACGGGTGAGCTCGACGTGCTGGCGCTGGTCCTCGCCGACGGGGACCTCGTTGGCCTGGTAGAGCAGGATGTCGGCGACCTGGAGGATGGGGTACGTGAACAGGCCGACGCTCGCGCGGTCCGTGCCCTGCTTGGCCGCCTTGTCCTTGAACTGGGTCATCCGGCTGGCCTCGCCGAAGCCGGTCAGGCAGTTCATGACCCAGGCGAGCTGGGCGTGCTCCGGGACGTGGCTCTGCACGAAGAGGGTGCAGCGGTCCGGGTCCAGGCCGGCCGCGAGCAGCTGGGCGGCGGCGAGCCGGGTGTTGGCGCGCAGGTCGGCGGGGTCCTGCGGGACCGTGATCGCGTGCAGGTCGACGACCATGTAGAAGGCGTCGTGGGTCTCCTGGAGGGCCACCCACTGGCGGACGGCGCCGAGGTAGTTGCCCAGGTGGAACGAGCCGGCGGTGGGCTGGATGCCGGAGAGCACGCGGGGTCGGTCAGAAGCCATGCTCACCATTCTCTCAGAGGGTGAGGGGGTGGTCGGCCCTTGAGGGGTGGGGTGGTTTCGGGGCGCGGGGGACTGCGGGTCGCATGTGGTTGCCCGCGCAGTTCCTCCCCCAGCCTTCGGCCGGGGGAACCCCCAGCGCCCCTTACGGGGCGCTGCCCCTGACCGGTGTCGATCAGCCGAGGTCGATCTCCGGGTACAGCGGGAAGCCCGCCACCAGGTCGGTCGCGCGCTGGGCGATCTCCGTCGAGACCTTCTCGTCCAGGACGTGGGAGGCCTTCGACGGGGCGCCCGACTTCGTCGTGCCCGGCTCCGTGGCGGTGAGGACACGGTCGATCAGGCCCGCCACCTCGTCCATCTCCGCCGTTCCCAGTCCTCGCGTCGTCAGCGCGGGCGTGCCGATGCGGATGCCGGAGGTGTACCAGGCGCCGTTCGGGTCGGCGGGGATCGCGTTGCGGTTGGTGACGATGCCGGAGTCGAGGAGGGCCGACTCGGCCTGGCGGCCGGTGAGGCCGTACGACGTCTCGACGTCGATCAGGTTGAGGTGGTTGTCGGTGCCGCCGGTGACCAGGGTGGCGCCCCGGCGCATCAGGCCCTCGGCCAGCGCGCGCGAGTTGTCGACGATGCGCTGGGCGTAGTCCTGGAAGGCGGGCTGCCGGGCCTCGGCCAGGGCGACGGCCTTGGCGGCCATGACGTGCGGGAGCGGGCCGCCGAGGACCATCGGGCAGCCGCGGTCGACCTGGTCCTTGAGGGAGTCGTCGCACAGGACCATGCCGCCGCGCGGGCCGCGCAGCGACTTGTGGGTGGTCGTGGTCACGATCTGGGCGTGCGGGACCGGGTCGAAGTCACCGGTCAGGACCTTGCCGGCGACCAGACCGGCGAAGTGCGCCATGTCGACCATGAGGGTCGCGCCGACCTCGTCCGCGATCTCGCGCATGATCCGGAAGTTCACCAGACGGGGGTACGCCGAGTAGCCCGCGACGATGATCAGCGGCTTGAAGTCACGGGCCTGGGCGCGCAGCGCGTCGTAGTCGATCAGGCCGGTGGCCGGGTCGGTGCCGTAGGAGCGTTGGTCGAACATCTTGCCGGAGATGTTCGGGCGGAAGCCGTGGGTGAGGTGGCCGCCGGCGTCCAGGGACATGCCGAGCATCCGCTGGTTGCCGAAGGCCTGGCGCAGCTCGGCCCAGTCGGCCTCGGAGAGGTCGTTGACCTGGCGGGCGCCGGCCTTCTGGAGGAAGGGGACCTCGACGCGGTCGGCGAGGACGGCCCAGAAGGCGACCAGGTTGGCGTCGATGCCGGAGTGCGGCTGAACGTAGGCGTGCCGCGCGCCGAACAGCTCCCGGGCGTGCTCGGCGGCGAGCGCCTCGACGGTGTCGACGTTGCGGCAGCCGGCGTAGAAGCGGCGGCCGATCGTGCCCTCGGCGTACTTGTCGCTGAACCAGTTGCCCATGGCGAGCAGGGTCGCCGGGGAGGCGTAGTTCTCGGAGGCGATCAGCTTGAGCATCTCGCGCTGGTCGGCGACCTCCTGGCCGATGGCGTCGGCGACCCGCGGCTCGACGGCGCGGATCACGTCGAGGGCGGCACGGTAGGCCGTGGACTCGGTGGACAGGGGCGCGGACTTGTCTGACATTCGGGACCTCCGGACATGGCGTTCGGCATTCACGGTTCGGCCCAGGCGCACGGCACTCGGTCACAGCACGAGCCGCTCCCCGATGGTCGGTCCCATCCCAGCGCGCCAGTCACGGCCCGTGGATCACATTACCGGGCACGCCGGGCCCGAGGGCCGTGGCGTCCACCAGTCGGGCAGGGGCGGAAGGTAGGAAAGGGGGCAGTCCTGCCGCGTCCCCTGGAGTCGCCGGGACCACTACGGAAGCCCTCATCGCCGCCGCCGACGCGCACAGCGCGCACAACTACGACCCGCTGCCGGTGGTGATCGCGACGGCCGACGGCGCCTGGATGACGGACGTCGAGGGGCGCCGGTACCTGGACTTCCTGGCCGGCTACTCGGCGCTGAACTTCGGGCACGGCCACCCGCGCCTGGTCGCGGCGGCGAAGGCCCAGCTGGAGCGGGTGACGCTGACGTCGAGGGCGTTCCACCACGACCGGTTCGCCGCGTTCTGCACCGCGCTGGCCGAGCTGTGCGGGATGGAGACGGTGCTGCCGATGAACACCGGCGTGGAGGCGGTGGAGACGGCGGTGAAGACCGCCCGGAAGTGGGGCTACCGGGTCAAGGGCGTGCCGGCCGAGATGGCGAAGGTCGTGGTGGCGGGCGGGAACTTCCACGGCCGTACGACGACCGTGATCAGCTTCTCCACGGATCCGGAGGCACGGGCGGACTACGGGCCGTACACGCCGGGGTTCGAGATCGTGCCGTACGGCGACCTGACGGCCATGCGGGCCGCGGTGACCGAGAACACGGTCGCGGTGCTGCTGGAGCCGATCCAGGGCGAGTCGGGGGTCGTCGTGCCGCCGGAGGGCTACCTGGCCGGGGTGCGGGAGCTGACCCGCGAGCGGGATGTGCTGTTCGTCGCGGACGAGATCCAGTCGGGGCTGGGGCGGACCGGGCGGACGTTCGCGTGTGAGCACGAGGGGGTCGTACCCGATGTGTACGTCCTCGGGAAGGCGCTGGGGGGTGGGGTGCTGCCGGTGTCGGCGGTGGTGGCGAACGCGGAGGTGCTCGGGGTGTTCCGGCCCGGGGAGCACGGGTCCACCTTCGGCGGCAATCCGCTGGCCTGCGCGGTGGCTCTGGAGGTGATCGCGATGCTGCGGACCGGGGAGTTCCAGGAGCGGGCGGCCGAACTGGGGGAACTGCTCCACCGGCGCCTGGCGGAGATGACCGGGAGCGGGCGGGTGACGGCCGTACGAGGGCGGGGGCTGTGGGCGGGGGTGGACGTGGATCCCGCGGTGGGGTCGGGGCGGGCGGTGGCGGAGCGGCTGATGGAGCGGGGGGTGCTGGTGAAGGAGACGCACGGGGTGACGGTGCGGGTGGCGCCGCCGTTGGTGGTGGCGGAGGAGGATCTGGAGTGGGGGATCGAGCAGTTGTGGGGGGTTCTGAGCGCCTGAGACGGGCGCCGAGGGCGATGCGACGCCCGGGGCCCACTTGTCATGTCCAGGTAAGAAAATCATGTGAAGACGCCGGGTTCCTGTCGGCGCACCGCACGCCGCCGGTACCGTCCAGCTGTCCGTAGGTGAACGATCAACTTCGGACTCTACGCGCGCAGAACACGTTCCGCCCCACGGAACCGCCTTTCTCTCTACGCGCGCAGAACGACTCGTGACGCACCACCCGCACCGCCATCCCTCTCGCACCCCCCACCGATGGAGGAATGACAGATGCCCGGCTTCGCCATCCCGCGCCGCAAACTCACCACGGCCCTGGCCGTGCTCGGCCTGCTCACCGCCGGTGCGGCGGTCCAGGCCACCAGTTCCGCGACCCCCGCCCACGCGGCCACCACCTACCGCGTCCTGTTCGACGACGGCCACGCCGAGGAGGCCGGCAACGCGGACTGGATCATCTCCACCAGCAAGCCCGACCCGCTGGCCCAGGACTCCTCCCCGTCCTCCGACAAGGACTGGACCGGTGCGCTGTCGTCATGGGGCATCGCCCTGCAGAAGACCGGCGACTACAGCCTGAAGACCGCGACGAGCGCCCTCACGTACGGGGGTTCGTCGACCACCGACCTGTCGAAGTTCGACGCGCTGGTGCTGCCCGAACCCAACACCAAGTTCAGCACCGCCGAGAAGACGGCGATCATGAACTTCGTGAAGGCGGGCGGCGGCCTGTTCATGATCTCCGACCACACCGGCGCCGACCGCAACAACGACGGCTACGACGCGGTCGAGATCCTCAACGACCTGATGACCAACAACAGCGTCGACTCGACCGACCCGTTCGGGTTCTCGATCGACTCGCTGGACATCGGCTCCGGCTACCCGAAGGCCATCAGCGACAGCAGCAACGCGGTGCTGAACGGCTCCTTCGGCACCGTCACCAAGAGCCTGATCGCCGACGGCACGACGGCCACGCTCAAGCCCTCCGACAACTCCGCCGTCAAGGGCCTTGTGTACCGCAGCGGTTACTCCGGGAACACCGGCGCCTTCTTCGCCACCAGCACCTTCGGCAGCGGCCGGGTCGCGTTCTGGGGCGACAGCTCGCCCATCGACGACGGCACCGGCCAGTCCGGCAACACGCTGTACGACGGCTGGAACGACAGCGGCGCCACCAACGCCGCCCTCGCCCTCAACGCCACCGCCTGGCTCACCGGCGCGAGCTGACGTCCGAGAGGCCCGAGAAGCGGGTCCGGGGTCGCCCCGGACCCGCTTCTTGCTCTCCTCTCGATCACCGCACACTCCCCTCCCCTACAGTCCCTCTGTGCTCTTCGGAATGGTGTGCGCCCTCGCGGCCGCGATCTGCTTCGGTACGGCGACGGTCCTGCAGGCGATGGCCGCGCGGGCGGCCGGTGACGGCGCCGGCGGCGAGGCCGCGCTGCTGCTGCGCGCGGTGCGGCAGTGGCGGTATGTCGTCGGGCTGGGGCTGGACGGGCTCGGGTTCGTGTTCCAGATCCTGGCGCTGCGCTCGCTCCCCATCTACGCGGTGAGCGCGGCCCTGGCGTCGTCGCTCGCGGTGACCGCGGTGGTCGCGGCGCGGCTGCTGCGGGTGCGGTTGAGCGGGGTGGAGTGGACCGCGGTGGGGGTGGTGTGCGCGGGGCTCGCGATGCTGGGGCTGGCGTCGGGGCCGGAAGGGGACCGGGCCGGGTCCATGACGCTGAAGTGGGTGATGCTCGGGACGGCGGTGGGGGTGCTGCTGCTCGGCCTGGCCGGCGGGCGGCTGACCGGGCCGGGGCGGGCGCTGGTCCTAGGCCTCGGGGCGGGGTTCGGGTTCGGCGTGGTGGAGGTGTCGGTGCGGCTGATCGACACGCTGCGGCCGGCCGAGCTGTTCACCAACCCCGCGGCCTACGCCCTGCTGATCGGGGGCGGCGGCGCCTTCATGCTGCTGACCTCGGCGCTGCAACGCGGCTCGGTGACCACGGCGACGGCCGGCATGGTCATCGGGGAGACGATCGGCCCGGCGGCGGTGGGGGTCGTGTGGCTCGGGGACCGCACCCGGGAGGGGCTGACCTGGCTCGCGGTGCTCGGATTCGCGGTGGCCGTGGCGGGGGCGCTGGCCCTGGGCCGGTTCGGGGAGGCACCGGTCACGGCCGAGGAAGCCTGAGGCTCCTGCTCACGGGCACCCGACGTCCGTCGGCCACGTCCGCACGCGCCGAGCCTCCGTCGGTCACCGTCACACGCGCCGGGCATCGGCCGGTCACGCTCACACGCGCCGGGCACCGGTCGGTCACACTCACAGGCGCCGGGCCTCCGTCGCCACGTCCGCACGCGCGGCCCGTCAGTCGGTCGCGGCGTCGCGGGTGCGCTGGTAGTGGCGTCGTGTCTTCATCCGGTTGCCGCACACGGCCATCGAGCACCAGCGGGCCTTGTTGGTCCTGCTGCGGTCGATGAGGAGGAGGGCTTCGTCAAGCCGTTCCGGGACGCCGTGTTCGCCTACACCGGCAACCCGGGGCCGGACACGGAGGCCCCGATGCGCGGCGCGCTGACCCTGGAGAGCACCCGCTGGCAGTACCTCAACGGGGTCGCCGACCCGAGCCCGGTCAGCCCCGACAACTGGGTCCACGACCAGGCGCTGCTGGACCGCCCGGGCAACGCCGAGATCCAGCTCAGGCTCTTCCGCGACTACCCGACCAACGTGGACCTCTACCCGAAGGTCCACCAGTACTTCCGCGACTCGCAGGTCCCGCTGCTGGCGGTCTGGGGCGCGGGCGACGAGATCTTCGGCCCCGCCGGCGCGGAGGCGTTCCGCCGGGACCTGCCCGGCGCCGAGATCCACCTCCTCGACACCGGCCACTTCGCCCTGGAGAGCCACCTCGGCGTCATCACCGAGCGCATCCGCGACTTCCTGGGCCGCACCTTCAACCGACCTGTCGCGCTCACCCCATCGCGGCCGTGATCCCGTCCCACAGCCGGGACCTGGCCTCCAGGGCGACGAGAACGGTCTCGGTGGCCTCCTGCCAGCGGGCGTCGTCGGTGCCGCAGAGGTCGGCGACCATCTGGAGGGCCATGGGGGTGTGCTCCTCGCCGTCGACCTCGATGTGCCGGGCGAGGTAGTCCCGGAAGAGCGGGAAGCGGTCGGTGCCCTCCTCGCCGATGACCTGGTCGAACATGTCCGGGATCAGGTCCTCGCGGGAGAAGGCGAAGGCGGCGGCCCGGCAGTGCAGCGGGCGGTCGGCGATGATGCCGAAGGTGGTGCGCACGAACTCGGCGGCCGGCGCGGGGACCTGGGCCACGCGCAGGGCCGCCGGCACGTCGTGGCCCTCGGCGAGGAGCGCGACGAAGGTGTCGACGGGGGCGGTGTCGGCACCCGCCTCGGCCATGGCGGCGCGGTACAGCTCGAAGTGGCTGGTGAAGCCGTCGTTCAGGGCGTCGCTCTCCTCGACCAGCACGATGTCGTTGACGAGCCTGCGGGCCACCGCGGAGCCGCGGGGCACCCAGGGGACGTCGACGCAGGTCAGCTCCCGCTGGAGCGACTTGAGCAGGGACATGAAGTCCCAGACGGCGAACACGTGGTGGGCCATGAACGTGGCCAGGTGTTCCCGGCCTGATATTCGCCGGTAAAGCGGGTGGGCGGTCACTTCTTTTCGCGCCGGTTCGATCACGGAACGCGCCTGATCGATTGCCTGTCGACCCTCTTCGGTCAAATTCCAGACGTACCTCGACATGGCGGCCTCCTTCGTTCTTGGACCGCGATCGTGCAACTTCCGCGGCCGCCCCGGCAAGCACTTTCCAGAATTACGGGCGGGTTACCGGAAGTACCGGGTAGCAGAACACAGCAAGCACATAGAAAGCGCTATAAAGAGTTACGATCCGGACACGAAAAAACTCGTTTAAACTTTGAACGCGGGTTGTGTCCATTCCGTAAAGAACGCTGTGACCAGTAATCCCGTCACCGTCACCGTGGCCTATCACGTGATGCCGGGTCGCGAGGCCGACTTCCACTCCTGGGGGTGGGCCATGCTGGGCGCGAGCGCCCGCCGGCCGGGGTTCCTCGGCGGTGGTGTCCTAGTCGACCAGGAGACGGAATGGCATGTCGTGTATCGCTTCGCCACCGAGGACTCGGCGCTGGCCTGGGAGAACTCCCCGGACCGCGGCGAGTGGGAGACCCGCGCGGACGGCATCGCCCGGCCCACCGGGCGCCGTAGCGTACGGGGGTCGAAGGAGTGGTTCGACTCGCTGGCCGGGCCGCCGCCCGTGCCGCCGCCGCCCGTTCCTCCGGCGAAATGGAAACTGTGGTTCATCAACATGAGCGCGGTGTTTCCGCCGGTCCTGCTCTTCAACATCATCGTGATCCCCCATCTCGGCGGGCTCAATCCGCTCATTCGCACTCTGGTGCTCTGCCTCTGCGTGACAGCGCTTGTCACGTGGATTCTCATGCCGCGACTTCAGCGTTTCTTCAAGAAATGGCTGTATCCCCCGCTCCAGGCGCTGCGCGGGCGGCACAAACGACGGGCCGCATAGGCCCGGGAACGACCCGAGGGAGGTGGGCGGGTGAAGACCCTGCTCATCGACAATTACGACTCGTACACCTACAACCTGTTCCAGTTGATCGCCGAGGTCAACGGCGAGGAACCGGTGGTGATCCGCAATGACGAGCCGGCGCCGCCCGCTCTCGCGGAGTTCGACAACGTGGTGGTGTCTCCGGGGCCCGGCCATCCGGGCGACGGCCGTGACTTCGGCATCAGCGCCCGGATGATCGCCGAGACCACCGTCCCCGTGCTCGGGGTGTGCCTGGGGCACCAGGGCATCGCGCTCGGGGAGCGGGCCCGGGTGGCACCCGCCCCGCAGCCGCGGCACGGGCACCTGACCCGGGTGCGGCACGACGGGCGGGACCTCTTCGAGGGGCTGCCCCAGGGCTTCACCGCCGTCCGCTACCACTCCCTCGCGGTACACGAGCCACTGCCCGCCACGCTGGAGGCCACCGCCTGGTCCGAGGACGGCGTCCTGATGGGGCTGCGCCACCGCGAACGGCCGCTGTGGGGCGTGCAGTTCCACCCCGAGTCGGTGCTCACCGAGTACGGCCACCGCATGCTGGTGAACTTCCGCAACCTCACCGCCCGCCGGGCCCGCAGAGCGCGGACCAAGAACACCGCCGTCCCACCGGCCGAGGCGGCGCTCCCCCGGCCGAGGATCCCGAGCGCGGCCGTCCCCCGCCCCCGCCACCACGCCGAAGCGCCCGCGTACCGCCTGCACACCCGGCAGATCGCCGGCGCCGTCGACACGGAGGCCGCCTTCACCCGCCTCTTCGCCGCCTCGTCCCGCGCGTTCTGGCTGGACAGCTCGCTCGTCGAGGAGGGCCGCTCGCGCTTCTCCTTCCTGGGCGACGACAGCGGTCCGCTCGCCGAGTTCGTGCGGTACGACGTCACGGCCGGCCGGTGTGCGGTCGAGCGGGCCGGACGGCCGCCGCGCAAGGTGTCCGCGAGCGTCTTCGACTATCTGAAGAGGCAGTTGAGCAGCCGCCGGGTGGACGCCGACGGGCTGCCCTTCGACTTCACCGGCGGCTATGTCGGCTACTTCGGCTACGAGACGAAGGCCGACTGCGGCTCCCCGAACCGGCACCGGGCCGACACCCCGGACGCCTGCTGGCTGTTCGCGGACCGGCTGATCGCCGTGGACCACGAGGAGGACGTCACCTACGCGGTCTGCCTGGCGGAGAACTCCCCGCAGGCCGCGCGGGCCGCCGAGGAGTGGCTGACGGACACGCTGGCCCAGCTCAGCTTCCTGGCCCCGGCCGCACCCCCGTCCGCCCCGCCCGCCGCCGCGGAGCCGGACCTGGCGGCCGCCGAGCCCTGGCTGGTGCGCGACCGGGCCGCCTACCTCGCCGACATCGAGGCCTGCCGGCGGGAGTTGCGGGCCGGCACCAGCTACGAGGTCTGCCTGACCGACGCGGCCCGGCTGCCCGCCCCGCCCGACCCGTACGCCTTCTACCGGGAGCTGCGCCGCGTCAACCCGGCGCCGTACGCGGCCTTCCTGCGCTTCGGCGACCTGGACGTGGCGGGTTCCTCGCCGGAGCGGTTCCTGCGGATCACCCGGGACGGGGTGGCCGAGGCGAGGCCCATCAAGGGGACCGCGCCGCGCGGGGCGACCCCGTTCGAGGACGCGCGGCTGCGGGACGCGCTGGCGGCGGACGCCAAGACCCGCGCCGAGAACCTGATGATCGTCGACCTGCTCCGCAACGACCTGGGCCGGGTCTGCCGTACCGGAACCGTGCGGGTCCCCCGCCTCATGGCCACCGAGTCGTACGCGACCGTGCACCAGCTGGTCTCCACCGTGACCGGACGGCTGCGGGCCGGGACGGACGCCGTGGACTGCGTACGTGCCTGCTTCCCGGGCGGGTCGATGACCGGCGCCCCGAAGCTGCGCACGATGGAGATCATCGACGGTCTGGAGACCGAGGCGCGGGGCGTGTACTCGGGGGCGCTCGGCTACCTCGGGTGCAGCGGCGGCGCGGACCTGAACATCGTCATCCGTACGGCCGTGATGGCGGGCGGCCGGATGCAGCTGGGCGCGGGCGGGGCGATCGTCCTGGACTCCGACCCGGCCGCCGAGTACGACGAGATGCTGCTGAAGACGGCCGCGCAGATGCGGGCGCTGCGGGAGCACACGCCGTCGGCCGCGGCGGACGCCGTCGAGGAGGCCGCCCGATGACCCAGGCCCCCGCCCCCGCCCCCGCCCGCACCGGCACCGGCACCGGCAACCTCGCCGCCCGTCTCGCCGAACTCGCAGAACGGCACGGCTGGCGCGACCGTCCCGCCTTCCACCAGGGCCATCGCGCCTGGACCCACGGCGAGGTGCACGACCTCGGGGCGCGGGCCGCGACCGTGCTCGCCGCCCAGGGTGTGTCCCCCGGCGACCGGGTGGTGCTCGCGCTGCCGGACTCGATCGCCTGGGTGGTGACCTTTCTCGCGGTCGCCCGGCTCGGCGCCGTGGCCGTCCTGGTCAACCCCGAACTGCCCGCCGCCGACCACGCGTTCATGGCCGCCGACACGGAGGCGGTGCTGTGCCTGACGGGACCGGGCCTGGAGGACCGCTTCCCCGGGCGGGCCCGCCTCGGCGCCGACCAGCTCCTCGCCCTCGCCCCGGCCGCCGAACCCGCCGCCGCCCGGCCGGCCGACGCGGACGGCCCGCTGTACGTGCAGTACACGTCCGGGACGACGGGCAGGCCCAAGGGTGTCGTCCACACCCACGCCCACCCGGCCGCGTACCACGACCTCATCGGACGGCGGCTGCTCGGCATCACCGCGGACGACGTCACCCTGTCCGTCTCCAAGCTGTACTTCGCCTACGGCTTCGGGAACGCCTTCGTCTTCCCGCTCTTCTCGGGGTCGAGTGCGGTCCTGGTGGACCGGCGCCCGAACCCGGCCGCCGTCGACGAGCTGATCGCCCGGCACCGGGTGACCCTGCTCTACTCGGTCCCGTCCGCCTACGCGGCGCTGGTCGCCGACCGGGGCACCGGGCACGAGGCGTGCTTCGCCTCGGTACGGGCCGCCGTGTCGGCCGGCGAGGGGCTGCCGGACGGGCTGGGCGACCGGGTCACGGAGCTGCTGGGCGCCCCGGTCCTGGAGCAGATCGGCTCCACCGAGGCCGGGCACGCCTTCTGCGCCAACAGCCTCGGCCACCACCACCCCGGCACCGTCGGCCGTCCCGTCCCCGGCTTCGAGGTGGAGTTGCGCGACCGCGACGGGCGCCCGGTGCCGGACGGCCACGAGGGCGAGCTGTGGGTACGCGGCCCCACGCTGACGCCCGGCTACCTCAACCGGCCCGAGGAGACCGCGCGGACCCTGGTCGGCGGCTGGCTGGCCACCCACGACCGGGCGGTCCGCGAACCGGACGGCGCCTACCGGCATCTGGGCCGCACCGACGACATGGAGATGGTCGGCGGGATCACCGTCTCCCCGCTGGAGGTGGAGGCCGTGCTGCGCGCCCATCCGGCGGTCCGGGAGGTCGCGGTGGCCGCGGTCCCGGACGGGACGGGTGCCGGACGCCTGCGTGCCTTCGTCGTCCCCGCCACCACCCCCGCGCCGGAGGGGCTCCAGGAGGAGCTGCTGCGGCTGGCCCGGGAGCGGCTCGCGGCCTTCAAGGTCCCGCGCAGCGTCAGCCTCCTCCCCGCGCTGCCCCGCACCCCCACCGGGAAACTCCGCCGCCATCTGGTCCGCCGGGGCGCCTGGTGACCCCGGCCCCGACCGACCCGACCGAAAGGAACGTCCCCATGCAGGAGTCGCAGGTGTCCCTCGTCGGCGACCGCGGGTTCTACCTCGGCCCGCTGTTCCGGCGGGCGGCCGACCGGCACGGCGGGGTGTTCGTCACCCTGGACCGTCCCCTGGACACCCACCCGGACCTCGGGGTCCGTCTGAGCTACCCGGAACTCGCCGACGCGGTCGAGGAGTTGTCGGCGCGCCTGTGGGCGGCCGGCGTACGGCCGGCCGAACAGGTCGTCGTACACAAGACCGACAACGTCGACATCGTGCTGCTGACCTGCGCGGTCTCCCGGATCGGCGCGGTGCCCGTGCTGCTCTCCCCCGCGCTGGCCGGCGAGGTGGTCGGCAAGCTGCTCGCCCGGCTCCGGCAGCCGTGGCTGGTCACGGACGCGGCGAAACTGGCCGGCCTGGAGGTCAAGGGCCTGGTCCGGCAGACCCTCACCGTGGACAGCGTGCCCGGCGTGGTGTCCCTGGCCGAGCACACCGGCGCCGAGGTCCCGCCGGCGGTCCGGCTGCACCCGCGCGAACCCGCCCTGATCACCCACAGCTCCGGCACCACCGGCGTCCCCAAACTCGCGGTGCACTGCCCGCAGACCATGTGGAACCGGCTGGTCCCGCAGCAGGCGATGGGCTGGCCCACCCGCGGCGAGGTCGCGGCCCTGCACATGTCCTTCGTGCACTCCCGCTTCTACCACCTGCTCGGCGTCCTGCTGCACTACGGCAGCCCGTTGCTGCTGATCACCGACCCGGACCCGGCGAAGGTCGGTCCGATGCTGGCCCGGCACCGCCCCGGCATCGTCGAGACCCACCCCAACACCTTCGTGCTGTGGGAGGAGCTGGCGGACGCGCCCGGCGCCCCGCTGTCGCGCGTGAAGTCGTACGGTTCGACCTTCGACGCCATCCACCCGCGCACGGTACGACGGCTGCTGGACGCCTCGAAGCGGCGCAGCCCGTGGCTGCTCCAGCTGTACGGGCAGAGCGAGACCGGGCCGGTGGCCTTCCAGTGGTTCACGCGCCGGAGCGTGTCCCGCGCGGACGGGCGGCGGGTCGGGATCGGGATCCCGGGCTTCACGAGCGTCCGCGTCACGGGCCCCGACGGGCAGCCCGCCGCGCCCGGCACCCCCGGCCGGATCGAGGCCCGCACCCGGGGCCGCATCCTCACCTACCTCGGCGCCCGCGACCAGTACGAGCGCCAGCTGGACGGCGAGTGGTGGCAGATGGGCGACATGGGCTACCGGAGCCGGCTGGGCGCGCTGTACCTGATCGACCGGGAGATCGACCGGATCGACTCCGTGCACAGCAACCTGGAGGTCGAGGACACCCTCATGGACCGGCTGGAGGAACTCCGTGAGGTGGTCATCGTGCCGGGCGCGGACCGCGAGCCGGTCCCGGTGGTGTGCGTCCGCGGGGAACGGCCGCTGGACCCGGAGCGCTGGCGGGCGGCGACCGCCGACCTGCCGGCGATGGCGGAGCCGAGGCAGTGGCGGTTCGAGGAGCTGCCGATGACGGCGACCTGGAAGGTGAAGCGGGTGGAGATCACCCGGATGCTGTCGGCGGGTGTCCGCGCGTGACCCCGGTCGTGGTGGTCGGCGCCGGGCCGGTGGGCCTGTCGGCGGCGCTGGCGCTGCGCGCGCACGGGCTGCCGGTGATGCTCCTGGAAGCCGACCCGGAGGACCGCGAACGGCCGGGCAGCCGGGCCCTGTTCGTGCACCGCGAGACCCTCGCGCTGCTCGACGGGATGCGGCCGGGGCTGGCCGGGGAGATCACCTCGTACGGCCGGACCTGGCACACCAGACGGACCCTGTACCGGGGCCGGGAGGTGTACTCCCGCACCTTCCCGGCCCCGTTCGGCCGGCCGCCCTTCACCAGCCTGCGCCAGGTCGACACCGAGCGCTTCCTGCGCGAGGCCTGCGCGGCAGCGGGCGTGGAGTCCGTGTGGAACGCACGCGTGATCGGTGTCCGCACCACCGCCACGGGCGCCGCGCTGAGCTGCGCGGACGGCAGGGAGCTGACGTGCGGGTACGTGATCGCGGCGGACGGCGCCCGGTCCGCCGTCCGGGCCGGGCTCGGCATCCCCATGGAGGGCACGCACGGCGAGGGCTTCCACGTGGTCGTCGACGTGGCGGACCGGCCGGACGCCGAACTGCCCCTGGAACGGGTCTTCCACTACGAGCACCCCGGCGTCGGCGGCCGCAGTGTGATGCGGGTGCCGTTCACCGGGGGCTTCCAGGTGGACCTCCAGTGCCACGCCCACGACCGGGCGGAGGAGTACGGCACCGAGGAGGCCGTCCGCCGCTGG
Source organism: Streptomyces sp. NPDC028289 (assembly GCF_055565975.1). NCBI lineage: Bacteria > Bacillati > Actinomycetota > Actinomycetes > Kitasatosporales > Streptomycetaceae > Streptomyces > Streptomyces sp. NPDC028289. The sequence goes on along the minus strand of NZ_JBVHTI010000003.1, from coordinate 496,935 downwards.
CTGCCCGGGGTGGTGGGCGAGGGATACGACGACCGGATCCTGTGGGTGTCGACGTACCGCTTCCTGCGCAAGGTCGCGGCCTCCTTCACCGACCCGCACCGGCGGGTGCTGCTCGCCGGGGAGGCCGCGCACCTCTTCCCGCCCTTCGGGGCGCGGGGCATGAACAGCGGCATCGCGGACGCGGCGGCCGCGGCGGAGGCGATCGCGAACGGCACGGTGGCGGACTTCGCGGCGGTACGGCGGGCCGCGGCGCTCTTCAACAGCGAGGCGGCCGGGGCCGCCCTGGACCATCTGCGGCCCCGGCGCCGGATCATCCGGCTGCGGCAGCGCGCGGCGGCCGCGCTGGCGCCGGTCCTGCCGTCCTGCGGATCCTGGCTGGAGCACGCCCCGTACGGGCCGCGGGGCGGGGCACCGGCGCTGTCGGGCCGTAAATACTGAGCACGGCGAAGGAGGAGTCATGACACGACCGGCCGTGGCGGAAGGCGTGTTCGCGTGGTCACCGGCCGCCGGCCTGCGGCCCGTCGAGGACCCGGGAACCGGTGAGCGGCTGCTGGTCGCGGACTCCTGGCTGGTGCGGGACGGCAGGGTGCGCGGCCTGGACCGCCACCGGGACCGCTTCGTGCGGTCCTGCGCCGAGTGCGACGGGCCGCCGGAGCACCGGTTGCCGGAGTTCTGGCGGGCCATGACGGCGGCGCTGCCCCGCACCGGCGAGTGGTTCCCGCGCGTCGAACTCACGCCCCACCACGTGCGGTTTCGGCTGCGGCACGCCCCACCGCTCGGCTCCGCGGTCGAGGTCTGGGCGGTCGGCCAGCCGGACCCGCGCACCGCACCCCGCCGCAAGGGACCCGACCTGGACACCCTGGCCCGGCTGCGCGCCCGGGCGGCCGAGGCGGGAGCCCAGGAGGCGGTGCTGGTGAACCCGTCCGGGGTGGTCCTGGAGGCGGCCACCACCAGCGTGCTCTGGTGGGAGGACGACACCCTGTGCCTGCCCCCACCTCGGCTGCCGGTGCTGCCCGGGGTGACGGTCGCCCTGATCCAGGACCGCGCGAAGCGACTCGGCATCGGCATCGCCCACCGGGAACGCACCCTGACCGAACTGGCGGACCGCGAGGTGTGGCTCGTGAACGCCCTGCACGGGATCAGACCGGTGACGCGGTGGGCGGGTGGCCCGGCAACCGCCGGAACGGCGGTACGGGCACCGGAGTGGCGAAAGTGGCTCGACGAGGAGGTACCTGAGCCGCTTGGAAGCGGCTGAATAGCGCCCCTTTAGGGGCGCTGGGGGTACCCCCGGCCGAAGGGGGGAGGAACTGCGCGACCAGCCCCCACCCACCCGCAGCCGAAGTACACAACAAAACCGGCCCGGCAATAATTCACCGGGCCGGATATCGGGCTGCTTTCTTATTCGGCCCGCTTGGGCTGATAAGCCCCCGGCACCATCCGCGTCGCAATGGCGATCCGGTTGTAGGCGTTGATGACGGTGACCGCCCAGACGAGGGCGGCGACCTGGGCCTCGTCGAAGACCCCGGCGGCCTCGGCGTACACCGCGTCCGGCACGTGGCCGTCGGCCACGAACGTCACGGCCTCGGCCAACGCCAGTGCCGCCCGCTCCCGTTCACTGAAGAAGGGCGTCTCCCGCCACGCGTTCAGCGCATAGATCCGCTGCTCGGTCTCGCCCTGCGCGCGAGCGTCCTTGGTGTGCATGTCGAGGCAGAACGCGCAGCCGTTCAGCTGGGAGGCGCGGATTCTGACCAGTTCGAGGATTTCCGGTTCGACCTTTGCGTCCTGGGCCGCGGTGACGGCGGCGGCATGCAGGGAACCCATCGCGGAAGAGACGTCCGGGGTGATTTTCTTGAGGGCTACGCGAGTAATCTGATCACCATTGCTCATGAGAGAGACTCTAGCCTCCGTAATTGAATTACGGGGGCGGTTGACGGGGAATTCAGGCGACGCTGATCACAGCCGGGTCGGACAGCACCGTGCACAGGATCTCCAGCGCGCCCGACCAGGCGTGGTCGGGCGGGGTGCCGTAGCCGAGGACGAGGGCGTCCGGGGGTGCGGTGGCCGCGTCGGGGTGGAGGTGACGCGGGGTGAGGCCCTCGACGGCGAGGCCGCGGTCCGCGGCGGCCCGGACCACCCGGTGCTGGGTTCCGGGCGGCAGCCGCAGCACGATGTGCAGGCCCGCCGCGATGCCGGTGACCCGGATCGCCGGGGCGCGCTCTGCGAGGGCCCGGACCAGGGCGTCCCGGCGCCGCCGGTAGCGGGAGCGGGCGGCGCGGACGTGTCGGTCGTAGGCGCCCGAGGTGATGAACTCGGCCAGTGTCAGCTGGTCCGGCGCCCCGCAGGTGTCCACGCCGCCCTTGGCCGCCGTCGCCTCCCCGGCCACCGCCGGCGGCAGCACCATCCAGGCCAGCCGCAGCCCGGGCGCCAGGGACTTGCTGGCGGTGCCCAGGTAGACCACCTCGTCGGGGGCGAGGCCCTGGAGGGCGCCGACGGGCCGGCGGTCGTAGCGGAACTCGCCGTCGTAGTCGTCCTCCAGGACCAGGCCGCCGGTGCGCCGCGCCCAGTCCACGACGGCCGTCCGCCGGTCGTGGTGGAGCGGCACGCCCATCGGGAACTGGTGGGAGGGGGTCAGCAGTACGGCGGCCGGCCCCTGGGACAGCTCCCCGGTGTCCGTGCCGAGTTCGTCGAAGGGCAGCGGGACCTGGCGCAGACCGGCCGAGGTCAGCAGCTGCCAGTGCTCGTCGAGGCCGTACGACTCCACGGCGACCGTGTCCGCCCCGCGGGCCCGCAGCACCTCACCGAGCAGGCTCAGGCCGTGGCTGAACCCGGCGCAGATCACGATCCGTTCGGGGTCGGCGCGGACGCCCCGGGCGCGGGCGAGGTAGGCGGCGAGCGCGGTGCGCAGTTCGGCGCGGCCGCGCGGATCGCCGTAGCCGAAGGCCTCGTTGGGGGCGGCGGTGAGGGCGCGGCGGGCGGCCTTCAGCCACTCGGTGCGCGGGAAGGCGGAGACGTCGGGGAAGCCGGCGCGCAGGTCGTAGGCGGGCCGGTGGGCTGCCGTACCCGCGGGGGTCTCCGCCCGCCGCACCGGCGGTACGCCCGTCGCGACCCGGGTGCCGGAACCCTGCCGGGCGGTCAGCCAGCCTTCGGCGACCAGGTCGGCGTAGGCGTCGGCGACGGTGTTGCGGGCGATGGCGAGGTCGGCGGCGAGGGAGCGGGAGGAGGGCAGCCGGGTGCCGGGGAGCAGCCGGCCGCTGCGCACGGCCTCGCGCAGGGCGTCGGTCAGGCCCCGGCGCAGGCCCGGACCGGCCGCCGGTTCCAGGTGGAGGTCGATGCCCAGAGCGGCCCGGGTGGGCCGGGTGGGCGAAGCGGGCGGCGCGGACGGAGTGGCCCATGCTTTCTCCATGGAAATGGACCATACCTCTGGGCTGCCTGGCACCTAGTGTCGGCACCATGAGCAATCAGGAAAACGCCGAGTACGCCCCCGAGCACACCCCCCGCCTCTCCTGGGCACAGCACGCTCCCGAGGTCTACAAGGCGATGGTCCGCCTGGACGGAGCCGCCCGTAAGGGCCTGGACGCCAAGCTGTTCGAGCTGGTGAAGATCCGCGCCTCGCAGCTCAACCACTGTGCGTACTGCCTCGACATGCACACCAAGGACGCGCTCGCGGCGGGCGAGAGCATCGCGCGCATCGTCCAGCTCAGCGCGTGGGAGGAGTCGAAGCACTTCTACACCGAGCAGGAGCTCGCCGCGATCGAGCTGACCGAGGCCGTCACCGTGCTGACCGACGGCTTCGTGCCCGACGAGGTCTACGAGCGGGCCGCGAAGCACTTCGACGAGGTGCAGCTGACGCAGCTGATCGCCTCGATCATCGTGATCAACTCCTGGAACCGGTTCGCCGTGACGACCCGTATGGTCCCCGGGCACTACACGCCGGGACAGCACGGGTGAGCAAGGCCGGGGTCTTCCGGGCGCTGCACCACGGGCGCCCGCCCGGCGACCCCCTGGTCCTGCCCGGCCCGTGGGACGCGGCGAGCGCCCGGGCCCTGGTGGCGGCCGGGTTCCCGGCGCTGGCGACGCCGAGTGCCGGGGTGGCGGCGAGTCTGGGGTACGCGGACGGCGGGACCCCGGCGGCGGAGATGTTCGCGGCGGTCGCGCGGATCGCGCGGGCCGTGGAGGTGCCGGTGTCGGCGGACGTGGAGGACGGCTACGGGCTGGCGCCCGGGGAACTGGTCGAGCGCCTGCTGGAGGCGGGCGTGGTCGGCTGCAACCTCGAGGACTCCAGCGGGGGTGTCCTCAAGGACCCGCACGAGCACGCCGAGTGGCTGGCCGAGGTCCGCTCGGCCGCCGGTGACCGGCTTTTCCTCAACGCCCGCGTCGACACCTTCGCATGCGGCGCCGGTGACCCGGAAAGGGCCGTCGAGCGGGCCGCGCTGTACGTGGCGGCGGGTGCGGACTGCGTCTACCCGATCCACGCCCCGACCGCCGTGCTGCCCCTCCTGCGCTCCGGCATCGAGGGCCCGCTGAACACGTACGCCGGCGTGGACGGCGACGGCCCCTCGCCCGCCGGACTCGGCGAACTCGGGGCCACCCGCATCACGTTCGGACCGGGCCTGCTGCGGCTGGCCCTGCGGTCACTGCACGCGATCCCACACGGAGCGGGGCCGGCGCGCCCCCGAAGGGGCGCTGGGGGTCCCCCGGCCGAAGGCTGGGGAAGGAACTGCGCGACCAGCCACGACGGCGCCGCAGTCGACTGACGGCAGACGGCAGACGGCAGACGGCAGACGGCAGACGGCACATCGCGGCACTTCCAGCGGAGCGCTCAGGCGTACGATCCGCTGTTCGTCCCGGGCCGGAAGCGGCGGTACAGCACCGCGCCGGCCGCCAGCGAGGCGAGGCTCACGGCGGCCGGTGCCCAGGGGCTGGCCGCGCCGGTGTGGGCGAGCGTGTCGGTCGTCCGCTGCCGTACGACGGTGGTCCGCCTCGGCTGCGCCTTGGCCGGGTGCTGCGGCTCGTGGTGGACCCGCGGCGTGGACGGCGTGGACGGTCCGGGCGTGTCGGGCTGGTCGTCCGAGCCGTTGCTCGACTGGTTGCCGAAGACGGGGTTGAGGGCACCCACCAGGTTCGCGCTGTTGCCGCTGATGTTCACGGGCACGTGGACCGGGATCTCGACGAGGTCGCCGGAGAGGATTCCCGGCGAGTCGTGGGTGCTTCCGCCGGCCGTGGCCCGGCCCGACGTCTTGGAGCCCGCCTTCCCCGGCGCCTTGTGCCCCTCGTTGGCGCACTTGTTGCCCATCGCGGGGTTGAGCAGCCCGACCACGTCCACGGTGTTCCCGCAGACGTTCACCGGGATGTCCACCGGCAACTGGATGCTGTTCCCGGACGCCAGCCCGGGCGAGCCGCTCGCGGAGCTTTCGGCGGCGGAGTCGGCATGCGCCGTCCCCGCGACGGCCATCGCGCCAGAGGCGACGGCCATGGCGATCACACTGTTCCGGGTAACCCGTTTCATGGGGTACCTGCCCTTCCAGACGCGTCGCGGGCAGTCACCCGGACTCGGTGAAATGTTGGGGAAATGGCTGAGTGGAGAAGCGAAGTGGCCGCTCAGGTCAGAGAGCCTGGTTGTTGCAGCCCATGTCGGAGCCGAGATGACTCTGCTGCGCACCCGGGTTCCCTTCGCCGTTGAGCAGGTTGCCCGCCAGACCGGTGAGGGCACCGATGTTGCCGAGCACCTCGATGTTCATGTCGTGCGAGCGGCACTCGGTGCCCTGGGTGACGTCGATGTCGTGGCCCGGCTCACCGTGTGCGAAGGCGGTGTTGCCGCCGATCGAGCAGACGCTGCCGAGGACGGCGGCGCCCACGAGGACCGCCTTGTGGAACTTGCGCATGGGTTCTCCGTTGGTCGAGCGGACGGGGATCCGCTGCGGATCGGGGGGAAGGTGCGGACGGTGGCGGGACGGCGTCAGCCGAGGCGGGGAAGCCCCAGTTGGCCGACGGGCGGCGCCGCGACCTGGCCGAGGCCGACCGGCGCGAGCCCCGGCACGCCCGGCGCTCCGAGTACGGGGTTGATGAGCGGGTTCACCTGCGGGTTCACCTGGGGGTTCACCTGCGGGGTGACACGCGTCGGGCCTTCCGGTGCGTAGCCCTGCGGAACGGCCAGCTGCGGGGCGACCTGCGGCATGACCTGGGGCATGACCTGCGGTACGACCTGCGGCGGGGCGGCCTGCTGCTGGGGCTGGGAGTACTGCGGCGCCGGGGCGTACTGCTGCTGCGGGTACGCGGGAGCGGCCTGCGGCTGGGCGTACTGCTGGGGCGGCGGTGCCTGCTGGTACTGCGGAGACGGCGCGGCCTGCTGCTGCGGGTACGCGGGGCCGGTGGTCGCCTGGGCCGAGCCCTGCGACGAGGCCGAGGCGACGGCGTAACCGGTCTGCTGCGGGTACTGCTGGGGCGGCGGCGCCTGCTGGTACTGCGGAGGCGGCGGGGCCTGCTGTTGGTACTGCGGCGGCGCGGCCTGCTGCTGCGGGTACGCGGGGACGCTGGCCTGCGCCGAGCCCTGGGTCTGGCCGGCGGCGTAGGGGGCCTGCTGCGGAGCAGGTGCCGGGGGCGAGGCCTGGGGATACGGCTGGTCCGGAGCCGGCACCGGGGCCGCACCGCCGTATCCGACGGGAGCGTCGGCATAGCTGACGCCCGCACCGATGGCGGACAGACCACCGGCCGCCGCCAGAACGAGCGCGGCCTTGTGAAGCTTGCGCATGAAACCCTCGGCCCTTCGATACCTGGAGATGAGAAAGCCCATTGCGTTCAGTGCGGTCGCGCGTGCAGATGGTGCGGTGATGACACTGCACTTTCAGCAGCGGTACTTCTGAGCAGCACGCGGACTTCGCATCGGAGCCGGCAGCGATTCGCCTCGTTCTCGTCGGGTCCTCGGCCACCGCCCTCTCCCCACCGGAACGAGGATCGCCCGGCCGTGGTCACGGGAATTCGGAGTCGTGTCACCCAATTGCCGTCACCGACACAGGTATTGCCGCTCATATGCCTTTCGGCAAACGGGTGACGCGGCACCACGCCCGTATCCGGTTCCGCACACCTCTCGTTCCCCACGGAGTGAGGGCGAGGGGGCATCCCAGCCGCCCGGGGCAGTGACAAAGCGATAACCGCGCTGTCTCATCAGTCATTTCATCAGGTTCCGCACACAGATCACATGAAGGGCCGAGGATTCCATGCGCAAGTTTCGCCAGGTCGCGCTCATCGTCGCAGCAGCCGGCGGTCTGACCGCTGTCGGTGCCGGCCCCAGCTCCGCCGCCCCCGTCTCCTACGGGACCGGGCCGACCCCGGTCTCGCAGCCGGACGCCCAGGCCGCCGCGGCCACCTCCGCCCAGGCGACCGCGCAGACGTACGGCGCGCCGGCCCCGCAACAGGCCCCGCAGCGCGGCACCGAGGTCGCCCCGCAGCTCAACCCCCAGCTGAACCCGCAGATCAACCCCCAGATCTCGCCCCAGGCCCCGCAGTCGGTGCAGGGCGGCCCGGTGGAGCAGAACAACCTGTTCCGTCCGTACCAGGAGTGCAGCCCGCAGTCCCTGCTCGACGCGAACGTCCCGGTCGCCCTGCTCGCGGCCTCCCAGACCCGGGGCGTCGACTGCACGCAGGCCAACAGCCAGTCGAACGCGCTCGCCAGCGCACAGCGCCTGGGCTGACGACCGGAAGTCGCGGCCCCGCACGGGCATTTCGGGAGCCGCGGCGACAGCCCGTTCACGGGCCATACGACTTTTCGGGTGTTTCTGCCACGTGCTCAGGACAACAGCGCGTCGCTGCCGGAATTGGCGTATTACGTACTAATCTCCCGTAACTGTAAAAAGTCGATCTCGCACAGATCGCACCCCCCACTCCACGGAGATGACATGCGCAAGCTTCGCAACGCCGCCGTCCTGGTCGCCGCCCTCAGCAGCATCGGCCTCGTCAGCGGCACGGCCTACGCCGGCGGCGAGGGCCACGGGCACGGCGGCGACAAGTTCAACATCACCCAGAGCTCGCACTGCAAGTCGCACGACCTGAACCTCGACGTCCTCGGCGAGGTCGGCCTGCTCAACGGCCTGCTGGGCAGCGCCCTGAACGGTGAGGGCAACCCGGGCGCCCAGGCCACCAACCTCGGTTCGACGATGGGCTGCAACAACAGCGCCTTCTGAGGCCGGCAGCAACAGCAGTGAATGGTCCCGGCGCCCGGCGCCGGGACCATTCGTGTATGTCGACAGGGCGCCAAGGTGGCGAAATACAACCGTAATCGGCGCGTCGCACGGCCATCTCGGGTATTTCGTATCAGCCTTTATGACACAGATCGCGATTTCCCGCAGATCGCATCCACCTCATTCATCGGAGATGACATGCACAAGCTCCGCACCGCCGCCGTTCTCGTCACCGCATTCGGAAGCCTCGGGCTCCTCGGCGCCGGCGCCGCCCATGCCGACCAGGGCTGGGGCAAGAAGGGCGACGAATTCAACATCCAGCAGAGCAGCAGCTGTAAGTCGCACGACCTGAACCTCGACATCCTCGGCGAGGTCGGCATCCTCAACGGCCTGGGCGGCAACCTGCTGAACGGCGAGGGCAACTCGGGTGCGCAGCAGTCGTCCATGGGGTCGAGCATGGGCTGCAACAACAGCGCGCTCGGCAGGTAAGGCAGAACGACAGTCCCCGGTTTCCCGGCCAACGGCCGGGAAACCGGGGACTGTCGTTTGTGCGGCCCTCAGAACTCGATGTGCGGCCTCTTGAAGCCCTTGGGCAGCTCCGCCTTGTTGGAGCAGTCCACGACCTCCCCGGCCCTGGCGGATCCGTCACCCGCCGCCTGGTCGTCCGGGAACAGCACGCGCGGACGGTCGGAGGTCGAGCAGTCCTGCGCCTGCCTGAGGACATGCGTACCGTTCTTGTCGATACGCGACTCGCTCTTGTGGACGCAGACGGTGCCGCCCTGGGCGGTGGTCCTGCAGTCGCCCGGGGACGGGTCCGCGTACGCGTGCCCGGCGCCGACACAGAGCGCGGCGAGGCTTCCGACGAGCCCCGAGACGGTGGCGATCTTCCGTGCAGTGAACATGAGTTGTCTTCCTCTGCGTAGGGCGAAGCAAAGCAGCCCGGACGCATACCTCGACAGAGTCGGGGTGCGTCCGGGCTGCCTTCGCCATGGTGGTCACTCAGTACACCGGCGAGCGGGCCGAAGCGGTGCCGGTGCGGGGTACCGAGTTCGTGCGGGGTGCGTTTTTACTCGCCACCCTGGTTCTGGTCACCCTGCTCGGGCTGGGCCTGCGGCTGGGCCTCGGGCTGGGCCTGCGGCTGGGCCTCGGGCTGGGCCTCGGGCTGGGCCTCGGGCGCAGCCTGCGGCTGGGCCTCGGGCCCAGCCTCCGGAGTGGTGGTGTAGTAACCCCCGCCGACGGCCAGGGCGTTGGCCGACGAGTTGGCCACGGCGGTGATCTGCGGAGGCGCGTCCTCGCCACCGGCGGCGGAGCTGACCCCGGCACCGAGGAAGGAGAGCCCCGCAACCGTCGCCGCTACGAGTGCGACGCGCTGAAACTTACGCATGATTGACCCTTTCTGGTCCAGGCGGAACCGCCCGGCTCGACTACTTAATGTGAGCATATACACACACTCCGTAGCTAACCGAGGATCTACAGCCGCCGAGTTGCGCGTCAGCCCCGTCTGCCGTACTGGGGCTACCGGCCGCCCACCGGAAGGATCCGGCTCATGACACCGAACGGGCCGCCGGGCGACTCCGCCTCCTCACCCTTCTCCGGGGGCGCCACCCCGACGGTCGCGGGGGAACAGGTCACCTCGGGCCCGAGCCGCTCCGTCCCCTGCCCGAGGACGGCGGGCAGTTGCACGGGCTGCACCGGCTTGCAGGTCTCCTGGTGCGGAATGGCCCCGCCCTCGGGAACCTCGCCCCTGATCCGCTGGGTGCAGGTGAGGTTGCCCATGAGATCGTCGGTACACCCTCGACCCGCCGCGGCGTACGCCGGGGCGAGGCCGGCACAGGCCACGACGAGGCCGCCGACGAGCCCCGAGACGGCCGCGATCCTCTTCCCGCTGATCTTCCCGATGGACATCTGCTGCGCTTTCCTTCGCGAGGACACCGCCGACCTCAGCCGGTGAAGGCCTGGTTGTACTGGCCGCAGGTGGTGTCGAAGGTGTCGGCGAGGCCGAGCACGCCGATCGGGACGTCGTTCTCGGCGACCGTCTGCGGGCTGCACTCCTGGTAGGGGCGGTAGTGGTTGGACACCTGCGGCCCACTGTCGTAGGCGTCGGCCACGGCGGGGGAGGCGCCGACGGCGGACAGGCCGCCGGCGGCCGCCACTGCTGCGATCACGACCTGCTGAAGCTTGCGCATGGAACCCTCGGTCCTTTGCTCATACGGCGAATTGGTTGCCTAGCGTGATTGCATGAACACTAGCAGTAGCCAGACAAGGGGTTCCACAACGGACATCCATCCCGAGGGTGATATAGCAACACATAATCACCTTATGGACGGGGAGAGTTGGGTCAGGAGAGCGCCAGTTCCGCGGGCCGCGGGCGGTCGGGTGCGGGCACGGAGAGGATCAGGTCCCGCAGTCGCTCGACATACCGCCGCACGTTCTTGTAGGCGATGTCGGTGTCCGGGTAGCGGCAGGCGAACCACAGCCCCTCATGCAGCCGGTTGACCCAGGCGCACACCTGGTCGCCGTACGACACCCGGAGCAGCCCGTACGCCTTCTGCTCGGTCCAGTCCGCCGCGCCGGGGATGAGACGGGCGTCCACGTACGAGATGATCGAGTACATGTCCGGCGAGGTCGGACGGAAGTCCGAGCCGAGCAGCCGCAGTACGCGGGCGAGCGGGATGCGCGCCAGCGACCGGTTGGCCCGCAACTCGGCGCGGACCGTGTCGAGCGCGCCCTCCAGGTCGCGCGCCGCGGGCACCTCGATGGGGGCGCCGCCGACGTACCAGCCCACGGAGTCCGACCACGCGGACTTCAGCCGGGTGTGGAACGGCACGACGGTGCGGTAGACCGGCTGGCCGCCGAGTTCGTGGACGATCAGACTGGTCGCGGCCAGGATGCCCACCAGACTGCCGCCGTAGGGGCGGCAGTACGCCTCGAACGCGGCGGCGGCGTCCGCGTCGACGAGCGGCTCGCACACCAGCTTCTGGGTAGGCAGCGCTCCGCCGGGCTCCAGCCCCAGGTCGACGGGGAACTCCGGGAGCCGGCCGCCGCACCGGGCGATGAACTCCCGCCAGCGCGCGACGGTCGCGTGGGCGTCGTCGATGCCGTCCGCGTTCGCCCGCTCCTGCTCGCAGAAGTCGACGTAACTCCCCACGGACGGACCGGTGACGGGGCTTCCCTCGACGGCCGCCGCGTACAGTCCGTGGATCTCCTCCGGGAGCCGGTGGATCGAGTAGGCGTCGACGTTGGTGTGGTCGAAGGCCATGTACACGCTGGTGGAGTCCTCGCGTACGACCGCCGTGTAGATGAGGTTCGGCCAGCCGAGCGCGTCCGCCGCGGCGTCGAACCGATCCTGCAGGTAACGGGTGAGCGCCCCCGCGTCGGTGAACTCGCCGACCACCTCACGGTGCAGCGACACGTCGTTCTCGGCGAGCGTGAACCGCTGCATCTCGTCCCCGGCCCACCGGAAGCCGCTGCGCAGCGTCTCGTGCCGCAGTGTCCAGCCGCGCAACGCCCTTTCCAGCGCGTCGAGATCGACCGGGCCCGGCAGGTCGAACGCCGCGCCGAGCCAGGTCGGTACGAACAGTCCGTCCTCCCGCACCGACCGGGCCGTTCTGATGTGCGACTCCTGGATGTACGCCGGCGGTCGCGGATCCGGCGGCAGCGCCGCCGCGGCCGCGATGGTCACCGGGCTGAACCTCCACTCGACGAGCCGTCCGGGCCGGATCTCACAGCGCTGGATGTCAGAAATACGCACGGTGGCTCTCCTTCGCAGAAGACACCAGCTTCATCAACAACGGCAAGCCGTACGCGCGCGATGATCGCTGTGTCGCCGTGATTTCAACGGGATGTGTGACATGTCGAACGGACAAGCGCCCCGCCTCACTCGTACCTGTAGATCCCGCTCACGTCCTCCAGTTCGGCCGGCGTGACGTTCCACGGCGGCAGTTGCTCGTGCCGGGCCACGATCCGGCCGCGCTGGGGGTCGCCCGCGCCGGGGGGCTGAGCGGGAAGGTACGTGTGGCCGGGGTGCCGTTGCTGCCAGCGGGTCCACAGCAGGTCGACGAAGGAGTGATGCAGCCAGAAGACCGGGTCGTTGACGGACGCGGCGCTGACCATCACCCCGCCGACCCAGTGGTGGACCCGGTTGTGGTTCTGCCAGGAGACGCTGCCCCGGCCGCTCCCCCAGCCCTCCAGTTTGTTGCGGTAGCCGCGGGTGACGGCCGAGTTCCAGGGCCAGCTGTCGTAGACCGGGTCGGCCAGCGCGGACTCGACGTCGCCTCCGGTGGGCAGCTGGATCGGGGCGCGGGCGTGGCCGAGATCCCGGGTGAGGTACTGCACGTCGGTCACGTTCTCGGTGATCTTCCAGTGGCCCGCCCGGTAGGCGAACGGGCCCGTCATCACCTGCCGGTCCGAGGGGCGGCCGTTGCCGCCGAGCAGATCATCGGTCCACGGCAGGGAGTTCGGTGCCCGGTCACGGGTCCAGTCCCAGTACGGCACCGTCACCGACGCGTCCACCCTGCGCAGCGCCCGCTCCAGTTCGAGCACCAGCCTGCGGTGCCAGGGCAGGAACGAGGGCGCCATGTGGGCGGTGCGCAACCGGTGTTCCCGGTCGGCGGAGTTGTGCGCGATGTGGATCCGTACGAACTCGTCGTACTCACCGCGGCGTTTGACCTCCAGCAGAGCTTCGACGAACCGGCGCCGCTCGGCTCGGGTCAGCTGGTTGACGTTCTTGCGCGTGTAGACCACGTGCGCCTCCCTCGGGCATCGGCCGGAGGGGTAACCGCCGGACATACCTTCGGGTCACCGGTCTACGGCCGGACCGGTGACGCGGCGGCACGCCCGGCGGTCGGCTCAGGACAGCCACCGCTTCCACACGTCGGGGTGGCCGTCCACCCACTTCTTCGCGGCCTCCTCGGGGCTCAGCTTCTGGTCGGCGATCATCAGGGAGACCTGGTCCTGGTCCTCGGTCGTCCACTTGAACTTCTTCAGGAAGGCGGCCGCCCTGCCGCCGCTGTGCGCGAAGTCCGTGTTGAGGTACTTCTGCAGCGGGGTGTGCGGATAGGCGCAGGCGACCTTGGCCGCGTCGGCGTCGCAGCCCTCCTTGTACGCGGGCAGCCGCACCTCGGTCATCGGCACCTTCTTGAACAGCCACTGCGGCGCGTACCAGTAGGTGAGGAAGGGCTTCTTCTCCTTGGCGAACTGCTTGATCTGGGTGATCTGGGCGGCCTCGGAACCGGCGAAGACGACCTGGTAGTCCAGCTTCAGGTTGCTCACCAGCGCCTTGTCGTTGGTGACGTACGACGGTGAGCCGTCCAGGAGTTGCCCCTTGCCGCCGCTCTCCGCGGTACGGAAGAGCGAGGCGTACCTGTTCAGGTTCTTCCAGTCGGTGATGTCCGGGTGCTGCTTGACCAGATAGGTCGGCACGAACCACCCGATGTGCCCGGTGACCCCGAGCTCTCCGCCCCGGCTGATGGTCTTCTTGTCGTCGACGTAGCGCTTCTCCTGGTCCGGGTGCCCCCAGTCCTCCAGGATCGCGTCCACGCGCCCCTGGCTGAGCGCGTCCCAGGCCGGGACCTCGTCGACCTGCACGGTGTCGACGCGGTAGCCGAGCTTGTGCTCAAGGAGGTACTGGGCAACAGCCACATTCGACTGCGCGCCGACCCAGGACTGCACGGACAGGGTCACGGTCCTCGACCCCTGCGCGTTGGCGAACGGCGAGGCCTGCCTGGTCATGTCGGCGGCACCGCAGCCGGTGGCCAGGACGAGGACGGAGGCGGCGGCGACGAGTGTCGTACGGCGCATGGTCACGCTCCCTTCCGCGTACGGCGTTCCGTGGGCTGGGTGACCCGGTCGAGCATCAGCCCCAGGCAGACGATGGCGGCACCGGCGACCAGCCCGGTCGCCAGGTCGCCCTGGGCGAGGCCGAAGGCGACGTCGTACCCGAGGGCGCCACCGCCCACCAGCCCGCCGATGATGACGACGGCGAGGACGAGTACCACGCCCTGATTGACGGCGAGCAGCAACGCGGGCCGTGCGAGCGGGAGTTGGACCTGCAGCAGCTGCTGACGTCCGGTCGCGCCGAGCGACCGCGCGGACTCCAGGGCGGCCGGGTCCACCTGGCGCAGCCCCTGCGCGGTGATCCGTACGACGGCCGGCAGCGCGTAGACGACGGCGGCGGCGACGGCGGGCGCGCGGCCGACACCGAACAGCGCGACGACCGGGATCAGGTACACGAACTGCGGCATGGTCTGGAACACGTCCAGGACCGGACGCAGCGCGCGCTCCACACGGTCGCTGCGGGCGGCGGCGACACCGGTCGCGAAGCCGAGGACGAGCGTCACGGCGACGGCGGCGAGGACCTGGGAGAGCGTGTCCAGCGACGGCTCCCACACCCCCAGCACGCCGATCGCGGCCATCGCGAGGACGGCGGTGAGCGCGGTGCGCCAGGTGCCGATCAGCCAGGCCAGTGCGGCGACCACGAACAGCACCGCCCACCAGGGCAGCCACTGCAGCCCGGAGCGGACCGGGTCGAGGACCCAGGTGGTGAAGTGCCCCGCCCAGTCCGCGGTTCCGCCCACGACCGGCACACCCGAGTACAGATGCGCGGTCATCCAGTCCACGGCACGGTTGACGGGTCCGGCGAAGTCCAGGGTCCAGGCGGTGGGCCAGTCGAGGCGGCCGAGGAGGCGGGCGGCGAGCGCGACGGCGACGGAGGCGCCGAGGCCGTACAGGAGGCCGACGGCGGGCTTGCGGGTGTCGCCGCGTTCGCCGGCCGCCGCGGTGATGCGGTCCAGGACGACCGCGAGGAGCACGATCGGAATGCCGGCGGCGAGGGCCGCGCCGACATCCACCGAGGCGAGCGCCTGGTAGACGCGGTCGCCGAGGCCGCCGGCACCGATCACGGAGGCGATGACCGCCATCGACAGCGCCATCATGATCGTCTGGTTGAGGCCGAGGAGGAGTTCCCTGCGGGCGAGGGGGAGGCGGGCCGTCAGCAGCCGCTGCGCGCGCGTGGCGCCGAGCGACTCCACCGCCTCCAGGACCTCGGGGTCGGCGCCACGCAGGCCGAGGGCGGTGAGCCGGGCCATGGGCGGGGCGGCATAGACGACGGTGGCGAGGACGGCCGCGGGGACGCCGATGCCGAAGACCAGGACGACGGGGAGGAGGTACGCGAAGGCGGGGAGCACCTGCATGGTGTCCAGGACCGGGCGCAGGGCCCGGTTCAGGCGGTCGGAGAGCCCGGCGCCGAGCCCGAGCACGAAACCCACGGCCACGGACGCGAGCACGGCCACGACCATCAGCGCGAGGGTCTGCATCGTCGGCACCCACATGCCGAGCACGCCGCAGGCGAGGAAGGCGGCACCCGTACCGACGGCGAGCCTGACACCGGCGACCCGGTGGGCGACGGCGGCGGCGACCACCGTCACACCGGGCCAGCCGGCGGCGAGGAGGGTGAGGTAGACGGCGCGGACGGTGAGGACGACGGCGTTGCTGATGTAGCCGAAGAAGTAGAGGAAGAGGGGGTGGGTGTCCCGGTTGTCGATGACCCAGTTGCTGGCGGAGGAGAGGGGGGAGGAGAGGTCGACGGTGAGGTGGTGGGGCCAGGACGACCCGTGGGCGCCGGCGAGGGGAACGAGGATCGCGGCGGCGACGGCCAGGGCGAGGAGCTTGCGTACGGCGGGATGGACCGTGCGCATCGCTCGCGGAGTGGGCACACTGATCGTCGCCATCAGACGCCCTCCGGGTTGGTGCTGGGGGCGGGGGGTGTCACTTGCCCGCGCTGACGGGGTGCCGCCGCGCCCGCCCTCCCCCACTCTCGGCTTCGCTCGAGCGGGGGGACCCCCATCGCCCCAGCGGCACGACTGCCCGCGGCTGGGTCAGTGTCGGCAGCACCCGCGGCTGGGGGCCTCTCCAACGGGGGCCGCCCATCCCCGCCCAGGGGCGCGGGGAACTGCGCGACCGGCCCGCCACCGCCCGCGGCCGAACCACTACCCGCATCCGAGCCCGAGGCTCCCGAACCTTCCAGCGAAGGCTGTGCATCCCCACCCAGGGGCGCGGGGAACTGCGCGACCGGCCCATCGCCGCCCGCAGGCGAAGTACCGGCCGCGGCCCCCTTCGCCCCCTTCGCCACGACGCCGAGCAGCGTGTCCGCGTCGACCACGCCGACGCACCGGTCCCCGTCCACGACGCGCGCCGGAACGCCGGCCCCCGCCACCGCCTCGATCGCCTCGGCAACCGTTGCGACCGGGCTGACCGCAGGTCCCGTCAAGGCCTCCCCGTCCTCCGTCGGCCTCATCGCGGAGCGAACCGTCATCACCTGCTCGCGCGGCACGTCCCGGACGAACTCCCGGACGTAGTCGTCGGCCGGGTTGCCGACGATCTCCTCCGGGGTGCCCAGCTGGACCACCCTGCCGTCCCGCATCAGGGCGATGCGGTCGCCGAGCTTGAGCGCCTCCGACAGGTCGTGGGTGATGAAGACCATCGTGCGGCCCTCCTCACGGTGCAGGCGGACCACCTCCTCCTGCATGTCCCGCCGGATCAGCGGATCGAGCGCGCTGAACGGCTCGTCGAAGAGGAGCACCTCGGGATCGACCGCCAACGCCCTCGCGAGGCCGACCCGTTGGCGCTGGCCGCCGGACAGCTGGCCGGGGCGGCGCTGCTCCATGCCCTCCAGGCCGACCTTGGCCACGACCTCGGCCGCCCGCGCACGCCGCTCGGACCTGCCGACGCCCTGGATCTCCAGGCCGTACGCCACGTTGTCGAGGACGGACCGGTGCGGGAGGAGCCCGAAGTGCTGGAAGACCATCGCGGCCCGGTGCCGGCGCAGTTCCCGCAGCCGGCCCCTGTCCATCGCGCGGACGTCCTCGCCGTCGATGGCGATCCGGCCGGCCGTCGGCTCGATGAGCCGGGTCAGGCAGCGGACCAGGGTGGACTTCCCGGAGCCGGACAGGCCCATCACCACGAAGACCTCGCCCTTGCGCACGTCGAAGGAGACATCGCGGACCGCGGCCGTGCACCCGGTGCGGGCGCGCAGGTCGGCGGGTGCGAGGCCGGTCAGCCCGGGGTCCGCCGGGACGCGGTCGGCCTTGGGGCCGAAGACCTTCCACAGGCCCTCGACGGAGAAGACAGGGGTCGTACCACTCATCACGCACCGCCCTTCAGGAGGTCCACGGCCTTCTCGCCGACCATCAGCACTCCGATCATCGGGTTCACGGCCGGCATGGCCGGGAAGACGGAGGCGTCGGCGATACGGATGCCGTCCAGGCCACGGATCCGCAACTCGGGGTCGACGACCGCCAGTTGATCGTCGGTCGCGCCCATCTTGCAGGTGCCCGCCGGGTGGTAGACCGTGTGCGCGACCTTGCGGGCGTACTCGCTGAGCTCGGCGTCGCCGAGGATCTCCGGGCCGGGGCACACCTCGCGCTTCAGCCAGCCCGCCAGCGGCTCGGTCTTCGCGATCTCGCGGGCGAGGCGGATGCCGTCGACGAGGGTGCGGCCGTCGTAGTCGTCCTCGTCGGTGAAGTAGCGGAAGTCGAGCGCGGGCTTCACGGACGGGTCGGCGCTGGTCAGGTAGAGACGGCCGCGGCTGCGGGGCTTGGGGATGTTCGGGGTCATCGAGACGCCGTGCGCGGGGCGTTCGTAGCCCAGGCGCTCGGGGTTGTCCGTGAACGGGACCTGGTAGAAGTGGAACATCAGGTCCGGACCCGCCTGTTCGGGGTCGCGGCGGACGAACAGGCCCGCGTCGGAGTCCATCGCGGAGTTCTCCGGGATCGGGCCGTTCGTCTCCCAGACGATCACCGACTCGGGGTGGTCGAGGAGGTTCTCGCCGACGCCCGGGAGGTCGTGCGCGACCGGGATGCCGAGGGCTTCGAGGTCCGCCGCCGGGCCTATGCCCGAATGGAGCAGCAGGCGCGGGGAGTCGACGGCACCCGCGCACAGGACGACCTCGTTGCGGGCCCGTATCAGCAGGTCCTCGCCGTCCTTGGTGCGGACGTGCACACCCTCGGCACGGGTGCCGTCCAGCTCCAGCCGGTACGCCCAGGTCTCGAGGAGGACGTGCAGGTTGGGGCGCTCGTCCAGCACCGGGTGGAGGTAGGCCACCGACGCGCTCGACCGCTTGTTGGTCTCGGGGTGGTAGGCGAGGTCGAAGAAGCCGACGCCCTCGGTGAACGGCCGCCGGTTGAACCCCTCCACGCGCGGTACGCCCAGCGCCTCCTGGGCCGCGTCGACGAAGTCGCGGGCGATGGCGTTCCGGTCCTTCTCGTCGACCGGGACGATGTTGTTGAGGAGGCGGGCGTAGTAGGCCTCCATCGGCACCGCGCCCCACCCCTTGGCTCCCGCCGCCTCCCACTCGTCCCAGTCGGAGGGCAGCGGCTTGAAGGAGATGAGGGTGTTGTGGCTGGAACAGCCGCCCAGCACCCGGGCTCGGCTGTGCCGGATGTGGGAGTTGCCGCGCGGCTGCTCGGTGGTCGGGTAGTCGTAGTCCAGCTCGCCGCCGAGCAGGCCCATCCAGCGGCGCAGGGTGAGGACGTCGTCGCGGCCGACGTCGCTGGGGCCGCCCTCGATGACGGCGACGGTGACGTCCGGGTTCTCGGTGAGGCGGGAGGCTATGACGGAACCGGCGGTTCCGCCGCCGATGACGACGTAGTCGTAGGTGTGGTGGGACATGGGGGGGGTGCTCCAAAGGGCTTACAGGCTCACTGGCTCACTGGCTCACTGGCTCACTGGCTCACTGGCTCACTGCGAGGCTTCTGGCGTACGGCGGTCGGGAGGGCTCAGCCGGCGAACCAGCGCACCGGCCTCGGCGCGAGGTTCTGGTAGACGTGCTTGGTCTCGCGGTACTCGGCGAGCCCGGCGGGTCCCAGCTCGCGGCCGGTCCCGCTCCTTCCGAAGCCGCCCCACTCCGCCTGCGGGAGATAGGGGTGGTAGTCGTTGATCCACACCGTGCCGTGCCGCAGCCGCCCCGCGACCCGGCGGGCCTTCCCGGCGTCCGTGCTCCAGACGGCGCCCGCGAGTCCGTACTCGGTGTCGTTGGCGAGGGCGACCGCCTCGTCCTCGGTGCGGAAGGTCTCGACGGTGAGGACCGGGCCGAAGACCTCCTCGCGCACGACCCGCATCTCGCGGTGGCACTGGTCGAGGACGGTCGGCTCGTAGAAGTAGCCGGTGGCCGGGCGGTCGGCGGACGCTTCGGGGCGCTTGCCGCCCGCGCGCAGCACCGCGCCCTCCGCCAGCGCCGACGCCACGTACGCCTCGACCTTGGCGCGCTGCTGCTCGGAGACGAGCGGGCCGCACTCGACGCTGTCCGCGGTGCCCCGGCCGAGCCGGATCCTGGCGGCCCGGCGGGCGAGTTCGGCGACGAACCGCTCCCGGACCGGCTCCTCGACGATCAGTCGGGCGCCGGCCGAGCAGACCTGGCCGCTGTGGATGAACGCGGCGTTGAGGGCCTGGTCGACGGCGGTGTCGAAACCTTCCTGCGTGGCGCAGGCGTCGGCGAAGACGACGTTGGGGTTCTTGCCGCCCAGTTCGAGGGCGACCTTCTTGACGGTGGGCGCGGCGGCCCGGGCGACCTTGGTGCCGCTGACCAGACCGCCGGTGAAGGAGACCAGGTCGACGTCGGGGTGCTCGGCGAGGCGGGCGCCGACGGTGTGACCGGGGCCGGTGACCAGGTTGGCGACTCCGGCGGGAAGCCCGGCCTCGGCGAGCAGTCCGATCAGCGCGACCGTCGTCAGCGGGGTGAGCTCGCTCGGCTTGACCACGAACGTGTTGCCGGCCGCGAGCGCCGGGGCGATCTTCCAACTCGCCTGGAGGAGCGGGTAGTTCCAGGGCGTGATCAACGCGCAGACGCCGACCGGTTCGGATACGACGACGCTGTGGACGTCGGCCGAGCCCGCGTCCACCACCCGGCCCGCGCCCTCCGCGGCGACCAGGTCGGCGAAGTAGCGGAAGGCGTCGGCGACGCAGTCGATGTCGACGCGGCCCTCCGCCACGGTCTTGCCCGCGTCCCGGCTCTCCAGGAGACCGAGCTGTTCGCGGTCGCGCACGAGGAGGTCGGCGACCCGGCGGAGCAGGGCGGCGCGCTCGGCGACGGGGGTCCGGGGCCAGTCGCCGGTGTCGAAGGCGCGCCGGGCGGCGGCCACCGCCGCCTCGGCGTCCTTCTCGTCGCCCTCGGCGACCACGGTGAAGGGCAGGCCGTCCGCGGGGTCGATGATCTCGCGTGTCGCGCCGGAGACCGCTGCCAGCCAGTCGCCTCCGGCATGGATGGTCGCTCGTGCCGTACTGTCCGCCATGATCGGTATTGCCTTCCGTTCCTGTTCGGTGCCCCTGCGTGACGTTCGGGTCACACTCGGGGACCGCCGGCACCTGCCCTCGACCTCGCATTGCATGCGCAATCAGCGGTCGAAAGTGTGCGGCGTCACTGAACAGTCGGACAAGACGGCACAAACCATCCAGAGAGGGCGATGACCCTCGTGTTCGTGTTCGAGCTCAGGGCGTCGTGCTCGCCGACGCGGCGGGCGTGGCGTGCCGGGGCCCGTTCTTGGTCGAGATCTGGCCGACGAGCTCCCAGAAGCAGACCAGGGCGGTGACGGGCGGAATCCCGAAGATGACTAAGGACAACAGCGCATGGGAGGAGTGGCTGATACACAGGGCCACGGCCACGACGGAGGCGGCCAGCACGACGCACCAGGACCGCCGCGCGCTCCGGCGCTGCGCGGTGGCCCGCAGGACGGACAGCGCCGCCACGAACCACGGGCCGTAGACCGTCAGCGGCCAGTACTGTGCCAGCCCTCCGGGGAGCACCGACGAGGCGATGCCGCGCAGCTGCGCGTAGGAGTAGCAGAGCGACCAGGCGAGCATGGACACCGCGCACAGCGAGACCGTCGCGATCAGGAGCGTGATGTGCGTGACGCTCCGGCCGCCGTCGAGCAGGTGGGAGTCGTGGCGGACCCGATGGCGGACCCGCCGACGGCTGCCCCGGCGCTGGGCCGGCACGTCCAGCAGGGTGGGGGCCGCGGTCACACCGGTCGGTGCGGACAGTATCTGCGCCAGCTCCTCGACCGGGTCCCAGTCGCTCGGCGCGACGTCCGGCTCCGGGGCACCCCAGGCGTGGTCGTAGAGACCGGGATGGTCGTAGAAACCGGTGTGATCATAGAGACCCGGCCCCGAGTCGTGCTGAATCCCGTCCATCGAATACCTCCGCACCCTGCCTCAGAACGCTCCGTACAGATCTGCCATGGTCCGCCGATATTCAATTTCCATCGCATTGATTCTCTTCAGGAAATCATCGAGCAGGTCCGAGCATGAGGTGATATCCATACCACCGGGCCAACGGAGCACAGTTGTCGGATGATCTTCGGCTGCGCACCAGTCCAATCGCGTCACGGTCACCTAACGACCGTCGGACGGGGCGGGATTTGGAGCGTTCGGGGGAATTCAGTCACCCGGAAGAGAAGTTATAGAATGCCCGTCGGCTCACAATTGAAGAATCTGTGAATATGCGCGGGATTGCGCTCCGGGAATACTGAATTTAAATGAACGGCGACGTGACCGGTGCGGGGAGGCGGTGCGGCGGCCCGTGACTCAGTCCGCCGCCGGGTCCGCGTCGCAGGTCGTGTCCGGCGGGCAGAACCAGTCCACCGCCGTCGTCAGGTAGGCCAGCTCGTCGTCTCCGCCGTCGGAGTCGGGGCCGTAGGAGGCGATGGCGTAGACCCTGCCGTCCTGTGCGACGAACCGCTCGTCGTACACGTGCCAGGTGCCGATGTCCGGCTCGCCGCTGATCGTGCCGGCCACGTACTCCAGTCGGGCGCCGGTGAACGGACCGCCGTCGAGGCTGGTCAGGCCGAGCTCCTGGAAGCCGTCCGGCTTGGGGGTCTCGTCGGAGAGGTAGAGCTCGAAGGAGGCGTCCGGGGAGGCCTCCGCGACCTGGTAGACCTGCAGCCGGTGGGTGCGGTCGGGGCTGCGGTAGTTGACCACGTCGAACCCGTACGAGGAGGCGACGGCGGACCGCGTCCACCCCTCGGGGGTGGCGACCCGGAAGCCTTCGGTGTCCTGGCGCAACTGGTACCCGGCCGACGGTGCGGGGGAGCCGGTGTCCGTGGACGGCTCCCCGCCCCCGGTACCGGGGGCGGAGGGGGTGGGGGTGACGGGGGCGGAGGGGGTCGGGGTGACGGAGACGGCGGCCGTGGCGGGCTTGCGGCCGTCCCCCTTGCCGACCACCAGCGTCAGCACCAGGCTCGCGGCCACACCGACGACGGCGGCCCCGACGACGACGGACCACACGGTCCTACGGCCGGGCAGCCGTCCCCCCACCGCCGTCACCCGAGGCGGCTCGGCGGGCGCCCACTGACCGGAGGACGGCCGGGAGACCCCGCCCCCACCGCTCCCGGCACCCCCCGAGGCGACCACGGTCTCCGCGGCAGCCTCCCCGGACGCCCAGCCGCTCCCCCCGTCCGACCACCACTCGGCCGCCGGAGCGGGGGCGGGGACCGAGGGCGGAGCCGGTACCGGCGGTGTCGTGGCGGGGGGCGGGGGTGTGGGCATGGGCATGGGCGGGGGTGTGGGTATGGGCGCGGGCGTGGGTGCCGGGGCGGGGGCGGTGGATCCCTCCTCCCAGCGCTGGGCGTCCTCGTTCCAGTGGCGTGTTCCCCCGTTCGTCATCGTCGGCCTCTCAGATTCCGAGCAGACCGGCCAGGGCGCCCGCCGAGGCCAGGACGTTCAGGAGGGCCTGGGAGTCGGTGAGGAGTTCGCGCAGGCGTTGCCGGCGGGTGGGACCCGCCTGGCCCGTGCTGGTGATCTCCTCCTCGGTCTCGGCGAGCGCCGCGCCCAGCGCCGCGGTCTGCTCGGTGCCCCGCACCCGCTCCAGGTCGGCGCGCAGCTCCCGTACCGCGGCGAGGAGTTCCTCGTCGGCCCGGTCGGCCCCGGCGCCGTGGTGGTGGCTCTCGGCATGCGCGTGGCTGCCGATGGCGAACGTGCTTCCCGACACGCTGCCGAAACTGACCTGCGGCTCGTCACCGGCCATGGGTGTCGGCCCCCTTCTCCTGTACGACGCTGCCGGCGGTGGCGTGGCTGCCGACCGCGAACGTGGAGCCCTCGACCCGGCCGATGCTCACGTCGTTGCTGACATTGACGATCTTCTGGACGAACTCGCCGGTCTCGTACCCGGCGTCGGCGAGCGCGGCCCGTACGCCGTTCGCCACCCGGTCCTGGATGCTGCGCAGATAGCGGGCCACGTCCATCTCCTGGAAGTGGGAGCCGACGTCCACCGCGGCCAGCTCGCGCACGGACAGCGCGGGCCCCTCGGGCAGCGCGCCCGCGTGGCCGCCGGTCAGCAGCCGCCAGACGTACACCGCGCCCCGGCCGAGCTGGACCAGCGAGCGGCCCACGGAGCCGGGGAGCAGGACGAGCGCGGCGGCGGTCTTGCCGAGCCGGTTGTTGTTCCGGAACCGGTGGGCGACCCGGTCGGCCTGCTTGAAGTCCGCGCGGACCGGCGTGAGGACGTGCGGGGCGATCTCCAGGACGAGCATCCGGCCCTGGGTGTGGACGCGCACGAACACCGTGACGACGAGCTCCTCCTCCCAGCCGTCGACCCGGATGCGCAGGAAGTGCCGGCGCTTCTCGGCGCCCTCCTCGACGGCCCGCGCCCGGTGCTCCTCGAAGGCCTGCGGGGTGTAGGGCGCCTGCTCCCGGCTGAGCAGCCCCTCGGCCGGGAGGAACACGCACTCGTCGATCTCCAGCTGGCGCAGCCGGTCGCGGGCGCCGGGGCCCGCGTACTCGGCGGGGATGCGGAGCCGTTCCAGCAACGGGCGGATCCGCTCCAGGACGGCGCGGTTGCTGAGCGGCAGGTGCTCCTTCTTCAGCTCGTCGGGCCGCAGCTCGACGGCGAGCACCCAGGTGCTGTAGGCGGTGCCGGCCCCGCAGAACGGATCGGCCTCGTTGTACATGATCAGCGGGGCGTGCTGTTCGGTCCGGATGCGCTGCCTGAGCCGCTGGAAGCGGGCGCTCTCGGTCTTCTCCGCGGGGTCGTTCGCCGCGTCCGGGAAGCGCTGCGGGGAGAGTTCGCCGGCCAGGGCCCGGCTGAACCGGGTGCGCTGGGCGTGCCCGCACAGGGCGACGCCGGCCAGCACGGCGAGCGCGAGCCAGGCGTGCCAGGGCTTCGCGAGGCCGCCGAGGTCGCCGCTGCCCGGGACCAGCAGGTCGGCGAGGCCGGTGGAGTGCGAGTAGCCGGAGCCGTAGGAGCCGTCGTCCGGGTACGACTGGTACGAGGTGCCGCTGTCCGAGCCGCCGCCGAAGGCGATGACCAGGGTGAGGACCAGGGCGGTCGCGAAGAAGACCCGGCCCCACCAGCGGACCAGGAAGGCGCCGATCGCCCGGTAGAGCGGCGGCACCACGGTGAGCCCCTGGATCCAGGGGGCGACGGCGAGCGCGATGCCGGGCAGCAGGAAGAAGGCGAGCAGCCAGCCGCTGAGCGGCAGTCCTACCGCCCACAGGCCCAGGATCGCGGCCGCCCACAGCAGTTCCTGGCGGCGGGCGCGCAGCGCGTGGGCGAGGACGCGGGCGGCGTCGAAGCCGAGCGAGGGGGCCACGAACCGCTGTTCGTTGAGGTCGAGTTCCTCGATGACCCGGTCCCGGTAGCCGGGGTCCAGGTAGGCGCCCGCGCACAGCAGCCGGGTCGCCTCGCTGGCGTACGGCGGCACGGCCGGCTGTGCGGGCGGTGCCGGCTCGGGCGTCGCCCGCTGCGGTTGTTGCGGCACGTAAGCAGTGCTCACGCCATCCCCCGATGCGTGTGAAATGCGGTGCTGGACGTCAAGTTGACGAGCCATCAGCATAGGGGGGCGACGGTGACCGGCGGAACGGATTTGCCGGAAGGCACCGCTGGTCAGAAGTCGGCCGGCGGTCATGCCCCGGAGGCTGCGGGCCGCCGCCGGCAACCGCCCCGGAGCCGCCGGACCTCAGGTTCCGGCGTCGGTCATCACCTCCCTGACACAGCGCCGCAGCCAGGCGTGGGCCGGGTCGGCGTCGTGCCGAGGGTGCGGCTCATGGCGGGCTCGGACAGGTGCAGCCGCCGCGCGGCGCCCTGCACGCTCTCCTCCTCCAGGAACACGTCCAGCGCGACCAGCAGGTTCAGGTCGAGGCCGGCGGGGGATCCCGCGGATTGCGTCATACGCACTCGCCCCTTGCAAAGGTTGCACTGGAAAGCAGGTCGGCGCCGAGCCTACGGTGACAGGGCAGCCCACACCACACCCACCAGCTCCCCGGGAGGAGCCGTGCCCTCGCACGCCCTGAAACGCCCTGTCCTGCTCGTGCTGTGCGCCTCATGCCGCTGACGATCGGCATGGCCCTGGTCCCGAGGCTCGCCGCCCGCTGGGCGGGCCGTCCGCGCGCGGTCGTCGGAGCCGGACTCGCCCTGATCGGCCTCGGCCTGCTCGGCGCCTCCACCGTCGACGCGGCCACGCCGTACTGGACGTACGCCTGCTGGCTGGTGGTCATCTCGGCCGGCACCGGTCTGTCGATGCCCGCCCTCACCCTCGGCGTGGTCAGCTCGCTCCCGTCGCACCAGGCGGGGCTCGGCTCCGGGCTCGGCACCACGGCGCGCGAGACCGGCGCCGCCCTCGGGGTCGCGGTCACCGGCACGATCCTGTCCGCGCACGGCGACCTCGGCTCCGGGATGGGCCCGGCCCTGCGTACCGTCGCCCTGCTGGTGCTCGCGGCGACGGCGCTCGTGGTGGCCGGCCACGGCGACCGCACCTCGACACGTACTATCGCGTCCGACCCGGAACGCGTACTATCGCGTTCTACCGGCGCCTGAGCAACTCCCCCCGTACCCCGGCCCGTTGAGGAGCCCCCGATGCCCGCCCTCCTGAACCCCGTCCTCGACCTGCTGACCCTGCGCGGCACCGTCACCGATGCCGAGCAGATCACCGCCCGGATGCGCCGGCTGCGCATCGACGGCGACCAGCTCGCCGGCCTCGACGTCCGGCCCGGCCAGCAGGTCCGGGTCCTGGTCACCGGGCTGACCCTGCGGACGTACTCGGTCTGGCAGTACGACCCGTCCGGCGTCGTCGAGCTGTGCGTCCTCGACCACTCCGAGGGCGGACCGGGCGCCCGGTGGGGCCGGACCGTCGGGAAGGGGGAGCAGGTGCGGCTGCGCAGGCCGGAGGGCACCTTCACGCTGCGCCCGGACGCCGCCCACCACGTCTTCGTCGGCGACGAGACGGCCGCGGTCGCCTTCGGCGCGATGCTCGCGGCACTGCCCGGGGAGGCCCGCGTCTCCGGCTGCGTCGAGACGGAGACGGCCGCCGACCGGCTGCCGCTCACCCACGCGGAGCGCCTCGACTGGGTGCTCCGGACCGAGACCTCGCTGCCGGAGGCGGTCCGGCGGCTCGCTCCCGAGCCCGGCGGGGTGGCGTATGTCGCCGGGGAGGCGCGGGCCGTGCAGGAGGTGCGGAAGGTGCTGGTCCAGGAGGCGGGGTGGGACCGGCGCGCGGTCCTCACCAAGCCGTTCTGGACGCCGGGGAAGCGGGGGATGGAGTGACGCCCGGCAGCCGGGCGGACGGGAACGGGCCCCGTTCCGGAGGAGTCCGAACGGGGCCCGTGAGGTGCGGGGAGGCTCAGATGAGGCCGAGGGCGCGGACCGCCTCGCGCTCCTCCGCCAGCTCCTGCACCGAGGCGTCGATGCGGGCGCGGGAGAAGTCGCTGATCTCCAGACCCTGGACGATCTCGTACTTGCCGTCCTTGGTGGTGACCGGGAAGGAGGAGATCAGGCCCTCCGGGACGCCGTAGGAGCCGTCCGACGGGATGCCCATGGAGGTCCAGTCGCCGTCGGCGGTGCCGTTGACCCAGGTGTGGACGTGGTCGATCGCGGCGTTGGCCGCGGAGGCCGCGGAGGACGCGCCACGGGCCTCGATGATGGCCGCGCCGCGCTTGGCGACGGTCGGGATGAACTCCTCGGCCAGCCACTTCTCGTCGTTCACGACCTCGGCGGCGTTCTTGCCGGCGACGGTGGCGTGGAAGATGTCGGGGTACTGGGTGGCGGAGTGGTTGCCCCAGATGGTCAGGCGCTTGATGTCGGCGACCGTGGAGCCCGTCTTCTTCGCGAGCTGGGTCAGCGCGCGGTTGTGGTCGAGGCGGGTCATCGCGGTGAAGCGCTCGGCCGGTACGTCCGGGGCGGCGGCCTGCGCGATCAGCGCGTTGGTGTTGGCCGGGTTGCCGACGACCAGGACCTTGATGTCGTCCGCGGCGTGGTCGTTGATGGCCTTGCCCTGCGGCTTGAAGATGCCGCCGTTGGCCTCCAGGAGGTCACCGCGCTCCATGCCCTTGGTGCGGGGGCGGGCACCGACCAGAAGGGCGACGTTGGCGCCGTCGAAGGCGACGTTCGGGTCGTCGGAGATGTCGATGCCCTGCAGGAGCGGGAAGGCGCAGTCGTCGAGCTCCATGGCGGTGCCCTCGGCGGCCTTGAGCGCGGGGGTGATCTCCAGGAGGCGGAGCCGGACCGGCACGTCCGCGCCGAGCAGCTGGCCGGAGGCGATGCGGAAGAGCAGGGCGTAACCGATCTGGCCGGCCGCGCCGGTGACGGTGACGTTCACGGGAGTGCGGGTCATGGCGTTCTCCGTATGACAGCTGGCGGTGGGCGTCCTTGCCCTGGGTGCCCTGGGGTGCGGACGTACAAATGATCGATCTCTTGGTATCAAGAGATCCACCGGTCAGGCTATCGCGCATCAAGGATGCCGGAGGGCGAGGGGTCCGTGTGGCTCACCCCACAAAAGAGGCGGCCGCCTGTCCGGGAGAGGTGGGACAGGACGGCCGCCACTCGGGGGTACCGGTATCCGGACTCCCGTGGGGGGATACGTGTCGCGTGCCCAGACAGGAGGCGGGCATTCCTGTGTGCCGCCGATTTCTTCGCGGGCCGGCATTGTGCGAGGTCCGGGGGCTGCCGCCCCCGGGTCCCCGCTGTCGGCCTCCGGGCTCGTCCGCGAACGCCGGACGGCCTGACATTCGGGCCTACGTCGTGCACCCCGTCCGCCCCGAGGCCAGCGTGGCGCAGGCCTTCGCTGCCGCCGCGTCCCGCACCGCCACCATCGGCGTGTACGCGATCGTGTCGCCGGCGGCCGTGATGTCGCCGCGTTCCGTGGTGGTGCCGGCCGTGACCCGGACCGAGTCGCCCCGGGCGGCCCCGGTGATACGGCCCCACGCGGCGCCGCAGGTCCGGCTGTAGCGGACCTCCAGGGTGGTCGCGCCGACCGTGACGGTCTTCGCGGTGGTCACGAGGTCGCCGCTGCACCCCATGGCCTCCGCGTCCTTGCCGGTGCAGCCGGCGCCCGCGCACTTCACCCCGGCCGGGAGGTCGCTGCCGGTGGCGGTGGACGGGGTGGCCGAGGCGGCGTTGCCCTGGTTCTTCCTGCCGCCGCCGTCGCCTCCGGTGAAGAAGAGGACCGCGGCGACGACCACGACCACCCCGACGACCCCGGCGAGGAACATCGTCAGCCGCCGCCTGCCGCCGCCGGGCGGGGCCGGGGGCGGGGACGCGGCCGGGCCGCGGGAGCCAGGGCCCTCCCGGCGGTTGGCGTCGGGTGCCGTCGGCTGGGGCGGGATGGTGGGCGAGACGCCCGCCGGTCCGGCGATCCCCGGCATCGCCACCGCGCTGCCCGTCCGGCGCCGCGCCTTGCCGCCGCCGGAGGAGGAGGACGTGGCGGGCGGTGCCCCGAACTCCCCCAGCGCGGCCCGCGCCTGGGAGATCCGGATCGCCTCCATGGTCATGTCGTGGCGCATCTCCGAACGGCTCCAGGCCCGTTCGGCCAGCTCCCACATGGTCGTGAGGTGGACGGGATCGGTCTCGGTGACCTCGGCGAGCGCGACGACCGCGCCCTTCGGCGCCAGCAGGCGGCCGCTGAGATAGCGCTCCCAGGACGTCCTGGCGTAGCCGGTGCGGTCGGACAGCGCCGCGACGCTCAGGCCGCTGCGGTCCACGAGCCGCCGCAGCTGGGTCGCGAACTCCTTGACCTGCGGATCGAGTTCGTCCGGCAGGGCTTTCCAACGAGGCATTGCTTCCCCCCTCTTCCCCCGGTCCTCTTCCCCCGGTTCGGTGCCGTGTCTTCCCCCGCGCTTCCCCTCGCGCGGTGCCCCCCGCGCCGGTCCCCGTCTGGCTACCCAGCGGGATGCGGCGGCCCCGGGGAACAGTCCCCGGGAAGGGGGCGCACAGGAGCACTGACCCGTCCGGCATGCACCGTTGCACGCCGACCGCCGTACGGTCCAACGGGCCCTCGGCTCGTCCCGAATGGACACGTTAGCCCGGTTGTGAGTCGACTCCGTGACATATCCGCGAACTTGTCAACACATCGACACACCGGTCATCCGGCCGTGACCTCGCAGGTCACAGCAGGTCACAGGGGGCGCACCTCACCCGAGAGCCACCGCACCGACGACGGCCACGAGGAGCAGGGCGAGCAGCAGCAGGACCGCGTACAGCAGCAGGCGGCCGTGCGGGCGGGGCGCCGGGTCCTGTTCCGGCCGGTCCCACCACGGGAGGGTCGGATCGTCCTCGTACCCCTCCGCCTCCCCCGCGCCCGGCGGCCGGTCCGGGTCCGGCGCGGTCGCCGGGCGCGGCCAGGCCTCGACGGCGAGCTCCCAGCGCACGGCGTGCCGTTCGGCGTCCGTGTCGGCCAGGCCCGCGACCCGGCACAGCGCGACGACGGCCTGGCGGGGCGGTGGCTGCACGGCGTTGAGATAGCGCTGCCAGGAGGACTTGCTGTACGCGGTACGGGCACCCAGCGCGACGAGGCTGAGGCCGGTGTCGTCCTTGAGGAGCCGCAGCTGCTCCACGAAGTGCCGCACCTCCGGCGGGAGCCCCTCCGGCAGCGGCTGCCAGCCGCCCATCACGCACCTCCACGGCCTGCCTCGTTGCCAGTTCGTTGCCAGTTCAGAGCGGGTGACGACGGCGGGCGGCCCGCCGGTTCCCGCAGGCAGTGGCAGTGCGGGCGGCCCGTACCGGAACTGTCACCTCTCTGCCACAGCCGGTGGACAGCCGTTGAACAGCGGCCGCGCGGTGGAAGGCTGATTCCCGACAGCGGTCCGTCCTGCTCGGGGGAGGGGACGGGCCGCCTTTCGGCCAGGGGGAGTCTTTTCAGCGCCGTCCACGGGAGCGCCCCGAAGGGGCGCCGGGGTACCCCCGGCCGAAGGCTGGGGGAGGAACTGCGCGACCAGCCCCCACGCGCCCACACCCGAAAGCGAGAGCGAACCCGAACCCTTCAGCTCTTCATCGTGAAATGAAGCGTGTCCTTCAGATACGGGATCACCAGCCACGGCTTCGGCTGCGCCATCAACGCCAGCAGCACGATCGCCAGCCCCAGCACCCCGTACGTCGCGATGTCCGTGAACCGCGACCGCACCGCGAGCATCCCCACGCTCGGCAGAATCCACCGCATCACCGCCCCGGCCAGCAGCGCCGCCCCGATCAGCAGCGCGCCGACCCGGAACTGGTCCAGCGAGGTCAGCAGCAGCCCGACCGCGACGGTCGACAGCACCACCAGCATCGGCCACTGCCGGGCCGGTGCCGGCAGATCCCCCGACGCGGCCCTGCCGCCCCCTTCGGGGCGCGCCGTGTCCCGGGTGAACAGCGGGAAGCGCCGGGTCGCCCGGCGCCCCGCACTCTGCTCGTGACCGCGGTCAGCCGACACTGCGCTCCGCCGCCTCGACCACGTTGACGAGCAGCTGCGCCCTGGTCATCGGCCCGACACCGCCGGGGTTCGGCGAGAGCCACCCGGCGACCTCGGCGACCCCGGGGTGCACGTCCCCGACGATCTTGCCGTCGGCGTTGCGGGAGACACCGACGTCGAGGACGGCGGCGCCCGGCTTGACGTCCTCGGGGCGGATCAGGTGCGGGGAGCCGGCGGCGGCGATGATGATGTCGGCGCGCTTCAGGTGCGACGCGAGGTCCCGGGTGCCGGTGTGGCACTGGGTCACCGTGGCGTTCTCGCTGCGCCGGGTGAGCAGCAGCGGCATCGGGCGGCCGATGGTCACGCCGCGGCCGACGACCACGACCTCGGCGCCCTTGATCTCGACGCCGTACCGGCGCAGCAGGGTGAGCACGCCGTTGGGGGTGCAGGGCAGCGGCGCGGGCTCGCCGAGCACCAGCCGGCCGAGGTTCATCGGGTGCAGGCCGTCCGCGTCCTTGTGCGGGTCCATCAGTTCCAGGATGCGGTTCTCGTCGATGCCCTTGGGCAGCGGCAGCTGGACGATGTAGCCGGTGCAGGCGGGGTCGTCGTTGAGCTCGCGGACGACCGCCTCGATCTCCTCCTGGGTCGCGGTGGCCGGGAGTTCGCGCTGGATGGAGGCGATGCCGACCTGCGCGCAGTCGCGGTGCTTGCCGGCGACGTACTTCTGGCTGCCGGGGTCGTCCCCGACGAGGATCGTGCCGAGGCCGGGCGTGACGCCCTTCTCCCTCAGCGCCGCCACGCGGGCGGTCAGATCGGACTTGATCGCGGCTGCGGTGGCCTTGCCATCGAGAATCTGGGCGGTCATGGCTCCATCCTCGCGGATGCCGGTCTCCCGGTTCCAGTCGGGTGTGCGGTCATGATCAATGATGTTGCACTTGCACAACACATCGCGAATCGGACTGGACAACAACTCGCCCGTACTTAACGATGAACGGCGCAGTATCGCGGTCCGGTGGGGGGCAAAACCGCTCAGTTCATGACGTACCTCCGTCCTTGTCCGCGTCGTCCCCGCAGGTCAAACGGAGGAAACCCGTCATGAGTTTCGGCGCGCCCAACAACCCCTACGGTCAGCCGCAGGACCCGCAGCAGGGCCAGCCCGGCTACGGCTACCCGCAGCAGCCCGGCTACCAGCAGGCCCCGCAGGGCGTCCCCCCGCAGCAGGGCTACGGCTACCCCCAGCAGCCGGGCTACCCGCAGCAGGGCGGTTACGGCTACCCGCAGCAGGGTTACGGCGCGACGCCGCCGTACGCGAACTGGGGCCAGCGCTTCGGCGGCACGATCGTCGACGGCCTGGTCTTCCTGGTGCCGTACATCCTGGTGCTCTTCAGCAGCAAGGCCGCGGTGCTGGGGATCATCGGCGGCCTGGCGATCCTCGGCCTCGCGATCTGGCAGCTGATCATGGAGGGCCGCACCGGCCAGACCATCGGCAAGAAGGCGCTGGGCATCCGCCTGGTCAAGGAGGCCACCGGCCAGCCGATCGGCGTCGGCATGGCCTTCGTGCGCCGTATCGCGCACATCCTGGACAGCCTCGCCTGCTACCTGGGCTGGCTGTGGCCGGCGTGGGACGCCAAGCGCCAGACGTTCGCCGACAAGGTCTGCGGCACGATCGTGATCCGCAGCAACTGAGCGTTCGCCGGTACCCCAAGGGCCGTGTCCCCCGCCGAGGGGGACACGGCCCTTGCGTTTGCGCTTCTGGTGCGGCGGCTCAGTGGAAGAAGTGCCGCGTCCCGGTGAAGTACATCGTCACGCCCGCCTTCTCGGCGGCCTCCACGACGAGTTCGTCACGGACCGAACCGCCCGGCTGCACCACGGCCTTGACGCCGGCCGCGGTGAGGATCTCCAGGCCGTCGGGGAACGGGAAGAACGCGTCGGAGGCGGCGTAGGAGCCGCGCGCCCGCTCCTCCCCCGCCCGCTCGACGGCGAGCTTCGCGGAGTCGACGCGGTTGACCTGGCCCATGCCGACGCCGACCGAGGCGCCGTCCTTGGCGAGCAAAATGGCGTTGGACTTCACGGCCCGGCAGGCCTTCCAGGCGAACGCGAGCTCCGCCAGCTCCGCCGCGCCCAGCGCCTCGCCGGTCGCGAGGGTCCAGTTGGCCGGGTCGTCGCCGTCGGCCTGGAGGCGGTCGGTGACCTGGAGCAGCACACCGCCGTCGACGGGCTTGACCTCGACCGGGTTGGCGGGGGCGCCCGGCGCCTTCAGCACCCGGATGTTCTTCTTCCTGGCGAGGGCTTCGAGCGCGCCCTCCTCGTAGTCGGGCGCGACGATGACCTCGGTGAAGATCTCGGCGACCTGCTCGGCCATCTCCTTGCTCACCGGCCGGTTGACGGCGATGACCCCGCCGAACGCCGACAGCGGGTCACAGGCGTGCGCCTTGCGGTGCGCCTCGGCGACGTCCGAACCGACCGCGATGCCACAGGGGTTGGCGTGCTTGATGATCGCGACGCACGGCTCGTCGTGGTCGTACGCGGCACGACGCGCGGCGTCCGTGTCCGTGTAGTTGTTGTACGACATCTCCTTGCCGTGCAGCTGCTCGGCCTTGGCGAGGCCGCCGCCGACGGCGTCGACGTAGAGGGCGGCGGGCTGGTGCGGGTTCTCGCCGTAGCGCAGGGTGTTCTCGCGCTCCCAGGTGGCACCGAGGAAGTCGGGGAACCGCGAGTCGTCGACCGGGGCGTACTCCGAGGCGAACCAGGAGGCCACCGCCACGTCGTACGCGGCCGTGTGCTGGAAGGCCTCGGCGGCGAGCCGCTTGCGGGTGGCGAGGTCGAAGCCGCCCTCGGCGACGGCCTTGAGGACGTCGGCGTAGCGGGCGGGGCTGGTGACGATCGCGACCGAGGGGTGGTTCTTGGCGGCCGCGCGGACCATCGACGGGCCGCCGATGTCGATCTGCTCGACGCACTCGTCGGGGGTGGCGCCGGAGGCGACGGTCTCGCGGAACGGATAGAGGTTGCTGACCACGAGGTCGAACGGCTCGATGCCGAGCTCTTCGAGCTGGCGCCGGTGGTCCTCCAGGCGCAGGTCGGCGAGGATGCCGGCGTGCACCCTGGGGTGCAGGGTCTTGACCCGGCCGTCCAGGCACTCCGGGAAGCCGGTGAGCTCCTCGACCTTGGTGACGGGGACGCCGGCGGCGGCGATGCGGGCGGCGGTCGAGCCGGTGGAGACGAGTGCGACACCGGCCTCGTGCAGCCCGCGGGCGAGCTCTTCGAGCCCGGTCTTGTCGTAGACGCTGACGAGCGCGCGACGGATGGCCCGCTTGCCGCTCTCGGCCGTGACAGTGCTCTCGGCGGTCACTGGATAACTACCTTTCGTCCCTCAATGCGATAGCCGTTGCGGGCGATCCGCCCCACGACCTCGACGAGCAGCCTTCGCTCGACGTCCTTGATGCGCTCGTGCAGAGCGCTCTCGTCGTCCTCGTCCCGGACCTCCACCACGCCCTGAGCGATGATCGGCCCGGTGTCGACGCCGTCGTCGACGAAGTGGACGGTGCAGCCGGTGACCCTGGCGCCGTACGCGAGCGCGTCGCGTACGCCGTGGGCCCCCGGAAAACTGGGCAGCAGCGCGGGGTGCGTGTTGACGGTCCGCCCCCCGAACCGCGCCAGGAACTCCTTCCCGACGATCTTCATGAACCCCGCGGAGACGACGAGGTCGGGTTCGTGGGCGGCCACGGCGTCGGCCAGTGCCCGGTCCCACTCGTCCCGGGTCCCGAAGTCCTTCACCCTGGTCACGAAGGTCGGGATCCCGGCCCGCTCGGCGCGCGCGAGCCCCTCGATGCCGGCTCGGTCGGCACCGACGGCGACGACCTCGGCGCCGTAGGCCTCGGCGCCGTTCTCGGCGATCGCGTCGAGGAGCGCCTGGAGGTTGGTGCCGGATCCGGAGACCAGCACGACGAGGCGCTTGGCCACGGGCTTGGCGGCCACGGTGGGGCCCTTTCTCGGGGAAGCGTCGGTACGGCGGCCGGACTCGCACCCGCTTTGTACATTCGTACGAGTGCTTCGCGCCCCGGGATACGGGGAAGTCTACGAAGCGGCCGACCGTCAGCAACGATACCGGCACACCGGGCGGCCCCCACGGGACGGGGGCGTGGCCGGAAGGTAGCGTCTGGGAGGTACCGAGGCGGGAACGCGTCCGGGATACGACGCGTTCACCGGGTAGGCGGTCGTTTCGGCTGCCGTGCCGATCGCCCGCAGCCATCCGCCGTATCCAGCCATCAGCTCTGTTCTGTTCATCTTGATCTAGGGGAAGACGCTCACTTGATGCCGGACCGCAGCCTGGGACTTCGCATGCTCCCCCCGCAGTCGGTACAGGGAGGGACGCGTTTCGCCGTGCTGCTGCGGGAGCGGCCGGCCTCGCCGCCGGACGCGCCCTCGGACCGGCCGAAGGGCGACCAGCAGGACGACAACCCCTTCGCCCCGCCGCCGGAGGGCACGCCGGACAGCCCGTGGCGGCCGCGCCGCCCGGCCGGTGACGACGACGGGGAAACGCCCTGGGGCAGTCAGTGGAGCGACCGCCAGCCCGGCCGGCAGTCCGGCGGCTTCGGCCAGCGTCCCGACGGCGGCCCGGGCGGCGGCGGCCAGAACGGCCCCGGCGGACCCGGCATGCGCTGGGACCCGACCGACCCGGCCCAGCGGCGGGCGCGGTACGCGCTGCTGTGCGGCATGTGGGCCTTCCTCTTCGCGCTCTTCAGCTGGCCGTACGTGGCACTGCTGCTCGGTGCCCTGGCTCTCTACTGGGGCATCAGCGCGCTCCGCGTCAAGCCCCGCAACCCGGACGAGGCCGCCACCGGCCGCCCCCAGACGACGGCGGCGATCAGCGGCCTGGTCACGGCGTCCCTGGCACTGGCCCTGGTGGCGGCCAACTTCACGGCTCAGATGGTCTACCGCGACTACTACACCTGCGTCTCGGACGCCCTCACCAACGAGGCCAAGCAGTCCTGCGACCACCTGCTGCCGCAGGAGCTGCGGGGGGTACTGGGGAGCGGGAACAGCTGACGGGACGGGGGGTGACGCGCAGCCGGGAGGGTCAGGGGCCGTCGGTGTCCTCGGCCGGCTCGGCCGGCTCGGACGTCCCGGTCGGCTCGGACAGCTTCCGCAGCGTCGTCCAGCGGGCCTTGCGCGCCGCCTCGTCCTCCCAGGGGCCGGGCGGCGGGTCGACCGGCAGCACCTCGTGCGGCTCGGCCGGCAGCGCCTCGTACCGCTCGGAGGTGTCGCCGTCGCCGTCGGCCTGATCGGACAGCAGTCCGACCACGATGACCGAGGCCGGGGTGGCGGCCGAGGCCGGAGTCGAGGCGGGGGTCGAGGTCGGGGCGGGGGCCGAGGCCGACGGCGTACGGCTCCCGTGCGTCTGCTCCTCCTCCGCGTCCTGTCCGTCCCGCGGCTTCCGCCCGGCGAACCCCAGCCATGCGGCGAGTGAGACGGCGCCCTCCCGCCGCCACGCCCGCAGCGTCAGGGCTCCCGGCAGGCCCACCGCGAGGAGCCAGCCGCCGGCCGCCGCACCCGTCTGCCACCAGACCGGACCGAAGGCGGTGAGTGCGGCGACGCCCAGCGGGCCGCCCGCCAGCTCGGCCAGCGCCGCGAGCAGGAGCGCGCACAGCAGTGCCGCCAGTGCCACCACCCCCGCCGTGCGCTCGGCCGACCAGCGCCGCCCGGCCGCCCGTGCCGCCACGAACCACGCCATCGTCGCCCCGGCCGCCACCGGCACCGCCCCGGCCGCCCAGTTCAGCGGAGCTCCGGGACCGTGCTCCGGCACGGCCGCCAGCAGCGGGAAGGGCGGGAGCAGCGGTGCCGGATGCGAGGCCAGCGGGTTCACGAGATGCCCGGCGCC
Organism: Streptomyces sp. NPDC028289; assembly: GCF_055565975.1. NCBI lineage: Bacteria > Bacillati > Actinomycetota > Actinomycetes > Kitasatosporales > Streptomycetaceae > Streptomyces > Streptomyces sp. NPDC028289. The sequence goes on along the minus strand of NZ_JBVHTI010000003.1, from coordinate 460,240 downwards.
GAGCGCGAAGCCGGGGCCCACGGCGTACGACGCGGACCACACCGCCGCGTTCGGGATCAGCGCGACGCAGAGGAACAGCACCGCGCACCGGCCCGTCCAGCCCTCCGTCAGCTGCAGGAACGAGGCCCGCGCGGTGCCTCCGTGCACCACCAGCGACACCGCGAGCAGCAGCGTCCCGCCCCCGAAGAACACGGCCGTCCCGGCGAGGGACGCGCGGAGGGCCGTACCCCACCGCACCCGGGTGTCGCGCCCGAGCAGCCGCCGCCGTACCGCACCCGGCAGTACCGGCACCAGGCGCAGCAGCGGTTCACGCGGACGGCCGTACGCCGTCCACACCCCGGCGCCCGCCGCGCACGCCGCGAGCAGCGGCGGGGACACCGCCACCCAAGCCCACTGGGGTCGCAGTTCCCCGCCGGACGCGTACAGGGCGGCGCAGCCGCCGACGCCGAGGTAGCCGGCGACGACACCGGCCCAGGCCGTACGGGCGCGGACCGGCGGCGGCGCGTCGGGGTCGTCGACGTCCGGCGCGTCCACCGCGTACCGCGCCGCCCGGTGCAGCAGCAGCGCCGGCACCAGGATCAGCAGCAACGGCGTCACCCCGACCGGGGCCGGTACTCCGGACAGCGTGTCGGTACGGACCAGTTCGACGCCGTGGGCGAGCAGCCACAGCGCGGCCGCGACGTGCAGCGCGCCGCCCGGGCCGCTGTCGGGGTACGGCGAGCTGACCCACAGCGCGATCGTCAGCACGGCGAAGGCGCCGAGCCCGAGTCCGGCCGCGAGCGCACCGGCCGCCAGGCTCGCGCCCAGTCCCGGGGAACGGTCGCGCACCCGGCTGAGCAGCGGCGGCGACGACGGTCGGCGGGACGGCAACGACGGTCGGCGGGCGGTCATCCGAATCACGACCGCCATGCTCCCAACGACACGCGCTTTTCCGTCGTAACCGATGAACAGCCGAAGTGTCGCTCAATATATGTTTATGTGCTTTTTCGAAGGGAGGTGCGCCCGATGACGCAGAGCCCTGCCCGTACCGACGAGGCCGGACCGTCCCCCACGCTGACGCCCGCTCAGGCCTTCGACGCGCTCTACGCGTTCTGCGCCCCGGCCCTGGTGCGGCAGGCCTACCTGCTCACCGGCCGCCGGGAGCTGGCACAGGAAGCCGTCGAGCGGGCCTTCCAACTCGCCTGGCAGAACTGGCCGCAGGTGGCCTGCGACCGGGACCCGGCCGGCTGGGTGCGGGCGGTGGCGCACGAGTGTGCGCTCTCCCCCTGGCACCGGTTCCGGCTGCGCTACCGCCGCCCCGAACCACCGCCGGCCGACGCGGCGGACCACGCGCTCCTGGAGGCGCTGCTGAAGCTGCCGCCGACGTACCGGCGCACGCTGTTGCTGTACGACGGCGTCGGCCTCGACCTGCCGGAGACCGCGGCGGAGACGGAGGCGAGCACGCCGGCGGCGGCCGGCCGGCTCACCCGCGCGCGGCGGCTGGTCGCCGACCGGGTGCCGGAACTCGCCGACCCCGCCGCGCTGCACCGCCGGCTGGCCGAACTGGCCTCGACGGAGCGGTTGCAGGCGGCCCAGCCGCCCACCGTGCGGACGTACGCCGAACAGCGGACCCGTTTCTGGACCCGGTCCGCGCTCGCCTTCACGGCGACGATCATCGCGGCGACCACCCTCACGCTGCGGACGGCGCCGACGCACTACGAGGCACCGATCGGCCCGGCCCAGGCGATCAGCGGGGTGCCGGCGGAGGTGGGGCTGGGGCCGTTGTCGGCGGGGGAGCGGGCGTTGCGGCTGAAACTGCAGGGGCTTGTTCACAACGGCCCGGAGAGACTGGTGCCGGTAGCGAGGTGAGTACGTCGGCCGCGGGCCGGTGGGGGCTGGTCGCGCAGTTCCTCCCCCAGCCTTCGGCCGGGGGTACCCCCAGCGCCCCTGACGGGGCGCTGCAGTCGCGTCGGCTTCCTAGCTGCGGGCAGTCGTGCCGCTGGGGCGATGGGGGTCCCCCCGCTCGAGCGAAGCCGAGAGTGGGGGAGGGTGGGCGCGGGCGGCACCCGGCAAGCGCCGGTGAGCGAAACGTCGGTAGGCCCGCCCCCACCCCGGGGACGGGCCTACCGACGTTCGGTCAACCGGCGTCGAGAACGACGCTCAGCCGGCCAGGATCTCGCGCGCCAGCTTCGCCGTCTCGGTCGGGGTCTTGCCGACCTTGACGCCCGCGGCCTCCAGGGCCTCCTTCTTCGCCTGGGCGGTGCCCGACGAACCGGAGACGATGGCGCCGGCGTGGCCCATCGTCTTGCCCTCGGGGGCGGTGAAGCCCGCGACGTAGCCGACGACCGGCTTGGTCACGTTCTTCGCGATGAAGTCCGCGGCCCGCTCCTCGGCGTCGCCACCGATCTCACCGATCATGACGATCAGGTCGGTGTCGGGGTCGGCCTCGAACGCGGCGAGCGCGTCGATGTGCGTGGTGCCGATGATCGGGTCGCCACCGATGCCGACGGCGGTCGAGAAGCCGATGTCACGGAGCTCGTACATCATCTGGTACGTCAGCGTGCCGGACTTCGAGACCAGGCCGATGCGGCCCGGCTTGGTGATGTCGCCCGGGATGATGCCGACGTTGGACTGGCCGACGGTGATGATGCCGGGGCAGTTCGGGCCGATGATCCGGGTCTTGTTGCCCTTCTTGCCGGCGTACGCCCAGAACGACGCCGAGTCGTGCACGGCGATGCCCTCGGTGATCACGACGGCCAGCGGGATCTCGGCGTCGATGGCCTCGACGACCGCGTCCTTGGTGAACTTCTCCGGCACGAAGATGACGGAGACGTTGGCGCCGGTCTTCTCGATGGCCTCGGCGACCGTACCGAATACGGGTACCTCGGTGCCGTCGAAGTCCACGGTCTGCCCCGCCTTGCGCGGGTTGACGCCGCCCACGACGTTGGTGCCGTCGCCCAGCATGAGCTTGGTGTGCTTCATGCCCGTGGCGCCGGTCATGCCCTGGACGATGACCTTGCTGTCCTTGTTGAGCCAGATAGCCATGGTGTGTTGTGTCCTCGTCCTGAGTGCTTACTTGGCGGCGTTTGCCAGCTCGGCGGCCTTGTCGGCCGCGCCGTCCATGGTGTCGACGCGCTGCACCAGCGGGTGGTTGGCGTCCGTGAGGATCTTGCGGCCCAGCTCGGCGTTGTTGCCGTCGAGACGGACGACGAGCGGCTTGGAGACGTCCTCGCCGCGGTCCTCCAGGAGCTTCAGGGCCTGGACGATGCCGTTGGCGACCTCGTCGCAGGCGGTGATGCCACCGAAGACGTTGACGAAGACCGACTTGACGTCGGGGTCGCCGAGGATGATCTCCAGGCCGTTCGCCATGACCTGGGCGGAGGCGCCGCCGCCGATGTCGAGGAAGTTGGCGGGCTTGACGCCACCGTGGTTCTCACCGGCGTACGCGACGACGTCCAGGGTGCTCATGACGAGACCCGCGCCGTTGCCGATGATGCCGACCTCGCCGTCGAGCTTGACGTAGTTGAGGTTCTTCTCCTTGGCGGCGGCCTCGAGCGGGTTGGCCGCGGCCTTGTCGTGCAGCTCGTCCCAGTCGTGACGGAACTCGGCGTTGTCGTCGAGCGACACCTTGCCGTCCAGGGCGATGACGTCACCGGAGGCGACCTTCGCGAGCGGGTTGACCTCGACGAGGAGGGCGTCCGACTTGACGAAGGTGTCCCACAGCCTGACCAGCACGTCGGCGACCTTGTCGGCGACCTCGGCCGGGAACTTCGCCGCGGCGACGATCTCCTTGGCCTTGGCCAGGTCCACACCGTCGATCGCGTTGATCGGGGTCTGGGCGACGGCCTCGGGGCGGGTGGCCGCCACCTCCTCGATCTCCATGCCGCCCTCGACGGAGGCGATGGAGAGGAAGGTGCGGTTGGCACGGTCGAGGAGGAAGGAGACGTAGTACTCCTCGAGGATCTCCGGGGCGGTCTCGGCGATCATCACCTTGTGGACCGTGTGGCCCTTGATGTCCATGCCGAGGATGTCCGTCGCACGGGCGACGGCCTCGTCCGCGGAGGCGGCCAGCTTGACGCCACCGGCCTTGCCGCGACCACCGACCTTCACCTGCGCCTTGACGACGGACTTGCCGCCCAGCCGCTCGGTGATCTCGCGCGCCGCCTCAGGCGTGTCGATGACTTCACCGGCCAGCACCGGTACATCGTGCTTGGCGAAGAGGTCCCTCGCCTGGTACTCGAACAGGTCCACGCGCTTCCGTCCCTATCAGTGATCTCGCGGTTCGTTGGATGCGTGGGCGTGCCGCGAAGGGCAACGTGACGTCCGCAATGTGTCACAAGGGGTGCGCACACGGTGTCCGAGCGCGCGGCATGTCCGTCTCGCAGATTATCGCCGCTCGCTGAGGGTCTCTAAATCGGGAGTCACACCTGAGCGGTGATACCTGTCACATGATGCCTGGTATCCGGGGTTCTCGTGGCACGGCGTGCCGCCTTGCGGGCGAAGTGCGAGGCCTCACCGGGCTGGGGTTGGCCCGGTGAGGCCTCAGGCCCCGAGGACTTCCGGTCCTCGGGCCGGGCGGCCGCACCCCGCCCCAGGGGAGAGGGCCGGCCCGAACCGTGGGTTTCCGGTCGGACGGACCGACGGCATTCGGCCGTCCGCACCGAGCGGCCCACGGCGTCGCAGAGAACCGGTCACGCGGGCCTACGCCCCGTGGCCGGCCTCCGGGGTGAGGGGGGTGGCGGCCGAGGGACAGGCCGAGGGGAAGGCGGAGGGGTAGGCCGAGGGGAAGGGGTGATGGCCGGGGGCGGCGTCCGTGAGCATGGTCATCGCGCGGTTCTGGAGGGCCTGGGCGTGAGCCCGGGCGGTGGCCTGCGCCTTGGCCGTGGCCGTCGCGGCACGGGCCGCACGGGCGCCCTGGATGGCCTGGGCACCGCGGATCCGGGCCGCCCGGCTCGACACGGCGGGCGGCTCCTCGGCGCCGGCCGCTGCGGGCCGGCCGAACGCCCACGCCCAGGTGCCGCCGGCGGCTGTGACCATGGAACGGCCGATGTACTCGTTCATGCGTGCGTCAGTCCTTCGGGGCTCCGGCGCGTCTTCCACGCGCACACGGAGCCGGGAGAGCTTCCGGTGGGGCCGGAAGCGCGGCTGGGGACATCGCCGCCCGGAGCGCTCGGCAGGGGGAACCGAGGCGTGCTCGCGGAGTCCGGAGGGGGATCCGCGAGGGTCCGGGCGGGCGGGCGGACCTGTTCCGCCCCCGCGCGGCAGGTCAGTGGCGGGGAGGGTGGTCGCCGGTCCTAGCCGGGGAAGAGGGGGATGTCCCGGTACCTGTCCCGGGTCCCCGCCGCGTCGAGCCGCGCGGCGGCACCGGGCGCGAGCCTGAGCGGCGCCCGGCCGGCGGAGGTCACGGCGTGTGCGTCGCCGTGCCGGGAGGCGGCGCCGTCCACGGCCGACTTGCCCAGCGCGCCGTCCGGGTCACCGGCGGGCGCGGGGTGGGCGGGAGCGTCGGCGGCGCGGCCGGCACGGTGGGTGCCGGTGTGCGGCGCCTTGCCGGACGCGAAGGCCACGGTGGCGGCGGTGGTGATCCGCGGCCCGTACGACGCAGCGGTGGTCGCCGCCGCTGCCGTCGCGGCTTGCGTACGGGGCTTCTCGTGCCCCGCTTCGTGCGCGACCGGTGTCCGCGGCTGTGCCTGCGTGCGTCCGGGCACCGGCGTCACCGGGTCCGGGTCCGGCTCGGCCGGCGGGTCGGAGACGACGGGAAGCCCCGGCACCTGCACCACCGGCACGGCGGGCAGCTCCGTCACCTGCCGCACCGTCTCGGTCAGCGTCTCGGTCAAGGCCGAGACGACAGGAGAGGTCACGGTCCCGGTCGCCGTGTCGCTCACCGTGCCGGTCACGGACCGGAGGACGTCGCCGACGCCGTCCACCACCGGCACGGCCTTGACGACGGACTTCGGCGCCGCCCCGGGCTCCCGATGCGGCGTCACCACGTCCCGCAGCGGGAGCCGCCGGGTCACCGCGGACGTCAACGACGGTGCCGACGACGTCGACGACGGCGGCGTCGACGGCACTCCCTCGGCCGCCTGTGCCTGCTGCCCGCAGAGGAAGCCGAGCGCGAGCAGTCCGCCGACCAGCAGCGCCAGTTGCAGCGCACGCCGACCGGGCGCCGTGCGCAACACGCGCACGGCGGCACCGGACAGAACTGCTGGCGAGGTCAAGGCGGGGAGGATCCTCCGTGCGGCGGAACAGAGCAGAAGGGGTCCAACGGCGTGAAGGCCGGTGAAAGACCAGTGGAGACTTCGATCCTTGCACGGGACTCCCGAGGGTGCGCAAGCCCCCCGTTACCGATGGGTACTCATGTCCCTTTTGGCGGCCGTGGCGGACATCGCCGAGTCGACAAGTCCCCCTCCCGTGCGGTCGTCACACGGTGTCCGGCACCGGGATCGGCCGCTTCTCGATCGCCGCCGCCATCACCTCGGGGAAGAGGTCCGGTGTACACGCGAACGCCGGTGCCCCCAGTGCCGCGAGCGCGGCCGCGTGCTCCCGGTCGTACGCCGGCGCGCCCTCGTCCGACAGCGCGAGCAGCGCCACGAACTGGACGCCCGACGCCTTCATCGCCGCGACCCGCTTCAGCATCTCGTTGCGTATCCCGCCCTCGTAGAGGTCGCTGATGAGGACGACGACGGTCTCCGCAGGCCGGGTGATCTGCGACTGGCAGTACGCCAGCGCCCGGTTGATGTCCGTCCCGCCGCCGAGTTGGGTGCCGAACAGGACGTCCACCGGGTCGTCCAGCTGGTCCGTGAGGTCGACCACCGCGGTGTCGAAGACGACGAGCCGGGTGTCGATCGACCGCATGGACGCCAGCACCGCCCCGAACACCGAGGCGTACACCACCGAGGCTGCCATCGACCCGGACTGGTCGATGCAGAGCACCACCTCCTTCTTCACCGACTGCGACGCCCGGCCGTACCCGATCAGCCGCTCCGGCACCACCGTCCGGTACTCGGGCAGGTAGTGCTTGAGGTTGGCGGCGATGGTGCGGTTCCAGTCGATGTCGTGGTGGCGCGGACGGCTGATGCGGGCGCTGCGGTCGAGGGCGCCGGTGAGGGTCGCCCGGGTACGGGTGGCCAGCCGCTTCTCCAGGTCCTCGACGACCTTGCGCACGACCGCCCGGGCCGTCTCCTTCGTCGTCTCCGGCATCGCCTTGTTGAGCGAGAGCAGGGTGCCGACCAGGTGCACGTCCGCCTCCACCGCCTCCAGCATCTCCGGTTCGAGCAGCAGCGAGGCCAGCCCGAGCCGGTCGATGGCGTCACGCTGCATGACCTGCACGACGGAGGAGGGAAAGTACGTCCGGATGTCCCCGAGCCAGCGCGCCACCGACGGCGCCGACGCGCCCAGCCCCGCCGAACGCTCCCGCCCCGACTGCGCCCTGTCCCCCTTCCCGTAGAGCGCGGCCAGCGTCCCGTCCATCGCCGCGTCCCGCCCCGACAGCGCGCACCCGGTCCCGTCGGCGGCCTCACCCCCGAGCACCAACCGCCACCGCCGCAGCCGCTCCCGCGCGGGTTCAGCGGTGCCGGTGCCGACGGCTGCGTCCGTAGTATCCGGAGTATCCGGTGTCATCTCCCCGCCTCCACAAGGTCGTTGTCCGGATTCGCCGCGTCTTCCACCGCGTCTTCCGATGCGTCTTCCGCCGCATCGAGTTCATCGAGGCCGAGCAGCAGCCGCAGCACCGGCAGTACGGCGTCGGCGCGCCCGGCGTCCGGCTCGGCGCCGAAACCCGGTGTCCCGCCGGCCTGCCCCGCCCCCTGGAGCCGCTCCCCCGGGCCACGGCGCACCAGTTCGCCGATCGTCCGGCGCACCCCCGGCTCGTACACCGAGAACGTCCGGCGCAGTAGCGGCAGCACGTCCGTGAACGCCTCCGCCGGCACCCCGGTCAGCCATGCGTCGACCAGGCCGAGCAGCCGCTCGTCGTGCACCAGCAGCATCCCGCCTCCGCCGCTCCCGCCGACGAACCCCTCGATCCAGGCGGCCGCGTCCGCCGGCGGGGTTCCCGGCGAGAGCACCAGCCCCATCAGCCGCGCCGCCTCCTGTGGCCCCAGCTCCCCCTCGTCCAGCAGGATCCGCACGGCCCGCCCGCGCAGCACCCCGGGCACGGTGTCCCGCCCGGAGAGCGTGCGCAGCACGGCCCGCCAGCGGGGGCGGAGGTCCGAGTGGCCGGATCCGGCCGGTGCCGCCGCCTCCCCGAGCAGTCCCACCGCCGTGTGCACCGCGTCCACATGGCCGCGCATCTCGTCGGCCGCGTCCGCGTCGAGGGCGGTGCAGGCCGGCGGGAGCCCGACGAAGACGCGTTCGGCGAGACCCGCGGCGACCTCCGCGAGCGCCCGGGTGTCGGTGCCCCGGACGTCGCCGTAGCGCAGGGAGCGGACCAGGGCGGGCAGTGCCTGGGCGAGCCGGCCGACGTCCGTGTCCAGCGCGGCCCGGTCGGCGAGCGCCCGCATCACCACCGGCAGCGCGTCCGGCAGCCCGGCGAGCAGGCAGTGCTCGGCGAGCCCGGTGACGTCGGCGAGGGCGCTCGCCTGCACCGCGTCGGTCTCGGCCCTCGCCGTCGCCGCGCCCTCGACGGTCGTCCCCCACACCCCGGCCTCGGCCACCCGCACCGACAGCTCCGGCTCCCAGCGCAGCCGCCACGTCTCCCGGAACGTGCCCGTGCTCCCCCGCGACTGCGCGGGCTCCCCCCACCCGACACCGAGCAGCCGCAGCCGGTGCAGCAGCCGGCTGCGGCCGGCGTCGCCCTCCTTGCGCAGGTCGAGCTCCAGCTCCCGCTCCAGCGCCTCCGGCTTCAGCCTGAGCCGGCGCTGCTCCCGGGCCAGGTCCCGCTGCAACGGCACCGCGGGCGCCGCCTCCGGCACCTCCCCCAGCACGTCCCCGACCACGAGCCGGTCGTGCACCAGCGCCAGCGGGACGTCCGAGCCCTCGCAGAGCACCGCCCGCACCGCGTCGGTCGTCTCACCGAGGCCGGGCAGCGGGCGGCCGCGCATCACCGCGAGCGTCTCGGCCAGCCGGACCGCCTCGATGACATGGGCCGAGGAGACGATCCGGTCCTCCTCGCGGAGCAGTCCGGCCACCTTGGTGAGCCATCGCTCCACGGGCCGGTCCGGGGCTCGGAACAGATGTCCGTACCAGCCCGGCGAGTCGATGCCCGCGCCGTAACCGCTCGCCCGGGCCAGCCGGCGGTTCGTCCACGGCACCCAGGTCATGTCCGCCTTGACCTTGGGGAGCCCCTTCAGCAGTTCCCGGTCGGCGGCGACGGTGCTCTTCGCGCGCAGCGCCGGCACGTGCCACGCCCCGCACACCACCGCGATCTGCTCCCCGAACTCCCGCTGTGCGGCGCGCAGCCGGAGCCGCATGTGGGCCTCCCGCACGGGATCCCGGTCGCGGCCACCGCCCCCGTACGTCTCCCGCAGCGCCCCCATCGCCTCCGCCACCGCGGTGAACGGCGCGAACACGTCCCGCTCCCCGGCCCCGCCGCGGTGCTCGACGACGTCCTCCCACCAGCGCTCGGGATCGTCGTAGCCGGCGGCCTCGGCGAGCGCGGCGAGGGGGTCGAGGCGGACCTGCTGCTGCCCGGCGCCGGAGCGGTCCTCCGGTTCGCGCGGGTCCTCCTGCCGCTCCCACGCCAGCGTGTGCGTGGCCGGCAGGTCGATGAAGCGGGCCGGGACCTCGTGCTCCAGGGCCCAGCGGAGCGCCACCCACTCGGGGCTGAAGTCGGCCAGCGGCCAGAACGCCGAGCGGCCGGGCTCGTCCACGGCGTGCGCGAGGAGCGCGACCGGTGGCCGCATCTCCGGGTCGGCGGCCAGCGGGACCAGTGCGTCGGCCTCGGGCGGGCCCTCGATCAGCACCACCCGCGGCCGGGCGGCGTCCAGCGCGGCCCGAACCGCCCGCGCGGAGCCGGGGCCGTGGTGGCGTACCCCCAGCAGCAGCGGTCCGGGGCCGGGCGACCGCCGCCACGCCGTGTCGTCGCTCACGCGCTCACCTCGCGGCAGGCGCGGTAGAAGTCCTTCCAGCCGTCCCGCTCGCGGACGACCGTCTCCAGGTACTCCTGCCAGACGACCCGGTCGGCGGCCGGGTCGCGGACGACGGCGCCGAGGATGCCGGCCGCCACGTCGCCGGCCCGCAGCACGCCGTCCCCGAAGTGGGCCGCCAGAGCGAGGCCGTTGGTGACGACGGAGATCGCCTCGGCCGTGGAGAGCGTGCCGCTCGGTGACTTGATCTTGGTGCGGCCGTCGGCGGTGACGCCGTCGCGCAGCTCGCGGAAGACGGTGACGACACGGCGGATCTCCTCGATGCCGTCGGGCATGGCCGGCAGGTCCAGGGAGCGGCCGAGCTGGTCGACGCGGCGCGCGACGATGTCGACCTCGGCGTCCGGGCTCTCCGGCAGTGGCAGCACCACGGTGTTGAAGCGGCGGCGCAGGGCGCTGGAGAGCTCGTTGACGCCCCGGTCGCGGTCGTTGGCGGTGGCGATCAGGTTGAAGCCGCGGACCGCCTGCACCTCCTGGCCCAGCTCGGGGATCGGCAGGGTCTTCTCGGACAGGATCGTGATCAGCGTGTCCTGGACGTCGGCGGGGATCCGGGTGAGCTCCTCGACCCGGGCCGTCATGCCCTCCGCCATGGCCCGCATGACGGGGCTGGGCACGAGGGCGTCCCGGCTCGGGCCGTGGGCGAGCAGCTGCGCGTAGTTCCAGCCGTAGCGGATCGCCTCCTCCGGGGTGCCGGCCGTGCCCTGCACCAGCAGGGTCGAGTCGCCGCTGACGGCGGCGGCCAGGTGCTCGGAGACCCAGGTCTTTGCGGTGCCGGGCACGCCGAGCAGGAGCAGGGCGCGGTCGGTGGCGAGGGTGGTGACGGCGACCTCGACGATGCGGCGCGGGCCGACGTACTTCGGCGTGATCACCGTGCCGTCCGGCAGGGTGCCGCCGAGCAGATAGATGGCCACCGCCCACGGCGACAGCCTCCAGCGGGCCGGACGCGGCCGGTCGTCCTGTGCGGCCAGTGCCGCGAGTTCGGCGGCGAAGGCATGCTCGGCGTGCGGTCGCAGTGCGCTCTCGACGGTCGTCGGGTCGGTCGGTTCCACGGACACAGTCATGGCTGAGGCCCCCTCCAGCTCGGCCGGTTCGGATCTGGTGTCCACCGTGCACCACGCCACTGACAATCGCTCTGACCTGCGCAGACGTGCTCGCCGGGGCGATTGTCAGTGGCGGGATCTACCTTCGATGACATGACTCAGCAGGGGGTGCGCTGGAGCGCGGACCAGGTGCTGGCCCTGGCGCCTGACGCCGCGTCACGCAAAGCGGGAAGCAGGCTCGGAGCGGCGGGGCCGTGGTCCGGGGCCGGGAGTTGCGAGGAGGGGACGGTATGGGGACTGTGCAAGGGCAGCGGCAGTAAGCCGTACCAGACGATCGTGGACATCGCCGACCCGGCGGGGCCGGCCTACAAGTGCAGTTGCCCGAGCCGGAAGTTCCCCTGTAAACACGCCCTCGGGCTGCTCCTGCTCTGGGCCGGCGCGGACGACTCGGTGCCGGCTGCGCAGCAGCCGCCGGACTGGGCCGAGCAGTGGATCGCGGGCAGACGCGAGCGCGCGGAGGGGAAGCGGGCGGCGGGCACCGGGAGTTCCCCGGCCGCGGCTGATCCGGAGGCGGCCCGGCGCCGGGCGGAGCAGCGGGCCGAGCGGGTCACGGCGGGCGCCACGGAGCTGGAGCAGCGGCTGTCCGACCTGCTGCGCGGCGGGCTGGCCGCGGCCGAGCAGGCGGGGTACGGGCTGTGGGAGGAGACGGCGGCCCGCATGGTCGACGCCCAGGCCCCCGGACTGGCGGCGCGGGTGCGGGAGTTGGGGGCGATACCGGGCTCCGGACCGGGCTGGCCGGTGCGGCTGCTCGAGGAGTGCGCGCTGCTGCACCTGCTCGACCAGGGCTGGCTGCACCGCGACCGGCTCCCGGCGGGTCTCGCGGCCACGGTCCGCTCCCGGGTCGGCCTGCCCGCCCCGGCGGACGGCCCGCCGGTGCGCGACCGCTGGCTGGTCCTCGCCCAGTACGACACGGCGGACGCGAAGCTGACGACCCGCCGGATCTGGCTGCACGGCGCCGACTCGGGCCGTACGGCGCTGCTCCTCTCCTACGGCGCGGCCGGCCGCGCCCCCGAGCTGGCGCTGCCGGTCGGCCTCGCCCTGGACGCGGAGCTGTCCGCCTATCCGGGCGCGGGTCAGCACCGGGCGGCGCTGGGCGAGCGGTTCGCCGCACCCGCGCCCCTGTCGGCACGGCCGCCGGGCGTACCGACGGCTCAGGCGGCGGCCCGGTACGGGGAGGCGCTGCGCGACGACCCGTGGCTGGACTCGGTGCCGGTCACGCTCGACCGGGTCGTGCCGGTCCCGGACGGCGACTCCTGGCAACTGGCGGACGCCGAGGCCGAGTCGGCGCTGCCCCTGGCTCCCGGCGCCCGTTCCGGGCCGGGTCTGTGGCGGCTCGTCGCGCTCTCGGGCGGCGCCCCGGTCACGGTCTTCGGCGAGTGCGGCCACCGCGGCTTCACCCCGCTGACGGCCTGGCCGGAGGAAGCGGGCGAGGCGGTACCGCTGTGCTGACCCGGCCGGCCCCCGAACCGGCTCGCAGAACTCGTAGAACCCGAAGAACCCGCAGAACTCCTGGATCTCGTGGAAGGGGAACCCCGTGACCGCTTGGGAGGATCTCGTCACCACGGCTCTGCTGGGCACGGACCGGCGGCCGCCCGCGACCGGCGGGCCGGCCCGCGAGGCCCCGGTGGCCCTGCTGGACGAGGCGGCCGTGGCGACCGTACGGCGGCGGGCCGGGCTGCGTCCGGCACCGGCCGCGCGCCGCTCCGATCCGGCCCCCGGGGACCCGCGCCCCGCGCTGCCGGCCGCCGCGGCACGCAGACTGGCGATGCTGCTGTCCGACCGCCCCGGCACCGCGGCCGGTGGCCGCCGGGGCACCTCGCCCGACCTGATGGAGCTGCTGCCGCAGTGGCTCGCTGCGGCCAACACACGCGGGTTCGCCGCGCCCCCGCAGGTGCTGCCCGCGCTGCTGGACGCGGCCCGGGGCCGTACCGACCTGCGGCCCGCCGCGCTGGCCTTCGCCGGACCGCGCGCCCTGTGGCTGGCCCGGCTCAACCAGGACTGGCGGTTCGCCCTGCGCGCGGCCCCGGGCGGCGGTGCGGCGCTGCCCGGCCCCGAGGACACCGACGCGATACGGCAGCTGTGGCAGGAGGGGCTGTTCGCCGAGCGGGTCGCCCTGCTGGCCGCGCTGCGGGCCCGTTCGCCGGAGGCGGCGCGCGAGCTGCTGGCCGGGACCTGGTCGACCGAGCGGGCCGAGGACCGGCTGATGTTCCTCGACTCGCTGCGCACCGGACTGGCCGCGGGAGACGAGCCGTTCCTGGAGCAGGCGCTGTCGGACCGCAGCCGTAACGTGCGGACGACGGCGGCCGAGCTGCTGTCCGCGCTGCCCGGCTCGGCGCTCGCCGGACGGATGGCGGTGCGGGCCGGGGCGTGCGTGGCGGTCGATCACACCGGGGACGGACCGGTGATCGCGGTGGAGGCACCGCCGGAGTGCGACCCGGGGATGGAGCGCGACGGCGTGGTGGCCAAACCGCCGACCGGACGCGGCGAACGGTCATGGTGGCTGGGGCAGTTGGTGGAGGCGGCCCCGCTCTCCGCGTGGCCGGCCCGGCTCGGCGGCCGGACGCCCCGGGAGATCGTGGCGCTGGCGGTGGCGGACGGCTGGCAGGGCGAGCTGCACGCGGCCTGGTGCCGGGCCGCCGTACGGCAGGGGGACGCCCAGTGGGCGAGAGCCCTGCTGGGGGCGCCGGCGGCACCGGAGGCGGGCGGTCCGGGCGCGGTGTCCCTGGCCGAGCGGGCCAAGCTGCTGGGCACGCTGGAGGACGGGGAGCGCGCCGACTGGGTGGCCGGCTTCATCGCGGCACACGGTCTGTCGGAGGCGTTCCAGCTGCTCGGCGTGTGCGCCGTACCGTGGTCCGCCCCGCTCGGCCGGTCCGTGGTGGACGCCCTCGAGATCGCGCGGGACGCCGGGAGTTACCCGTGGAGTTTCAGCGGGGTGATGGGCCTGGCCGAGCGCTGCCTCGACCCCACGGAAGCCGGCCGCCTGGACGCGCTCCTCGCCATACCGGACGAACGCGAGGACGCCTCACCGGGAGCCGGCGGCTACTGGGCAGAAGCCTTCCAGCGCCTGGTCACGACCTTGAGACTGCGGGCGGCAATGCTCTCAGAACTCGACGACCGCGCCCCATAGGAAACGCAAGCAATGGCGCCCCGAAAGGGGCGCTGGGGGTACCCCCGGCCGAAGGCTGGGGAAGGAACTGCGCGACCAGCCCCCACCAGCCCGCAGCCGACACACGACCCGCACCCGCCCGACAGCCGGACCCCCGAAGTCGGCCCCCCGCGAACGCGGCCTACGCCTGGGTCGGCTGCCGCACGTTCTCCCGGACCCACTCCACGATCGACGCCGTCGTCGCCCCCGGCGTGAAGATCGCGGCGACGCCCTTCTCCTTGAGCGGGGCGATGTCGTCCTCGGGGATGATGCCGCCGCCGAAGACGAGGATGTCCTCGGCGTCACGCTCCTTGAGGAGGTCGATGACCGCGGCGAAGAGGGTGTTGTGGGCGCCGGAGAGGATGGAGAGGCCGATGGCGTCGGCGTCCTCCTGGATGGCCGTGTCGACGATCTGCTCCGGCGTCTGGTGGAGCCCGGTGTAGATGACCTCCATGCCCCCGTCGCGCAGCGCCCGCGCGATGACCTTCGCCCCACGGTCGTGGCCGTCGAGCCCCGGTTTGGCCACCACCACACGGATCGGACCGGCTGCCACACCCATCACTGCCTCCATGACCACGAAACGAACACGCCAACATCCATGCGTACCGAGAAGTACCGCACATTCAGCGCGTTCCGCCACCCACCCCAAGTGAACGAACGTTATCTCCAGCATCCCGCAACCGGCAGTTTCGCGGAGGTTACAGAGGGGGAAATCACACACAGCGGGACACGTCGGGGAGCCGCAGCGTGGTCCGCGGGGACGGTACGGACACGCGACGCGGCAGTCGTCGCAGCCGGCCGCCCCCGCCGCCTCCGCCCGGCCTCCCCATGAGGGCACACGGGGGACGGAGCCGTCCTCGGCGTGCCGACAGGAGGTCGGCCGATGAAGGTCACCGAGGTACTGCTGGAGCCTTTTCTCCCGTTCTGCCGCCGCTTCCTGCCCAGCAGACTCGCCGGCCTGTCGCTCGCCCTCCTGAAGTCGACCGCCCTGGAGGCCGCGATCCTGGCCGGGCACCTGCTGCTCTACCCGACCGGCCTCACCCCCGAGCGCCGACCGGCCGTACCGCCCGCACCGTCCGCGGAGCTCGACGGCACGGCCCGGCTGCCGGTCCGCGCGGCCCCGCCGGTCGTACTGCTGCACGGCTTCATCGACAACCGCTCGGTCTTCGTCCTGCTGCGCCGCGCCCTCGCCCAGCACGGCGGCCAGCGCGTCGAGTCACTCAACTACTCGCCGCTGACCTGCGACATCCGCACCGCCGCCGAGCTTCTCGGCCGGCACATCGAGGAGATCTGCGAGCGTACCGGCAACGGCCGGGTCGACATCGTCGGGCACAGCCTCGGCGGGCTGATCGCCCGCTACTACGTCCAGCGCCTCGGCGGTGACCTGCGCGTCCGCACGCTGGTGACGCTCGGCACCCCGCACTCCGGCACCCGGGTGGCGCCGCTGGCGGACGCGCACCCGATCGTGCGGCAGATGCGCCCCGGCTCGGACGTCATCGAGGACCTGACCCGGCCCGCGCCCGGCTGCCGTACCCGGTTCGTGAGCTTCTGGAGCGACCTCGACTCACTGATGGAGCCGGTGGAGACGGCCCGCATCGACCATCCCGACCTCATGGCGACGAACGTGCGGGTGACCGGGATCGGCCACCTCGCCCTGCCCGTCCACCCGGCGGTCGCGACCGGTATACGGCAGGCCCTCGACGAAACACATCCGGAGGAGCGGATCGCGGGCGGCTTGACGGTGGCCTGAGGACGTACCGGAGCGCCCGGTTCGGGGTCGCCGGGGGCCGTCGGGGACCGCCGAGGACCACCACTCACCTCGAACACTCCTCGAACACAAGGCCAAACCCGCGCCCGTCGTCCCCCGAAACACGGCCGAATGCCCGTTTCCCGAAACAGCGAAACCTGTTGAAGATTGTCGCGCCCGCATACCGCCGGGTACAGTCGCCGCACTGCTCTGGCAGCCCCTGTTGTCGAGGCGAAAGAGAAGTTGGTGAACGACCGTCACCCGTCGGGGACCATGACCACCCCGGCCCCGGCTTCCGACGCCGATGAGGCGCACTACGCGCCGTACGGCACGCAGGAAGCCCAGTACGGCGACTTCACCACGTACGGCGACCACACCGCCACCGGTACCGCGTTCCACAGCGACCCGCTCTTCGGCAGCCTCCCCGGCGAGGGCCAGGCCACCGGGGCGTACGACACCACGCAGTGGCAGACTTCCGGCGGCCAGACGCTGAACTACGACCCGTACGCGGCCCAGCACCACGCCGCCTACGACTCCGGCGCCTACGACAGCACCGCATGGACCGTCCCGGCGCAGGGCACGGCCGCCGACACCAGCGGCCACTGGGACGCGAACGCCTGGGTCCAGCCCGACCAGTCGGGCATGGCCGGTGCGACCCAGCAGTGGGAGTGGGGCACCCAGGCCTTCGACACCGGCGTGTACGACGCCACGCAGTGGAACTCCGACGGCACCCCGGCGCAGGCCCCCGAACCCGAACACGGGCAACAGCACGAGCCCTACGCGGACTTCGAGCAGCACGGGGACCAGGCGGAGCACGGGCCGTACGGGGAGCAGGCGGAGTACGGGGAGTACGGCGGACACGACGCGTTCGAGGAGTCCACGGTGGACTCCCCGGACGATACGGAGCCGGCCGCGACCGGTGAACTGCCTGCAGTAACGCCACTGCTGGAGGACCAGGAAGAGGTCACCCCGGCCACGCCCGCGACTCGCGCAGGCTCCCGCGCGGGGGCGCGTTCCCGCCGCCGTACGCCTCCCAAGCGGTCCGCCCTGCTGACCGTCGCCGTGCCCTCCGTGTGCGTGATGGGGGTCGCCGGAATCGCGGCCGCCTCGGTCGGCAGCCTGACCGACGACGGCAAGGACACCACCGCCTCCGCCTCCGACGCGCAGTCGGTGAAACCGTCCGCCGCCAACAGCAAGCTGGACGCCCAGCTGCGGACGCTTTCGGCGGGCGCCGACGACTTCGCCGACCGGGCCAGCCGGACGCAGGAGCGCATCGACCTCAAGGCCCAGCAGGAGACCGAGAAGAAGAAGGCGGCGGCGGAGGCGGCCCGCAAGGAGCGGCTGCGCCCGAAGTACGTGCTGCCGGTCACGCAGAAAGGCCTCAGCGCCTATTTCGGCCAGGCCGGCGTCAACTGGATGTCCGTCCACACGGGCATCGACTTCCCCGTCTCCTACGGCACGACGGTGATGGCCGCGACCGACGGCGTCGTCTCCACCAAGTGGAACAGTGCCTACGGCAACATGATGATCGTGACGGCCAAGGACGGCACGGAGACGTGGTACTGCCACCTCTCGTCGTACCGCGTCGCCGCGGGTACGACGGTGAAGGCCGGCGACCCGATCGCGTACTCCGGGAACTCCGGCAACTCGACTGGCCCGCACCTGCACTTCGAGGTCAGGCCGGCCGGCGGCGCCGCCATAGACCCGCTGCCGTGGCTGCGCAGCCACGGGCTCGACCCGACCTGAGCCGGCCGATACCGGCGGGCCCCGCCGCAGCGGGGCCCGGTACCGCGCCTTCGCCGCTACGCCTTCTCCACTACAGCTTCTCCACCGGCGCATACCGAAGGAGCAGCCGCTTCGGCTTGGCGTCGCCGAAGTCGATCGTCGCCTCCGCGTTGCCGCCCGTGCCCTTCACCGCGACGACCGTGCCGAGGCCGAACTGGTCGTGGGTCACGCGGTCGCCGACCACCAGCGAGACCACCGGCTTCTCCGAGGTCCGCCGGGTGGCGAAGCCGGACGCGCCCGACGCCGAGGAGCGCGAGCGGGTCGAGGAGAGCGAGGCCGCCACGCCCGCGACGGGCCCGGAGGAGACCGGCGCCGTCGCCCCGGTCCGCTTCCACTCCAGATACGCGCCCGGGATCTCCTCCAGGAAGCGCGAGGGCGGGTTGTACGACGGCTGACCCCAGGCGCTGCGCATCGCCGACCGCGTGAGGTAGAGCCGCTCCCGCGCGCGCGTGATGCCGACGTAGGCGAGGCGCCGTTCCTCCTCGAGCTCCTTGGTCTGGCCGAGGGAGCGCATGTGCGGGAAGACGCCGTCCTCCATACCGGTCAGGAACACCACCGGGAACTCGAGGCCCTTGGCGGTGTGCAGGGTCATCAGGGTGATGACGCCGTCGCCGTTCTCGTCCTCGTCGGGGATCTGGTCGGAGTCGGCGACCAGGGCCACCCGCTCCAGGAAGTCGGCGAGCCCGCCCGGTTGCTCTCCCTCGCCGGACTCCTGCTCGAACTCCAGCGCCACGGAGGCGAGTTCCTGGAGGTTCTCGATGCGGGTCTCGTCCTGCGGGTCCGTCGAGCTCTGCAACTCGGCCAGGTAACCGGTGCGTTCGTAGATCGCCTCCAGGACCGTGGCGGGTCCGGCGCCGGACTCCACGACCGTACGGAGGTCCTCCATCAGCGTGTTGAACCGCTTGACCGCGTTCGTCGACCGCGCGGCCATGCCGTACGCCTCGTCGACGCGCCTGAGCGCCTGCGGGAAGCTGATCTTCTCGCGCTGGGCGAGGGCGTCGATCATCGCCTCCGCGCGGTCCCCGATACCGCGCTTGGGGACGTTGAGGATGCGCCGGAGCGGGACCGAGTCCTCCGGGTTGGCCAGCACCCGCAGGTACGCCAGGACGTCCCGGACCTCCTTGCGCTCGTAGAAGCGGACGCCGCCGACGACCTTGTAGGGCAGGCCGACGCGGATGAAGATCTCCTCGAAGACACGGGACTGCGCGTTGGTGCGGTAGAAGACGGCGACATCGCCCGCCTTCGCCTCGCCCGCGTCCGTCAGACGGTCTATCTCCTCGGCGACGAACTGCGCCTCGTCGTGCTCGGTGTCGGCGACGTAGCCGGTGATCTGCGCGCCCGCGCCCGCGTTGGTCCACAGGTTCTTCGGGCGGCGGGACTCGTTGCGCTCGATGACCGCGTTGGCGGCGGAGAGGATCGTCTGGGTGGAGCGGTAGTTCTGCTCCAGGAGGATCGTCGTCGCGTTCGGGTAGTCCTCCTCGAACTGCAGGATGTTGCGGATCGTGGCGCCCCGGAAGGCGTAGATCGACTGGTCGGCGTCACCGACGACGCAGAGCTCGGCGGGAGGCAGGTCGTGCTCGGCGGGCGGGGTGCTCTCGTCGTGCGCGCCGGTGCCGACCAGCTCGCGCACGAGCGCGTACTGGGCGTGGTTGGTGTCCTGGTACTCGTCCACCAGGACGTGCCGGAAGCGGCGGCGGTAGTGCTCGGCGACGTCCGGGAAGGCGCGCAGCAGGTTGACCGTCGTCATGATCAGGTCGTCGAAGTCGAGGGCGTTCGCCTCGCGCAGCCGCGACTGGTAGAGGGCGTAGGCCTGGGCGAGGGTCTTCTCGAAGCCGTCGCTCGCCCGGGCGGCGAAGTCCTCCTCGTCGACCAGCTCGTTCTTCAGGTTGCTGACCTGGGCGCTGAACGACTTCGGCGGGAACCTCTTGGGGTCGAGGTCCAGGTCTCGGCAGACCAGGGCCATCAGGCGCTTGGAGTCGGCCGCGTCGTAGATCGAGAAGGAGGAGGTGAAGCCGAGCTTCTTGCTCTCCCTCCGGAGGATCCGCACGCAGGCGCTGTGGAAGGTCATCACCCACATCGCGTTCGCGCGCGGGCCGACGAGGTGCTCGACCCGCTCCTTCATCTCGCCCGCGGCCTTGTTGGTGAAGGTGATCGCGAGGATCTGGCCCGGGTGCACATTGCGCGCGCCGAGCAGGTGGGCGATGCGGTGGGTGAGCACGCGCGTCTTGCCGGAACCGGCGCCGGCCACGATGAGCAGCGGGGAGCCGGCGTGCACGACGGCGGCCCGCTGGTTGTCGTTCAGCCCCTCCAGGAGTGCGGCCGGGTCCAGGGCCGGGCGGGCGGCGCCGTCGCGGTAGTAGGCGTCCCGGTCCGGGGGCACGTCGAACTTCCCGCCGAACAGATCGTCCGGAATCGACTCCGGAGCGTGCTCGTCCTCGGGCGGCGGCGGGGGTTCCTCGTCATGGCCGCGGGGGGCCTGGAGGCTCGCCAGGAAGCTGTCGTCAAAGAGGCTGCTCATCGCTCTCCGAGTCTAGGGCGCCCCACCGACAACCGGCCGCCGCCCCGAAAACTCGCCCCGGTGACCGAACAGATCCGTTCGGTCACAGCAGGTCGACGCGCGTCACACGGCCGCGAAGGCCCACCACGAACCTCTCAACAATCCATGGCAAGTTACCCATAACGTCCCGGATCACCCCGCCTGAACAAATCCCGACGCCAAGGTCACGAAAATGTATCGGGCATATCGCACATCAAACTTCACAGAGACCACACGAGTTGGCTAGCGTGCCGGGCAGGCCGTACGACCCCCACCGGCGAACGTCGCCGGGCCGCACGGCCTCCGCCGAGTCCGGGGCGCCACCGCGCATCCGGAGCCGGGGACCCACACCGATCCCGGGGTGAATCGGTCCCGACTCCCCTCCGGGGAACGGACCGTAGGGCAACCCTTCCGAACCACCCGCCCGAACCCGACAGCTAACTCGGTAGGCGGACCGCTGGAAGGAGTCGCCCCCGTTGGCGTCGCACCGCAAGTCCCGGCCGTCAGGAACACGCGCGGCAGGCATACGCACCCCCGCACTGGCCACCGCCGCCCTCACCTCCATGGCCCTGTTCTCCCAGACGGCCGAGGCCGCGCCCTCCTCGGACGGCAAGCCGAGCCTGGAGGAGGTCGAGAAGAAGGTCGACGCCCTCTACCGGCAGGCGGAGTCGGCGACCGAGAAGTACAACGCCGCCAAGGAGCGGACCGGCAGTCAGCGCAAGCAGGTCGACACCCTGCTCGACGACGTCGCCAGACGCACCGACCGGCTCAACAAGGCGCGTGAGGAACTGGGTTCGTTCGCCGCGGCCCAGTACCGGACCGGGGCGAGCGTTCCCGACACGGCGACCTTCCTGCTCGCGGACAGCCCCCAGGGCTACTTCGACCAGGACCAGCTGATGAGCCGCCTGACCGCGCGCCAGAAGGGCGCGGTCGACGACTACGTCACCCAGCAGTCCGCGACCATGAAGAAGCGGCAGGAGGCCACCCGGAGCCTCGAGTCGCTCACCGAGACGCAGGACGACCTCAGGACCGCGAAGACCACGGTGCAGACGAAGCTGGCCTCCGCGCGGGAGCTGCTGTCCCAGCTGACGGCCGCGGAGAAGGCCCGGCTGGCGGCGATCGAGAAGCGGCAGCAGGAAGCGGCGGACCGCAAGGCGGCGGAGCTGGCGAAGCAGCAGGCCGCGGCGGCCGACCGGGCGACGTCGTCGTCCACCGCGTCGGGCAGCTCCTCTTCCGGCACGTCGAGCAGCTCGTCCTCCGCCTACGCCACGAAGGCCGCCAAGGCGATCGCCTTCGCCCGCGCGCAGATCGGCAAGCCCTACGTCTGGGGCGCCACCGGCCCCGGCTCCTACGACTGCTCCGGGCTCTCCCAGGCCGCCTGGAAGGCCGCGGGCGTCTCCCTGCCGCGCACCACCTACGACCAGGTGAACGCCGGCACCACCGTCCCCCTCGCCGACGCCCAGCCCGGCGACCTGGTCTTCTTCTACGACGACGTCAGCCACGTCGGCATCTACATCGGCAACGGCATGATGATCCACGCCCCGAAGCCCGGCGCCTACGTCCGGGAGGAGTCGATCTACTACGGCGGCGAGTCGATCATCCACAGCGTGGTGCGCCCGGCCTGACCCGACGGGGCGCCCACCACCCCGGGGGCGCCGCCTCCCGCTTCTCTTCGCCGGCCCCGCACGCACAGCGGCGCCCGCCGCCCGCCACGCACCCGCAGCCGCTCCCCCACATCCCCCCGCGCTCCCGTCCGCCGCGACCGTACGGCTCGCGCGGTCGGCGCCGTTTCGGGCCGCACGCGCGCGTGCCCCGCTCGTCCAGCGGGCGGCACTCCCTAGCATCAGGGGCATGTCCGGCATTTCACCCCTCCGCGGCTGGTGGGCGCAGCGTCCGCCGGCGGCCGGGGCCGCCGTGATGGCCACCGGCATCATGTCGGTGGGGTTGCACCTGGCGGGCGCCGAGACCGTGTCCCGGGTGGCGCTGGTACTGACCTGCGTGATGTGGGCGGCGCTGGCGGCGGACTTCGTCGTACGGCTGGCGCGCGACCGCCTGCGGTGGGCGCGGGAGGCGCGGACGCCTGGCGCGCTCACCGCCGTGGCGGCGACGACGGTGCTGGGGACGCGGTTCTCGGCGCTCGGGTGGCAGACCCTGGCCGAGGCCCTGCTGGCGCTGTCGGTGGCGCTGTGGCTGCCGTTGCTGGTCCTCGTCGTGCGGCACTGGAAGCCGCGGATGCCCGGCGCGGTGTTCCTGGCCTGTGTGGCCACGCAGGGGCCGGCCGTGCTGGGTGCGACGCTGGCGGCGGCCGTGACCACGGCATGGCTCGCACACCTCTCGCTGGTCCTGTTCTGGGTGGGGCTGGCGATGTACGGGCTCGCCGTGCCCCGGTTCGAGTGGCGGCAGATCGCCCAGGGGCCCGGTGACCAGTGGGTGGCGGGCGGCGCGCTCGCGATCTCGGCGCTGGCCGGGGCACGGCTGCTGGCCGCCGACAGTGCGCGGCTGTACCTGTGGAACGACGACGACCAGGGCGTCCTGCGCGTGGTGACGGTGGCGCTGCTGGTCCTGGACCTGGCCTGGTACGTCGTCCTGCTGGCCGCGGAGGTGGCGTGGCCCCGCCCGCGTTACGACATGCGCCGCTGGTCGACGGTGTTCCCGATGGGGATGACGGCGACGGCGACGCTGTCGGTCGCGGCCGCCGTCGGCGGCGCGTGGCTGAGGTGGCCGGGGCGGGTGCTGGTGTGGGTCACGGTGGCGGCCTGGCTGACGGTGGCGGCCGGTGCGGCGGCGGACGCCCGTGCCGCTCTCAGGAAGACCCGCTGAGGATGCCGGGGATCAGGTCCACAGGACGGCGATGAAGATGTTCACCACCGTGAGCAGGCCCACCAGGCCGAAAGCGCCCTTCTCGACCTTCTCGTCGTCCCGCTTCACGTAGACGAGCCCGAGGATCACGATCAGCAGGGCGAGCTTCACGCCGATCTTGATGGTGTTGACGTGGTGGTCGTCGGCCTCGTTGAGACCGACCAGGATCACGCCGGTCGCGAGCATGGTGAACGCGCCGTGCAGCATCCCGGGGACGAACCGGGCCGTGCCCTGGCCCATCGCCTTCATCTGGGTGAGGAAGCCGCCGAGGAGCGCGGCGATGCCGATGATGTGCAGGCCGACGAAGAGATGGATGAGTACGTCCATGGCCCCGGAGCCTAATCAGGGCCCCCGGGGGCACCGGCCACCGGCCCCTCCCCCGGCACCCGGCACCCGGCACCCGGCACCCGGCACCCGGCACCCGGCACCCGGCACCCGGCACCCGGCACCCGCATACATGCACCCCATAGCACCCCGCGTCCCCCATCAGCCCCGGAACCGCCGCTTCGGTCATCCCGCCCCGAGAAGCCGACGACTCCGGACCGGAATCCCGTTCACATACCGTCCGGTAACGATCCAGTCACGCCAATTCCGTGCATCGCGTTACCAAGCCGACACACCCGGGCCTAGCGTCCTCCCCCAGGTGAACGACTCCCCACCGCCGCCCGGGCCAGGGGCGGCAGTCGGACACCACCGCCGAGAAGGTCCGGCGGCGGCCCGCTCCCCCTGTGCGGGCCGCCGCCGGACGCGCAATCCGCACTCCCCGCGGCCGTACGGACGCTCCCCCCGGCGTGCCCACGGACGAGACGGCGGTCGTACGAAAGGACGGGACAGTCCAGGTGGCAGCGCACCGCAAGCCCCGACAGCGCTCGCTCGGCGGCAACACGGCCCGCACGGCCGTAACCCTCGCCCTCGCGGGCGCGGCCACCGCGACGGCCTTCGAAGGGACCGGAAACGCCGAGCCGCAACTGACACCGGCGCAGGTGAAGGCCAAGGTGGACCAGCTGTACCAGGAGGCCGAGGAGGCCACCCAGAAGTACGACGGAGCGAAGGACAGGGCCGACACGGCCCAGCATCGGCTGAAGTCGCTGCAGGACGAGACCGCCCGCGCGCAGGAGAAGCTCAACTCCGCCCGGGACGCGCTCGGTTCCTTCGCGGCCGCGCAGTACCGCGACGGCGGCATCGACCCGGCCTGGCAGCTGGCGCTGTCCAGCGATCCCGACCGGTACCTGGACGACGCGGCGTTCGCCGAGCGGGCCGGTGACCGGCAGGCCGGTGCGGTGGCACGGGTACGGCAACAGCTGCGGGAGATCGAGCAGTTGCAGGGTGCCGCACATGTCGAGCTGACGTCGCTGCGGTCCCGGCAGGCCGAGCTGAAGCGGGAGAAGGCCGCCGTCAACGGCAAACTGGGCGAGGCGCGACAGCTCCTGGACCGGCTGTCACCCCAGCAGCGGTCGGCGGTCGCGGCGGACGACGGCACCCAACGCGCCTCACGCTCCGCGTCGGACGCCCGCGCCCCGCTGACCGCCGGCAGCGTCGCCGCCACCGACTCCCGCGCCGCGGCCGCCATCGCCTACGCCTACTCGAAGCTCGGCAGCCCCTACGTCTGGGGCGCGACCGGCCCCGACGCCTTCGACTGCTCGGGCCTCGCCCAGGCCGCCTACCGCTCCGCCGGCGTCTCCCTCCCCCGCACCACCTACGCCCAGATCAACGCCGGCCGCCGCGTCTCGCGCTCCGAACTCCAGCCGGGCGACCTGGTGTTCTTCTACTCGGGCATCAGCCACGTCGGCATCTACATCGGCAACGGCCAGATGATCCACGCGCCCAACCCGTCGGCGCCGGTACGGATCGCCCCGATCGACGAGATGCCGTTCGCGGGGGCGACGCGGGTCGTCTGAGCGGCCTCACGCGGCCGTCCGGGCGGCCACGGACCGGCAGACCGGGCGGACCGGGCGGGCGCGGGCCTCAGACCAGGCGGCGTGCCGTCGCCCAGCGGGTCAGCTCGTGCCGGTTCGACAGCTGCAGCTTCCGCAGCACCGCCGACACATGGGACTCGACCGTCTTGACGGAGATGAACAGCTGCTTGGCGATCTCCTTGTAGGCGTAGCCGCGGGCGATGAGGCGCAGGACCTCGCGCTCGCGCTGGGTGAGGCGGTCGAGGTCCTCGTCGACCGGCGGGGCGTCGGTGGAGGCGAAGGCGTCCAGGACGAACCCGGCGAGCCGCGGCGAGAAGACGGCGTCGCCCTCCTGGACCCGGAAGATCGAGTCGACCAGGTCGGTGCCGGTGATCGTCTTGGTGACGTAGCCCCGGGCGCCGCCCCGGATCACGCCGATCACGTCCTCGGCCGCGTCCGACACGGACAGCGCGAGGAAACGCACCGGCTGCTCGGGGTCCGCCATCAACGGGGCACACCGGCGCAGCACCTCGACCCCGCCGCCGCCCGGCAGGTGCACGTCCAGGAGGACCACCTCGGGCCGGGTCGCGGTGATCACCGAGACCGCCTGGTCGACGTCGGCCGCCTCGCCGACCACCTCGACGCCGGTCTGCTCGGTCTGGCCGATCTCGGCCTGGACGCCCGTCCGGAACATCCGGTGGTCGTCGACGAGGACCACCCGCACCCGACGCCCGGCCTTCTCCGCGCCTTCCGCCGGGCCGTTCGCCTCGGTCGCGTCGCTCATGACGTCTTCTCCGCCCTCTCCATCTCCAGCTCGACCTCCGTGCCGCCGCCCGGCACGGACCGCAGCCGTGCGGTGCCCCCGTGACGTTCCATGCGGCCGATGACCGATTCTCTGACACCCATCCGGTCGGCGGGTATCGAGTCGAGGTCGAAGCCGGGACCGCGGTCGCGGACGGACACGAAGACCGTCCTGCCCTCGACTTCGGCGTAGACCTGGACGGCGCCGCCCTCGCCACCGTACTTGGCCGCGTTGACCATCGCCTCGCGCGCGGCCTGCATCTGCGCGCCCGTCCGCTCGTCGAGCGGGCAGTCCCCGACCACGACGACTTCGATGGGGACGCCGTGCTTGTCCTCCACCTCGGCCGCGTTGCGCCGGACGGCCTCGGCGAGGGTGGCGGGTTCGTCGGCCTCGTCCTTGCCGGTGCCCTCGGGCTTGTAGAGCCAGGTGCGCAGGTCGCGCTCCTGGGCGCGGGCGAGGCGGCGTACCTCGCCCGCGTTCTCCGCGTTGCGCTGGATCAGGGTGAGGGTGTGCAGCACGGAGTCGTGGACATGGGCGGCGACCTCGGCGCGCTCCTGGGCCCGGATGCGCATCAGCCGCTCCTCGGAGAGGTCCTGGGTCATCCGGACCAGATACGGACCGGCGAGCAGCGTGATGCCGACGAGCACGGCGAGGGCCGCCTGGAGCACCGCGCCGATGTGCGCGGCGGAGCCCTGCATGACGAAGACGCCCGAGACGCCCGCGGTGACGAGCAGGACGCCGACGCCCGCGCGCAGCAGGCTGAGCGTACGGCGCCGGCTGCCGACCTCGACCCAGCGGGCCCGGCGGGCGTTGTCCGCCTGGCGCCAGACCAGGGCGACACCGGCGGCGACCAGGACCGCGGGAAGGAGATAGGCCTTGGCGCCCCTGGTCAGGTTGACACTGCCCACGAACACCACGGACACGACGACCATGAGGAGCAGGGCGACGATCTGGCCCTTGTCGGGCTTGCGCGCGACGAGTCGGCGACGGCCGTCCGCCGAGGTCTCGGTGGCGACCAGGGACGGCGGCTTCTGTCCGCCGACCCCGCCGACGCCGAGCGGCACGAAGAACCAGAACGCGGCGTACAGCAGCGCGCCGAGGCCGTTGGCCATGAACAGGCCGACGAAGACCAGCCGCACCCAGACGACAGGCAGGCCGAGATGCCCGGCGAGGCCCCGCGCCACTCCGCCGAGCCAGCGGCCGTCGCTGCTGCGGTAGAGCTTGCGCGGCGGCCGCGGGTCGTCGAGGGGCACTGCTGCGGCTTCCGGCATGCCATCGATGTTCACACGCCCGCAGGTGCGGAGCATCAGGGTCGACCCCCGAGACTCCCCTGATCTTCGGATTTCCTCCGGTTCCGGGGCGCCGCGGCGCCGTTCGAACGCTTCCCGGCCCGGACTCGGGGCCGATTTCAGGGTTCGGCCAGGGTCATCCCGACTGCCGCTGCGGCCGCACGGCCGTCACCATTGACTCATGACTGATCACGAGCACGCCGCGACGGGTCCGGGACCCGGCCCCGGCCCGCGGCCCGCTGCGGGCACCGGGCCGTCGGATGCCGCGCCCGCCGCGGCGCAGACGGCCGCGACGGGGGCCGACGCCACCGGCACCGGCGCGGAAGCCGTCGGCGCGGCCTCCCCCCGGTTCCGGCGCGACCGCCGGCACAAGATGATCGCGGGCGTGTGCGCGGGGCTCGGGCGCCACACCGACCTGGACCCGGTGATCTTCCGCATCACCTTGGCCGTGCTGGCCGCGACCGGCGGCATCGGTCTTCTCTTCTACGGCTTCGCCTGGCTCTTCGTGCCGTACGAGGACGACGAGGAGAACGAGGTCCGCAAGCTGCTGACCGGCCGGGTCGACGGGCAGGCCCTGGCGGCCGTGCTGTTCGCGCTGGTCGGCTGCGGAGTGCTGCTGACGATGGTCAGGAACGGCCAGGTGCTGGCGTTCGCCGTCGTCCTCTCCCTGCTGCTGGCCGGCGCCGGGTACTGGTCGCGGCAGCGCGGCGCCCCCGACCCCGACCCGCTGTCCGCCCAGGCCGTCGCCGACGCCCCGCCGGAGGCCCAGGCACCGCCGATCCCGATCTCCTACCCCTCGTGGTGGCGGGACCCGATCGTCAAGGACGGCACGCATGTCGGGGGCACCGGCTACCTGTGGGGCCCGGCCGACGTCCGCGGCCGGGAGGCCCCGGGGCTGGACTTCCGGCTGAACACCCCGTGGGTCCACGGCCAGGACGTCCGGGCCCGGCAGAGCCCACCTCCGAAGCCGCGCGGACCGCGCTGGATCGGCGGCTGGATCTTCCTGTTCGCTCTGGTGGCGGGCAGCCTGGGCACGGGTCTGACGTGGGACACGCACCCGCTGGGCACCAGCCTCCAGACCGGCCTGGCCTGCGCGCTGATCGTGTTCGGGCTGGGGACGGCGCTCAGCTCGTTCCTCGGGCGCACGGGAGCCGGCTCGCTCTTCCTGGCCCTGCTCACGGCGGCCCTGCTGGCGGTCGCGACGGCCCTTCCGTCCGACATCAGCACCCACTGGACGCGGGCGTCCTGGACGCCCGCCACCGCGGCGGAGGTGTCGTCGGCGTACGACCTCGGGACGGGCGTGGCCACCCTGGACCTGTCCCTCATACGCGTCGCCCACGGGCGGACGGTGTCGACGTCGGCCGAGGTGGGCGCGGGCCAGCTGAAGATCGTCGTACCGGCGGACGTGACCGTGCGGATGAGCATCGACGTGGGGGTGGGCGACATCCAATTGCCCGGTGACGACAAGAAGGACGTGGACGTGGAACCGGGCAGGCACAAGGACGTGACGCTGCCGCCGGCGAGCGGCGCGAAGAACGCGGGGACGCTCGACCTGGACCTCCAGGTCGGCGCGGGACAGGTGGAGGTGACCCGTGCTGCGGCATGAGTTCCAGCCCGGACGGCTGGTCGTCGGTGTCTTCCTGACGGCAGCGGGGATCGCCTACGCCGGTGACGCGGGCGGCTGGTGGGACACCGAGTGGTTCGCGGTCATCCCCGTGACGGTGGTCGGCCTCTTCCTGGCAGGGGTGACCGCGGCGCTGACCCGGGCGATACGCAGGCGCCGCGGCACACCGGAGGGCTAGGAGCCGATCAGGAGCCTGCTAGAGGCCCAGCGAAGCCCGTGCGGAGCGGTGTCGGCGTCGGGCGCGGAGCACCGCGTCCAGAGAGAGGTAGGGGGCGCCGGCGAGCACCAGGGGCAGCCAGGCCATCAGGTAGGCGAGGTCGTTGCCGTAGTAGTACGGGGAGTTGGCCCAGCTCACGGTCAGCCAGAGGCTGAGCGAGATCAGGGCGCCGCCGAGCGCGGCCAGCCGGGCCAGCAGGCCGAAGAGGGTGCCGAGGCCGACGGCCAGCTCACCGAACGCGATCGCGGTGCCGAAGCCGACGGGGTTCTTCAGGGCCAGGTCGACCAGGGCCGGGATCGCGGCGGAGTCACGGACGGCGCGCATGGTGTCGCCGATGGACCCGGAGCCGCCGGATTTGAGGAAGGCGCTGTCGGTCAGTTTGTCCAGGCCGGCGTAGATGAAGGTGACGCCCAGGAAGACCCGCAAGGGAAGGAGGGCGTATCGGGTGGCGGTCTCCCGCAGTCCGCGGTCGCCGTCGAGATACGGAGTTTGCGTGTCCGAACGAATGCCGTGAGTCATCGCCAGTAGCCGCCTCTCGCCGCTGTACCCGGGCCCCTCAACAGACGATACGTACGACAACCGCGGCCGTCTCAACCCTCTCCCGGACGTTTTTCCGAATTTCGGCCGGACCGTGACACCCGGGAGAGTGGAGAAAGGTGGGCAAGAAGGGTCGGGTGCCGGGCTCGGCCGTTTCTGCTCCGCCCCTCACCGGCCGGCGCTCTCACTCCGTCACCTCGACCACGCACCGGTTGGTCGCCACTCCGGCCGCCGTCACCACCTGGACCTCGACGGAGCCGGGCTCCACGTCGGCCGGGACGGGGACGGTGAGGACGTGGTCCGTGGGGTTGCTGAAGCCGCCGGTGACCGGGACCAGGGGGACGTGGACGTTGACGGCGCCGATGCGGACCACCATGCGGGAGAGGCGGTCGGCGGTCTGGGCGCCGGGCGGGACGAAGCCGGTGCCGCGGATCTCGATGTCGTCACCGGTGCGGATCGGGGCGTCCAGGTCACCGGCCTCGCGGGCGCGGACGACGGAGAGGATCACCGGGCGGCCGCCCTCGGCGTACTTGCCGGCCAGGTAGGTCGCGGCGGAGATCAGGACCACCGTCGCGAGGCCCCAGGGCAGGTCGGGGAGCTGGTCGGGGCGGCGGGCGAGCCGTACGGCGGCGAAGAGCAGGGCGACGGCGCTGATGACGACGTACTGGATGTCGGCGAAGGTGCCGCGGCCGGCGTCGTCGGTGAGCAGGTCGGCGGCGCGGGGGCGGTGGGCGCGCACCTTCTGCAGGCGCTGGCCGGCGATGCGCAGGCCGACCACCCGGCGTACCAGCACGGCGATGGCGCAGACCACGGCGAGGACGGTGACCGCGCCGGCGCCGCGGGCGAGGTCGAGGCCGGAGATGAGGGCGTCGCGGTCGGCGGGAGAGGAGGCGGCGGCCAGGCGCCCGGCCAGGACGAGGACGGCGTAGGCGACGAAGAGCACCCAGGAGGCGGCGACGGTGCGGGAGGTGGACATGCGGTTGTCCTCGCCGATGACGGGGGCGAGCACCCCACCGCGCGAGCGGTGGAACCAGGAGGCGGCGGTGAGGGCGAGGGCCACGAGCAGGGCGGCGAGCAGCCCGGCGGTGCGGGCGCTGGTCCAGCCCGCACCGACGGCGGTGAGGGCCTGGGTGAGAAGCATGATCACGACGGCGGCCCAGACGGTGCACGCGGTGCGCAGCCACAGGCGGGCGAGCCAGGCCTCGCCCTCGGCGCGGCCGCGTTCGGCGACCACCTCGGCGGACTGGGTGAGTTCCTCGGAGACCCACTGGCGGGAGGCGGAGGCCGAGTGGGCCACCGCCGCGGGCAGCCCGTGCCCGGCCGCGAACTCCTCCCGCTTGAGGAGGAATTCGGCGACCGCCCGCCGGTGTCCCTCGCGTGCCCCGTGCGGACAGTCCCCGCACGCGCAGCCGCCCCCGTGGACACCCGTACCGGCGCCCTGCCTCGCCTCCTGCACCGCCACGCCCGACGCCCGCCTTCCCCACGCCCGGGGCGCGACGCGCAGGGCCCTCCCCGGGGCCGGACGCCGTCGCGCAACTCCCTTGTGTCGAGAGCGAATTGTGCCCTACGCCACGCCGTTCGCGTTCAGTGGGCCGGTCACGACGGGTGAAGATACGGCAGACGTGTTGACCCGGCTGCGAGAATTTCCCCATGGCCGAGATCATCCAGCGGGACGGGACCTGGGCCTTCGACGGCAGCACGGTCCGGATCACGCCGGGACGCCATCGGTCCGTGCCGCTGTTCCGGCAGACCTACGGGGAGATCGCCGTACCCCTGGAGGCGGTGGCGGGGGTGGTGTACGAGCCGGAGCGCAGGCGGGGGCGGTTGAGGATGCGGCTGCGCGAGGGGTCGGACCCGTTGCTGCAGGCGACGGGCGGGCGGTTGCCGGAGGCGGCGGATCCGTATCGGCTGGCGGTGGACGGGGACCGGTCGGGGGTGGCCGAGTACGTCGTGGCGGAGATCCGGCAGTCGCTGCTGCTGGACCAGGTCCCGAAGGAGCCGGCGAGGACCTACCTGCTGCCGGGGCCGCCGGTGCCGGTGTCGGTGCGGTCCTCGGACGGCACCGTGTCGTTCGACGGTACGCAGGTGCGCATCGACTGGGCCGACACCTCCGACCGGGTCAAGCGGGCCACCGGGCCCCGGATCATCGGCGTCGGCGATCTGGTGCAGGTGGAATGGCTGCCCAACTCCGGCTACGAGGACGGCTTCCTGCGGTTCGTGACCCGGGAGACGGTGTTCTCGAAGCTGCCGGCCGAGCGCGACCCGTACGCCCTCGACCTGTGGGGCAGTGTCCGCCGCGACCTGCTGACGGCGCTGGTGGCGGCGGCGGTCACGGCCCGGCTGCCGCATCCGTCGACCCGGCCGGGCGCGGAGTGCGCCGACCGGCCCCCGGCGCCCGTGCCGCGCCAGCCGGCCGACCACCACGACGTCCTGCTGCGCAGGCTGCGGGAGCTGGGCGCACTGCACCGCGACGGGGTGCTCACGGACGAGGAGTTCGCGCTGACGAAGGCAGCCGTACTGCGGAGCTTCTGAGCCGACGGCTGGGCAGCGCCCTGAAGTGGCGCTGGGGGTACCCCCCCGGCCGAAGGCCGGGGGAGGAACTGCGCGACCAGCCACGACGGCGCCGCAGACGCCAGACGACAGACCGCGGCGCTTCCAGCGAAGCGCCTTGCGGAGCACCTTGCGGAGCGCCTAGCTGAGCAGGTCCGGTTCGCTGCGGCTGATGTCCTGCCACAGGGGCTGGTAGTTGATCCAGGCCACCAGGTCGCCGCCGAGCTGTTCCCGGGTGGCGACGGCGAGCTTGTGGTCGATCAGCAGCGGCCGGCCGGCCGCCTTCGCGGTCAGCTGGACCTGCGCGGACTTCTCCATGGACAGGAACCACCAGGCCGCCGCGTCCACCGAGTCGCCGACGGTCAGCAGCCCGTGGTTGCGCAGCACCAGCGCCTTGCGGGAACCGAGGGCGGCGGCGATCCGGCGGCCCTCCTCTGCGTCCACGGCGACGCCGGTGTAGGCATCGTAGAGAGCGTGGTCCTCGTAGAAGGCGCAGCTCTCCTGGCTGATCGGATCGAGCAGGTCGCCTAGGGCGGACAGGGCGCGGCCGTGCACGGAGTGGCAGTGGGCGACGGCGACGACGTCCGGGCGCGCCGCGTGCACCTGGGCGTGGACGGTGAAGGCGGCCTGGTTGACGTGGTAGCGGCCCTCGATCACCTGGCCGTCCTGGTTGGCCAGGACGAGGTCGCCGACGGTGACGTGCTTGAACGGCATGCCGAACGGGTTGACCCAGAAGCAGTTCGAGTACTCGGGGTCGCGGGCGGTGATGTGCCCCGACACCCCGTCCTCCAGTCCGGCCCGGCCGAAGATCCGCAGCGCTCCGGCGAGCCGCTCCTTGCGGTGCCGGCGCTCGTCGTCGAGCGAGTCGTACATCGGCGGCATCGCGAACTGCAGCTGATCGGTGGGCAGCGGCAGGGGCGGGGTCGGCCCGTGCATAGGTCCTCCAGCACTGGGTTTGTGTTACGGCCGGAAGTTACCGCCGGTCAGCGCAGGAAAACAGAGCTGTTCTGTAAAGATGACGCGCGCGAGCAGATCGCGACAGAAGATGTCGGGAATCGACAGCCGGGTGGCTCGTCCGAGACACGTCGAAGAGGTGGCACCGCCGGAGCGGTACCACCTCTTCTCGGGGCCTCTTACCGGGCCTACTCCCACTCGATGGTGCCCGGCGGCTTGGAGGTGACGTCGAGGACGACCCGGTTGACGTCACGGACCTCGTTGGTGATCCGGGTGGAGATCTTCGCGAGGACGTCGTACGGCAGGCGGGACCAGTCGGCCGTCATGGCGTCCTCGGAGGAGACCGGGCGCAGCACGATCGGGTGGCCGTAGGTGCGGCCGTCGCCCTGGACGCCGACGCTGCGGACGTCCGCGAGCAGGACCACCGGGCACTGCCAGATGTCGCGGTCGAGGCCGGCCGCGGTCAGCTCCTCGCGAGCGATCGCGTCGGCCTCGCGGAGCAGGTCCAGCCGCTCCTTGGTGACCTCGCCGACGATCCGGATGCCGAGGCCCGGACCCGGGAACGGCTGGCGCTGGACGATCTCCTCCGGTAGGCCGAGCTCCTGGCCGACCATCCGGACCTCGTCCTTGAAGAGCTTACGGAGCGGCTCGATCAGCTTGAACTCGAGGTCTTCCGGCAGACCGCCGACGTTGTGGTGCGACTTGATGTTCGCGGTGCCGGTACCGCCGCCGGACTCCACGACGTCCGGGTAGAGGGTGCCCTGGACCAGGAATTCCACGGCCGGGCCGGCGTCGGCGATGATCTCGGCCTGGGCCTGCTCGAAGACCCGGATGAACTCGCGGCCGATGATCTTCCGCTTCTGCTCCGGGTCGGAGACGCCGGCGAGGGCGTCCAGGAAGCGGGCCTCCGCGTCGACGACCTTCAGCTGGACGCCGGTCGCGGCGACGAAGTCCTTCTCGACCTGCTCGGTCTCGCCCTTGCGCATCAGGCCGTGGTCGACGTACACGCAGGTCAGCTGGGAGCCGATGGCCTTCTGGACGAGGGCGGCGGCCACGGCGGAGTCGACGCCGCCGGACAGACCGCAGATGGCACGCCTGTCGCCGACCAGCTCACGGATCGCGGCGACCTGCTCGTCGATGACGTTCCCGGTGGTCCAGGTCGGCTTGAGGCCCGCCCCCCGGTACAGGAAGTGCTCCAGGACCTGCTGGCCGTGCGTGGAGTGCATGACCTCGGGGTGGTACTGGACGCCGTAGAGCTTCCGCTCGTCGTTCTCGAAGGCCGCGACCGGGACGACGTCCGTGGACGCGGTGACGGTGAAGCCCTCCGGGGCGGCGGAGCAGGCGTCGCCGTGCGACATCCACACGTGCTGCTCGGCGGGGGTGCCCTCGAACAGGGTGGAGGCCGTCTTGGAGACGTGCAGGTCGGTACGGCCGTACTCGCGGGCGCCGGTGTTGTCGACGGTGCCGCCGAGGACCTGCGCCATCAGCTGGAAGCCGTAGCACATGCCGAAGACGGGGACGCCGGCCTCGAAGAGCTCGCGGTCCAGGCGGGGGGCGCCCTCCTCGTACACGGACGAGGGGCCGCCGGAGAGGATGATCGCCGCCGGGTTCTTGGCGAGCATCTCGGCGACCGGCATGGTGCTGGGCACGATCTCGCTGTAGACCCGGGCCTCGCGGACGCGGCGGGCGATGAGCTGGGCGTACTGCGCGCCGAAGTCGACGACCAGGACGGTGTCGGGAGCGGCGGCAGCGGGAGTCGCTGATGACACGGGGTGCCTTCCGGCGGTCGGGCGGGGGTCTGTGGTTACCGATTCTAACGGGGTGGGCGCGGGACACCTCTCCGTACTCCTGTGGCATACTCCCCCCATGCTCACCCAGACGACCTTCCTCTTTACCTATGGCAACCGGCCCACCGGCTGCCATGGTCGTGCTGCTTGAGCAACTGACAAGCGACTTCCCCAGGCGCCCCGGGCCGACAAGGTCCGGGGCGCCTGGTGTTTCTCCGGATCCGGTCGCTCCGGGGCACCGCACCCCTTCCGGCAAGGACAGACGAGGAGCCCCCATGAACGCGATCGACGTGACCGGTGCCCGCACCCACGAGGCCGCCGAGGTGATCACCGGCGCGCGGGAGCGCATCGACGCGCTCGACGACCGGATCATCGGTCTGATCCAGGAACGGATGGCCGTCTCCGCCGTCGTCCAGGAGGCCCGGATCGCCTCCGGCGGCCGCCGGGTGAACCTCTCCCGGGAGATGGAGATCCTCGGCCACTACAGCGCGGCACTCGGCAGGCCCGGCACGGCGCTGGCCATGACCCTCCTGGAACTGTGCCGGGGTCGCATCTGAGTCGGGCGGATCTGAGTTCGGGGCTCTTCTCACCCGTACGGCGCGTGACCGGCCCGCGGGCCGCTTCGTTGGTGGGGTGTCCGTGTCAGCCAGGGGCGGGCCCGAAAGAACCACGCGTGGCTTCGCTGGGGCGATGAGGTGCACGGGACGTACCGTGCGCCGTGGGACCTCGCTCCAGTCAAGTGACCGGACGGCAGGGGACAGCAGCCCGGTCACCCAAGAGACGGCCGGCTCCGGGGACGCCCGGGGCCGACCGGCGGAAAATTGCAAAAATGCACAAGGGCTGGGTCAAACGGTTGCGGAGGCCGCGTACATCCAGCACGATGCGTAGAAGGCCCGCAAGGTCTTCGGAGTTCCCAAGTCCCAGTTCAGGCAACGGAATTGCCGTGTACCGACCGTCCGCCAAAGGTCGAGACCTGCCGTACGCCCCGAGCGCGCCGGGGCGCCGACCCGGGGCACGGACGGCGGTACAGGGCACAGAGACCAGCGGCGCAACCCCCCGGCGCCGCTCCCAGGCACCGACGCTGCCCTGACGTCGGTGCTGACGAAAGAAGGGCCCCGCGGCTCCGTCCCGCGGGGCCCTTCGCCTGCGCGCAGCAGACGCGCAGCAGACGCGGAGAACTACGTCCGGCTGACCGTGCCGCAGGCCTCCTCCTTGCCGATGTCGCGGCTGCGGTCGTAGGGATCGACGGACGGCCCGGTCGGGGCGGCGCCGCCGGTCGGCGTCTGGGTCGGGAACTGCGGGTGCAGGTAGCCGTCGTTGATGCCGCAGGCCGAGTTGCCGGCGTCCTCGTCGTAGCGCAGGAGGGTCAGGCGGCCGGCGGTGACCTGGTATCGCGCGGGGTCGGGGAGTTCGGTGTCGATGACGCGGCGCACGATCGTGCGGGTGACCTCGGTGGAGCCGTCGGCGGAGGCGTCGGCGCGGACGACCGGATAGACGAAGGTGTAGTCGGCGTGCACGGCCACGCCCTGGTACTTGCCCTTCGCGAAGGTGATCCGGCCACGCACCTTGACGGTCTTCCCGGCCGGCTTCACGTCCTTCGGGTCGAAGCGGCTGAAGAGGAACAGCGGGTCGTGGGTCTTGCTGGGGCTGCGCAGCGAGGTGTTGAGGTTGTCGAGCACGTCGGGCTGCTTGGGGTCGAGCACCGAGAGGGCGGCCGCGGGACGGCCGCCGGCCAGCACGTCGGGGTTCAGGTTGGCGTCCACCAGCAGCTTCCTGGTCTGCTGGAGGGCCAGTTCGACGCGGTCCTTCGGGACGGCACCGACCGCGGTGGCCTTCGGCAGCACGATGCCGGCCGCGCCGTCGGCCCAGCGGAGCGCCGGGGAACCGGCGAACGGGTGGGCGAGCGTGGGGGTGTCGGAGGCGACCGCGGAGGGCGGGGCGGTCGGGGTGGTGCTCTCGTCGGGCAGCGGCGTGGTCGCGGTGTCCGTGCCGGCGGACGAGCCGAAGGGATCGCCCGGAATCAGGGACGGTCGCATCGCCACGACGGCGACGGCGATCGCCAGCGGAACGCCGATGACCGCCCAGGCCCTGCGGCGCCGGGCGGCCCGCCCGTTCTGCTCCTGCCAGACGGGCCCGGTCCGCCATCCCTCGGGCTGCCCCTGCTGCCCCTTGAGCCGCTCGGTCACCTCACGGGCCCGGGCGGAGGGCTCCTTGGGGGCGGACTTGCGGATGTCCCGTTCACTGTCGCGGAGGAACTGCTCCCACACCTCGTCGGATATGGAGGACGACGGCTCGTCCCCCGACGATTCTTCGGACCGTCTGTCAGACATGACACTCTCTCGCTCGGCCGTTCGACGGGGGCGAGAATAACCTTGGAATCGGCTGTGTCCATGCCATCCGGCGATCCAGCGATCCGACAGCCGGAGTGACTCACATCACATGCAGGTTCTGTGAATGCGGAGGCAACCATTCACAGGACTCACCGGTCACATCTGCGGAACCAGCGGTGACATCCGATGAGGCTTTGCCGGGTCACGGCCGCGATCTAAGAGGGACCTGGGCTCGGAGGGGGGCACAGGTCCCTCTTCGTTGTCCGGCCGCCTCTCCGCTCTACTTCTTCGGCGGTACGGCCGGGATCGAGAGGAACGGCAGCCGCAGCGCGCCGAAGGCCTCGGCCGGGACCGCCGGGCGGTGCGGCTCGACCGCCCGCAGGCGCCGGTACGGCTCGCCCTGCCGCGGCCGCGGGTCCGCCTCGCCCTTGTTGGGCCAGTACGACATCGCGCGCTCGGCCTGTGCCGTGATGGTGAGGGACGGGTTCACCCCCAGGTTCGCGGAGACGGCGGCGCCGTCCACGACCGAGATGCCCGGGTGGCCGTAGAGGCGGTGGTACGGGTCGATGACCCCGGTCTCGCGGGAGTCGCCGATCGGGCAGCCGCCGAGGAAGTGGGCGGTGAGCGGGGTGCCCATCAGCTCGCCGACGTTGCTGCCGGCGAACCCGTTGATCTCGGCCGCGAGCGTACTGGCCGCCTCCGAAGCGGCCCTGATCTGCTTGGGGTTGGGGGCGCCGTGGCCCTGCCGGGCGGTGAGCAGGCCCTTGCCGACGCCGTCCGGTTTCAGGTACGTCGTCAGGGAGTTGTCCAGCGACTGCATGACCAGGCCGATGATGGTCCGCTCCGACCAGCGCCGGTTGGAGAGCGAACGCAGCACCAGGAGGGGGTGGCGGGCCGCGTTCGCGAGCCAGCCGCGTACGCGGGAGGAGCCTTCCGCGTACGGCACCTGGAGGATCGACAGGCCGCCCATCGCGTTGGAGCCCTTGCCGTAGCGGACCGGCTCGATGTGGGTGTTCTCGTCCGGGTGGATGGACGAGGTGATCGCGACGCCCTTGGTGAAGTCGGCCTTCGGGGTGCCGTGTGCCTTGCGGTAGCGCCGGTCGTCGGTCTGGGCGCCGACCAGGGCCTCGGAGTTGGTACGGGTGAGGTCTCCGAGGCGGTCGGAGAGGTACGGCAGCCGGCCGCCGGCCTTCATGCGGTGCAGGAGGGTCTGGGTGCCGTAGGTGCCGGCGGCGATGACGACCCGGCGGGCCTTGAAGATCCGGCCCTCCGCCTTCCTGTCGTCGGTGGGGAGGGTGGCGATCGCGTAGCCGCCCCGGGAGTCGTCGGTGACGGAGACGACCGTCGTCATCGGGTGCACCTCCGCCCCCGCCTTCTCGGCGAGGTGGAGGTAGTTCTCGTTGAGGGTGTTCTTCGCGCCGTGCCGGCAGCCGGTCATGCACTCGCCGCACTCGGTGCAGGCGTTGCGGGCGGGGCCGGCGCCGCCGAAGTAGGGGTCGGCGACCTGGTCGCCGGGCGCCGCCTTCGCCTCGCCGTCGGCGTCCTTGCCGTCGCCGAAGAAGACGCCGACGGGGGCGAGGTGGAAGGTGTCGCCGACGCCCATCTTCTCCGCCGCCGCCTTCAGGTGGACGTCGGACGGGGTCATCGTCGGGTTGAGCCGTACGCCGAGCATGCGCTGGGCCTGGTCGTAGTACGGCTTCAGTTCCTCCTGCCAGTCCGTGATGTCGCGCCACTGGGGGTCGTCGAAGAAGGGCTTCGGCGGGACGTAGAGGGTGTTGGCGTAGTTGAGCGAGCCGCCGCCGACGCCTGCGCCGGCAAGGACCATGACGTTGCCGAGGAGGTGGATGCGCTGGATGCCGTAGCAGCCGAGCTGCGGGGCCCAGAGGTAGTTCTTGATGTCCCAGGAGTTCTTGGGGAGCGTTTCGCGGGTGAAGCGGCGGCCCGCCTCAAGAACGCCGACTCGGTAACCCTTCTCGGTGAGGCGCAGGGCGGACACGGAGCCGCCGAATCCTGAACCGACGACTATGACGTCGTAGTCGTAGGCATCCTGGGGCACGATTTCTCCTCTTTGAGCGTACGTGCGGGTAGTACGTGGTTGCTCGCACAGTTCCTCCCCCGGCCTTCGGCCGGGGGTACCCCCAGCGCCCCTGAAGGCGCGCCTCAGCGCAGCCTCAGTGCCTTCATCACCTTCAGGCTGGTGCTCATGAACTGGGCGTACTTCTCGTCGTCCATGCCCAGCGAGGGGGCCATCGGCAGGAGGCGCTGCTGGGCGACGGTCTGGGCCTCCGTGTACTTGAGGATGCCCTCCGAGCCGTGACGGCGGCCCAGGCCCGAGTCCTTCATGCCGCCCATCGGGGACTGGACGCTGCCGTAGGCGGGGGCGTAGCCCTCGTTGACGTTCACGGTGCCGGTGCGCAGGCGGGCGGCGACGGCACGGCCGCGGCTGCCGTTTTTCGACCAGACGGAGGAGTTGAGGCCGTACGGCGTGCCGTTGGCGTGTTCGACGGCCTCGTCCTCCGTCCTGAAGCGGTAGATGGAGACGACCGGCCCGAAGGTCTCCTCCGTGCAGACGGCCATCGCGTCCTCGACGCCGTCGAGGATGGTGGGCTCGTAGAAGTAGGGGCCGATGTCCGGGCGGGCGGTGCCGCCGGCGACGACGGTCGCGCCCTTCTCGACGGCCTCCTCGACGTGCCGCTTGACGGTCTCCAGCTGCCGTTCCCCGACCAGGGACCCCATGTCGGCGCCGTAGGCGAGGGAGCGGCCGAGGCGCATGGCCCTGGTGCGGGCGGCGAACCGCTCGACGAAGGCGTCCGCGATCGACTCGTGGACGTACAGCCGCTCGATGGAGATGCAGAGCTGGCCGGCCGAGGAGAAGCAGGCGCGGACCGCGCCGGCGGCGGCCTTCTCGATGTCGGCGTCGTCGAGGACCAGCATGGCGTTCTTGCCGCCGAGTTCGAGGGAGACGCCGACCAGGCGGGCCGCCGCACCTTGCGCGACCTCGCGCCCGGTGCGGGTGGAGCCGGTGAAGGAGACGTAGTCGGCGTGCCGGACGACCTCGGGGCCGACGACCGGCCCCTCGCCGAGGACGACCTGGAAGACGTCCGCGGGCAGTCCCGCCTCTATGAGGAGGTCGCGGGCCCACAGGGCGGTCAGGCAGGTCTCGGTGTCCGGCTTCATGACGACCGCGTTGCCCGCGACGAAGGCCGGGAGCGCGTCGCCGACGGAGAGTTCGAGCGGGTAGTTCCAGGGGGCGATCTGGCCGACCACGCCCCGGGGGTGGCGAAGTTCGGTCACCCGGGTGAGGGTGGGCATGGCGCCCGCGTGCCGCTTGGGGCGGAGGTAGGCGGGGGCCTTGCGGCCGTAGTGGCGGCTGGCGACGGCGACGGCCTGGACCTCCTCGTGGGCGTGCAGGCGGGCCTTGCCGGTCTCCAGCTGGATGAGGTCGAGGACCTCGGCCTGGCGGGCCAGGATCAGGTCGTGGAAGCGGAGCAGGACGGCGGCACGCTGCCGGACCGGCACCTTCGCCCACACGGCCTGCGCGGCACGGGCCGCGTCGAAGGCCTTGGCCACGTCCTCGGGGGTGGACTCGGGCAGGTCGGCCAGCTTCTCGCCGGTGAAGGGGGTGTGGTTGGCCGTACGGCCGGAGCCGACGACACCCTTGGTGAGCTGGGCGACCAGCTCGGGCGTGACCACGTCGGCGGCGGTTCGGGCCCCTGCGGGGGCGGGGGCGAGCGGGTTCGTGCCGGTGGGGGCCGGTGCGTGGGCCGGGGCCTGCGAGTCCGTCATGAGCCGCAGGGTATTCGGGAGCGGAGCCTTTGGGTACCCGTGGGTAACCCGGTTTCACCGACCGCACACACAACGCCAGTGATCACTGGCAGAGAATGCGCTGATCAGCGCCCTCGGGTGCCCTCGGGTGGGGACGATCAGCCGCGTTCCGGTTTTTTGGCGAGGAGGAGGCCGAGGGCGGTGAGGGGGGTGAGGCGGCGGGGTTCGGGGGGCGGGGGCGGCACGGGCGCCAGGGCCGGGGGCGGCGCGGCGGCGGGTTCGGTCACCCACGCCGGGAGGGTCGCTCCGGCGGCTTCGGCGAGCGCCTCGGCGGCCTCCTGGGCCGTCGGCCGGGCCTCGGGTTCCGGGGCGAGGAGCTGGTCGAGAAGCGGTCCGAGGGGACCCTGTCCGCCGTCCGTGGCCGCGCGGAGCAACGCGCCCAGGGACCACAGGTCGGAGGCGGGACCCGCCCCGCGCCCCGCACCGCACTCCGGGGCGTCGAAGGGGCCGCACCCCTGTCCCCCGCCGATACCGAAGTCGGTGACGACGACACGAGCGCCGTCCGCCGCGAGCAGGACGTTGGACGGCTTGAGGTCACGGTGCACGATGCCGACACAGTGAGCGGAGTGCAGCGCCCCGAGGACGGCGAGCCCGATCCGGGCGGCCTCGGCGGACGGCAGCGGGCCCCGGGCGGCGAGGACCGAGTGCAGCGCCTCCCCCTCCACCAACTCCATGACGACCCAGGGAAGTTCGTCATCGAGGAGTACGTCGTGAATGGCGACGGCAGCCGGGTGGCCGACGCGGGCGGCGGCCCGGGCCTCGTGCAGCAGCCGGTGGGCGGCGCGCTGCCGTTCCTCACCGTCCGGCTCTCCGGCCAGGCGCGGCTCCTTGACCGCGACGTCCCGCCCGTCCTGCTCGTCCCGGGCCCGCCACACGGTCCCGGCCGGCCCGGAGCCGATGCGCCCGACGAGCCGGTAACGCCCACCGATCAGCCGTCCCTCGACCGGCTGTTCGCCGTCTTCGCTCATGCCACATGAGTACCTTGCACACCATGCCGTTGTCGAAGCGGCACGGTCAGAGGCGTACGGGCCGGGGCCCCCTCCCTGTGGAAGGGGGCCCCGGCCGAATGAACGTGCCTCACGGGCGCGACGGGCCCGATGGGCGCAGCAGAGGGTTACGGCATGTGCCCGTCCCGCACGACCTCTTCGGCCTCTTCGAGTGCCTCACGGCAGAGTGCCTGCCGCTCACCGTCGAGGTGGTCCGCCGAGCGCCTGAGGTAGTCGACGACCTCGGCGGACGAGTCGGCCAGTTGCGGCACGAGGAAACAGAACTCCTTGTACCAGTTCAGGCTTTCGTCCTCCGCGTGGCGGAGCAGCGCCGGCACGCCGTCCAGGATGCGCCGACGCGCGTACTGGGCGACGTCCGTGTCCGCCCCGTCCACCACCACCCGGAGCCCGGCGGCGCGAGCATTCAGGACCGCCTCCAGCAGGCTCACCGCCTCAGCGGGGAGACGTTCGCGGTTCTCCAGACGCTCGACCAGCACGTCGACGCAGGCCGCCGCCGCGGAGTACAGCTGTCCCTGGTTGGCGACCTCGCAGTACAGAACCCCGTAGGCCCGCTGCCGCTCGCCGCCGTCCTCGTCCAGCAGCAGCTCCAGGTAGCCGGGAATCCGCTCCCCCGGGAGGGTCTGGCCGGTGAGCGCCGACCAGTCCCATCGGCCGCTTCCTTTCACTGAAGATCACTCTCCCACGTCGTGCCCGGGGCGAACTGCCCGCGCGAAGTGCGGCTCTCGCAGCGAGGACACACCGGTGCGGGTTCACGCTTCAGCGGCCGCTGGGGAACGCTGTAGACGATATCCTCCGGATTCGCCCCCTGCTTCACCAGTTCGGCCCGACAGACGTCCTCAGCGCAGAACTCACCGGCACCGGTCTTCTTGAGACCGACCGCCACGTTTCCGGTGCGTCTGTCCACCGCTGCCGATCCCATCGCGTATTGCCGGATCTTCGATCGACTCATCGTGGCGTGCATGTCGTCCAGTTTGGAGTTGAGTGTCTTGTTGGCTTTTGCGGCCGCGTCCTCGTAGGACAGGGCCATCTTGGAGCTCTTGCGCCAGTCCTTGAAGGACTTCAGCAGGTCCTTGCCCAGCCCGTAGATACGCTTGCCCAGAGCCTCGGCCTTGGCCCACTTCCAGGGAGCCGCGTACTTCTTCGCCAGCTTGGCCAGCGGTCCGCCGCCCAGGAACGAACCCACCACGTTCAGGGCCGTGTTGCCGCAGGCGCCGAGGTTGCCGGTGGTGAAGCAGTCCAGGGCGTCGGTGATGCCCAGTTCGTCCATCGCGATCTTGCCGAGTTCCTTGGCGATCGCGATCGCGCGCTGTTTGGCAGAGTCCTCCTTCGCCCTGGCGTCGTCCGCCTTCGCCTGGGCCGGCGTGTACGTGGTCGTGGCGGCGCTGTTCGAGCCGCTGCTGTCGCGGGTGTCGACCGCGCCGCGGTGGGTGGACGGGCCGGGGCCGCACTCGTTCCAGCCGCCGACGCAGTCAGCCAGGCGCAGGCCCGACGCGTCGCTGTTGGAGACGGGGCTGTTGTTGGCGTACGCGTACCCGTTGATCTGCTGCGGGTCGGTGTAGTCGACCACCGGGTCCGCCGAGATGAAACGGCCGGTGTCGGAGTCGTACTCACGGGCGCCGAGCGTGGTCAGGCCCGTGGACTCCTGGACGGTGCCGCCGACGAAGCCCTTGTCGTTCACCCAGCCCGTGGACGAGGACGTGGAGTCGTCGCGGACGTTGCCGAACGCGTCCATGCGGCGGCGGGTCGTCGAACCCGTCTTCGCGTCGACCGACAGCTGCGCCGTGCCCTGGTTGTCCGAGGCGAGGAAGTGGACGCCGCCCGCCTCGCGCATCGCGACCGTGGTGCCGGCGAAGGAGTAGTAGCGGGTCGCCGTCACCTTCGACGTCGACTTGTCGTAGTGGAGTTCGGTGCCGGGCAGGTAGAACGTCTTCTCCGTCGGCGTGTCCCGGAGGACGCGGGAACCCGACGCGTCGTACTTGTACGTCGTCACCGAGTTGTCGGCGTTCGTGACCGTCGTCAGCTCGCCCTGCTTGTCCCAGGCCAGCGACTGGG
This sequence comes from Streptomyces sp. NPDC028289, assembly GCF_055565975.1. Taxonomy (NCBI): domain Bacteria; kingdom Bacillati; phylum Actinomycetota; class Actinomycetes; order Kitasatosporales; family Streptomycetaceae; genus Streptomyces; species Streptomyces sp. NPDC028289. The sequence continues at coordinate 416,144 of NZ_JBVHTI010000003.1, read as the reverse complement.
TGTCGCCGTCCAGCACGCGGGTCCTCGTGTTGCCCGACGCGTCGTAGGTGTAGGAGTTCTGGGAGGTGACGGCGGGCGTGGTGCTGGTCGCGTCCGTCTTCTCGGTCACCGACGACACCGTGTGGGCGCCGGAGGCCGAGCCGTTCGGGCCGGAGCCCGTCTCGCCGTACTTGTACGTGCGGGACGACGTCGCCGCGCCGTTCAGGCCGTGGCGCACCTCGCTCGTGCGGTTGCCGATGGTGTCGTAGCCGTAGTCGGTCCAGTACGGGGAGACCCCGCCCACCGTCGACGTCGACGCTCCCGACGCGCAGGACGCGTCCGTCGAGCCCGTGCCCTTGGCGTCGTTCGACGCCACCGACGACGTCCACGCGGACGAGACGCGGCCCAGCCCGTCGTACGAGAAGCACTGGACGTCGCTCGTGCCGCCGGTCGGGGTGTCGGCGACGGAGAGGATGTCACCGGCCGCGTCGTAGGTGTAGTTCGCGTCGTAGGCGACGCTCGACGCGCCCTGGACGTCCACCCGCGAGTTGGTCAGGCGGTCGGTGCCCGCCTCGTAGTCGTTGGTGATCCACGTCTTCTTCGCCGTCGACTCACCCGTGTACAGCTCCAGCTGTTCCAGGTTCGATGTCGGCGAGTACGACGCGTCCGTGACGTAACTCAGGCCGCCGAGGGAGGTGTTGAGTCCGGTCGGCCGCTGGAGGTCGTCGTAGACGTACCCGACCGCCTCGGCGGACAGGTCGCCCGTCGCCGGCAGGCCCTGGCTCTGCAGGGTGCCGTCGTCGTTGTACTGGGCCGTGAACTCGTACGTCCCGCCCAGCTGCGGCTCGGCCGTCTTGGAGAGGTAGTACTTGGTCGAGACCGGTGCGTAGTCGTTGTCGGCGTCGAGGCTCGGGTACGTCACCGACGAGTAGACCGCGCCGTCCTTGTAGGTGTAGACGCCGTACAGCTCGCCCTTGTAGACCGTGTCGTACTTGGTGACGGAGAGCTTGGTGCCCGTCGTCGCCTCGCCCTGCCAGGTGGAGACCGCCCGGCCCAGTTCGTCGTAGACCGTCGACGTCTTGTCGCCGTTCACCGTCACCGACGTCTGGCGGTCCAGGGTGTCGTAGGTGTACGAGGACGAGCCGGTGTCGGGGTCGACCGCCGTCTTCTTGCGGCCCAACTGGTCATACGTGTAGGTCCAGTTGTCGCCCTTGTCGTCCGTGACCCGCGTCAGCCGGCCCGCGTCGTCGTAGCCGTACGACGTGGTGACCGCGGCGCCGTCGGCGGGGTACTGGATCTGGGTCGTGGTGTTGTCCCGGCCGTCCTTCACCACCGTCGTCTTGACGCCGCCCTGCGGCGGGGTGGTCGTGACGCGGTCGCCGCCGTAGGCGTACGTGGTGCGGTACTTCTCCGTGCCCTGGACCTTGAGGACCGACGCCGTGGCGCGGCCCGCGCCGTCGTACTCGGTGACCGTCTGGGCGTCGAGGTCCGAGTTGAGCGGGTCGAAGAGCGTCGAGGACGGGGCACCGGTGGTGTAGTAGGTGTCGTTGACCTTCACCACGCGGCCGGAGCCGTCGTAGAGCGTGTCGGCGACCATGCGGCCGCCCTCGCCCTCCGTCTGGTCCTGGCGGGGCCTGAGCCAGCCGTCGTACAGCGACCACTCGCTGCCGTAGGACGTACCGTCGTTGTCGATCTTCTGGGTGTGGACGGCGGCCGGGCCGTCGGCGCCGCGGATCAGGTACTCGTACTTGATGGACGGGGTGAAGCCGTTCGCCTTGGGGCGGTCCTGCAGCCAGACCGAGACCAGGCGCCCGAGGCCGTCGTAGGCGAGGTCGGTGCGCAGGCCGTTGGTGTCGGTCTTGGCGGTCGGCTGGCCCCAGGCGGGGGCGTACTCCGTGGTCGTCGTCCAGCCGTCGATGTTCGTGACCGTCGACTTGGTCGCCAGGCCGTAGGTGTCCGTGTAGGCGGTGGAGGACGTGTACTGCGTCGACGACGACGCCGTCTCCGCGTCCTTCACCACCAGCGGGCGGCCGTAGGCGTCGTACGTCGTCACGGCGGTCGTCTGGTAGGTGGCCGTCGTGCCGTCGTGGGCCGACAGGCGCTTGGTCGTGGTGGGATCGCCCTTGGTGGGGGCGGCGCCCAGCGTCGTCGAACCGTCGTAGTAGGTGAGGTCGTCGGAGATGACGTCCTTGGAACGGTCGGGAGTGGACGCGCAGTCGACGCCGACCTTCTCGACCCGCGAGACCATCGTGTAGATGTGCGCGCTCGCGCTGTCCGCGTACTCGGTGCGGGTGCACTGGTTGTCGGCGACGCCGACCTCGCCGTCGTCGTCGACCGTCTTCTCGCGGCCGGTCGCGTCGTCGTAGGTCGTGGTCGACTTGGTGTGCCGCCAGCCGCCCACCGCGAGCGCGGTGTAGGTGTCGGTCGAACCCGTCGCCACGTAACGGGCCTTGTACGTCGCCCAGTCCCGCGTCTCCGTCGCGGTCACCGCGGTCCACGGCACCGTCACCGACTTCTCGGTGACGTCGTCGCCGTTGTAGGTGAGGGTCTCCAGCTCCTGGCCGGCCTTCCAGTCGGAGTCGTCGTAGGAGACGCCGTTGGAGTCGGTGACGGTCGCGGAGCGGGTGGTGCCGTTCTTGTCGACGTCACCGTCGAGACCGCGGAAGAAGACGTGCTCGGTGCGGGTGTTGGCGGCGGAGTTGGTGCCGTCGGAGGTGACGACCCGGACTCTGCCGTAGCCGCGCCAGTCGCTCCAGGTGCGGTCCTCGGTCTTGGTGATGCCGTCGGCCGGGGTCTTCCGCCAGCCCGCGTCACCGAGGTAGGTGTACGAGGTGACCTGGTCGGCGTTGCCGCCGGTCAGGTCGGTCTGGACGACGGAGGCGACGACGTACTTGTGGAACCAGTCGGTGATCGGGTCGGTGGCGCCGGGCGGGTTCCACTTCACCGGGAAGCAGCGCTTGACGGAGGAGTCCTCCGCCGGGACGTTGCTCGTCGTGCACTGGTTGTCGGCGTAGTTGACGCTGAGCACGCCGCCCGACTCGTTCTGCACCGCGGAGAGGCGGAACCGGTAGAAGGGCTGGATGTTGTCGCCGGTCTCGTCGACGCGGTTGGGCAGCTGGGTGCCGTACAGCTGGACGGACGGGACCGAGGCGTCGGTGCCGACCTTGCCGGTGTGGTCGATCTTGCTCAGCCACAGCGACCTGGAGCCGTCGCCGTTGTCGGTGAAGTCGTGGGTGAGGCCCCAGACGTCGACCGGGGTGTACGTCGAGTCACCGGTACGGATCTGGGTGGTGATCTTCGTGAGCTTCTTGCGGGTCCAGAAGGTCGGCGAGTTCTGGCCGGGGCACTTGCTGCCCGACGCGCAGTTCTGGTCCCAGGGGACGTCCGGCCAGTCGGCGGCGGTGGTGTCCTTGAGGGCGTCGGCGGAGCAGTCGGTCAGCGAGCCGACGCAGCGCTCCGCGGTGGTGAAGACGACCTGGGCGGCGGGCTTGGTGGAGTACACCGAGCCGTCGCGCTGGCCGTAGTCGATGCGCTTGAGGTAGCCGCCGCGGATGTAGGCCTTGCCGTTCTCGGTGGTCTTCAGGCCCTGCGTGTAGTAGTTCGTCTCCGTGCCGTAGAAGTACGACATGGCGTTGCCGTGCGGGTCGACGACGTAGTCGAGGTTCCAGCGCCAGGCCTGGGTGCAGTAGGCGTCGGCGAACGTGGAGTTGTAGCAGGGCTCGTCGGCGTCGTCGCCGTAGACCGGGACGGTCCAGGTGGAGTTGGTCTCCTCGTTGCCGCTCGCGTAGCCGGTGAGGTGGTTGAGGCCGAAGTAGTACTGGGTGCCGTCGCCGGTCGTGATCTTCCAGTACTCGCCGTTGTTGTCGCCGTTGGTGGCGCCGGTCAGGTGCTCGACCTTGGAGTTGTCGTCGGAGCCGATCCGCCACTCGCCGGTCTTGTCGTCCTTGACCAGCCGGCCCGAACTGCCGCCCGTCAGCGACAGCGTGGCGTTGTCGAACGCCCAGCACTCGTCGCCGTTGGTGTCGTCGTGGCCGTCGTCGGCGCAGGCCTTGTAGCTGCGCTCGATGTAACCGGGGTCGTAGGAGAAGCCCTGGCCGATCCACGAGCCCTGGTTGTTGGTGGTGGCCGTCTGGCCGTCGATGGACTGGGAGTTGTAGCTCAGCCCGACGGTCGGCTGCATGCCGCCGGGGACCGGCGGGACGTTCATCGGGTACGACCAGGTGAACGCGCCCGAACTGGTGTCGACGCCCCACTGCGAGGACTGCGCGAGGCTGGTCGCCTTGTAGTCGCCGCCGTCGCCGCCGCTGCTCGCGGTGGCCGCGACGACGGTGGCGGAGGACGTGGCCGAGTCCGCGTCGAGGAGCTGGGCGGAGGGTCCCGAGGTGTCGGCAGCGGCCTGCACGGTCGCGGTCAGGGTCTGCTCGGCCGGGTCGTTCGCCGTCTTCAGATAGGTCGGCGTCGAGCAGGCCTTCTTCTGCGGGGTCGTCAGCACGCACGCGGGGTACGTGGCCAGCCGCAGCCGCGAGCTGTAGGAACCGCCGAAGGCGTCGGCGAAGTCCGAGTAGTCCAGGGTGACCCGGGCCGGGCCCGCGGTGGTGGCGCCGTCGGAGCGGGCGACGGTGAACAGCACGCCGTTCACGCCGGCCGCCTCGGTGGCCTTGCGGCCGAGCACGGCGAGCCGGACGGAGCCGGCCCCCTTGGTGCCGCCGGCCGCCTTGGCGGTCAGCGGCAGGCCCTTGGCCTTGACCGCCCTGCCGGACAGCTCGACCTCGGCGCCGGCCGCCTTGGGCCAGTGCGCTCTGGACGTCTTCCTCACCGCGGCCTTTTCGGCCTGGTCGGTCTTCTTGAAGGCCTTCGCGGTGGCGTTCTTTCCGCGCACCGGCTTGTCGAGGTCGGTCTGCGTCTTGGGCCGCGTGACACCGCTGTCGGAGGCGGTGGCCGTGGGGGCGTACTGCGGGAGCAGCCCTATGGACAGCGCCAGTCCGAGGACCACCGCGGCCCTTCTGCGACCGCTTCGCCAGGCCGGTCGTGCCGACCGGAACCAGGGAGGCGAGGACATCAACTCTCCTAATCGGTAGGGATGGACATGCCGAGAAGGGCGGGCGGCTCGCAGTCGAGCCGCCCGCCCACGCAGGGGACCGGTTACGCCGAGGTCTCGTCGATGCTGGAGCCGCCCGGCAGGCCGGCGACCAGCGCCACCAGCGAGGCGTCCAGCGGACCCTGGTACATCCGCACCTCGTCCACGGCACCGGAGAAGTACTCGCCCGCCGAGGACCCGGTCAGCGCACGGCCGATCTGGAGGTTCGTCGTACTGAAGTCCCAGGTGTTGTCCCAGGAGGCGTCGACGACGGCGACCCCGTTGACGTACAGGAGCACGTCACCGAAGACCGCGTTGTAGACGAGGGCGAGGTGGTCGCCGTCGCCCGCGGAGCTCGGGGCGTCGCCCTTGTCCAGTTCGGTGACGGTCACCGGGGACGCCGAGTCCGCGTCGGTCACCACCAGCTGCCAGCGCGCGTCGGCCGCCGAGTACCTGACCTTGATCGCGGTGTCGTTGGCGCCGGACAGCGACAGCACCGTCTCGTCGGTCGCCGGGCTCGCCGAGGCGAGCCGGGCGCGGGCGGTGAGGGTGAAGCTGTCCTGGGCGGTGAGCGGTCCGGCGGCGGCGCGGGTGGCGTAGCCGCTGACGCCGTCCAGCGCCAGGTGTCCGTCGCCCCACAGCGGCGCGGCCGGCGGGGTGCAGTCCGGGTCGGCCTCGGGGTCGCAGGACTCGTCGGGTGTGTAGACGGACGCGCCGCCGCCGAGGGTCAGCCCGGTGCCGCCGCCGATCTCCGGGGAGACGCCGTTCGTCGCCTCGTCCAGCTGCCAGTAGGCCAGCTGGTGCGGCTGGATGCCGCCGAGCTCCTGGCCCTCGGTGGGCGGGATGACGCGGTCGTGCAGCTTGACGTCCGCGACACTGCCCTTGAGGTTGTTGATGTAGCCGTCCAGGTCGAGCCGGCGGCCGATCTGCACGGCACCGGTGGCGCTCCACACGGTGTGCCGGGCCTGCACGTCGTCGGCCACCAGGACGCCGTTGACGTACAGCATCAACTTGCCGAGCTCGGCGTCGTACACACCGATCAGGTGCGTCCAGCTGCCCGCGACGGCCGCCGCGCCGGAGACCTTCCAGGTGCCCAGCGACTCCATGTCGCTGACCGGGATGCGGAAGGTCCAGGAGGCGGTGTCCTTGTCGTAGCCGAGCTCGAAGCCGGGCTGGGCGGTGCCGTCCTGGCTGACGACGGTCATGCTCTGGGTGGGCAGCGTCGGCAGCATCACCCAGGCGCTCACCGAGAAGGTCCTGCCGGTGTCGACGGAGGCGGTGCCCGAGTCGAGGTAGGCGTTCTCGGTGCCGTCGAAGGAGGCGGCGGTGTCGGTGGAGCCGAGCGGGCCCGCGGCGCCGAACGTCACTCCGGATCCGGCGGTCGCGTCGGGCGTGCCACTGGCGCCGGCCGCCTTCGTCGCGCCCTTGGCGTCGCCGAGGGTCCAGGCGACGGCCGGGGCACGGCCGTCGCTGACGAGGAAGATGTGCACGGTCGGCGTCTTCTGCGGGTTGCCGGCGCCGTCGATCGCGGTCACGTGCAGGGTGTACGTGCCCTCGCTCGGCGGCATCCAGCGGACCGTCGCCGGTCCGCCGGTGGAGTCGGCGGCCACCGTCTTCTTCGCGCTGTCGGCCTGCGGGCCGGTGAAGTAGTAGGTGTACTTGGTGACGTCGGCGGACGGCGAGTCCATGGTGAAGTCGCCGTAGTCGCCGACGCCCGTGTGCCAGGCCTCGTCGTCGGGGTACTGGGCCGAGGTGACCGCGGCCGACTTGGGCTTGCTGGTGTCGTAGATGAACTCGCAGCGGGTCTGGTCCCCGTCGGTGGACCAGGCGCCGTACGCCTGCTGGTCGTAGCCGCGCACCGACCAGGCGACGGTGGTGTTCGCCGGGATGCTGAAGCCGGCTTCCCCGTCACCCGAGACATCGCTGCCGATGGTGTAGAAGAACGTGGCCACGCCGGTCTGGTCGCTCCAGCTGGAGTCCACCGTGGACTTCTTCGCGGTCGTCGCGTAGTGCGTGACCGTGTTGCCGCCGGAGTCGGTCCACCAGACCTTGAACTGGGCCTGCAGCGTCTCGGACTTGGAGGGGACGTCGTTGTGGTCGTAGTCCCGGATCACGGCGGAGACACGCGGGGCCTCGGTCACGTAGTGCTCGGTGGCGGCGCCGTACTCGCAGGTGCCGCCCGGCTTCATCTGCAGGTCGTCCTGGTCGGGCTCCAGCGGCGGCCGGTTGTAGGTCACCTCCAGGTGCGCGTTGCCGCAGAAGCGCTTCCAGTTCGAGGTGTCGGACTCGCTGGCCGCCTTGAGGCGGAACGTGGTGGTGTCCCACGCCTTGTCGGCCGCGGTCTGGATGGTGCTCTTCACGTCGAAGCGGACGTTCTGGTTGGCCGGGCTGCACGAACCGGCGGTGTCCGTGGACGAGTCGGTGCCGAGGGTGGCCTTGGAGGCCGGCTGGTTGTCCCAGTCGGTCTTCGAGCTGATCGCACTCGCGCCCGTGCTGTTGACCCGGGCGAGCTGCACCTCGCGCGCGGTGGAGCTGTAGGTGAAGACCTGCGTCACCGCGAACTCGGCGCTGACGATGTCCTTGCCCGCGAAGGTCCCCGTCGGGATGGCGAAGAACTGCCGCTTCACGTCCGTCGAACTGCTGCACCGGACCGACACGTCGGAGGGGCACAGGCCGACGCCTTCGTCGTCGTCGAACTTCCAGAACGAGGTGCCCGAGTAGTGCGAGGAGACCATCGTCCAGCCGGAGCGCGTGGCGGTCTTGACGACCGGGTCGATGTAGACCGGGTAGACCGTGTCGGCGTCGGTGAGCAGGTCCGTGTCGGGGGTGAGCGTCATCGTGTCCGCGGAGACGTCCACGCCGACGTCGGCGACCCGGGCGCCCTCGGGGGGCGTCTGGGTGTTCTCGTCGGCGGAGTCCGCGGCGGGTGCGTCGTCCTGCGCCGCGTGGCTGGAGTCCCACATCACGGGCTGCGGCGCCTCGAAGACCGCGCCGCCCGAGCCGGTGTCGGTGGCGGTCAGCCCGCCCGCCCCGGTCTCCGTCAGCTTCACCGAGGAGGTGTCGAGCGGCAGGCTCAGCTTCGCCAGCTCCGGGTCGGCCGCGGCCTTCGCGTTCTTGACGACCAGCACGTGCGAGAAGCCCTCGGCGCTCGCCGTGACCTTGAGGTCGACACCGTCCAGCACGTTCGGGTACGTGGCGGTCGAGCCGTCGACCTTCGGCCGGGGCAGCCTGTCCGGCCAGTCGAGGGAGACGGAGCGGCCGTCCTTCTCGATCTCGGCGAAGGTGGTGTCGCCGCCGCCGGAGAAGGACATGGCGGCCAGCGCCGCCTTCGGGGCGAGGGTGCCGTTCTTCCGCCTGACCAGCGTGGTGTCGATGTCCGTCCACTTCCCGTCGACGCGGGTGCGGACGGGCTGGACGTACTCGCTGACGGTGAACGTGCCGTCCGGGTTGGCGACGGTGGTGCTGCGTTCGTCGCGCAGGCTCTGGATCTCGACGGGCCTGCCGGACTTCTTCGCCTTGGTCCGGGCCGCGTTCGGGGAGAGCGACGAGCCGCTGCCGGCGGAGGTGCTCTTGTTCTTGCCGGCCTGCGTCTGCTCGGCGGCCGGTGCGGGGGCGACGCTCAGAGCGGTCGTCAGCAGGGCCGCGACGGCGGCGGCCGCGACCAGGGGACGGCGTCCGGATCTCCTGCGGATCTTCATGCTGCGGTGCTCTCTGTTCCTCTGCCGGCCGTTCACCCGATCACTCCGAACGTCGAGCCCGCGTCGGGCAGACCGCCCGATCCGGGCACGTGGACGGTGGTCCCGGTGCTGGTGGTGCCGTCGATGTCGGACCACGGCATGACGTACGCGACGCCCTTGGAGGTGGCCGGTTCCTTGCTGTAGGGCACGCCGACGTAGAGGTTGACGCTGCCGCCCACCAGCCCGACGCCCGTGTAGTCCCGGGCCGTCGCGGTGCCGGGCAGTCCCGAACCGCGGAAGAGTTCCTTGTCGTTGGTGCCGAGTGCGGCGTCGAGCGGCCGGAAGATGTGCACGGCGCCCGCGTCCTTGACCGTCGAGGTGTCCTTGCCGGGCTCGCCGACGGCGAGACGGACGACGGACGTGGTGGTCACGACGCTGGTGTCGGTGTTGGCGATCACCACGCGCTGGCCCATGAAGTCGCCGGCGACCGCGTCGCCCTCGACGTCCGCGACGCTGTTGTCGAACGCCGCGACCTGCGTGTAGGCGCCGGACGGCTGGATGCGGACGACCGCCACCCCGCCCGCGTCCTGCGTGGTCCCGATGTCCTCACCGGGAACGCCGACGGCCAGCAGCACGTCGGAGTTGTACGTCTGGTCGCTGGGCCGGTAGCCGGTCATGGAGACCGAGAAGCCGAAGCGGTCGCCCGCCTCCGACGCGCCGCCGATCCCGTCGCTGTCCTGCGACAGCCCCACGAGAGGCGTGGGCATGCCACTCGCGAGCGTGTGGCTGAAGACCGTGACCCCGCCGGCGAACTCCGCGTCCCCGATGGCCTCGCCCGGGGTGCTGACCGCGAAGTAGCGGTTGGTCCCGGCGAGCGAGTAGCCGAAGCGGTCGTTCACCTCGGGATCGCCCGGCACGCCGGTGGAGTTCTGGTTCACGGCGACCTTGGTGCTGCCCTGCACGTACTCGATGCAGCCGGCGTCGGCGTACGTCGTGCCGCCGAAGGTGACGCCCTCACCGGGGACGCCGATCACCAGGTACGGCGATCCGCTCGCGGTCGTGCCCGCCTTGAGGGCGTAGCCGAACCAGTCGTACGCCTCGGTCGTGGTGGCGGTGTCGAACCCGTTCTGGCTGTACCCCTCGATCGCCGAGCCCGTCCCGATGCCGGTGGGCGTGCCGTGGACGATGTAGATCGCCCCGGCGTCGACGAGGTTCTTGCCGTCCCTGACGACGTCCTCGTAGGGCGCGCCGACCACCAGGTCGCTGCAGCCGTCGCCGTCGGCGTCGTAGGCGGCGTAGGACGTACCGAAGCCGTCGCCGGCCTCGGGTGTCGCGTCCATGCCGCTGGTCGCCTGCGAGATCTCCGAGACGCCCTTGCCGCCGCCCAGCACCACCCGCACGAGACCGGCCCGCCTGACCCCGTTCACCGTGGCGCCCGGGTCTGCGATCACCGTGTCCTGCACACCGTCGCCGTTGAAGTCGCTCGCCGTCCCCGCCGTGCATGTCGCGGCGGCCGCCTGCGGCGAGGTCAGCGTCACGCCCCCCGTCGCGGCCAGGAGAAGGCCGGCCAGAGCGACCAGTTTCCCCGCCAGATGTGTACGCGTACGCACACTCCACCCCTCGTTTTCCCGTCGGGCGAGCCAAGGTAAGACCACCCTGTGAATGACGTAAGAGGAGACTAAATACGAGCCAAATAAAGATCGTCAAGCCCCGACGAAAAACCGGCTGCACACAGCAATCACACAGAGTGTGACCATCTTTGCTTTATGCACTGCAACGAACGGGAAGGGGTCTCCGGGCGTCGAACACGGACAAAAGGAGCGCCTCCCACCCCTCAAGGCGAGGCGACCGACCGGTACTTCACCGAATATTCACATGACGGGTTCGCGATGGTCGTGATACGTTCATGACCAGAAGAAGGTTCAAGTCCGCAAATCACCGCGCGCCTTTCTTTTCATCGAATTCCCCCGCCGCGACCCACCGAGCCAATTACACGCACCGGCCCCCGGCAGGTCGGCGGGAATATCCGCCCTCGGCAGGGCCTGCGGAATTCGCGGAATTCAGGGAATCAAGGCCGGCGTCGTCGTTCCCCCACGGCTCGGCCCCTTCGTCAGCCCGCCGCGAACGTGTCGACGGCGACGTCGAAGTACTCCCGCGCCTCCCGCACCTTCCCGACCGGCGCCGACACCCACACGTCGTACAGCCGGCCACCCTCCTCCCAGCAGAGGTCGTAGGTGTGCCGCGGTCCCTCCGTCGCGCTGAAGCCCTTCCAGGTGAACTCCCAGAACGCGGCGGGGTGCCCGGAGTGGGTGGTGTCGGTGACCCGGCCGTCGTGGTAGCCCGGGTTCGTGCTCGGCCCCTCGGCCGCCGCGCGCCGCATCACCCCTCCAGGTCCGCCGGTCTGCGTCTCGGAGAGCTTGATGCCGAGCCGGAAGGTCTGCCCCGGCGACATGTAGAAGACGCGCTCGCCCTGCGGGTCGCGGGTGAAGCCCTCCGGTACGGCGAGGGAGAAGCCGGCCGGGTCGTGCGCGAGGCGGTAGCCGGAGGGCGCGGTGCTGGAGTGGGTGGTGGGAGGCGGCGGCGCGGTCGAGGAAGAGGAAGAAGTCGAGGACGAGGGCGACGGGGTGGCGGCCGTGGCCGAGGGGGGCGCCTGGTGCGACGCGGAGACGGCCGTCGTTCCCCCGGGGCCCGGTGTGGTGGTGCCGCCGTCCCCGTGGAACAGCAGCGTGGCCGCCGACACGCCCGCCCCGGCCATCGCGGCGACCAGCAGCGCGGCGACCAGCACCCCGCGGGTGGAGGTCCGGGGCGGCACGGCGGGTTCCGGAGGCGGCGGCAACGGAACGTCCCGCTGGGTCGGCGTGTACGACGCCACGCCCGCGCTCTGTGCCGCACCACCGGCGCCCGTCACGGCCCCCGTCTCCAGGAACCCGCGCAGCATCAGCTCGGCCTCCGCCGCGCCCAGCCGGAGTTCGGGATCGCGCTCCAGCAGCCCCCGTACGACCGGCAGCAGCGGCTCTGCCTGGTCCGGTGGCCGGATCTCGTCGGAGACCACGGCGTGCAGGATCCCGCCGAGCGAGTCGCGCCGGAACGGCGACTCGCCGCTGAGCGCCGCGCACAGCAGCGCCCCCAGCGACCACAGGTCGGACGCCGGACCGGACCGGCCGCCGGACATCCGCTCGGGCGCGGTGTACTCGGGCGAGCCGACGAAGGAACCGGTCTCGGTGAGCGTGGTGGCGCCCGCGACCTGGGCGATGCCGAAGTCGGTGAGCACGACACGCCCGGTGGCGGCCTCGACGAGCACGTTCGCCGGCTTGATGTCCCGGTGCAGCACCCCGGCCCCGTGCGCCGCCCGCAACGCGCTCAGCAGCGCGATCCCGATCCGCGCGGCCTCGCCGACGTCCACCGGCCCGCTCCGCGAGATCCGGTCGGCGAGCGAACCGCCCTCGATGAGCTCCATGACGATGTACGGCCGTCCGCCGTCCTCGACCACGTCGTGCACGACGATGATGTGCGGGTGGTGCAACTGGGCGACGGCCTGCGCCTCCCGCAGCGTGCGTTCACGGCGCAGCCGGGCGTCGTCCTCCGGGAGGGAGTCGTCGACGGTGAGCTCCTTGACGGCGACCTGGCGTCCCAGCAACTGGTCGGCCGCGCGCCATACGACACCCATACCGCCCCGCCCGAGCCGCGCCTGCAGGCGATAACGCCCCGCGATCAGACGGACGGCGTCCCCGTCGGTCCCCATGGCCCCATGATGCCGCACCGGACGGCCCCCTTCCGGCACGGTGACCGGCCAAGTGCGCCGCCGCGACAACGTCAGGGGCGATCGTTTTCAGCCACATCGGATTTTGAAATGGATACAGGGCATGGCAAATCATCCGGACATAAGCCCTGCGCAAGGTAGAACAGGTGGCCAGAAACGCGCTGTCATGTGAATCATGGAAACCTTATTGTTTCTTTATGGGAAACACATTGAAGCGCCTTTCCGTCACCAGTGTCGCGGCGGCGGCGATATTCGCTACGACCACAGTGACCGATGCCAGCGCGGCGAGTGGCGGAGCATCATGCTCTACGACCGGCGCCAAGGGGAGCCTCACGTTCACCAACTGGTCGGACAATTATGTGGACATCAGCGGTTGGGTCAAGGACACCGCCGCCGATGGTCACCATGTGGGCATTCAGCTCATCTCCTCCAACGGTGGCGAGAACCTCAAGGACTGGCCCTGGCACTACGAATACAACGGAAACGGATCGACTCTCACCTTCAGCACTCACGCGTCGGACACCGATAATTGGCTCCGCTATGTCGGTGTGCACGTGGCGGTCTGGGAAGGGGACAAGATCGTCAGCGGGCTCACCTGCGCGGATTGGGCCTGAGCGCCACTTGACGCTCTCACGGCTTGACTTCGCCCTCTCGCCAGCCCTGGAGCACGGAGGTGAACTGCTTGCTGGTGGTGGCCCAGTCGTCGGTCGGTGAGGCCGTGTAGATCGCGTACTCGACGCCGTCGCTGGTGAAGTAGCCGACGTCGACGGCCCGGTACGGCCCCGGCACCTTCGCGTCCTTCGGCAGCGCGGTCCACGTGTACTCCCAGCGAGAGCTCGGCAGATCGCGGTACGTGTCCTTCTTCAGGCTCACCGTCTTGTAGTCCACCAGCCTCTTCCTGAGCAGCCCCTCAAGGTTGCGCATGTGGTCGTACGCGTTGCTGTAGTCGGGTGAGGTGTCGACAGCGACGCGTACCAGGTGCGTGCCCCCGTCGGGCGAGTAGTCGATCTGCTCCAGGCCGTCCGTCTTCTTGATGGACACCGAGCGCTTCCAGCCCGCGGGCAGGTACAGCGTGAAGCCCACGGGGTCTTCGTACTGCTTCCAGCCCGCGGGAATCGTGCCGTCCGGTGCCGTGGTCGTGCCGCCCGTAGAGGTGGAACCGGACGTGGCCGGCGTGATCACACTGCCGGTGTCGTCCTGCTGCTGTCCCGAGTCCCACTTCTTCATGGCGACGGCCGTGCCACCGCCGAGCAGCGCGGCCACGGCGACGACGAGCGCGAGCGTGCGCAGCCGACGCCGCTTGGGCTGGACGGCGACGGGACCGGACGGCGCCCCGACGGCCGTCGGCGCGGTCGTGGAGCCCCCCGGGGAGCGGTGCCCGCCGTACGAACTGCCGTACGCCGCGCCCGGCGAGCCGCCGTACGCCTCACCGTGCGAACCGCCGTACGGGCGCTCCTGCGAGCCCCCGGAGTCCAGCCAGGACCCACCGGCGTGCGACTGCGTCGGCACGTACTTCTGCGCCCCGCTCGGCCGCCGTCCCTCCGCCGCCTCGGCGAGCATCTGCTCGACCTCTTCGGGGCTCGGCCGCTGCGACGGTTCCTTGCGCAGCAGGGCCGTGATGACCGGCGCCAGCGGGCCCGCGCTGTGCGGCTCGCCGGCCTCGTCCTCGACGACCGCCTGCATGGTGGTCAGCGGTGAGGTGCGACGGAACGGCGAGCGCCCCTCCACCGCCGTGAACAGTGTCGCGCCCAGCGCCCACAGGTCGGAGGACGGCCCCGGGTCGTGCCCGCGCACGCGCTCCGGCGCGAGGTAGTCGACGGATCCGACCACTTCCCCGGTACGGGTGATCGTCGTGTCGCCCTCGATCTGGGCGATGCCGAAGTCGGTGAGGAGGACCCGGCCGTCCCGGCCGATCAGTACGTTGCCCGGCTTGACGTCCCGGTGCAGCACCCCGGCGCTGTGCGCGGCGCGCAGCGCGCGCAGCACCCACAGCCCGATCCGCGCGGCCTCCCGCGGCTCGATGCGCCCCTGCTCCTTGACCGCGTCGGCCAGTGAGTGGCCCTCGACCAACTCCATGACGATCCACGGGCGGCCGTCGTGTTCGAGCACGTCGTGGACGGTGACGACGGCGGAGTGGTTGATGCGCGCCGCGGCCCGGGCCTCCGCCCGGGTGCGGGCCAGCAGGATGGCCTGGTCGCCCTCGGCGACGTAGAGCGCGGCCGTCAACTCCTTGATGGCGACCGCACGGTGCAGCACTTCGTCATGGGCGCGCCACACCCGGCCCATGCCGCCGCTGCCGATGATGTCGGCCAGCCGGTAGCGGCCCGCGATGAGCAGGCCCTGCATCTGATTCACGTTGCCCCGCAATGCTCTTGTCAGGGTCAGACTAAGGACCGCCCACCGGTCAGGGAACAAGGGGGGTCCCACGGAGACAGCACTGTGACGGTTCTCGCTCTCGCCACCGGATGTGAACGAAATCCCCGCACCGGAACGGGAACCAACCGCCCGGGGGACGCGTTGACTTCCGCCCGGCCCGCCCCCTTGCGCGGGTGCGGCTACGGCCGCGTCTCAGCCCGTGTACTTGTACGTCGCCGACGCCTGCTCATACAGCGTGGTGACCTCGTCACGGTCGGACTCGGGGCCGCGCACCTGCACGATGTGGTACCTCCCGTTGATCAGAAAGACCATGTTGCGCACGAACAGGTCGCCCTCCTGGCTGTCCGTCCAAGTGAACTGGCCCTCGGCCGACACCTGCTGACCCACCGTGATGGTCCGCAGCCCGCCGGCGGTGGCCCAGCTGGAGTCCCGGTAGGGCTGCAGCTCCGGTTCCTTGTCCCGCTGGTACGCCATCGGGTCGCTGCCGTAGGTCGCCGCGCCGTCCCGCCCGGCCACGACGATCAGCTCGAACTTCCCGTGCGAGTAGATCACCTGGCCGCTGCTGTTCTTCGGGGAGCGGCTCCAGCCGTCGGCGACGGCGATCCGGAAGCCGTTCGGGTCGTCGCGCAGGGTGAACCCGTCGGCGACCGTGGAGCCGCCGGTCGAACCGGCGGTGGTCTGCGTCTCGGTGGACGGGGTCGACGTGGGGGACGACGTGGGAGTCGGCGTCGGCGTCCGGTCGTGACTCGGCGCGGGGCTCGCCTGGCCGGCCGTACCCGTCCGGCCGGTCGCCGCGCCGCCCTCGTCCCCGGTGTCCTTCTTCGGCAGGAACAGCATGGCGTACGCGACCGCCGCGGCCAGCAGGAGCAGGACCAGCAGGAGCAGCGTACGGCCCAGCCGGCGCGGGGACCTGGCCTCCTCCCGGGCCCGCTTGTGCCGGCCGTGCGTCGCCGGGAGCCCGGCCTTGCGCCTGCGCACCAGCTCACCGCGGCGCCGGACGATCGGCAGCCGTCTGGGGTCGGCGGGCGGCGCGGCGACGACATGCGTACCGGCGTCCGGCTCGGGCGCGGACCGCACCAGCGAGCGCAGCCAGCCGCGCAGCTCCTCGAAGTCCAGCCGCTCGGTGGGGTCCTGACGCAGCAACGACTCCACGACCGGCCGGAGCGACCCGCACTCCTCCGCGAAGGCGGGCGGCTCCGAGCACACCAGCTGCACCAGCTCGGCCGTCGACTCCTCCGGATACGGCGCGTGTCCCTGCACCGAGCGGAACAGCAGCGCACCGAGCGCCCACAGGTCGGTGGCCGGGCCGATGGGCGCCGCCAACTGCCAGTTCTCGTGCACGGGAACGGCCTGCTCGGGCGCCCAGCGCTCGGTCACCGGCCCCACGACGGTCATCCGCACCTGCCGCGCCCGCTCGGCGGCCAGCGCGGTGGCGGGCCCCCGCCGTCCGGGGACGGCGGCACCGGGCTCACCCCAGCGGGCCGCGGCGGGGCCGGCGCCCTGCGCGGGCACGACGGCGTGCGGCTGCCCCTGGACTCCGGGGAGCTCGGCGCCGGTCCGGGGCAGGCCCGCGCCGGTGCCGGTGCCGGTGCCGGTCAGGGGAGTGCCCGCGCCGGGTCCGGCGGTCGGGAGCGCGGTGCGTTCCTGGCCGGGGACCACCGCCGGGGGCGTGCCGGGACGGGGGCGGGGTGCGGCGCCGTGCCAGGGCGACGGCGCGCCGCGCACCCCGTACGGGTCCGCTATCTGACCGGGCGGCATGCCACCGGCGGCCCGCTGCTCCCCGCCCGGCGCCTGCGCCTGCCCGTGCTGCGGGTACGGCGCCTGCGCCACGCCGTTGGCCTGCCCCGAGGCGTACGGCGGTTGCGCCACACCGTTGGCGTACGGCTGCTGGGCCGCCCCGTTGGCGTGTCCCGGGCCGTACGGCGGCTGCGGCGCGGGCGCCGCGGTGTCGCCCTCGGCCGACGGCCGGGCGCCGGGCAGCGCGGCCCGCCCGTTCTGCTGGGCCTCCTGGACCCGGGCGGCGGCCCTGGCTCCCGCCCGGTACGCGGCGATCGCCCCGGCCCGGGCGGCCCGGATGTCCGAGCCGGTCTCCAGCGCCCGCCGCTCCACGGCACCCGTACCGGCACTGCCCGGACCGGTGCCACCCGGTCCCTCGTCCGGACCGGCCCCCGGCAGCCCGCCGGCAGCCCGCGCCTGGATGGCGGCACGCCGTGCGGCCTCGGGATCGGTCTCCGGCGCGCCGGGCGCCTGCTGCGCGCCGGTCGTACCACCGAACGCACCACCGACGCTCCCGATGCCCCCGACCGCGACGACACCCGAGCCGACGGAACCGCCCGAAACGCCTGAACCGGGCGAAACGTTCGGGCCCGGCAGACCGCCGGGCGTGGCGGAACCTTCCGCCTCCCCGACCCGCCGACCGCCGTCGGTCCCCGCGCCGCCATCGCCGACCTCGCCCTCCAGCGCCGGCACCGGGTCGTACCCGCACAGCGCCTCCTCCGCCGCCCCGACCGCGAGGCCGGTGAGCATCACGCGGCCGTCGTCGCAGACGAGGACCGTGCGGGCGGTGATGTTGCGGTGCACCCAGCCGTGGGCGTGCAGCACCCGCAGCGCCATCAGCACGTCGGAGGCGACCTCGGCCGCCCGGTACGGGCTCAGCGGCTGCTCGGCGAGGACGGCGGCCAGCGACCGCGCGGCGACCGACTCGCTGACGATCCACAGCGAACCGCCCTCGGCGAACACGTCGAAGACCTGGTCGAGCCGGGGATGGTCGGGGATCCGGGCGGCGGCCTGCGCGGCCTCGACGGCGCGCCGCACCACCGGGTCGCTGGGCCGGCGTGTCGCGGTGCGCGCCGTCGCCGGCCGCCGGGCGCCACGGTCACGCGCAGTGAAACCCTCAGGCAACCCCTCGGCGTCCAGCACCTCGGCCTCGACGACCTCCGGCAAGGGCACCTGGCGGACGAACACTTCCTGCCCGCTGTAGGTGTCGAAGGCCCGGGTCTCGGTGTGTTCGTACTCGTCGGAGGGGGGCAGCGGCAGGCGGTAGCGGTCGGCGAGCACCCGACCCGCGTAGTCGTCCACGTTGCCTCCCCCGGCCGCCCGGTTGGTCAAATCCGTTCGTTTCGCGGCCCGTTCTGTATGCATACCTGGATGCGTACGGTCCGCAACCACTCACGATACGTGCCGGAGGCAAGTCTCATTGTGGGGATGCGAATTTGTCACCGGGCCTCTTGCCAGGAGCCCCCGGCGTTCACGCCGGGTGGGGGTGCTTCCCGCCTGCGGCACAGAATCGCATCCTGCGATGGTGGCGCGGACCGTCGCCGCATCCGCCTGCCAGGCGCGGAGCGCCGCTGTGGCCTACCGACAGAGCCGGGTGGACGCGAACATGTGTATCCATGTTCGCCAATTGGAGTGACCGTGACGAAGTGGGGGCAGGTGTGCTGATCTCGTACGTATGGTCGTCCAGTAGGAACGGGCGACCGGAACGTGGGCGGGGGTGGTGGTGTGGCGGCAGCTGCTGGAACCGACGGAGTGGGGCATGCCCGGTACACGTTCCGGCTGCGCGTGTCGTCCACTGCCCGCACTTCGCTGATGGCGGAATGGGATCGGTGCCGGTGGGTGTGGAACGAGTGCGTGGCCAAGTCCCAGACCGTGCACCTGCGCAACAAGGCCACCGGTGGGAAGCAGACGTGCGGCCCGGCACAGCTCGACAAGATGTTGACTGGGGCGCGCAGGACGAGCCCGTGGCTGCGGGACGGCAGCTCGGTGCCGCAACAGCAGACCATCCGGGACTTCGGCAGGTCCCGCGCCAGGGCACAGCAGGACATCAAGAATCGGCTGCCTCCGGCACGCCGAGCCGGGATGCCAAAGTGTAAGAAGAAACGCGAGGCGCTGCCCACTCTCAACTACACCCGGCGCGGTTTTCGGCTGACCGATGGAGTACTCCACCTGGCGGGCGGGATCGTCCTGAACGTGGTGTGGTCGCGCAAGCTGCGTGCCGCCCCGTCCAGCGTGCGCGTCTACCAGGACGTCATCGGCCACTGGTACGCCTGCTTCGTCGTGCCCGCCGCCGTCGAGCCGCTGCCGGAGACCGGTGCGGTGATCGGTGTGGACTGGGGTGTGAAGGAGACAGCGACCACCACATCCGAAGCCCACGACCTCCCGCACGCCCAGCACGGCAGGAGGGCCGCAGCGAAACTGATCCGGTACGACCGCATGATGGCCCGCCGCAAGCCGAAGAAAGGGCAGGCCGGATCGAAGGGTTACCGCGAGGCGAAGCGGCTGCGCGCCAAGGCGCACCAGAAAGTCGCACGACAACGACAGGACACCGGCCGCAAGTGGGCCAAGAAGATCGTCACCGACCATGACGTACTGGCCGTCGAAAATTTCAAACCCAAGTTCCTCGCCAGGACTTCGATGGCCAGCAAGGCAGCCGACGCCGCCATCGGCGCCACCAAACAGGCCCTGATCGAGATGGGCCGCAAGCACGGACGCACCGTGCACCTGGTCCACCCTGCGCACACCACGATGGACTGCGCGCACTGCGGAGCGAGAGCCAAGCACGCACTGCCGCTGGGGATGCGCACCTACACCTGCACACACTGCGGAATCTCCTCCCCCAGAGACAAGGACTCCGCCCGCGTGATGCTCGTCCGGGCTGGTCTCAACCCGGCTGGCGCCGAGGGCGTAAGACCGTCCGGGGCGCTGCCCCGGACGGCTTCCTGAGCCAGGAATCCCCTCCCTTCAAGGAGGGGAGGATTCAATTGGGCTCGAAGGACGCCGCCAGCGTCTTCCAGGTGTCCTCGCGCAGCTCACTGCTCCAGTCGTCGGCCTTCGCGGTGTACATCAGCGCGTACCCCTGCTTGGAGCTGACGACGAACCCCCGGTCGATCGTGCGGTACTTGGTGCCGCCGTCGACGTAGGTGAACTCCCAGTCGGCCGTGTTCCAGCCGCGGTAGCTCACCTCGGCTATGCGGATCTTCTGGTACTGGGAGCGCACCATGTAACGCTCCTGGTTCTCCCAGTCCGCCACCGGGTCGTCCTTGGGCGTGCTCGTCCAGGCGATCAGCAGCTTCTGCCCGTCGGGCCCGGTGAACCGGTCTCCGGCGGAACTGCTGGTCTGGAACTTCCAGCCCTTGGGCAGCCCGATCGAGTACCCCTGGTCGCCCTTGTACGTCCGCACCACCGGCGCACTGCCACTGTCGCTGTTGCTCGCGCTGCCACTGGAGTTCGACGCCGAGGACGTGTCGTCGCCGGAGCCGGCCGAGTCGTCGCTCCCGGAGGGGTCGGCCGCCGAGGCGTCCCCGTCCGTCCGCGTGCCGCCGCTCGTGTCCTGCTTGGTGGAGTCCCCGGAACCGGACTTCGAACCGGAACCGGAACCGGACCCGGTGCTCGCGCTCGCCCCCGCGGACGCCACCGCCTTGGAACCGCCGCTCTTGCCGCTCCCCTTGCTGTCCCCGTCGTCACCGTTCAACGTGATGGCGAGCACGGTACCGAGCACCGCGAGCACCACCACCACGGCGATGATCACCAGGGTGCGCTTCGGCACCACGTCGGTGAGCGGTGCCTTGGGCACGGGCCTGGGCGCCACATCCAGATCCGGCGGCGTCATCACGGGCCACCCCGAACTCGCCTTGCCCGCTGCCGGCTTGCTCCCCGCCGCAGCGGTGGCGGCGCCGGACCCGCCGGCGGCGGCCGGACGCGCACCCCCGACCGGCCCCGAGGGCGAACCGGTCACGACCGGGGCGGCGGGTGCCGCGGACGCGCCCGCCTCGGCGCCCGCGCCGGTGCTCTTCGTGCGGGTCGCGGCCGCGGCACCCGCCGCACCCGCGGCCTTCCGTACCGACCGCAGCGCCCCGCGCAGCTTCTCCCCGGCCTCCTCGCCCCGCTTGGCCCCGGTGCCCTTCTCCTCCTGCGGCGCCTCGGGCTGCGGAGGCAGCGGTACGACCCGGGTGGCGTCCGCGGGCACTTCCGCCGGCGCGTTGATGACCGCGTCGAGCATCGCCCGCGCGCCCGCGTCGTCCAGCCGCTTGGCCGGATCCTTGGTGAGCAGCCCGTAGATGACGTCCTTCAGCGGTCCTGCGTTCTTCGGCTCCTCAAGCTGCTCGGTCATCACCGCCGTCAGGGTGGCGATCGCCGACCCCTTGTCGTACGGCGGCGCGCCCTCGACCGCCGCGTACAGCAGGCCGCCGAGCGACCACAGGTCGGCCGCCGGGCCGGGCTTGTGACCACGGGCCCGCTCCGGGGAGATGTAGGAGGGAGCGCCGACGAGCATGCCGGTGGAGGTGATGGACGGGTCGCCCTCGACCTGGGCGATACCGAAGTCGGTGAGCACGACCCGGCCGTCGCTCTCGGAGATCAGCACGTTGGACGGCTTCACGTCCCGGTGCAGGATGCCCTCGCGGTGCGCCGACCGCAGCACGTCCAGGATCGCCAGCCCGACCTCGGCCGCCCGCTTCGGCTCCAGCAGGCCGTCCTCCCGGATGACCTCGGCCAGCGACTTGCCCTCGACCAGCTCCATCACGATCCAGGGCCGGTCGTCCTCGTCGACCACGTCGAAGACCGTCACCGCGCTGTTGTTGCGGATCCGGGCGATCGCCTTGGCCTCGCGCAGGGTGCGCGTGATCAGGCGCCGCTTCTCCTCCTCGTCGATGTTCGACGGGAACCGCAGCTCCTTGACGGCCACCGTCCGGCCGAGGGTCTCGTCCTCGGCCCGCCACACCGTGCCCATGCCGCCGCGGCCGAGCACTCCTCCCAGCCGGTACCGCCCGGCGAGAAGACGCTCCTTGTTGTCCTGACGAGTCTCCTGACGAGAAGTCCCCGCCCGCTCCGCCTCCGACATGCGTCCCCTCATGCAACCCGCCCTGACAGAGCCTCCATTGTCCCTCACCCGACAAGTGCCCGACGCCCAGGGGCCCCCTGACCGCGTATCGGGGCCGGCCTGTCGGAACCCCCGGTGACGAGGGCGTCACGCGGGCGGGATGATGGGTCCCGAGAAGGGAGGAACCCGGATGCCGTCGCTTCGGACACTGGTGACCATACCGGCCTCTCTTGCCCTGATGTTCGCCCCTCTGATGGGCGGTTCCGCGTCCTCGGCGGAGGCCAGGGACCCTCTCCTGTCACAGTTCGTCACCAAAGGCAGGGCACCCGCCGCGGCTCTCCTGGTCCACGACGGCGACGACGTCCGCTATGCGTCCGCCGGTCCGGGTATCGCCCGTGCCGACCGCTTCCGCGCCGGCAGCATCACGAAGACCTTCATCGCCACCGTCGTCCTGCAACTGGCCGCGGAACACCGGCTCTCCCTGTCCGACACCGTGGAGCGGTATCTGCCGGGACTGCTGCGCGGACGCGGTGTCGACGGGCGGAGGATCACCCTGCGAGCCCTGCTCAGCCACACCAGCGGACTCCCCGACTTCACGACGGTCACCCGGGGGGCCGTCCCCCTGACCCCGCTTCAGGCCGTACGCGTCTCACTCGCCCTCCCTTCGACCCGGCCGGGTCACTACGCCTACTCCAGCACCGACTACGTCGTGCTCGGCATGGTCATCCGTCAGGTCACCGGCCACTCCTACGCCACCGAGGTCCGGCGCCGCATCATCACCCCCCTCCGTCTCACGGGCACGTCCTTCCCCGGCGCCCGCACCACCCTGCCCTCCCCGCACGGCCGCGCCTACGCGACCGACGGCTCCGACGTCACCGAGCTCGACCCGCGCGTGGCCGGCGCGGCGGGTGAACTGGTGACCACGCTCGACGACCTGGACCGCTTCTACGCGGCGCTGCTGGACGGCGAGCTGCTGCCCCCGCGCCGGCTGCGCGAGATGCTGGACACCCGTGCCGCACATGGCGCGTACGGCCTGGGGATCTTTCCTGTGAAGCTGCCGTGCGGGACCACGGTGTGGGGGCACAACGGCCGGATCGCGGGCAGCTATGTGCGGAGCGCTGCCTCGATCGGCGGCCGGCATGTCCTCACGTTCCGCGTGAACACGACGGCGATCGCAGACCCGGCCCTCGAACCCGCACTGCTCGCTGCCGAGTTCTGCCCTCGCGATGGGTAGAACGGTTGGGGTTCGGAGGGAGATCCCGACGCGGGGTCGCTCGATCAGGTGATGTCGGACGGTCGGCTGGCGCGGCCGCTCCGGTACCACCGGAAACCCCCGTCGTGACTCGACGCCATCGCGACGGGGAAGAACTCTCCGGCGGTCGACCGACAAACACCGAACCCCACCGACTCACGCAAGCCCCACCCGGCCCCACGCCCCACGCCCCACCCCCGGCAGGGAATCACCGCGGCACGATCTCCGGGGCTCCCAGCCTTGCCGCGTCCGCTGTCTGGTCGTCCGGCTGGAGTTGGGATTCGCGTTCCGCCTCCACGCGCTTCTCGTAGTGCTCGACCTCGCGCTCGATCTGGTCCTTGTCCCAGCCGAGGACGGGGGCCATCAGTTCGGCGGCCTCACGGGCGCTGCGGGTGCCGCGGTCGAAGGTCTCGATGGAGATGCGGGTGCGGCGGGTCAGGACGTCGTCGAGGTGGCGGGCGCCCTCGTGGGAAGCGGCGTAGACGACCTCGGCGCGCAGGTAGTCGTCGGCGGCCGACAGCGGCTCGGCCAGGCCGGGGTCGGCGGCGATGAGGTCCAGGACCTCCTCCGCCGCCGAGCCGTAGCGGTTGAGGAGATGCTCGACCCGGACCACGTGCAGGCCGGTGCGGGCGGCGATCCTGGCCCGGGCGTTCCACATCGCCCGGTACCCCTCCGCACCGAGCAGCGGGATGTCCTCGGTGACGCACTCCGCGACCCGCATGTCGAGCCCGTGCACCGCCTCGTCGACGGCGTCCTTGGCCATCACCCGGTACGTCGTGTACTTGCCGCCCGCGACGACCACGAGCCCCGGCACCGGATGCGCGACCGTGTGCTCGCGCGACAGCTTGCTGGTGGCGTCGGACTCGCCGGCCAGCAGCGGACGCAGACCGGCGTAGACGCCCTGGACGTCGTCGCGCGACAACGGCACCGCGAGCACCGAGTTGACGTGGTTGAGGAGGTAGTCGATGTCGGCGCTGGAGGCGGCCGGGTGGGCCTTGTCCAGGTCCCAGTCGGTGTCGGTGGTGCCGATGATCCAGTGCCGGCCCCAGGGGATGACGAACAGGACCGACTTCTCGGTGCGCAGGATGAGGCCGGTCGTGGAGTGGATGCGGTCCCTGGGGACGACCAGGTGGATGCCCTTGGAGGCACGCACGTGGAACTGGCCGCGCTCGCCGACCAGCGCCTGCGTGTCGTCGGTCCACACCCCGGTCGCGTTGACGACCTGCTGGGCGCGGATCTCGTACTCCCCGCCGCCCTCCACGTCCTGCACCCGGGCCCCGACGACCCGTTCGCCCTCGCGCAGGAAACCGGTCACGCGCGCGCGGTTGGCCGCCTTCGCGCCGTACGACACCGCCGTGCGCACCAGGGTCGTCACATAGCGGGCGTCGTCCATCTGGGCGTCGTAGTACTGGAGGGCGCCGACCAGGGCGTCCTTGCGCAGCGCGGGCGCGACGCGCAGGGCGTGACGGCGGCTCAGGTGGCGGTGGGCCGGCAGGCCCCGGCCGTGGCCGCGGGCCATCGACATCGCGTCGTAGAGCGCGACGCCCGAGCCGGCGTACAGGCGCTCCCAGCCCTGGTGCTGGAGCGGGTAGAGGAAGGGCACCGGCTTGACCAGGTGCGGGGCGAGGCGCTCCAGGAGCAGGCCGCGCTCCTTGAGGGCCTCCCGGACCAGGGCGAAGTCGAGCATCTCCAGGTAGCGCAGGCCGCCGTGGATCAGCTTGCTGGACCTGCTGGAGGTGCCGGAGGCCCAGTCGCGGGCTTCGACGATGCCGGTGTTCAGGCCTCGGGTGACCGCGTCCAGCGCGGTGCCCGCGCCGACCACTCCACCGCCCACCACCAGCACGTCCAGCTCGCGCTCTGCCATGGCCGCCAGGGACGCCGCTCGCTGCTCCGGCCCCAGTGTCGCTGTCCTCACCGCTGCCTCCCGCTCTGCCGCCATGCGGCCGTCGCTCACCGTGGGCCACCGCTCGCCGGCGGCCGTCGCTCACCGTGGGCCACCGCTCGCCGGCGGCCGTCGACCGCCGTGGGTCGTCGGGCGCCCCCGGCGATCAACCGCCATCGGTTACTGGTACCCGTCGGTCTTGGGTCGATGTCGGTCACTGGTCGTCGTCGGCCGTCGATCGCGTCGTCGACTGCGCCGCAGATCGCGTCGTCGATCGCGTCGTCCGGCGTCGAACGCGTCGTAGGTCGTCGGTCGCGTCGTCGGTCATCGGTCGCGTCGGCCGCGCCCCCGGCGGGCGTGGCCCCTGCCCAAATTCTGACCGGCTTGCCCGGCTTCAGCCACCACTCACCCCCAGCCTGTGGACAACGGTCACCGAACCCACGGAAGACACATGAACACAATCCCGCATAACGGTCATATTTACTCCTAGTCTGACCGTGCGCCTCGCTCATCCTGTCCACCGGGCTTGCGCACCTGTCCCGCTTCGGTTACTGGGAAGGACGGCCCACCACCATGCCCGCAGACCTCGCCGTCATCGGACTCGGCCCTTACGGCCTGCCCCTCGCCCAGGCCGCCGTGGCCGCCGGCGTCTCCACGATCGGCTACGCCACGGGCCCCGAGGCGGGCTCGCTGAGCCCCGCCGAGCTGCGCCGGATGCTCGCGAAGGGCTTCCGGGTGGCCGAGGACCCGGCACAGCTGGGGCGGGTGCGCACCGCCGTGATCTGCGCGCCGACCCCGCGCGGCGCCGACGGCGGGCTCGACCTGAGCCAGGTGGAGGCCGCCGCGCGCACCCTGGCCGAGCGGCTGCGTCCGCACACGACGGTGATCCTGGAGTCCCCGGTCCGTCCGGGAACGACCGAGGA
Organism: Streptomyces sp. NPDC028289; assembly: GCF_055565975.1. Classification (NCBI taxonomy): domain Bacteria; kingdom Bacillati; phylum Actinomycetota; class Actinomycetes; order Kitasatosporales; family Streptomycetaceae; genus Streptomyces; species Streptomyces sp. NPDC028289. The sequence goes on along the minus strand of NZ_JBVHTI010000003.1, from coordinate 390,401 downwards.
CTTCCTGCGGCCCCTGCTGGAGGAGGCTTCGGGCCTGCGCGCGGGCCGCGACTTCCACCTCGCCTATTCGCCCAGCCGGGTGAATCCCGGCAACCGCGACTTCACGCCGGCCACCACCCCGAAGGTCATCGGCGGCCTCACGCCCGCGTGCACGGAGTCGGCCGCCACGTTCTACGGCCGGCTCACCGACAAGGTGGTACGCGCGCGTGGCCCGCGCGAGGCCGAGACCGTGCAGCTCCTGGAGACCAACTTCCGGCACGTCAACATCGCCCTCGTCAACGAGATGGCCGTCCTCTGCCACGACCTGGGCGTCGACCTGTGGGACGTCATCCGCTGCGCGGAGACCAAGCCGTTCGGCTTCCAGGCCTTCCGCCCCGGCCCCGGTGTCGGCGGCCACGGCGTCGCCCAGGACCTGTCCGGCCGCGCGGGCCGCGGCCTGCGCATGGTGGAACTGGCCCAGCAGGTCAACAGCCGGATGCCGGGGTACGTCGTGCAGCGCGCCGCCGCCCTCCTCAACGAGCACGGCAAGTCCGCGCGCGGCGCGCGCGTGCTGCTGCTCGGCGTCACCTACAAGGCCGACCTCGCCGACCAGCAGAGCAGCCCCGCCCAGGAGATCGCGATCCGCTTCATGGAGCTGGGCGCCTCGGTCAGCTACCACGACCCGCACGTCGCCTCCTGGAGCGTCCTGGACCGCCCGGTGCCGCGCGCGGACTCCCTCTACGAGGCCGCCGCCGACGCCGATCTGACGATCCTGGTCCAGCAGCACCGCACGTACGACCTGCAGGGCCTGTCGGTGAAGGCCCAGTTGCTGCTGGACACGCGCGGGGCGACCCCGACGGGGGCGGCGCACCGGCTCTGAGCGGGCCCGGTGCTCGCAGAAGTCGGCGCAACCGCACGCCCCTCCCCCGCACAACGCGCCCCCACCAGCGCACTCGGGCATACGAAAGGGCCGGTCACCCGCCCGGGGTGACCGGCCCTCCGTCCGTCGTGCGGCGGCTACCGCTTGTGCTGCGAGTCCGCGACGGTCACCTCGACGCGCTGGAACTCCTTCAGCTCGCTGTAGCCGGTGGTGGCCATGGCGCGGCGCAGGGCGCCGAAGAGGTTCATCGAGCCGTCGGGGGTGTGGGACGGGCCGGTGAGGATCTCCTCGAGGGTGCCGACCGTGCCGAGGTCGACCTTCTTGCCGCGCGGGAGCTCCTCGTTGACGGCCTCCATGCCCCAGTGGTGGCCCTTGCCGGGACCGTCGGTCGCGCGGGCCAGCGGGGAGCCCATCATCACCGAGTCGGCGCCGCAGGCGATCGCCTTGGGGAGGTCGCCGGACCAGCCGACACCGCCGTCGGCGATGACGTGGACGTAGCGGCCGCCGGACTCGTCCATGTAGTCGCGGCGGGCGGCGGCCACGTCCGCGACCGCGGTGGCCATGGGGACCTGGATGCCGAGCACGTTGCGCGTGGTGTGGGCCGCGCCGCCGCCGAAGCCGACGAGCACGCCCGCCGCGCCCGTGCGCATCAGGTGCAGGGCCGCCGTGTACGTGGCGCAGCCGCCGACGATCACCGGGACGTCCAGCTCGTAGATGAACTGCTTCAGGTTCAGCGGCTCGTGCGAGGACGAGACGTGCTCCGCGGAGACCGTCGTACCGCGGATGACGAAGATGTCGACGCCCGCGTCCACGACCGCCTTGGAGAACTGGGCGGTGCGCTGCGGGGAGAGCGCGGCCGCCGTGACCACGCCGGAGTCGCGCACCTCCTTGATGCGCGCGCCGATCAGCTCCTCCTTGATGGGGGCGGAGTAGATCTCCTGGAGGCGGCGGGTGGCGGTGTCGGCGTCCAGCCCGATGATCTCGTCGAGCAGCGGCTGCGGGTCCTCGTGCCGCGTCCAGAGGCCTTCGAGGTTCAGGACGCCGAGGCCGCCGAGCTCTCCGATGCGGATCGCGGTGGCCGGGGAGACGACCGAGTCCATGGGGGCGGCCAGGAACGGCAGCTCGAAGCGATAGGCGTCGATCTGCCAGGCGATCGAGACCTCCTTCGGGTCCCGCGTACGGCGGCTGGGGACGACGGCGATGTCGTCGAAGGCGTACGCCCGGCGGCCGCGCTTGCCGCGCCCGATCTCGATCTCAGTCACGTCTGTGGCCTTTCCGTTGTTCAGATCCTCAAGGATCCCAGCAATCCCGGCATTTCTGACGGGATGGTCCGTGACGGTTGTCACCACAGCGTAGGCGCTGTGGTGCCCTGTCGACGGTCTCCCGTTTCCTGCCTGCTCAGTGCAGGGTTTTCGCCGCCTGCCCGCCCCGGTCCGGCCTTACAGCCTGATCGGGTGGCGCGGGTCTTACGGTCGGCTCCACGGGGCTTCGAGGCAACCGTAGTCGCCCCCAGGTCTCCGGCCACTCCGGTACCTGTCACTGCTTCTGCCAGGGCTGCCAGGTTGTGCCCCGCATTGGCGTCCCGATCCGCGACAAAGCCGCAAGTCTCGCATGCGAAGACCCTGACACCGAGGGGCAGCTTGGCTTTCACCACACCACAGTGCGAGCATCGCTTCGACGACGGGTACCAGCGGTCGGCGAGCACAAGGCGACAGCCGTTTCTCCTGGTCTTGTACATGAGCTGCCGGCGAATCTCACCGAATCCGGCATCTGCCACCTTGCGGGCCAGTCGCCGGTTCCCGAGCATCCCCGCAACATTCAGATCCTCTACGACCACCGTGCCGAACTCGGCCGCTACCGCCGTCGTGAGTTTATGGATCGCGTCATCACGCAAATTGGCAGCGCGGTGATGGACCTTGTTCCGCTCGGCGTTCGCCTTGTCCCATCGCTTCGAGGGCCGCCGTCCCGTCCGACCATCCGGCCCCTGCCGACGGGATACGCGACGGTCATGGCGCCGGAGAAGCCTTTGCGCACGATCGAGGAATTTCGGGTTCTCGATGTACCGGACGGCGCCCGTGCTGTCGGCCAGGACCGCGAGAGTCTTCACTCCGAGGTCGATCCCCACCGCAACGCGCGGGCGGGAGACCGGGACCAGCTCACGCTTCACCTCGACTTGAAAGGCCACGAACCAGCGACCCCTCTCATACCGAACAGTGGCCGCCAGAATCCGCGCCGCGCCGGCAGCCAGGCTCCGTTGAAGGACGTCCGCGCGTTCGTGGATCCGGATCGTGCCGATCCTCGGCGGCGTGACATGCCTGCCGTCGGCCTCGACACGGATCGCCCCTGTGGTGAAGCGGCAGGCCGGACGCGCGTTCCTCTTCGACTTGGGCCGGGGCCACCCCACAATGCGCCCCTTACGCAGACCGTTCTGCGATCGCACGTGGTTGTCGAATGCCGCAGAAGCGTTCGCCAGACCTGTGTTGTAGGCCTCCTTGGAGTTCTGCTCCCACCATGAGGCGAACCGCGGGTCAGTGCGTTTGGTCCTGTTGAAGGCACGTCGCAAGGCCGGCAACGACCATGAACGCCATTCCGTGAGTCGATCCTCAGGAACCCCGTACGTCTTCTCAGCCATGCGCTGCCGCCACGCGGCCAGCACATGTGCCACTGCCCAGTTGTAGGCCGCCCGGGCAGCGCCGCAATGGGAGCCGAGCGCGCGCTCTTGGCCCGCATTGGGATCGAGCGCGAACCGGTACGCCTGGACGACAAAACCGGCTCTCGGCTTGAACATCTTCACCTCACCGTGTCCTTGTTATTCACAGTGACTGTGAATAACGTAGCACTCCTATCGTGGTGACTGTGAACTTCGATGGTTTTCTCACCACCGAGCAGGCAGCCGAGCGGCTTGGCATCAAAACCGAGTCGATCTACACGTTCGCCCGCCGCCTCGACGGCTTCCCTCAGCCGACCAGGATCGGCCGCACGCTCTTGTGGCAGGCAACGGAACTCGACTCGTGGCGGGCCGCTCATCCCGCCCGTCAGCGTGGGTCCACCTAAGGGCTGTCCCGTAATCCCCGGCGGGCGCACGACGACAGCTACGGCACCTCGCAGCGTTGTCGGGCTCGCCCGAATACGCCCAGTATGAGGACGACCCTCCGCCTTGCGATGCACCGCATCTGACGCCGCGCGCTGATCCACCAGGGATTACGGGACAGCCCTTAGCGCCGCATCAGGCAACGTTCGCTTGGCTGGCGTGTCGAGCACGATCGCGATCGCCTTCAAGCCCTCATGCCGGGCTGGTGCCTTGCTCCCGCAGGGCCGCTTCCAGCCGGCTGATGTCCTCGGTGTCCTTCATGCGGCGGGGCCGTCCCGGAACCCAGACGGGCATCATCTGCTTGATCTCGATCTGGGCGCGGGGACTGATGATCCGGCACCGCAGTGCCCCGATGCGGCCGGCAGAAGCATCGAGCATGCCCTCCGGCCACGCTTCTCCGGCCCAGGGGCCGCCAGCGACCACAACGCGCCCGAAGAGGTCCGCGGCCAAAAGAGCGAAGCTGCTCTCCACGCCCTGCTTGCGGAAATCGAGCTGCTGGTCGGCAGGCGGCCCGGACAGAGGTTCATAGCCGGAACGCAGCAGACCAGCAGTCAGAGCAGAGGCGTCCTTCGCCCAGGCGAACCAGTCGATGTCCACATGGTCACGCGTGACCTCGCCGATGAAGAAGTCCATGGCCCAACCCCCGCGGAGCCACACCTCCGCACCGAGGACTTTCGCGATCTCCACCGTCTCGTCGATCAGCCGGAGCTGCCGAGCACTCCGTTCCCTGTCCACAGCCGTGCAGGCTACGCGACAATTCCACCCGCAGCAGCCCCGATTCCCAGCTCCGAGAGCGGGCGATGTTGCCTGTTGCGGCAATGGACGACGCGGACGGATACGCCCTTGCCGACGGGTACGGCAAGGGCGGCCCCGGTACGCCCGGGACCGCCCTGGAAAGGCCCTGAAGAGGCTCGGGCGACTACTTGCGGCTGTAGTTCGGCGCCTCGACCGTCATCTGGATGTCGTGCGGGTGGCTCTCCTTGAGGCCCGCGGCGGTGATCCGCACGAAGCGGCCCTTGGACTCCATCTCGTCGACGGTGGCCGCGCCCACGTAGCCCATGGTCTGGCGCAGGCCGCCGACCAGCTGGTGCAGCACGTTGGCCAGCGGGCCGCGGTAGGGCACCTGACCCTCGACGCCCTCGGGGACGAGCTTGTCGTCGGAGGAGACCTCGGCCTGGAAGTAGCGGTCCTTCGAGTACGACCGGCCCTGGCCGCGCGACTGCATGGCGCCCAGCGAGCCCATGCCGCGGTACGACTTGAACTGCTTGCCGTTGATGAAGAGCAGCTCGCCCGGGGACTCCTCACAGCCCGCGAGGAGGGAGCCCAGCATCACCGTGTCGGCGCCGGCCGCCAGCGCCTTGCCGATGTCGCCGGAGTACTGCAGGCCGCCGTCGCCGATCAGCGGGATGCCGGCCGGGCGGGCGGCGAGGGAGGCCTCGTAGATGGCGGTGACCTGCGGGACGCCGATGCCGGCGACCACCCGGGTGGTGCAGATCGAGCCGGGGCCCACGCCGACCTTGATGCCGTCGACACCGGCGTCGATCAGCGCCTGCGCGCCGTCGCGGGTGGCGACGTTGCCGCCGATCACGTCGACGTCCACGCTCGACTTGATCTTCGCCATCCAGCTGAGGGCGTTGCTGTTGTGGCCGTGCGAGGTGTCGACGACCAGGAAGTCCACGCCGGCCTCGGCGAGCGCCTGGGCCCGCTCCAGGGCCTCGGGGCTGGCGCCGACGGCGGCGCCGACGAGCAGGCGGCCCTCGGAGTCCTTGGCGGCGTTCGGGTACTTCTCGGCCTTGACGAAGTCCTTGACCGTGATCAGGCCCTTGAGGACGCCCTGGTCGTCGACGAGCGGCAGCTTCTCGATCTTGTGCTTGCGCAGCAGCTGCATGGCCTCGGTGCCGGAGATGCCGACCTTGCCGGTGACCAGGGGCATCGGCGTCATGACCTCGTGGACACGGCGGGAGCGGTCGCTCTCGAAGGCCATGTCGCGGTTGGTGACGATGCCGAGCAGCTTCCGGTCGGGGTCGGTGACCGGGACACCGCTGATCCGGAACTTCGCGCACAGTGCGTCGGCCTCGGCGAGGGTCGCGTCCGGGTGCACCGTGATCGGGTCGGTGACCATGCCGGACTCGGACCGCTTGACCAGGTCGACCTGGTTGACCTGGTCCTCGACGGAGAGGTTGCGGTGCAGCACGCCGACACCGCCGAGGCGGGCCATCGCGATCGCCATGCGGGACTCGGTCACCTTGTCCATCGCCGCGGACAGCAGCGGGATGTTGACCCGGACGTTGCGAGAGATGCGGGACGAGGTGTCGACCGCGTTCGGGAGGACCTCGGAGGCTCCCGGCAGCAGCAGCACGTCGTCGTAGGTCAGCCCGAGGGTGGCGAATTTGTCGGGCACTCCGTCGACGTTGGTGGTCATGACACCTTCCCCAAATGGCCTTGATCGGTGCGGATGTCCATGCTAACGGGAAGCACGGCTCCCAAATTCCACGGTACGACTCAGCTTCGGGCTTCGTATGTTCGTACGGGAACGAGGGCGCGCCTGTTCATCGGGGAGGAGGTGGACCCGTCGGCTCCAGGGAGCGGGGCCCGTAGGCCGCAGGGCGGGGCCCGGTCGCCTACTGCTCCGCCAGCGCCCGCAACCGGCTCAGGGCCCGGTGCTGGGCGACGCGCACCGCGCCCGGTGACATTCCCAACATCTGGCCGGTCTCCTCGGCCGTGAGCCCCACGGCGATGCGGAGCAGCAGCAGCTCGCGCTGGTTCTCCGGGAGGTTGGCCAGGAGTTTCTTGGCCCACTCGGCGTCGCTGCTGAGCAGCGCGCGCTCCTCGGGGCCGAGGGAGTCGTCGGGCCGTTCCGGCATCTCGTCCGAGGGGACGGCCGTGGAGCCCGGGTGGCGCATGGCGGCGCGCTGCAGGTCGGCGACCTTGTGGGAGGCGATCGCGAAGACGAAGGCCTCGAAGGGGCGGCCGGTGTCGCGGTAGCGGGGCAGGGCCAGCAGGACCGCCACGCAGACTTCCTGGGCGAGGTCCTCGACGAAGTGGCGGGCGTCGCCCGGGAGGCGGGACAGGCGGGTACGGCAGTAGCGCAGCGCGAGGGGGTGGACATGGGCGAGCAGGTCGTGCGTGGCCTGCTCGTCCCCGTCTACGGCGCGATGGACGAGAGCGCCGATCGTCCCTACGGCGGTGACCGCCTCGTCGTCGCGCATCGGTCCATGGTGCCCTGCTGCCGTCGGCGGCGTGGCATCGCGTCCTTCGTTGTGCACCGAAGCGTTATGAGCAGGTGCGCCGGAACTCATCTCCTGCGCCCTCCCCTTCCGCTCGAACGACTCGTCCCCGAGAGACTCCACACCTCAAGGATGCGGCATCCGCGCCGAAACGAGCAGCGCGCCTCCGGCGCTCCGTCTTGTGGACCCCGCCCGCCCTGGGGTAGGCGGGGGCGTCCGGTCGGTCCGCTTCTCCGCTGCGGTGCAGCTCACCGCCGTGTCAGCGAACCAGTCCCCAGCGGAAGCCGAGGGCCACCGCGTGGGCGCGGTCGGACGCTCCGAGCTTCTTGAACAGCCGGCGGGCGTGGGTCTTCACCGTGTCCTCGGAGAGGAACAGCTCGCGGCCGATCTCGGCGTTGGAACGGCCGTGGCTCATGCCCTCCAGGACCTGGATCTCGCGCGCGGTGAGGGTGGGCGCGGCGCCCATCTCGGCCGAGCGGAGGCGGCGCGGGGCCAGCCGCCAGGTCGGGTCGGCGAGGGCCTGGGTCACGGTTGCCCGCAGTTCGGCGCGCGAGGCGTCCTTGTGCAGGTACCCGCGGGCGCCGGCGGCGACGGCCAGGGCCACGCCGTCCAGGTCCTCGGCGACCGTGAGCATGATGATGCGCGCGCCGGGGTCGGCGGACAGCAGCCGGCGCACGGTCTCGACGCCGCCCAGTCCGGGCATGCGCACGTCCATCAGGATCAGGTCGGATCGGTCGGCGCCCCAGCGGCGGAGGACTTCCTCGCCGTTGGCCGCCGTCGTCACACGCTCGACGCCGGGCACGGTCGCCACCGCGCGGCGCAGCGCCTCTCGGGCAAGCGGGGAGTCGTCGCAGACGAGGACGGATGTCATGACCGCCCTCCGCAGCTGATGCGCGTCACCTTGAGCCTCCAGGCTGGTACGGAATCGTCACCTGTGCGGTCGAACGTCTCGGACGCCTGCCCGAGCGCTTGTTGCTTCAACCGCCACCGCACTCTCAACGACGGTCACTCGAAAGAGTTACGGGGCTGCATGCCGTCTTCGGCACTCTACGTGAGGGTGCGGACACGGTGCAGACATGGACGTCAGACCCTCAACTTTTCATCACAACCAATGCCCCATTTAGACCTTTTTCTTCCCGTTTCACGGTGTCTGGGGCTAGATTGCCAATGAGTCATATTTTCATCTCTCTAGACCGGAGATATACGGTTATTGGCACCGTATCCGCCCAGAACGGCTACAAGGGGTCACGTAATGGCAGATTTCTCCCGCCTTCCCGGACCGAACGCGGACCTGTGGGACTGGCAGCTCCTGGCTGCCTGCCGTGGGGTCGACAGCTCGCTCTTCTTCCATCCCGAGGGCGAGCGCGGGGCGGCTCGGAGTGCCCGTGAGAACTCGGCCAAGGAGGTGTGCATGAGGTGCCCGGTCCGCGCGGAGTGCGCGGCGCACGCGCTGGCGGTCCGCGAGCCGTACGGCGTGTGGGGCGGCCTGACCGAGGACGAGCGTGAAGAGCTCATGGGGCGGGCGCGCAACAGGCTGGTGTCGGCGTCGACGACCAGCGGCGGCGCCGCCTCCGACACCTGAGAAGCTCCGCCTCCGACACATGAAAGAACGTTTCTGCAATCTGTTGACAATTCGTTGAGCATCTGCCGACGACCGGGCACGCGCGCGTGGGTGCCCTCGCCGGGCCGCGCCTGCGCCCCCGACGCCCTGTGAGCCGCTACGCCCGCCGGGCCGCCCGGCCCAGCTCTTCCAACGTCGCCGCCACCGCCGGCACCTGCGCCAGGTCGGCCAGGGTGAGGGCGACGATCTCCCGCCGCACCGCGGGCTCGAGGACCACCGTGCGGACGCCTCTCGGCCGTACCGACTGGACCGCCAGCCGCGGCAGCACGGCGACGCCCAGCCCCGCCCCGACCAGGCCGACCACGGCCGGGTAGTCGTCGGTGGCGAAGTCGATGCGGGGCGTGAAGCCCGCACTCTCGCACGCCTGGACGAGCTGCCCCCGGCAGCGCGGGCAGCCCGCGATCCAGGGCTCGTCTGCGAGTTCCTCGAGGGCGACCGACTCCGCCTGGGCCAGCCGGTGCCGCTCCGGCACCAGGCCGACGAGCCGGTCCGTGAGCAGCGGCCGTACCACCAGGTCGTCCCACTCCTCGGCGTCCGCGGCACCTTCGTAGCGGAAGGCCAGCGCGATGTCGCAGTCACCCGCGCGCAGCAGCTCCACGGACTTCGGCGGCTCGGCCTCCTCCAGGGAGACGCGGGTGCCGGGGTGGGCGGCGCGCAGGGCGGCGAGTGCCGTCGGGACCAGCGTGGAGCTGCCGCTCGGGAAGGAGACCAGGCGCACCCGGCCCGCGCGCAGCCCGGCGATCGCGGCGACCTCCTCCTCGGCGGCGGTGAGCCCGGCGAGGATCCCGGAGGCGTGCCGGACCAGGGCCTCGCCGGCCTGGGTCAGGCGCATCTCGCGGCCGTTGCGGACCAGCAGCGGGGTGCCCACGGAGGTCTCCAGGGCCTTCATCTGCTGGCTGACGGCGGGCTGGGTGCAGCCCAGTTCGCGCCCCGCCGCCGAGAAGGACCCGGTGGTGGCGACGGCGCGCAGGACGCGGAGATGACGTGCCTCGATCATCTCTTGAGCATAAGACGGGCTTGGACAGGGCGCCCGAAAATGCGTCGACGGTTTGAGGCTGCTCCCGTACCGTCGGAGCATGGAGCTTCTCTCGGTGAACCTCGGCCGTCCGACGCCGTCGCCGCACACGGACCAGGTCGACGGCGTGACCGGCATCGACAAGCGGCCGGTGGACGGGCCGGTGCGGGTGGCGGCGCCCGGGCCCAAGGGGACCGCGGGCAGCGGGCTGGCCGGGGACGCGGTGTGCGAGCTGCGCCACCACGGCGGCGACGACCAGGCGGTCTACGCGTACGCGCGCGAGGACCTCGACCACTGGGCGAAGGAGCTCGGCCGGCCGCTGCCGAACGGCTGTTTCGGTGAGAACCTCACGACAAACGGGCTGAACGTGTCGGGGGCCCTGATCGGCGAGCGCTGGCGGATCGGCTCCGGGGTAGTACTGGAGGTCACCTCGGGGCGCATCCCGTGCCGTACTTTTCAGGGCCATCTGGGCGAGCGGGGATGGGTGAAGAGATTCACGCGGAAGGGTGCCACCGGTGCCTACCTCCGGGTGATCGAACCGGGTGAGATCCGGGCCGGCGACCCCATCGAGATCATCCACCTGCCGGAGCACGGGGTGACGGCGGCGATGGAGTTCCGCGCGACCACCACCGAGCGGGAGCTGCTGCCCCGGCTGCTCGCGGCGGGCGCGGCGCTGCACCCGGAGGCGCTGGCGCAGGCCCGGAAGTACGTGGCGGCGCAGAGCGGCTGAACGGCTGTCACGCGCAGGCCGTTCACCGGCACTTCACCGTTAGGGAGAGCCGGTGCGCACAGCGGACGCCGTCAGTCCGGGTAACTACCCTTGGTCCATGACAACGGCTCTGATTACGGGATCGACCGCGGGGATCGGTGCCGCGTTCGCGCGGCGGCTGGCGGCTGACGGGCACAACCTCGTCCTGGTGGCGCGGGACACCAAGCGGCTGCGCGAGCAGGCGACCGAGCTGCACGACCGGCACGGCATCGAGGCGGAGGTGCTCACCGCCGACCTCGCCGAGGACGCCGGCATCGAGTCGGTGGCCGCCCGGCTCGGGGACCGCAAGAACCCGGTCGATCTGCTGGTCAACAACGCCGGCTTCGGCAACAAGGGCCGTTATCTGGACGTCTCGATGGCCGACGAGCTGCGCATGCTCAAGGTGCACTGCGAGGCGGTGCTGCGGCTGACCTCGGCGGCGGCCGAGGCGATGCGCGAGCGCGGCCGCGGCGGTGTCGTCAACGTGGCCTCGGTGGCGGCCTTCGTGCCGCGCGGGACGTACGGCGCCTCCAAGGCGTGGGTCGTGCAGTTCACCCAGGGCGCCGCGCGCGACCTCGCGGGCACCGGGGTGCGGCTGATGGCACTGGCGCCGGGGTTCGTCCGTACGGAGTTCCACCAGCGGGCCGGGATGGGCACGGACAACATCCCGGGCTGGATGTGGCTGGACGCCGACAAGCTGGTCGCGGCGGCGCTGGCCGACCTCGCGCGCGGGAAGACGCTGTCGATCCCGGATCCCCGCTACAAGGTGCTGACGGGCCTGGCGAAGATGGCGCCGCGCGGGCTGGTGGGCGGCATCAGCTCGAAGACGGGCCGCAAGTACGGGCCGCAGTAGGGAGCCGGCCGGGCTGCGCCAGGGCGCACCGGGACCCACCGGAACGGGGCCGGTGAGACGATGGTGTGGTTCGGTCGCGCCCGCAGGGGGGCCGGAGGCGGTTTCATGACGTTCGTGCAGCTCATCGAGTGCAGGACCAGGCGGTTCGACGAGATGGACCGGCTGATGGACAGGTGGGTCGAGCAGACCAAGGGGAAGCGGACGGCGACGCACACGCTGGTCGGCAAGGACCGCAGCGACGCGGAGCACGTCGTGGAGATCGTGGAGTTCCCGTCGTACGAGGAGGCGATGCGGAACTCACGGCTCCCGGAGACCGACAAGGTCTTCCACGAGCTGCTGGCGCTGTGCGAGGGGACGCCGACGTTCACCGATCTGGACGTGGTGCGCGACGAGGGGCTGTACACCGGCACCGCGCGGCGGTTCTTCGAGACGATCGCGGCGGCCGGCCCGCTGGCTCCGCTGGACGGCCTGCTCGCCGAGGACTACCACGACCACGATCCGGTCGAGGGACAGGACACCATCGGCATGGACGCGATGCGGCGCAAGCTGGAGATGTGGCGGGGCGCCTTCGACTTCACGTTCCGCATCGAGGACCAGATCGCCCAGGGCGACCGGGTGTGCACCAGGTGGCTCTGGACGGGCGTGCACCAGGGGCCGTTCATGGGGGTCCCGAACACCGGCCGGCAGGTCGCCATGGCCGGGACCACGATCCACCGCTTCGACGCGAACGGGAAGATGGCCGAGGGCTGGCTGCAGTACGACCGGATGGGACTGCTGGCACAGCTGGGTGCGCTGGACGCACTGGCGAAGTAGGCCGACCATCGAAGTACCCGCGAGGGGCGAAGCCCCCGTTCCCGGCGGACGACCGGGAGCGGGGGCTTCCTCAGCTCAGAGACTGTTGCCTCAGTGCGAGTGGCCGTGCGAGTGGCCCGCGGCGGCGGCCTCTTCCTCTTCCTTCTTCTCGACGACGAGGGTCTCGGTCGTCAGGAGCAGGGAGGCGATGGAGGCGGCGTTCTCCAGGGCGGAGCGGGTGACCTTGACCGGGTCGATGACGCCGGCCTTGACCAGGTCGCCGTACTCGCCGGTGGCGGCGTTGTAGCCGTTGCCCTTCTCCAGCTCGGCGACCTTGGAGACGATGACGTAGCCCTCCAGGCCGGCGTTCTCGGCGATCCAGCGCAGCGGCTCGACGGCGGCCTTGCGGACCACGGAGACACCGGTGGCCTCGTCGCCGGTCTTGCCGAGGTTGTCCTCGAGGACCTTCACGGCGTGGACGAGCGCGGAGCCACCACCGGAGACGATGCCCTCCTCGACCGCGGCGCGGGTCGCGGAGATGGCGTCCTCCAGACGGTGCTTCTTCTCCTTCAGCTCCACCTCGGTGGCGGCGCCGACCTTGATGACGCACACGCCGCCGGCCAGCTTCGCGAGGCGCTCCTGGAGCTTCTCGCGGTCCCAGTCGGAGTCGGTGTTCTCGATCTCGGCCTTGATCTGGGCGACGCGGCCGGTCACGGCACCGGAGTCACCGGCGCCGTCGACGACCGTGGTGTCGTCCTTGGTGACGGTGACGCGGCGGGCGGAGCCGAGCACGTCCAGGCCGACCTGGTCGAGCTTGAGGCCGACCTCCTCGGAGACGACCGTGGCGCCGGTCAGGATCGCCAGGTCCTCCAGCATCGCCTTGCGGCGGTCACCGAAGCCGGGGGCCTTGACCGCGACCGCGTTGAAGGTGCCGCGGATCTTGTTGACGACCAGGGTCGACAGGGCCTCGCCGTCGACGTCCTCGGCGATGATCAGCAGCGGCTTCGAGGCGTTGGACTGGATGATCTTCTCGAGCAGCGGCAGCAGGTCCGCGATGGAGGAGACCTTGCCCTGGTTGATGAGGATGTAGGGGTCCTCCAGGACGGCCTCCATGCGCTCCTGGTCCGTCACGAAGTACGGCGACAGGTAGCCCTTGTCGAAGGCCATGCCCTCGGTGAAGTCCAGCTCCAGACCGAAGGTGTTGGACTCCTCGACGGTGATGACACCGTCCTTGCCGACCTTGTCCATCGCCTCGGCGATGAGCTCGCCGACCTGCTGGTCCTGGGCGGACAGCGCGGCGACGGCGGCGATGTCGGACTTCTCGTCGATCGGGCGGGCCGACGCGAGCAGGTCCTCGGAGACGGCGGCGACCGCGGCGTCGATGCCCTTCTTCAGGGCGGCCGGGGAGGCACCGGCGGCGACGTTCTTCAGGCCCTCGCGGACGAGCGCCTGGGCCAGCACGGTGGCGGTGGTCGTACCGTCACCCGCGATGTCGTTGGTCTTGGTCGCCACCTCCTTCACCAGCTGCGCGCCGAGGTTCTCGTACGGGTCCTCGATCTCGACCTCGCGGGCGATCGTGACACCGTCGTTGGTGATGGTGGGGGCGCCGAACTTCTTGTCGATGACGACGTTGCGGCCCTTGGGGCCGATCGTCACCTTCACCGTGTCGGCAAGCTTGTTGACGCCGCGCTCAAGGGCGCGACGGGCGTCCTCGTCGAACTTCAGGATCTTCGCCATGGCAGCGGATGCCCTCTCGGAAATCTGGGGTGAACAAGACTGCGCCCCTGGCGCCCGGCTTCTTGGAGGATCGCGGGGGCCAGGGGCGCAGCTTCAAACGGAGTGCTTGAGGTGTAAGTCGCAGGCTTACTTCTCGATGATCGCGAGCACGTCGCGAGCCGAGAGGACGAGGTACTCGTCGCCGTTGTACTTCACCTCGGTGCCGCCGTACTTGCTGTAGAGCACGACGTCGCCGACCTTGACGTCGAGCGGCAGGCGCTCGCCGTTCTCGAAACGGCCCGGGCCCACGGCGAGGACGGCGCCCTCCTGGGGCTTCTCCTTCGCGGTGTCCGGGATGACCAGGCCGGAGGCCGTGGTCTGCTCGGCGTCGAGCGGCTGGACCACGATGCGGTCCTCAAGCGGCTTGATGGCAACCTTGGAGCTGGCGGTCGTCACGATCCGACCTCCCCCTTCGGAGATCTCACGGGGTTAACTGTCTGAGGTGGCGACCAGGTGGATCCGTCGTCGCGGGTGCCGGACCTGCCCGTCGCGTTGTTGGCACTCTCATCTGCCGAGTGCCAGAGCCGAGACTATGACCGCGATTAGCACTCGGTCAAGCGGAGTGCCAATTGCCTGCGGCGCGGCGCCGAAAAACCGGGTCGCGCGGTGTTGCGGTGACCGTCCCTGGGGGCTGGCGCCCCCAGACCCCCGCCTGTCGGCCTTCGGCCTCGTCCCCAAACGCCGGACGGGCTGGATTTTGTGGCCGAGCGCCGTCGTCAGACACCCGACCGGCGGGATGTGCGGCCGAGCCCGGAGGTAGCACTACAGGTAGTCCTCCAGCCGGCCCACCGTCAGGCCGGCCGCCTGGACGCGGCGCAGGAGGCGGGCGGTGCGGCTCCTGAGGGTCGGCCCGAGGGCCTCGTCGGGGCCGACCAGGATGATGTCGCCGGGGCGGAGCTGCTTGTCGCCGGTGCGGTAGGTGATGCCGTCGGGGGTCATCGCCGCCCGCCACAGGACCACCGCGGCGACCCCGCAGTCCGCCGCCGCGCGCAGGGTGGTGGTGTCGTAGATGCCGTAGGGCGGGCGGAAGAGGCGGGGGCGGATGCCGAACCGGGACTTCAGCTTCTCCTGCTGGCCGCAGATCTCGGCGTGCTGGCCGGCGTACGGCAGGCCGGGCATGGCCGGGTGGTCGAGGGTGTGGTTCTGGACGCTCGCGCCGACCGACTGCAGGCGGGCGAAGTGGCCGTAGCCGGGGCCGACCACGCTGTCCGTGAGGAACATGCTCACCGGCAGCCGCAGTTCGCGGACCATGTCGACGAATCGGGGGTCCTTCTCGGCGCCGTCGTCGTAGGTCAGGAAGACCACCCGGTCGGAGGTGGGGATGTGGTCGACGACCGGGGGGCGGGTGGTGCGGAGGGACAGCGGGTGGAGCGGCGGGCGTGGGGCCGGGGAGAGGGGCGCGGTCAAGCCCCAGCGGCGGTACGGCGGCTCGCCCGACGGGCCGTGCGGGTGCACCCGGTCGGCGGCCTTCCTGCCGAGCCGTTCGATGGGGTCGACGGACGGCGCGCAGGCCGACAGGAGGAGGGCGGCGGCCAGGACAGCGGCCGTCGCCCTCGGTCGGCTCACAGGTAGTCCTCCAGGCGCGCCACCGCGTAGCCGTCGCGGGTGACCTTGTTCAGGAAGCGGCGCATGTCGTCGACCATGGTGCCGTCCCAGTCGTTCCGGCCCCGGAAGTGCGTGAGGACGATGTCACCGGGGTGCAGTCCGCGGTCCCACTCGCGGTACTCCCAGTGGTCGACGAACACCTCCTCGTCCCAGATCGGCGCGTACTTGATGCCGCAGGCCTTGGCGGCGCGCAGGGTGTCGCCGTTGTAGTTGCCGTAGGGCGGCCGGAAGACCGTCGGCGCCTTGCCGAACTGCCGCTTCATGATGTCCTGCATGCCGCAGATCTCGTGCTTCTGCTCCTCGTAGGTCAGACCGGGCATGTAGGGATGGGTGAGGGTGTGGTTGTTGAGGGTGTGGCCCTCGGCCTGCATCCGGCGGAAGTAGCCGTAGTCGTCCTTGACCAGGTAGTTGCTGAGGAACGCGGTGTAGGGGATCCGCAGCTCGCTCATCATCCGCAGGAAGTCCGGGTCCTTCTCTGAGCCGTCGTCGATGGTGAGGAAGACGACCTTCTTCCTGGTGGGGACGGTGGTGAAGACCGGGGGCAGGTCGTCCTCCACCTGGCCGTCCACCTCGAAGCCGTCGCGAGCGGTGATCCTCGGCTTGTACTTCGGCGGGGCCGGGGGCCGCAGCGGGACCGCGTCCAGCCCCCAGCGCCGGGCGGCGGCGACCAGGGCGGCGTGGTCGTCGGGGGCGGCGGCGGCCCGATGGGCCTGCTGGCCCGCGGCGGGACGGACCCCGGCCTCGTCCTCCGGTCCGGCGCAGCCGGAGACGACGGTGACGGCCGCCACGGCGGCGAGGGCGGCCATGGCCAAAACCACCCTATTTTTGTCATTTTGTACGACTGCTCGCATGGCCTCGGATCTTTCCAGCCCTCTCCCCGGAACCCCGGCAGACACCGCGGCCGGAGGCGAACCATCCACCGACTGGCCGACAATGACCCGGTGAACGACCTCCTCTCCCCCCTCCTCACCCCCGAGGGCCACGCCCTCCTCGACGAGGTGCGCGGCACCGCGCCCGCCGACGAGCTGGCCGTGGCCACCCGGCTGCGCCGCGAGCACCCCGCCGAGCTGGTGTCGGCGGCGCTGGCCCAGGCCCGGCTGCGGCAGCGGGCGGCGGCGAAGTTCGGGGGGGCGGACGCGGGCCGCATGTTCTTCACGCCGAACGGGGTCGAGCAGTCGACGCGGGCGAGTGTCGCCGCGTACCGGGCGGGGCGGCTGAAGGCGCTCGGGGTGACCTCGGTGGCCGACCTGTGCTGCGGGATCGGGGGCGACGCGATCGCGCTCGCCCGGGCCGGTATCCGCGTCCTCGCCGTGGACCGGGATCCGGTGACGGCGGCCGCCGCCCGCGCGAACGCCGAGGCGCTCGGGCTGGCCGGCCTGATCGAGGTACGGGAGGCGGACGTCCAGGAGGTGGACACGGCCGGCCACGACGCCGTCTTCGTCGACCCGGCCCGGCGCGGCGGCCGTGGCCGCATCTTCGACCCGGAGGCCTACTCACCGCCGCTGTCCTGGGCGGTCGCCACCGCGTCGGCCGCCCGCGTGGCCGCGCTGAAGATCGCCCCCGGCATCCCGCACGAGGCGGTCCCGGCGGCGGCCGAGGCCGAGTGGATCTCGGACCATGGCGACGTCAAGGAAGCCGTCCTCTGGTTCGGCACCGGCGCCCCGGGGGCCGTCCGCGCCACCCTCCTCCCCGGCCCGCGCACCCTGCTCGGCCGCGGCCTGCCCGACCCCGCCGTCCGCCCGGTCGGCCGTTACCTGTACGAGCCGGACGGCGCCGTCATCCGCGCCCACCTGGTCGCCGAGGTGGCCGAGGAGCTGGACGCGGGCCTGATCGACCCGACGATCGCGTACGTCACGGCCGACACCCTCCAAGCCACCGACTGCGCGACGGCGTACGAGATCACCGACGAACTCCCCTTCAACGTCAAGAAGCTGAAGGCCCTGCTGCGCGAGCGCGAGGTCGGGAACCTGACCGTGAAGAAGCGCGGCTCTGCGGTGGAGCCCGAGGAACTGCGCAGGAAGGTCAAGCCGCAGGGACCGAACGCGGCGACCGTGTTCCTGACCCGGGTGGCGGGGGCGCCGACCATGCTCGTCGGCGCCCCCGCGCAGCCGGCTACTGGTGCTGGGCGGTCCTGAGCGGCGCGAGGTTCCGGTCGGCCGCCGTACCGGACCTGGTGGGGGCCGCGGCGGGCGCACCGGCGTCCGTGCGCAGCGCCAGGGCGCTCTTCGTCGCGTTCCCGCTCGCGCTGATCGACGAGCCGGCCGTGTTCAGCGCACCCGCCGTCACCGAACCGGTGCCACCGAAGGCGATGGCGGCCTGAGTGCCGGCCGACTCGCGCAGCAGGTAACTCTTGACCTCGTCGGACAGGGCGGGCCGGGAGGTCCACAGCACGGGCCCGTAGATGTTCATCGCGGAGCCCGCGGAGCCCGCGGAGACGCCGTCGCGCCAGGACCCGGCGCAGGCGAGCGCGACCTGGCCCGGCGTGGTCCACCAGAACCCGGCGACGGCCACCGACCGCCTCGCTGTCGGCGCCCGTGACCGGGTAGTAGTACGTCGACGGCCACTTCGAGAACGACCCGTGGGTCAGCGCGTACTTCGCGTCCGCACCGACCGTGATGACCATGGTCTTCGCCGGGTCGAGGCTGTTGAGGTACGACTTCACCGACGAGGTCAGCGACTTGCCGTTGGTCAGGACGACGCTGCCCGCGCTGCCCGTGCCGTCGGCGCCGGCCGCGGCGGCCGCCGGGAGGGCCGCCTGGTAGTCGGTGCCGCCGGCCAGGAAGACGTAGGCCGGGCTGGTGGTGAGCGTCTTCGCCGCCTTGACCGAGGTGTCGTAGCGGTCGGTGCCGGAGACCCGCTTCGGGACGTAGCCGAGGGACCTCAGCTGGGTCGAGACGTTGGTGGTGAGCACCGAGGTGCCGCCGACCATCCAGACGTTCGCGCCCTTCTTCAGGGTGCGCTTCAGCTCGTTCTGCACCGCCGTCGACAGCCCGGTCGTCGAGCTCAGCAGCACCGGGCCCTGCCGCTTGCCGGCCAGCGCGGTCGCGGTCGGCGCGTCGGCCGGGTCGTCCTGGTTGAGCAGCACGGCGGACTTGGCGTCCAGCAGGCCCGCCTGGCTCTGGCCGACCGTGTTCCGGCTCCAGCGTGAGGAGCCGACGACCGTGCCGTTCGCGTCGGCGCCCCAGACCCGGGCGGTGGTGTTCTTGCGGACCGGCTCCCAGCTGGGGTTGCTGCCCTCCCAGGCGGTCGGGACCGGGGTGAACGCGCCGGTGGTCAGGTCGACGTACTCCGTGCTGTGCGCGTCGCTTGAACAGCAGTCTGCCGAAGGTTACGAAGCGCACTCCCGCGCCCTGGCCAGCAGCAGCTCCCGTTCCCGCTCGTTGCGCGCGAGGCCCGCGGCCCGTTCGAACTCCGTGCGGGCCTCCGCCGTACGCCCGAGGCGGGCCAGCAGGTCGGCGCGGACGCTCGGCAGCAGGTGGTAGTCGCTCAGGGCGGGTTCCGCGGTCAGCGGGTCCACGATCTCCAGGGCGGCCGCCGGGCCCTCGGCCATCGACACGGCCACCGCCCGGTTCAGCTCGACGACCGGGGACGGGGAGCGGGCCGCCAGCAGCCCGTACAGGGTGGCGATGGCCCTCCAGTCGGTCTCCTCGTACGTGTACGCGTGCGCGTGGCAGGCCGCGATGGCCGCCTGGAGGGCGTACGGCCCCGGGACGCCGGTCGCCGTGGCGTCCGCGCGGGCCAGGGCCCTGATGCCGCGGGCGATGAGCATGCGGTTCCAGCGGCGGCGGTTCTGGTCCCTGAGCAGGACCGGTTCGCCGTCGGGGCCGGTGCGGGCGGCCGTGCGGGAGGACTGGAACTCCAGGAGCGAGGCGAGGGCGTGCACCTCCGGCTCCTTCGGCATGAGCCCCGACAGCACCCGGGCCAGCCGCAGCGCGTCCTCGCAGAGCGACGGGCGCAGCCAGTCGTCGCCCGCCGTGGCCGCGTACCCCTCGTTGTAGATCAGGTAGATGACGTCCAGGACCGAGCCGAGCCGGGCCTCGCGGTCGGGGCCGTACGGCACCTCGAAGGCGACGTTCTTCGTCGCGAGGGTGCGCTTGGCGCGGACGATGCGCTGGGCGACCGTCGGCTCGGGGACGAGGAAGGCACGGGCGATCTCGGCCGTGGTCAGGCCGCCGAGGAGGCGCAGGGTGAGGGCCGTGCGGGCCTCGGGCGAGAGCACCGGGTGGCAGGTGGTGAAGACGAGCCGGAGCAGGTCGTCGTCGATGTCCTCCGGGTCGGCGGGCTCCTCCGGCGGGGTCGTGGTCTCGGTGCTGCGGCCGATCTCGGCGAGCTTGCGGGCGTAGTTCTCCCGGCGCCGGACCAGGTCGACGGCGCGGTGGCGGGCGGTCGCCATGAGCCAGGCGCCCGGATTGCCGGGCACCCCGTCCCGGGGCCACTGCTCCAGGGCTGCGACCAGCGCGTCCTGCGCCAGCTCCTCCGCGATGCCGAGGTCCCGGACGATCCGGGCGACGCCGGCGATCACGCGGGGCGACTCGAGCCGGAAGACGGTCTCGATGGCGTGGCGGGGGTCGGCCTGGGCGTCCGCGGGGGCGTCGGCGGGGGGCTGTGTGCTCACAGCCCCCCATGCAACACCCACCGCCGGACGTACGCCAGGAGGGTCAGCCCTCCGCGATCTCCCGGACCTCGCAGGTCACGGTCCAGAACTCCTCGTGCACCTGGAGGAACCGCTTGGTCCACTCCAGGGCCTCGGCCTTGTCCTTGCACTGCATGATCGCGTAGCCGCCGATGACCTCCTTGGCCTCGGTGAACGGCCCGTCGGTGACGGAGATCTTCCCGCCCTCCCAGTGCACCCGGGTGCCGTCGGCGGTCGGCGTCAGGCCGGCGGTGTCCAGCATCACGCCGGCCTTGGTGATCTCCTCGATCAGCTCGCCCATCCGCTGCATCAGCGCCTCGCTGGGGCCCTCGGCGGGGGCGGTGGTCTCGTCGATGCGCACGAGCGACAGGTAACGGGGCATGGTGACTCCTCGGGTTCCGGCGGGGTCTCTCCCCGCATCTCACCCTTGCGTCGAACGGCCCGCCACCGGATCGACACACCCGCCGGAATTCCCCGGGGTTTTTTTCCGGCCTAGCGCAGCGAGTCCCACAGCTCGTTCGCCGCCGGCTCCTTCGCGATCACCCGGTTGGGGTCGGAGGGCGCGGTCACCACCGGCATCATCACCGTCTTCGTGTGCTCGGAGGTCAGTCCCTTCAGGCTCTGCCCGAGCCGCATCAGCTCGCTGAGCGAGTCCAGGCCGGTGTCGGTGGTGAGGCTGGAGGTGACCGCGTCGGCGACCTCGTAGAGCTTGGCCGGGTCGGTCAGCAGGCTGATGGAGGCCATCTGGTCCAGGAGCGCCTTCACCAGTTTCTGCTGGAGACCTATCCGGCCCAGGTCGCTGCCGTCGCCTATGCCGTGCCGGGTGCGGGCGAGCGCCAGGGCCTGGGTGCCGTCGAGGTGGTGGGTGCCCTTCTTCAGGTGCAGGTGGCTGTCGTCGTCGTCGATGTCCTGGTCGGTGGTCACGGTCACCCCGCCGAGCGCGTCGACCAGCTTCGCGAAGCCCGAGAAGTCGATCTCCAGGTAGTGGTCCATGCGGACGCCGGTGATCGACTCCACCGTCTTGACCGCGCACACCGCCCCGCCCACCGAGTAGGCGCTGTTGAACATCGCGTTGTAGGCCACGGACGTCGAGCCGCCGGAGGAGAGCGGGCAGGAGGGCCGGGTGACCAGGGTGTCGCGCGGGATGCTGACGATCGTGGCGGAGGTCCGGCCGTCGTCGATGTGGACGACCATCGCGGTGTCGGAGCGGGCACCCGAGCTGCTGCCGCCGCCGAGCTTCTTGTTCTCCTTGCCGCTGCGCGAGTCCGAGCCCAGCACCAGGATGTTCATCGAGCCGGTGGGCAGCGGGGACGCGGAGGCCGAGGCGGACGCGGCGGCCGTCGGTGTCGTCACCGCCTTCGCCGGGCGGTCGTCCCCGAGCGCGCTGTTGATGTCGACGCTCTTGATGTTGTCGTTGAGGTGCCAGTAGACCCACCCCGCGCCGGCGATGCCGAGCGTCATGACCCCCGCCAGGGTGAGGCCGACGATCTTCAGCGCTCTCGACCGCCGGCCCACCCGTCTGCCCGCGCCGCCTTGCTCCTCGTGTCCCGTCACAAGGCAGGAACGTAAGTCCGAATTATTAGGGGACTGTTAGCGCGAGCGCCGCGAAGCGGTTTTCTTCGGAAAATCTCACCCTTCTCACTCGGGCTTCAGCCCAGGGTGACCGCGGGCACCGGATTGCTCCCGCTCCAGGACGCGTTGAACCCGAAGGTGACCGAACTCCCGTCCGCCACCGTCCCGTTGTAGGAGGCGTTCGCACAGGAGACGACCGCGCCCGACTGGGTGCAGCCGGCGTTCCAGGCCTGCGTGATCTGCTGCCCTGCGGCGTACGTCCAGCTCACGTGCCAGGAGCTCAGCGCGGCCCCTGAACAGGAGATCGTCACCTGGCCGGTGAACCCGGTGTTCCACTGGCTGGTCACGCTGTAGGCGGCGGTGCAGGCACCGGTCGGCGGCGGGGTGGTCGTGGTGCCGCCGAGCGCCTCGGCGATGCCGTAGTACGCCGGTTTCGGCGCGTAGTTGGCGTCGTACGGGGTCGCCGCGCCGTAGCCCGGGAAGGTGCTGTCCACCCAGGAGTCGGAGTCGGTGAAGCCCCACACGGTGACGTTGACGCAGCGGCTCACCGCCACGCACGCGGCGACCACCGACTTGAAGTCGGCCTTCTGCTGGGCGAGCTCGGTGCTGTCGGAGGGCAGTGCCATCCGGATGTCGAGCTCGGTGATCGCCACGTCGACGCCCAGGTCGGCGAAGCGCTGGATGTTCTGCTGGAGGGTGGCGGGCACCTGGCCGAGGATCAGGTGGGCCTGCAGCCCGACCCCGTCGATCGGGACGCCCCGGCTCTTCAGGTCCTTGACCAGGTTGTACAGGGCGGTGCTCTTCGCGTTGACGCCCTCGACGTTGTAGTCGTTGATGTACAGCTTGGCGGCCGGATCGGCCGCGTGTGCCCAGGTCAGGGCGTTGGCGATGTAGTCGGAGCCGAGGCCGTTGTACCAGATCGTCGACCGGTAGGTGCCGTCCTCGTTGAAGGGTTCGTTGACGACGTCCCAGGCGGCGATCTTCCCCTTGTAGCGGCCGACCTCGGTGCTGATGTGGTTCTGCAGCAGGCTGCCGAGCTGGGCGGAGGTCCAGGTGCCGTTCGTGAGCCAGCTGGGGTTCTGGCTGTGCCAGACCAGGGTGTGGCCGCGCACCTGCTGGTTGTGGGCCTGGGCGAAGGCGACGATCTGGTCGGCCTCGGTCCAGTTGAACGTGCCCTGAGTGGGCTCGACCGTCCCCCACTTCATGGCGTTGCCCGGGGTCAGCGAGCTGAACTGGCTGCCGGCCAGGTCGCCGTAGGTGCCGGTGAGCTTGGAGCCGGTGACCGCGGTGCCGATGACCTTGCCCTTCGCGGCGGCGAGGTCGCGCAGCGGGGTGTCGGCGGCGTGCGCCGACGGCGCCGTGAACAGCAGCGCGGCGCCTGTCACCAGTGCCGCCAGGGACAAGCCTGTTCTCAGAGATCTCATTGCGGGTACCTCCGAAACTTTCGGTCGTCCAACCGATTGGCTTCGGAGGAGTGTGGAGACGCCCGCACCACCCGTCAATACGTCAACTTTTGGCCAAGCCCGCCTCACCCGGCCGCGGGCGCCGCCGTGCTCGACCGCACCACCAGGCTGGTCGCCAGCTCCACCCGGGTCGCGGTCGTCGCCTCCTCCGCCCGCCCCATCTCGAGGACCAGCCGCGCCGCCGCCTCGGCCATCTCGGTCAGCGGCTGCCGTACGGTCGTCAGCGGCGGCCCCACCCAGCGGGCCACCGGCAGGTCGTCGAACCCGACGACGCTCACGTCCTCCGGGATGCGCAGCCCCAGCTCACGCGCGGCCTCGTAGAGCCCGAGGGCCTGCAGGTCGTTGCCGGTGAAGATCGCGGTGGGCCGGTCGGGCATGCGCAGCAACTCCAGGCCGAGCCGGTAGCCCGCGTCGTGGTGGAAGTCGCCGGCCTTGACCAGGGCCTGGTCCACCGGCAGCCCGGCGGTCTCCAGCGCGGCCCGGTACCCGTCCACCCGGGCCCGGCTGCACATCATCCGGGACGGCCCGCTGATCGCCCCGATGCGCCGGTGCCCCAGTTCGACGAGGTGCCGGGTGGCGGCGAGCCCGCCCTGCCAGTTGGTGGCCCCGATGGACGGCACGTCCGGCCCCGGATCCCCCGCCGGATCCATCACCACGAACGGAATGGAGCGGCTCAGCAGCAGCGCCCGCTGCGACTCGTCAAGACCCGACAGCACCAGCACCACCCCGTGCGGCCGCCGCGCCGCCACCTGGTCCGCCCAGGTCCGCCCCGGGGTGAGCCGCCCGGCGCTCTCGCTGAGCACGACGCTCAGCCCGGCGTCCCGGGCCACGTTCTCCACCCCCCGGATGACCTCCATCGCCCAGGCGCTCTCCAGCTCGTGGAAGACCAGGTCGATCAGCGGCGACCGGGAGGCCTCGGCGCGCCGCCGCCGGTAGCCGTAGGCGCGCAGCAGTTCCTCGACCCGGGTGCGGGTCGCCGGGGCGACGTCGGCGCGCCCGTTGAGGACCTTCGAAACAGTCGGAGCGGACACACCGGCCTCACGGGCGATTTCGGCGAGCGTCGCCGTCTGCGGTTCTGCGGGCTTCGGAGGCGTCATGCCCGCGATCGTATCCCTGCGCTCCCCCTTGACGAAGACCCTCGCACGCCATAGGTTCCCGGAACATTCGGTGTGTGGTACGAAACATTCGTAGCAGCGTTCGTAGCAGAGAACAGAGACGGGAGTTTCATGACCTCCGCTCCTTGGCGCGACCCCGCACTGCCCGCCGCCACCCGTGTCGACGACCTGCTCACCCGGATGACGCTGGAGGAGAAGACCGCCCAGCTGTACGGCGTCTGGGTGGGCGCCGCCACGGACGGCGACGGGGTCGCCCCGCTGCAACGCGAGATGACCGCCGACTATGACTGGGACGAGCTGATCACCCTCGGCATCGGCCAGCTGACGCGTTCCTTCGGCACCGCCCCGGTGGACCCGGCGCTGGGCGCGCGAGCACTGGCCCGCGCCCAGCGCCGGATCACCGCGGCCGGCCGCTTCGGCATCCCGGCGATCGCCCACGAGGAGTGCCTGGCCGGCTTCACCGCCTGGCAGGCGACGGCCTACCCGGTCCCGCTCGCCTGGGGCGCCGCCTTCGACCCGCCCCTTGTCGAGGAGCTGGGCCGGCACATCGGCGAGGACCTGCGCTCGGTCGGCGTCCACCAGGGCCTGGCTCCCGTCCTGGACGTGGTCCGCGACCCGCGCTGGGGCCGGGTCGAGGAGACGATCGGCGAGGACCCGTACCTCGTCGGCACCATCGGCTCCGCGTACGTCCGGGGCCTGGAGTCGGCCGGGGTGATCGCCACCCTCAAGCACTTCGCCGGCTACGCCTCCTCCGCGGGCGCCCGCAACCTGGCCCCGGTCCGCGCCGGGGTACGGGAGTACGCGGATGTCACCCTCCCCCCGTTCGAGATGGCGCTCCGGGAGGGCGGGGCCCGCTCGGTGATGGCGGCGTACAACGAGACCGACGGCGTCCCGGCCTCCGCGGATCCCCGCCTCCTGACCGACCTCCTGCGCACGGAATGGGACTTCGACGGCACGGTCGTCGCCGACTACTTCGGCATCGGCTTCCTGCAGACACTGCACCGGGTCGCCGGTACGGAGGCGGAGGCGGCCCATCTCGCCCTGGCGGCGGGCATCGACGTCGAGTTGCCGACGCTGAAGTGCTACGGGCGTCCGCTGGTGGCGGCGGTGCGGGAAGGCGCGATCCGGGAGTCACTCGTCGACCGCGCGGCCCGCCGGGTCCTGCTCCAGAAGTGCGAGCTGGGCCTGCTGGACGAGGACTGGACCCCGGAGCCGTCGCGGGAGGGCCCGATCGACCTCGACTCGACGGCGAACCGCGCGCTGGCCCGCCGCCTGGCCGAGGAGTCCGTGGTCCTGCTGGACAACCCGAACGGCGCGCTCCCCCTCGCCCCCGACACCCGCATAGCGGTGGTGGGCCCGCGCGCCGCCGACGCCCTCGCCATGCTCGGCTGCTACTCCTTCCCGTCCCACGTCCTGACCCACCACCCCGAGGTCGACCTGGGCATCGCCATCCCTACCGTCCTCGACTCCCTGCGCACCGAACTCCCGGACGCGAAGGTGACGTTCGCCGAGGGCTGCGACGTCTCGGACCCCGACACCGCCGGCTTCGAGGAGGCGGTGGCGCGCGCCGCGGAGGCGGACGTGTGCGTGGCGGTCCTGGGCGACCGCGCCGGCCTCTTCGGGCGCGGCACGTCGGGCGAGGGCTGCGACGTGACGGACCTGGACCTGCCCGGCGTCCAGTCCGACCTGCTGGACGCGCTGCTCACCACGGGCGTACCGGTGGTCCTCGTCCTCCTCACCGGGCGCCCGTACGCACTGGGCCGCTGGCACGGCCGGCTCGGCGCGGTGGTGCAGGCGTTCTTCCCCGGCGAGGAGGGCGGCCCGGCGGTGGCGGGAGTGCTGTCGGGCCGGGTCAACCCCTCGGGCCGTCTCCCGGTCAGCGTCCCGCGCATACCGGGCGGCCAGCCCTGGACCTACCTCCAGCCCCCGCTGGGCCTCGCGGGCGAGGTCAGCAACCTGGACCCGACCCCGCTGTACGCCTTCGGGCACGGCCGGTCGTACACGGCGTTCGCGTGGGAGCTCGCCTCACCGGACACGGCGGAGATCGGCACGGACGGCTCCTACGACGTGACCGTGACCGTCCGCAACACGGGCGACCGCGCGGGCACCGAGGTCGTCCAGCTCTACCTCCACGACCCGGTGGCCTCGGTCACCCGCCCGGACGTCCGCCTGATCGGCTACCAGCGCGTGGACCTCGCCCCCGGCGAATCCCGAAGCCTGACCTTCCACTTCCACGCGGACCTCTCGGCGTTCACGGACCGGGAGGGGGCGCGGGTGGTGGAGCCGGGGGACCTGGAGCTGCGGGTGGGGGCTTCGAGCGCGGAGGTACGGGCGGTGACCCGACTCCGACTGACGGGGCCGGTACGACGGTTGGGGCCGGACCGGGTGCTCCGCTGCGAGACGGAGGTGCACTGACCGTCAGGCCGCGCCCGCCGCGTGCACGACGAAGGGGGCCCAGGCGGCGGGGGTGAGGGCGAGGTGGGGGCGGGTGCGGTCTTTGGAGTCGCGGAGGTGGATGGTGGTGGGGGTGGCGGCTACTTCTATGCAGTCGTCGCCCTGGTCGGTGCTGTGGGTGGACTTGTGCCAGGCCAAGCCGACTTCAACGCAGTTGTCGCCCTGATCGCTGCTGTAGCTGGACTTGTGCCACGCCAGGGCGACTTCGACGCAGTTGTCGCCCTCGGTGCCGCTGTAGCTGGACTTGAACCACGCCAGTTCGACGGTGTCGCTCATAGCTCTCCTTGGATGCGCTTCAACAGACTCACCGATTCCAGGGGGCTCAGGGCCTGCGAGCGGAGTGTCGCATAACGGCGATGCAGGATGGCCGCCTCTTTCGGGTCAACGATCAGCCGACCGGTCTTCTGGCCTTCCGAGTAGGCGAGATGCCCGCCCTCGGGTGTCTCCAACAAGGCGAGCGGACCGTCCAGCCCCGCATGGACCTGGCAGTCGAGCGGCATGATCTGGATCTCCACGTTGCGGAGTTGGGCGTAGCGGAGCATGTGATCGAGTTGGGCGCGGGCCACCTCGCCGCCACCCAGGCGTCGCCGCACGATGTGCTCGTCCATGACGAAGCTGAAGGAAGTGTTGGGCCGCTCCCGAAGCATCAACTGACGCGCCATCCGAGCCTCGGCCTGTGCCTCCACCTGCTCGTCGGACAAGGGCGGAATGCTGTTGCCGAACACCACCCGCGCATACGGCCTCGGACTGCAGCAACCCCGGAACCAGACGGCATTCATACGTGGCCAGGCTCACCGCTTCCTGCTCCAACGCGGCCCACTTCCGGAACCACACCGCGAACCCCGGCTGCCGCGCCACCCTCCCGAACGCCTTCCGCAACGCCCCCGTGTTCCCCAGCACCCCCTCCGCCGCATCCACGAAACTCTGGTCCGCCAGCCTCCTCCCCAGCTCGATCGAAGCCACGGAGTGCTTGGACATGTGGACCCTCGCCCCGAACTCCTCCCGGCTCAGCCCCGCGTGCTCCCGCAGCCCCTGCACGAACGCCCCGAAGGTCTTCATGCTGTCCGACGACTCGGGCTCACCGTTCACCTCAGCGCCACCACTCATGCACTCAGGGTGACGGCACTGCGGTCCCGCTGTCCACAAGTGGCCGTCGGGGCCGCCCGCTTCCTCTGAGTGTCGCGCTTCCGCGACCTGCCTCAAGGGCGCTGCGCGTCGCCTTCGGCGACGGGCCTGCGGCCCACCCTTGACCCAGCTCACTCCAGCACGGGGAAGAAGCGAGCGAACGGCCCGGAAAGTCGGGTGGCCAGGCGGGGTTCGCGGTCAGCCGAGGGCTGCGTACGCACCGCGAGCCGACGGGCGCACCGGCTCCACCGGGCACGCCGGGCAGTTCGGCGACCACCGCCCGGTGCCACGCGAGGTTCGCCCCGGGGCGTGATTGGTGGATGCGTGCCACCAATCACCCCTGCGCCGGCCCTACTTCCGAAGGCCACCTGACACAGATCCTCCACTCTCCGCCCTAGTGACGATCCGGGGCGCCTCTCGCCGGCGATCCACCCACCCACGCTCGCCGCCAAGGCCACCCGGCGTGCCCACGCGGGGCGGTCGCGTTCCTTACGCCGGTCAGTGGGCAACGTGCTCCAGGAAGGACGAGGGTGGGCCACCCGTCTTTCCGGGCCGCCCGCTCGCTTCTTCGCCGTGCTGGAGCGGGGCGTGTCAAGGGTGGGCCGCAGGCCCATCGCCGAAGGCGACGCGCAGCGCCCTTGACTCGATCCGCGGAAGCACGACACTGGCCGAGAAGCGGGCGCCCCCCACGGCGACTCTTCAGCGCCGTCCACCGGAACCGACCCATACCCGGCGCCGACTCCAAACCCGGCCCTAGCCCTCGCCGACGGCCTCGAAGCGCCAGCGGTGGACCGGCCGGGTCACCAGGTCGCCGGGCGGGTCCGGGAGTTCGGGGAGGTCCGGGTCGTCGTACGACGACTCCCACCACGTGATCACGAGCACCCGGTCCTGCGGCGCGCGGAAGGTCTCCCGGCGCGCCGGCTCCCGCGCGAGCACCTGCTTCCGCGCCCACGCGAGGAGTTCGGCGCCCCGGCCCTCCGCCGCCCGCGCCTCCCACATCGAGGCGACCGTCAAGAGTAGAGGTTCTCCTTGCTGACCTCGTGCACGTGGTCGTGGTGGTGGCTGCCGGGGACGTGCGGGTCCGTCACCGGCAGGGAGCTGTCCGCCGAGAGGTCCCAGCCGGACGGGGTCCGGTTGCGTGCGACCATCTCCGCGCCGAGCGCGGCCACCATCGCACCGTTGTCCGTGCACAACTTCATGCGCGGCACCCGGAGCCGGATGCCGGCCGCCTCGCAGCGCTCCGCCGCGAGGGCGCGGAGCCGGGAGTTGGCGGCGACCCCGCCGCCGATCATCAGGTGGTCGACGCCCTCGTCACGGCAGGCCCGGACGGCCTTGCGGGTCAGGACGTCGACGACCGCCTCCTGGAAGGAGGCGGACACGTCGCGGACCGGGACCTCCTCGCCCGCCGCCCGCTTGGCCTCGATCCAGCGGGCCACCGCCGTCTTGAGCCCGGAGAAGGAGAAGTCGTAGGCGGGGTCGCGGGGCCCGGTGAGCCCGCGCGGGAAGGCGATGGCCTGCGGGTCCCCCTCCTTCGCGTACCGGTCGATGACCGGGCCGCCCGGGAAGCCCAGGTTCAGGACGCGCGCGATCTTGTCGAAGGCCTCGCCGGCCGCGTCGTCGATGGTGGCGCCGAGCGGCCGTACGTCGGAGGTGATGTCCGAGGAGAGGAGGAGGGAGGAGTGGCCGCCGGAGACCAGGAGGGCCATCGTCGGCTCCGGGAGCGGGCCGTGTTCGAGCTGGTCGACGCAGATGTGGGAGGCGAGGTGGTTCACGCCGTAGAGCGGCTTGCCGAGCGCGTACGCGTACGCCTTCGCCGCCGAGACGCCGACCAGCAGCGCGCCGGCCAGGCCGGGGCCCGCCGTGACCGCGATGCCGTCGAGGTCCTTCGCGCTCACGCCCGCGTCCTTCAGCGCACGCTCGATGGTCGGGACCATCGCCTCCAGGTGGGCCCGGGACGCCACCTCGGGCACCACTCCGCCGAAGCGGGCGTGCTCGTCGACGGACGAGGCGACGGCGTCGGCGAGCAGGGTGGTGCCCCGGACGATGCCGACGCCGGTCTCGTCGCAGGAGGTCTCGATCCCCAGAACCAGGGGTTCGTCAGCCATTGATCTCGGTTCCTTGTTCGGAGGTGGGCCCGGTGGCGGAGCCACTGCCGGGCTGCCCGGTCGTCAGGCGCATCACCAGGGCGTCCACGTTCCCCGGCTGGTAGTAGCCGCGTCTGAACCCGATGGGCTCGAAGCCGAACCGCTCGTAGAGCTTCTGGGCGCGGATGTTGTCGACCCGGCACTCCAGCATGACCTCGGCGCACTCGAAGGCGGTCGCGGCCCGCAGCAGCTCGGTGAGCAGCTCCGCGCCGAGCCCGGTGCCCCACTGGTCACGGCGTACGGCGATGGTCTGGATGTCGCCGACCGGGGCGGAGCCGCTGTCGTCGGCGGCGGCGCCCTGGGCGGCGAGCCCTCCGTACCCGACGATCCGGTCGCCCTCCAGGGCCACCAGGTACCGGCGGGTCGCCCCGGGTCCCCTCGCGTGTGCGAGCTCGGACCAGAACATCCCCCGCGACCAGGCGTCCTCGGGGAACAGGTCCTTCTCCAGCTCCAGGACCGGGTCGATGTCCCACCAGCGCATCTCGCGCAGCTGTGCGGTCACTTCGGGGTGACCACCTTGTAGTTCTTGGGCACCTGGGCGTCCGGCCGGCGCAGGTACAGCGGCCGGGGCGCGGGCAGTTCCTCGCCCGCGGCCAGCTTCGCGACGGCCAGCGACGCGAGGGCCGCGGCGGAGACGTGCTCGGGCTCGTGGACGACCGGGAAGGTGTCGGGGTAGAGCAGCGCCCCGGCGCCGACGGCGGGCAGCCCGGCCACCTTCTCGGCGATGTCGGCGGGCCGGTCGACGGCGGGGTCCGTGCGCCGGGTGCGCGAGTCCTCGTACACCGCCCAGTAGACCTCCTTGCGGCGGGCGTCGGTCGCGACGACGAACGGGCCCTTCTCGATGTCGGCCGCGTAGGCGAGCCCGTCGAGCGTGCACAGGCCGTGGACGGGCACGCCGAGCGCGAGCCCGAAGGTGTCCGCGGTCATCAGACCGACCCGCAGGCCGGTGTAGGGGCCGGGACCGATGCCGGTGACGATCTCGGTGACGGCGTCCAGCGATACCCCGGCCTCGGCGAGGACGCGGTCGACGGCCGGCAGCAGCAGCTCGCCGTGCCGGCGCGCGTCCACCTGGCTCGACGAGGCGATGACGGCCGTACCGTCGTGCAGGGCGACGGTGACGGCGGGGGTGGCGGTATCCAGAGCGAGCAAGAGCACGCGAACAGCCTACGGCTCCGGCGCCGCGAGCACGCCCGGCCCGGTCGGACGGTCACTGACTGCTACGGTCTGCACGAAGTACGACATATACGGCGAGACTCCCCGTGAGGCTCTACGGCAGGCAGAGGTGGCGCACGTGGCAGGGACCAGCTCGGGAGTCGTGGCCGGCCTCACCGCTGCGGCCGTCGGGGCGGTCGGATTCCTCGCCTACCAGGCCTCGGCCACCGTCCCGCCCGGTCTCGGCAGCCGGTCGTCGGCGAGCCCCGCGCCCGGAGCGCCGGGCGCCAAGGCGCCCCGGGACCGCCGTCACCCCACCGCGCTGCCGAACACCTCCGGGACGGGTGAACGGGTGGTGTACTCGGTGGACGACGACCGGGTCTGGCTCGTCAGCGAGCGGGGCCGCGTCGAGCGCACCTTCAAGGTGAGCCCCGGCACCGTCGACCCGCCGCTCGGCGCGTACTGGGTGACGTCCCGCTCGAAGGCCGTCACGGGCACGGACGGCCTCCCCATCGAACACGTGGTCCGCTTCACCACCACGAAGGACGGCTCGGCGATCGGCTTCAGCGCCGTCACCGCCCAGCGCGCCGCCGCACCCCCCGACCCGACGGTGAAGACGGGTGGCATCCGCGAGACCCGCCAGGACGGCAACGCGATGTGGAACTTCGCGACGATCGGGGTGAAGGTGATCGTGATCCGCTGACGCACCCCTGATCGGCGGCGCAGCCGCCGCCCGGGGGCGCGGGGCCGTATCTGATGTGCGGCTCCGCCGCGTGGGCGCGACCAGCCCCCACCGGCCCGCACGGACCTACCGGCCGAACCCGCCTAAGCGCTCCGCGGCAAGTACTGCGATCCGCCGGCTGCCGCGCCGTCGTGGCTGATCGCGCAGTTCCCCGCGCCCCTTCGGGGCGCTGCCGAAATCGGCTTCGCAGGCAGCTCCGGCGCTCTCGGCGGCCGGGACACCGCGTCGGCCGCCACACAGGCCGCCAGCAGCTCGCGCATGGAGACACCGGGGGCCACGGCGACCACGGCCGGTCGCCGCTCCTCGGACTGGGACACGGACACTGGCGCCTCCTGAGGTGCGGGGGCGGACGTAGTTAGGTAGACCTAACTACGGACTGGGTACCATGTGACCACGCCCGATACGTCCGGCGCAATATCTTGCCGACGCCTTGTCGGAACGTTCACACGGTGCTCAGGCGGACAGCACCCCGAGATCCACCCCGTCCCACCGCTCCCCCAGCCCCGCCAGGGTCACGTGCCGCACCTCGTCGGCGGTGTCGCCGACCGCCCGGTGGATCCGGACCATGAGCCGGTCGTCGGTCAGCTCCTCGACCTTGCCCTCGCCCCACTCCACGACGACCACGGACTCGGGCAGCGAGACGTCGAGGTCCAGGTCCTCCATCTCGTCGAGCCCGCCGCCCAGGCGATAGGCGTCCACATGGACGAGCGGCGGCCCGCCTCCCAGGGAGGGATGCACGCGGGCGATGACGAACGTCGGCGACGTGACGGCCCCGCGCACACCGAGCCCTTCCCCGAGCCCGCGCGTCAACGTCGTCTTGCCGGCGCCGAGCTCCCCGCTGAGCATCACGAGGTCACCGGCGCGCAGCAACTTCGCCAGTCGGCGGCCCAGCTCCCCCATCTGCTCGGGGGAGGTGACGATCAACTCGGTCTCAGCCTGGCTGTGCCGTGCTGCTGGTGCTTCCATAGCCACTTACCGTAGCCCCTGCCGGCACGGCACCCGCGCGGGTGAGCAGGTCGGCGAGGCGGTCGGTGACCACTTCCGGGTGCTCCAGCATGACCAGGTGCCCGGCGTCCGCGACGAGCACCAGCTCGGCGTCGGGCAGCAGGTCGGCGATGACCTCGCTGTGCTCGCTGGGCGTGACGAGGTCCTGCACCCCGGCCAGCACCAGCACCGGCAGGTTCTGGAAGTAGGCGAGCGCGGCGGTCTTGTCGTGGTCGGTGAAGGCCGGATAGAACTCGGCGACGACGTCGATCGGCGTCGACTCGATCATCCGCTCCGCGAACCGCTCCACCGCCGGGTCGACGTCCTTGGACGCGAACGAGTACCGCTTGATGATCCCGGCGAAGAGGTCGGCGGTGACCCGCCGCCCCTTCTCCACCAGCGCGGCCTGCGTGCCCAGCGCCTTCAGCACCCCGGGCAGCACCCGGCGCACCACGTTGACCCCGGCGACCGGCAGCCCGAAGTTGACCTCGCCGAGCCGCCCGGACGAGGTACCGACGAAGGCGGTGGCGACCACCCGCTCCCGGATCAGGTCGGGATACTGCGCCGCCAGCGCCATCACCGTCATGCCGCCCATGGAGTGCCCGACCAGCACGATCGGCCCCTGCGGCGCGGCCGCGTCCAGGACGGCCTTCAGGTCCCGGCCCAGCTGGTCGATGGTGAGCTCCACCCCGTCCTCGTGCTGGGCGACGCCCCGTCCGGAGCGGCCGTGGCTGCGCTGGTCCCAGTGCACGGTGCGCACGACCCCGCGCAGGGCCGCCCGCTGGAAGTGCCAGGAGTCCTGGTTGAGGCAGTAGCCGTGGCTGAAGACGACGGTGACGGGCGCGGGCGCCTTGCGGCCGAAGAGCCGGCGGCGGCGCGGCGAGACGGCGGGGCCGGGGTCGGGTTCCACCTCGTCGACCTCGTAGTACAGCTCGGTGCCGTCGTCGGCGTACGCCTTGCCGGGGGTGCCGCGCAGGGTGCCGTACGGGCCTGCCGAGTCCAGTGCCAGCCGGGCCTTGCGGCGCATCCCGCGGCCGACGGTCATCCGCTCCACGGCGACGCCGGCCGCGGCACCGGCGGCGAGCACTCCTATGGCGGCTCCGGCGACGCCCGTCACCTTGCGCCAGCTGCCGGAGGCCGCCCCCGTGGCCGAGGCGACGACGGCCGCCGCGGCGGCTTCCGCTACGGCCTCCGCACTGCTCTCGCTCACGTACCGCTCCTCTTCGCCGTACTGCAGTTCGCTGCTCAGGTGAACACGGGTGATGCTGACGCGATGCCTGTTGCTGATGTTGCTGTTGATACAGGTGTAACCGGGTCGTGCCGCCGCCGAACCCCGAAGGTCAGGCGCCGTCCCCTGGTTCTTGCCCAGTCGGTTCCCCGTTCACATAGACGCGGGGAACCCGGGTTCCGATGCGGGTGACGATTTCGTATGCGATCGTGCCCGCGGCCTGGGCCCAGTCCTCGGCGGTGGGCTCGCCCCGGTCGCCCGGACCGAAGAGCACGGCCTCCGCGCCGGCTTCCGGCTCGTCGCCGCCGAGGTCCACGACGAACTGGTCCATGGCGATGCGCCCGGCGGCCGTCCGCCACTTGCCGCCGACCAGGACGGGCCCGGCGCCGGAGGCGTGCCGCGGGATGCCGTCCGCGTAGCCGACGGGGACGAGTCCGAGGGTGGTCTCGCCGGGCGTGACGTAGTGGTGCCCGTAGCTGACCCCGTGCCCGCCCGGTACGTGCTTGACCAGGGCGAGGGAGGCGGACAGCGTCATCACGGGGCGCAGGCCGAAGTCGGCCGCGCTGCCCAGCTCGGGGCTGGGCGAGAGGCCGTAGAGCGCGATGCCCGTGCGGACGAGGTCGAAGTGGGTCTCGGGCAGGGTGAGGGTGGCCGGCGAGTTGGCGATGTGCCGCACCTCGGGGCGCACGCCCTGTTCCTCGGCGTACCCGAGCAGCTCGCGGAAGAGGGTGAGCTGGGCGGCGATGGAGGGATGGCCGGGCTCGTCGGCGCAGGCGAAGTGCGACCACAGCCCGGTGATCCGGACCAGCCCCGCCGCCTCGGCGCGCAGCGCCTCGCGGACCAGCTCGGGCCAGTCGGCGGGCTGGCAGCCGTTGCGCCCGAGTCCGGTGTCGGCCTTGAGCTGCACGCGGGCCGGCCGGCCTGCCGCCCGGGCCGCCTCGGTCACCTCCCGCAGGGCCCACATGTCGCTCACGGACACGTCGAGGTCGGCCTCGACGGCCTCCCGCCAGGGCCCGCCCGGGGTCCACAGCCAGCACATGATCCGCACGTCCGCGGGCAGCCCCGGGTCCGCGCGCAGCGCCAGGGCCTCCTCCGGGGTGGCCGTGCCCAGCCAGCCCGCGCCCGCCTCGACGGCCGCGCGGGCACACCGCAGGGCCCCGTGGCCGTACGCGTCGGACTTCACGACGGCCATCAGGGCCGCGCCCGGCGCGAGGGCACGCAGGGTCCGCGCATTGGCCCGCAGGGCGGCCAGGTCGATCTCGGCGCGGGCGCGCAGGGGCGCGGTCGGTGCGGTCTGCGCAGTCGGTGTATCACTCATCGCGCCCCCAGTGTCTCAGAGGCCTCCGACAGCCCTCCGGCACAGCCCCTGGTTGAGCACCGGCCGTCCTCGGGTACCCGCCGATCACGGACTCAAGTACCGGTCCGGTGCCCCCACACGTACACCTTGTCGCCCTTCTTCAGCACGCCCCACAGCTTCTTCGCGTCGCCCAGCTTGAGGTTCACGCAGCCCCAGGAGCCGACGGTGGTGTAGATGGAGCCGTAGACGGCGTGGAAGGCCTGTCCGCCGTCGAAGAACTGGGCGTACGGCATCGGCGAGTTGTACAGGGTCGACCAGTGGTTCTTGTGCCGCCAGTAGACGGTGTGCCACCCGGCCCGGGTCGCGTACCCCTTCCGCCCGCTGCGCATCTGCACCGGCCCGTAGACCACCTTGCTGCCCTTCTGCACCCAGGTGACCTGCCGGTTGAGGTCGACGCAGGCGACCCGGTACGACTTCACGGGGCAGTTCCTGGCGGCGTTCGGGTTCTTCTTCGCCGACAGGAGCATCATCTGGTACCAGGTCACGGGCCCGGCGAACCCGATCGCCGGCTTGATCTTGTACGTCTTCTGGAACTTCTGGATGGCCTTGCAGTCGGCGGCGGACTGCTTCCCGTCCGCCTTCAGCTTCAGCCACTGCTCGATCTGCTTCTGATACGGCCCGGTGAGCTTGGAGCAGCTCACCTTGGAGACGGCGTCGCTGAGCGGCACGTACTCGATGAGGTCGTACGTCCCCGGCGCCGCCGCCTTCGGCTCGACGGCGTCCTCCTTGGCGCTGGGCGTGTACACCTTCGGCGCCAGCATCTGGTCGGGGGTGTCGATCTGCCAGGGCTGCGCGGGCCCCGGCGCGACCCCCGGTACCAGCTCCGACTCGGGGACGGCGGCGCCCGGTCCGGGAACCCCACCGTCCGCGACCCCGGTCCCGGCACCCAGCGAGAGAACGGCCACGGCAGCGACGAGGGTTCCTGCGGCACCCCGCGCAAGACCGCCCCGCTGACACACAATTCGTCCACTAATCATGCGATCAGACAACCCCGCAGCATCCGGGATTCCGGGAAGCCGCGCGGGGAGGTCACCCGGGGGATGCAGGGCGCCCCGTAAGGGGCGCTGGGGGTACCCCCGGCCGAAGGCTGGGGGAGGAACTGCGCGACCAGCCCCTACCCGCCCGCACCCGACCGTCGGGCGTCGGGCCGGGGCCCGGGGCGGAGCCCCGTGACGGTGCGGGCTCGGCCTAGCGAGTCGGGTGGGCGGGTGGGAAGACGCCCCGCCAGGCCGACGGCAACTCGTCGGCGACGGCGTGAGCCACCGTCGGCGCCCCCTCCGCCGCGAACCGCCCCGCGAGCCCGTGCAGATACGCCGCCACACTCCCCGCGTCCCGCCCGTCCAGCCCCGCCGCCAGCAACGACCCCGCCAGCCCCGACAGCACATCCCCGCTCCCGGCGGTGGCGAGCCAGGGCGTCCCCGTCGCGTTCACCCGGACGGTGGCGACCCCTCCCCCGGCCGCCGCCACCAACGTCGTCGACCCCTTCAGCAGCACCGTCGCCCGATACGCCGCCGCCAGCTCCCGCACCGCCGCGAGCCGACCGTCCTCGACCTCCTCCCGCCGTACCCCCAGCAGGGCCGCCGCCTCCCCGGCGTGCGGCGTCATCAGGGTCGGCGCCGTACGGCCGCGCACCGTGTCCCGGTCGGCGAGCCGCAGCCCGTCCGCGTCGACCAGCACCGGCACGTCCGCCTCCAGCACCTCGGCGACGGCGTCGGCGTCGTCCCCGACCCCCGGTCCGGCCACCCACGCCTGGACCCGCCCGGCCTTGCGCGGTCCCCCGTCCGACACCAGCGTCTCGGGAAAGCGGGCCAGCACCTCGTCCTTGGCCGGACCGACGTACCGTACGGCCCCGGCCCCGCCCCGCAGCGCCCCGGCGACAGCCAGCACGGCCGCCCCCGGATAGCGCGCCGAGCCGGCCACGATGCCCACCACTCCCCGCCGGTACTTGTCGCTCTCCGCCGACGGCACCGGCAGCAGCCGCGCCACGTCCACGTCCTGCAACGCCTCCAGCTCGGCCTCCTCGGGCAGTTCGAGCCCGATGTCGACCAGCCGTACCGAACCGGCGTACTCCCGCGCCGGATCGATCAGCAGCCCCGGCTTGTGGGTCCCGAAGGTCACGGTCAGGTCCGCGCGTACGGCCGCCCCGCGCACCTCACCGCTGTCCGCCTCCACGCCGCTCGGCAGGTCCACGGCGACGACGGCGGCCCGGGACCGCTCCACGACCGCCACCAGCGCGGCCGCCTCGGGCCGCAGCCCGCCCTTCCCGCCGATCCCCACGATCCCGTCGACGACGAGATCGGCCCGCAGGAGCAACTCCTCGGCGCCGCCGTCCCGTACGACGGTCCCGCCGGCCCGGCGCAGCGCCGCCAGGCCGCCCTCGTGCGTACGCTCCGGCGCGAGCAGTACGGCCGCGACCCCCGCCCCTCTGCGCGCCAGCCGTACCCCGGCGTACAGCGCGTCCCCGCCGTTGTCCCCGCTGCCGACGAGCAGGACCACCCGGCTGCCGTACACCCGTCCGAGCAACTGGGCGCAGGCGGCGGCCAGCCCGGCGGCGGCCCGCTGCATCAGCGCCCCTTCCGGCAGCCGCGCCATCAGCTCCCGCTCGGCCGCCCGTACCGTCTCCACGCTGTAAGCAGTCCGCATGCCCCGAGTCTCCCCCGGAACCCGCGGGACGCGCATCCGCCCCGCCCCGCCCGTGTCACCCCTCGGCGATCACCACCGCCGACGCCACCCCGGCGTCGTGACTGAGCGACACATGCCACGACCGCACCCCGAGTTCCGCCGCGCAGGCGGCCACGCTCCCCTTCACCTGCAGTCGCGGCCGGCCGTTGTCCTCGACGACCACCTCCGCGTCCGTCCAGAGCAGCCCCGGCGGCGCGCCGAGAGCCTTGGCCAACGCCTCCTTGGCCGCGAACCGCACCGCGAGCGAGGCGACACCGCGCCGCTCCCCGCTCGCCAGATACAACTCCCGCTCCACGAAAAGCCGCCCGGCCAGCCCGGGAGTCCGCTCCAGCGACTCCCGGAACCGGTCGATCTCGGCGACGTCGATGCCTACCCCGATGATGCTCATGGTCAGCACCCTAAGGTCACGCCACGCTCACTCCACGGTGACCGACTTGGCGAGATTCCTCGGCTGGTCCACCTCGTTGCCCCGGGCGGTGGCCAGTTCGCAGGCGAAGACCTGGAGCGGGACCGTGGCGACCAGCGGCTGCAGGAGGGTGGGGGTGACGGGGATCCGGATCAGGTGGTCGGCGTACGGTACGACCGCTTCGTCGCCGTCCTCCGCGATCACGATGGTGCGGGCGCCGCGGGCCCGGATCTCCTGGATGTTGGACACGATCTTGTCGTGGAGCACCGAGCGACCACGCGGGGACGGGACCACGACCACCACCGGCAGGTCCGCCTCGATCAGCGCGATCGGCCCGTGCTTCAGCTCGCCCGCCGCGAAGCCCTCGGCGTGCATGTACGCCAACTCCTTGAGCTTCAGGGCGCCTTCGAGGGCGACCGGGTAGCCGACGTGCCGGCCGAGGAACAGCACGGTCTTCTTGTCCGCCAGCGACCGTGCCAGCGCCCGTACCGGCTCCATGGTCTCCAGGACCCGCTCGACCTCGCCGGAGATGTGCGAGAGGTCCCGGATCACCGCGCTGATCTCGTCGCCCCACTTGGTGCCCCGCACCTGGCCGAGGTACAGCGCCACCAGGTAGCAGGCCACCAGCTGGGTGAGGAACGCCTTGGTCGAGGCGACCGCGACCTCCGGTCCGGCGTGGGTGTACAGCACCGCGTCCGACTCGCGCGGGATCGTCGAGCCGTTGGTGTTGCAGATCGCGAGGACCTTCGAGCCCTGCTCGCGGGCGTGCCTGAGGGCCATCAGCGTGTCCATGGTCTCGCCGGACTGGGAGATGGCGATGACGAGACTGCGCGAGTCCAGGATCGGGTCCCGGTACCGGAACTCGCTCGCCAGCTCCACCTCGCACGGGATGCGCGTCCAGTGCTCGATGGCGTACTTGGCGATCAGGCCGGCGTGGAAGGCCGTACCGCAGGCGACGATGACGACCTTGTCGACCTCCCGGAGCTCGGCGGCGCCGATCCGGACCTCGTCCAGCGTCAGCGAGCCGTTCGCGTCGATGCGGCCCAGGAGGGTGTCGGCGACCGCCTTGGGCTGCTCGGCGATCTCCTTGAGCATGAAGTAGTCGTACCCGCCCTTCTCCGCCGCCGACGCGTCCCAGTCGACGTGGTACGAGCGGACGTCCGCCGGGGCGCCGTCGAAGCCCGTCACCGTCACGCCGTCCCGACGCAGCTCCACCACCTGGTCCTGGCCCAGCTCGATCGCCGACCGCGTGTGGGCGATGAACGCGGCGACGTCCGAGGCGAGAAACGCCTCGCCCTCTCCGACGCCCACCACGAGCGGGGAGTTCCGGCGCGCGCCCACGACCACGTCCGGCTCGTCGGCGTGCACCGCGACCAGCGTGAACGCGCCCTCCAGCCGCCGGCACACCAGCCGCATCGCCTCGGCGAGGTCGGCGGTGGCGGAGAACTCCTCGGCGAGCAGATGCGCGACCACCTCGGTGTCCGTCTCGGACGCGAGGTCGTGCCCGCGCTCGGCCAACTCCCCCCGCAG
The DNA here is from genome assembly GCF_055565975.1 of Streptomyces sp. NPDC028289. Taxonomy (NCBI): domain Bacteria; kingdom Bacillati; phylum Actinomycetota; class Actinomycetes; order Kitasatosporales; family Streptomycetaceae; genus Streptomyces; species Streptomyces sp. NPDC028289. The sequence goes on along the minus strand of NZ_JBVHTI010000003.1, from coordinate 350,227 downwards.
CGCGGCGAAGTTCTCGATGATCCCGTTGTGGACGACGGCGACCCGGCCCGCGTTGTCGAGGTGCGGATGCGCGTTGGCGTCCGTCGGCCCGCCGTGCGTGGCCCAGCGGGTGTGCCCGATACCGGTGGCACCGGCCGGCAGCGGCCGCTCCGTCAGCTCCTTCTCCAGGTTGACCAGCTTCCCGGCCCGCTTCGCCGACGCCAGCCCACCGTCCGCGAGCACGGCGACCCCCGCCGAGTCGTACCCCCGGTACTCCAGCCGCTTGAGCCCGGCGACCACCACATCGAGCGCAGACTGCGCCCCCACGTATCCCACGATTCCGCACATGACCGGCAGCCTAAGCGCCGCCCCCGGCCCGAACACGGCTCAGCGTGCCCGAAATCGGAAATTATCGACCCATCACCGCCCGCCTCTTCCGGTGCCGGGTCTGCGGCGTCCACCTCGCCTGCGCCGACTGCGCATGATCAGAACCCCCACGTGACCGACCCCACCCCCCGCGCCGTTCAAACTCCGTTAACAATGGAATGTGATCTCTCCGGTCTCCCCGATGCCCCGGAGCGCCCACCGGCACAAGCCGGAGGCGACTCCCTACGTCGACCTCACCCGTGCCGAGTGGAGCGCGCTGCGCGACAAGACGCCGCTGCCGCTCACCGCCGAGGAGGTCGAGAAGCTGCGCGGTCTCGGCGATGTCATCGACCTCGACGAGGTGCGGGACGTCTATCTCCCGCTGTCGCGGCTGCTCAACCTCTACGTCGGGGCCACGGACGGCCTCAGAGGCGCCCTGAACACCTTCCTCGGCGAGCAGGGCTCCCAGTCCGGAACCCCGTTCGTGATAGGCGTCGCCGGCTCCGTGGCCTGCGGCAAGTCGACCGTCTCCCGTCTGCTCCAGGCGCTGCTGTCCCGCTGGCCCGAGCACCCGCGCGTCGAGCTGGTGACGACGGACGGCTTCCTGCTCCCGACCAAGGAGCTCGAAGCGCGCGGCCTGATGTCGCGCAAGGGCTTCCCCGAGTCGTACGACCGCCGGGCCCTGACCCGCTTCGTCGCCGACATCAAGGCCGGCAAGGACGAGGTCACCGCCCCCGTCTACTCCCACCTCATCTACGACATCGTCCCGGACCGGAAGCTCACGGTCCGCCGCCCCGACATCCTCATCGTCGAGGGCCTCAACGTCCTGCAGCCCGCTCTCCCCGGCCAGGACGGCCGTACCCGCGTCGGCCTGGCCGACTACTTCGACTTCAGCGTGTACGTCGACGCGAACGCGGAGGACATCGAGCGCTGGTACCTCAACCGCTTCAGGAAGCTCCGTCAGACCGCCTTCCAGAACCCGGACTCGCACTTCAGGAAGTACACCCAGGTGTCCGAGGAGGAGGCGGTCGACTACGCCCGCGGCCTGTGGCGGACCATCAACAAGCCCAACCTGGTGGAGAACATCGCCCCGACCCGCGGCCGCGCCACCCTGGTCGTCCGCAAGGGACCGGACCACAAGGTGCAGCGGCTGCGGCTCCGCAAGCTGTAGGGCGCCCAAGTGCCGCTGCCCGGCCCGGAAGTTGCTCCGGGCCGGGCAGCGTGCACGTACGGCGAAGCCCGGCGGCTTCCGGCGGCCCCTAGAGCCGCCTCTCGCAGTTCACGACGGTGTCGCCGGGGTCGGCGAACACCGTGTCGGCGCCGGCGCCGCAGTCCACCGTGTCACCACCGGCGTTGTCCTCCACGCTGATGACGTCGCTGCGGCCGTCGGTGGTCACTTTGTCGACGCCCGTACCGGCATCGACGGTGGTGCTGACGGCAGCGTTGGAGCCGTTGAAGGTGTCGTCCCCGTCGCCCAGCTGTACCGCGAGTCGGCTGACCGTGGCGGCGCTGCCGCAGTCCGCGCTGGTGGCGCTCACCCGGGTGCAGCCCGGGCCGATCGCGATGCCCGTGGTGTCCGTGAGGACCAGTCGGCCGGTGGAAGTGTCGGCCGTGACCTGGTTGTTCACTCCGGCGCGCGCCTGGAGTACGACCAGTCCGCCGAGGATACGGAACGCCGTGGAGCCCGGCGCCTGGGCGGCGGCCGGAGTGGCGGACGAGGTGACGACGAGACCCGCCACCAGAACCGGACCGGCCGCTCGCTTCAGGACTGTGCTCGCGAACTTCATGCTGTGTCTCTCTTCCGTCGAGGGGCGCCGCACAGAGCGGCCTCGACGCAAGAGAAACAGCCAGTGATCAGTCGCGCACTTTTTGCTACGCCTTGCAGCTCAACCCAGCGCCGACTTCACCGCGTCGGCCAGCCGCCCGGCCACCGACCGGGCCTGCTCGATGTCGGCCGCCTCGACCATCACCCGCACCAACGGCTCGGTCCCCGAAGGGCGAAGCAGCACACGCCCCGTCCCCCCCAGCTCCCGCTCCGCCTCCGCGACCGCCGCCGCCAGGTCCCCGGACGTCTTCACCCGTGACTTGTCCACGTCCGGCACATTGATCAGCACCTGCGGCAGCCGCTCCATCACGCCCGCCAGCTCCCGCAGCGACCGCCGGGTCTCGGCGACCCGCGCCGCCAGCAGCAGCCCGGTCAGCGTGCCGTCGCCGGTCGTCGCGTGGTCGAGGATGATGACGTGGCCGGACTGCTCGCCGCCGAGGGCGTACCCGTGCTCCTTCATCTCCTCCAGCACGTACCGGTCGCCGACCGCGGTCTGCACGAGGTGCAGCCCCTCCCGCTCCAGCGCCAGCTTGAAGCCGAGGTTGGACATGACGGTGGCGACGACGGTGTCGGCGCGCAGCTCACCGCGCTCCCGCATGGCGAGCGCGAGCACCGCGAGGATCTGGTCGCCGTCGACCTCCTCGCCGGTGTGGTCGACGGCGAGGCAGCGGTCCGCGTCCCCGTCGTGCGCGATGCCGAAGTCCGCGCCGTGCTCGACGACCGCGGCCTTGAGCTTGCCGAGGTGGGTCGACCCGCAGCCGTCGTTGATGTTGAGCCCGTCCGGCTCCGCGCCGATGGTGACGAGCTCGGCGCCGGCCCGGCGGAACGCCTCCGGCGAGACCCCCGCGGCCGCGCCGTGCGCCTCGTCCAGGACGATCTTCAGCCCGTCGAGCCGGTTGGGCAGGACCGACAGGAGGTGGCCGACGTACTGCTCGAAGCCCTCGCCGTACGACCGCACCCGGCCCACGCCCGCACCCGTCGGCCGCTCCCACGGCTCGCCGTGCCGGTGGGAGTCGTAGACCGCCTCGATCCGGTCCTCCAGCTCGTCGGCGAGCTTGTGGCCGCCGCGGGCGAAGAACTTGACGCCGTTGTCGGGCATGGCGTTGTGGCTGGCGGAGAGCATGACGCCGAGGTCGGCGCCGAGCGCGCCGGTGAGGAAGGCCACGGCGGGGGTCGGGAGGACGCCCACGCTCAGGACGTCGACGCCCGCGCTCGCCAGACCGGCGATCACGGCCGCCTCCAGGAACTCCCCGGACGCGCGCGGGTCCCGTCCGACGACCGCCGTCGGCCGGTGGCCCTCGAACGTACCCGCCTCGGCCAGCACGTGCGCCGCCGCGACGGACAGGCCGAGCGCCATTTCGGCGGTCAGGTCCGCGTTGGCGACACCGCGCACGCCGTCCGTGCCGAAGAGTCGTCCCACTTGTCCTCCTGAAGAAGCGTCTTTGCTGCCAGGAAATGATGGCAGGCGCTTAGTCATGCGATCACACCAGCCTTTGAGCGTCTTGTGTCGTTATACGCCCTTGACCGGGATAAACGAACGCCCCGACGGCACATGTGGCGTGCCGCCGGGGCGTTCGGAGTACGTGCAGGCAGCTGGTGATTAGCGCTTGCTGTACTGCGGGGCCTTGCGGGCCTTCTTCAGACCGGCCTTCTTGCGCTCGACCGCACGGTCGTCGCGCTTGAGGAAGCCGGCCTTCTTGAGCGGGCCGCGGTTGTTGTCGACGTCGGCCTCGTTCAGCGCGCGGGCGACACCGAGACGGAGCGCACCGGCCTGACCGGAGACACCGCCACCGGCGATGCGGGCGACGACGTCGTAACGGCCCTCGAGCTCGAGCACCTTGAAGGGCTCGTTGACTTCCTGCTGGTGCACCTTGTTCGGGAAGTAGTCCTCGAGGGTGCGACCGTTGATCTTCCACTTGCCGGTGCCCGGGACGATCCGGACGCGGGCGATGGCGTTCTTGCGACGGCCCAGGCCGGCGGCCGGCTGCGGCTCGCCGAAGCGGGACGCGAGGGACTCGGAGGTGTACTCGCCCTCGACGGGGACGTCCGACTCCGTGGTGTAGCTGTCGATGTCAAGCTCTTCGAGCGGCTGCTCGGCAGTGGTCTCGGCCACGATGCTCCTCAGATTCTCTTCAGTCTTAGGGGGTGGCCGGGATTACTGCGCGACCTGGGTGATCTCGAACGGAACCGGCTGCTGCGCAGCGTGCGGGTGGTTCTCGCCTCGGTAGACCTTCAGCTTGGTGAGCATCTGACGGCCCAGGGTGTTCTTGGGGAGCATGCCCTTGACGGCCTTCTCGATGGCCTTCTCGGGGTTCTTGTCCAGCAGCTCGTCGTAGCGGACGGAGCGCAGACCGCCCGGGTAGCCGGAGTGGCGGTACGCCATCTTCTGGGTCCGCTTGTTGCCGGACAGGTGCACCTTGTCGGCGTTGATGATGATGACGAAGTCACCGGTGTCGACGTGGGGCGCGTAGATCGGCTTGTGCTTGCCGCGGAGAAGGGACGCGGCGGTGGTGGCGAGACGGCCCAGGACGACGTCCTGAGCGTCAATGACATGCCACTGGCGAGTCACATCGCCGGGCTTGGGGCTGTACGTACGCACTTCGCAGCCTTCTTCTTCAGTGGATGGGTGCTGACACATGGCATCACTGAAGCGATCGTGCAGCTGGGGACGACAATGCCGGGGACGCTGCCCGTATGCCGCCCACTGGTAACTGCTCCAGGGAACCTAGGTAGAGGCCACTCCCGTGAGAACGAGCGAGCCAATACACAACGAAGAGCAAGCGTACAAGGGTGGCCCCGGACGGGTCAAAACGAGCTCCCGCCGACATCCGGACGAGCCGTCGCCGACCGCGGCGGGAAATCCCGGGAGCACGGCCGTACCAGGATGCGCCGTCCTGCCCCCAAAGGTCCCCCAAAGGTCTCCTGAAGGTCCCCGTTCTCCGTTCGTACAGTCGCACCGGTACCGCCCGGCCCCCGTCTAAGATGCGCCCCATGAGTTATGGGCAGGGGGGACCTCAGTCCCAGTGGGATCCGTGGAAACCGCAGTCTCAGCAGCCGTGGGGCAGCGGCACCGGCCAGACTCCGGACTGGGCGTCGCTCGCCGAGGCCTCGGAAACGCGGAACAAGCGGCGCAGAGTGCTGTTCATAGGCGGTGGCGTGGTCGCCACGCTGGCGATCGGCACCGCCGTCGCGATGGCCGTGGTGTCCGCGAACGGCGACAACAAGGCCTCCGGCACGCCCACCAACCTGCCGGCCAGCGGCTCGCTGCCCAGCGACACGGCCGGCTCGGCGCCGTCCTTCGCGCCGACCAGCGCGCCGCCACCGCTGGACCCGCAGGAGTTCATATCCAGTGTGCAGAAGGACACGGCACCGCTGAGCGCCGAGACCCTCTTCCCCGGCACCCAGCTGACCATGGGCGGGACGGTCTACAAGAAGGGCGCCACGGCCGACACGAAGAAGTGCTCCACGGCCGCCAAGGGCACCCTCCCGACCGTCCTCGACAAGGACGGCTGCACCCGCCTGCTGCGGGTCACCTACTCCAAGGACGGCGTCGCGGTCACGGTCGGCGTGGCCGTGTTCAACACCGAGGCGCAGGCGAGCAAGGCCAAGACCGAGGCCGACAAGAAGGGCTTCGTGACCGCCCTGGCCGGCTCCGGCGTGAAGGCCTTCTGCGACTCCGGCGTCTGCCGTACGACGACCAACGCGTACGGCCGCTACGCGTACTTCACCACCGCCGGCTTCCTGAACGGCAAGGACGTCACCACCAAGGACACCAAGGTCTTCCAGGCCGGCGACGACCTGGCGGAGTTCACCTTCCGCCAGATCCACCGCCGCGGCGAGGCCCAGGCGTCGGCGGCGGCCGACCGGTGACCCGTCCGCGAGGCGCGTGAGAGCCTCCCCCTACCTGACCGGTGATCAGGGCCATCACCGGTCGTCGCGCCCTTGGGGGGACTCATGACGGACACGTCCAGACGCAGACTGCTCGCCGGCCCGCGCCGGTGCCGGAGGCGGCCGCCGCGGGCCGGCTGAACGTGCGGGACACCGCGTACGGCGCCCTCGGCGACGACTCCACCGACGACCAGCCGGCCATCCAGAACGCCATCGACGCGGCCGGCTTCCAGCTCAACCAGGTGCACTGCGGCGCCGCCATCGTGGCTGGTCGCGCAGTTCCTCCCCCAGCTTTCGGCCGGGTACCCCCAGCGCCCCTTACAGGACGCTGCCCCTCCCGTGCGCCCTGCTCGGGGCGGGGCAGAATGGTTTCGGCCAGAGGGCGGGGGCCGGTCGGGGAGAGATACGGGGGCGGGCGGGGGTCATGCGCATGCGGAGACGGGTCGCGCTCATAGGGGCGGGTGCCGCCGCCGGGCTACTGGGTCCGTCGGCTGTGTGGTGGGCTTGGCGGGACGCCGGGGACTCCCCGCGGCCCCCCTCGCTCGTCCCCACCGAACTGCGGAACCGCGATCCCGAGGCGACGCCCGCCGCCCGCCGCGTCTACGCCCTGCTCGCCGGCCTGGAGAACCGGGCGCGGCGCGGCGAACCGTCACGGACGGTTATCGGCCAGCACGTCGAGCTGCACAACGAGCGCTACAACGCGTCGTACGGCGACTACCGGGGCACCAAGCAGCCCGGCTACTACTACAAGAAGGCCCACGACATCACCGGCAGGTTCCCGGGGTTCGTGGAGGTGGACCTGGGGCCCGGGTACGGACAGCCGGGCTGGGCGGTGGGCGAGCCGCGCACGTACTCCCGCTCCTCGTGGCCGAGCTGCCGCAGGTGCTGGGGGTACGTCGAGGACGCGGTGGACCTGGCGCTCGGCGTGTGGGCGGGGCTGCCGCGGCCGGCGGACGGTTCCTACCACCCCTCTGGCACGCACCTCGACTGCGCCTCCGGGACCCGGGTGAACCTGCCGCAGAACGGGGGCGGCCCGGCGGGCATCGTCGGCTTCTCCTTCCACCAGCCCTACCCGGGCAGCACCGTCAAGGGCTTCGAGCAGACCCGTTACCAGAACTCCCCGGCGGCCCGGGACAGCGGCTGGTTCGGCCGGGTGGTCACCCCGGGCACCGCCGAGCACCGGGCCCTGCTGCTGGACCTGGATTATCTCGCCGACCACCTCGGCTACCTCGCGGAGCACGGGGTGCCGGTCCTGCTACGGCCGTACCACGAGATGAACGCCAGGCCGGGGCACGGGTTCTGGTGGGCGGGGCAGGATCCGGCGGCCTACCGGAAGCTGTGGCATGTCACATACGACTACCTGGTGCACGACCGCGGCCTGCACAACCTGCTCTTCGTCTGGGCCCCCAGCGCCTGGGAGGGCACCTTCGCGCGGGAGCCCGGCGCCTACTACCCGGGCGGGCGGTACGTCGACGTCGTGGGCGTGGACGACTACAGCGACACCCCGCGGCGACCGTTCCACGGCAGGCCCTGGACCGACGTCTGGCACCGGGGCCTGGAGCGCTACGACCGCCCCCGCATCCTGGCCGAGTCCTTCTACGTTCCGCTCGGCTCCGCTCAGCACAGCACACTTTCGGACACCCCGTGGGTGCTCTGGACGGTGTGGGGCCAGGCCCTGACCTACACCAATGTCTCCGGTCCGAGCGGGAAAAACACCCCAGAAGACGTGAAATGGACGTACACGTCTTCGCAGGTCATCACCGGCACCGGAGGCGAGCACTCCGGCTTCGACTGGGCTTCGTTGCACAAGCCATAGAATTATTACTTTCCCACTACATCTTGCTCACAGATGTTTCTTGGCTGATTCTTACGTGGCAGGATTTGTTTTCTTGCATGGCCGGGGCGCAGGTCGCCCGGGGGGGCATCTGAGCCGGCCGCAGAACGCCGAAGACGGCACCGGGGGCAACATCACGGCCCGCAACGTGTGCGGCGAGACGAGGTTTCTCGTGTCACCACACCCGTCGCCGAGCCATGCCGTCCGGCAGCCACCGATCTCACGGAAGAGCATGTAGCCGTATGGCATCGACAGTGGTCGACGGGGGAACCCCGCATTCGCGACACAACGCGAAGCTGGCCAAGCGCACTGCTGACTGGAAACCGGGCATCCTCCCGTTCCTGATCCCGCTGGTGTTCCTGACCCTCTTCAGCCTGTGGTCCTACACCCCCAGCGACTCGCCGCTGGCCTGGCTGATCACCATCTGCTGGGCCCTTCCGGTGCCCGGCGTGCTGGTGTCGATCCAGGGCTTCCTGCTCATCCGCCGCCGGATCCGCAAGGCCCATCTGATGACCCCGCCGGCCCTGGTCGAGCAGGACTTCCTGACCGTGCTGGTGCCGACGATCGGGCGCCACGACACCTACCCGGCCCTGGAGCGCTCCGTCCTCTCCTACGTGGAGCACCTGCCGGAGTGGTTCCCGTACATGCGCGTGGACGTGCTCACCGAGGAGGGCTGCGAGGCCGCCGAGCGCATCGACGCGCTGGCCGCGACCAGCCACCTGATCCGCGTGGTCACGGTCCCGAAGGCCTACCAGACCAAGAACGGCACCCGCTTCAAGGCCCGCGCCAACAACTACGCCCACGAACTGCGCATCGAGGAGGGCGAGGCCCTCGACCACGTGTGGGTGCTGCACATGGACGACGACACCGGGGTCGGCCCCGACACCGCCGCGTCCCTGGCCCAGTTCATCAACCGGCAGCGCCGTGCGACCCCCGAAGAGGTCAAGCACATGGCGCAGGGCATCCTGACGTACCCGCGCGAGAACGCCGTGTCCATGCTCACCTGGTTCGCCGACGCGATCCGTCCCGCCGACGACATCGCCCGGTTCCGCGCCTTCACAGGCCTCGGTACCCCGGCCGCCGGCGTGCACGGCGAGCTGCTCGTCATCCGTGCCTCCATCGAGGCGGAGATCGGCTGGGACTTCGGCCCCAAGGAGATCGTCGAGGACGCCCGGCTGGCCCTGACCTTCTGCCGCCTCTACCCGGGGCGCAGCGACTGGTTCAACGGCCGCTGCTACGGCGCCTCGCCCGCCAACACCCAGGACTTCATCAAGCAGCGCGAGCGCTGGGCCTGGGGCCTGGTCGCCCTCTGCTTCAACCGCAAGGTGCCGCTGCGCTACCGCTGGTTCCTGACCATCTGCGTGACGAGCTGGATCCTCGGTCCGCTCCAGCACGTCGGCACGATCCTGTTCGTGGCCTGGTTCATCGGCGACATGAACACCTCCCCCGTGACCCAGTCCGTGGTCGTCCTCTGGTCGATCAGCTTCGCCTACGTGATCTGGGCGTACTGGGAAGGGCTGCGGCTCAACGCGATCGCCTCCCTCAACGGCAGGCGCAGGTGGTGGGAACCCATGGCCGTCCTCGTCATGCTGCCCTTCTTCTCCCTCATCGAGGGCATCGGCGGCATCAAGGGCCTGTGGAAGTTCATTCGCCGCGAGGAGAACAAGTTCGTCGTCATCGCCAAGCCCGCCTGACCCGGAAGAGACCCCACAGTCATGAAGCGCGCACGCCTGCCCTTGCTCGCCGTGCTCCCCGTCACCGTCATCGCCCTCGTGGTGGCGACCCCCTTCGTGGTCGGCGACCACCCGCTGCAGTGGTCGTCCGGTTCGTTCGTGCCCCACCTGGTGCTCGACGGCAAGGAGCACAGCGGACCGGCCGGCTCCACGAGCGGCGACGGCAGGACCTCCGCGGCACCCTCGCCGACCACCGAGGTCGCCAAGGTGGACAAGGAGTGGAAGAAGGGCATGCCGCAGTGGGGCGCCCAGCTCTACTGGGAGGACAACCCCAAGCACTCCCTCGCCTACATCGAGAAGCAGGCCCGGCTGCACGCGAACTACCTGGTCGGCCTGCACGCCAACTCGGTCAGCGTCTCCTTCCCGTTCTTCACCGGGAAGCTCGCCTCGACGGCGGTCAGCCGGGGTGACAAGACCCCGACCCCCGACCGGCTCGCCCGCGTCCTGGAGATCTTCCACGAGGCCGGGCTGCGCACCACGATCCGGCCGCTGATGGACGAGCACTCCCTGAAGGCCGAGGACGGCTGGCGCGGCTCCATCAAGCCCGCCGACCGCAGCGCCTGGTTCGCCTCGTACGAGAAGTTCGTCACCCCGTACCTGAAGGCGGCCGAGAGCGAGAAGGCGGCCACGTTCGTCATCGGCACCGAGCTGAACTCCCTGGAGGGCGACCCGCACTGGGAGACCGTCGTGGACGACGCCGAGAAGGTGTTCAGCGGCGAGGTCGCCTACGACGCGAACTGGGACAACTACGTCGAGGGACCCATCACCATGCCGGTGAACCATCTCGGCATCGACGCCTACTTCCCGGTCAAGGTCGACGACGACGCCTCGGTGCAGGACCTGGTCGCCGGCTGGAACAAGTGGCTGAACAGGAAGGCCACCGGTTCCCTCCCCAAGATCACCGTCGCCGAGGCCGGCATCGGCGCCATGAACGGCGCCTACCACGCCCCGGGCGACTTCTACACCAAGCGGGCGGTCAACCCCGAGGTGCAGGCCAACTGGTACACCGCCGTCTGCAAGGTCGTCCAGGAACGGAAGATGAGCGGCGTCTACTGGTGGTCGATCTACTTCGACGACGACCCCAACACCAAGCCCGACGACAAGGTCGCCTCCCGGCTCGACTTCGCCGGCCGCCCTCAGTCCGAGAAAGCGATCAAGACGTGCTTCACCTCGGACTACGCAGGTCCCGGAACCACCACCGCTAGCTGACCGAGCGAGGCATTCATGCAGGAAGCCATCATTCTGGTGGGCGGCAAGGGAACCCGCCTGCGTCCACTGACCAACCACACCCCGAAGCCGCTACTGGGCGTCGCGGGCTCCTCCTTCATCCGCCACCAGGTGGCCAAGCTGATGGACGCCGGTGTCGAGCACCTGGTGTTCGCCACGTCCTATCTCGCCGGCCTCTTCGAGGAGGAGTTCCGGGGCTTCTCACGGGACCTGGACATCTCCTACGCCGTCGAGGAGGTCCCGCTGGGCACGGGTGGGGCGATCCGCAACGCCGGACGGCTGCTGCGCGGCCCGGCCGACGCCCCGGTGCTCGTCCTCAACGGCGACATCCTCTCCGGCGTGGACCTGCGCGGCGTCCTGGCGTACCACGAGGCCAACGAGGCCGACGTGACGCTGCACCTCACCCGGGTCGCCGATCCCCGGGCCTTCGGCCTGGTGCCCACCGACGGGTCCGGACGGGTGCTGTCCTTCCTGGAGAAGCCCAAGACCCAGGAGGAGTGCGTCACCGACCAGATCAACGCCGGCTGCTACGTCTTCCGCCGGTCCGTCCTGGACGCCATCCCCGGCGACCGGGAGGTCAGCGTCGAGCAGGAGACCTTCCCCCGGCTCGTCGCGGACGGCGGGCGGGTCTTCGGCCACACCACGGACGACTACTGGCGCGACCTCGGCACCCCGCTGGCCTTCGTCCAGGGGTCGGCCGACCTGGTCACCGGCAGGGCGACCTCGCCCCTGGTGGGGCCGCCGGCCGAGGCGCTGGTCCATCCCACGGCCACCGTGCACCCGAGCGCCCGTGTCACCGGCGGCTCGACGGTCGGCCCCTACGCGGTCGTCGGCCCGCGTGTGGTCGTCGACCGCTCCATCATCGGCGCGCACGTCACCGTGGCCGAGGGCGCCCGGATCCACGAATCCGTGGTCGACCACGACTCGTCGATCGGCAACGAATCGTTTCTCCGCGAGGTCGTGGTGGGCTGCCACGCGCACGTCGGCGCCGAGAACGAGCTGCCCGCCCAGCTGCGGTTGTCGTGCGGCATCCGCATTCCCAGCCAAGGGGTGCGCGTCAGCGGTACGGCTGCCGCCTGCCTGACGGCCCACTGAAGTCGCCGGTCCGACCGGACACAGTTACTGGAGAACCGTTGACCAGCCATCGCTCACCGGCCACGCAGGCGGAACGCCTGCGCAAGTACCGGCCGGACATCCAGGGCCTGCGTGCCGTAGCCATCATGATGGTGGTCACGATGCACGTCGGTCTGCTCGACATCCACGGCGGCGTGGACGTCAGCTTCGTGCTGAGCGGCTTCCTCATCGGCAGCCAGCTCCTCGCCGAGATCGACAAGACCGGCAAGGTGTCGCTGAGCAAGTTCTGGGCGCGCCGGATGCGGCGGCTCGCCCCGGGCATGGCCGTCGTGGTCATCACCACGGCGGTCGTGGCCTGGCTGTACGCCAGCCCGCTCAGGTTCCGCGAGACCATGAAGGACGGTCTCAGCGCAGCGCTCAGCTTCATGAACTGGCGCCTCGTCGAGACGGGCACGGACTACTTCGCGAACGACGGGACGCAGTCCCCCTACCAGCACTTCTGGTCGCTGGGCATCGAGGAGCAGTTCTATGTGGCCGCTCCGATCGTCCTGGTCGTCACGGCCTGGCTGTCCCGCAAGATCTTCCGCAACCGCGCCCTGGTGGGGCTGTTCCTGGTGGCTGCGATCGGCGGGTCGCTGTACCTCTCGGTCAAGCAGACCGCCGAGAACCAGCCCCTCGCCTACTTCGGCACCCAGACCCGTATCTGGGAGCTCGCCTCCGGCATCCTGCTGGCCCTCGGCGCACCGCTGCTCTCCCGCATGAACCAGGGGCTGGCGGCGGTGATCTCCTGGCTGGGCCTGGTGACCACCATCGGCACCGCGCTCGTCATCACCAAGGAGACCCCGCTGCCGGGCTACGCGGTGGCCGGCCCCGTGCTGGGCGCCTGCATGATCATCGCCGGTGGCTGCGCCAATCCCCGCCTCGGTGTGGAGCGGATCCTGCACAACCCGGTGACCAACTACGTCGGCAACGTGAGCTACGGCTGGTACCTCTGGCACTGGCCGATCCTGGTCCTGTGGCCCGACGTCGTGGGACGGGACATCACCTACTCGGACCGCTTCCGGGTGCTCTCGCTGTCCTTCATCCTGGCCGTCTTCATGTACTACGCCGTCGAGGCCCGGTTCCGGAACAACCCGCAGCTGGTGGCGACCCCCTGGAAGGGCATCTTCGCCGGCGGCACGGCGACCGCGAGCGCCGCCGCGGCCACGGCATGCGCCCTGTTCATCCCTCTCAACCTCGCCACCTCGGCCGCCGCCGTGAACGGGGGCGCCACCGGGTACGCCGGCGAGGCGTCGGTGCAGAAAGCCGTGACCCAGAGCGAACTGTCGGGGACCGCACTGAACGCGCTGGCGACGGCTCCCAAGGACGCGACCCACTACGGCTGCATCGACAACACGGACGTCGAGAAGTTCGTCATGCGCGACAACTGCGTCATCGGCGACAAGACGGGGAAGCGCACGCTCGTCGTGATCGGCGACTCGCACGCCTGGCAGTGGGGTGACGCGTTCAACGAGCTCGGGCAGTCGCTGCACGTGAAGGTCGTGACCATGGCGAAGGGTGGCTGCTCCCCCGAGGTCTACGCGATCAAGAACCCCGAGCTGAACCGTGAGTACTCCGAGTGCGACAGCTGGCGGGAGTCGGCGTTCCAGAGCATCGAGGACCTCAAGCCGGACGTCATCGTCGTCACCAGCCGCATCCGCCGCGAGGTGACCGAGGCCGGCGCTGAGAAGGCGTTCAAGAAGTTCGAGGCCTCCGGCGCCAAGCTCATCTACATCACCGACACCCCGCAGCCCGGCCGGAACGTCCCGGACTGCCTCGCCACCCACATCCACGACGTCACCGCCTGCAGTCCCGACGAGAAGACGGCGGTCGAATACGCCGACTTCCGTGTCATCGAGCAGAAGGTGGCGGAACGCCACGGCGCCACGGTCATCGACTCACTGCCCGCGTTCTGCGCCGACAACGTCTGCCCGACCGTGATCGCCGACCAGATCGTCTACTTCGACAACAGCCACATGACGGGCAGCTACGCCAAGTCCCTGGCGCCCTTCCTCAAGCCGACAGTGAAGAAGGCCCTGGCCGGCTGACCCCTCAGACCGTCCGCACCCGTACCCGGCGTGCCTGCCGCTGCCTCTCCAGCAGCTGGTCGGCCGCCGGGTACGCGACCTCCTCCAGGGTCAGCCCGTGCGGCCGTACGACGTGCACGGCGCTGTCCCGCACCCCCGCGTCCAGCACCTTCCGCGGCCACTCCACGCCCCGGTGCCCGTCCCCCACGAACAACAGCGCGCCGACCATCGACCGCACCTGGTTGTGGCAGAAGGCGTCGGCCCGGACCTCGATCTCGACGACCCCGTCGCCGCGTCGGCTCACGCCGAAGCCGAGGATCTCCCGGATCGTCGTCGCCCCTTCACGCTTCTTCGCGTAGGCGGCGAAGTCGTGCTCCCCGACGAGTGACTTCGCGGCGGCGTCCATGACCGCCACATCCAGCTCCCAGTCGTGCCACAGCACGTGGTTGCGCAGCAGCGGGTCCACGCCTCCCGGCCGGTCCCCGACCCGGTACACGTACCGCCGCCACAGCGCCGCGAACCGCGCGTTGAACCCGGCCGGCGCCTCGCCGACGGACCACACCCGCACGTCCTTCGGCAGCCGCCCCGCGAGCCGCTTCAGCAGCTTCTCCCGCTGCTCCTCCCACACCCCGGCCGGCAGATCGACATGCGCCACCTGCCCCCGCGCGTGCACCCCGGCATCCGTGCGCCCGGCCACGGTCAGCTCGTACACCGTGTCCTGCGACCGCGTGACGACCCGCAGCGCATCCTCGATCTCCCCCTGCACGGTCCGCTTCCCGCCGGCCTGCTTGGCCCAGCCGTGGAAGTGGGTGCCGTCGTAGGACAGGTCGAGACGGATGCGCACATGGCCGGGCTGAACGTCGTCACTCACAGGAGAATCCTCTCAGGGCAAGAAAAGCGGGCCCGCCCCTCGAAAGGAACGGGCCCACTGACGCGCCCCTCAAGGGGCGCTGGGAACTGCGCGAGCAACCACGACGGCGCCGCAGCCAAAGGACGCTTACGCCTCCTTGGACTCCTCGGCAGCCTCGTCGGCCGGAGCCTCGTCGACCTTGGTCTCCTCGACCTTGGTCTCCTCGGCCTCCTTGACCGCGCGCTTCGTCGCGGCCTCGGCCTCACCGGTCGCCTGCTGGGCGACGGTCAGCGCCTCCACCAGCTCGATGACAGCCATGGGCGCGTTGTCGCCACGACGGTTACCGATCTTGGTGATACGGGTGTAGCCACCCGGGCGGTTCTCGTACCGCGGGCCGATCTCGGTGAAGAGCGTGTGCACGATGCTCTTGTCCGTGATGACCTGGAGCACCTGACGGCGGTTGTGAAGGTCGCCCTTCTTCGCCTTGGTGACCAGACGCTCGGCGTACGGGCGCAGGCGGCGGGCCTTCGCCTCGGTGGTGGTGATACGGCCGTGCTCGAAGAGCGACTTCGCGAGGTTCGCGAGGAGCAGCTTCTCGTGCGCGGCGCTGCCGCCCAGACGGGCACCCTTGGTGGGCTTCGGCATGGTTCTTCTCCTGTGTGTCTGCCCCGGCCGTGTCAGGTACCGGGGTCAGTATCCGAGCAGACGGTTGTCTGTCGGAGATCCGGGGCGTCCCCGAAGGGGCGCCCCGGAAGGGGCGCTGGGGGTACCCCCGGCCGAAGGCTGGGGGAGGAACTGCGCGACAAGCCACAGCGCACCCGCACCCGAGTACGGACCGGAAGGCCCGAGCTCTTAGTACTGCTCGGTCTCCACGAAGCCCGCATCCGCGTCGTCGTCCGCGCCGAACGCGTCCGCCGCAGCGGTGGGGTCGAATCCGGGCGGGCTGTCCTTCAGGGCCAGGCCCATGCCGGCCAGCTTCGCCTTGACCTCGTCGATGGACTTCGCACCGAAGTTGCGGATGTCCAGGAGGTCGGCCTCGGAACGCGCCACGAGCTCACCCACGGAGTGGATGCCCTCGCGCTTGAGGCAGTTGTAGGAGCGGACCGTGAGCTCCAGCTCCTCGATCGGCAGCGCCAGATCGGCGGCGAGGGCGGCGTCCGTCGGGGACGGGCCCATGTCGATGCCCTCGGCGTCGATGTTCAGCTCGCGGGCGAGACCGAACAGCTCGACCAGGGTCTTGCCCGCGGAGGCCATGGCGTCACGCGGCCGCATCGCCTGCTTCGTCTCGACGTCGACGATCAGCTTGTCGAAGTCGGTGCGCTGCTCGACACGGGTCGCCTCGACCTTGTACGTGACCTTCAGCACCGGCGAGTAGATGGAGTCGACCGGGATACGGCCGATCTCCTGACCCACCTGCTTGTTCTGCACGGCCGAGACGTAACCGCGGCCACGCTCGACCGTCAGCTCCATCTCCAGCTTGCCCTTGCCGTTCAGCGTGGCCAGGACCAGATCGGGGTTGTGCACCTCGACACCGGCCGGAGGCGCGATGTCGGCGGCGGTGACCAGACCCGGACCCTGCTTGCGCAGGTACATCACCACGGGCTCGTCGTGCTCCGAGGAGACGACCAGCTGCTTGATGTTGAGGATCAGGTCGGTGACGTCCTCCTTGACGCCCGGCACGGTGGTGAACTCGTGCAGCACGCCGTCGATCCGGATGCTGGTGACAGCAGCGCCGGGGATCGACGAGAGGAGGGTACGACGGAGGGAGTTGCCGAGGGTGTAGCCGAAGCCCGGCTCCAGCGGCTCGATCACGAACCGGGACCGGAACTCGTCGACGACCTCTTCGGTCAACGAGGGACGCTGAGCAATCAGCATGTTCGGATCAGATCCTTCTTTCGTGGACGCCCGCTATTTGACGCCCGACGGAACCGCGCCCGTGAGAGTGCGGGTACTGCAAGGGTACGGGCGGCACGACCCTTACGGAGCCGTACCGCCCGAGCAGCCCTGCGGAGCGACGTCAGACGCGACGGCGCTTCGGCGGACGGCAGCCGTTGTGCGGGGTCGGGGTGACGTCCTGGATGGAGCCGACCTCGAGGCCCGTGGCCTGCAGGGAGCGGATCGCGGTCTCGCGACCGGAACCCGGGCCCTTCACGAACACGTCGACCTTGCGCATGCCGTGCTCCTGGGCGCGGCGGGCAGCCGACTCGGCGGCCATCTGCGCGGCGAACGGCGTGGACTTCCGGGAGCCCTTGAAGCCGACGTGGCCGGCGGAGGCCCAGGAGATCACGTTGCCGGACGGGTCCGTGATGGAGACGATCGTGTTGTTGAACGTGCTCTTGATGTGCGCGTGGCCGTGAGCGACGTTCTTCTTTTCCTTGCGGCGCACCTTCTTGGCAGCGCCCTGACGACCCTTGGGGGGCATCTAGTAACTCCTACGGGGAGGTGGTCGGTCCTACAGCGAAGACCGCTGATGAAGCGTTGTCCGCTGCGGACTACTTCTTGCCCGGCTTCTTCTTGCCGGCGATGGCGCGACGCGGACCCTTGCGGGTGCGGGCGTTGGTGCTGGTGCGCTGACCGCGGACGGGCAGACCGCGACGGTGACGCAGACCCTGGTAGCAGCCGATCTCGACCTTGCGGCGGATGTCGGCCTGGATCTCGCGACGGAGGTCACCCTCGGTCTTGATGTTGTTGTCGACGTACTCGCGGATGGCGACCAGCTGCTCTTCGGTCAGGTCGCGAACGCGGGTGTTCGGGTCGATGCCGGTCTCGGCCAGCGTCTGCTGCGAGAGTGTCCGGCCGATGCCGAACACGTAGGTGAGCGCGACCTCCACGCGCTTTTCGCGCGGGATGTCAACACCGGAAACGCGTGCCATTCAATGGCTCCTGGTGATCTTCGGAGGTCTTCCGCAGAACCGGTTCCCAGCCGCCGTATCAGGTACGTACTGGGTCCCCGGCCTCCGAACCGGGGGTGTCAGGCGCCGTGGCACCTGGATTCTGCGTATGAACATGTTCAGCTTGCGTCGCGCGAATCTCTGCGATGGATGCAGAGGGATCGGTCGTGCGTCAGCCCTGGCGCTGCTTGTGGCGCGGGTTCTCGCAGATGACCATGACCCGACCGTGACGGCGGATCACCCTGCACTTGTCGCAGATCTTCTTGACGCTCGGCTTGACCTTCATGGGATTGAGGTTCTCCGGGTCAGTTGCCGGCGGCCCCGCTCACGCGGGACGTGGGCAAGATCTACTTGTATCGGTAGACGATCCGGCCACGCGTCAGGTCGTACGGAGACAGCTCCACCACGACCCGGTCGTCAGGGAGGATGCGGATGTAGTGCATACGCATCTTGCCGCTGATGTGTGCCAGGACCTGGTGGCCGTTCTGGAGCTCGACCTTGAACATGGCGTTCGGAAGAGACTCGACGACAGTGCCCTCGATCTCGATGGCACCTTGCTTCTTGGCCACGCTTCGCCCTTCGAATCGACTACCTTGATCGACTCACGAGGGGCATGCGGACATGCGGGTGCACGAGAGCCGACGAGTCAGTCTACGTCAGCGCCCAGAAAAAGACGAACTCACTCGCAGTCCGCACCTGCCCATGACAATGCCCCGCCCGTCGGCGCGTTATGCGCGACGGACGGGGCGGGGCGAGCGGCCGTTCCCCCGGCCGCTCACTACTGCCTACTTCTGGCTGCTTGCTTCCCGACGCCTACTTCTCGACGGTCTCGCAGGCGGTGCCGTCGTCGTGCGTGCCGTCCAGGAGCGCCTGCACGCAGATGTCGGTGCCGTCCTTCCAGTTCGCGTTGATCGGAACCCGGTAGTACGTGAAGTGGTTGCCGTTGTTGTAGTACGTCGTCAGCGGCGAGTACTTCACGTACCCCATCTTCTCGGCGTAGATCTTGAACTTGCCGTGGAAGGTCTCGTCGCCCGAGTAGGCCTGGATCCAGTTGACCTTGAGGCCGGAGCCGTCGACCCGGACACAGGCGCCGCCGTGGCACCCGGCCGCGGACGCGAACGCGGGCGCGGTGCCGGTCGTGATGGCCAGAGCGGCCGCCCCCGCGAGGATGCCGACCGTTCGCTTCAGAGTGGAACCCACCGTTTTCCCTTTCATCATGTGCATGACAGGGAAGCAGGCACAGCGAGGCAGACAGCACCACGCGACCGCCCCCTGCCGGTCGCCCATGATCATATCCTCATAGGTAGAACACAGGATCGATTCTCAGGGGGCTTTGTGCTCTCTTTGCGATCTTCAGCCCAGCGGGTCGGGCGCCGCCGTGACCCCGTGCTCCGCCAGCTTCGCCCGGCCCCCGTCGGGAGCCGTCAGCACCAACGGGCCCTCCTCCGTGAGGGCGACGGAGTGCTCCCAGTGCGAGGACCAGGTGCCGTCCGTCGTGATGACCGTCCAGTCGTCCTCCAGGACCTCGGTCCTGGGCGTGCCGAGGGAGACCATGGGCTCGATCGCGAGGCAGAAGCCGGTGACCAGCTTGGGCCCCTTGCCGCGGCGGCGGTCGACGTAGTTCAGCAGGTGCGGGTCCATGTGCATCTCGGTGCCGATGCCGTGGCCGCCGTAGTCCTCGATGATGCCGTAGCGGCCACCGCCGGGCTTGGGCTGCCGGCGGATGTAGGTCTCGATGGCCCGGGAGACGTCGACCAGGCGGTTGCCCTGCCTGACGGCCGCGATGCCGGCCCACATCGACTCCTCGGTCACCCGGGAGAGCTCGATCAGCTCAGGGGCGTGACCCGAGCCCACGAAGGCGGTGTAGGCGGCGTCACCGTGCCAGCCGTCGACGATCGCGCCCGCGTCGACGGAGATGATGTCGCCGTCCTTCAGGACGACGTCGTCGGAGGGGATGCCGTGGACCACGACCTCGTTGACCGAGGTGCAGATCGTCGCGGGGAAGCCGCCGTACCCGAGGAAGTTCGGCTTCGCGCCGTGCTCGGCGAGCACCTTGCGGGCAACCTCGTCCAGGTCCCTGGTGGTGGCGCCGGGAACCGCGGCCTCGCGGGTCGCCGCGTGGATCGCGGCCACGACCAGCCCCGCCGCACGCATCCTGGCGATCTGCTCGGGGGTCTTGATCTGCACCATGGGCGGCCTGCGCTCTCCGTCACTCACGTGGACTGGGTTACCTGTACAACACTACGGCCGCGGCACCCCGGGGCCCCGGACGAGGTCCGGGGAAGGGCGCCGCGGCCGGAAGAACCGCGATCTAGTTGTTCTCGGCCTTCTCGCGCTTCAGCGCCTCCAGCGCCCGCTGCGTGATCTCGTCCACCGGGCCCAGGGCGGAGATCGTCACGACCAGCCCCTGCGCCTTGTAGTAGTCGATGATCGGCTCGGTCTGCGTGTGGTAGACCTCGAGCCGGGTGCGGACGGTGTCCTCGGAGTCGTCGTCGCGCTGGTACAGCTCGCCGCCGCAGATGTCGCACACGCCTTCCTGCTTCGGCGGGCTGTACGTCACGTGGAAGACGTGCGAGGAGTCGTTGCGGCAGACGCGCCGGCCGGCGATCCGCTTGACGACCTCCGCCTCCGGGACCTCCAGGTCCAGGACGGCGTCCAGCACGATGCCCTCGTCGCTCAGCAGCCGGTCCAGCGCCTCGGCCTGCGAGACGTTGCGCGGGAAGCCGTCCAGCAGGAAGCCGTTCTCCGCGTCCGGCTGCTCCATGCGGTCCTTGGCCATCGCGATGGTGACCTCGTCGGGTACGAGGTCACCGGCGTCCATGTAGGACTTGGCGAGTTTGCCGAGCTCGGTCTGCTTACTGATGTTGGCGCGGAACAAGTCGCCCGTGGAGATGTGCGGAATGGCCAGCATCTCGGCGAGGCGGACGGCCTGCGTTCCCTTACCGGCACCCGGCGGCCCGACGAGGACGATACGCATCAGCGGAGGAACCCTTCGTAATTGCGCTGCTGGAGCTGGCTCTCGATCTGCTTCACCGTCTCGAGACCGACACCCACGATGATGAGGATGCTGGTCCCGCCGAACGGGAAGTTCTGGCTCGCCCCGAAGCCCACCAACGCCACTGTCGGTACGAGAGCGATCAGTCCCAAATACAGCGAACCCGGCCAGGTGATCCGGTTGAGCACGTACGACAGGTACTCAGCGGTCGGTCGGCCAGCCCGGATGCCCGGGATGAAGCCACCATACTTCTTCATGTTGTCGGCGACTTCCTCGGGGTTGAAGGAGATCGCCACGTAGAAGAACGCGAAGAAAACAATGAGCAGGAAGTACAGGGTGATGTACGTGGGGCTGTCCCCCTGCTTGGTCAGGTTCTGCTCGATCCAGCTCTTCCAGCCCGAGCTGCCGCCCGCGAACTGCGCCACGAGGGCCGGGATGTACAGCAGCGACGAGGCGAAGATGACGGGAATCACACCCGCCTGGTTCACCTTGAGCGGGATGTACGTGGACGTACCACCGTAGGAACGACGGCCGATCATGCGCTTCGCGTACTGCACCGGGATGCGGCGCTGCGCCTGCTCGACGAAGACGACGAGCCCGACCATGACCAGGCCGATCGCGATGACCGAGCCGAACTCGATCCAGCCGTCGGCCAGGGTGCCCTGCTTCTTGATGGCCCACAGCGCGGACGGGAAGGTCGCGGCGATCGAGATGAACATCAGGATCGACATGCCGTTGCCGATGCCGCGGTCGGTGATGAGCTCGCCGAGCCACATCACGACGGCCGTACCGGCGGTCATGCAGACGACCATCGTGATCGTCGTGAAGATCGACTGGTCCGGGACGATGCTCGACGCGACCGAGCAGCCGTTGAAGAGCGCGCCGCTGCGCGCGGTGGCGACCAGACCGGTGCCCTGGAGGATGGCGAGGGCCACCGTCAGGTACCGGGTGTACTGCGTGATCTTCGTCGTACCGGCCTGGCCCTCCTTCTTCAGGGCCTCCAGGCGCGGGATGACCACGGTCAGCAGCTGAAGGATGATGCTGGCCGTGATGTACGGCATGATGCCCAGCGCGAAGATCGTGATCTGCAGCAGCGCGCCGCCGCTGAACATGTTGATCATGCCGAAGAGACCCTGGTTGCCCGAGGCCTCCTTCACGCACTGCTGCACAGACGTGTAGTTCACACCCGGGATCGGGATGTGCGTACCGACCCGGTAGACCACGATGATGCCCAGCGTGAAGAGCAGCTTCTTGCGCAGGTCGGGCGTCCTGAACGCCCGGGCGAACGCGGTGAGCACGGTGCCTCCTGCGACCCCCGCGCAAGTGCGTCAAGGGTGACGGTCTTGAGGTTCGACGAATGGGAAAAAGAACAGTGCTGGCCACCTTACCGGCCGTACTGCCCCCCGAGGAACGACCAACCGGGGATACCCCATTGTGAGGTATCCCCGGTCGGGAAATGCTTACGTCATCGAGACGTCCGAAACGATCAGACGAGCTCGGTGACGGTGCCGCCGGCGGCGGTGATCTTCTCCTTGGCGGAGCCGGAGACGGCGTCGACCGTCACCTGCAGCGCCACGGAGACCTCACCCTGGCCGAGGACCTTGACGAGGCTGTTCTTGCGAACGGCACCCTTGGCGACGAGACCCTCGACGGTGACCTCGCCACCCTCCGGGTACAGCGCGGCCAGCTTGTCGAGGTTCACGACCTGGTACTCGGTCTTGAACGGGTTCTTGAAGCCCTTCAGCTTCGGGAGGCGCATGTGGAGCGGCATCTGGCCACCCTCGAAGCGCTCCGGAACCTGGTAACGGGCCTTCGTACCCTTGGTACCACGACCAGCCGTCTTACCCTTCGACGCCTCACCACGACCGACACGGGTCTTGGCGGTCTTGGCGCCCGGGGCCGGACGGAGGTTGTGGATCTTGAGCGGGTTCTGCTCCGCCATGATCAGTCGACCTCCTCGACCGTCACGAGGTGGCGGACGGTGTGCACCATGCCGCGGAACTCGGGGCGGTCCTCCTTGACGACCTGCGTGTTGATGCCCTTGAGACCAAGGGAGCGCAGGGTGTCACGGTGGTTCTGCTTGCTGCCGATGTAGGACTTGACCTGCGTAATCTTGAGCTGCGCCATGATTACGCACCCGCCCCGGCACGCGCACGGAGCAGAGCCGCGGGGGCGACGTCCTCGAGGGGCAGACCGCGGCGGGCCGCGATCTCCTCGGGACGCTGCAGGCCCTTCAGGGCCTCCACGGTCGCGTGCACGATGTTGATCGCGTTGTCGGAGCCGAGCGACTTCGACAGCACGTCGTGGATACCGGCGCACTCCAGGACGGCACGCACGGGACCACCGGCGATAACACCGGTACCCGGCGAGGCCGGCTTGAGGAGAACGACGCCGGCAGCCTTCTCACCCTGGATCGGGTGCGGGATGGTGCCCTGGATACGCGGGACCTTGAAGAAGTGCTTCTTGGCCTCCTCAACGCCCTTGGCGATGGCGGCCGGCACCTCCTTGGCCTTGCCGTAACCGACACCCACGGTGCCGTCACCGTCGCCCACCACGACCAGCGCGGTGAAGCTGAAGCGACGACCACCCTTCACAACCTTGGCGACGCGGTTGATCGCGACGACGCGCTCAACGTACGCGGTCTTCTCGGCGGCAGCAGCGCCGCCGTCACGGCCCTTCCGGTCCCGCCGCTCGCCGCCACCGGCACCGCTGCCGCGGCGCTGGGGTCCAGCCATTGGATTACCTCTCTCTTTCCGCTAGCTACAAGCGGCTCAGAACTTGAGCCCGGCCTCGCGGGCGGCGTCCGCCAGGGCGGCGATGCGCCCGGCGTACTGGTTGCCACCACGGTCGAACACCACGGCCTCGACACCGGCGGCCTTGGCACGCTCGGCGACCAGGGCGCCGACCTGCTTGGCCTGCGCGGACTTGTCGCCCTCGCCACCACGGACCGACGCGTCCAGCGTGGACGCGGAGGCCAGGGTGTGGCCCTTCAGGTCGTCGATCACCTGCGCCACGATGTGGCGGTTGGAGCGGGTCACGACCAGACGGGGACGCTCCGCCGTACCGGCGATCCGCTTGCGGATCCGGATGTGACGGCGCTTGATCGCGGCGCGCTTGTAGGCGTCGCCCTTGAGGATCTTCTGCCCGTATGCCATGGCTTACTTACCCGCCTTTCCGACCTTGCGGCGGATGACTTCGCCCTCGTACTTGACGCCCTTGGCCTTGTACGGGTCGGGCTTGCGCAGCTTGCGGATGTTGGCCGCGACCTCGCCGACCTTCTGCTTGTCGATGCCCTCGACCGAGAAACGGGTCGGAGCCTCGACCTTGAAGGTGATGCCCTCGGGGGCCTCGACCAGGATCGGGTGGCTGTAACCGAGCGCGAACTCGAGGTTCGAGCCCTTGGCGGTCACGCGGTAACCGACACCGCTGATTTCGAGCTTCTTCACGTAACCCTGGGTCACGCCGGTGATCATGTTCGCCACCAGCGTGCGGGACAGGCCGTGCAGGGCCTTGCTCTGACGCTCGTCGTTGGGGCGGGTCACCGCGAGAGTGCCGTCCTCGCCCTTGGCGATGTCGATCGGAGCCACGATGGTGTGGGTCAGCTCGCCCTTGGGGCCCTTGACCTTCACCGTGCGGCCGTCGATGGTGACGTCCACGCCGGCGGGAACCGCGATGGGGAGCTTGCCGATGCGCGACATAGCTGTTTCCTCCGTTCCCTTCTGCTACCAGACGTAGGCGAGGACTTCTCCGCCTACGCCCTTCTTGCCGGCCTGCTTGTCGGTGAGGAGCCCGTGCGACGTGGAGATGATCGCCACGCCCAGGCCGCCGAGCACCTTCGGCAGGTTGGTGGACTTCGCGTACACCCGGAGACCGGGCTTGGAGATGCGCTTGATGCCCGCGATGGAGCGCTCACGGTTGGGACCGAACTTCAGGTCCAGGACGAGGTTCTTGCCGACCTCGGCGTCCTCGACCTTCCAGCCCGTGATGAAGCCCTCCTGCTGGAGGATCTCCGCGATGTGAGACTTGATCTTGGACGCCGGCATCGTCACGGAGTCGTGGTATGCCGAGTTCGCGTTCCGCAGACGCGTAAGCATGTCTGCGATCGGATCAGTCATGGTCATGAATTGGCCTTCGGCCTCTCTCGCCGGGGTTTCCAGGTGCCCATCCCTCTCCTCGATCCGAGACGAGGCGGGTGCGGTGCGGTGGACCTACGGCGTAGTAAGTCGTAAAGGCGACCGTCAGGCGCCCAACCCTCCAAGCCTAAGCCATGAAGGGGCGGACGCCTGACACGCCCATTGCTTACCGAGAGCTTCAGGAATCCCTAAAAGTCGGGATTACCAGGAGCTCTTGGTCACGCCCGGCAGCTCGCCACGGTGAGCCATCTCACGAAGGCACACGCGGCACAGGCCGAACTTGCGGTACACGGAGTGCGGACGGCCGCAGCGCTGGCAGCGCGTGTAGCCACGCACACCGAACTTGGGCTTGCGGGCGGCCTTGGCAATCAGAGCCTTCTTCGCCATCTCGCTCACGCCTCCTTGAACGGGAAGCCGAGGTGACGAAGGAGCGCGCGGCCCTCAGCGTCGTTGGTCGCCGTGGTCACCACGGTGATGTCCATACCCCGGGTACGGTCGATCTTGTCCTGGTCGATCTCGTGGAACATGACCTGCTCCGTGAGACCGAAGGTGTAGTTGCCACGGCCGTCGAACTGCTTGGGGGACAGACCACGGAAGTCGCGGATGCGCGGCAGCGCGAGCGACAGGGTGCGGTCCAGGAACTCCCACATGCGGTCGCCACGGAGCGTGACGTGGGCACCGATCGGCTGACCCTCACGCAGCTTGAACTGCGCGATGGACTTGCGGGCCTTGGTGACGGCCGGCTTCTGACCGGTGATGGTGGTCAGGTCGCGGATCGCGCCCTCGATCAGCTTCGAGTCACGGGCGGCGTCGCCGACACCCATGTTGACCACGATCTTGACGAGGCCGGGGATCTGCATGACGTTCTCGTACTTGAACTCGTCACGCAGCTTGCCCGCGATCTCCTCGCGGTACTTCAGCTTCAGACGCGGAGCAGTGGTGGTAGCCATCAGATGTCCTCACCCGTCCGCTTGGCAACGCGGATCTTGTTGCCTTCGTCGTCGAAGCGGTAACCGACACGCGTGACGACCTTGTTGCCGTCCTTCTCAACGACCAGCTGGACGTTGGAGACGTGGATCGGCGCCTCGGTGGTGACGATGCCGCCGGCCTGCGAACCGCGAGCGGTCGGACCGGCCTTGGTGTGCTTCTTGACCCGGTTGACACCCTCGACCAGGACACGCTCGTCGCGCGGGTAAGCGGCAATGACCTTGCCCTGCTTGCCCTTGTCCTTACCGGTGATGACCTGGACCAGGTCGCCCTTCTTGATCTTCATGCTTACAGCACCTCCGGCGCGAGCGAGATGATCTTCATGAACTTCTTCTCGCGCAGCTCACGGCCGACCGGGCCGAAGATGCGGGTGCCGCGAGGGTCGCCGTCGTTCTTCAGAATGACGGCGGCGTTCTCGTCGAAGCGGATGTACGAGCCGTCCGGACGGCGGCGCTCCTTGACGGTGCGAACGATGACCGCCTTGACGACGTCACCCTTCTTCACGTTGCCACCGGGGATCGCGTCCTTGACGGTGGCGACGATGACGTCACCGATGCCCGCGTAGCGGCGACCGGAGCCACCGAGCACACGGATGCAAAGGATCTCCTTCGCACCAGTGTTGTCGGCGACGCGCAGTCGCGACTCCTGCTGGATCACGTCTATCTCCTGTTTGTCTGCCGGTTCCCGGCAGGGGCCTCAGTGACGAGGGCCCCTGCCGAGCCTGGCGGAACTGTCCTGCGAGGGATGCCCCGCAGGAGACTTACTTGGCCTTCTCGAGGATCTCGACGACGCGCCAGCGCTTCGTCGCGGACAGCGGCCGGGTCTCCATGAGGAGGACACGGTCGCCGACGCCCGCGGCGTTCTGCTCGTCGTGCGCCTTGAGCTTGTTCGTACGGCGGATGACCTTGCCGTACAGGGCGTGCTTGACGCGGTCCTCGACGGCGACGACGACGGTCTTGTCCATCTTGTCGCTGACGACGAGACCCTCACGGGTCTTGCGGAAGCTGTCGCGCGCCTCGGTCTTCTCAGTCACATTGCTCTCGCTCATCAGGCGTTCTCCACCGTTTCGATGCCCAGCTCACGCTCGCGCATCAGGGTGTAGATCCGCGCGATGTCCTTGCGGACCGCCTTCAGACGGCCGTGGTTCTCGAGCTGACCCGTGGCCGCCTGGAAGCGGAGGTTGAACAGCTCTTCCTTGGCCTCGCGGAGCTTGCCCAGAAGCTCCTCGTTGCCCAGCTCGCGCAGCTCGGACGCCTTGGTACCGGCCGACATCACGCTTCACCTGCCTCGCGCTTGACGATCCGGCACTTCATCGGCAGCTTGTGGGCTGCGCGAGTCAGGGCCTCACGGGCGATCTTCTCGTTGGGGTAGGACAGCTCGAACATGACCCGGCCCGGGTGCACGTTCGCGATCCACCACTCCGGAGAACCCTTACCGGAACCCATGCGGGTCTCGGCGGGCTTCTTCGTGAGCGGGCGGTCCGGGTAGATGTTGATCCAGACCTTGCCGCCACGCTTGATGTGGCGGGTCATCGCGATACGGGCCGCCTCGATCTGGCGGTTGGTCACGTACGCCGGCGTGAGGGCCTGAATGCCGTACTCGCCGAACGCGACCGTCGTACCGCCCTTGGCCTCACCGCGACGCTTCGGGTGGTGCTGCTTGCGGTGCTTGACCCTACGGGGGATCAGCATGTCGGTCAGGCCTCCGTTCCGGTGCTCTCAGCAGCCGGAGCGGCGGCGGCCTCGGCCTGGGGGGCCTCGGCAGCGGGAGCCTGCTGCGGCTTGCGACCGCGCCGCTCGCCACCACGGCCACCACGGGCCGGGCGGTCACCAGCGCCACCACCACGGGCCGGGCGGTTGCCGGCGCGGGCAGCGGCGTTCTCGGCGCGGACCTCGGCGATGTTCTTGACGTCGCCCTTGTAGATCCAGACCTTCACACCGATACGGCCGAAGGTCGTCTTGGCCTCGAAGAAGCCGTAGTCCACGTTCGCGCGGAGCGTGTGCAGGGGCACGCGGCCCTCGCGGTAGAACTCCGAGCGGGACATCTCGGCGCCGCCGAGGCGGCCGCCGCACTGGATCTTGATGCCCTTGGCGCCGGCCTTCATCGCCGACTGCATGCTCTTGCGCATGGCACGGCGGAAGGAGACGCGGGAGGAGAGCTGCTCGGCAACGGCCTGGGCAACCAGCTGAGCGTCCGTCTCGGGGTTCTTGACCTCGAGGATGTTCAGCTGGACCTGCTTGCCCGTGAGCTTCTCGAGGTCGCCGCGGATGCGGTCGGCCTCGGCGCCACGGCGGCCGATGACGATGCCCGGACGCGCGGTGTGGATGTCCACGCGGACGCGGTCACGGGTGCGCTCGATCTCGACCTTGGAGATGCCGGCGCGCTCCATGCCGGACGTCATCATCCGACGGATGGCGACGTCTTCCTTGACGTAGTCCTTGTACAGCTTGTCGGCGTACCACCGGGACTTGAAGTCCGTGGTGACACCGAGCCGGAACCCATGCGGGTTAACCTTCTGGCCCATTACCGGGTTCCTTCCTTGCTGCTGACGACCACGGTGATGTGGCTGGTCCGCTTGCGGATCCGGTAGGCACGGCCCTGGGCGCGCGGCCGGAACCGCTTCAGGGTCGGGCCCTCGTCGACGTAGGCCTCGGAGATGAAGAGGCTGTCGGCGTCGGTGTGGTCGTAGTTGTGCGCGGCGTTGGCGATGGCGCTGTCGAGCACCTTGCCGACCGGCACGGAGGCTGCCTGCGGAGCGAATCGCAGAACAGCCTGAGCCTCCGTGGCATCCATGCCACGGATAAGGTCCACCACGCGGCGGGCCTTCATGGGCGTAACGCGGATGTACCGCGCCTGGGCCCTGGCTTCCATGGTTGTCCCTCTCAGTTACTTACGTGTCTGAATGCGATCCGCTACTAGCGGCGCTTCGACTTCCGGTCTTCCTTGACGTGACCCCGGAAGGTGCGCGTCGGCGAGAACTCGCCGAGCTTGTGGCCGACCATCGACTCGGTGACGAACACCGGGATGTGGGTCTTGCCGTTGTGCACCGCGAGCGTGTGCCCCAGCATGGCCGGGACGATCATGGAGCGACGGGACCAGGTCTTGATGACGTTCTTGGTGCCGGCTTCGTTCTGGGCGTCCACCTTCTTGATCAGGTGGTCGTCGACGAAGGGCCCCTTCTTCAGGCTACGAGGCATCTCAACCCGTCCTTAGCGCTTCTTGTTCGTCTTGCGGCGGCGGACGATGTACTTGTTCGACGCCTTCTTGGGCGAACGAGTACGGCCTTCCTTCTTGCCCCACGGGGACACGGGGTGACGGCCACCGGAGGTCCGGCCCTCACCACCACCGTGCGGGTGGTCGACCGGGTTCATCACGACACCACGGACGGTCGGGCGGACGCCCAGCCACCGCTTGCGGCCGGCCTTGCCCCAGTTGATGTTCGACTGCTCGGCGTTGCCGACCTCACCGACGGTGGCGCGGCAGCGCGCGTCCACCATGCGGATCTCGCCGGACGGCATACGGAGGGTCGCCATGGCGCCCTCACGGGCGAGCAGCTGCACCGAGGCACCCGCGGAACGGGCGAACTTGGCGCCACCACCGGGACGGAGCTCGATCGCGTGGACCGTGGTACCGACCGGGATGTTGCGGAGGGCCAGGTTGTTGCCCGGCTTGATGTCGGCCCCGGGACCGTTCTCCACGGTGTCGCCCTGCTGCAGGTTGCGCGGGGCGAGGATGTAGCGCTTCTCGCCGTCCGCGTAGTGCAGCAGCGCGATGCGCGCGGTGCGGTTGGGGTCGTACTCGATGTGCGCGACCTTCGCCGGCACGCCGTCCTTGTCGTGACGACGGAAGTCGATCACTCGGTAGGCGCGCTTGTGTCCGCCACCCTGGTGGCGAACGGTCACACGACCGGCGTTGTTACGGCCGCCCTTGCTGTGCAGGGGGCGGACCAGCGACTTCTCCGGCGTGGACCGCGTGACCTCGACGAAGTCGGCGACGCTGGCGCCACGACGGCCCGGCGTAGTCGGCTTGTACTTGCGGATTCCCATTTCTCAGTCCTCGTCCGATATCGGACGATCCGACCCGCTTACGCGGTCGGACCGCCGAAGATGTCGATACGGTCGCCCTCAGCGAGGGTCACGATCGCGCGCTTGGAGCCCGCGCGCTGACCGAAACCGGTCTTGGTGCGCTTGCGCTTGCCCTGGCGGTTGAGGGTGTTGACCCCGGTGACCTTGACCGAGAAGACCGCCTGGACGGCCTGCTTGATCTGGGTCTTGTTGGCGCCCGGGGCGACGACGAACGTGTACTTGTTCTCGTCCAGGAGCGCGTAGCTCTTCTCCGAGACGACCGGCTTCAGCAGCACGTCACGGGGGTCCGTGTACGACTTGCTGAGCGGCGTCTCGACGGTGTTCTTGCCCTCGGCCTCGTGGCGGCGCGCCTTGGCGACGCGCGCGGCCTTGGCCGCCTTGGCGGCCTTCGAGGCGATGCTCGGGTGACGGATAGCCATCAGACCTCGGTCCCTTCGGTGTCGTTGGCCTTCGGGCCGGCGACGAAGGACTCGAGAGCGGCCTGGGTGAAGACCACGTCGTCCGAGACGATCACGTCGTACGTGTTCAGCTGGCCCGGCTCCAGGATGTGGACCTGGGGCAGGTTGCGGGCGGAGAGCCACGCGGCCTCGTCGGCGCGGTCGACGACCAGGAGCAGGTTCTTGCGCTCCGAGATCTTGCCGAACAGCGACTTGGCGGCCTTGGTGCTGGGGGTCTCGCCCTCGACCACGCCGGTGACGACGTGGATGCGGTTGTGACGCGCCCGGTCGGTGAGGGCGTGACGCAGAGCGGCAGCCTTCATCTTCTTGGGGGTGCGCTGCGAGTAGTCACGCGGCTGCGGGCCGTGGACGACGCCACCGCCGGCGAACTGCGGCGCGCGGGTCGAGCCCTGACGGGCGCGGCCGGTGCCCTTCTGGCGGTAAGGCTTCTTGCCACCACCACGGACCTCGCCACGGGTCTTCGTCTTGTGCGTGCCCTGGCGGGCGGCCGCGTTCTGCGCGACGACGACCTGGTGGATCAGCGGGATGCTGACCTTCTCCACGCCGAAGATCTCCGCGGGGAGCTCGACGCTACCGGTCTTCTCGCCGGCAGGCGAAAGGATGTCAACAGTGCTCATCGGTTACCTCAGGCCCCCTTGGCCGCGGTGCGGACCAGGACGAGGCCGCCGTTCGGACCGGGAACCGCGCCCTTGATGAGCAGCAGACCCTTCTCCGCGTCAACGGCGTGGACGGTCAGGTTCTGGGTGGTGACACGCTCGTTGCCCATGCGACCCGCCATGCGGAGGCCCTTGAACACGCGGCCCGGGGTGGCGCAGCCACCGATGGAACCGGGCGAGCGGTGCTTGCGCTGGGTGCCGTGACCGGCGCCGAGGCCCTTGAAGTTGTGACGCTTCATGACACCGGCGAAGCCCTTGCCCTTGCTCTTGCCGGTGACGTCGACCTTCACGCCGGCCTCGAAGACCTCGGCGGTGACTTCCTGACCGAGGGTGTACTCGGAGGCGTCGGCCGTACGGATCTCGACGAGGTGACGGCGGGGGGTGACGTCGGCCTTGGCGAAGTGGCCCTTGAGGGGCTTGTTCACCTTGCGCGGGTCGATCTCGCCGAAGGCGATCTGGACCGACTCGTAGCCGTCGACGTCG
This sequence comes from Streptomyces sp. NPDC028289, assembly GCF_055565975.1. Lineage (NCBI taxonomy): Bacteria > Bacillati > Actinomycetota > Actinomycetes > Kitasatosporales > Streptomycetaceae > Streptomyces > Streptomyces sp. NPDC028289. Next base: position 318,697 of record NZ_JBVHTI010000003.1, on the reverse strand, counting down.
TTGGTACGGACCTGGGTGACGACGTTGGGGCCGGCCTTGACGACGGTGACCGGAACAACACGGTTGTTCTCGTCCCACACCTGCGTCATGCCGAGCTTCTCGCCCAGGATGCCCTTGATCTGCTTAGCCATTCTCAGATCACCGGCCTCAGAGCTTGATCTCGATGTCGACACCGGCCGGGAGGTCGAGTCGCATCAGAGAGTCAACGGTCTTGGGGGTCGGGTCGAGGATGTCGATCAGGCGCTTGTGGGTGCGCATCTCGAAGTGCTCGCGCGAGTCCTTGTACTTGTGCGGCGACTTGATGACGCAGTACACGTTCTTCTCAGTGGGCAGCGGCACCGGGCCCGCGACCGACGCACCAGTGCGGGTCACCGTCTCGACGATCTTCTTCGCCGAGGAGTCGATGACCTCGTGGTCGTAGGCCTTGAGCCGGATGCGGATCTTCTGTCCCGCCATGGCTACTCAGTAGTCCTTCTCTGCACGCTCTGGAACCCGGTGACTGCTTCTCTTCTCCGACCCACGCGGTCGGGCGTGTCGCGCTCCCGCTGACACAGATGCCCCTTGTTCGAACATCCCTGCGGGGAATGCACACGGCCCTTCCGGAACCGCAAGCCGGGGGCGGAAGGCCCACCGGGTGCCTGGCCGGTGCCGCACCGCACTTCCCGAAAGATTCCCGTACGTCCGCCCCAGTGCTGCCGTAGTGGCAGTTAGGACGACGAGTACTGTGGGACTCGCTTCCGGTCCTCCCGGCGGGAGGCGCGCAGCATCAACACTCGACCGAGCAACTCGGACAGTCTGCCATAGAGGGCGGGGGGCTGGCCAATCGGGCCGGGGAGCATACCCCCGGAGTGACGCAGGTCAAACCGGGACCCTCCGCAGCGACGTTCCCGGGGGCCTCGGCCGGTCCCGGCCGCACCGTAATCCGCTCGCCCGCCGCCACCCCGCACCCCTACGCTGAACAGGGACGACAGCTGTCACGGGGGACGTTCACCATGCGCACGCACTATCCGCGGACCCGGCATCTGCCCTGGTCGCCCGGCGCGACCTCCGACGATCTCCGGGTCACCGACCTGTCCGGCCTGCGCGGCCGCGAGGTCGTCGTGACCGAGAAGCTCGACGGCGAGAACACCACCCTTTACGCCGACGGCCTGCACGCCCGTTCGCCGGACTCGGCCCATCATCCCTCCCGCGCCTGGGTCAAGGCACTCCAGGCCCGGATCGGCCACGCCCTCCCGGACGGGTGGCGGGTGTGCGGGGAGAACATGTTCGCCCGGCACTCGATCGCGTACGACGACCTGGAGAGCTACTTCTACGGCTTCTCGGTCTGGGACGCGGAGGGACGCTGCCTGGACTGGGACCGGACGGTGGTCTTCCTGCGCGGGCTCGGCGTTCCCGTTCCCCGGGTGCTGTGGCGAGGCGTGTTCCACGAGCGCGCGCTGCGCGCTCTGCGGCTGGATCCCGGGCGTCAGGAGGGCTACGTCGTCCGGGTCGCGGACGGGTTCGACGCGCGGGAGTTCGGGGACCGCGTGGCCAAGTGGGTGCGGGCGGGACACGTGCGGACGGACACGCACTGGATGCACGCGGCCGTCGTCGAGAACGGGCTCGGGGCCGGGGCGGCCCTGTGGGCGGTGCGGTCGGGAGCGGCCGTCGACGTGCGGGCGCTGGAGGAGGCCGTGGGGCTGCCCGGCGAGGGCGACGCACGGGCCGTCGGCCGCTTCGATCCGGCGGGGCGGTCCGGGGACGACCTGCTGGCCGGCGTCCTGGCCGCGCTGCTGCACGGGGTGCGGCGGGGGCGGCTGGCGGCGCGGCTCGCCACGGTGGCGGGCATACCGCTCGCCCGCCGGGTCGCCGACCTCGTGGGGCTGCACCCGGCGCTGCACCGGCCGTATCCGGACGAGGACCGGCGGGCCGGTCTGGTACGCCTGTCGTACGCCGCCGACCTGGGTCTGCTGCATGCGGTGGCCCGGGCCACCGCGCGCACGGACGCGGCGCGCGAGCAGGTGGAGTGGTCGGCGCTGCACGCCGAGGACGTGCGGAGCCTCGGGCTGCGGGAGGCGTTCGCCGGGCTGCCGGCCGACGCGGCCGCCCGGTGCCGGGCCGAAGCCCGGGAGGCGTACGCGCTGGGGCGGATCGGCAGTGCCGACGAGGCCGTCGCCGCGACCTGGCGGTGGCGGTCCGGCGCGTTCCCGAAGCTGGTCCAGACGGTCGGCCCGGCCGGCAGCGGCAAGAGCACCTTCGCACGGGGGCTCCCGGGCGTGGAGGCGTACGTCTCCCTGGACGACCTGCGCGAGGCGCGCGGCTCACGCGCCGACCAGCGGGCCAACGGCGAGGTCCTCCGCGAGGGGCTCGGCCGGCTGGACCGGGCCCTGGCCGGCGGCGGGACCGCGGTGTGGGACGCCACGTCCCTCACCAAGCAGCAGCGCTCGCTCGTGCACGGGATCGCCCACCGCCACGACGCCCTGATCACGCACGCCGTGGTCCTGGTCGACGAGGACGAGCTGGTACGGCGCAACGCCCGCCGCGAGCACCCGGTGCCGCCCGACGTGCTCACCGGCCAGCTGCGGCGGTTCGTCCCGCCGTACCCCGGCGACGCCCATCGCACCTGGTACATCGGGGCGGGCGGGACCGTCGAGGAAGAGGTCTGACGCGTGCGTACGAGCGAGGAGATCTACCACCGGGTGCGCTGGGACGCGCGTTTCGACCCGGCGCGCTTCGTGCTGGGCGTCCTCCAGCGCGGTGCCGCGCCCAAGCGTGTTCCGCTGCCCGCGTTCGTGCCCGGGGGCGAGATCCCCTGGCACCGGGTCCTGTTCATCGAGGCCGACGGCGAGGTGGTGTGGGACCGGGCCACGGGGGCGGACCGGATCGACGCGACGGAGGCAGGGCGGGTCCGGGAGGCCCGGCTGCTCAGGGCGCCGTTCTTCACGGCACGTACGCCGTACGCGTGGGACGGCGCGGACTGGGGGGCCGTGCCCTCGCGGCGGGGGGACACGTCCGGGGGTGTGCGGGCGTCCGGGGGTGTGCGGGCGTCCGGGGGTGTGCGGGTACTGACCTGGAACACGCTCTGGGACCGGTACGACGGCGACCGCATCGACACCGCGAGGCGCAGACCTCTCCTGTCGCGGGCCCTGCGCGAAGCGGACGTGGACGTGATCGCGTTGCAGGAGGTCGAGGCCGAACTTTTCGCCCTCCTGCTGGGCGAGGAGTGGGTGCGGGCGGGCTGGACCCTGGGCACGGACCCGCGCGGGCGGGACGTCGACACGTGCGGCCTGCTGCTCCTGAGCCGGCTCCCCGTCATCGAGGCCGCGCACCACGAACTGGGCCCGCACAAGGCGGTGACCGCCCTCGTCGTGGAGGCGGCCGGGCGGCCCGTGGTCATCGCGGCGACCCATCTGAGCAGCGACCACTCGGAGAACGGCGCCGACCGGCGCACGGCGGAGCTCACCCGCATCGCCGAGGGCCTGGCGGGCGTAGACGCCGAGTTGCTCCTGATGGGCGACTTCAACGACGGCGGCTCCACACCGCAGGTGACGCTGGGCCTGCGGGACGCGTGGAGCGAGGTGCACGGCGCCGACGACACCACCCCGACCTTCGACCCGGGCGGCAATCCGCTGGCCGCGATCTCCTCGCTGACGGGCCGGGCCTCGCGGCTGGACCGGCTGCTGCTGCGTGGGGAGGGGCTGCGGGTACGGCGCGCCGAACTGTGCGGTGACGTGCCGTCGGCGGAGGGGACGTTCATCTCCGATCACTACGGTGTGCTGGCCGAGCTCGCGGTGGGCGCTCGGGAGACGGACGCCCCGGAGTCCCTTGCCGAACGACCGACGCCCCGCACGGCGCTGGCGTGGCTCCCGCCCGAGGAGCTGTGGGCCCCGCTCCAGGAGATCCGCCGGGACCACGACCCGCAGATCCACCGCTGGCCCCCGCATGTGAACCTGCTCTTCGGATTCGTACCGGAACACGCCTTCGAGCGGGCGGCGGCGGTGCTCGCGACGGCCGCGACCGCTCCCTTCGACGCCCGGCTGGAGGGGGTGCAGTGGTTCGGCCACCGGGACGACGCGACCGTCTGGCTCGACCCCGCCGCCGCGGGTGAGGAGCCCTGGGCCGACCTGCACCGCACGCTCCTGCGCCACTTCCCCCGCTGCGGCGGCCGCCACCCGGGGTTCACCCCTCACCTCAGCCTGGGCCGCACCACCGACCCGAACGCCCTGGCCGACGCCTGCGCGGCCCGGCTCGCCCCGATGCCGGTCAGGGTCGGCGAGCTGACACTGCTCTCGCGGCGCGGGGACGAGCCGATGCGGGTGCGGGCCACGGTGACGCTGGGGACGGGCGAGGTGCGGTGGGCGCAGGAGGCCGCGCGGGGCGGGGCGGAGGACGAGGACACGGTGGCGCGGGTGGCCGAGGAGACCACCCGCCGCATCGAGGACGCGTTCCCCGAGGCCGTCGTACACGTCGTCGGCTCCCGGCGGATGGGCTGCGCGCTGCCCGGTGCGGACCTGGACCTGGTGGCGGTGCTGCCCGGCACGGTCGGGCTCCCCGCCATAAGGGCACGGTGGGCGGCGGCTCTCCCCGAGGCGACGGACGTGCGCGAGGTGGTCGGGGCCCGCGTACCCGGTCTGCGGTTGCGGATCGACGGGCTGGACGTGGACCTGGTCGTGGTCACCACAGGTTCGACGGACCCCGCGGAGGCGGTTTCACGCCGGACCGAGCTGGGCGAGGAGGCCGCGATCGCGCTCAGCGCGGTGAGCGACGCCGACGCGGTGCTGGCCTCGGTGGGCGGGCGCGGGCCTGCCTTCGCCCGGCTGGCCACGCAGGTCAAGGCGTGGGCGAAGGCCCGGGGCCTGGACTCGGCGCCGTTCGGAGGCCTGCCGGGCCTGGCCTGGTCCGTCCTGGCCGCCCGCACCACGGCCGAGGCCGGCGACCTCGCGCCGGGCGATCTCCTACGGCACTTCTTCGCGACCTGGGCGGCCTGGGACTGGCGGGAACCGGTGGGCCGGACACCCGATCCGACCCAGCCCCTCCTCCCCCTCACCGTCACGACCCCCTCCGCCCCCGTACGCCCCTGCACCGACCAGGTGACGGCGGGCATGCGTGACCTGGTGGCCCAAGAGCTGTTCCGCGCTTGGGAGTTGCTGGAAGGAACCGCGGACCCCTGTCCCCGGGCCGAACTCCTCGCCCCGCCCCCGCTCCACCGCCGCCACGCGGCCTGGGCGGTCCTGACCGTGGGCCGGGACGCGGACGAGGGCCGGGTGCGGGGCAGGATGCGAGCCCTCCTCAGCGACCTCTCCACGTCGGTCCCCGACTGCCACGCCTGGCCCCGCCCCTTCACCACGAACCCGGTCCGCTACGCCATCGGTCTGGGCTCCGCCCCGCCGGGCGCCGGCCAGCTCGCGGCTCTCGCGGAGCGCCGACTGCGCGGTCTGACCGGAGTCACACTGACGCGGGCCGAGGGGGGCGGGGTACCGACCCTGCGCTGACGCTCGGCGTCGGACAGGGCGCGATCAGAATCCCCAGGGGTCGGGGTGAGGCTTGGCCGCGGGGTCCTCGGACCAGGTCAGACGAGCCTCGATCTGGTCCCCCGTGAGGTCGAGCAGCCGGTCGACGGCCCAGCCGTTCCACTGGACGGCACGGGGGAACTGCAGCAGGCGGAACGCAGGCAGCCGGGTCGGCAGGGCCTCGGGACGGTACACGGGCTTCTTGATCTCGCCGTTCCGCTTCGGCTTGGACGACCTGCGCTGATCGAGGCAGTCGACCACCTGATCGACGAGGTACAGGACGTAGTCGTCGCCCTTGCCGTTGCGGATCTCGACGGGTACCAGGTTCCCGGCCGACAGCAGTTCGTCCCCGAACCCCTCGGCCAGACGGCGGCTGAGCACGGGCGCTCCGGGACTGCCGCTGGGGAACTCACTCCTGGGAGTGCCGTCGTCGTCCAGCCATTCGGCACGCAGCCAGGTGGGTCGCTCCTCTTCGCCGCCCAGACGCTGCCAGCGCATGAGCCGGCTCTGGTCCGTCCCGTCCAGACGCAGCGTCTCGTAGTCGCTCAGGCTCGGCAGAAGCCGGTAGACCGCCGGGCCCCGTCGGGACATGCCAGACATCGCGTCACCATCCATACAAGCCAGAGGACCGGCCGATCGGGAGCGCTGCGTGTGCCGGGATCACAACCCCCACGGATCGGGGTGTGGAGCGGCCGAGGGCTCCGGTGACCACAGCAGGCGGGCCTCCAGATGGTCTCCGAGGATCTCGCCCAGCAGATCACGCATCCAGCCGGTCCAGCACACCGCGACAGGGAACTGCGGAACCCGGAACGCCGGCAACTCGGCAGGCACCGCCTCCGGACGGAAGACCATCTTCCTCATCTCCCCGGTGGCCTTCTTCGGCCGGTCCGACCTGCGAGTGTCCACGCAGTCCACGAGAGGCTCCACCACGTACAGGGCGTACTCGTCCGGGTCGGGGCCCGGTGTACGGACGGGGACCAGCCGCCCGGCCTGCTCCAGCCGCTCCTGCCCGACCCGGTCGACGAGACGCCGGCTCAGGATCGGCGCACCCGGATAGTCGGAGGCGAACTCGGCCTTGCGCGCCTTGGGGTCACCGGTCCACTCGGCCTCGAACACGTCCGGCAGAGCGACCTGCGGTCCCTGGAACTGCCGGCGCTTGAGATCGATCAGCGCATCTCCCAGGCGCAGCGTCCGCAGGTTCCGCTTGCCGGCCAGGAGGCGGTACACCGCGGAGGGGGCCGAGGGGTCCGATACGGAGGTCGGGTCAGAGGTCATGGAGTCATCCTTATGCCGTCCAGTAGGCGGTACTCGGCACGGCGTGCGTGACACCGGCGAGTTCGCCCTCGATCTGCTTTCCGACGCTCCGCAGTTCCCGGCGCAGAACGGTACGGATGGCCCGGTCCCCGTATCCGCGTGCGACACGGTCGGCCACCACGTTGTGGAGATGGGCGTCGAGACGGCCCAGGAACCGGTCGGTGTGGGTGAAGTTGTGCGGGCGGGGGTGGCCGAGGGCGATGCCGTTGGCCGCGTCGTTGACGTCGACCTTGTACTTCGACAGGAGGGCCCGCATGCGAGGACCGCCCGAGCGGTTGAAGCCGGAGGGGACGATGTGGGCCGCCGCCTGACCCGGGTTGACGAGCCGGCCCTCCCTGACCATGTTCTCCCGCAGGAGCTGGGAGCACGATTTCAGTCCCAGGTAGTCCACCCAGGTCAGCGGGTTGAGCACGTACCCGTGCGGCCGTGGGCCGGCTTCCGTGCCCAGCGGATCGGGGCTGATGTACACCCCGGTGGCCGGGTCGTAGTGCCTGAAGCAGTTGTAATGGAGCCCCGTCTCGATGTCCTCGTACTGGCCGGGGAACCTCAGGGGGGTACCAGTACCCGCGGCAGCTTCAGTACGGGTCAGCCCCCAGAGGGTGGTCTGTGCCCGCCACGCGGTTTCCCCGCTGTGGTCCACCAGCTCGGTCGGGGTGCCGACCACGTCGGTGACGACCGCATAGAAACGCCGGTCGACCTCGTCTTGGGAAAGCGCGTCCGACCTGCGGCGTTCCAACTGGGTCAGGGGCGTCATGTCGTCGCGCTCCCAGGTGAGCGTCATCTCGTCATCCGGCGTCCGGGTGGTCTGTTCCACCAGGTGCGGACCGTCCCACACGAAGCGGGTCTCCTCCACGGGGGTCTCCCCGTCCGGTCCCAGCCGCTGTTTCGCGACCCGTCGGCCGAGCGCGTCGTAGTGGTAGCGCCAGCGGGTGCCGTCCGGTGTGGTACAGGAGACGAGCCGGTCCTCGGCGTCCCACTCGTAATGCCACACGTCGGGCTTCCGGGACAGCCGACTCCTGCGCCGCAGGACGACTCTGCCCGCGGCGTCGTACTCGTAGCGGAGGGCACCTGCCCGGACGACACGGCCGCCGGCGTGAACCCGGTCGCCACGGGCCTCCGGTTCGGGCTGCCTGTCCGGCCAGTCGGCGCGTGTGATGCCGCCGACCACGTCGTACGCGTACGCCTCGGTCCAGGTTTCGGCCCGGACCGAGGTGACCCGGCCCATCGGGTCCAGGCCGAAGGACCTCCGGCCGAGGAACCGGTCCTGCACAGCGGTGAGGTTCCCGTCGGCCGCGTATGCGTAGGACCGGTGCAGCGCCGGCTCGGCGGATCCGGGGCGCGTCAGGCTCTGCTCAGCGAGACGGTCGCCCGTGTTCCAGATGGAGGTGAGCACGCAGCCACTGTCGAGCCGACGCGTGATCTCGCGGCCCGTGGCGTCGTATGCGCAGGTCAGGACATGGCCCTCGGTGCTCAGGGCGACCCGGTTGCCTGCCGCGTCGTAGGAGTACGTCGTCACGACGCCGGCTGGTGTGGTACGCCGCACGGGACGCTGGAGAACGTCGTACGCCGTCGTGAGTTCATGGCCGTCCACGGCCTCGCTGACGATGTTGCCCGCGGGGTCGTAGCGCAGTGTGAGAGTGCTGACCGGTCCGATGGCGCCGGTGAGCCGCCCGGCGCCGTCGTGCCGGTAGACGGTGGCCAGGCCGTCCACCCTCTTCTCGGTCTGGTTGCCCACCGAGTCGTAGCCGAACCGGACGGTCTGGCCCATGGCGTTGGTCCGACCGACGAGTTGTCCCGCCGCGTCGTACGCGTAGCCGACGGTACGACTGTCGAAGTCGGACTCGCTCAGGAGGTTGCCGGCCGCGTCGAAGGTGTAGCCCCAGGTGCGGCCGTCAGGGTTGATGACCTGGGTGAGGCGCAGTTCGCTGTCGTAGCGGAAGGCGTATCGCGAACCGTCCGGCGTGATGCGCGCCGAGAGCATGTCGAACGCGCCGTACTCGAACCGGGTGGTCCGGCCCAGCGCGTCACTGTGGGCGGTGCGGTTGCCCTCCGCGTCGTAACTCCAGGCCTCGCGGGCCCCGTCCTGGGTGGTCCGTGAGGTGAGGCGGCCTTCGACGGTCCAGGTCTGGTGGGTCGTCCTGCCCAGCGGGTCGACGATCTCCGTGTTGTGTCCGAGGGCGTCGTAGCGCAGCAGGGTCCGAGCACCCAGCGGATCGGTCACGCGTACGGGTTGGCCTGCCGCGTTGTTCTCGAACCGGGTCACCGCTCCCAGGGCGTCCGTCATCGAGGCCACTGCCCCCGTCCGGTCGCGCGTGAAGCGGGTGGTCCCTCCGCCGGCTTCCGTCAGGGACAAGCAGTTGCCCCGCGCATCCCACTCCTGGTGGATCGCCGTGCCGTCGTAGTCCGTGATTTCGACGGGCAGGCCCAGGTCGTCGTACCGGGCTGTGGAGGCGCGCCCGTCGGGCAGCCGGACGGCGACGAGACGTCCGGCGTGGTCCCAGTCCATGGTCATCGTGCGTCCCAGAGCGTCCGTGCGGGACAGCAGCTGGTCGCGCTCGCTCCACTCGTGGCGGACGGTGTGGCCGAGCGGGTTGGTCTCGGCGATCATCTGGTAGACGTCGTTGAACTGGTACCGCGTGACGTTTCCGAGCGAGTCGACGGCGACCGTCCGGTGTGACTCCTCGTCGTACTCGAAGGTGTAGTCGAGGATTCCGTCGATGCCGCGTACGGACACGCACCGCCCGGCGGAGTCGTACGCGTACCGGTACCACGCTCCGTTGCGGTCCTCCCAGCCCGTGACCCTGTGGTCGGCGTCGTAGGCGATTTTCAGGGGAAGTTCACCCGAGTCGTGGGCCTCGACGAGGTCCCCGTTCCGGTCGTAGCCGTAACGGGCGAGGCTCGGCCGGTCGGGGTGGCTGGCGAGCGTCAGGTCAGTGATCCGTCCCTCCTCGCAGGTTACGTCGATGCGGTAACCGCCGTGATGGAAGATCTCGTTGGGCAGCCCGTCCGCGTACCGCAGCGTGATCGTGTTGCCGTTGCGGTCGCTGATCCCAGACAGCGGCACCTCGTCGGCGGCTGTGCCGGGCTGCGACCGAAAGGTGAGGATATGGCCGCTCTCGCGCTGCTCCAGCGTGAACACGCCGCCCGCCGCCTCGTCCACGCTCAGTGGCCAGTGCGGACCCGCGACCGGAAGGACGGGGACGTCGGGATCGGGCATCGGGTAGTGCAGAACCATGCCGTCGGCGCAGACGAGGCGTACACCGGCGGCGTCGAGCAGCAACCGTTGGTCGAGCGTGCTGGTCCAGGCGGAGCCGAAGAGCCTGCCCGTCGCCACCCCCGTACGATGGCTGCGCTCCAGGAGCAACGGCAGGGCCCCGTCGAGGGACACATCGGTCTCGTGCATGACCATCTGTCCCGTGGCCATGTCGATCGGGTCACCGCAGGTGAAGAGCTTCTTCATCGGCCTGCCGAGCTCACGGACGTTCCTGCCGAGCCCCTTCACCCCCAGCGCCATGCCCTTGAGCCCGGTCTTCCCGAAGGTCCGGAGCCCCTTGGCGATTTTGCCCAGGCTCGTGATGCCCTTGCCGCCGGGTATGCAGTCCAGCGCGGCGAACGCCACATCCCACAGCGACGCTTGGCCCTTTGAGTACTTGTAGAGCGTGTCCGCGAGCACGACGAGCGCGGCCACCAGCACGATCGCGCCGAGGATGGGCCCGCCGATGATCATCGCGATGATCCCGACGACCGCGACGACGACCTTGCAGACGGTGACGATGGTGTCCCAGTTGTCCTCGAACCAGTGCCCGACGTCCTGCCACCAGTGCCGGTTCGGGATACCGGCATCCGAGGCCTCGTCGATCTTCCGCTTCGCCTCCCCGGCCGCGTCGTCGCGCATCTTCCGCGCGTCCTCGGCCATCTTCTTCGCCGCGTCGAGGGCACTCTGCGCGCTGGTGACGTCCGACTGGGCCTGGGTGTGGGCGGACTTGGCGCTCTGCACGTCCCGGGTGGCCGCCCGCACCTTACCCTCGTCCGGCTTGTCCGCGGTGGACTTGCTGCCGGTGGGGTCGTCCTTGTACTTGTCCGCTTCCTTCGTCGCCCGCGTCACCCAGGAATCGGCGGAGGAGAGCCGGGACTTGGCCGAGGACAGGTCCGACTGCGCCTCCTTCGCCTTGGCCAGAGCCTTGTCGGCAAGCGCCTGCGCCCGCTCCAGCTTCGGCCAGTAGTCCGCGAGGGCGTCCCCGCACATCTCGTAGGACTTCTTCAGCTTCTTCAGGTTCTTCGGAACGTCCTTGAACTGCTCCTTGAACACCTCCGCCGACTTGCCCGCCCACTGCAGGAGGGTGTCCTCACCGGCCATGCCCTTGACCAGACGCAGGGCATCGGAGACGTCGTCGGCGAAGTCGTGCAGCTGCGCGGCGAGGGTACGGACGCGCTGCGGATCGCCGGGGGTCGGGTCCCTGTCCAGGTCGAGTGGATGCCAGTCCGCCGGTCGGTACCCCGCCATGATCCCGCAACCCCCGTCGCGTACGCCCCGTCAACAAACCTGTGCACACGCGAACTTACAAGGAACGGACGTTCGAGGTGAAGCCCGACGGTCGAGTGGGTCGTGCCCGACAGGGGCTCAGCGTCGGTGTCCGCGCAGGGTCCGCCGACCGTCCCAGATGGCGTCCACGGAGTGGAGCCACCAGTGCTCCAGCGTGCCGCGCACGGTCACGTACACCCACTGGCGCTTGAACCACGGTGGCAGGTCCAGGAACGGCACGAAGGTGAGCGTGTCGCCGATCGCGTCCCCGGCCGGTCCGCCCGGCCCCTCGGCGTGCAGCGCGGCGAACAGCTCGGGGGTCAGCCGGCGGTTGAGGCGGGCCGCAGTGCCCGCCGCGGTGCAGGCGTAACCTCGCTCCTCCTGGTCCGGGAGTCTCATCGCGCTCACGATCCGGGGAGACGCCTCCTCCAGCGGGCAGTGGAACGCCAGCCCGATCACCGCCGTACCGAGATGATCCTCGCCGCGCTCGAACGCGGCGTCCCACTCCGCAGGGTCGTCGAACCCCAGCAGACCCTCGCCGGTCCGCCACCGCGTCTCCCACCGCAAAGGGTCAGTCCGCGAACCGGAACGTCGACGTGATCGCGTCGAAGATGTCGAAGAAGGAGTCGGCGAGGTCGAGGACCTGGCTGCTGCCGGCCACCAGGGCGACCTTGCCCTCCTGGCCTGGGACCGGGATGAAGGTCTGCATCAGGACGGCGCGGATGGTGCGGCCCAGGCTGTCCTCGGGGATCGGGATGTCCTCGATGCCGTAGGTCCGGGCGGCGGGACCCACGCCGGGGATGTCGACAGTCGTCACCTTGCGCCAGGAGTCGCCCTCCCGGTGGGCCTCCTTGGGGGCGAGCTGGGCGGCGATGGCGGCAGGGTCGTTGGAGAGCGGCGCGCCCTCGCGGGTACGGCCGCCGACCAGCGAGACCGTGACCGAGCCGGTGATCGGGGTGTCGCCGCCGAAGCTCTCCGCCATGCAGCCGCAGTACATCGCGCCCGACTTCCACGCGTCGGCCGCGGACTTGCGCAGGAAGCCGACGTACGTGTCCCGGTACTGCGCCAGCTCCGGATGCTGGGCGATGCGCTCGTTCACCATCCGCCGGATCGAGTCGTCCCGCGACTCCGGCCGCACGTCGAACTCCCACCACGACTCAGGCACCTTGATCCGAAAACCGCCGCGCTCGATGGTCAGCGTCTCCATGTAGCGGGCCATGCTGTACGCCACCCCTCCCCCGATGATCTGATATACGGTGCGGCCCAGACTACGAGACGCGCGAACGGGGGACGGTCACGTGGGCAACGGCAAGAGCGATCTCGCCATACCGCTGAGCGAGCTTGAGGACTACGGCCGCAAGCTGCGCTCCATCAAGGAACGCCTCAACCACACCAAGAAGATGTTCGAGTCCTACCAGGACGACGTCGGCAGCAGCACCGTCTACAACGCCCTCGACGACTTCGAGTCCAACTGGCACGACGGCCGCGAGGACATCACCAAGCAGATCGACTCCCTCGCCGACATGTCCGACACCGTGGTCCGCGAGTTCAAGAAGCTGGACGACGACCTCGCGAAGAAGGCGAAGGACGCGGTGCGGCCGGAGGGTCAGCAGCAACAGGGTGGTGGCGGGAACAAGGCGGAGTAGTCGGCGGCCACCGCGAACAGGCGCACGGCATGCCGGGCACCGCACTGCTCGTCATCGACATGCGGCGCGCCCTGTTGAAGGACGTCCACAACGGCGAGGCCTGCCTGGGGAAGGTCGCCGAGCCGGCGGATCGGGCCCGCGCGGCCGACGTGCCGGTCTTCTAGCAGACCGCGGCGAAGAGGCGGTCCCACTGCTGCCGTCTGCCCGCCAGGAACGCGCCGACCGAGACATCCGCGAACGACCACGTGCCGGTGGCGTTCAGCGCGCCCACGGCGACGACCGCCCCCAGCGGCGCGAACAACTCGCGGGCGTACCTGCGGGCGTACCTCACTCCCCGGCGGCGGCCGTGTGGGAGAGGAAGGCCGTCCAGGTGGCGGGCGGGAAGGTGAGGTGGGGACCGCGGGAGGGGGTCGCGGTGTTCTTGGAGTCGCGGATGTGGACGGTGGCGGGGCTGATGGCGACTTCGACGCAGGAGTCGCCTTCACTGCCGCTGCTGTAACTGCTCTTGAACCACGTCAGACCGGAGGCGTCCTCGGCCGAGGTCCTGCGGATCATGTCTCCCCCAGCAGTTGTTCGATGAAGGCCGTCGACTCACGTGGTGTGAGCGCCTGCGCCCGGATGATGCCGTACCGCAGTTCAAGGATACGGAGCTGCTTCGCATCGGACACCGGTCGGCCGTTGGCCACCGCGGGCGAACGCCCCACCGCCGAGCCGTCCTCGGACTTCAGCACCTCGATTCCGCCGTCGACCCCCGCGTGCTCCTCACGATCCATCGGCATCACCTGAAGCTCGACGTTCCGCAACTGCCCTGCCTCCAGCAGGTGTTCCAGCTGCTGACGGAGCACCGCCCGCCCGCCGAGCGGACGCCGAAGCGTCCACTCCTCCAGAACGAAGCTGAGCTCGGGCGCCGGGTCCCGCTCGAAGACGGCCTTGCGGGCCACGCGCGCGGCGATGAACCGCTCCACCTCGTCCCCGCTGTATGCCGGGCGACGCATCCGGAGCAGCCCGCGCGCGTATTCGGGTGTCTGCAGCAACCCGTGGATGTGGAGCGGGTCGTAGAGCTGGAGCTCGACCGCCCTGGCCTCCAGCTGCGCCAGGTCGCGCACCTTCTTGGGGTACCGGACCCGCCGTACGTCCTCCTTCATCGCCGAGAGCAGCCCCTCCGCCCCCAGCACCTCGTCCGCCCTGTCCAGATACTCCGGCCGGGGAATCCGCTTCCCACCTTCGATCTTGTAGACCATGTCCTCGCCGTACCCGACCGCCACCCCGAACTCGGCGGCCCGCATCCCCACCGCCTCCCGCCGCAGCTTCAGCTGCCGCCCGACGGTCGCGATGACTGCGACGCCCCACTCGTCATCGGGATCCACCTCCCAACCCGGCTCGTCCGCCTCGCTCCTGAGCCGCGCCACCGCGCCTTCCACGCTCATCCCGCACCCCTCCGTCGTACGACCGTGCCTCGACGACGCCCTACCCGTACGCCCGCGTCCGACAGCCCGGACAGCACCGGACAAGCAGCGGACAGTGACCGTACGCAACGACTTCGTCACTGTTCACGGTAGGCACGGACGGCCACGCTGAGTGACGTGAACCAGGAAATCTCCACCCCCCTCGACTGCCCGATCCGCAACTTCAGCGTGCTGCTGTCACCCACACGCAGAGGAGCCCGGCTGGCGCGGCTGCTGGCGACCGAGCAACTGCGGTCGTGGGGGCTGCCGTCGGAGGACGCGGCGCACGTCGTCGCGGAACTGGCGGCCAACGCGGCGACGCACGGGCGGACGGCGGGCCGTGGTTTCCGGCTGCTGATGTACGTCGTCGGGAACACGGTCCGCATCGAGGTCACGGACACCTGCGAGGAGCGCCGCCCCCGCCTGCACCTCCCCTCCGGGGAGGACGAGAACGGCCGCGGACTGGTGATCGTCGAGGCCCTCGCCGACCGCTGGGGCGTCTCCCTCGGGCCCCGCCCCCGCAAGACCGTCTGGGCCGAACTGACCGTCACGCGGTCCGCCGCGAGACGGTGACGCCCGCCGCCAAGTAGTTAAAAACCCCAGGGAAATCCCCCTCCCCAACCCCACCCGCCTCCCCGGCGCCGCCCGTCACTCTCCGGAGTGAACATGGCCAACTGGGCTGGATTCGGTGCCGGTTGCCCGGCATATGCTCGCCGCGACAACACCGGGTGACCATGCGAGCACGCAGACGGCGCACCCCCCGCACATACGACGGCCCCCGGCCGGGAGTAGCGATCCCGATCGAGGGCCTGACCACCCAGGAAGCAGTACCTTCCCGATGGATGCAGAGCACACTAGCGCGCCCTCGCGCGCCGGGTCAGTCGTTCCGGGGTCGAACCCCTCGTACGGGGTGACCCACGTCAACGTCCGGCTCACCACGCGGTACACGGTGGTCGACAACCGCCTCCTCCAGCACCGCGAACTCTCCCTCACCGCGATCGGACTCGCCGGCCACATCCAGTCGCTGCCGACCGGCGCCCGCGTGGACATCAAGTCGCTGACCGGGCGTTTCCCGGAGGGCGAGGTGCGGATCGCGGCGGCGCTGCGCGAACTGGAAGCCCACGGTTACCTGTCCCGGACGCGCGAACGGCTGCCGAACGGCCGGGTGGTCTCACGGACGGTGTCGTACAACCGGCCGACGGGGGCGGAGGAGGTACGAGAGGTTACGCCGCCACCGCCACCACCACCCCCTCCGGCATCGGCACCGGCGCCCCGCCCGGATCGGGCGCATCCTCCGGCACCGGCGCCCGGCCCTCCGAAGCCACCTCTGCCGGAACCCACGCGCAGCACCCTCGGCACGCCCGATGCGCAGCGCGCGGCCACCACCCTCCTCTCCCGCCTCCACCACGACGACCCACGTCTCCTCCTCCCCGAACGCGAGGTACGACGGCTCGCCCCGGCCGTCGACGCCTGGCTGGAGCGCGGCGCCTCGCCCGAAGCCGTACGCCGCGCCCTCACGTCCTGCCTCCCGGCCGAGCCGCTCCTCCACCCGGCGGGCCTCCTGGCCCACCGCCTCACGGAGCTCCTGCCACCGCCACCACCGCCCGCCCCGCCGCGTCCGCTCCCCTTCCAGGACTGCGACGGCTGCGACCGCCCGTTCCGCGCGGCCCAACCCGGCCGCTGCCGGGACTGCCGCACCCACCAGCCGCTAACGAGAGCGGCATGACCAGCCCAATCCCCACGCCGAGAGGTCCCGAGCCCTCCTCATGGTCAGCTCCCCGCACGAAGCGATGCACCGGATCTTCCAGCAGGATCCGGGGCTCTTCCCCCGAGCCGTAAGGGCGCTCGGCGTCTCCTTCAGCGATCCGCTCTCGGCGTCGCCGTTTCCCACGGACCTGACGGAGAACCGCCCCCTGGAACGCCGCGTCGACACCCTCCTCCGCCTCGACACGGTGAAGGACGACAGCTTCCTGCTCGCTGTGGAGGCCCAGGGAGGTCAGGACGCCGACAAGCCCGCCAGCTGGGCCTACTACCTGGCGTATCTCTACGCCAAGTACAAGATGCCGGCGGTACTGCTGGTCGTCTGCCAGGACAGGCACACGGCCGCCTGGGCGGCGCGGCAGGTCTGCCTCGGTCCCCCGCAGTGGCCCACCCTCACCCTGCGCCCACTCGTCCTGGGCCCGGACACCGTGCCCGTCATCGACACGCCGGAAGCGGCCGCCAAGGACATCTCCCTCGCCGTGCTGTCCTCCGCGCTGCACAGCCGCGCGCCTGAGTCCGATGCCATACTGAAAGCACTGGCAGCCGCCCTGAAGGGCCTGCAGGCCGACGACGAAGACACCGCGAGCATCTACATCGAGCTCACCGAACAAGGCCTGGGCAAGACGCCCGCCGCGGACCTTTGGAGGCACCTCATGGCCGTCGACCTCTCCATCTTCCAGTCCCAGACGGCCCAGGCCCTGCGCGCCGAAGGCCTCTCCGAAGCCCTCCTCGTCGTCCTCAGCGGCCGCGGCATCGACGTCAGCGACGAAGCCCGCGACCGCATCACCACCTGCGACGACCACGACACCCTCACCACGTGGCTGACCCGCGCCGCCACGGCCACCACCACGACCGAACTCTTCGCAGACACAGAGGGGTAGGCAGCCCGAGCGAAAAGGCAGGTTAATTCCAGGTTATTCGAAATGAACAACCTCCGAATTCGCCGCCCGTAAAACCTGCGCGCTGCCCTTTCTGATCATTTCCAAACCCTGTGACATTTTCTGACCCCGGCTTTACCATCGCCCAATGCGTATTTCCGAGGTCGAAGCCGCCAACGCCCGCATGCTGGCCCACGCACCGTCGGTCCGGCCTGCCGCCACCGGGGACATCATCCGCGTGCACCGCAAGAAATTCCCCTACCGGGGCTACGTGGAGATCGAGTCGCCGTACTGTCCGCCGTTCGTGATGTTCTGCGTGAACGACGATGCGGTAGCCATGGACACCCTGTGGAACGGGACGTTCGGCTACGAGCCCGGCACGCTCGCCACCTGGTCGCGGTTGGCCGCGCAGAGCTCGACCATCGCGGACGTCGGCGCCCATGTCGGCTACTTCTCGATGATCGCCGCACACGCCAACCCGAAGGCGAAGGTGCACTCCTTCGAGCCGGTCGACCAGATCCACGCCCGGCTCTCGGTGAACGTCCGCTCCAACGGCGTCCAGAACGTCAAGCTCCACCAGGCCGGTGTCTCCAGCGAGCCCGGCTGGGCCGACATCAGCGTCCGTTTCTCCGGGAACCTGCTCTCCACCGGCTCCACCCTGGAGGGCGGTGCCGCCCCCGACGCCCAGCGGAAGCGCATCCAACTGCTCACCCTCGACGAGGTGTTCGCCGAGACCAAGCTGGACCTCGTCAAGATCGACGTGGAGGGGCACGAGATGTCGGTGCTCCGCGGGGCCCGCCAGGTGCTGAAGCGGGACCGGCCGACCCTGGTGATGGAGGCCCTGGTCGACGCCGCCCTCGACGACCTCATCGCCGAGTTCGAACCACTCGGCTACGACGTCCACTGGATCGCCGAGCACGACGGCGCGCTGGTCCCCTGGAACGAGCCCCGGCCACCACACACCCGCAACCTGCTCTTCGCGCCGCGGGGCTAAGGCTGCTCCTGGCTTCCGCCTACCGGATCGCCGGGGCTACCCGGCGTCCGGCGCTCTGAGGCGGAAGCGTCAATCACGTGCCGGAGGTCACCATCGCGAGTGGTTGCCCCCCCACCTCCCGCCTAGACAGCCGAGGAGTTCGCGAAGGGGCGGGACTCGGCGTTCGACCGGGCGGTCGAGCTGTTGCGGGAGCACAGGTCATGACATGGTCACTGACCGTCGGTCACTGCGGAAAGTCGGCCCGCACGGCCAGTTCGCGGCTCCCGGTCGTTCCCACACCCTTCGTACCGGCTGGGAGAAGAACACTGGTGTCGTAGTTCTCGAACTGATCGGAGACCAGGAGGTCGGCGTAGCCGTCACGGTTGACGTCACGCAGGCGGACATGGACACCGAAGGCCGCATACTGAACGGCATCGCCCGGCACGCCCGCTGTTGTACGGGTGAACCACTGAGAGGCCGCGCCAGTCAGGCCCTTCCGGCTGCCGCGCAGTACGTGCACACCACCGGCCTCCTTGGCGGAGCCCACCTTCTCGTACGGCACACCGACGGCGAGGTCCGGGTAGCCGTCCCGGTTGCTGTCACCCGCAGAGATGGAATGACCGAACTGCTCGTCCTTGGCTGCCGCGGTGGCTATACCGGTGGTGGACTGCGTAAGACGGTACGAACTCACGGCACCCTTGGTCCCGCCACGTATGACGACCACGGAGCCGGCGTGGTTGTTGTACGGGATGTCGCTGACGGCGAGATCGCCGTAACCGTTCTTGTCGAAGTCCGCGACGACACCGGTCGGGCCCCAGTCCGGCGAGGTCTTGTCGTACGTCGTGAACGTGCCGGAGGTGACCGTGGAACCGCCCTTCAGGAACCACGCAGCCTGTGTCATGTGCCCGTTCTTCTCACCCTGCCCGAGCACGTACAGATCGGTGGCCTTGTCCTTCGTCACCTTTCCGGCGACGAGGCCGGTGGGTTCGAAGACTTCGCTGACGCCCCGGCTGGGGCGATGCTGGGTGATCTTGCCGGTGCTGCCGGACTTCGCGAAGCCGCCCCGATAGACGTACACCTCACTGACGTCGGCGACCGCCAGGTCGGGCTTGCCGTCGCCGTTGAAGTCGCCGGCCGCGATGGACCAGCCGAACTCGTAATTCGCGTGGGGGGACTTGAGCGGCAGACGGGTCGCGCTCGATGCCAGTCCCGCCTTCGACCCCCACACGATGGTGACCGCGCCGACCGTTACTTTGCCGCCCACCTTCTCGGTCTTGTCGGCCACGGCCACGTCGGCGTACCCGTCCCGGTCGAAGTCGGCAGTCGCCAGGGACTCACCGAAGGCATCCGCGTACCCTCCCGCGTCCCCGGTCTTCCCCGGTATGCCCGGACTGTTCTGCGTGAACGTCTTGGTGGTGGTGCCAGGTCCGTTCGCCGTCCCGTACGTGACCGCGAACGAGCCACTGCCACCCGTCACGTAGTCGCGGTAGCCGTCGCCGTTGAAGTCGTCAGCGTATTTGGCGGGGGTTGCGGCAGAAGCGGTGGCCGCCAGGAGCGGAAGGGCCAAGGCGACGACCGCAGTCGCTGTTACCGCCACGAGGGTATGACCACGGGAATTGCGGGCGAGCATAGTGCTCCTAGCATACGAGGAGGAAGTAAGCTGGCTGATCAAATGGCCTGTTCGGACTGGTAGCGGCCATGGCTGAAATTTATTGCCTCAGCGTCCAACGCGGTCATCCGCCTACGAGGAACTCCGCGATACGAGCCTTCTGAAAGGAAATCGCCTCGACGCACTTGGGGTTCGCCAGCTCGGCCTCCAGACTACCCACCGAGACTTCAAACCTCTCCCTCAATGCCTCATAGCAGAAGCACAGAACTCCGAAGAGTACTTCTCCTGAGAGTCCTTCTGGCGCATCCGAACACGCGAGAAGGGCCGACATTATGTGCGTGGTGCCAGGTTCATCGGCCTGGTCGTCGACGTCATTCCAGGAGTCGAGCATTTCCTCGGAAAGCGTCAACTCCTCAGCCCCTGACTGGACTGCCACTTGAGCGGCCCGCATGCCTTCATCGATATAGTCCTTGACAGGCCCAGCCGTCAATTGCCCCATCTCGCCAAGCGTCCAATCCATCACAGACACAGCGAGAGCGAGTCTTCCAGATGGAGGAATACTCTGCAGCCGGTCACGATATGACTGCATCTCACGATCCCACAGGTACACGCTCAGTCCTCAATCTCACTAGCCAGTTCCGACACCCCATCTGCCCACCACTCGAATATCTGGATACGCCCCACCGCCAATTCTTCCACCGCAATCCTGGCGCTCTGGGCCACAAGGAACCCGCGATGTAGCTATGCGCCCGCTCGACCCAACCTCGCCTCGATCCACCGCGTTGAGCATGATCTGCTCCGCATCCGTCTGGCCTGGGCCGGCGAGCCGTACACCATAGACCCGTCGATATCCAAGGCTCTCGGCCAGAGCATGGGCGTCAGGATTGATCTTGCTCCGGTTGACCGTATAGACCAACTCGCCGTCGAGCTCGCCGGTGGGGAGTGTCTTTTTCTTTGTGTAAGCCCTGGTGCTGACGCTTCTTCTGTGTGGTGTGGCGGTGCTACTGGTTGTCGGTGACGCGGTCGCCGTAGTAGCCGGCGAGGATGTTGATGGCCTCCTTCCAGTTATGGGTCCGGCCGGTGGGGGTTGCGCCGGTTGGGCTGGCGGTCGCGGATGACGAGGTAGAGCACCTTGAGAGCCGCCTCGTCGTTCGGGAAATGCCCGCGCCTGCGGGTGGCCTGGCGGAAGCGGGAGTTGAGGCTCTCGATCATGTTCGTCGTGTAGACGATCTTTCTGATCTCGGGTGGGAAGCGGAGGAACATGACGAAGTGTTCCCAGTTTCTGCGCCAGACCGCGATCAGGGCCGGATATCGGCCGCCCCACGTCTCTTCGAACTCGGCGAACCGCTGCTCAGCGGCAGCCGCGGTGGCGGCCGTGTAGACCTGTCGGAGTTCCTTGGCGATCTGTGACCAGTGCTTGGTGGAGGCGTACTTGAGGCTGTTGCGGACCATGTGGACCACGCAGAGCTGGATGTCGGCCAGGGGCCAGATGCTGCTGATCGAGTCGGGCAGGCCCTTGAGCCCGTCGCAGCAGGCGATCAGCACGTCCTCGACGCCGCGGTTCTTCAGCTCGGCCAGCCAGGCCATCCACTGCTTGGCGCCCTCGCCGCCGGAGCCCACCCACATGCCCAGCACGTCCCGTTCGCCTTCGAGATTGATACCCACCGCGATGTAGACGGGCCGGTTGGCGACTGCACCGTCGCGGATCTTCAGGACGATCGCGTCGATCATGAGGACGGCATAGACGCGGTCCAGCGGCCGCTGGCGCCAGGCTTCGAGCTCCTCGGTGACCTTGTCGGTGGCCCGCGAGATCAGATCGCGGGAGACGTCCACGTCGTAGATCTCCGCCAGGTGCGCCTGGATCTCGCCGGTGGTCAGGCCCTTGGCGTAGAGGGACAGGATGGCCTCGTCGAACCCCTCGACGCGGCGCGTGTGCTTGGGCACGATCTGCGGGCTGAAACTTCCCGCCCGATCGCGCGGGACGTCCAGCTCGACCGGGCCGACATCGGTCAGCACCCGCTTGCGGGAGGTGCCGTTGCGCGAGTTGCCCGAGCCGGCACCGGCCCGATCGCCCTTCTCGTAGCCGAGGTGCTCGGTCATCTCGGCCTCCAGCGCGCCCTCCAGGACCAGCTTCACCAATCCTTTCAGCAGGCCGTTCTCCCCGACCAGGTTCACCCCCTCAGTGCGGGCCCGGTTCACCAGCTGCTCGGCCAACTCCTGGTCCAGCTCGGTCAGTCTCGCCAACTCGGCCCCCGTGCGTACGATGTGCGAACTCTCGCGGGGCCGTTCGTCCTTGATGCCCATCCGTGATCCTTCCCAGCAGAGGGGACACCTCATGCCAGACGGGTCACACCGGGGCATACACAATCTTTAGGACAGTCCCCATCCCGGACATGATCTACCGCTCGGACTCCGGACGGCTGCTCCTGCGCAAGGGCAAGGCCAACTCGGCCGGCACCGGCGTCGACCTCCTCTCCCTCGCCACCGCGGCGGCGAGTGCTGATGGCTTCGACGCCGAATACGCGGCGAGCGGCTGGTCCAGCACCGACGTGCCGCGCTTCTTCGCCGTCCCGGACGTCAACGCCGATGGGATCCCCGACCTGTACGCCCACATGAGCAGCGGCAGCGTGCGCCTCTACTTCGGCGGTAAGGCTGCGATCGGCGGCTACAGCACGGTGATCGGCAGTTGGACAGGAAAGCTCGCCTTCGGCTGAGCCCTGGGTCCCGCGGAGCCGGCGGCCACTACAGCCGCCGGCTCTCCAGCGGCCCCAGATACGTCGGCGTGAGGCCGCCCGTGTCGAGTACCAGCCGCTGCACCACCACCGTGGGGTCCACCGACCAGAACGTCAGGCGGTGGACGCCGGATCCCACGGTGTGCCGAGTCGCCGTGCGGTTCACGTTGTCGGAGGTGTTGCGGGCCCAGACCGCGTTCAGGAGGCCGTCGTCCGCGCCGGCCGTGATGTCGACGGGCCGGGGCGCCTCGTCGTCGAAGGACAGGGCGTAGCGCAGACCGGTGCCCGTCGGCAGCGCCGGGTTGCGGGGGGACAGGTACGCCCACGCCGTCACCTCGCCGTCCGACACCAGGCTGACCTGGTACTCCAGCCGGGGCCAGGAGTCCGGGGAGTCGCCCCGGCCGCCCGTCACCGGCCACGCCGTCATCCCCGCCCCGGTGCGGCCGATCCCGTCCAGCCGGCGCCACTCGCCGACCGCGCGGTCGTAGTGCTCCGCTTCGACCGCCACATAGCCGCCCGCCTCCACGAACCCCCGCAGCCCACGAGGAGACGGCCGCTCGGCGACGCACCCCACCGTCACCGACTCCCCCGCCCCGCTCACCGTCAGCGTCGCCTCCGCACGGCCGGCCGGGGCCCGGGACCAGTCCACCCGCACCACCACCCGCACCTGGTCCGTCACCCGGCCACGGGGACGGTCCACCGTCAGCCACGGCGCCGACACCGACACCCGGTAGTCGAAGGGCGTACGGCCCCGGTTGAAGATCTCGACGTACTGCTGCGGCCTGGTCTGGTAGGGGCTGAACGGCGGCAGGGTCATGGACCCCGCGTCGGGGTCCACCGACACTCCCAGTCCGGCCGCCTCCGGCACCTCGATCCGCCGTACCGCCGGGAAGAGCACGTCCGGGAGGGCCACGTTGTCCTTCTCCGGTTGCTGCCAGGGCGCGTTGGGGCCGTACCGGTCCACGTCCCCGTAGTCGATGTGCGGCTGGGTCTGGAAGCCCTGCCACTTGCCGCCCGCCACCTGGGTGTTGAAGCGCTCGGCAAGGGCGAGATCGGCCGCCAGGCCCTGTTCCGCCTGCGCCGCCAGGTCGTTCGTCGCGGCCCTGCCCTGGCGGGCGTAGAGCAGGTTCGTGAACTCGGCCTCGCGCAGCGCGTACAGGTTCGCGGTCGCCGTCACCTCGTAACCGACCAGCTCGAACCACGCGTCCTGGACGGCCGCCGGGAGCCGCCGGGCGATCCGCTTCGCCCGTCTCCCCAGGTCCCGCCACTCCTCCGCCACCCGCTCCAGCTCGTCGTGGCCGAAGTAGAAGGGCGTCTGCCGGTCGTCGTAGACCACCTCGCCGGCGCCGGAGAGAGTGATGCGGCGGTTGAGCAGCTCCGGCTTACGGCGCGCCTGCAACCGGCCGTACGCGGCAAGAAGTTCGGCGATCTCCGGCGCCGCCTCCGCGCCGAAGTTCTGGCGGGCGTATCTCCGCTCCCACTCGTCCAGCCGGTCGAAGGGCCAGCGGTCCGGGTTCCAGGCGTAGTCGAGGAAGAACTCCGTCGGGAGTTCGTTGCCCTTCAGGTCGCCCACGTTGGCCACCCACAGGCCGTGGTTGCCGTAGGCGTGGGCCTGGTGGAGCTGGTCCCAGACGTTGCGGAGGTTCGCGGTGTCGACCCACTTGTAGTTGCGGCCCGCTCCGACGTAGTCGAAGTGGTAGTAGAGGCCGTAACCGCCATCGCGCGGCTCCTCGGGCGAGGGGTGCTTGCGGATGTTGCCCCAGTTGTCGTCCGTCAGCACCACCGTGACGTCTTCGGGGGCGCGCAGCCCGCGGTCCCAGTAGCGCTGGACCTCCTTGTACAGGGTCCACACCTGGGGGGTCTCGGCGGCCGGCTTTCCCGTCACCTCCTCGATGATCTGGCGTTGCGCCGCGATGATCTCCTGCATCAGTTCGATGCCGTCGCCGTCGGGGAGGCCGGTGTCGCCGTTGCCGCGCATGCCGAGGGTGACCACGCCCTCGATGCCCTCGTCGACCATGCGCTGGATGCCGGCCCGCCAGTAGGCGCGGATGGCCTCGGCGTTGCGGAGGTAGGACCACTCGCCCGTGCCTCCGTAGGGGTCGGTGCCGCCGGCCGCGTGGCGGTTCCACTCCTCGATCCCCCGCATCATGGGCGCCTCGTGGGACGTGCCCATGACAACACCGTAGGCCGACGCCGTGCGGTGGTTCGCCGGGTCGTCCTCCGCGAACGCCCGGCCCCAGACGGCGGGCCAGAGGTAGTTGCCCTTCAGCCGCAGCAGGACCTCGAAGACCTTCGCGTAGAAGTCGGCGTTGAAGCCACCGGGATAGCCCGGGGTCTTGCCGGGGCCGAAGTACGCCGGGGCCCAGGTGCCGAGCGCCGGGTTCTCGTCGTTGATGAAGAAGCCGCGGTACTTCACCGCCGGCGTGCCCTGCGTGAACCTGCCGGGGAGCACCCACACCTGGTCGCGGTGGACCGGGGGGACGTCGTCCCACCAGTGCCAGGGCGAGACGCCGATCCCGTACGAGACGTCGTAGGCCCCGAAGATCGTGCCGCGCGGGTCGCTGCCCGCGATGACGAACGCCTTGTCCACACCGGGCATGGGGTGGTCGACGACCGCCTGGAGCGAGGTCTCCCAGCGGCCCCGGATCCCCGTCACGTCCAGCTTGCCGGATGCCACCAGGGCGTCGATCAGCGGGCTGCGGCCGATCGTGCCGACGAGGACCGCTCGGCGG
The DNA here is from genome assembly GCF_055565975.1 of Streptomyces sp. NPDC028289. Taxonomy (NCBI): domain Bacteria; kingdom Bacillati; phylum Actinomycetota; class Actinomycetes; order Kitasatosporales; family Streptomycetaceae; genus Streptomyces; species Streptomyces sp. NPDC028289. Next base: position 293,596 of record NZ_JBVHTI010000003.1, on the reverse strand, counting down.
GCGATCGTCGCGGCCGGGCGTACGCCCGTCACCCGCTCGATGTCGTCACGGAGGTCGCCCGCCACCCGGACGACTCCGGGGTGGTCGTCGGCGCTCACCACGACCGGGGCGCCGACCAGCGAGAACGCCCCGCCGGTGAAGGAGATGTACGCGCCGGGGTCGGTCGCCCGCGGTGCGCCGTCGCCCCCGGCCCACGCGACGCCCGACGACAGTACGGGCACGGCGGCCAGCCCCGCACCCAGGACGGTCCTACGACGCACGGACATGCCTCACCCCTCCACCCGAATTTGGTCAGCGGCATGACAAATAGTGGAGCGAGGGGCCCTTGGGGGGAACGGGTCGTACGCGACGAATACTTTCGAGGCGGTGCTGTCAGACCGGGCCGGTAGCCTCCGGCCATGACGACCCGTACGACGCCGCCCCGCCCCCTGGACATCACCGCGGTCTTCCCCGAACTGGCTCCGCTCGCCCGCACCGCCGTCCGTCTGCATCCCCGCGCCGGTGTGCCCACCGCGGCCGGCAGTTCCGTCGGCGGGCCCCTGCTGTGGCCGGCCGAGGAGCCGTGGCCGACCTGTCCGGAGCATGCGGGTCCCTGGCAGCACGGTGTGGCGCCGGACGACGTCCACGTCGGCCGGCGTGTCCTGCGCGAGGCCTGGGCCCGGCCGCGCGCCGAGGGCGCCGACCTGCTGACCGAGGAGGAGCGCGCGCTGGTCGACCGGGGGACCACGCCGTACCGGGCAGCCCTGGACGGGCCGGTGCCGCTGGTGCCGGTCGCGCAGATACGTGCCGCGGATGTGCCGACACTGCCCCGGCCCGAGGGCGCCGATCTGCTCCAGGTGCTGTGGTGCGCCTTCGACCATCCCGAGGACGACTACTCGCCGAGGGTCGAGCTGCGTTGGCGCCGGGCCGCCGACGTCGTGACCGCGCTCGCCGCTCCCCCGCGGCCCGCCGTCATCGGCAGCGACGACTATCTGCCCGAGCCGTGTGTGCTGCACCCCGAGACCGTCACCGAGTACCCGGCCCCGCACGAGCTGCCTCAGGAGCTGGCGGACCGGATCCACGAGTGGGAGGAGGGCATCGAGGGCGAGGACGAGGAGCCGGAGGTCTGCTACCAGTACGACCTGGCCGTCGCCCCGGGATGGAAGCTCGGGGGACACGCGCCCTGGAGTTTCTCCGACCCGTTCCCCATGGCCTGCGCCGAGTGCGGCGCCGGGGTGCGGCCCCTGCTCACGATCGACGGCACCGAGTGGGACGGCGGCAGCGGCAGCTGGGCACCGGTGGAGGACGTGGGATACACCGGCTACCACTCCCTCGGACCGGCGCTGGACACGCAGATCACCATCGGGCGCGGCTACAGCCTCCAGGTGTACGTGTGCGAGGCGTCGTACGACCATCCACCCGTGCAGAACATGCAGTGAGTTCCTGCCGAAGCAGCGAAGAGGCCCGTACGACCGAAGTCGTACGGGCCCCTTCAGACCTGCCAGGTCAGCCCTTGCGGGCCGAGATCACTTGTTGATCTTGGTGACCTGGCCGGCGCCGACCGTGCGGCCACCCTCGCGGATGGCGAACTTCAGGCCCTCTTCCATGGCGACGGGCTGGATGAGCTCCACCTTCATCTCGGTGTTGTCACCCGGCATGACCATCTCGGTGCCCTCGGGGAGGGTCACGACGCCGGTCACGTCCGTCGTACGGAAGTAGAACTGCGGACGGTAGTTGTTGAAGAACGGCGTGTGGCGGCCACCCTCGTCCTTGGAGAGGATGTAGGCCTGCGCCTCGAACTCGGTGTGCGGGGTGACCGAGCCCGGCTTGATGATGACCTGGCCGCGCTCGACGTCCTCGCGCTTGATGCCACGGAGCAGCAGACCGACGTTCTCACCGGCCTGGCCCTCGTCGAGCAGCTTGCGGAACATCTCGATGCCGGTGACCGTGGTGGTGGTCTTCTCGGTCTTGATGCCGATGATGTCGACGGTCTCGTTGACCTTGAGGACACCACGCTCGATACGACCGGTGACGACGGTGCCACGACCGGTGATCGTGAAGACGTCCTCGATCGGCATCAGGAACGGCTTGTCGACGTCACGCTCGGGCTGCGGGATGTTCTCGTCGACGGCGGTCATGAGGTCGAGCACGGACTGCGTCCACTCGGCGTCGCCCTCCAGCGCCTTCAGCGCGGAGACACGGACGACCGGCAGGTCGTCGCCCGGGAACTCGTACTCGGACAGGAGCTCACGGACCTCGAGCTCGACGAGCTCCATGATCTCCTCGTCGTCCACCATGTCGGCCTTGTTCAGGGCGACGACGATGTACGGAACGCCGACCTGGCGGGCCAGGAGCACGTGCTCCTTGGTCTGCGGCATCGGGCCGTCGGTGGCGGCCACGACCAGGATCGCGCCGTCCATCTGCGCGGCACCCGTGATCATGTTCTTGATGTAGTCCGCGTGACCGGGGCAGTCGACGTGCGCGTAGTGACGGGTCTCCGTCTGGTACTCGACGTGCGCGATGGAGATGGTGATACCGCGCTGACGCTCCTCGGGCGCCTTGTCGATGTTGTCGAACGCGGTCGCCTCGTTCAGGTCCGGGTACGCGTCGTGCAGCACCTTGGTAATGGCGGCCGTGAGGGTCGTCTTACCGTGGTCGATGTGACCGATGGTGCCGATGTTGACGTGCGGCTTAGTCCGCTCGAACTTCGCCTTCGCCACTGGGGTCCTCCTGTGGAGTGGTTCTGTACGCCTAGGTTCAGTCGGCGCCAGGTGATCTTTGCTGTTGGGTCCCGGGCCCCGGGTCGTTCCACCACGAATGCGGAGGAACGACCCGTGAGGCTCCGGGGTCAAGCCTAAGGCGTGTGTGCGCGCCGTGTTAAACGCGGTACTTACTCGCCCTTGGCCTTCGCGATGATCTCCTCGGCGACGTTCCGCGGAACCTCGGCGTAGGAGTCGAACTGCATGGAGTAGCTGGCCCGGCCGGACGTCTTGCTGCGCAGGTCGCCGACGTAACCGAACATCTCCGAGAGGGGCACGAGGCCCTTCACGACGCGGGCACCGGCCCGCTCCTCCATGGCCTGGATCTGACCACGGCGGGAGTTGATGTCGCCGATGACCTCACCCATGTAGTCCTCGGGCGTGGTGACCTCGACGGCCATCATCGGCTCAAGGAGCACGGGGGACGCCTTGCGCGCGGCCTCCTTGAAGGCCTGCGAACCGGCGATCTTGAACGCGAGCTCGGAGGAGTCGACCTCGTGGTAGGCACCGTCGTGCAGGATCACGCGGACACCGGTCATCTCGTAACCGGCGAGGATGCCGAACTGCATGGCCTCCTGCGCACCGGCGTCCACCGAAGGGATGTACTCCTTCGGGATACGGCCACCGGTCACCTTGTTCACGAACTCGTACGACGTGTCGCCGCCCTCGAGGGGCTCGATGCCGATCTGCACCTTCGCGAACTGACCGGTACCACCGGTCTGCTTCTTGTGGGTGTAGTCGACGCGCTCGACGGCCTTGCGGATCGTCTCGCGGTACGCCACCTGCGGCTTGCCGACGTTGGCCTCGACCTTGAACTCACGGCGCATACGGTCGACCAGCACCTCGAGGTGCAGCTCGCCCATGCCACCGATGATGGTCTGGCCGGTCTCCTCGTCCGAGTGGACCTGGAAGGACGGGTCCTCCTCGGCCAGGCGCTGGATCGCGACGCCGAGCTTCTCCTGGTCGCCCTTCGACTTGGGCTCGATGGCGACCTGGATGACCGGGGCCGGGAAGTCCATGGACTCCAGGATCACCGGCTGCTTGTCGTCGCACAGCGTCTCACCGGTCGTGGTCTGCTTCAGACCCATGACGGCGATGATGTCGCCGGCGCCCACCGACTCGATCTCCTCACGCTTGTTCGCGTGCATGCGGTAGATCTTGCCGATGCGCTCCTTCTTGCCCTTGACGGAGTTCAGCACGGCGGTGCCGGACTCCAGGCGGCCCGAGTAGACCCGGACGAAGGTGAGCTTGCCGAGGTGCGGGTCGCTCATGATCTTGAACGCCAGCGCGGACAGCGGCTCGTCGTCGGACGGCTTGCGCTTGACGACCTCCTCCGGGTCGTTCACGGCGTGGCCCTCGATGGCCTCGACGTCGAGCGGGGAGGGGAGGTAGCGCACGACCGCGTCGAGCAGGGGCTGAACACCCTTGTTCTTGAACGCGGTACCGCAGAACACCGGGGTGACCGTGGTGCCGTCGGACTTGCCGGACGCGATGGTGATACGACGGATCGCGGCGTACAGCTGCTCCTCGGAGGGCTCCTCGCCCTCCAGGTACAGCTCCATGATCTCTTCGTCGTTCTCGGCCACGGCCTCCAGCAGCTTGCCGCGGTACTCCTCGGCAGCCTCGGTGTGGGTGGCCGGGATGTCGACGACGTCGTACATCTCGCCCTTGGTGGCCTCGGCGGACCACACGAGCGCCTTCATGCGGACGAGGTCCACGACGCCCTGGAAGTCGGCCTCGGCACCGATCGGGAGCTGCATGACGATCGGCTGAGCGCCCAGGCGGTCGCTGATCATGTCGACGCAGCGGTGGAACTCGGCACCGGTCCGGTCGAGCTTGTTGACGAAGCAGATACGCGGAACGCCGTAGCGGTCCGCCTGACGCCACACCGTCTCGGACTGCGGCTCGACACCGGCGACGCCGTCGAACACCGTCACGGCACCGTCGAGCACGCGCAGCGAACGCTCCACCTCGACGGTGAAGTCGACGTGGCCCGGGGTGTCGATGATGTTGATGGTGTGGTCGACGTCTTCCAGCGGCCAGTGACAGGTGGTGGCAGCAGAGGTGATCGTGATGCCACGCTCCTGCTCCTGCTCCATCCAGTCCATGGTGGCAGCGCCGTCGTGGACCTCACCGATCTTGTACGACACACCGGTGTAGAACAGGATCCGCTCGGTGGTGGTCGTCTTGCCCGCGTCGATGTGGGCCATGATCCCGATGTTGCGGACCTTGGCCAGGTCAAGTGAAGTGGTAGCCATAAGGCTTCGGTCTTCTCTCGGTCTCGATGGGGGTAGCGACTACCAGCGGTAGTGCGCGAAGGCCTTGTTGGACTCGGCCATCTTGTGCGTGTCCTCGCGCTTCTTGACGGCCGCACCGAGGCCGTTCGAAGCGTCGAGAAGCTCGTTGAGCAGACGCTCGGTCATGGTCTTCTCGCGACGGGCGCGGGAGTAGCCGACGAGCCAGCGCAGCGCGAGGGTGTTGGCGCGACCGGGCTTGACCTCGATCGGAACCTGGTACGTCGCACCACCGACACGGCGGGACTTGACCTCGAGGGTCGGCTTGATGTTCTCCAGCGCGCGCTTCAGCGTGATGATCGGGTCGTTGCCCGTCTTCTCACGCAGACCCTCCATGGCGCCGTAGACGATGCGCTCGGCGGTGGAGCGCTTGCCGTTCAGCAGCACCTTGTTGATCAGGGAGGTCACCAGAGGGGAGCCGTAAACCGGGTCGATGATGACCGGGCGCTTCGGGGCGGGGCCCTTACGAGGCATTCTTACTTCTCCTTCTTGGCGCCGTAGCGGCTGCGGGCCTGCTTGCGGTTCTTGACACCCTGGGTGTCGAGCGAGCCGCGGATGATCTTGTAGCGAACACCCGGCAGGTCCTTCACACGGCCGCCGCGCACGAGCACGATGGAGTGCTCCTGCAGGTTGTGTCCCTCACCCGGAATGTAAGCGGTGACCTCGATCCCGCTGGTCAGACGCACACGCGCGACCTTACGCAGGGCCGAGTTCGGCTTCTTCGGGGTGGTCGTGAACACACGCGTGCAGACGCCACGACGCTGAGGGGAACCCTCGAGTGCGGGCGTCTTGTTCTTCTCGACCTTGTCCTGCCGGCCCTTGCGGACCAGCTGCTGGATCGTAGGCACTACTTCTCCGGTTTCTGTGTGCCGAATGGTGAAGCTAACCTGGAACGTCGCCGACCCACGCGGTCGGGTGTGTCGGATTCCGCGGACTCCTGCCGCGAGGCAGAAGGGGGCGCGGATCGCGGTGGCCGCTTCGTCACTCCGGTGCGGTTTGAAGGCACGCACGAGGGTCAGGGCACACCCCAGGCACAAGGTCTGAGCGTACCCAGCGCAATCACTCCGGTCAAAACAAAAGAAGGGGGACCGGTTGCGTGGGGCGTGAGCTGGGGTTTTGGGGCGCCTTCTGCTATACCACGGAGACGAACGACACGCGAACGGAGAGCGGCGCGAGCTGACGCCGATCGGATTCACAGCTGTGCGACGCTGATCAGATCTTCTGATCGCCGGTCCCCAGGAGCGCCCCGTAGGGGGCGCTGGGGGCACCCCCGGCCGAAGGCTGGGGGAGGAACTGCGCGACCAGCCACGACGGACCCGCAGACGCCCGGAGGCCATTCGCGGCACTGCGCGCGGCGCATTCCTTATGGGGGCTTCACAGTCATGAGCGCAGCTCAGAGCGACACCGCGCCGACCACCGCGAACCCGCAGCGTCCCCTCCGTCTCCCGCTCCCGTCGGCCGCCCGCCCCTACCTCCCGCCCCTCGCCCTCTACGGCGCCGCCAAGCTCACCGGCCTCCTCGTCTTCGCCTGGCTGCTGACGTCCGCCGGTGACTACCGCACCAAGGACCCCCGCTTCGGCGGCGGCGCCCACTGGTGGGACGTCCTGTCCACCTGGGACGGCTGGTGGTACCTCCAGGTCGCGCAGAAGGGTTACCACCCCGAGCCGCTCCGGCCCCTGGCCCCGGGCGGCCAGTTCAGCGCCGAGCAGAACTCGGTCGCGTTCTTCCCCCTGTACCCGGGTCTGGTCCGGGCCGTCTCGGAAGTCACCGGCCTCGGCCTGTACGGCGCGGCGATCCTCGTCTCGGTCCTCTGCTCCTTCGTCGCGGCGGCCGGCATCTACGCGGTGATCTCGCTGCTCGCCGGCGCCCGGGCCGGCACCATCGCGGCCGGCCTGTGGGCCGTGGCTCCCGCCGCCGGCGTCGAGTGGGCGGTCTACACGGAGTCCCTGTTCGTGGCGATCGCCGCCTGGACCTGCCACGCCGTGATGAGACGCCGCTGGGTGGCGGCGGGCCTGCTCGCCTTCCTGTCCGGCCTGAGCCGTCCCACGGCGGCCGTACTGATCGGCGCGGTCGGCCTGGCGGCGCTGGCGACGCTGCTGCGCCGGGACAGCAGGCGCGAGCAGGGCGTCGCGGCCCCGCTGTACGCGGCGGTCGCCGCACCCCTCGGCCTGCTCACCTACATCGCCTGGGTCGGCTGGTCGATGGGCGGCCCGGGCGCGTACTTCTCGCTCCAGCGCGAGGCCTGGGCCCACTACTTCGACTTCGGCGCGTACACCCTGGACGTGCTGCGGAACGTGGCGGTGGGCCACGGCGACTACCTCTTCGCCTACTCGGTCCCGGACCTGATCGCCGTGCAGGTGGTGGTGGCGCTGCCGTTCCTCGTCGCGCTCCTGCTGCGGAAACGGCCACCGCTGGTGCTGACGGCCTACACCCTCGCCTCGATCGTGACGATCCTCGGCACCCAGCAGATGTTCGGCAACACCCCGCGCTACCTGCTCCCCGTCTTCCCGCTGCTGCTGGCTCCGGCGGCGGCGATGAGCCGGTTGCGGTGGCCGGCCCTCGCGGTGTTCTTCTCCACGGCCGCGGTGGCCTCGGGGTGGTACGCGCACTACGTGATCTTCGAGTTGGGGATTCCGTAGGGGCGGATACGAGCGGAGGGGCGAGGGCCACGGTGGCCCCCGCCCCTGGTCCGCTGCGTCCGCTGCGTCCGCTATGGGCGCTACGGGCGACGGGCGGCCGCCCGTTCCGCCGCGAAGACGTCCTCCAGGCGGAACAGCGCCGCCCGGCCCGCCTTGCCGGCGGCCGTGAGGTGGCCCAGCTGGACCCACTTGCGGATGGTCGCCGGGGCGACGCCGGCCTCCTGCGCGGCGAGGGAGCCGGGGATGAGGGTGGGGGAACCCTGGGCCGTCTTCACCGGTGGCTCCACTCCCCCTCGTCCCAGGTGTGCCGGTAGGCGGGGTCGTCGTGGCAGCCGCAGTCGGGGTCGGTGCACCGGCAGGCCGGGTTGACGCAGAGGACGGCGGCGCGGTCCGGGAAGGCACGCAGGGAGACGGAGTCGCACCAGGGGCAGCGCCCGGAGACGCGGACGACGGTCTCGGTGTCACCCAGGGCGCGGGCGCAGCGCCGGGCCATCCGGCGGGTCTCGTCCCGGACGTGGGCGGCGAGGACGGGGTCGGCGGCGATGCCGTCGAGGAGCCCGACGATCCGGCGCAGCCGCTCGGGCACCGGGGCACGGCGGACACGGGGCAGCCCGAGCCGGTCCCGTACCGCTTCCTCCAGCTCCACGACCCCGTCGGTGATGTCGCGGATGGTGTCGGAGATGTGCAGCCGCAGGGGCGCGGCGCTGTGACCGGGGGCGACGAGTCCATGGGCCTGCTGGAGCAGCAGCGCCTCGGCGCGCTCCTCCCGGAGCCGGCCGGCGAGGTCCGCGGGGGGCGGGGCGGGCGTGATCCGGTGGGCCGGGATGGCGCCGCGGCCGGGAGCGAGCTCGACGGCCAGCTCGGGGAACTGCTGGAGGAGCAGGCCGATCCAGAGGGCGGCGTTGTCGGCGGCGTTGTCGGCGGCGTTGTCGGCGGCGCGGTCTTCGGAGGGTGGGTGTGCGGGGGTCGTACGACGGTCAGGCAACGGAGCCTCCGCGGCGCAGGGCGCCCTGGACGACCGGGCTCTGCATGGCCGGGAGGAGGTGCGCGGGGATCTCGACGGGACGACCGCGGCGCCACAGCCGGCCGCCGCAGACGCCGTCGAACCAGTTGTCGGCGGGGGCGACGGCCTCCTCGCAGTCACGCCGGACCGGGCAGCGGGCGCAGGCGCGCAACGCGGGGGCGGCCTCCTTCACCTTCTTCGAGAAGACGACCCGGGGCGGAAGCCCCGCGCAGGCGGCCGCGGCCTGCCAGGCGGGTGGTGGGCATGAGCTGCCGGTGACGGTCATGGGGCCTCCCAATGTGGCTCCAGTGGGGCTGGTGTGAGGCGAGCGCCGTCCAGACTTACAGATTGCGCGCGCGCCCGCAACAAATATGCCCCTGACCCATTCGGGAGATCATGGAAGGATCGGGACCACTCGGGCATGCGCCACCACCGAATCTCCCCGCATTGCGCGGACTTTCCTCAGTGCTTGCACGAGAGCACGTAATTCCGTGCGCGCAAGCAAGCTAAACTTGCTGCCCTCTAAAGGAAGCGAGCCCTCAGATGACCAGCCAGGATCTGGACGCGTTCGCCGCGTGGGTCGAAGACCTGATGCGCGACCGCGGTTACGACATCGACAGCCCGCGCGGCGGCGGCAAGTCGCGGATAGCGGACGAAGCGGGGGTCCACCGGGCCGCCGTCACCCGTCTACTGCAGCGCCAGAGCATGCCGGACCTGGAGACGACGCGCCGGCTCGCCCGCGTGCTGGGCGTCCCGGTCCGCGAGATGCTGATCCGATCCGGCCGCCTGACGGCGGAGGAACTGGCCGACCCGCACGACTACTTGGCCGCGCCCGCACCGAGCGCGGAGTTCGCCCGCCGGCCGACACTGGAGGAGGTGGCCGACCTGCTGGGGGTGCCGTCGGACCGACGGGAGATGTTCGTGCGGGTGGTGGAACAGTTCCTGCCGAACGACGCACACGACCAGCCGGTGGACGCGGCGACGACGACCGCGGACTGAACGCCTTTTTGTTGGACGCGCCATCAAGGAGACCCGTGGGCCGACGGGTGCTCTTCACGGGGGGTGGCGCAGGCGCCCCGTGAGGGGCGCGGGGAACTGCGCGACCAGCCCCCACCACCCGCAGCGCCCCCCACCTCAGGGAACCCCATCCCTCCCTTCAACCACCTCACAGATTTAGTTGCGTGCGCGCACGCTCTCTGTCACAGTTGGTGCAGCGGCGGAGCTGTGCCCGGCGCCCCGCCCCCTCCGCACGCATCCCACCCGCTGCCCCGAGGTGACGCATGACCACACCCACCCCACCCGCCTCGTTCCCCGACGTCGAGGCGATGATCGTCGACGTCCTGGCCGACGACCCCCGGCTCTCCGGCGCCACCGTCGCCGTACAGGCGCCGACCGGCTTCGACGGCACCACCCCCGCCGTCTTCGTGAACCGCCGCGGCGGCGCCTGGGTCGGCGAACGCCACGTCGACCAGCCGCTGATCGAGCTGGAGGTGTACGGCCCGACCAAGCAGGCCGCACACGTCCTGGCCAACGACGCCCGGCAGATCCTGCTGTCGATGGCGAACAACCGGTACGGCACGAACCTCGTCACGGAGGTCGAGGAACAGGACGGCCCGCGCTGGCTGCCCGACTACCTCTACTCGGCGGCCAACCGCTACGTCACCGTGATGAAGGTGTACGTCGACGTCTACTGACGGACGACCGGCGGACGACGCTCCGCACCCCACAGACCGAAGGCCCCGCCACCCCGGCGGGGCCTTCGCCGTACCCGGACACCGCCGGGTACGGCACCCCACCCGAACAACCCACCTCATAACAAGGAGAAACCACCATGGCCGGAACCAACTCCTCCGAGATCCGCATCGCCGGCGTAGGCCGCCTCTACGTCGCCACCGCCGACACCAAGGTGCCGACGACCTTCTCCTCCGACACCGCCACCGACTGGGCGAGCTGGAAGAACCTCGGCTTCACCTCCGGTGACGGCGTCACCTTCTCCAAGAAGGACAAGCTGGAGCCGGTCGACGTGTGGCAGGCCGTCAGCCCGGTGCACTTCGTGTACTCGGACCGCGACCTCACCCTGAAGTTCTCGCTGATGCAGTTCAACGAGGACACGCTGCCGTTCTTCATGGGCGGCGGCACGGTGGACGCGGTGACCGGTTCGACCGGTGTCTACAAGTACGACATCGCCGACCGCCCGTTCGCCGACGTGCGCGCCCTCGGCCTGGAGTTCACGGACGTCCGGGCGAGCGACGGCACCACCGTGACCTACCGCTTCGGCATCCCGCGCGGCCAGGTCACCGCGGCGGACGACATCAAGCTGGCCCGCAAGTCGGCGGCCCAGCTCGGCATCACCTACACCGCGATGGCCGCCGCCGACGGCTCGGCGCTGGCCAGCTTCGTGATGAAGGACGCCGCGTACGCCGCGTCCTGACCCCCCCCGGGGTGGGGCGGACCCCGGTCCGCCCCACCCCTGCCTCCTCCTCTTTCCTTCTCTGCCCAAGGAGTCCCCATGGCCCGTTTCGACGTCAACGCCGCGCGCGCCCAGCGCCTCGAAGCCCTCGGCCGTACCTGGTCGTTCGAACTCGACAGCGAGAGCTACACCCTGCCCACGGAGCTGACGCGCGCGACCGCGAAGGCCCTGCGCAAGCTCGACGACAACGACGTGGACGGGCTGCTGCGCCTGCTGCTCGGCGAGAAGCAGTTCACCCGCTTCGAACAGCACGAGGTCACCATGCAGGACATCGCCGCCATCCTGGAGGCCTACGGCAAGGAGACGGGGCTCGGCCTGGGGGAAGGCTGAGCCTCGTCGGGTTCGTGGACGAACACGCCGAGGCCCTCGAAGCGGACCTGCTCCGCTACTACGGCATCGACCTGCTCGACTGGCACCGCGAGACGCTGACCGCACGGCGTCTCGCGCTGCTCATCAAGCACCTGCCGCGCGAGAGCGCGCTGAACAGGGAGCTGCACGGCGAAGCCGCCGAGTGGTCGGTCTCCGACCATCTCCTCGCCGCCGCGGTGGACCATCTGGCGGCCGCGAACTGGATGTTCGCGAGCGTCAACTCGGAGGAGGGCGACCAGCCGGAGCCTCCGGCGCCGGTACCGAGGCCGTCGTACGACGACGCGGGACCGCCCTCGGCCGAAGAGGACCCCGAGCCGGCCGCGGCCCCGCCCGCCTCCGATTCGGCACCGTCGGCCGTCCAGCTGGCCCGCTTCTTCGGCTGACCAGGCCGTACGGCGCCCCGGTCGGCCGCCGCTCACTCGTCCCGGCGCCGACCGGGGGCCCGGCCCTCCAGCTCGTCCGCGAGGGCCCGGGCCCGGTCGGAGAGCCGGGTACCGGGCGCGTCGGCGGCCTCCTGCTGCCCCCGGTCCTCCGCCCGACGCCCCTTGTCCCGGCCACCGCCGGAGCCATCGCGTTTCAACGGAGGCACACTGGGCCGTCCGTTCCGCCGCACGACCGAACGCCGTTCGGCGGCGGCCGGCACCGCCCGCTTCCCCCGCACCTCCCGCGCGGACAGCAGGGTGTCGGCACCGGGCCCGGCGTCGGCATCACCGTCGACGTCATCGACGTCGTCGGCATCTTCAGTGTCGTCGGCCTCGTCGACGAAGCCGTCCCACGGCGTCCCGTCCGCGACGGACCGCTCCCGCTCCCCACGCTGCTCTACCCGCGTCAATTCGGACGGCGGCCGCAGAAGCTGGACATAGGGCAGCGGAATCACATCACCGCCCTGCTCCCTCTCCGTCTCCGTCCTGCGGGCGCGCCGAGGTCGCCGTCCGCTCCGGGCGTCCTCCTGCCCCTGGAGATAGGCAGCCGTGATCCGCTGCTCGTACGCCCGCCGTACGGCCGGAAGCTGCTCGTCGACCACATCGGCCCAGCCGGCGCTGTAGGCGGCCGTCTCCCGCCGGTCGAGCTCGCCTCGCGGCAGGATGACCAGGTCCTCGGGCTGGTAGCCGAGGCTCAGCACCAGCTCGGAGAGACGAGCGATGAGATGTGGCAGATCAGCTGCCTGTTCCAGCCAGTCGATCACGTGCCGTTGTCGCGCGCTGCTCGCGTCCCCGTCCACCCCGTAGGCCTTGCTCTCGTCCCTGCCCCATCGCGCCCCCCGCGCGAGGACGGCCGCCCGGTGGCCGTCCACCGTCGTATGACAGGCCCTCAGGTCCCTTGTCAGGCCGCACCGTTCACTTTCGATTCACCGACGGGAGAACGGCCGGATCCTACTCCACGGATCTGACACAACATCCACTGCACCCTCGCAACGCCGCAGGTCCAGACCCGGTGGCAACGGAGAGTGAAACAATTCGGCTTCGCCAAACACGGAGCGACACCAACAGATTACTCGTACACTAGTTCGAACAGACGCTTCGAACGCGTCAGGAGCGCCCACCTGTACCACCAGCCCAGCGGACAGACCGGAAAGCAGGACGACGACATGGCGACTGGCCCGAGCAACTTCCCGCAGCAGCCGATCGACACCTACTCCCGCCTCGCCCACCTCCTGCACTCCCCCGCGCCCGACCGCGAGGCACTGCTCGACCGGCTGTACGAGGAACTGCTCACCCGCGAGTCCCGCGCCTACGCCGCCGGCTGGACGGACGCCCTGACAGAAGCCCGCCGAAGCCGCCCCTGAACCCCGGCTCACACGGCGAACGTGCACCACACCGACTTCTCGCCGCACCCCGCCCGGTGCCACCCCCACCGCCGCGACACCGCCTCGACCGGCCGCAGCCCCCTCCCGCTCTCACCCAACGGGTCGCTGTTGAGGGCGAGTTGAGGCACCCGCCCCGGCTCCCGATCGACCACCACCACCCGGAGCGACGGCGGCGCGAACCGCCGCCCACCCCGCCCCAGCACCAGCTCCAGCCCGGCGAGCCCACCCCCGTGCCGTACGGCGTTCGCGCACAGCTCCCCGGCGGCCAGCTCGACGGAGTCGACCAGCTCGGGCAACTGCCATCGCTCCCGAACCCACACCCGCGCCCGACACCGGGCCTCGGCAACGGGCCGAAGCGGATCGAGAACGGAACCGTCCCAGCCGACGCGGGTGGGGGTGGTGTCGAAGCAGCAGGGGTCCATCGTTCACCTCACGGGAGTCGAGGAGTGGCTTGCGCCACACCGTAGCGCCGACTCCCAACCCGTGAGACCGAGTTCACTCCAACGAGTTGTAATCCGATGTTCGATGGACGGGTCCGGTGCAGGTCGGCAGACTGTGCGCGAGCGACGAGAGGACGACATGGCACCCAGGCAGGCCCCGACGGTCCGGCAACGCCGTTTCGGCGCCGAGCTACGACGGCTGCGGGAAGCCATCGGGATGTCGGCCCCGCGCGCGGCCGAGCTTCTGGGCACCGACCGCACCACCATCTCCAACACGGAGGCGGGCCGCTTCGGCATCAGTGAGCAGCGCCTGCGGCGGATGGCCGCGATCTACGAGTGCGACGATCCGACGCTGGTCGACGCGCTGGCGACGATGACGGGCGGGCGCAACTCCGGCTGGTGGGACGAGTACCGGGGCAAGGTGCCCCCGGACTTCCTGGACCTGGCCGAGCTGGAGCACCACGCGGCGTCGCTGCGCACGCTCCAGACGGCCCACGTGCCGGGCATGTTCCAGGTCGAGGACCACGCCCGCGCCCTCTTCGACCTGTTCATCCCGGCGTTGCCACGCCTTGAGGTCGAACTGCGCATCGCCCAACGCCTCGCCCGCCACTCGGTGATCACCAAGGAGCCGGCCGTGCCGTACCGGGGCGTGATCCACGAGACGGCGCTCCGTATGCAGGTGGGCGGTCGGCAGGTGGCCCGCGCCCAGCTCGACCACCTGCTCGCGGAAAGCGAGCGCGAGAACGTCACGCTCCTCGTGATCCCGTTCAGCGCGGGCGGCTTCCCCATGTGCGGCGACTCCGTGCTCTACGCGTCGGCCACCAGCCCGCACCTCGACACCGTGCAGGTGGACTCCCCCACCGGCGCGGTCTTCATCGACGCCCCCGGCCAACTGGCCAACTTCCGGCGTCGTATGGACGCGGTCGAACAAGTAGCGTTGAATCGCAGCCAATCGAGGGACGCCGTCCTCGGCGTCATCAAGGAGCTGTAAGAGGAAGCCGCCGTGCCCGAGTTGAAGTGGGTCAAGTCCTCGTACTCCGAGGCATCCGCGAACAACTGCGTCGAGATAGCCGCCGCCGGCCCCCTGATCGCCATCCGCGACTCCAAGGACCCCCTCCATCTCCCCTCGACCACGGTCGGGCGGGCGGCCTGGACGAAGTTCACCGAGGCTCTGGGACACCCCTTGCCCCCGCGGTGACCGGTGACCCGAGATCCCTGTCGTGTACAAACGAAGACGGGTCCTGGGCACTTACCTCGGTATGGCGCTGGCCACCCTCCTCCCCGGCGTGCGCGTGGTGGACTTCGACACGCCGTGGGTGGGCTTCGTGGTGGCCGGGTTGGTCTTCGTCATCCTGAACCAGTTGATCCACATCTACCCGAGCGACATCCGGAACGCCCCCGCGATCCCGCTCCTGGTCCTCGCGGCGATCGGCATCGTCCAGGACACCCTGATCTGGCTCCTCGTCTCGTGGATCACCGCCAGGACGGGCTCCGGCATCCACGTGGACGGCTTCCTCACGGCCCTGGCGGCCGGCGCGGCAGTCCGCGTGACGGTCCTGGCGCTTTTCGTCCTGGGCCCGCAGCCGGCCGGCGAGGCCCCGTAAACCCGTGCACACCGCACTCGCCGCAGGCACGAATCACGCCGTCCCTTCGGCGTCGTATCGCTGCTGTTCATACCCCAGCAGTTGCGCTATCGGCGGCTGCGAAAGCACAGGGTGGATCTGGTTCCTGACCACGGCCCCGAAACCGCCACCGTGGGAAGGAGAGGACGTCGCCGTCGTGTACGAGGAACGAAAGCCGTCGTCCGCGGAGAGCGTGCGCTACCTCGCGTCCTTCGGCTCCCGCGCGGGCGTCGTGGTTCAGTCACTCTTCACCCTGCTGATCGTGGCCGCAGCGGCGGCAGGCGCCCTTTCCTGATCCAGGCTGAACAGGGCCGCCGGCGCGAGGGGCACGAGAACCTCCAGGCGCGGAGTGCGCGCGGGAAGAAAGACGGTCGCTACTGAGAGAAAGCGACCGCGCCCAATGCAGTCGCCGCTGCGGCCAGGCACAGACCCACGATGACCAGGTATCCCACCTGAGTCCTCCACATCGCCTTCTTCAGGACCTTTTCGGTAGTCGCCCGGTCCGGCTTGCGAGGGTCGTAAACGACGCTGACGACGGACTCGTCTTCCGCGAGCCCAAGATCCTCGGCCGACATCGTGACGTAGTGCCTTTCATTGCTTTCGTCCCGGTAAATGACGTCGGTCGATGGAATGTTCGCGTTCCAGCTCGTACCGCCACATCGGCCTCCGGTTCGAACCCCTCTGCCGGCGCATACACCAGGAAGATGATCAAAGCGGCCCGACTCTCATTTCCCCCACACCTCAGTGATCCTGCACAACGCCTCGAAGGGGAGCACGCCGGGCCACTCCGCGACATGACAGAGACGGATCACAGCGAATAGAAGAGCAACATCAGACCCAGACTCAAAACCCCGCCACCGGCCCATGCAATAACGTGCTTGGGCTTCCGAGGGTAATCCGGATCGGTACGCGCCGTATTCCAAATGGTCACAGCGACCACGAAACAGATGAACGCGAGCACTATAAAACCGGTCCCGATGAACCAGAACAGGATTCTCACAGTTCCTCCCCCTCCGAGTGCCTCGGTAAAGAGTAACTCGGCCTGCATCGACCAAGCAATAGCGAGAGTCCGAAAGGAATACCCGCCCCACTCCAAATCAACCCGACATGTGCGGATTTCAGATGACATCCGCACATCAAGAAGAAGGCTGCCCCATGGGAAAGCACAGTACGGACGATGTCTACGACAAGGTCACAGACATCGAGCAGAAGCTGGACAAGAGCCGGCCTCAGCAGGGTGCAAATGCTGCCGTGACGCAGCAGTACCTGGACAAGAAGATCGCATCCCTGAAGACCGCCATCGAGAACGCCGGAAAGAAGGACGACGAAGAGAAGAAAAGGTGGCAGGACCTGGTCAAGGACTGGGAGCCGGTAAAGGCATTTCTTGAAGTCCTGAACGGCAAGGACGTGGTAGCGAAAATCATTCTGGGGCTGGGTGCCGCAGCCGCTGCCATCGGTGCTATCGGCGTCAAATTCTTCGATCTGGAAGCAGCCGTAAAGGCCTTGACGCTGGCCTTCACCGGGCGGGAGCGGCAGGGCATCCTCTGGGGTCGCAGTCGCGGGACCCCGCAGGAACGACAGGAACAGCGGCGGTTCTTCGGTGTCGGGGAGAACGGTCTTCCCGGGCTCCAGCGGCCGGAGCCCGAGGCACAGCAGCCGAATCTTCCCTCGGTTGCCGAGATCACCCGCGTCAAAGACGCGATGAATCTCCTCAACGCCGAGGTCGGTACCTACCGCGAAAAGGTGCGCGGTCTCGCCACCCCCCGCGCGATGCGCCAGATGGCCTCCGCCGCCAAGAAGTTGGAGAGCGCGGCGAAGAACCACCAGTCCGTCGACACACTCGCCGGCTCGATCCGTGAGCTCAACGCCGAAATGCGCGAGCTGGCCGGCACGGCCGCGAGCTGACACCCACGCCGAGGAGACCACACATGAGCCTCGTCAGTTCACTGAAGAAGGCGTCCGGCTCCCTCCAGGACTTCAAGGAGAAGGCCTCTGGAGCGGGTACGGCGGCGAAGAACGTCGGCAGCGCGGGTCAGAAGGGTGCCGGACAGCTCAAGAGCCTCAAGTCCGCCGCCCAGGACTCCGGAAAGGAGCTGAAGGACCTCAAGTCCGCCTCCGACAAGGCGGAGAAATCCGTCGCGAAGGCCGGCAAGACCGGCTCCAGTGCCGGGAAGAACCTGGGGAAGTACGAGTCCGGGGCGAGCAAGGCCGCCAAGGGCCAGGACAAGATGAACAAGTCGATGAAGGGCAACTTCTTCGGCCTGCTCATGCAGTTGCTCCAGCCGCTCATCGACAAGGTCATCGACATGGTGACCAACTCGAAGACCATGCAGAAGGTCCTCAAGCAGGCCTTCGAGGTCATCAAGACCGTGATCAGCAACGTCATGAAGGCCATCGGGCCGATCATGAAGAACGCCGGCAAGCTGATCAAGTCGGTCTGGAGCGGCATCAAGACGGCGATCACGAACATCGTGAAGGCCGTCGCCACCGTCATCCGCACCTACGTCACCATGTGGAAGACGATCATCAGCGGCGTACTCAACGCGATCCGCTCGGTCGTCTCCGGGGTGTGGAAGGGCATCAAGGCCGTCATCTCCCCGGTCGTCAGCTGGATCAAGTCCGCGATCCCCAGCGCCTTCAAGGCGGTCAAGGACCGGCTCTCCAGCATCTGGGGCGGGCTCAAGGGCATCGCGAGCCGCGCCTTCGACGGCATCAAGGGCGCGGTCCGCGGCCCGATCAACGCGGTCATCGGCATCATCAACTCCGCGATCGGCGCCCTCAACGGCATCCACGTCTCCATCCCGGGCTGGGTGCCCATGGTCGGCGGCAAGACCTTCGGCGTCAGCCTGCCGAGGATCCCGGCGCTGGCCACCGGCGGTGTCGTCATGCCTCGCTCGGGCGGTGTCCCGGCGCTGCTGGCCGAGGCCGGTGAGGCGGAGGCCGTACTGCCGCTGAGCAAGCTCGACCGGCTGCTGAAGCGGGCGGCCGCGCGCGGCAGGACGTCCGGCGCCACCGACGGCGCCGGCGCGCTGCACATCGAGCACTACTACGCGGCCGAGACCAGCAGCCCGCAGCGCACCGCCGACGCGCTGATGTTCCTGGCGAAGGCGCGAGGATGAGTGCCGCGCTCGGGGCCGTACCGGCCAACCCGGTCGGTGGTTTCATCCCCACCGTGCGGTCCTTGCGCGCGCGTGCCGAACAGAGCGTCACGGCGCTGCGCACCGTCACCAGCCGCTTCAAGGACGCCGTCATCGGTGTCGACCGCCTCGCCTCAGCCGCGGCCGAGGCCGTCGGGACCGTACGGAAGACGAAGGAGGCCGCCGAGGCGACCGCCCGTTCCGTCACCCAGAACGGACGGACGGCCTCCACCGCGGCAGGCGGGGTGAAGTCCCTCAAGGGCCGTACCAGGGGCGCAAGCTCGAAGCTGGGCATGCTCCTGACCGGCCTCGGCGGCGTCATGTCCCTGATCCTCAGCCTCGTCGATCTCGCCGGCCCCCTCGGCGGTCTCCTCGACGCCTTCGGCACCGCCATGACCATCGGCTCCGGCGTGATGATCCTCATCAACGTCCTGACCCGCGCCAACCCCATCGGCTTCGTCACCGGCATCCTGCTGCCCGTCGCCGGCTGGCTGATCGACATCGCCGTCAACTCCGAGACCGGGCAGCGCCTGATGGACCAGCTCGCCAAGCTGATCCTCCAGTACGTCCAGAGCTACCTGACCATCCTCACCCCGATCCTCAAGGCCGTCGCCGGTGCCGTGAACACGTACGTCACCGGCTACCTCACCGTCATCACCGGCGTCCTCACGGCCCTCGGCACCCTCATCGGCTCCGGCTTCGCCGTCCTCAAGGCGCTCACCACCGGCGACACCCGGGCGCTGAGCGGCAAGGTCTCGGCGGTCTGGAGCGGGTTCAAGAGCGCCGTCCGGCCGGTCCTGGACTGGATCACGAGGGACATCCCCCGCGGCTTCACCCGCATCAAGGACGCCACCTCCCACGCCCTCAACGCCATGGGCCAGTTCGTCACCACCGGCGCGCAGACCGTCGCCGGGGTGATCAAGGGCCCGATCCAGGGGCTCGTCGCCTTCGCGAACTGGGTGATCGACGGGCTGAACAAGCTCAGCTTCAGCTTCTTCGGCAAGAAGTTCGGCGTGCATCTCAGCAAGATCCCGATGCTGGCGGAGGGCGGGGTCGCCGTCCCCGGCGCGGCACGGCCGGGCAAGGTGCTCCCCCTCACCGCCCTCGCCCGCAGACACCCCACCTCGGTGGGCCCAAGCCCCCACCGCATCGAGGAGTTCCACGAGAGCCACGGCGCCGGCGCCCACGCCACCGCGACCGACCTGCTCTTCCTGGCCTCCGCCCACGCCTGTCCCTGACCCCTGTGAGGTGAAGGCCCGATGGCCGACCTGACCACAACCGCATACACCGACGACGTTCCCCCCGGCTCACTCATCACCCGCGACGGGCAGATGCAGTGGGCCGGACTGCTGATGGGCCCCGGTACGCCGTACGAGATCGGCAGTGACGGGCTCACCGGCTGGGAGGACCTCCCGGACTACGACACCACCGACGCCGACCACCCCACCGCGCACGGCGCCTGGCCGGGTGCGCGGTACGCCAAGCCCCGCAAGGTCGGCGGCACGGTGTGGACCGTACCGCCGTCCGACGACACCGACTCCTACCTCTCCGTGACCCGCGCCCTGCGCCAGGCCCTGCTGCTCGGGGACTCGGAGCGCTGGCTCGCGGTGCGGCTGCACGGCGAGACGCTGGCCGTCCGGGCCCGGGTCGGCCAGCGGGTGCTCGCCGCCGACCGCACGTACACCACGCAGGGCGTCTCCAAGGCGTCCGTGCAGTGGTACGCGACGGACCCGCGCCGCTACGCCGTCGACGAGCAGACGGCCGCGACCGGTGCCCCGCAGCCGGAGAGCGGGCTCACCTGGCCGCTGACCTGGCCGCTGTACTGGGGCCAGGCGGCCTCCACGGGCGACGTCAACGCCGACAACAACGGCTCGGCGCCGACCCACCCCGTGCTCACCTTCACCGGCCCCTGCGCCTACCCGACCGTCACCGACCGGACCTCGGGCCGCAAGCTCCGCTACGAGATCACCCTCGCCGCGGGCGACGAGCTGGTCGTCGACACCGCGGAGGGCACCGTCACCCTCAACGCCACCGCCTCCCGCCGCCACACCGCCGCCACCGACAGCAGCCCCGAGGAACTCTTCGCCTTCGAACCGGGCCGCGCCCAGCTGGCGTTCCGTCCCGACACCTACGACACCGGCGCGCAGCTGTCCGTCCGCTGGCGCTCGGCGGAGTGGTGATCGCATGACGGTCGCAGCCTCCTGGCTCAGCCCCACCGGGCAGACCAGACAGGACACCCGGCTCACCCTCTCCGGCCTGCTCACCGTCAACGCGAGCACGGCCGAGAACGTCCCGCTCAAGGCACGAGGCGGCGTCGTGCCCGGCGGGTTCGTTCTCACCGGCGGCACCGGGACGATGACGTTCACGATCGGCACCGGGCGGGCCTTCGTGCAGAGCGCGCTGATCCCCCAGGGGTGCTACCCGGTGGCCGTGACGGACCCGGAGACCCTCACCGTGCCGGACGGCGACGCCCAGTACTCCCGGATCGACCTGGTCGAACTCGCCGTGCTCGACGACGAGTTCGACGGATCGGGGGCTGCCACGGCGGTCGTACGGCTGGTGAAGGGCACGCCTGCCGCCACTCCCGTCGTGCCCAGCGCCCCGAACGGCCAGGCCCTGCCGCTCTACCGGGTCCTCGTCCCCGCCGGCGCCTCGGCCGGGACCGGTGGGCTCGCCTGGGACACGGCGGTCACCAGCCTTCGCTACGCGACCGCGGCGCTCGGCGGCATCGTCCCGGCGAGCGGCTTCAACGGCGCGTACGCCGGCCAGTACCGGGACACCCCGGGCACCCTCCAGCGCTGGGACGGCACCGCGTGGGTGTCGTACCCGAAGGCGGTCGGCGGGATCGCCCCGACCGGCGCGCTGAGCACCGGCAGCTATGTGGGCCAGTACCAGGAGAACGCGAGCGGGCTGCTGCAGCGCTGGGACGGCAGCGCGTGGCAGTACGCCGAGGGCCGCTCGAAGATCCTGCTCAGTGTCGAGCAGGGCACCGCCCAGTCCGTGGCCACCGGCAGCTGGACCCAGATCACCATGTCCACCACCGACGTGGACGACGTCGGCGGCTGGTCCGGGTCGAACACGTACACCGTGCCCCGGGCCGGGTGGTGGCGGGTGACCGCGGCCATCACCTGGTTCACCGAGTCGACGACCGGCTCGCGCGGCGCCCGGATCTACCAGAACGGCTCCGGGCTGCCGCGCGCCACCTGGCTGGTCGGCGCCGGTCCGGGCGCGACCAGCGTCGGCGGCGGCGCGCTGGTCAAGTGCGCGGCCGGCGACAAACTCGCGCTCTACGGGCTGCAGAACTCGGGCTCCACGATCACCACCCTCGGCGGCTCCGGCTACGCCACCGGCCTCACCGCCGAATGGCTCCGTTCCTGACCCCCCGCACGCAAGCAGACACAGGAGACAGCAGATGAACCTGCGCAGCTCATGGGTGGCCGAGACCGGCCAGACCCGCGAGGACACCCGGCTGACCCAGCTGGGCGCGACCACCCCGGTCAACCCGCTCGAAGTGCGTTCCGGCATCCTGCCGGGGTCCTACGACGGCCTCTACCGGATGTCCGGCTTCTGGATGGAGGGCACCGGCGGCAGCATGAAGGCCACCGTCCACGAGGGCCGGGCCGTCATCGCGGCCGGCGCCACCCAGGGCGCCTACCCGGTCACCCTGCCGGAGCCCGCGACCCTCACCTTCGCCGACGGTGACGCGACCAACCCGCGCATCGACCTTGTCGTGCTCCGGATCTACGACTCGCTGTACGACAACTCCGGGCAGACCAAGGCCGCCCTGGAGATCGTCCAGGGCACCCCGGCCGCCACCCCGGCCGCGCCCGCCGCCCCGGCCATCGCGCTGCCGGTCTACCAGGTCAGGGTCCCCGCCGGGGCCAGCGCCGGCAAGGGCGGCCTGGACTGGACCACCGTCCTCACCGACCTGCGCACCCCGACCGTCGCGGTCGGCGGCATCCTGCCGGTGTACGGCGAGACCGGCAACGGCGCCTACCCGGGCCAGTACCGGGACTCCGGGGGCGCGCTGCAGCGCTGGGACGGGTCGGCGTGGGTGTCGTACCCGAGCGCGCTGGGCGGGATCGCCCCGGCCGGCGCCGTCACGACCGCGAGCTACACCGGGCAGTACCGGGACTCCTCCGGCGGGCTGCTGCAGCGCTGGAACGGGTCGGCCTGGGTGTCGTACCAGCCGGTGCCGAGCTGGACCGACTACACGCCGGTGTGGCGTGCGGAGACCGGTACAGCGCCGAGCATCGGCAACGGGACGCTGACCGGGTCGTACGTGAAGACGGGCACGGTCGTGCACGTGCGGATCTATCTGCTGATCGGCTCGACGACCAACCTCTCCGCCCAGGACGCCAACGCCAACTGGACGTTCTCGCTGCCGGTCGCGCCGGTCTCCACCGCGTGGAAGCTGGACGGGCGGGTGCTGACCACGGTCGCCTTCGACTCGTCGGCCCAGCTGTTCTACCAGGGCACCGGCCTGCTCGCGACGGTCAACGGCGGCGTCGTCCGCTCGCTGCGTGACGGCATCGCCGCGACCACCGCCATCTGGGACAAATCGGCACCCATGACCTGGGCCTCCGGCGACGTGCTGTCCGTCTACGGCACCTACGAGTCCGCTTCCTGACCACGGGGGTTCTCCCACCCTGAACGCCCGTGTCACCGCGGGCCGGGCATCCGCCTCCACCGTCTTCCGCCACGCGCCGGCCGCCGGGACGAGCTGCACGGTGACCGCGCTCCACCGGTCCGGCGACTCGGTCGTCACCTGCGCCGTCGACAACATCGCCACCCCCGCCGGCCCGGCCAACTTACCTACTCTGCAGAGGAGTTCACCATGCCCGTACGCTCCGGCTGGCTGTCCCCGGACGGCCAGACCCGCGAGGACACCCGACTCGTCTCGTTCGGCGCCCTCACCCCGACCTCGCCCGTGACCACCCGCTCCGGCGTCCTGCCCGGCTCGTCCGACGGCCAGACCCGCCTGTCCGGCTTCACCCTGACCGGCGTCACCGGCACCATGACGGCCACGGTCGGCCCCGGCCGGGCCGTCCTCCAGGGCACCGACGCCCGGGGCGCCTACCCGCTCGCGCTCACCGAGTCCCTCACCCTCGTCTTCGCCGACGGCGACGCCCAGTACGGCCGGATCGACCTGGTCGTGCTGCGGGTGTACGACGACCTGTACGACGGTCTGGGCCGCAACGAGGCCGTCGTCGAGATCGTCCAGGGCACCCCCGCCGCCACTCCGGCCACGCCCGCCGCACCGGGGCTGTCGCTGCCGCTGTACCAGGTCACCGTCCCGGCCGGCGCGGGCGCGGGTGCCGGCGCCATAGCCTGGACCAGCGCCGTCACCGGCCTGCGCACCGCCACCGTCGGCCTCGGCGGCATCCTGCCCGTCACCACCGACACCGCCGGCGGCGCTTACCCGGGCCAGTACCGCGACCTCGGCGGCCAGCTGCAGCGCTGGAGCGGCTCCGCCTGGACCAACTACCCGGTGCTGCCCACCTGGCAGGACTGGACGCCGAGCTGGACGACCGGCAGCGGCAGCGCCCTGCCCGCCTTCGGCAACGCCACGGTCAGCGGCCGGTACGTGAAGTTCGGCACCACCGTGCACATGACCTTCTCGATCGCGTTCGGCAGCACCACCACCTACGGCACCGGCGCGACGACCAGCGACAACTGGCGGTTCTCGCTGCCGGTCACGGCGGCCTCCGTGCAACCGCACCTCGGCTACGCCGAACTCGGCGTCTCCAACACCGTCCGCGCCACCGCCCGCCTGTACTGCGCCACCAC
Organism: Streptomyces sp. NPDC028289; assembly: GCF_055565975.1. Lineage (NCBI taxonomy): Bacteria > Bacillati > Actinomycetota > Actinomycetes > Kitasatosporales > Streptomycetaceae > Streptomyces > Streptomyces sp. NPDC028289. Next base: position 269,287 of record NZ_JBVHTI010000003.1, on the reverse strand, counting down.
CAGCACCTTCGAACTGCTCGTCATCTCCGGCCAGCCGAGCGCGGCCGCGCTCGCCAACACCGGTGCCGCGGACGCCCTGACGCCCTGGACCTGGGCCGCCGGCAACGTCATCAGGGGCGGCGCGACCTACGAGGCGGCCTCATGAGCACGACCGCCAACACCCCGTACCGGGCCATCTTCTGCGACCTGCTCACCGACCGCACCATCGACATCCTGCCGCTGCGCGACGTCACGGTCGACGACTACATCGGCAAGGCCGGTTCCCTGTCCGGCACGATCCCCGTCCCGAACGCGGAGATGGCCGCCCGGGTCCGCCGCATCGAGGAGGGCCGTACCGCGGTCTACCTCCAGCGCGGCACCGACCTGTGGTGGGGCGGGATCATCTGGACCAGCACCCTGCAGAGCGACGACCAGGGCATCCTCACCCTCGGCATCCAGGCGGCGACCTTCGAGTCGTACGCGGGACGCCGGGTGATCCGGGCGAAAGGCCCCACGTACGACCCCCTGTTCAAGCTGCCCTTCACCGACGCCGACCAGCTGGACATCGCCCGCCGCCTGTGGGACCACATGCAGACCCAGCTCGACGGCGGGAACATCCTCGTCACCCCCGGCACCGAGACCTCGCAGGTGCTTCGCACGATCACCTACCGGGACGGTGACGAGACCTCCTACCAGGACGCGCTGGACGCGCTGGCCGCCCTGGAGAACGGCTTCGAGTACCACATCACCGTCTACACCGACCCGGTCGCCGGGACCCGGGTGCGCCGGCTGGTGCTGGGCTCCCCGCGGATCGAGACCGGCTCCACGCCCCTGGTCCTGGACCGGCCCGGCACGATCCTGTCGTACTCCTTCCCGCGCGACGCCACCCGCGGCGGCACCACCGCCCGGGCCCGGGGCGCCTCCGTCAACGACGACCAGTCCACCGAGTCCCGGCCGCTGGCCTCCGACGTCGCCTCCGACGACCAGCTGATCGGAACCGGGACCGGACACGGCGGCTACCCGCGCATCGACCTCACCTCCGACCACAACGACGTCACCGACCAGAACACCCTGGACGCCCTCGCCCGCGCCGAACTGACCGCCGCCACCGGCGCGGTGGTGATCCCGGAGATCAGCATCCGGCTCGACGACCTGGTGCCGACCGCCCTGCTCGGCCGGACCGCGCGCATCCGGATCACCGACGAGTGGTTCACCGAGGGCCTGGACGCCAGCTACCGGATCATCGGCGTCAAGGTCAGCCCGGCCCAGCGCGGCCGTCCCGACACCGCCGATCTCTACCTGGAGGAGGCCGCCTGATGCCCCAGCTCCCCGAAGACATCATCGACCGGCTCACCCAGATGGAACGCCGGATCCAGCAGCTGTCCACCGCCGTCAACACCCGGCCGCCCCTCAGCACGGTCTCCGGCTCCCTCTCGGTCGGGCCGACCGACGGAACCACCGTCTTCCGGGTCGGCAGGTGGAACGGCGACGAGTACCAGATGGAACTCCGGCGCCAGACCGGCAGCCGGGCCCTGAGCATGTACAACGGCGACGGCACCGCCACCTCCGACCAGCCGCTGCGTGTCTACGACACCGACGAGCGCGAGATCCTCTCGGACGACATCGGCCACGGCGGCCTCGCCCGGCCCTGGCTCGCCATGCTGCCGCCCCAGGACTCCGACTACACCCGCTGGCCGCGGACCACGTCGACGTCCATGACGACGATCGCGACGTCCTACAACGTCGCCTGGCAGCCGAAGATGCGGCTCCTCATGAACACCCGCGTCACCTCCGGCTACACCGGCTCCGTCCAGGTGCTCGTCAACGGCGTCCAGTGGGGCACCGTCGTCAGCGCCAACACGGACTTCGACTACACGGGCCTGGTCAGTTCCGACTTCGGCGCGGTCTTCGGCGCCCTGCTCAAGGTCGAGGTCCAGGCCGCCGTCAGCGCCAGTGGCGGCACCGTCTACGTCAACCCCGTGCTGATGCACGGCCGCCAGACCTGAACCACCGCAGAGAAAGGAACCCCGCCCGCCATGGACATCGACACCAGCCAGCCCTGGGGCCTCGCCATCGACTTCGCCGGCCGCGCCACCCTCACCGAGGCCGGCCACACCGTCCACGTCAACGTCTCCGACACCAGCCTGAGCGACATCATCGGCCCGGACTCGATCACCGGCACGTACTCGCCCGTCAACATCACCGCCCAGTTCACCGAGAACGGCGCGAACAACTCGGTGCTGCGCGGCTACGGACGGGTCACCGTCCTGCCCGTCGGCACGGCCCCGGTGGTCCCCGACCAGACCGCCATCCAGCGCGCGGTGGCCGCGGCCCTCGCCAACTTCGAGGAGAACACCACGGCTTACAGCGCCCTGTGCGCGAAGTGGACACCCACCAGCACGGACCCGGGCACCGACACCCCGTAGACGCGTTCTTGGCGGCGCAGCCGCTTTTTTGGGCGCGGGGAACTGCGCGACCAGCCCCCACCACCCGCAGCCCGCAGCCCGCACACCACCCGAGCCGCCCACTCCGGCCCGGGTTTTTTCATGCCCACCACGCCCGAAAGGACCCGCCCATGGCCACACCCCTCTCCGCAGACGCCCTCCTGTCCGCCCTCAGAGCCGAAGGCGTCACCGTCGTCGAGCACGACGGCTGGCGCACCCACAACCGCGCCGGGCACGGCGCCTGGGGCCCGGTGAACGGCGTGATCATCCACCACACCGTCACCTCCGGCACCGGTACCTCCGTCAGCATGTGCTTCAACGGCCGCTCCGACCTGCCCGGCCCGCTCTGCCACGGCGTCATCGCCAAGGACGGCACGGTCCACCTGGTCGGCAACGGCCGCGCCAACCACGCGGGCAGCGGCGACGGCGACGTCCTGAACGCCGTCGTCGCCGAGAGCGCCTCGCTGCCGGCGCCGAACCAGAACGACACCGACGGCAACGTCCACTTCTACGGCTTCGAGTGCGTCAACCTCGGCGACGGCAAGGATCCCTGGCCCGACGTCCAGCTGGACGCCATGGTCCGGGCGTCGGCCGCGCTGTGCCGGGCGCACGGCTGGAGCGCACGGTCGGTGATCGGCCACAAGGAGTGGACGAACACCAAGATCGACCCGCGCGGTTTCGCGATGGCCGACTTCCGCAGCCGGGTCGCCGCCCGGCTGCAGACGAAGACCTCACCCAGCGCCCCCGCCTACCAGCCCTTCCCCGGTGCCGACTGGTTCAGGAAGAACCCGAAGTCCGCGATCGTCACCGCGATGGGCAGGCGGCTGGTCGCGAACGGCTGCTCCGCGTACGCCGACGGACCCGGCCCGCAGTGGACCGACGCCGACCGGGCGTCGTACGCGAAGTGGCAGCGCAGGCTCGGCTACACCGGCTCCTCGGCCGACGGCTGGCCGGGCGCGAAGTCCTGGGCGGCGCTGAAGGTCCCGTACAGCGGCTGAAAGGCCTTCCGAGAAACGAGGTTCACGATGTCAGAGGCCGCCAAGCGCACCCTCCGTACCGTCGTCCAGACCGCTGTCGGCCTGTGCGTCCTGCTGCCGGCGGTCGTCGACGCCGCCGGCATCCCGGACACCCTGCCCTGGGTCGCCGGAGCGCTGGCCGTCGCGGCCGGCGTCACCAGGGTCATGGCCGTGCCCGCCGTACAGGCGCTGCTGCCCGCGTGGCTGCGGACGGACACGCCGGCGAACGCCGACGCCGCGCTGCTGAGCCTGGCGAGGACGGAGCCGGACCAGGCAGGGGGGAATGCGTGAACGAACCCTCCGCACCTTCCTCGCTGTCCGATCCGACCGCCGTCGCCGTCGAGCTGGAGCGGTTGCGCGGGACCGTCGAGGCCGGGTTCGCCCGGGTCGACGGCTCGCTCGCGCTGCTGGTCCAGCGCAGCGACCAGACCGACAAGCAGCTCGCCGACCATGAGCAGCGGCTGGACGCCCTGGAGCGGACGCGGTGGCCGCTGGCGAGCATCGGCGCGCTGGCCGCCGTGGCAACGGTGGTCGTCACCGCCCTGGAGATCACCGCACGCTGACCCGACGCCGAAGGGCGGTCACCCCGTACGAAACGGGGTGACCGCCCTTCAGAACCAACTACTACTGGTTGTACGGACCGTAGTCGTAGTCCTCCAGCGGAACGGCCTGGCCGGAGCCCGTGCCGAACGGCGAGTAGTCGATGTCGTCGTAGCCGACGGCCGAGTACATCGCGGCCTTCGCCTCCTCGGTCGGCTCGACCCGGATGTTGCGGTAGCGGGACAGACCCGTACCGGCCGGGATGAGCTTACCGATGATGACGTTCTCCTTCAGACCGATGAGGCTGTCGGACTTGGCGTTGATCGCCGCGTCCGTCAGGACTCGGGTCGTCTCCTGGAAGGAGGCCGCGGACAGCCACGACTCCGTCGCCAGCGACGCCTTCGTGATACCCATCAGCTGCGGACGGCCGGAGGCCGGGTGACCGCCCTCCTGGACCACACGACGGTTCTCGTGCTCGAACTTCGAGCGCTCGACCAGCTCACCGGGCAGCAGCTCGGCGTCGCCGGACTCGATGATCGTCACGCGGCGCAGCATCTGCCGGATGATGATCTCGATGTGCTTGTCGTGGATCGACACACCCTGCGAGTTGTAGACCTTCTGGACCTCGCCGACCAGGTGGACCTGGACGGCACGCTGACCCAGGATGCGCAGCACGTCGTGCGGGTTGGTGGCACCCACGGTGAGCTTCTGGCCCACCTCGACGTGCTCGCCCTCGCTGACCAGGAGACGGGCACGCTTGGAGATGGGGTAGGCCATCTCGTCGCTGCCGTCGTCCGGGGTGACGACGATCTTCTTGGTCTTCTCGGTCTCCTCGATCCGCACGCGGCCCTGGGCCTCGGAGATCGGGGCGACACCCTTCGGGGTACGGGCCTCGAAGAGCTCGACGACACGCGGCAGACCCTGGGTGATGTCGTCACCGGCCACACCACCGGTGTGGAAGGTACGCATCGTCAGCTGGGTACCGGGCTCACCGATGGACTGGGCGGCGATGATGCCGACCGCCTCACCGATGTCGACCAGCTTGCCGGTGGCCAGCGAGCGGCCGTAGCACATGGCGCAGGTGCCGACGGCGGACTCGCAGGTCAGGACCGAGCGGGTCTTGACCTCGGAGACGCCACGGGCGACCAGCTCGTCGATGAGCACGTCACCGAGGTCGGTGTTGGCCGGGGCCAGCACCACGCCGTCGACGACGATGTCCTCGGCCAGCGCACGGGCGTACACGCTGGTCTCGACGTTGTCCGCCTTGCGCAGCACGCCGTCCGCGCCGACCTCCGCGATGTGCAGCTTGAGGCCGCGCTCGGTGCCGCAGTCCTCCTCGCGGATGATGACGTCCTGGGAGACGTCGACCAGACGACGGGTGAGGTAACCCGAGTCGGCGGTACGCAGAGCGGTGTCCGCCAGACCCTTACGGGCACCGTGCGTGGAGATGAAGTACTCCAGCACGGACAGGCCCTCACGGAACGACGCCTTGATCGGACGCGGGATCGTCTCGTTCTTCGCGTTCGACACCAGACCACGCATACCGGCGATCTGACGCATCTGCATCATGTTGCCTCGTGCACCCGAGTTCACCATCATGAAGATCGGGTTGGTCTTCGGGAAGTTGTCGTTCATCGCCTCGGCGACCTCGTTGGTCGCCTTGGTCCAGATCGCGATGAGCTCCTGCGTGCGCTCGTCCTTGGTGATCAGACCGCGCTCGTACTGCTTCTGGACCTTCTCGTCCTGCGCCTCGTAGCCCTTGACGATCTCCTTCTTCGCCTCGGGAACGACGACGTCGGAGATGGCAACGGTGACACCGGAACGGGTGGCCCAGTAGAAGCCGGCCGCCTTCAGGTTGTCGAGCGTCGCCGCCACGATGACCTTCGGGTAGCGCTCGGCGAGGTCGTTGACGATCTCGGAGAGCTGCTTCTTGCCGACCTCGTAGTCGACGAACGGGTAGTCCTCGGGCAGCAGCTCGTTGAAGAGCGCGCGGCCCAGGGTCGTACGCAGGCGGAAGCTGTCGCCCGTCTGGTACTCCGGCTCGCCCTCCTCGACGGCCGGCGGGGTCCAGCCGCGCGGCGGGATGGTGCCCACCGGGAAGCGGATGTCGACCTTCGACTGGAGCGAGAGCTCGCCCGCGTCGAACGCCATGATCGCCTCGGCCGCCGAGCCGAAGGACCGGCCCTCGCCCTTGACGTCCCGCATCTCGGAGTCGGTGGTGAGGAAGAACAGACCGAGGACCATGTCCTGGGTCGGCATCGTCACCGGCCGGCCGTCTGCGGGCTTGAGGATGTTGTTCGAGGACAGCATCAGGATGCGGGCCTCGGCCTGCGCCTCCGCGGACAGCGGCAGGTGCACGGCCATCTGGTCACCGTCGAAGTCCGCGTTGAACGCGGTGCACACGAGCGGGTGGATCTGGATGGCCTTGCCCTCGACCAGCTGCGGCTCGAAGGCCTGGATGCCGAGGCGGTGCAGGGTGGGCGCACGGTTCAGCAGCACCGGGTGCTCGGCGATGACCTCTTCGAGGACGTCGTACACGACGGTGCGGCCGCGCTCCACCATGCGCTTGGCGGACTTGATGTTCTGCGCGTGGTTCAGGTCGACCAGGCGCTTCATCACGAACGGCTTGAAGAGCTCCAGCGCCATGGCCTTGGGCAGACCGCACTGGTGCAGCTTCAGCTGCGGGCCGACGACGATGACGGAACGCGCCGAGTAGTCGACTCGCTTGCCGAGCAGGTTCTGACGGAAACGACCCTGCTTGCCCTTGAGCATGTCGCTCAGGGACTTCAGCGGGCGGTTACCGGGACCGGTGACCGGGCGACCACGACGACCGTTGTCGAAGAGGGCGTCCACGGCCTCCTGGAGCATGCGCTTCTCGTTGTTCACGATGATCTCGGGCGCGCCGAGGTCGAGAAGCCGCTTCAGGCGGTTGTTGCGGTTGATCACACGGCGGTACAGGTCGTTCAGGTCGGAGGTCGCGAAGCGGCCACCGTCCAGCTGCACCATCGGGCGGAGGTCCGGCGGGATGACCGGCACGCAGTCGAGCACCATGCCCTTGGGGCTGTTGCTGGTCTGCAGGAACGCGGAGACGACCTTCAGGCGCTTGAGCGCACGGGTCTTCTTCTGGCCCTTGCCGGTGCGGATGATCTCGCGGAGCTTCTCGGCCTCCTCGTCGAGGTCGAAGGACTCCAGGCGCTTCTGCAGCGCCGCGGCACCCATCGAACCGTCGAAGTACGTGCCGAAGCGGTCCCGCAGCTCGCGGTAGAGGAGCTCGTCGCCCTCCAGGTCCTGGACCTTGAGGTTCTTGAAGCGGGTCCAGACCTCGTCGAGACGGTCGATCTCGCGCTGCGAACGGTCGCGCAGCTGCTTCATCTCACGCTCGGCACCCTCGCGCACCTTGCGGCGCACGTCTGCCTTGGCGCCCTCGGCCTCCAGCTCGGCCAGGTCGCTTTCCAGCTTCTTGGCGCGGGCCTCCAGGTCGGCGTCCCGGCGGTTCTCGACCTGCTGGCGCTCCACGGAGACGTGCGCCTCCAGGGAGGGCAGGTCGCGGGTACGGCGCTCCTCGTCGACGAACGTGATCATGTACGCCGCGAAGTAGATGACCTTCTCGAGGTCCTTGGGCGCCAGGTCCAGCAGGTAGCCGAGGCGCGACGGGACACCCTTGAAGTACCAGATGTGCGTGACGGGCGCGGCCAGCTCGATGTGGCCCATCCGCTCACGGCGCACCTTGGCGCGGGTCACCTCGACGCCGCAGCGCTCACAGATGATGCCCTTGAAGCGGACGCGCTTGTACTTGCCGCAGTAGCACTCCCAGTCCCGGGTGGGGCCGAAGATCTTCTCGCAGAAGAGCCCGTCCTTTTCCGGCTTGAGCGTGCGGTAGTTGATCGTCTCGGGCTTCTTGACCTCGCCGTGGCTCCACTGACGGATGTCGTCAGCCGTGGCCAGGCCGATCCGGAGCTCATCGAAGAAGTTGACGTCGAGCACTATGCGTCAATCCCTCTCAGGGTTGTAAGTCTGTGGTCTGAAACGGGGGCCTGGGGGTCGGCGGGGCCCTGATTCCTCAGGGCCCGCCGGACTCCCGTCAGACCTCTTCGACGCTGCTCGGCTCGCGCCGGGACAGGTCGATGCCGAGCTCCTCCGCAGCGCGGAAGACGTCCTCGTCGGTGTCACGCATCTCGATGGACATACCGTCGCTGGACAGCACCTCCACGTTCAGGCAGAGCGACTGCATCTCCTTGATGAGGACCTTGAAGGACTCGGGGATGCCGGGCTCGGGGATGTTCTCGCCCTTGACGATGGCCTCGTAGACCTTCACGCGGCCGGTGACGTCGTCGGACTTGATGGTCAGCAGCTCCTGGAGGGCGTACGCGGCGCCGTAAGCCTCCAGCGCCCACACCTCCATCTCGCCGAACCGCTGGCCACCGAACTGGGCCTTACCACCCAGCGGCTGCTGGGTGATCATCGAGTACGGGCCGGTCGACCGGGCGTGCAGCTTGTCGTCGACCAGGTGGTGCAGCTTCAGGATGTACATGTAGCCGATGGAGATCGGGTCCGGGAACGGCTCACCCGAGCGGCCGTCGAACAGCCGCGCCTTGCCGGTCGGCTGCACCAGGCGGTCGCCGTCGCGGTTCGGGATGGTGTGCTGCAGCAGACCCGCCAGCTCGTCCTCGCGGGCACCGTCGAAGACCGGGGTCGCGACGTTGGTGCGCGGGGCGACCTGGTCGGCGCCGATGGCCTGGAGCCGCTGGGCCCAGTCGTCGGCGAGGCCGGAGACGTCCCAGCCGCGGCTGGCGAGCCAGCCGAGGTGGATCTCCAGGACCTGTCCCGGGTTCATTCGGGACGGCACACCCAGCGGGTTCAGGATGATGTCGACCGGGGTGCCGTCCTCCAGGAACGGCATGTCCTCGATCGGCAGGATCTTGGAGATGACACCCTTGTTGCCGTGCCGGCCGGCGAGCTTGTCACCGTCGGTGATCTTGCGCTTCTGCGCGACGTAGACGCGGACCAGCTGGTTCACGCCCGGCGGCAGCTCGTCGCCCTCCTCGCGGTCGAAGACGCGCACACCGATGACCTTGCCGGTCTCGCCGTGCGGCACCTTCAGCGAGGTGTCACGGACCTCACGGGCCTTCTCACCGAAGATCGCGCGCAGCAGGCGCTCCTCCGGCGTCAGCTCGGTCTCACCCTTCGGGGTGACCTTGCCGACCAGGATGTCACCGGCGATGACCTCGGCGCCGATGCGGATGATGCCGCGCTCGTCGAGGTCGGCGAGGACCTCCTCGGAGACGTTCGGGATGTCCCGGGTGATCTCCTCGGGGCCGAGCTTGGTGTCACGGGCGTCGACCTCGTGCTCCTCGATGTGGATCGAGGAGAGGACGTCGTCCTGCACGAGGCGCTGCGACAGGATGATCGCGTCCTCGTAGTTGTGACCCTCCCACGGCATGAACGCCACGAGCAGGTTCTTGCCGAGGGCCATCTCGCCGTTCTGGGTGGCGGGACCGTCGGCGAGGACCTGGCCCTCGACGACCCGGTCGCCCTCCAGGACGATGACCTTCTGGTTGACCGAGGTGCCCTGGTTGGACCGGGCGAACTTGGCCAGGCGGTAGGTGATGTACGTGCCGTCGTCGTTGGCGGTGGTGATGTAGTCCGCGGAGACCTCCTGGACCACACCGGCCTTCTCGGCCTTGACCACGTCGCCGGCGTCGACCGCGGAGCGGTACTCCATGCCGGTGCCGACGAGCGGGGACTCGCTCTTGATCAGGGGCACGGCCTGGCGCATCATGTTCGCGCCCATGAGGGCACGGTTGGCGTCGTCGTGCTCCAGGAACGGGATCATGGCGGTCGCGACCGACACCATCTGGCGCGGCGAGACGTCCATGTAGTCCACGTCGTCACCGGCGACGTAGTCGACCTCGCCGCCACGGCGGCGGACCAGGACGCGGGCCTCGGAGAAGCGCATGTCGTCGTTGAGGCCGGCGTTGGCCTGCGCGATGACGAAGCGGTCCTCCTCGTCGGCGGTCAGGTAGTCCACCTCGTCGGTGACCTGGCCGTCGACGACCTTGCGGTACGGGGTCTCGACGAAACCGAACGCGTTGACCCGGCCGTAGGAGGCGAGCGAGCCGATCAGGCCGATGTTCGGGCCTTCGGGGGTCTCGATCGGGCACATGCGGCCGTAGTGCGACGGGTGCACGTCACGGACCTCGAAGCCGGCCCGCTCACGGGAGAGACCACCCGGGCCAAGAGCCGACAGACGGCGCTTGTGGGTGAGACCCGACAGCGGGTTGTTCTGGTCCATGAACTGGGACAGCTGGCTGGTGCCGAAGAACTCCTTGATGGAGGCGACGACCGGCCGGATGTTGATCAGGGTCTGCGGCGTGATCGCCTCGACGTCCTGGGTGGTCATGCGCTCGCGGACGACGCGCTCCATACGGGCCAGGCCGGTACGGACCTGGTTCTGGATGAGCTCGCCGACGCTGCGCAGACGACGGTTGCCGAAGTGGTCGATGTCGTCGGTCTCGACGACGATCGTGCCACCGCTGTCACCGACCGTCTCGGTCTCGCCCGCGTGCAGCTTGACCAGGTACTTGATCGTCGAGATGACGTCCTCGACGGTCAGCACACCGGCGTCCAGCGGGGCGTCCGCGCCCAGCTTCTTGTTCACCTTGTAGCGGCCGACCTTGGCCAGGTCGTAACGCTTCGGGTTGAAGTACAGGTTCTCGAGCAGCGTCTGCGCGGCCTCGCGCGTGGGCGGCTCGCCCGGACGCAGCTTGCGGTAGATGTCGAGCAGCGCGTCGTCCTGGCCCTGGGTGTGGTCCTTCTCCAGGGTGGCGCGCATCGACTCGTACTCGCCGAACTCCTCGAGGATCTGCTCGGTGGTCCAGCCGAGCGCCTTCAGGAGGACGGTGACGGACTGCTTGCGCTTGCGGTCGATACGGACACCGACCATGTCGCGCTTGTCGATCTCCATCTCCAGCCAGGCACCCCGGGAGGGGATGATCTTGGCGGAGAAGATGTCCTTGTCGGACGTCTTGTCGATCGACGAGTCGAAGTAGACACCGGGCGAACGGACCAGCTGCGACACCACGACACGCTCGGTGCCGTTGATGACGAAGGTGCCCTTGTTCGTCATGAGCGGGAAGTCGCCCATGAAGACCGTCTGGGACTTGATCTCACCGGTCTCGTTGTTGGTGAACTCGGCCGTGACGAAGAGCGGGGCGGCGTACGTGAAGTCGCGCTCCTTGCATTCGTCGATGCTGTTCTTCGGCGGCTCGAAGCGGTGGTCGCGGAACGTCAGCGACATCGACCCGGAGAAGTCCTCGATCGGGGAGATCTCCTCGAAGATCTCCTCCAGACCGGACTTGGTGGGGACGTCCTGACCGGACTCCAGAGCCTCCTCGACCCGACTCTGCCAGGCGGTGTTGCCGAGCAGCCAGTCGAAGCTCTCGGTCTGCAGCGCGAGCAGGTTGGGAACCTCAAGAGGCTCCTTGATCTTTGCAAAGGAGATGCGCAGCGGGGCGGTGCTGGCGCCGTTGTTCATATTCGCGTTCGAGGCAGTGCGCGAGGCGGCCAAGAGGGGGTCCTTCCGAGGGCTCGGACTCACTACGCGCTCCCCGGTCCCTTCCCGGACACAGAGACAGAAACCCCAGTTCAGAGGAGGTTCGGTCGTCGGCATTCGGGTGAGGGCAGACCCCTGGTGACGGGCAGGGGAAGGCTAACAGGCAGCGCAAAGGGTCAGTGTAGCCACTTGGCACACTGATGTCCAGTCTCCATTTTCTGAGACCCTCTTCATCGTCAACGCCTGCGTCATGCCTGCCCTCAACGCACGTTGATACTGCCCTCTTCGTCGCCGATCCATGCCTCGGATTCGGACCGTTCTGGCGACGCGTCCTGAGAATTGCGCGCTGCGTGCGGTTCGTCAAGGCCCCCCTGCGCAAACCCGGTGCGCCCGGTGACACGACGAAGATCACCATACCTCCCGACGGCGCGGGTGCAAGGCAACCGTGGTCGGCCTTCCAGGAACGCCGAAGAGCGACCACCCGGATGGATGATCGCTCTTCGCGGTCTGCGCGTTACAGCCCCCGAGGGGGTGTTTCAGCACACAGAGGTCTTGGCCGACCTCGGAGGTGTTACTTGACCTCGACGGAGGCGCCGGCGCCCTTGAGGGACTCGGCGGCCTTCTCGGCGGCGTCCTTGGCGACCTTCTCGAGGACGGGCTTCGGGGCGCCGTCCACCAGGTCCTTGGCCTCCTTCAGGCCGAGCGAGGTCAGCTCACGCACGACCTTGATGACCTGGATCTTCTTGTCGCCGGCGCCGGTGAGGATGACGTCGAACTCGTCCTTCTCCTCGACGGCCTCGGCGGGGGCGGCCGGACCGGCCGGGCCCGCGACGGCAACCGCGGCGGCGGCGGTGACGTCGAACTTCTCCTCGAACGCCTTCACGAACTCGGAGAGCTGGATGAGGGTCATGCCCTCGAACTCGGCGAGCAGTTCGTCCTGGGTGAGAGCCACGATGGCTTTCCTTCCACTAATTCGGCTGGTGCCGTATGTACATGTCTGGCGGGCGTACGTTCGGCCCGCTACGACCGTTGCCTTCGGCGGGCTGCCTCAGGCGGCGGTCATTTCGCGAGCCGAGTTACTCGGCACCGCCCTGCTCGTCCTGCTTGGCGCGAAGCGCGTCCACGGTGCGGACGAGCTTCGACGGGAGCGCCTGGAAGACCTGAGCAGCCTGCGTCTGCTTGCCCTTCAGGGCGCCCGCCAGCTTGGCGAGCAGAACCTCGCGGGACTCGAGGTCCGCAAGCTTCTTGATCTCGTCGGCGGACAGCGCCTTGCCGTCAAGGACACCGCCCTTGATGACGAGGTTCGGGTTGTCCTTGGCGAAGTCACGAAGACCCTTCGCCGACTCCACCGGGTCACCGGTGACGAAGGCGACCGCCGTCGGACCGTTGAACAGGTCGTCGAGCGTCGTGATCCCGGCCTCGTTGGCCGCAATCTTGGTCAGCGTGTTCTTCACCACGGCGTACTGGGCGTTCTCACCGAGCGACCGGCGCAGCGTCTTGAGCTGCGCCACGGTGAGACCCCGGTACTCGGTCAGCACGGCGGCACTCGAGCTGCGGAACTGCTCCGTCAGCTCGGCTACCGCGGCAGCCTTGTCGGGCCTTGCCATAGAGCGTCGGCCTCCTTCCGGGTGATGAGGACCGCTCGGAAGGGGCTGGGGAAAACGAAACGCCCCGGCGCAGGCGCACGGGGCGTAGCTCGACCGAGGTCACACACGCGATGCATGCGGCTCCGGGAGCACTTCCACAGTCACCTGCGCGGGTCGTCCGCGGTTCAGCGGATCCTTCGGCCACCGCACGCTCTTGCAAGCACACGGCAACGACCAGCGGTCTTTGGCTTCTGTAGGAGAGTACGGGACCTGTGCACTGTCGAGCAAATCGGTCCCTTGCCATCCACTGCTCAGGAGGTCAGCCCGGTCGTCGCGCCCTGCTTCTGGAGCAGCGTCTTGAAGTCCTCGGTGTCGCCGGCCGGGGGCTTCTGGGCGCTGATCTTGACGCCGTAGTCGCTGTAGTGCGCGGTCTGGGTCATCGTGCCGTTCGCCGTGGCGGCCTTCTCGGTCTTCTTGACCAGCAGGTCCTGGCCGTTGACCCAGATGTCGACGGTCTCGGTGCTGACGCCTGCCTGGGTGAGTTGCTTCTTCAGGGCGGCCAGCTGGCCCGCCGTGAGGCTGCTGCTCCGCCCGGCCAGGTCAGCCATGTCCACGGTGCCCGCGTAGTGGGTGGTGGCCTGGCCGTCGACCTTCTCCTCGCCCACCTTCTTCACGTCCCCGGAGGCGAGCAGCATCTGCACCGACTTGTTGGGCGTGGTGTTCTGCATCTGGTCCTTGAGCAGGGCGCCCGAGCCGCCGGCGACGGAGGCCAGGTCGCCGTACCCGTACCGGATCCAGTGCTTGCCGCCCGTCTGCGCGGCGAACGTGTCGCTCATCCTCGCGTAGTAGGCGTCGGGCAGGTAGCGGGCCTCCATCGACGTCGTACCGAGCTTCCGCATCAGCTCGGCCGTGCTGCCGCCGGTGTAGGTGATGGTGACGGTGCCGGTTATGCCGTCGTCCCAGGCGAGGCTGCCGTCGGTCGTCATGGACAGCAGGGAACCCATGGTCGTGGTGGAGCGGACCCGGGCGGAGTCGGCCTTGTCGGTGGACTTCTCCGCGGAGCGCAGCGCGGCGATGGGGCTGACCCTGGTGGCGGCGCGGGCACCGGCCTTGTCCTCCTTGCCGGAGCCTCCTGAGCCTCCTGAGCCGCCCGAGGAGCTGCAGGCGGCCACTCCGGTCAGCGCGGCCGCCACCGCGATCGAGACGGCCGTACGGCGTACTCGCCTGCTCTTCATCCCGCCCACCCCCATGAATTTCCGTCCCCCGGCCCCGTACCCCGACGCTAACCCAGGGCACCGACAACGCGCCGGGAGTCACTCAAACAACAGGACGGGCCCCGCAACCGAGAGGTTGCGGGGCCCGTCCTGTTGGTGTCGCGTCCCTGACGCGGCTACCGGACCGAGCGCGGGGCTCAGACGGCGGCCGGGTCCTCCTCGGTGAGGAGGTTGCGGGTGCGGTTCGGGTCGACCGGGATGCCGGGGCCCATGGTGGTGCTGACCGCGGCCTTCTTGATGTAGCGGCCCTTGGCGGCGGACGGCTTCAGACGGAGGATCTCCTCCAGCGCCGCGCCGTAGTTCTCCACCAGCTTGTCGTCGTCGAAGGACGTCTTGCCGATGATGAAGTGCAGGTTCGAGTGCTTGTCGACGCGGAACTCGATCTTGCCGCCCTTGATCTCGGTCACAGCCTTGGCGGTGTCCGGGGTCACGGTGCCGGTCTTCGGGTTCGGCATCAGACCACGCGGGCCGAGGACGCGGCCGAGGCGGCCGACCTTGCCCATGAGGTCCGGGGTGGCGACGACGGCGTCGAAGTCCAGACGGCCCTTCGACACCTCGTCGATCAGTTCGTCGGCGCCGACGATGTCGGCGCCCGCGGCACGCGCGGCCTCGGCACGGTCACCGGTCGCGAAGACCAGGACCCGGGCGGTCTTGCCGGTGCCGTGCGGGAGGTTCACGGTGCCACGGACCATCTGGTCGGCCTTGCGCGGGTCGACACCCAGGCGGAAGGCGACCTCGACGGTGCCGTCGAACTTGGTCGTGGAGGTCTCCTTGGCGAGACGGACGGCCTCGAGCGGGGCGTACAGCTTCTCCCGGTCGATCTTCTCGTCCGCAGCGCGGAGAGCCTTGCTGCGCTTGCTCACAACTTGCTCCTGTGTGTTCCGAAGGAGTCGTGGTGTACGGGCCGAGCAGGCCCTACCACGGTGGTTCTACGAAGGTGGGTTTCAGCCCTCGACCGTGATGCCCATGGAGCGGGCGGTGCCGGCGATGATCTTCGACGCGGCGTCCAGGTCGTTGGCGTTCAGGTCGGGAAGCTTCGTCTGGGCGATCTCCCGGACCTGCTCCTGGGTGATCTTGGCGACCTTGGTCTTGTGCGGCTCGCCGGAGCCCTTCTCGACACCAGCGGCCTTGAGGATCATCTTCGCGGCCGGCGGGGTCTTGGTGACGAAGGTGAAGGAGCGGTCCTCGTAGACCGTGATCTCCACCGGGATGACCCAACCGCGCTGCGACTCGGTCGCGGCGTTGTAGGCCTTGCAGAACTCCATGATGTTGACGCCGTGCTGACCGAGCGCGGGGCCGACCGGCGGGGCCGGGTTCGCCGCACCGGCGTTGATCTGGAGCTTGATGAGCCCCGTGACCTTCTTCTTCTTGGGAGGCATAGCTCTCCGGGTCCTTTCATTTCGGGTCCTGCCTGCGCGAGGGGACCAACCCGAACGCAGGCATACCGCACAACGATAACGGGTATAGATGCGCGGCCAAAAACCGAGCAGGTCAGGGGCCGGAGAAAGGCACCTGACCTGGCACGGACGTCCACTCGGGCGCCCCGAAAGGGGCGCGGGGAACTGCGCGACCAGCCCCGACCGGCTCGCAGCTGAGGTGCTGCCTCTAGTTCTTCTGAATCTGATCGAACGAAAGCTCGACCGGCGTCTCACGCCCGAAGATCTCCACCAGACCCTTGACCTTCTTGGAGTCCGGGTTGATCTCGTTGATCGTCGCCTGCAGCGTGGCGAACGGACCGTCGGTCACCGTCACCGAGTCACCCACCTCGAAGTCCAGCACCTGGACCTCGACCTTGCGCTGCGGCACCGGCTTGCCCTCGGCCTCCGCCGCCTCGCGCGCCGCCTTCTCCTCGGCCTCCGGCGCGAGCATCTTGACGATCTCGTCCAGGGTCAGCGGGTACGGGTCGTACGCGTTGCCGACGAAGCCGGTGACGCCAGGGGTGTTGCGGACGACGCCCCACGACTCGTTGGTCAGGTCCATGCGGACCAGCACGTAACCGGGCAGCTTGTTCTGCTTGATCGTCTTGCGGTCGCCGTTCTTGATCTGGACGACCTCTTCCTGTGGCACCTCGGCCTGGAAGATGTAGTCCTCGACGTTCAGCGAGACGGCGCGCTGCTCCAGGTTGGTCTTCACGCGGTTCTCGTAGCCGGCGTACGTGTGGATGACGTACCACTCGCCGGGGAGCAGCCGCAGCTCCTCGCGCAGCGCCTGGACGGGGTCGACCGGCTCGGCGGGCGCTTCCTCGAGAACCTCTTCGGCCTCTTCGGCTTCTTCGGTCTCGTCGGCGTCCTCGTCCTCCGCCGTGTCCTCGTCCTCGACGTGGACCGCGGTCTCCTCGGCCGGCTCCCCCAGTTCGGCCTCGGCAGCCTCGAACTCGTCCTGCTCGTCCGCGCCCTCGACGATGTCCAGCTCGTCCTCGACGGCCTCTTGGGGCTCGACGGCGTCGTTCAGGTTCGGGTCAGACACGATGGCTGCTTCTTCCTGGATACATAGGGGTGGAACATGCGAAAACGGGCGCCGGTACCACGGCGCCCTTCGCTCTGTGCTCAGCCGAAGACGTACTTGGCCGCGTGGTTGAGTCCATAGTCAATCACGGTCACCAGAGCGATCATGATGGCGACGAAGAAGATCACCACGGTGGTGTACGACGTCAGCTGGTTACGAGTCGGCCAGACGACCTTGCGGAGCTCCGCGATGATCTGGCGGTAGAAGGTGGCAAGGCGCTTCAGCGGGCCCTTCTTGGCCCGCTTGCCGCCCTTGCGGCCCTTCTTCTTGGACTCCTGCACCTCGTCGGCATCAGGCGTGTCGATGGAGCCCACGGCGTCCGTCATTCGTCCTCACCTGGTCCCGGGTCATGGCCGTGCCGCGCCCGGTTTCTGGAGCCGCACGGCGGTGCAATGCTTGTACGTACATGCGCACACATCCTGGCGGTGTGTGTAGCAGGGCCGGAGGGACTTGAACCCCCAACCGCCGGTTTTGGAGACCGGTGCTCTACCAATTGAGCTACGACCCTTTGCTGTGTCCCCAACGTACCGCATCCGGCCGGGCGCTCGGTGTGCACCGGCTCAGGCACGGCCGCTGAAGGCCAACGAGTGGAGAGTGTACGTGGTCCGCGGCGCCGCGTCGAACAGAAAGCGGCAGTCCGGGCCGACCGTACGGAAGATCGTCCTGGCCCGGGGGCGGATCCGCACGCTTGTTCATGGTTCGGCCCGTAGTTGTTCAGTCCGTGAAACCGGCGTGCCGGGCAGGTTTCCGGTCTGAAACGATGGGCCCCATGAGCGCTGCAACCCCTCCCACCGAGCGCCGGGTCTCCGCCCGAGTCGGCGCGATCTCCGAGTCCGCCACCCTCGCCGTGGACGCCAAGGCCAAGGCCCTCAAGGCCGCCGGGCGCCCGGTGATCGGCTTCGGCGCCGGTGAGCCCGACTTCCCGACGCCGGACTACATCGTCGAGGCCGCCATCGAGGCGTGCAAGAACCCGAAGTACCACCGCTACACCCCGGCCGGCGGTCTGCCCGAGCTGAAGACCGCGATCGCCGCGAAGACGCTGCGGGACTCCGGCTACGAGGTCGACGCCTCCCAGGTCCTCGTCACCAACGGCGGCAAGCAGGCCATCTACGAGGCCTTCGCCGCGATCCTCGACCCGGGCGACGAGGTCATCGTCCCCGCCCCGTACTGGACGACGTACCCGGAGTCCATCCGCCTGGCCGGCGGTGTCCCGGTCGAGGTCGTCGCGGACGAGACCACCGGCTACCGCGTCTCCGTGGAGCAGCTGGAGGCGGCCCGCACCGAGAAGACGAAGGTCGTGCTCTTCGTCTCCCCGTCGAACCCGACCGGCGCGGTCTACAGCGAGGCCGAGACCGAGGCGATCGGCCGCTGGGCCGTGGAGCACGGTCTGTGGGTCCTCACGGACGAGATCTACGAGCACCTGGTCTACGGCGACGCGAAGTTCACCTCGCTGCCGGCGATCCTGCCCGAGCTGCGCGACAAGTGCATCGTCGTCAACGGCGTGGCGAAGACGTACGCCATGACCGGCTGGCGGGTCGGCTGGGTCATCGGCCCCAAGGACGTCGTCAAGGCGGCCACGAACCTCCAGTCGCACGCCACGTCGAACGTCTCCAACGTGGCGCAGGTCGCCGCCCTGGCCGCCGTCACCGGTGACCTGGAGGCCGTGGCGACGATGCGCGAGGCCTTCGACCGGCGCCGCCAGACGATCGTCCGGATGCTCAACGAGATCGACGGCGTGGTCTGCCCCGAGCCCGAGGGCGCCTTCTACGCCTACCCCTCGGTCAAGGCGCTGCTCGGCAAGGAGATCCGCGGGAAGCGCCCCCAGGACTCGGTCGAGCTGGCCGCGCTGATCCTGGAGGAGGCCGAGGTCGCGGTCGTCCCCGGCGAGGCGTTCGGCACGCCCGGCTACCTGCGCCTGTCGTACGCGCTGGGTGACGAGGACCTCGTCGAGGGCGTGAGCCGGATGCAGAAGCTGCTGGCCGAGGCCAAGGACTGACGTCTGACGCCTGGTACCTCTTCGCGCTGCACGCGCGCGTGCGGGCCGTCTCCCACCGGGGAGGCGGCCCGTTCTCGTACGCGTTCTCGTGTGCGTTCTCGTGTGCGAGCAAGGCCACTAATAGGGAATCGGCTACCGGTACGGCAGGTACGTACGGCAGGATCCTGGAATGGAGCACGTACGTGATGTCTCTGAGCTGCCGAAAGCTCATCTGCATCTGCACTTCACCGGTTCGATGCGGCCGGGAACCGTCCTGGAACTGGCCGACAAATACGGCGTACGCCTCCCCGAGGCGCTGACCGACGCCCTGACCAGCGGCGAACCACCGAGACTGCGGGCCACCGACGAGCGGGGCTGGTTCCGCTTCCAGCGGCTGTACGACGCTGCGCGCTCCTGCCTGAGAGAGCCCGAGGACATCCGGCGCCTGGTCCGGGAGGCCGCCGAGGAGGACCTGAAGGACGGTTCGCGCTGGCTGGAGATCCAGGTGGACCCGACGTCGTACGCCCCGCGCCTCGGCGGCCTGATCCCGGCCCTGGAGATCATCCTGGACGCGGTGGAGACGACCTCCCGGGAGACCGGCCTCGGGATGCGCGTGCTCGTGGCCGCGAACCGCATGAAGCACCCCCTGGACGCGCGCACGCTGGCCCGGCTCGCCGTCCGGTACGCGGACCGGGGTGTGGTCGGCTTCGGGCTGTCGAACGACGAGCGGCGGGGCATGGCGCGGGACTTCGACCGGGCGTTCCACATCGCGCGCGAGGGCGGCCTGCTGGCGGCCCCGCACGGCGGCGAGCTGACCGGCCCGGCGTCGGTGCGGGACTGCCTGGACGACCTGTACGCCTCCCGGATCGGGCACGGCGTCCGGGCGGCGGAGGACCCGAGACTGCTCAAGCGCCTGGCGGACCGGGAGATCACCTGCGAGGTGTGCCCGGCCTCCAACGTGGCCCTGGGCGTCTACGAGAAGCCCGAGGACGTCCCGCTGCGCACCCTCTTCGAGGCGGGTGTGCCGATGGCCCTGGGCGCCGACGACCCGCTCCTGTTCGGCTCCCGGCTGGCCGCGCAGTACGACATCGCGCGCGTGCACCACGCCTTCACGGACGCCGAACTGGCGGAACTGGCCCGCCAGTCGGTCCGCGGCTCGGCGGCGCCGGAGGACGTGAAGTCCGGGCTCCTGGCGGACATCGACGCCTGGCTGGTCGCCCCGGCGTCCTGATCCACGGTCACGGGCGGGCGGGCTCCTCGGCGACGGAGAGCCCGCCGAGCAGGGTGCGGGCGATGCGGGCGGCGAAGGTGTCCACCGGCGGGCGCTCGCCGGTCGCCGTCGCCTCGTAGGAGAAGACGCGCTGGACACAGGCGCCGAGGAGCAGGGCGGCGGCCGCGGACGTGTCGGCGTCGGGGCGGATCCGGCCGAGCGCCTGCTCGGCGCGCAGGTAGCTGTCCAGAGCCCTCATCGGCACATGCGGTCCCGCGCCGATGGTGCGGAGGGTGTCGTCGAGCTTCCGCTTGAGCTGCTGCTCGGCGTACAGGGACGCGGTGATCGGGAAGCTCTCCTCGTAGAAGAGGGCGGCCTGACGGGCGATCTGCGTGAGGTTGTCCTCCAGGCTGCCCCGTCCGGGTTCGACGGTGAGCTCGCCCAGGAGCGGGAGGAGCCGCGGCAGCCGCTCGGTGAGCACGTGCACGAACAGCTCTTCCTTGCTCGGGAAGTACTTGTAGAGGGCCGCCTCCGAGCAGCCGGCCGCCCTGGCGATCTCCTTGGTCGTGGCACGGGCGAGCCCGACGGTGCGCATCAGCTCGTGAGCGGCGTCGAGGATGCGGACGCGGGCCGGTTTCTGCTCCATGGCATCCAAGGATCACATGCCCCTTCCGGCGATTCCGACGGACTTCCCGAGAAGCCTTGACGGGTTAGTGAGTGCTTACCCACTCTAGAGACAAGCAGAGGTGAGTGAATACTCACCCACCTCGTCAGCATCACTGTGCTGGAACGGGAGCAGTCATGAATCTCACTGTGTTCGGCGCGACCGGCGGGATCGGCCGGGAGATCGTCCGTCAGGCACTGGCGTCCGGCCACCGGGTCACGGCGGTCGTCCGCGACCCCGCCCGGCTGACCGTGACCGGCACGGGCCTGGAAGTGGTCCGCGCGGACCTCACCGACCCCGAGGTGATCCGCCCGGCACTGACCGGCCGGGACGCGGTCCTGTCCGGCCTGGGCCCGCGCAGCCGGGGCGACGCCGGCGTCGCCGCCCGGCTGACCCGCACGGTCCTGGCCGCCATGGAGGCGGAGGCCGTACGACGGCTGGTGGTGGTCAGCGCCGCGCCGGTGGGCCCGGAACCGGACGACGACGGCCTCCTGGACCGCACCATGCGCGGTCTGGTCGCCACGATCCTCAGGCCGGTCTACGACGACCTGCGCGAGATGGAGGCGGAACTGTCCCGCAGCGGCACGGACTGGACCTCCGTACGCCCGCCGCGCCTGAAGGACAAGCCGCTGACCGGTACCTACCGCACGGTGGTGGGCGGCTTCCCGCGCAAGGGACGCTTCATCGCACGAGCGGACGTGGCCCACGCGATGCTGGCGATGACCGAGGACCAGGGGACGGTGAAGCAGGGGGTGGGGGTGGCGTACTGAGCCTCCTCCGGCGAGCCGGTGAGGCTCGCGTCCGTCTCCTAGAGGCTCACGCCGACGGTCACCGGCTCGTTGACGAGGGTCACGCCGAAGGCCTCGCGGACCCCGGCGACGACCTCCCGCGCCAGCTCCAGCAGGTCCTCGGTCGTGGCCCCGCCCCGGTTGGTCAGCGCCAGCGTGTGCTTCGTGGAGATCCGGGCCGCTCCGCTGCCGTACCCCTTGGTGAACCCGGCCTTGTCGATCAGCCAGGCCGCCGAGGTCTTGGTACGTCCGTCCCCGGCGGGGTAGGCGGGCGGCTCGGCGGCGTCGCCCAGCCGCTCCCGCACGCGCGCGTGGAAGGCGGCGAACTGCTCGTCCGTGAGGATCGGGTTGGTGAAGAAGGAGCCCGCCGACCAGGTGTCGTGGTCCTCGGGGTCCAGCACCATCCCCTTCCCGGCGCGCAGCTTGAGCACGGTCTCGCGGGCGTCGGCGAGCGGCACCCGGTCTCCCGGCTCCACCCCGAGCGCCCGCGCGGCCTCCGCGTACCGCACCGGCGCCGACAGCCCGCCCGCGTCCTCCAGCCCGAACCGGACGCGCAGGACGACGTACCGCTCGGGGTCGGCCTTGAACCGGCTGTGGCGGTACGAGAACGCGCACTCCTCGTTGGCCAGCGTCACCGTCTCGCCGGTCCGCCGGTCGTATGCGGCGACCTCGGTCACGGTCGAGGAGACCTCCTGCCCGTACGCCCCCACGTTCTGGATGGGCGTGGCCCCCGCGGACCCCGGGATGCCCGCGAGGCACTCGATGCCCGCGAGGCCCGCCTCGACGGTGCGGGCGACGGCGTCGGTCCACACCTCGCCGGCCGCCAGCTCCAGCGTCGTACCGCGCAGTTCGATACCGGTGGTGGCGATGCGCAAGGCGGTGCCGTCGAAGCCCTTGTCACCGATGACCAGGTTCGATCCGCCGCCGATGACCAGCAGCGGGGTCCCGCTGTCGTCGGCCGCGCGGACGGCGGCGATCACCTCGGCGTCAGTGGTCGCGGTGACCAGCCGGGTGGCGGGGCCGCCGAGCCGGAGGGTGGTGAGGGGGGCGAGGGGGGCGTCGTGGAGTTCCTGCACGCGCCCAAGACTACGAGACGCCGTCGGCGGTCCGGCCGCCACGAGCGGCGTCGTCAGCCGCCGACGGTCTCCAGCGCCGGGGCGGGCTCCCCCTCGGCCACGAGCCGCGCTGCGCGACGTCGGCCGGGGATGGCCAGGGCGGCGATCCCGGCGAGTGCCACCACGGCCGAGCCGGTGACCAGGGCGGGCTTCAGGCCGTCCACGAAGCTCTGGGCGCTCTCGTAGCCGCCCTGGGCGGAGAAGATGGACGACATGACCGCGACGCCGAGTGCGCCGCCGACCTCGCGCAACGCGTTGTTGGCGCCGGAGGCGATGCCCTGTTCCTGCGGACGTACGGCGGACATCACCAGGTTGGCGGCCGGGGCGAAGTACAGGGCCATGCCGATGCCGCTGACGATCAGGCCGGGCAGCTGGGCGCCGTAGGAGGCGTCTGCGGTGACGACGGAGGCCAGGTAGCCGAGCCCGGCGGCCTGCAGGAAGAGCCCGGCCGCGACGACGGGGCGGCCGCCTGTGCGGTCGGACAGGATGCCCGCGATCGGCGCGACGATCATCGGCATGCCCGTCCAGGGCAGCATCCGGAGGCCCGCCTCGGTGGGCGAGTAGCCGAGCACGCCCTGCATGTACTGGCTGAGCAGGAAGATCGACCCGAACATCCCGAGGAACATCAGCAGGCTGGCCGCGTTGATCCCGGAGAAGGCGCGGGATCGGAAGAGCCGCATGGGCAGCATGGGGTTCTTGGCGCGGCTGCCGTGGAGGACGAAGCCGGCGAGCAGGGCGGCGCCCGCGAACAGCCCGGTGAGCACGAGCGGGCTGGTCCAGCCGTCGGCGGGGCCGCGCACCAGGCCGTAGACGATCCCGAAGAGGCCGCCGCTGGCGAGCAGGGTGCCGGGGACGTCGAGCGGGGCGCCGGTGCCGTGCGACTCGGCGAGGCGGAGGCGGGCGAGCGGCAGCAGGGCGAGGCCGAGCGGTACGTTCAGCCAGAAGATCCAGTGCCAGGACACGTGTTCGGTGAGGCTGCCGCCGATGAGCGGCCCGGAGGCGACCGCGAGTCCGTTGACGGCACCCCAGATGCCATAGGCCATTCCGCGCCTGGCCTTGGGCACGGCGGCCGTCAGCAGGGTGAGGGTGAGCGGCATCATGATGGCCGCGCCGACGCCCTGCACCGCGCGGGCGGCGATCAGGGAGTCGATGCCGGGCGCCATGGCCGCGGCGGCGGAGGCGCCGGTGAAGACGGTGAGCCCGGCGAGAAAGAGCCGGCGCCGGCCGAAGCGGTCGCCCAGGGCGGCGCCGAACATCAGCAGGACGGCGAAGGTGAGCGTGTAGGCGCTCACGGTCCATTCGAGGTCGTCCAGGGCTCCGCCGAGGTCCTTGCGGATGGAGGGCAGGGCGGTGGTGACGACGAGGTTGTCGAGGGCCGCCATGAACCCGGCGACGCTGGTGATGACGAGCGCCCATCCGGCGCCCCCACGACGTGCGGTTTCTTCTGACATCGCTCCCCCAGAGCGTGCTGTGGATAGTTATCGATCACTAAGTTTCCGGCACATGAAAAGACCGGGCCAGGGCAGGCGGACCGGCCCCCTCACCCGTCGCCGCACTTGTCCAGCCGCCCCGTGGTCCCGGCATCCGGGTACATCCCCTGCCAGACCCGGTGCCCGGTCGGAAACCCCATGGCCGCGTAGGTGTTGATGAGCATCCCTTTGGCCAGGAAGGTCGTGGTGCGGTCGACATCCGCCCCCGAGAGCAGATGGACGGCGTCCCACAGCCGCCCCCAGCCGGCCCGCACGAGCTCGCCGAACTCGTGCTCACCCTCCGCCTCGGCGGCCGCGACCGTGATGTACGTCTGCATCTGCATCTGGAGCCGCTCCGGCCGCTCCTGGATGAGCTGCACATACGCGTCGCCCATGGCATGCAGGGCCTCTTCCCCCTGCAACCCCTCGGCCGCCTTCTCGAAGAGCTCGCGCATCTCGTCGATGCAGCGCTGCGAGGCGGCCGCGAAGATCGCCTTCTTGCCCGGGAAGAGCCGGAAGAGATACGGCTGCGAGACCCCGACCCGCTTGGCGATCGCCTCGGTGGAGGTGCCGTAGTAGCCCCTCTGCGAGAATTCCGCGATCGCCGCGCGGATGACGCTCTCGCGCCGCTCCTCCGCACTCATCCTGACCATGCGAGAAAGTTAGTACTCAATCACTAACCAAGTCAAGGGCCGGGGAACCAGGCCGCTGCATCCCGTGCGCCACATACAGGTATCCCGGGCGCCACATACAGGTAAGGAGCGCCCCGCGTAGGAGGGCGCCCCTTACCGAGCCGCCGGACTCAGCCCAGCCGGACGACCACCCGTGACATGCCCAGCACCTTCTGCCCGGCGCTCATCGCCGTCAGGTCGACGCGCACGGTGTTGTCGTCGAGCTTGGCCGCGACCTTGCCGCTGACCTCGATCAGGGCACCCTGGTCGTCGTTCGGCACGACGACGGGTTTGGTGAAGCGGACGCCGTAGTCGACGACCGCACCCGGGTCGCCGGTCCAGTCGGTGACGACACGGATCGCCTCGGCCATGGTGAACATGCCGTGGGCGATGACGTCCGGCAGGCCGACCTCCTTGGCGAACTTCTCGTTCCAGTGGATCGGGTTGAAGTCCCCGGAGGCGCCCGCGTACCGCACCAGCGTGGCGCGGGTCACGGGAAAGGTCTGGGCCGGCAGTTCGGTGCCGACCTCGACGTCCTCGTACGCGATCTTCGACGTCATCGGATCCTCACGCCCCGCCTTCTTCTGCGCCGGCCGCGCGGGCCACCAGCTTGGTCAGGGCGCTCACCACGAGCTCGCCCGCCTCGTCGTGGACGTCACCGCGGATGTCGATGACGTCGTTGCCCGCGAGGGACTTGATGGCCTCGATGGTCGACGTCACGGTCAGCCGGTCGCCGGCGCGGACGGGACGCCGGTAGGCGAACTTCTGGTCGCCGTGCACCACCCGGCTGTAGTCCAGGCCGAGCTGAGGGTCCTCGACGACCTGGCCAGCCGCGCGGAAGGTGATCGAGAAAACAAAAGTCGGCGGGGCGATCACATCGGAATAGCCGAGTGCCTTGGCGGCCTCCGGGTCCGTGTACACGGGGTTGGTGTCACCCACCGCCTCGGCGAACTCACGGATCTTCTCCCGGCCCACCTCGTAGGGCTCGGTGGGTGGGTAGGTCCGTCCCACGAAGGACTGGTCGAGCGCCATTGGCCCGGCACCTCCTGATGTCTGCTGTGCTGCCCCACAAAGTAGCGGGAAAGGCATCGGCCGAAACGCCGTGAGGCCGCCCCCGAGTCGGGGACGGCCTCACGGACGAGCCTGTTTGCTATCGCGTCTCGCGGTGCGCAGTGTGCGCGTTGCAACGCGGGCAGTGCTTCTTCATCTCAAGACGGTCCGGGTTGTTACGCCGGTTCTTCTTGGTGATGTAGTTCCGCTCCTTGCACTCCACGCAGGCCAGCGTGATCTTCGGGCGGACGTCGGTGGCAGCCACGTGAGTGCTCCTAAGACGAACGGATGGACTGATTCAACGCAAGAAAGAGTAGCCGATCGAAGGACCGACCCCGCAATCGGCTACTGTCAGTAGCGGTGACCGGACTTGAACCGGTGACACAGCGATTATGAGCCGCTTGCTCTACCGACTGAGCTACACCGCTTTGATGAGATCGGCCCCCGCCTCGCGACGGGAACCTCCCACACCAGAGCCCCAATACGGAATCGAACCGTAGACCTTCTCCTTACCATGGAGACGCTCTGCCGACTGAGCTATTGGGGCGAGCGATGAAGACATTACACGCTCGGCCGCCGTTCACCCAAATCCGTTTCCCGCCGCCCTTCCCGGCCCCTTCCGCACGGCTCACGACGGCCTCCCGGGCCCCTTCCGGCACTCCCCACGCGCGCGTGCCGAACCGTTCCCCGCAGGTCCGACGGCTCCGGTACGACTATTGCGCTCCTCCCGGCCGCACGCGGCTCGCCACCCTAGGCTCGACTCACTCTGCGTGATCTTGAGTCCAATGCCTGGACCGACCCTCATGGAGCGCGATGCCCGACAGCCAGCCGCAGCCGCCCTCGTCGTCGCCCAACCCGCAGGGTTCCTCTGGCCAGCCCGACCCCGCCGCACTCCTGCTGTGCGGGGCACGGCTCACCGACGGCCGGACCGTGGACGTACGGCTGGGCTGCGGGCGCATCGAGGCGGTGGGTACGGCCGGCAGCCTGGCCCCGGGGCCGGCCCGCACCGGCGGCACGCGCGTGGACCTGACCGGCTACCTCCTCCTCCCCGCCCCGGCCGAACCGCACGCCCACGGCGACACCGCGCTCTCCGCCGAACACGACGGCCCGGTCTCCTACGAACCCGAGGACGTCCAGCGCCGCGCCACCGAGGCGGTCCTGCTGCAACTGGGACACGGTGCGACGGCGGTACGCGCGCACGTGCGCGTGGGCGACGTCCAGGGCCTGGGCGCCCTTGCCGCCGTCCTCCAGGCGCGCCGCTCGCTGCGCGGGCTCGCGGAGCTCACAGCGGTCGCGATGCCGCGCGTGCTGACCGGGATCGCCGGCGCCGACGGGCTCGCCATACTGCGGGACGCCGCGAAGATGGGCGCGTCCGTGGTGGGCGGCTGCCCCGACCTGGACCCCGACCCCACCGGCTATGCGGAGGCGGTCCTGGAGGTGGCCTCCGAACACGGCTGCCCCGTCGACCTGCACACGGACGCCACCGACCCGGCCCGGCTGGCCAGGCTCGCGGCGATGGCGGGCGGCATGCGCCCCGGCGTGGCCCTCGGACCGTGCGCCGGACTCGCACGCCTGCCCGCCGAGGTGGCCGCGCGGGTCGCGGACCAGCTCGCCGCGGCCGGCATCACGGTGGTGTGCCTGCCCCAGGGCGGCTGCGGTGCCGTGGACCGCCGTGGCACGGCACCGGTACGGCTGCTGCGTGCGGCCGGGGTACGGATCGCCGCCGGCAGCGGCGCCCTGCGCGACCTGTCGAATCCCGTCGGCCGCGGCGACCCCCTGGAGGCCGCCTATCTCCTGGCCTCCCGGCACGGACTGCGCCCCGAGGACGCCTACGACGCCGTGAGCACCGCCTCCCGCGCCGCCCTCGGCCTTCCCGAGGTCCGCGTCGAGGCCGGCTTCCCCGCCGAACTCCTCGCGGTACGCGGCGACCACCTGGCCGGCGCGCTCTCGCTCGCCTACAGCCGGATCGTGGTGCACCGGGGGCGCGTGGTGGCACGCACGAGCGCGGTCCGCGAGTACTGCAACTCTGCGGTGGCAGCGGAACTGGGGCTGCCGCGGCAGGGGCGAGGGGAGTTGTCCTGAGGGGCACGGGAGCGCGACCGCCCACGCGCGGGCCGAGGCGCGGGAGCGCGCGGCTCGGAGCGAGGGATCCCCGTCGCGCGCTGGAACCGGCCCCGCGCGCCGGGCGGAACCACCCGGGCGTGTGGGGCGCATGAAGTCGTGCAGCGGATGCGGGGCTTCGGGCGTACGGTCTGAAACATGCGCATTGTCATCGCTGGTGGTCATGGTCAGATCGCGTTGCGGCTGGAGCGGCTGCTCTCCGCGCGCGGGGACGAGGTCGCGGGAATCATCCGCAACGCCGAGCAGGGCGACGACCTGCGGGCGGCCGGTGCCGAACCGGTGCTGCTGGACCTGGAGTCGGCGTCGGTCGACGAGGCCGCGGCTCTTCTGCAGGGGGCGGACGCGGCGGTGTTCGCGGCGGGCGCGGGCCCGGGCAGCGGCACGGCCCGCAAGGAGACGGTGGACAAGGGCGCGGCGGTGTTGTTCGCGGACGCGGCCGTGCGCGCGGGCGTGCGCCGTTTCGTGGTCGTCTCCTCCATGGGCGCGGATCCGGCGCACCAGGGCGACGAGGTCTTCGACGTGTATCTGCGGGCCAAGGGTGCGGCCGACGCATATGTGGCCGGGCAGAACGCCCTGGACTGGACGATCCTGCGCCCCGGTGCGCTGACGGACGCGCCGGGCACGGGTCTGGTGCGTCTGGAGGCGCACACGGGCCGGGGTGCGGTCACGCGCGACGATGTGGCCGCCGTACTGGCCGAGTTGGTGGACACCTCGGCGACGGCCGGCCTGACCCTGGAGCTGATCGGCGGGTCGACGCCGGTCACGGTGGCCGTGAAGTCGGTGGCCGGGAACTGAGTTCTCAGAACAGCGGCAGCTGCCCGGGGAACTCCGGCACGACGTAACCGTCCAACGAGGGCTCTACGGCCCCGATCAGGGCCTGCTGCCGCGAGCCGGAGCAGGAGACCAGTTCCCCGGCCTCCCGCGCCCCGGGCGGGTCGTGCCGTGCGAAACGGCCCGCCACGACGGCGATTTCACGGCGGCACACCGGGCAGGTTCTGCGTCGGGAGGACATGTGTTCAGTGTGCCCCGGAGCGGGGCATCCGTGACGGACTGCTGCCCGGCCGCCTCACCGACGAAGCGCCTCCATGATCTTCATCACGCCTCGCCCCGCGTCCGCGGGGCTCCTTCCGCGTCAAGGCATACGCACGGGCACATGACGAAGGGCCCGTGACCTGCTTGATCGCAGGTCACGGGCCCTTCGTTCCCGTGTGGCGGCGCCAGGATTCGAACCTGGGAAGGCTGAGCCGGCAGATTTACAGTCTGCTCCCTTTGGCCGCTCGGGCACACCGCCGGGGTTCTGCCACCAGATCGAACCGCTTTTCGGCGGTGCTCCCTGGCAACGACGTAAACAATACCCGATCCACAGGGGTGCTCCGCCACCCGATTGATCGCCGCCCGCGGGACGCGGGATGGCTAGGCTGGTGCGGATGCGGCCCGGTCCCCACCCCGGGCCCGGCGGCCGCCGCGCGCCGCAACGCATCCCGTCACACCCCCCGATACAAGGAGCCACAGGACATGGCCGACTCCAGTTTCGACATCGTCTCGAAGGTCGAGCGGCAGGAGGTCGACAACGCCCTCAACCAGGCCGCCAAGGAGGTCTCGCAGCGCTACGACTTCAAGGGCGTGGACGCCTCGATCGCCTGGTCCGGCGAGAAGATCCTGATGCAGGCGAACTCCGAGGAACGGGTCAAGGCGATCCTCGACGTCTTCCAGTCGAAGCTGATCAAGCGTGGCATCTCGCTGAAGGCGCTGGACGCGGGTGAGCCGCAGCTCTCCGGCAAGGAGTACAAGATCTTCGCGTCGATCGAGGAGGGAATCTCCCAGGAGAACGCGAAGAAGGTCGCGAAGATCATCCGCGACGAGGGCCCCAAGGGCGTGAAGGCCCAGGTCCAGGGCGACGAACTGCGTGTCAGCTCCAAGAGCCGCGACGACCTCCAGGCCGTGATCGCGCTCCTGAAGGGCCAGGACTTCGACTTCGCGCTCCAGTTCGTGAACTACCGGTAGGCAGCGCCTTCGAAGTACGAGAAGGGCGGGCACCTCGTCGTGCCCGCCCTTCTCGTACTCTCGTGGGTCGGCTCCGGCCGAGGGTGGTCAGTCGCGCGAGTTGCCGAACAGGATGCGGTAGGCGATCAGCAGGACCAGTGCGCCGCCGATCGCCGCGACCCAGGTCGCGCCGTCGTAGAAGTTCTTGGCGATCGGGTGGTCCAGCCAGCGGGCCGATATCCAGCCGCCGAGGAACGCGCCCACGATGCCGATGAGGGTCGTGCCGATGAAGCCGCCCGGGTCGCGTCCCGGCAGCAGGAACTTGGCGATGGCGCCGGCCAACAGTCCCAGGATGATCCAGCTGATGATGCCCATGACCTGAACCTGCCCTTCCGCGCTGCGTTCGCACTCTTCCGGCCCTGTGATTCAGGTCCGGGCCGGCTGTGCCGGACACGTTGGGCCGGACGG
Source organism: Streptomyces sp. NPDC028289 (assembly GCF_055565975.1). Lineage (NCBI taxonomy): Bacteria > Bacillati > Actinomycetota > Actinomycetes > Kitasatosporales > Streptomycetaceae > Streptomyces > Streptomyces sp. NPDC028289. The sequence continues at coordinate 238,877 of NZ_JBVHTI010000003.1, read as the reverse complement.
GCCGTCGAGCGGTCCGCATGTGTCCGTCGCGCGTGTGTTCGTGCCCTGTCGATGACGAGGACGCCTGCGCGATACCGCACGGTTGCAGTGATCAGTAGGGTGCGCCGCATGGCTTCCACTCCTCCTTCCGGTCTGCGGCGCACACTGGGCGTGCACGATGCCGTGGTCGTCGGCCTGGGCTCGATGGTCGGGGCCGGAGTGTTCTCCGCCCTCGGCCCCGCGGCCCGCGCGGCCGGGTCGGGGCTGCTTCCCGCGCTGGCCGTCGCCGCGCTGGTCGCCTACTGCAACGCCATGTCCTCGGCGCGCCTGGCCGCCCGGTACCCGCAGTCGGGCGGCACCTACGTGTACGGGCGGGAGCGGCTCGGCGCCTTCTGGGGGTACCTCGCGGGGTGGGCGTTCGTCGTCGGCAAGACGGCGTCCTGCGCCGCGATGGCGCTCACCGTGGGCGCGTACGTCTGGCCGGGGCAGGCGCACGCGGTGGCGGTCGCGGCCGTGGTGGCGCTGACCGCCGTGAACTACGGCGGCATCCAGAAGTCGGCCTGGCTGACGCGGGTGATCGTGGCCGTGGTACTGGCGGTCCTCGCTTCCGTGGTGGTCGTGTGCCTGACGTCCGGGGCGGCGGACGCGGGGCGGCTGGACATCGGGCTCTCGGCGGGCGTGGGCGGGGTGCTCGAGGCCGCCGGCCTGCTGTTCTTCGCGTTCGCCGGGTACGCGCGGATCGCGACCCTCGGTGAGGAGGTGCGGGACCCGGCGCGCACCATTCCGCGTGCGATCCCGCTGGCCTTGGGGATCACTCTGGTGGTGTACGCGTGCGTGGCGGTGGCCGCGGTCTCGGTGCTGGGCACGGACGGGCTGGGGCGGGCGGCCGCGCCGCTGGCCGACGCGGTGCGGGCGGCCGGGGTGCCGGGGCTGGTGCCCGTGGTGCGGGTGGGGGCCGCGGTGGCCGCGCTCGGCTCGCTGCTGGCCCTGATCCTCGGAGTGTCGCGGACATCGCTGGCCATGGCCCGCGACGGTCATCTGCCGCGGGCGCTGGCCGCGGTGCACCCACGCTTCCAGGTCCCGCACCGCGCGGAACTGGCGGTCGGCGCGGTGGTCGCCGTGGCGGCGGCGACGGCGGACGTGCGGGGCGCCATCGGATTCTCCTCCTTCGGTGTGCTGGCGTACTACGCGGTGGCCAACGCCTCGGCGTGGACGCTGGATCCGGCAGCGCGGGCGCGGGTGGTACCGGTGGTGGGACTGCTGGGGTGCGTGATCCTCGCTTTCGCGCTTCCGGTGACCTCGGTGGCCGCGGGGGCGGCGGTACTGGCGGTGGGTGCGGTGGCGTACGCCGTACGGCGGTGGATGGCGGCCCGGTAGGCACGGTGGCAGCCACTACGGCAGCGGCCGCGAGCTGCGGCGCGGGACGGTGGCGGCCGCGCTCCGGAGGCGCCCTCTCTCAGAGAGCCTGCTCCGGGGCCGTGCGGGTCCGGAAGTCGGCCCAGGGCGCCAGGTCCGTGCCCGTGTCGGTCTCCTCGTACCAGCCCGTGCCCTCCAGCCAGATGTGCAGCCAGTCAGTAAGGCTGGGCGCGTCCACGAACCAGGCGCCGTCGGCGTCGTCGGCATTGGGCTCGTAGAGCAGGACCGTGGCCTGCGGGGCCCGGCAGTCCACGCACGCGTACATGCCACAGCCCCAGTGGGATATCGGCAGGACACCCTCGGGCCAGGGCCAGTCCGGGTTCTTGCGGCCGTACTCGCGGTTGGCGAGGTACTGGGCGACGGCGGCCGGTTCCCCCGAGGGCGCGGAATCGAGCAGGGGCAGCAGGCCGTACGACGGGCCGAAACCGCCGTCGCCCACCCGCTCGTAGAGCGCGGCGAGGAGGGGCGGCAGCGGGAAGCCGAGGGTCTGACCGGCGCGGTCGAGCGTGGCGGCGTCGACGGGCGCGGGGAGCGAAGGCCAGCCCCACGGCCGGGAGTTGCGGGCCTGAACGGTCACCCGTGTCAGCAACTGCTCGATCTCGGTCATGGCTTCATGATGCAGGCCGCCACCGACAGTCGGCCCGGCCTGTGGACAACCTCCCGCCGACGCTCCGGCCTGTGGACAACTCGTGTGCCGGAGGCGCCGGGTCGGGTCGGACGAAGGCGCCGGGTTGGGTCGGACGAGGTGCGGTCAGCGGGTTGCGAACGGCTGGTCCGTGGGGACGATCTCGCGTCCGAGCGGGAGCAGGGAGACCGGGATCAGCTTGAAGTTGGCGATGCCGAACGGGATGCCGATGATCGTCAGGCACATCGCGACACCGGTGACGATGTGGGCGAGGGCCAGCCACCAGCCCGCGAGGACCAGCCACAGGACGTTGCCGACGCAGGAGGGGGCACCCGCGTCGCGGCGTTCCACGGTCGTGTAGCCGAAGGGCCACAAGGCGTACACGCCGATACGAAAAGCAGCTATACCGAACGGAATGCCGATGATCGTAATGCAGAGGATCACGCCGGCCAGCAGGTAGCCGAGGAACAGCCAGATGCCGCTCAGGACGAGCCAAATGATGTTCAGGATGGTCTTCACTGAGGGCGACCTGCCATCTTCTCTAGCCGGGCGATCCGTTCCGCCATGGGCGGGTGCGTCGAGAACATCTTGGACAGTCCCTGGCCCGGACGGAAGGGGTTCGCGATCATCATGTGGCTCGCGGTCTCGATCCGGGGCTCGGGGGGCAGCGGGAGTTGTTTGGTGCCGGCGTCCAGCTTGCTCAGGGCGCTGGCGAGGGCGAGCGGGTCGCCGGTGAGCTGGGCGCCGGAGGCGTCCGCCTCGTACTCCCGGGAGCGGCTGATCGCGAGCTGGATGAGGCTGGCGGCCAGCGGACCCAGAATCATGATCAGCAGCAGGCCGAGGAAGCCGGGGCCGTCGTCGTCGTCCGAACGGCCGACCGGGATGAGCCAGGCGAAGTTGACCAGGAACATGATCACCGAGGCGAGGGCGCCGGCGACCGAGGAGATGAGGATGTCGCGGTTGTAGACGTGGCTGAGTTCGTGGCCGATGACGCCGCGCAGTTCGCGCTCGTCCAGGATGCGCAGGATCCCCTCCGTGCAGCACACGGCGGCGTTGCGCGGATTGCGGCCCGTGGCGAAGGCGTTCGGTGCCTCCGTCGGGGAGATGTACAGGCGGGGCATGGGCTGGCGGGCCTGGGTGGAGAGCTCGCGGACCATCCGGTACAGGGCCGGGGCCTCGAACTCGCTCACGGGGCGCGCGCGCATCGCGCGTAGCGCCAGTTTGTCGCTGTTCCAGTACGCGTACGCGTTCGTGCCGATGGCGACGAGGACCGCGACGATCAGACCCGTTCGGCCGAAGAAGCTGCCGATGACGATGATGAGTGCCGACAATCCCCCGAGGAGAACTGCGGTCCTGAGCCCGTTGTGCCGGCGGTGCACGGTACGCCCTCCAAGTCGTGCGGCAGGGGAACCCTTTGCTTTAGGTGCTGCCTTCCGATCTGCGATGCCACCGGTGTCGTGGTGTCACGTCCAGTGGACCCTCCCGCACTGGTCAACGCCAGGCGACGGCCACTAGTTCCCTTGTGTCCGCTGTGCGCCGGGTGAGCCGTCCGGGTGAGAGGCAGCGCCCGGGCGCAGACGGGTTCGCACGCGCGCGTGAGGCCCCTCAGAACAGGCCGGTGGTGGCGAAGCGCAGTACCAGCTGCGGAGCGCCGGAGAGGACGACGCCGAGGGTGCCGGTGAGGGCGAGCGCGGCCGTGAGAGGGGCGGGGAGGCGGTGCCTGGCGGGCTCGCCCTCGGGGGCACGGAACAGCAGGGCCGTCCACTGGAGGTAGTAGTAGAGGGCGATCACGACGTTGACGGCCATGACGACGGCGAGCCAGCCGAGGCCGGCGTGGACGGCCGCCGAGAAGACGGTGACCTTGGCGAACAGGCCGATGATGCCGGGCGGGAGTCCGGCGAGGCACAGCAGGAAGAACGCCAGGAGCAGGGCGGCGAGCGGGTTCCTGGCGTACAGGCCGCGATAGTCGGAGATCCGGTTGAGCCGCGCGGTACGGGCGACGGCGGCGGCCACCGCGAAGGCGCCGAGGTTCACGGCGGCGTACATGAGGGCGTAGGCGACGGTGGAGCCGACGGCCTTCTGGGCGTCCGCGGTGTATCCGGCGGCGGCGATCGGCACCAGGAGATAGCCGGCCTGGCCCACCGACGACCAGGCGAGCAGTCGTACCGCGCTGTACGCGCGCGTGGCCTGCTGGCGCAGGGCCGCCACGTTGCCGATGGTCATGGTGAGCGCGGCCAGGGCGGCGAGCGCGGGGCCCCAGACGTCGGCGTACGACGGAAAGGCGACGACGGTGACCAGGATCAGCCCGGAGAAGCCGACGGCCTTGCCGACGACGGACAGGTACGCGGCGATCGGGAGCGGGGCTCCGATGTAGGTGTCGGGCACCCAGAAGTGGAAGGGGACGGCGGCCGTCTTGAACGCGAAACCCACAAGGGTGAGGACGACGCCCGTCTGGGCGAGCGTGTGCAGTTGTCCGTCGACGTGCTGGAGGCGGCCGGCGACCTGGGTGAGGTAGAGGCTGCCGGTGGTGGCGTACACGAAGCTGATGCCCATGAGGCTGACGGCGGTCGCGGTCACCGAGGACAGGAAGAACTTCAGGGCCGCTTCCGAGGACCTCTCGTCGCCGTGCCGGATGCCGACGAGGGCGAAGGCGGGGAGGGAAGCGACCTCCAGGGCGACGATCAGGGTGGCGAGGTCGCGGGAGGCGGGCAGCAGGGCGGCGCCGGCGGCCGAGGAGAGCAGCAGGAACCAGAACTCGCCCTGGGGGAAGCGGCGGTTGCCGTCCTTCAGGGTGGTGACGGACAGCAGGGCCGTGAGCAGGGCACCGCCGAGGACGAGGAACTGCACGACCAGGGTGAACCGGTCAGCTGTGTAGCTGCACGCGCGCGTGCTGCCGGTCAGGCAGAAGGTGCTGCGGTCGTGGTCGAGGAGCGGGAGCAGCAGGAGGGCGGCCGCGGCGAGTCCGGCGACCGAGATCCAGCCGAGGAGCGGCTTCCTGGTCTCGGGTACGAACAGGTCGGCGACCAGGACGACCAGGCCGACGACCGCGGTGAGGGTGGGCGGGGCGATGGCGAGCCAGTCGACGGACTGGACGAGGTTCGCGGCCAGCGGCTGGGCCAGGGCGCTCATCGGGTGCCTCCTGCGAGGAGCTGCTGCACGGCCGGGTCGGTCAGGCCGAGCAGGGCCTTCGGCCACAGTCCGGCGACGACGGTGAGGGCGACGAGCGGGGTCCAGGCCGCGAATTCGTAGCTGCGGACGTCCGCGAGCCTCGGCACTTCCTGCGATGCGGCGCCCATGCACACGCGGCGGACCACGGCCAGCATGTAGGCGGCCGTCAGCAGGGTGCCGAAGGCCGCGATCGCCATGAAGGTCAGGAAGGCCGGGCGGCTGAGGCCGGCGGCGGGCTTGAACGAGCCGAACAGGGCCAGCATCTCGCCCCAGAACCCGGCGAGTCCCGGCAGCCCGAGCGAGGCGACGGCGGCGAACGCGAGCAGTCCGCCGAGGCGCGGTGCCCTGCCGTACAGCGCGGCCCCCGTCTCCTCGGCCAGGGTGTCCAGGTCGGTCGTGCCGGTGCGGTCCTTCAGGCCGCCGACCAGGAAGAACAGCAGGCCGGTGATGAGGCCGTGGGCGATGTTGGCGAACAGGGCGCCGTTGACGCCGGTCGGGGTCATGGTGGCGATACCGAGCAGGACGAAGCCCATGTGGCCGACGGAGGAGTAGGCGATCAGCCGTTTGAGGTCGCCCTTCGCACCGCGCTTGGCCAGGTTCAGGCAGGCCAACGACCCGTAGATGATCCCGACGACTGCGAAGGCGGCCAGATAGGGCGCGAAGGTGCGGAAACCGTCGGGCGCGGCCGGCAGCAGGATCCGGACGAACCCGTACGTGCCCATCTTCAGCAGGACACCGGCCAGCAGCACGGAGCCGACGGTGGGCGCGGCGGTGTGGGCGTCCGGCAGCCAGCTGTGCAGCGGCCACATCGGGGTCTTGACCGCGAGCCCGATCCCGATCGCAAGAACGGCGATGACCTGCACGGATGTGGTCAGCGACCGGCCGTTGCCAGTGGCGAGTGCCACCATGTCGAAGGTGCCCGCCTTGATTCCGATCAGGAGCAGGCCGAGCAGCATGACGACGGATCCGAGCAATGTGAAGAGGATGAACTTCCAGGCGGCCCGGGTCCGTCCCGCCCCGCCCCAGCGGGCGATGAGGAAGTACATCGGGATGAGCACCGTCTCGAACGCGAGGAAGAACAGCAGCAGGTCGAGGACGGCGAAGCTCGCGAGGACGCCGGATTCCAGGACGAGCAGCAGGGCGACGAAGGCCTTCGGGGACGGCCCCGCGGGCGGGTTGAAGTACGAGTAGAGCGCGCAGAGGAAGGTCAGCAGCGCGGTCAGGACCACGAGGGGGAGGGAGATGCCGTCGATGCCGAGGTGGATGCGCACGTCGAGTGCGGGGATCCAGCTGATGTCGGTCGTGGCCTGCATCTTCGACGGGTGGCCGCTGTCGAAGCCGAGCGCGAGGACGATCGCGGCGACGAGGATCGCGCCGGTCACGGTCACGCCGTGCCGGAGTACGGCCTGCTCGGGCGTCTTCCCCTTCAGCCCGGGCGGGGCGGGCAGCAGGGCGGCGACGGCGCCGAGAAGCGGGCCTACGACGATCAATGCCAGAAGGAACTGCATCACGGACTCGCTGATATCGATCACGCCTGCTCACGCTCCCGTGGCGACGAGGAGGACGGCGACCGCCAGGACGACGGTGCCGGCGAGCAGCGCGCTCACATAGGTCTGGACGTTGCCGGTCTGGGCGCGCCGTACGGCGGCGCCGAGCAGGCGGGGCGCGGCGGCCGCGCCTCGGACGTAGGTGTCGACGACCTCGCGGTCGAGGAACTGGACGAGGCTCGCCGCGGCCAGGACCGGGCGGACGAACAGCGCGTCGTAGACGGCATCCAGGTGGAAGCCTTCGGCCGCGTGCCGGTGCAGCGGGCCGAGCAGCAGCCGGCCGGGGTCCGCCGGATCGGGTGCGTAGGCCACGTCGCCGAACGCGGGCCTGTGGGCGGCGATGGCCTCGGCCTCGACCAGTCCGGCGTCGCCCTCCGGGTGGGCGGCGACGGCACCCAGCGGGGCGCGGGCGGCCGGCGTCCTGGTGCGCTGCCAGGCGCCGTAGGTGACGAGTCCGCCGGCGAGCGCGAGGCCGGTGCCGAGGATCGAGGTGGTCAGGGTCGGGGTGAGGGCGCGGCTGTCGAACCAGCCGGGCAGCGACCGGTAGGCGAACCCGCCGAACGCGAGGGACGGCACGGCCAGGACCCACAGGACGACGGTCATGGACAGCGGCTGCCTGCCGTGGTCCGGTGCCTCGGCCCCCCGGCCCCGGAAGGTGAGCAGCCACAGCCGGGTCGCGTACGCGGCGGTGAGCAGGGCGGTGACGAGGCCTGCGACCAGGACGATCCAGCCGGCGCTGCCGGGGGCTTGCTCGGTGTGGCCGGTGGCGACATGCTCGGCGGCGCCCAGGACGGACTCCTTCGAGAAGAAGCCGCTGAAGGGAGGGATCGCGGCCAGCGCGAGCAGGGCCACGGTCATCGTCCAGTAGGCGTCCGGGACGCGGTCGCGCAGGCCGGAGGTGCGGGACATGACGGCCAGCGAGTTGGTGCCCGAGGCGTGGATGATCACGCCGGCCGCGAGGAAGAGCAGTGCCTTGAAGGCGCCGTGCGACAGGAGGTGGAAGACGGCGGCACCACGGTCGCCGACGGCGAGGGCGCCGGTCATGTAGCCGAGCTGACCGATCGTCGAGTAGGCGAGGACCCGCTTGATGTCGTCCTGGGCGAGCGCGGCGAGGGCCGAACCGACCATCGTGACGGCGCCCATGACGGCGAGGACGACCATCACGGCCGCACTGGCCTCGAAGACCGGAAGGAGACGGGCGACGAAGTAGACACCGGCGGCGACCATCGTCGCGGCGTGGATCAGCGCGGAAACGGGGGTCGGGCCGGCCATCGCGTCGGGGAGCCAGGTGTGCAGCGGGAACTGCGCGGACTTGCCGGCCACGCCGCACAGGAGCAGCAGGCCGACCAGGGTCGGATGGTGCAGCCCGCCGTTCGCGACGGTGCCGAGGACCGTGGTGATGCGGAACGACCCGGCATCGGTGGCCAGCGCGAACAGGCCGATCAGGAACGGCACGTCGCCGAGCTTGGTGACCAGGAAGGCCTTGACGGAGGCGGCGCGCGCCTCGGGAGTCTCCCAGTAGTGGCCGACCAGGAAGTAGGAGCAGATGCCCATGACTTCCCAGCCGACCAGCAGCACGATCAGGTCGCCGGAGTAGACGACCAGCAGCATCGCGGAGGTGAACAGGGAGACGAGGGCGGCGTACGAGGGGTAGCGCGGGTCGTCGCGGAGGTAGCCGGTCGAGTAGATCTGCACGCAGGTGGCGACGAAGGCGACCAGGACCGCGACGAGGGCGGCGAAGCCGTCGATGTGCAGGGCGAGTTCGATCGGGACCGAGCCGGTCGGAGTGAGCTCGGTGTGGGCGTCCACGGCCTGGCCGCCGCCCTGGTCGGCGGCGACCGTGCAGGCGAGGGCCAGCGCGGCGAGCGCCGGCAGGACCGCCAGCGGGCGGACGAACCCGGGAGCGGTGCGCCCCAGGAGCAGTCCGGCGGCGGCGCCGAGGAAGGGCAGGAGGGGGACGAGGACGGCGAGGGTGGTCGTGGTCACGCGGTGGCCTCAGCCTTCTCGTCGGCCGACCCGCCCGTGGGCGTGCCGCCCTCGTGGCCCTCGGCGGTGTCGCGGAGCCGGTCGATGTCCGAGGTGCCGCGGTTGCGGTAGACGGCGAGGACGATCGCCAGGCCGATGCCGATCTCGGCGGCGGCGATGGCGATGGTGAACAGGGTCAGGGCCTGGCCGGAGTGCAGTGCGTCCCGGGCGGCCTTGCTCAGCCAGACGTCGAAGGCGACGAGGTTGAGGTTGACGGCGTTGAGCATCAGCTCGACCGACATCAGGACCAGGATCGCGTTGCGGCGGGCGAGGACGCCGTACAGGCCGGTGCAGAAGAGGAGAGCGGAGAGAACGGCGGGATAGGCGAGGTGCATCAGCGGGCGCCTTCCTGCTCGGATTCCTGCTCGGATTCCCGCTCGTTCTCCTGATCGCTTTCCTGCTCGATCGGGTGAATCCCGGAATCTGTGGCGGAGGGGGAACTCTGCGTGACGACCCGTCCGTTCACGGGGGGCGGGGCCGACTCCGCCTTCGCCTTCCGGGACAGGACGATCGCGCCGACCAGGGCCGCCAGGAGGAGGACGGAGAGGGCCTCGAAGGGCAGGACCCAGTTCTGGAAGAGGCTCGCGCCGGTGACCTTCGTCGAGCCGGCGGCGGCGCCGTCCAGGTCGATCCAGGTGGTACGGAACGCGTCCACGACCACCCAGACCAGAGCGGCCGCGGCGGCCACGGCGACGGCCAGCGCGACCCAGCGGTTTCCGGAGTCGGCATCCGGGGAGCGGCCGATCGGGGCCTTGGTGAGCATCAGACCGAAGAGAAGGAGGACGACGACGGAACCCACATAGATGAGGACCTGCACCCAGGCGATGAACTCGGCGGTGAGCAGGAGGTATTCGACGGCGAGCCCGCCGAGGGCGACCACCAGCCACAGGGCGGCGTGCACCAGCTGGCGGGTGGTGACCGTGACGAGGGCGGCGCCGAAGGTGACCAGGCCGACGAGAAGGAACGCGATCTCGACGCCGGTCGGGGACAGGAAGCCGTGCGGCGCTTGGGCGAGCGGGCTCACGCCTCCCCCTCCCCCGGCTCGACCCGGTCGGCGGCCTGCTCGGTCTGAGCGACCTGGGCAGCTTGGGCGGCCTCGAGCTTCTCAGCGGCCTTGCGGGCGGCGGTGATCTCCTTCGGCTCCTCCGCGCCGGGGTCGAGGGCGGGCGGGGCCGGGACCGTCCACATCCACTCACGGAGCTTGTCGCGTTCGTGGGTGAGCTCGCGGATGTCGGTCTCGGCGTACTCGAACTCCGGGGACCAGAACAGGGCGTCGAAAGGACACACCTCGATGCAGATACCGCAGTACATGCACAGGGAGAAGTCGATGGCGAAGCGGTCCAGGACGTTGCGGCTGCGCTCACGGCCGCCCGGGGCCGCCGCCGGGACGGTCTCCTTGTGGGAGTCGATGTAGATGCACCAGTCGGGGCACTCACGGGCGCAGAGCATGCAGACCGTGCAGTTCTCCTCGAACAGCCCGATCACACCGCGGGTGCGGGGCGGGAGGTCGGGAAGGGCGTCCGGGTACTGCTCGGTGACCGACTTCCGGGTCATCGTGCGCAGGGTGACGGCCAGGCCCTTGGCCAGGCCCGAGCCAGGGATGGGGGCCACTAGGAGATCACCACCTTGACGATGCCGGTGAGGGCGATCTGGGCGAGAGAAAGGGGGACGAGGAGGGTCCAGGAGAACTTCTGCAGCTGGTCCTCGCGCAACCGGGGGTAGGTCACGCGGAGCCAGATCACGACGAAGGCGAGGAGCGCCGTCTTCAGGAGGGTCCACAGCCAGCCGAGGCCGTCCGCACCCCACGGGCCGTGCCAGCCGCCCAGGAAGAGGACGGTGGTCAGGCCGCACAGGACGACGATCCCGGCGTACTCGGCGAGCAGGAACAGGGCGAAGCGCAGGCCGGTGTACTCGGTGTACGCGCCGAAGATGATCTCGGAGTCGGCGACGGGCATGTCGAACGGCGGCCGCTGGAGTTCCGCGAGGCCGGCGACGAAGAAGACCAGGCCGCCGGTGATCTGCCAGGGCAGCCACCACCAGTGGAAGGCGCCGACGATTCCCGGCAGGGAGACGGTACCGGCCGCCATCGCCACGGAGGCGGCGGCGAGCAGCATCGGGAGTTCGTAGGCGAGGAGCTGGGCGGCGGTGCGCAGGCCGCCGAGGAGGGAGAACTTGTTGGCGCTGGCCCAGCCGGCCATGAGCGAGCCGAGGACGCCGACGCCCATCACGGCCAGCACGAAGAACACACCCGCGTCCAGGACCTGGCCGACCGCGCCCTCGCCCGGGCCGATCGGGATGGCGAGCAGCACGAGCAGATACGGGAGGAGGGCCACCGCGGGGGCCAGTTGGAAGACGCGGCGGTCCGCGCCGGCCGGGACCACGTCCTCCTTCTGCGCGAACTTCACGCCGTCGGCGATCAGCTGGGCCCAGCCGTGGAAACCACCGGCGTACATCGGGCCGAGGCGGCCCTGCATATGGGCCATCACCTTGTGCTCGGTCTGACCGACGATCAGAGGGAAGGTGAGGAAGACGACGAACACGAGGAGGAGTCGCAGGGCGACGTCCAGAGCGTCGTTCACTGCGGGCCTCCTGGGGGGTCGTCGTCGCGGGCAGGGTGTTCGGGGGCGGTGTCGTCGGGGGTAGGAGCTTCTGGCGCGGGCTCAGGGGTGGGGGCTTCGGAGGCCGGTGCCTCCGGGGCTGATGGTTCAGAGCCGGGCGCCCCGGGCTCCCCGGGCTGCGCGGACTCGGCAGGGTTCGGCTCGGGCTCCGCGGGCGCGGCCGGGTTCGACTCCCCCGGATCCGAACCCGTATCCGAACCCGACGCCGAGGCCGTTGGTTCCGGTCCGGTCGGCTCCGGCCCGGTCGGGTCCGGTGCCGTCGGCTCCCCCGCCGCCGGCTCCTCTGCCCTGGTCCCGGTCTCGGCACCCTCCGTCGGGTCGGCCGACGTTCCGCCACCTGGCCCCCCGGCCTCCGGTTCGTCGAAGGCCGGACGGGCGTGGTGCCACGGCGCGTCCGAGCTGCGGGGGGTTGCGGGGCGGGCCGGGGTGGCAGGCACCTCCGGCGTGTCCGTCTCTGCCTCCGTCTCCGTTTCCTGCGCGCGCTGGGAAGTGGAGCCGCCCGAGGCAGTACGCGTCCGGCGTGGCCCGCGGGGAGCAGCCGACGGCCCCGCCGCCCGAGCGGTCCCCTCTGCGCCGACGCCTTCCGGAGCGGCCTCAGTGGGCGCGTCCTCCGCACCGGAGGCTGCCCGCTGCGAAGCCGACCCCGCGCTCGCGCTCCGTGCCCTGCGCGGAGTGGCCGTCGGCCCCGCCGCACCCGGCGCCGCAGTCGCCTCGGCGGCCTCGGCCGCTTGGCTCGCCGAGCCCTCCGCGGCCGTGCGGGAGCGGCGCACCGGGCGGTCGTCGGCCGCGCGGGGCGGCCGGTCGCCTGCTGCGCGGCTTGCCGCGGTGCGGGCCGGGCGGGCGGGGGCGGCCGGGAGTTGGCCCTTGAGGGGGCCCCACTCGTTCGGGTCGGGGACACCCGGGGGGAGCATCTGGCGGCGCTTGGGACCGCCGTGGTCGGACTCGCCCGGTTCCTTGGCGCCGGGCCAGGCCTTCGCGACGCGGGCGGCGAGCACGAAGTCCTTGCGGAGGGGGTGGCCCTCGAAGGTCTCCGGGAGGAGGAGGTGGTCCAGGCCGGGGTGGCCGGTGAAGCGGACGCCGAACATCTCGTGGGTCTCGCGTTCGTGCCAGCGGGCGCCCGCGTAGACGCCGACGGCGGACGGGAGTTCGGGGGCGGCGTGCGGGACCGTCGTGCGCAGGAGCAGCCGGCGGACCGGGGCGAGGGCGACGACGTGGGCGGAGACGCGGAATCCGGTGCCGGGTTCGTCGACCGCGCTCAGCCAGTCGAAGTAGGTGCAGGAAAGAGTCGTACGGGCGATCTCCAGGGCGGCGAGCCAGGAGGAGGGAGGAACGTCGACCGTCAGGACGTCGTAGGACTCGTCGGCCGTGGCGTCCGTGCCGAAGAGTTCCTCGACGGGGGCCGGCAGCCAGCCGGCCGGGGCCGTCATCGCGTGTCCCCTTCGTGCTCGGCCCCCGTGGGGGCCGGCGGCAGGACCAGGCCGCTCTGGAGGGCCGCGGCGGAGGGGCGGGGGGTGCCGTAGCGCTCACCCAGGGATTCCGCCGCGATCTTCTCCTGGAGTTTGAGGATGCCCTGGAGGAGCGCCTCGGGGCGCGGCGGGCAGCCGGGGACGTAGACGTCGACGGGGATGATCTGGTCGACGCCCTTGGTGACGGAGTAGGAGTCCCAGTAGGGGCCGCCGCAGTTCGAGCAGGCGCCGAAGGAGATGACGTACTTCGGTTCGGGCATCTGCTCGTACAGGCGCTTGACCGCCGGGGCCATCTTGTCCGTGACCGTGCCCGAGACCACCATCAGGTCGGCCTGGCGGGGGCCCGGCGCGAAGGGGATCACGCCGAGGCGGATGAAGTCGTGGCGGGCCATCGACGCGGCGATGAACTCGATCGCGCAGCAGGCGAGACCGAAGTTGAAGACCCAGAGCGAGTAGCGGCGGCCCCAGTTGAGGACGACCTTCATCGGTTCGGGGGCGAGGCGGGCGAGCGTGCCCAGCCGCTTCGGCTCCGGCAGCGGCACGGGTTCCGGCGTCACGTCCATGTCAGGACGCCCTTCTTGTATGCGTACAGCAGGCCGACGGCGAGGAAGCCGAGGAAGACGAACATCTCCACGAGCGTGGTCGCGCCGTAGCCGGGGGCGGCGAAGACCGTCGCCCAGGGGAACAGGAAGATCGAGTCGACGGCGAAGATGACGTAGAGGAAGGCGTAGACGTAGTAGCGGACCTGGGTGTGGGCCCAGCCCTCGCCGACGGGATCGACGCCGCACTCGTAGGTGAGGAGTTTCTCGGGGGTGGGGACAACCGGGCGCAGCAGCTTGCCGGCGCCGAAGGCCACGGCGACGAAGACCACGCCGACCAGCGTCAGCAGTCCCACGACCGAGTAGGACGCGAAGTAGTCCGCGGCGAGGACCACGGTCGGTTCACCGCCCACCGTCTCCCGCATCGCCCGTCCCTCACTCCCTCGACAGACCACGGGCCCGACCGGCCCGGTGCCGTGACCTCAGTCAACTCTTGATTCGACGATCTGTACGCACGGGAGTCTAGGCCCTGATAAAGACACGGTAAGCAGGCAGTCAGGCGGTGGGACACCCCGGAGACACGGGACCGGGGCCGGCTGGTGGGGTTTTCCCCAGGGTGGCCCGGGCGGGGAACTCCATGGCGTCGTACCACGGCACACGGCACGCTGGCGCATATGACCGCACCAGCACCCCGATCCCCCATCTTCGCCGACGACGGTGAGGACCGCGAGCGACTGCCGCCCGTGCGCTTCGCCTTCGACGGTCACACCTGGAAGGAGATCGCGCACCTCCTGCTGAATCTGCCGATGTCGCTGTTCGGCTTCGTCTATGTCGTCACGACGGTGTGGGTGAGCGGTGTACTGACGCTGACGGTGATCGGCATACCCCTGCTCGCCCTGACCCTGCTGGGCGCCCGGCAGCTGGGGAAGCTGGAACGGGCACGCGCGCGTGCGCTGCTCGGGGTGCGGGTGGAGGAGCCGACCCCGTTGCCGTGGAACCGGCGCGGTGCGCGCTCCGGGCGGCTGTGGATGACGTTGAAGGACCCGGTGGGCTGGCGGACGCTGCTGTACGACTTCATCCGGCTGCCGTGGGGCGTCCTCACCTTCTGCGTCACGCTGGTCTCGCTGTTCGTGCTGTGGCCGGTACTGCCGTTCGTCGCGCGCGGGCTGGCGAACGTGGACCGGGCGATGGTGCGCGGCCTGCTGTCGCCCTCCGACGAGCTGGAGCGCCGTATCGCCGAACTGGAGTCGGACCGGGGGGTGGTCGTCGACACGGCCGCCGCCGACCTGCGGCGCATCGAGCGGGATCTGCACGACGGCGCGCAGGCCCGGCTCGTCAATCTGGCGATGGGGCTTGGCCTGGCGAAGGAGAAGCTCCTGGAGGATCCCGACGCGGCCGCCGCGATGGTCGAGGAGGCGCACGGCGAGGTGAAGCTGGCGTTGCAGGAGCTCAGGGATCTCGCCCGGGGCATCCATCCGGCGGTGCTGACCGACCGGGGGCTGGACGCGGCGCTGTCCTCGGTCGCCTCGCGCTGCACGGTGCCGGTCCAGGTGACCGCCGACCTGCCGTCCAGACCGGCGCCCGCGATCGAGGGCATCGCCTACTTCACCGTCTCCGAGCTGCTGCAGAACATCAGCAAGCACAGTGGGGCGCGTACCGCCTCGGTGGACGTGTGGCGGGCCGACGACCGGCTGCTGATCCAGGTACGGGACGACGGGCGCGGCGGGGCGAGCCTGGACGGCGGCTCCGGGATGCGCGGGCTCGCGGACCGGCTGGGCGCGGTCGACGGCCTGTTCGTCGTCGACTCACCGGCCGGTGGGCCCACGACAGTGACCGCGGAGCTGCCCTGGCGCGACCGGGCGTAGGCGGCGCAGGGGGTGGGGAAAACCCCCCGCTCAAGACGCCGACGGACTCCATGGTTCCGCGATCTGCTGCAGAGCAGGGTGGAGATACCGCAGGACAGGGCCGATGAGGCTGGAACAGGACGGGACGGCGCCGATGGCCACGGAGTACGGACACGAGTACGGGTACGGGCAGGACCACGGATACGGCTACGAGCCGTACGGCGAGCGCCCGCATCGGGTGCCGGCGGTGCTGCGGGCGCCGTTCGAGGCGCGCAGCTGGCGTGAGTTCGGCTATGTCCTGCTGGGCCTGCCGGTCGGCGTCACGCTGTTCGTGTGGACCGTGACGATGCTGTCCCTCGGTGCCGGGCTGCTGGTGACCTTCGTCGGGATCCCGCTGCTGGCGGTGGCCCTCGCCGGGTGCCGTGGCTTCGGGGCACTGGAACGGGCACGCGCGCGCGGGCTGCTGAAGCTGGAGGTGGCCGACCCGGAGCCGCTGCGGATGCGCAAGCCGGGGTTCTTCGCCTGGGTCGGCGCGGTGCTGAAGAGCGGCACGTCCTGGCGTCATCTGCTGTATGCGGTCCTGCAGTTCCCCTGGTCGATGTTCTCCTTCGTCGTAGCCCTCAACTTCTGGGCGTACGGCTGGGCCCTGTTGACGTACCCGCTGTGGTTCTGGGTGTTCCCGATGTGGGCTGGGCAGGGCGGGCTCCAGCTGTACGGCGACGCTCACCACAGTGTCTACCTCGACAACCCGTTCGAGATCACGGTGACCGCGCTGGTGGGACTGCTGTTCACGCTGGCCACGCCGTGGATCGTCCGGGCGCTGACGCTGGTGGACCGGGTGATGGTGAACGGGCTGCTGGGGCCGTCGAAGCTGGCGTCGCGGGTGGTGGAGCTGGAGTCGGACCGGGGGGTCGTCGTGGACACCGCCGCCGCCGATCTGCGGCGGATCGAGCGGGATCTGCACGACGGGGCGCAGGCGCGGCTGGTGGCGCTGGCCATGGATCTGGGACTGGCGAAGGAGAAGCTGCGGGAGGATCCGCAGGTCGCGGCACGGATGGTGGACGAGGCGCACGGTGAGGTGAAGACCGCGCTGCAGGAGCTGCGGGACCTGGCCCGCGGGATCCATCCGGCCGTGCTGACCGACCGGGGGCTGGATGCGGCGCTGTCCTCGGTGGCCTCGCGGTGCACGGTGCCGGTGCGGGTGGAGGTCGATCTGGCGGAGCGGCCGGCGGCGGCGATCGAGGGGATCGCGTACTTCACGGTGTCCGAGTTGCTGCAGAACGTCAGCAAGCACGCGCGGGCGAGTGAGGCGACGGTGGATGTGTGGCGGAGTGCGGACCGGTTGATGCTGCAGGTCGTGGACGACGGGGTGGGGGGTGCGGACACGGCGAGGGGGTCAGGGCTGGCGGGGCTGGCCGAGCGGCTGGACGCGGTCGACGGGATCCTGGTGGTGGACTCGCCGGTGGGCGGGCCTACGCGGGTGACGGCGGAGCTGCCCTGGCGTGGCTGAGGGCGGGTTCTCGGCCCCCGCCGCCCCTACCCGTCCCGTCCTTCCAGGGGGTGGGCCCCCTTCGACCGCCCGTTTCGGGAGCTGCCGCCCCCGGACCCCCGCTTCGGCCTGAACGGCCTCGTCCTCAAACGCCGGACGGGCTGGGGGGGGTGCGGACCGGCTCTCGTCCTCAGCCGGACGGGCTGGTGCGGACCGGCTCTCGTCCTCAGCCGGACGGGCTGAGAGGGAGTGCGGGCCGAGAGGGGGTGCGGACCGGCATTCGTCCGTACCCCGCGGCCTGTTTTGGTTCGCCTCCTGTCGTTACCCGCACGCACTCCGATCCGAATGCTGGAATGCTGGACTTTCGGACAGGGCAGGCATGTACGCCGGACGGGGTGTGGGGGGCCGGGAGATCGTGGAGGACAGGGTGCGGGTGGTCATCGCCGAGGATTCCGTGCTGCTCAGGGAGGGGCTTACCCGGCTGCTGACCGATCGGGGGCATGACGTCGTCGCGGGCGTCGGGGACGCGGAGGCGCTGGTCAAGACCATCGCCGACCTGGATGCCCAGGGCGCGCTGCCGGACGTCGTGGTCGCGGATGTGCGAATGCCGCCGACACACACGGACGAGGGCGTCCGGGCCGCCGTTCGGCTGCGGAAGACGTATCCGGGGCTCGGGGTGCTGGTGCTGTCGCAGTACGTGGAGGAGCGCTACGCCACCGAACTGCTGGCCGGTTCCAGCCGGGGCGTGGGGTACCTGTTGAAGGACCGGGTCGCCGAGGTGCGGGAGTTCGTGGACGCCGTGGTGCGGGTCGCCGAAGGAGGTACGGCGCTCGATCCGGAGGTCGTCGCCCAGCTGCTGGGGCGGAGCCGCAAGCAGGACGTGCTGGCGGGCCTCACCCCGCGGGAGCGGGAGGTGTTGGGGCTGATGGCCGAGGGGCGGACGAACTCGGCGATCGCCCGGCAGCTGGTGGTGAGCGACGGAGCCGTCGAGAAGCACGTCAGCAACATCTTTCTCAAGCTCGGGCTCTCCCAGAGCGACGGTGATCACCGGCGTGTTCTGGCCGTTCTGACGTATCTGAACTCCTGACGGGCCGACGGCACCGTGTCGGCACCGGATGGCGGCCAGGGGGAGGGAAAATCGTGACAAGTCAGGGCGACAGGTCGTCTCAGAACTCCGTCCAGCATGCGAGCAGGCACGGGAAGGCGACCCTAACCGACGTAGGGTTGATTACGGGATGGTCCGTGGGACGGCCACGCCCGGACAGCCGCCTCGAAGGAGGTCCAGTTCAGTGACCAGCCAGGTCAGCAGGACAACGGAACAGGCCGACGGAACCGTCGTTGGAGAGCAGCGCAAGCCGGGCGGTGTGAAGGCCGTCCGGCGCCTCGATCGGGTGATCATCCGGTTCGCGGGGGACTCGGGTGACGGTATGCAGCTCACCGGTGACCGGTTCACGTCGGAGACCGCGTCCTTCGGCAACGATCTGTCCACCCTGCCGAACTTCCCCGCCGAGATCCGGGCCCCCGCAGGCACTCTGCCGGGGGTTTCGTCGTTCCAGTTGCACTTCGCCGACCACGACATCCTCACCCCGGGTGACGCGCCGAACGTACTGGTCGCGATGAACCCGGCCGCGTTGAAGGCGAACATCGGGGATCTGCCGCGCGGCGCGGAGATCATCGTCAACACGGACGAGTTCACGAAACGGGCGATGCAGAAGGTCGGCTACGACGCCTCGCCCCTGGAGGACGGGTCACTCGACGGCTACAGCCTCCATCCGGTGCCGCTGACCACGCTCACCGTGGAGGCACTCAAGGAATTCGACCTCAGCCGCAAGGAGGCCGAGCGCAGCAAGAACATGTTCGCGCTCGGCCTCTTGTCATGGATGTACCACCGGCCGACCGAGGGCACGGAGAGATTCCTCCAGCAGAAGTTCGCCCGCAAACCCGAGGTCATGAAAGCCAACCTGGCGGCCTTCCGGGCGGGCTGGAACTTCGGCGAGACGACGGAGGACTTCGCCGTCTCCTACGAGATCGCTCCGGCGACGACCGCGTTCCCGGTCGGCACATACCGGAACATCTCCGGGAACCTGGCCCTGGCCTACGGCCTGGTCACCGCGTCCCGACAGGCGGACCTGCCGCTGTTCCTCGGGTCGTACCCGATCACCCCGGCCTCCGACATCCTGCACGAGCTGTCCAAGCACAAGAACTTCGGTGTGCGGACCTTCCAGGCCGAGGACGAGATCGCCGGCATCGGCGCGGCCCTGGGGGCGGCGTTCGGCGGCTCGCTGGCGGTGACGACGACCTCCGGCCCCGGTGTCGCCCTGAAGGCGGAGACGGTCGGGCTCGCGGTCTCGCTGGAGCTGCCCCTGCTGGTCGTCGACATCCAGCGGGGCGGGCCGTCCACCGGGCTGCCGACCAAGACCGAGCAGGCGGACCTGCTGCAGGCGATGTACGGCCGCAACGGCGAGGCACCGGTCCCGGTGATCGCCCCGCGCACGCCGGCCGACTGCTTCGACGCGGCGCTGGAGGCGGCCCGGATCGCGCTGACGTACCGGACGCCCGTGATGCTGCTCTCCGACGGCTACCTGGCCAACGGCAGCGAGCCCTGGCGGATCCCGGAGCTGGAGGAGCTTCCCGACCTGCGGGTGCAGTTCGCGAGCGGCCCCAACCACACCCTTGAGGACGGCACCGAGGTCTTCTGGCCGTACAAGCGCGACCCGCAGACGCTGGCCCGCCCGTGGGCCATCCCCGGCACTCCCGGTCTCGAACACCGCATCGGCGGCATCGAGAAGCAGGACGGCACGGGCAACATCTCGTACGACCCCGCCAACCACGACTTCATGGTCCGCACCCGGCAGGCCAAGATCGACGGCATCGACGTCCCCGACCTCGAGGTCGACGACCCGGACGGAGCGCACACCCTGGTGCTCGGCTGGGGATCGACGTACGGGCCGATCACGGCGGCGGTACGGCGGCTGCGGGCGGCCGGTGAGCCGATCGCGCAGGCGCATCTGCGGCACCTCAACCCGTTCCCGAGAAATCTCGGGGCCGTGCTGAGGGGGTACGACAAGGTGGTGATCCCCGAGATGAACCTCGGTCAGCTCGCCACCCTCATCCGGGCGAAGTACCTGGTGGACGCGCATTCGTACAACCAGGTCAACGGCATGCCGTTCAAGGCCGAGCAGCTCGCCACGGCGCTCAAGGAGGCCATCCATGACTGACGCCATGACCGACGCCACGACCGACGCCGACGACGGGCTGCTGCAGCTCGTCCCCAAGGCCGAGGCGAAGCAGTCCATGAAGGACTTCAAGTCCGACCAGGAGGTGCGCTGGTGCCCGGGCTGCGGTGACTACGCGATCCTGGCCGCCGTACAGGGGTTCATGCCGGAACTGGGACTGGCGAAGGAGAACATCGTTTTCGTCTCGGGCATCGGCTGCTCGTCGCGTTTCCCGTACTACATGAACACGTACGGCATGCACTCCATCCACGGCCGCGCCCCCGCGATCGCGACCGGGCTGGCGACCAGCAGGCGTGACCTGTCGGTGTGGGTGGTGACCGGTGACGGTGACGCGCTGTCGATCGGCGGCAACCACCTCATCCACGCCCTGCGCCGCAACGTCAACCTGAAGATCCTCCTCTTCAACAACCGCATCTACGGGTTGACGAAGGGGCAGTACTCACCGACCTCCGAGGTCGGCAAAATCACCAAGTCGACACCGATGGGCTCACTGGACGCCCCGTTCAACCCGGTGTCGCTGGCGATCGGTGCGGAGGCGTCCTTCGTCGCCCGCACGATCGACTCCGACCGCAAGCACCTCACCGAGGTGCTGCGCGCGGCCGCCGCCCACCCGGGCACGGCCCTGATCGAGATCTACCAGAACTGCAACATCTTCAACGACGGCGCCTTCGACGCCCTCAAGGACAAGCAGTCGGCCGAGGAGGCGGTGATCCGCCTGGAGCACGGGAAGCCCATCCGCTTCGGCGCGGACGACGCGCGCGGTGTCGTACGCGACCGGCTCACCGGTGACCTGAAGGTGGTCGACGTGACCGCGGACAACGAGTCCGAGGTCCTCGTCCACGACGCCCACTCCCCTTCCCCGACCACGGCCTTCGCGCTGTCCCGGCTGGCCGACCCCGATTCCCTGCACCACACGCCCCTCGGCGTCTTCCGCTCGGTGGAACGGCCCGTCTACGACGTGCAGATGTCTGGGCAGCTGGACACCGCGGTCGAACAGCACGGCAAGGGCGACCTCGCGACCCTGCTGGCCGGCGGGGACACCTGGACGGTCGTGGGCTGACCGGTCGCGAGTGTGAGTGTGCGAGTGGGGCCCGGACGGTGCGTCCGGGCCCCACTCGCGTCCGCAGCGGCCTCAGGGCCTTCCAGCCTGCCCTGCAGGCGATGGCCTGCAGGCGATGGCCTGCAGGCGATGGCCTGCAGGGCAGGCGTCAGGCGCGCTTGGCGTCGTCGTACGCCTTCCTGGCCCGTTCCACGTCCGCCATCCGCCGCTCGGTCCACAGGGCCAGGTCCCGCACCTGTTGGGCGGCCTCGCGGCCGAGGTCGGTGAGGGAGTAGTCGACGCGGGGCGGGATGACGGGCTTGGCGTCGCGGTGGACGAGGCCGTCGCGTTCCAGGGTCTGGAGGGTCTGGGTGAGCATCTTCTCGCTGACCCGGCCGATCGCGCGGCGCAGCTCGCTGAAGCGGTGCGGACGGTCGAGAAGCTGGATCAGGACCAGGACGCCCCAGCGGCTGGTGACGTGCTCCAGGACCAGGCGGTACGGGCACATCTCCGCGCCGACGACGTACGTCCCGGTCCGCGGTGCGGCTACGACTTCGACTTCGGCTCGGGCTGCGACTTCGGCTCGGGCTTCGGAGGCACTTACGGGCATGCCAGTACCTTACTTCAAAGTGGGTACTTTCCTGTGGTTAGCGCTTCCCTTAGGGTTAGTGGCATCGGAACCCCACAAGGAGATCGCACACCATGAGCATCGTTGTCACCGGAGCCACCGGACACCTCGGCCGTCACGTCGTGACGCAGTTGCTGGAGAAGGTCCCGGCCGAGCAGATCACCGCCGTCGTGCGCGACGAGGCCAAGGCCGCCGACTTCGCCGCCCGGGGCGTGACGATCGCCGTGGCGGACTACAACACCCCCGAGACCTTCGACGGTCTCTTCGCCGCCGGCGACAAGGTGCTGCTGATCTCCGGCAACGAGTTCGACAAGGGCCGTCCCGCCCAGCACAAGGTCGTCATCGACGCCGCCAAGGCGGCCGGCGTCGCCCTGCTGGCGTACACCAGCGCCCCGGGCAGCCTGCACGCCTCGCTGGTGGACGACCACCGGGCCACCGAGGAGGTGCTGCTCGCCTCCGGCCTGCCGTACACCCTGCTGCGCAACGGCTGGTACCACGAGAACTACACCGAGAACCTCGCCCCGGTCCTGGAGCACAACGCCGTCGTCGCGGCCGCCGGCGAGGGCCGGGTCTCCTCGGCCTCCCGCGCCGACTACGCGGCCGCCGCGGTGGCCGTGCTGACCGGCGAGGGCCACGAGAACCAGACGTACGAGCTCGGCGGCGACGTCGCCTGGAGCTTCGCCGAGTACGCGGCCGAGCTCACGAAGCAGACCGGCAAGGAGATCGCCTACAACTCCGTGCCCGCCGAGGCGCTCCAGTCCATCCTGACGGGCGCCGGCGTGCCGGAGATGTTCGCCGGGATCCTGGTCGACGTCGACGCGTCGATCGCCAAGGGCGAGCTGGTCGTCGACTCCGGCGACCTCTCCCGCCTGGCCGGCCGCCCGACCTCCCCGATCTCCGAGGCGATCGCCGCCGCGCTCAAGTAAGGCACCCGGAAACGGGTCACCCCGGTCTGTCATGACCGTATACCGATACGGCCATGACAGACCGGGGTGCTCGGCGCTACCTTCGTCCCGGCGTGCTGAAGCTGGGTGTGAGGAGGGCCGGTGGCCGGCATATCGAAGGGTGAGCGGCGGACAGGACTGGTGAACGGCTTCGCGGCCTACGGGATGTGGGGACTGGTCCCCCTGTTCTGGCCGCTGCTGAAGCCCGCCGGGTCGGTGGAGATCCTGGCCCACCGGATGGTGTGGTCCCTCGTCTTCGTCGCCGTCGCACTCGCCTTCGTACGGCGCTGGGCGTGGGCCGGCGAGCTGCTGCGGCAGCCGCGCCGACTGGCCCTGGTGACGGTCGCCGCCGCCGTGATCACCGTCAACTGGGGCGTCTACATCTGGGCGGTGAACGCCGGGCACGTGGTCGAGGCCTCCCTCGGCTACTTCATCAACCCCCTGGTGACCATCGCCATGGGCGTGCTGCTGCTGAAGGAACGGCTGCGGCCCGCGCAGTGGGCGGCGGTGGGCGTGGGATTCGCCGCCGTCGTCGTGCTGGCCGTCGGCTACGGGCAGCCGCCGTGGATCTCCCTCGTCCTCGCCTTCTCCTTCGCCACCTACGGGCTCGTCAAGAAGAAGGTCAACCTCGGCGGTATCGAGTCACTCGCGGCAGAGACGGCGATCCAGTTCCTGCCGGCGCTCGGCTATCTGCTGTGGCTGGCCGGCCACGGCGAGTCCAGCTTCGTCAACGACGGCGCCGGGCACGCGGCCCTGCTGGCCTCCACCGGCATCGTCACCGCCGTCCCACTGGTCTGCTTCGGCGCCGCCGCGATCCGCGTGCCGCTCTCCACGCTCGGTCTTCTGCAGTACCTGGCGCCGGTCTTCCAGTTCCTGCTCGGCATCCTCTACTTCCACGAGGCGATGCCCGCCGCGCGCTGGGCCGGCTTCGCCCTGGTCTGGCTTGCCCTCACCCTGCTCACCTGGGATGCGCTGCGCACCGCCCGCCGGGCCGCACGAGCACTCGCGGTGGCGCCTCTACCACGGCCGGCCGCCCCGGTCGCGGAGACTCCCGCAACCCAGGTGTGACCGTCCGGGCCGTCGGCTATAAGTGGGCGGCATGACGCAGACGCCCGCACCCCTGCACTGGAAGCTCGTCGTCGACGCCCGTGACCCGCACGCGCAGGCCGACTTCTGGGCCGCCGCGCTGCACTACGTGGCCGAGGACAACAGCGTGTTCGTGGAACGGCTGCTGGAGCTGGGCGCGCTGCCGGGCGCGGCCACCCTGGAGTACCACGGCCGTGCCGCCTTCCGCGACCTGATCGCCGTACGGCACCCGGACGACCCGTACGACGAGGAGCGCGGGACGGGACTGGGGCGGCGGCTGCTGTTCCAGCGGGTGCCGGAGGCGAAGTCCGGCAAGAACAGGCTCCACATCGACCTGCACGCCGGGGAGGGGAGGCGGGCGGACGAGGTGGCGCGCCTCGAGGCGCTGGGCGCGGTCGTGGTGCGGCATGTCTCCGAGCCCTCCGGGGCGTGGACCGTGATGGCCGACCCGGAGGGCAACGAGTTCTGCGTGCAGTGACGGCGACGCTCAGGCGTTCCTGGCCGCGCGACGGGCGCGTTCCGTGAGGCGGGCCATCCGGGCGCGGGCCGACTCCAGTTCCTCGGCGTCGTCGGCCGCCGGTCCGCCCTCGGCGGTGAGCTGCGCCCACAGGTCGATCAGCTCGCGGCCCAGGCGCAGTCCGTGCTCGGGGTCGCGCACCGCGCGCCAGGCGGTCGCCGCGCTCCGCACGTTCCCGTACGCCGCCTCGCCGTCCCGCGTGTGCCGGCGCTGCCGGGCCAGGTCCAGGGAGAGGTGGAAGGCCCGCACCGGGTCGCCCGCCAGGTAGGAGATGTACGCGGTCAGCTCGCCCAGGTGCAGGACCTCGGTGTGGTCCTCGCCGAGGACCGCGGCGGCCTTGGCGACGGTGCGCTCGGCGAGCTCGGCCGCCGCTTCGATACGGCCCGTCCGGACGGCCTCGTTGATCCGCGCCACCGGCTCGGTGAGCAGCGCGGCCCCTTCCGCCGTCAGCGTCACGGGCTCGTCCCCGAGCACCTCCTCGGCGACCGCGTCGAAGCCGCGGGCGGGGGTGGGGGTGAAGCGCGGGTCGGGGTCCGGGTCCCGGTCTGCCAACGGCTCTACCGGGGCGAGGGCGGGGGCCTTCTCAGAGGACGGAGCGGGGGCAGGCGCGGGGGCGGGAGGGCTCATGACGGGCGGCGGGCCGAAGACTCCGGTGGGCGGCCGCACGGTGCCGGGCGCGGGCGGCAGAGGCGGGACCACGGCCGGCGGGACGGTCGACGGGGCGGGCGGTGCCGGCGGGGCGGCGGGCGGTTGCGGTGCCGCATGCAACACCTGCTGGGGGAACGCCGGCGCCGCGGCCTGCGCGGGTTCCTTCGGCGCCGGTGCCGGTGCCGTCGGCGCGGATGTCCTCGGTGCGGGTTGTTCCATGGGTTCGGCGGCCGGTGCGGCCAGTCGTACCGGGTCGCCCGTGAAGCTGCTGGAACCGTCCAGGTTCACCTGAAGGGGGACGACGTAGCCGATGCGGGTGTCGTGGACGGTGGCGAGGACCGGGCGGCCGCTGGCGCGGGCGAGGCGCTGGAGGTGGTTGAGGACCGCCTGCTGGGGCTCCTCACCGGGGCTCGGGAGCAGCGGTACGCCGTCCACGGACGCCGCCGCGCCCGCCACCCGGACGTCGACGGGTGCCAGGCGCCCCTCCTGCTGGACTTCCCGCTTCTCCTCGCGGCTGAGTCGGGACATCGGCCCTCATTCCCCCGGCGTCACCATCCGGTCGTACCCAGGTCGTACTCGTGCGTACGGTCCAGTGTCTCCGCTCGGCACGGCTCGCACGTCACCGCGACGTCACAGCCTCGCACCAGGAAGGAGTGCCCGGCGGGGCGCGGCCTGACCAGGACCCTAGGGCACCCGCTAGGCGGTGATGTCCCTCGTGGTGAACCGCGCCCAGGCCGCCGATCCGAACACCGCCGTGTACAGGGCCTGCAGCTCCAGGTTCTTGACCAGGTCGTCCCAGTAGACGGGGTCGCGCATCAGGTCGGCGAAGGACAGCCAGTAGTGGGAGAAGAAGTACGGCTGCAGCGCGTGCAACTGGGGTATCTGGTCGAGGATCTGGACCGTGATGACCAGGCCCACGGTCGTCGCCATCGCCGCGATGCCGCTGTTGGTCAGGGTGGACACGAACAGGCCGAGGGCGGCGACGCCGGCCAGGGACGCGGCGACCACCAGAGCGATCAGCAGGGCGCGGCCGAGACCGTCGGCGAAGGAGATCCGGGTGCCTGAGATCGTCGTCAGGTCACCGAGCGGGAAGAGGAGCGCGCCGACGGCGAGTGCGGAGGCCGCCACCACCAGGGTCGCGACCAGGCAGAAGGCCATCGTCGTCGCGTACTTGCCGAGCAGGAGGCGGGTACGGCCCGCCGGCGCGACCAGCAGGTAGCGCAGGGTGCCGGCATCGGCCTCACCCGCGATCGCGTCCCCGGCCACCACCCCGACGGCCATCGGCAGGAAGAACGGGAGCGTCGCGGCCAGCGCCGTGAACACCAGGAACAGTCCGTTGTTGGTGACCTGGGTGATGAACGCCGGGCCGTCGCCGCCGCCCCGGCCGACCTGTCCGCCGCCCCGCGTCTCGATCCTGACGGCGACCCCGACGAGGATCGGCACCGCCGCCAGTACACCGAGCAGGGCGAGGGTGCGCCAGCGGCGGAACGTGGTGACGAGTTCGCTGCGCAGCAGGCCGAGGCTCCACAGCGGGTTCGGCCGTACGGCCGCCGTGTCCACGGCGGCCAGGTCAGCCCGCGACATCGAAACCCTCCCCGGTCAGTGCCACGAACGCGTCCTCCAGCGAGGCCCGTTCCACGGTGAAGCCGCGGACCCGGACGCCCGCGGTGACGAGCGCCGCGTTCACCTCGGCGAGGTCGCGCTCGGGCGGCTCGCCGGTCACCCGGTCCTCGGCGACGACGACGTCCGCGACGCCCTGTTCCTTGAGCACCCGGGCCGCCTCCACGGGGTCCGGGGTGGTCACCACAAGCCGACCGCGCGCCCCGGCCGCCAGGTCGGCCACCGCGCCCTGGGCGATCAGCCGTCCCTGCGCCATCACGGCCGCGTGGGTGCAGACCTGCTCGATCTCGTCGAGGAGGTGGGAGGAGAGGAACACGGTGGTGCCGTCCCCGGCCAGTTCCCGCACCAGGGAGCGAATCTCCCGCATGCCCTGCGGGTCGAGGCCGTTGGTCGGCTCGTCCAGGACCAGCAGCTTGCGGGGCTGGAGCAGCGCGGCGGCGAGGCCCAGGCGCTGCTTCATGCCGAGGGAGTAGGCCTTCGCCTTCTTGGCCGCGGCGGCCCCGAGGCCCACCCGGTCCAGCGCGGCCTCGACGCGGGCGCGCCGGGTGCGCGGGTCGGCGGCCGGGTCGGCGGCGTCGTACCGCAGCAGGTTGTCGCGGCCGGAGAGGAAGCCGTACAGCGCCGGGCCCTCGATGAGGGCACCGACGTGTGGCAGTACGACGCGGGAGGCGCGCGGCATTGGGTGGCCGAGGACGCGGGCCGTGCCCGAGGTGGGTGCGATCAGGCCCATCAGCATGCGGATGGTGGTGGTCTTGCCGGAGCCGTTCGGGCCGAGGAAGCCGAAGACGCTGCCCGCGGGAACGGTCAGGTCGAGACCGTCCACGGCGAGCTGTCCGCCGCGGTAGCGCTTGGTGAGGCCACGGGTGTCGATGACACCCGCGGCCACCGGCGCGTCGTCCCCCGGGGCGTCCGGGCCCCCGGGGCGCCGGGACTCCCCGGGGCTCGGGGATTCCCCGGGGTCCTCCGGCTCCCGCTCCGTGACGGACGGTCGGTCCATCGGCTCCCTCGATTCGTCGTGCGGCAGAGGGTACTCACCGAAGCCGCGCTGCCCCTCTGCTACCCCGCGTCGGCCGCCTTCACCAGCGCAGCCTTGTCCACGGCGCCGACGTACACCTTCCCGTCGTCCGTGATCAGGGCGTTGATCAGCCGGGTGGAGAAGACGGTGCCCTTGCCGAACTTGCCGGAGACGGGGTCGCCGAGCGAGCCGAGGAAGCCGCTCAGGTCGCCGCTGCCGGAAGCGGAGCCGGTGGGCACGCCTCCCTTGCTGCCGGTGTCGAGGACGGCTATGGAGTTCCAGCCCTTGCCGAGGACGTCGAAGCCGGACTTGTCGAGGTCCTTGGCGGAACCGTGGCCGGGCGCCTCGGAGGCCTTGCCGCCCTGGTCCGTCCCGGTGCCCTCATCGGCCCCGCCCGCCTTGCCGGCCTTGTCGCCCTCGGTGACCTTGGCGCCCTTGGGCGGGGTGAAGTCGAAGGTGGAGACGGCCGGCTTCGCGAAGCTGATCTGGGTGTAGCCGGCATCGACGACGGCAGCTCCGCCGCTCGACGGGGTGAGTGTGAACTTCAGCGGCGTACCGGTCTTGGCGTCCACCGCGATGCTGATCGCGCCGACCGTCGTGCCGGACTGCTTGGGCTTGACGACGAGCCGGTAGGCGTCCCGGCCGGCCACCTGGGCGGTGCCGTCGACCGTCACCGACGTGGTGTCGTCGACCGACTTGAGGACCTCGTCGGCGAAGTCCTTGGGGGTGGCCGGGGTTTCGTGCTGCTCGGCCTTGCCGGAGTCGGCGGCGGTGGAGTGGTAGACCTCGTTCGACTTGCTGTCGTAGCCCCACACGTCGGTGCCGTTGTGGATGAGGCTGTACTCGGCGCCGCTCTCCAGTACCGACACCTTCTGCTTCTCGGGGCCGTCGGCGGCCACCCGCAGGGTGTGCGTGCCGGAGGCCAGCTCGGTGAGCTTGCTGGTCGGGTCGGCGGACGAGCCGTCGCCGCCGCCCTGGGCCGCCCCGGACATCAGGCTGCTCTCCAGACCGCCGAGGTCGGGCAGGCCGAGGTCGGTGCTGATCTTCACGGTGCCGGACAACTGCTGCACGTCCGACTTGGCGATCTTGTCGATGAGCTCCTGCGCGGTGATCTTCGGCAGGTCGGGGTCGCCGGAGTCGGCGAGTGCCGGGACCAGGCCGATGGTGGCTGCGGCCACGCCCACCACCGCGACGGGGACGACGTATCGTGCGGCCTTGCGCCGTCGCTCGGCGCGCATCTCGTCGCGCAGCTCGCCGTCGGCCTGCGTGGCCCCCGTGCTGTCGTCGGATTCGTACGGTGCCATGTGTGCCTTACCTCCGTCGTCGGCGGCGGCCGTCCTCGCACGTGTCCCACCCTGAGCCGCCATTCTCACCCGAATCGGTGAGTGGTGGTGATTTCCGTGGTTTCCATCTCACCAAATCGGGGGCGGACAAGCGTCAGACCACGGAGCCAACTCCGCGTACACCTGCGGTATGACACAAGGGCGGAGGCGCCTCCCCCGACCCGTAGGGGTCGTGCCGCGAAGACGCCTCCTGTCACGTGCCGGGCCTGCTCCTGCCACGTGCCGTGTCAGCTCAGTTCACGTGCCGTGTCGGCTCAGTGCTGCACGAACACGTAGTCCGCCCGGTAGGGGACGCCGACGACGGCACCCGGGGTGCAGGAGCCGGCCGGAGCGACGCCGCCGACGGTGTTGAGGCGCAGGATCTCGCCGGTGCGGGCGAGCAGCCCGTGCTTCTTGCCGGACCGGGTGGTCTTGAGGTCCAGTTCGGGGATGTTGCCGGTGCCGTTCGCCGTCTTGGTCAGGACGGCTCCGGTGACCGCGGTGCCGTCGGGTGCGGCCCACTGCGGGGTACCGGAGTTCGGTGCGACGAAGGAGTGGCGGATGCCGCCGCCGAGCTTGGCGCTGACGTCGCGCTGGGCGAAGGCGTAGCCGCCGCCGTCGGCGGGCTTGCACTCGTAGATCTGCTTGCCGGTGACGACGGAGGCCTGGAAGCCGCCCTTGAGGTCGGAGACCGTGGTGACGGCGTGCAGCTGGCCGCGGAGTGCTCCACCGGGGAACTCGGCGGTGTGCAGGTTGGCGTAGAAGGCTCCGGGGTCGGTGGTGAGCTGCGCGAGCAGGGCCTTGTCGGTGACCTTGACGCTGCCCGCGACACTGTGGCCCCTGGCCTTCTTCAGCAGCTTCCCGAAGTCGATTTTGACGCCGCCGTTGGTTCCCTTGGCGCCCTGGTGGATGTGCAGGTCGGTGGGCCTGCCGGTGCCGCGCCAGGTCACGGCGACGGTCACCTTGTCCCCCTTGACCTGGATGAACTCCAGCGCGGCACCGTCCTTGTCCCCGACGGCGGGCCCACCGGCGACGGGCACCTCGTTGGCACCGCGCAGGCTGGCGGCGAGGACGACGGAGGTGGTGGAGCTGTGGCTGGTGTGGCTGTGGCCGGTGGCGGCGGACGCCGGGACGGCGGCACAGCCGAGAGCGGTGACGGTGACGGTGATGGCAGCGGCGACGAGGCTCTTGCGGCGCGTTGCTTCGATGACCATGATTCCGTTTTCTCCCCCTGTGTCAGCCGACGCCCCCTGCGTCGGCTTCTGCGGAGAAGTACGGAACACGTCCCGGATTGGACTCAGTCCAAGAATGTGACCTGAGTCACACGGAGGCTGCTTTCCGGGAGCCCGGAGCCCGCAACGCCGGCCGGAGGGCTAGCCGGCTCGGTGCACCACCGCGTCGCACAGCTCCACCAGTGCCACCTTCGGGTCGCATTCCGGCAGCGGACCCAGCGCGGCCCGCGCCTCCTCCGCGTACCGAACCGCGTCCCGGCGGGCCTGCTCCAGCGCCGGGTGCGCCCGCAGCGCCGCCAGGGCCTCCGCGTGCCGCGCGTCGTCCGTGAGGTCGGAGTCCAGCAGCTCGCACAGGGCGATGTCCTCGGCCAGCCCCAGTCGGGCCGCCCGCTCCCGCAGCCGCAGCACCGGAAGCGTGGGCACGCCTTCGCGGAGGTCCGTCCCCGGGGTCTTCCCCGACTCGTGGGAGTCGGAGGCGATGTCCAGCACGTCGTCGGCGAGCTGGAAGGCGACGCCGAGCCGCTCACCGTACTGGGTGAGAACGTCGACGACCGTCTCGTCGGCGCCGGACAGCATCGCGCCGAAGCGGCAGGAGACCGCGACCAGCGAGCCGGTCTTGCCGCTGAGCACGTCGAGGTAGTGCTCGACCGGGTCCCGGCCGTCCGACGGGCCTGCCGTCTCCAGGATCTGACCGGTCACCAGGCGCTCGAACGCGAGGGCCTGGACCCGGACCGCCTCGGGACCGAGGTCGGCGAGGATCTGGGAGGCGCGGGCGAAGAGGAAGTCTCCGGTGAGGACGGCCAGCGAATTGCCCCAGCGGGTGTTGGCGCTGTCGACACCGCGGCGCACGGCGGCCTCGTCCATGACGTCGTCGTGGTACAGCGTGGCCAGGTGGGTGAGCTCGACGACGACGGCCGACGGCACGACACCGGGGGCGTACGGGTCGCCGAACTGCGCGGCGAGCATCACCAGCAGCGGGCGGAACCGCTTCCCCCCGGCCCGCACGAGGTGCTGCGCGGCCTCCGTGATGAACGGGACCTCGCTCTTGGTGGCGTCTAGCAAGCCTTCCTCGACAGCCGTCAATCCGGCCTGGACATCGGCTTCCAGAGCCTGGTCCCGCACGCTCAGCCCGAACGGCCCGACGACGGTCACGAGGGGTCTCCTGTCTGCTGGTGTCTACTGGCGATTACACGGTTTGTCGATAGGTCGCTGCCATCACTCAAGTCAGCGTATCCGGTCAGGTTTCGATCACCGATAGCGCCCACGGTTACACCCCGGGCGCTATCGGATCACGACCGTTATGTTTTTGATCAGCCGATACGACCTGACATCCACTGACTTAACAGGAAGTGCGGGCAGTTGTCCCGAACCGAGGCCCAGGCCGTGTCCCGCACCGGGCTCCGCGCCGGGTCCGGATCCGGCGAGGCGCCCGAGGGCCCGTCCGGCGGCGAACCCTCCGGATGACCGCCGCCCGGAAACCACCACACCTCCCCGGCCGACGTCACCTGCCCGGGCGTACCCCTTCCACCGCCCACCCATGCCCGCAGGGGCACACCATGCACGGACGGCAACACCTCGCCCCCGTCCACGCTCGTCTGCTCTCCTCCACGAGACCTCGCACGTCGAGCTCCGCGTTCCGTTGACCCACGTCCTCTCGATCCGCATCTCCTTGACCGTCATTTCCTCGGCCGGCAGAACGGCATCCCTGCGCGCGTGTGGCGCCCGCACCTCACCCCGTCGGCTCACGGAGCGTCGACACGTTCGAGCCTCGCCCGGGGCCGCCGCCATGACAACGACGCACACCACAGGGGAGGTTCCGCCCTCGCGTTGGACACGCGCACCGGGGATTACCGGTTCCGCGCCTCCCCTGTCTCAACGTGACGAGAATCACGCGCGCACGCAACGACGCTCGATGCCGGGCCCCGTCAACCATCCGCCTCGACCTCCCCGTTGGGCATGCCCGACGACACGCGCGCACAGCCGAGGCTTCCGAAGTTGACGGAGGGGTCGACGGAGAACATGCCGGAAATATACCTAATCCGACACTTCTGGACTATTCGCCGAAAATGCTCACATCGGGGCCGTCGGAAGCGCCCCCGCAGGGGGCATTCCACGGGAATGCAAGTGGTGAAGTTTTCTGTTGAACCATGAAAAAGGCGGATTCCGTGAATCCATCATGTCCGCTTTGCCGTTATTGCGAATTCGTGAAGTAGGTCACGCGGGCCCGAATGCCGCAAGGCTTGTACGGCCTGCGGGGCGCCCCTTCCTTTCCTTTTCCCGTGGGCCAGTTGAGGGTTGGCGGCAGCAAAGGATCAAGTGCCCCATACGGCACAGATCAAGGTCAATCAGCACGTTGTGTGAATCAGCCTCTTGTTTCGGACATGTGCTCTCGCATACGTTCCGGCTCGCCGGGCGGACGCCGAATCCTGCCGCCGCCCGTAGTGACCCATCGACGAGTTCATTCGCACGGCAGGAGCGGGAGACCCAGGTAAGTCGCCGGACCGGACGGCCGACGTCAGAGAACAGACGTCGTTCCGGAACGGCTAGGGGTGAAGCCTCATCGCCTTCGGGCGATGTGGCCGGGCACTCCCCGAGCCCGAACCCGACAGCTCACCTCGCAGGCGACGGAGAGGAACTTCGCCATGCCTGCTGCCGTTCAGCACCGCCGTCCCCGCCGTAACCGCATCGTCCGCACGCTCGCCGTCGTCGGAACCGGCGCCGCCGTCCTCGCCCTCCCGCTCATCGGGGCCACGACCGCGTCCGCCGCCGGCTCCACCACGACGGCCTCGACGACCCTCGCCGGGTACCCGAACAACCTCGACGGCTGGATCCGCGAGTCGCTCGCGATCATGGCGGAGAAGCACATCCCGGGCACCTACAACGGCATATACCGCAACCTGATGCGGGAGTCCTCCGGCAACCCGCGGGCCATCAACCTCTGGGACTCCAACGCGGCCAAGGGCATCCCGTCCAAGGGCCTGCTCCAGGTGATCGACCCGACGTTCAAGGCGTACCACGTGGACGGCACGTCGTTCGACATCTACGACCCGGTCGCGAACATCACCGCCGCCTGCAACTACGCCGCCGCGCGGTACGGCTCGATCGACAACGTCCACGGCGCGTACTGATCGACGTTCCGCGTCAGCCGAAGAGTCTTTCGAGGACGACGGCGATGCCGTCGTCCTCGTTCGACGTGGTGATCTCGTCGGCCACCGCCCTGAGTTCGGGGTGGGCGTTGGCCATCGCCACCCCGTAGGCCGCCCACTCGAACATCGGGATGTCATTGGGCATGTCGCCGAAGGCGATGGCCTGCCCGGGGCTCAGCGCCAGACGGTCGGCGGCCAGCGCGAGCCCGGTCGCCTTGGTCACCCCGCACGGCTGGAGTTCGACGGTCCCCGGCCCCGACATCGTGACCGTCGCCAGCGACCCGACCACCGAGCGGGCGGTCGTCGCCAGTTCGTCGTCGGTCAGGGTGTGGTGGCGCAACAGCACCTTGCTGATGGGCGCGCACCACAGGTCGTCGCGCCGGGCGACGCGCAGCGCGGGCAGCGTGGGATGGGGCATCAGATAGCCCGGCTCGATGAGCGTGAGCCCGTCCACGCCGTCCTGGTCGACCGCCGCGTACACCTGGCCGACCTCGGCCTCGATCTTGCCGAGTGCGGTCTCCGCCAGCTCCCGGTCCAGGGTGACCGACCACAGCAGCCGGTTCGCGCCGGCGTCGTACACCTGCGCGCCCTGGCCGCAGACCGCGAGTCCCGTGCAGCCGAGGTCGTCGAGGAGCGGGCGCACTCTCGGGGCCGGGCGACCGGTCACCACGAGGTGCTGAGCTCCGGCCCGGCCGGCCCGCCCGAGCGCGGCGAGCGACCGTTCCGAGAGGGTGTCGTCGCCGCGCAGCAGCGTGCCGTCCAGGTCGGTGGCGATCAGTGAGTACGGGGAGGGTGCGACCATGATCAGAGAATACGGACAGCACGGCCCGGGGACTCACCGTGCGTTTCGGCCTCAAG
Organism: Streptomyces sp. NPDC028289; assembly: GCF_055565975.1. Classification (NCBI taxonomy): domain Bacteria; kingdom Bacillati; phylum Actinomycetota; class Actinomycetes; order Kitasatosporales; family Streptomycetaceae; genus Streptomyces; species Streptomyces sp. NPDC028289. Next base: position 204,870 of record NZ_JBVHTI010000003.1, on the reverse strand, counting down.
TGGCGCCCGCCGTCTCCGTGATGGGGCCGCTGTCAGTAGCGGGCGTGATGTTTTCCGAGATGCCCGGCAACTGCCCCGGGGCCCGGCCGGCGGTGCGCTGTACGTCGAAGAGGTCCCATGGCTCGGACTCTGGTTCGACGGAGACGGCGATGCCGTGCAACTGGACAGCGTGCAGGGGCTGTTGGGGCTGTACCTCGCGGGCGCCGGGTGACGGTTCGGCCCCGGGGTGTCAGACGTGGGCCGCAGCCAGGTGCCTGGCCAGGCGCGGAGAGGCGAACTCCGTACCGCACACGAACCGCATCACAGGACCGTACGACGCGGCCGCCGGGAGGCCCGTGAAGTACAGGCCGGGTACGGAGGAGACGTATCCGGCGCCGAGTCTCGGGGCGCCGCGCGTGACGGCGAGACGAGTGCGCAGCCCGGGGCCGAGGAAGTCCATCGCGGCGGTGTCCACGCGATAGCCGGTGGCGGCTATGACGTGGTCGGCGGTGAGGCGGTCGGTGCCGCCGTCGTGGGTGCGGACGGTGAGGACCGGGGCGCCTGCGGAGGTCTCGGCGCCGGTCACGGCGGCGACCTCGCGGACCTCGACCTTGCCCTCGAAGCGGTCGCGCAGCCACCAGGCGCCGAGCGGGCCGAGCACCCGGCGGACCAGGCAGTGGCGGGCCTGCGCCGGGAGGTAGCGGTAGGGGTGCGGGTAGTAGCTCAGGGCCCACAGGGACCAGGCACGGCCGAACGGCGACTCGGGGCGCAGCTTCGGCTGGTCCCAGGGCGGGGCGCCGAAGGCGACCTTGCCGCGCCCTCGCGAGACCACCCGCACCTGGGCGCCTGCCTCGGCGGCGAGGGCCGCCGTCTCCAGCGCGGACTGCCCGGCACCGACGACGATCAGGTCCTTGCCGGAGAAACGGGTCAGGTCGTGGTGCTGGGAGCTGTGCGAGACCGGTCCCGCGGGTCCGTCGGCGCCCGCCTCGGCGAGCTCGGCGGGGAGGCGGGCGAGCCCGGACAGGCCGGTGGCGACGACGACCGCACGGGCCGTGAACGACTCCCCGGAGTCCGACTTCAGTTCGAAACCCGCCGAGCCTTGCGCGTTGTGCCGGTCCGCCTTGTGCCGGTCCGCCTTGTGCCGGTCCGCCTTGTGCCGGTCCACGGAGACCACCCGGACCCGCTCCAGTCGGGGCACCAGTTTCTGCTGGAACCACTCGCCGTAGCCGATGAAGGTCTCCACCGGGATGACGTCCTCGTCGGTCACCAGTCGGCGGATGCCCGCGGCGTCGCAGTAGTCGGCGAGGGTGTGCCCGTGCTGCGGGCAGTCCAGGTTGGAGGCGGCCGGGGTGGACTTCAGGATCATCCCGGCCGGCATGTGGTCGCGCCAGCTGACCATGGGGTCGCCGAAGACCCGGACCGGGATGCCGCGCGCCCGCAGATGAGCGGCGGTGGACAGGCCGAAGGGCCCGGCACCGATGACTGCTACCGGTTCGATCACGAAGTCCCTCCCCCAGGAACGTGGTGCCTACTTCGTGGCGTTGCTGGAGCCGCGGCGGTTGGTGCGCCACAGCTGGTAGAGGTGCTTCGCGCCCGGACGCACGAAGCGGGCGAGCATCGTGACGAACGGCATCGGGTCGTCACCCGCCAGCCAGGCCAACTCGGTCCCGCTCGGCCGCTTCGGTGCGTGCGGCGTCGTGTAGCCGCTGCGGCGGTAGGCGAGGAGGGCGGGCAGGTCGATGTTCTCCACGACGTACCGGTGGCCGGCCCGCTGTTCCCCCTCCGGGACGCGGCGCCCGGTCAGGTCCAGGTGCATGGCGCGGACGACGTCCACCCCCGACTCGCTCTCGAAGAGCCGGAACTGGGCGCCCATGCGCGGATTGAAGTCGAGCAGCTTGTACTGGCCGTCGCGCCGGTCGTAGCGCAGGTCCAGATCGATGATGCCGGTGAAGCCGATCTGCTTGATGAAACGCGCGGCGAGGTCGGCGAGTTCCGGGTTGTCGACGACGTACGCGTTCGCGGTCATGCCGGCGTGCGGCGGCCAGGAGCGGACCTTGACTCCTGTGAACAGGGCGCGCGGAGTGGAGTCGGCGTCGAAGTAGGCGTGCACGATCCAGTCCTCGGCCTCCTCCCTCGGCAGGTACTCCTGGAGGATGACACCCGGATGGGTGCCCCAGTCACGGGCGAGGGTGAGCAGCCCCTCCCGGGTGGCGATCCGCGTCGTCCCGTTGACGGCGGGCTGCTTGCGCCGGACGAACGCCTCACGGTTCTTGGCGACGATGGGGAAGCGGGCCTTCTCCGCGAAGTCGACGATCTGGTCGTACGAGTCGGGGAAGGCGGCCGCCGGGCTCGGGATGCCGTGTTCCACGCATAGTTCGTGCAGGCCCTGTTTGCTCGCCAGCCGGCGGGGCAGTCCCGGGTCGACGCGCGGGAAGAGGAAGCGGTCGCCGAGCGCGTCCTGGTGCTCGGCGATCAGGACGGCGGCCTCCTCGTCGGTGGGGATCAGCACGGTCGGACGGCCGATGCGGCGGCCGATGCGCAGCAGTCCCTCGACGAGGTGGTCCGGTTCCTCGGCGCCTGTTGTCGGCCACACGAACGCCCGTTTGAGATAACGGGACGAAGCCGCCGGCGTGTACGCGTCCTCTGTTATCGCGTACATGGGAACGCCCAGGCGGCCCAGACTGCGAATCGCGCCGACCCCGCCGTGATGCAGCGGATAGTCGCCGAACTTGACGATCAGGCCCGGCACGTCGCGGTCCGCCTCGAACGGCACGCTGACGGCATTCCTGGCCACGGGTCCCCCCACGTGTCCCCCTCTACGGACCGGACCCACCCCGTCCGTGTCCCCCAAAGGACGCTAAGCCGGAATTGCCTACTCCAGCAAGGCCTATTAGGACATTGCGAACTCTTTAGACACTGTCACGACAGGCAACTCACCCGTAACGTGTGGCGCGACCACATGGAATGCCGCGCAACGCCATAGCGACGTCGCCACATGGCCGTCCCCCGCGCGGCACGGATGAGAGCGAGGCAGCCACCCCATGCCCCCCTTGACCCCCTTCGAGGTCCCCGAGGGTGATCCCTTCGGCCCGCACAACCTTCCGTATGGCGTGTTCTCGACCTCCGAGAGCACGGAACGGAGGGTCGGCGTCCGCCTCGGCGACCACGTCCTCGACGCCGGCGCCGCTGCCCTCGCCCTCGGCTCCCCCTACGCCTCGCTGCTGGCCCGACCGACTCTCAACCCGCTGCTGGCCGCCGGCCGCACCGCCTGGTCGGACGTACGGCGCGCCCTGACCGCCTGGGTGACCGTGCCCGCGCACCGGGAGACGCTCGCCCCGCTCCTCCACCCGCTGCCCGAGGTGACCCTGCATCTCCCCTTCGAGGTCGCCGACTACGTCGACTTCTACGCCTCCGAGAACCATGCCCGGAACGCCGGCCGCATCTTCCGCCCCGACGCCGTCGAGCCGCTCACCCCCAACTGGAAGCACCTGCCCATCGGTTACCACGGCCGCGCGGGCACGGTCGTGGTGTCGGGGACGGACGTCGTACGGCCCTCAGGGCAGCGGAAGGCGCCCTCGGACCCGGCACCGGTGTTCGGCCCGTCGGTACGGCTGGACATCGAGGCCGAGGTCGGCTTCGTCGTCGGCACCCCGTCACAACAGGGCAGCCCGGTGGCGCTGGGCGACTTCAGGGAGCACGTGTTCGGCCTCTGCCTGCTGAACGACTGGTCGGCGCGGGACATCCAGGCCTGGGAGTACGTCCCCCTCGGCCCCTTCCTCGGCAAGTCGTTCGCCACCTCGGTCTCGGCGTGGATCACACCGCTGGACGCGCTGGAGGAGGCACGGATCGCCCCGCCGAGGCGGACGCATCCGCTGCTGCCGTACCTCGACGACGCCGCAGAGGAGCCCGCCGGTTACGACCTGCGGATGTCGATCGCGATCAACGGACAGACGGTGTCCGAGCCACCGTTCTCCACCATGTACTGGACCGCCGCCCAGCAACTCGCCCATCTGACGGTCAACGGCGCCTCCCTGCGCACCGGCGACCTGTACGGCTCCGGCACGGTCAGCGGCACGGAGCCCGGGCAGCGCGGGTCACTGCTGGAGCTGACCTGGAACGGACGCGATCCGCTCGAACTCCCGGACGGGAAGCGGACGTACCTGGAGGACGGGGACGTGGTGACGATGTCGGGATGGGCTCCGGGGCCGGGCGGCAGCCGGGTGGGGCTCGGCGAGGTCAGCGGGCGGGTCGTGGCGGGGTGAGGGAGACGCCGGGCCGTCCCGGCCGACCGAGGTGAGCGGGGACTTCGTGGCCTGGTGCGGCCGGCGGGCTCCGCGGACGGGGTGCTGCCGGAGGCGGCACGGGAGCAGGAACCACGCGCGGGCTGCCGGACCGGGGAGCGGGGCGCCCGGATCGTCGTCGACACCTGACCCGGAGCGCCCGGCACCGTCATACTGACGGGACACGCACCATGCGATGCGCCCGCACGCGCACCATGCGAGGCGTCGGCGCACGCGCCACGTGACGCGCCGGCGCACGCACCATGTCACGCAACGGCGTATCGCCCCCGCACCACCCACCACCCGCACACATCTCCGATCAGGAAACGGAGCCCCGGCATGACCGTCTGCCTGCTCCTGCTGACCGTCGTCGCCCTGACGGCCGCGGTACCTGCGCCGCGTGCCCTGGTGCGGTCCCTGTGGCCGGAGCGGGAACCGGTCGTCGCGCTGTGGGTGTGGCAGTGCCTGGTCGCCACCGTGCTGATGTGCTGCCTGGCCGCACTGACCCTGGGCGCGGCAGCCGTCTTCCACACCGTGCGCGACCGGGTGTTCGCGCCGGCGCCACCGGCGGTCACCGCCGCGTACGACCTCTCCGTCGCGCCCGCCTGGGCGGTCGCCCTCACGGTGCTGCTGGCGTCCGGAGCCGCCTGGACGACGGCGATGCTCGCCCGCGAACTGGTCGAGGCCCGGCGCCGCCGCGACCGGACCCGCGCACACCTGCGCGAGCGGGCACCCGAGCTGCCGGCGGGACTGCCCGCGGCACGCGGACCGATGCTGGTGCTGGAGGACGAGTACCCGGACGCCTGGTGGATGCCGGGCCATCCACCCCAGCTGGTCGTGACGACGGGGGCACTGCACCGTCTCACCGACCACCAGCTCGACGCCGTACTCACCCACGAACGGGGCCACGCCCGCGCCCATCACGACTGGCTGCTCCACCTGTCCAGCGCCCTGGCCACGGGCTTCCCGCGCGTGCCGCTCTTCTCCCACTTCTGCGGCCAGACCCACCGGCTCGTCGAACTCGCCGCGGACGACACGGCGTCCCGCCGCTGCGGCCACCTCACCACCGCACTGGCCCTGATCGAACTGAACCAGCACCGCGGGGTCCTGTCCTGCGCGTCGAGCCGCCGGCTGCTCGGCGAGCGGGTCGACCGCCTGCTGGAACCGCCACCACGGCTGCTGCGCCGCCAGCGGGCCCTGACGACGACGGTGGCCGCCCTGGTCCCCCTGCTGCCGCTCCTGATCGCCTTCGCACCGGGACTGACGGCGCTCGGCTAGAGCGAGCCCGCCTGCCTGTCTGCGGACGGTAGGACCGGAGAGCCGCCCTCAGAAGGGTTCGACTCCTTGGGTGCGCGGGTGCGCAGACCGGCACCCCGGTGGCAGATCTTCCCCGCGCCAGCCCTAAAAGCCCAGTTCAGCGGCACGTCAGACAGTGCCTCAAGTGGCGCAACATTTCCGCAACACCCTCTTCCCTACCTCGTCGGTATGGTTCCAGCCATGCCACCCACCGACCGCATCCGAGACCACTCCGGTCACGGCGCCGCGACCACGGTCGCCGCCCACCGGACACGTCGCCGGTTGCGTGCGGACCAGGCCCGGCAGCTCGCCGACCTCCTGCGCCACCAGATCCTCACCGGCGCTTTCCCGGACGGCACCCTCCCGCACGAGTCCACCGTCGCCGACGACTACCGCGCCACCCGCAACACCGTCCGCCAGGCCCTGGACCTGCTGCGGGCGGAAGGGCTGGTCGACCGGCTGCCCGGCGTGGGCACCGTGGTCGTCGCCCGCAAGTACCCACACGGACTCGACCGCCTGATGGGCCTCGCGGAAACCCTCCACGAACACGGCCAGGTCACCAACGAGGTCCGCACCGTGGGACCCTCCGCGGCACCCACCCCCGTCGCTGAACGCCTCCGCGTCCCGCCCGGCGCCGACGTCCTCTACATCGAACGCCTGCGCCGCCTGAACGGACTTCCCCTCTCGCTGGACCTCACCTACATCCCCCTCGACATCGGTACCGCCCTCCTCGGGGCCGACCTGGAGAACAACGACGTCTTCAGGCTCCTGGAGTCCATCACCGGACAGCCCCTGGGCCACGCCGAGATCACCCTGGAGGCGGTGAACGCGGACGCCCACTCCGCCGCCGTTCTCCAGGCCCCGCGCGGAGCGGCCGTCCTGATGCTGGAACGGCTCACGCACCTCGCCGACGGTCGTCCCGTCGACCTTGAGTTCATCCGCTTCCGCGGCGACCGCATCACCATGAGCGGCCTCCTGCACCGCGCCCTCTGACCACCCCCGCCTGACCCGTTTCCTGGAGACAGCCATGCCTTTGGCACCCCAGCGGGCCGACGTGCCCGTGACCATCGACGAGTCGAAGTGCATCGACGGCTGCACCCTCTGCGTGGACATGTGCCCGCTGGACTCCCTCGCCATCGACGAGAGCAACGGCAAGGCCTACATGCACGTCGACGAGTGCTGGTACTGCGGCCCGTGCGCGGCCCGCTGTCCCACCGGAGCCGTCACGGTCAACATGCCCTATCTGCTCCGGTGAGAGGCCCCACAACTCCCATGAAACGCAAAGCGACCGCCGTATCCGCAGCCTTCCTTCTCCTGCCGCTCTCCGCCTGCGGCGGCAGCGCCCAGGCCGGAGACGGCAACACGGTCACCATCACCGTCGGCTACCAGTCCAAGACCATCAACACCGTCACTGCGGGCACCCTGCTGCGTTCCCTCGGCTACTTCGAGCAGCAGCTCAACGCCCTCCAAGACGGCCACACCTACAAGGTCGACTGGCAGGACTACGCCACGGGCGCCCCGATCACCGCGCAGATGACCGCCCGAAAGATCGACATCGGTTCGATGGGCGACTTCCCGCTGCTGCTCAACGCGGCCCGCGGCAAACAACTCGGCCAGCCCACCCACCTGGTCTCCGTCACCGGCTACAACCTCCGCGGCGGCCTCAACACCGTGGTCACCGCACCCGGCTCCAAGCTCACCTCCTTGGCGGACCTGCAGGGCAAGAAGGTCTCGACGAGCATCGGGTCCGCTGCCGACGGAACCCTCGTCCGCGCCCTGCAGCGCGCCGGCATCGATCCGGACAAGGGCATCTCCAAGCTCAACCAGCAGCCCGCGGTGGGCGCTTCCGCGCTGTCGGCGGGCAGCGTCGACGCGCTGTCCCAGTTCGTGGCCTGGCCGGGCCTGCTCGCCTACCAGGGCAAGGCGAAGGCGCTCTACGACGGCGCGCAACTGAACCTGCCCACCTTCCACGGCGTCACCGCCCGCGAAGGCTTCGCCCGGCAGCGACCCGCCGTCCTGGAAGCCTTCCTCAAGGCCCAGGCGGAGACCACCGACTACCTCAACGCCCATCCCGTGGCGGCTGCCGAGAAGGTCGCCCAGGCCACCGGCCTGCCCGCGGAGGTCGTCTACCTCTACAACGGCGCCCACGGCATCGCCACCTTCGACCCTGCCGTCAAGCCTGCGCTGGTCTCCGCGCTGAAGCAGGACGTCTCGGTGCTGAAGGCCGCCAAGCTGACGGGTGACGTCGACGTGGACTCGTTCGTCGACGACCAGTACGTGAAGAAGGCCCTGGGCAGCACCGACTACGCCAGGCGGCTCGCCGCAGCACCGCCGACGTCTGCGAGCGAGGTCTGGGCGAAGGGGAGCGAGAAGACGACGAGCTTCGCTTCTCCCAAGGAGCTGCTGGCCTACGTCGTCAAGCACAGCGGTGGCATCCGCGCCGCCTACGTCCCCGATACCACCACCCATACCCTCTGGTTCGCCGACAAGGCGGTGTGGGTGGCGGACGGCGAGCAGTTGCTGCCGTTCGTGACGCAGGCGACGGCGCAGGCGTACGTCGACGCGCACGACGGCGCGCAGGTCGTCAGTTATGACGACGCGCTGCGGCGGGCGTCGTGAGCCGGTATGTACTGCGGGTGGCGTCGCTGGCCGCCGCCCTGGGGCTGTGGCAACTGCTGACCAGCCTGAAGGTCGACCTGTGGCTGCGTTTCTCGCAGTTCCCGACGGTCACCGACGTCGCCCGTGCTTTCGCCGACCGGGTCTCCGGCGGCGACTACTGGACGGATCTCACCGACAGCCTCACCCGCATCCTGAGCGGTTTCGCGCTGGCGGCCGTGCTGGGTGTGGCGACGGGTGTGCTCGTGGCCCGTTCTCGTCTCGCCGAGGATCTGCTCGGCCCCGTTCTGGAGGTGCTCCGCCCGATCCCGGCGATCGCTCTGGTGCCCGTCGCGATCCTGCTGTTCCCCTCCAACGAGCAGGGCATTGTCTTCATCACCTGCACCGCCGCCTTCTTCCCGGTGATGGTCTCCACCCGGCACGCGGTGCGTGCGCTCACTCCGGTGTGGGAGGAGGCGGTGCGCACGATGGGGGGCGGCAGGTGGCGGATCCTGGGTTCGGTCGTGCTGCCGGGCGCGCTGCCGGGCATCCTCGGCGGGCTGTCGGTCGGTATCGGCGTCTCGTGGATCTGTGTGATCTCCGCCGAGATGATCTCCGGCCAGTACGGGGTCGGTTACCGCACCTGGCAGGACTACACGGTCGTCAACTACCCGGGTGTGTTCGTCGGGATGGTCACGATCGGTGTGCTCGGCTGGGTCACCTCGACGGCCGTGGAACTCCTCGGCCGGTGGCTGACCCGCTGGCTGCCCCGTACGTCGTACGTCCCCGCCGGCCGGCCGCGCGCTGCGGTGACCGCCGTCGTCGCCGCTCCGGTCGCAGTGCAGGCGGACGGTGAGTCCCAGAAGCAGTCCGATGCCCAGCAGCAGGGCCGCGGCGAAACCGGCCAGGAGGCGCGCGATGAGCACTTCGTCTGAGGTGGCCGCGCCGACGGTCGTTCCGGTGCCGGATGCCGCACGCGGGGCCCGGCTCACGCTGGGTGCGGCGGTGCTCGGCCGTCCGGACGCCCCGGTGCTGCACGATGTGGCGCTGGACGTCCGGCCCGGGGAGATCCTCACCGTGGTCGGGCCGTCGGGGTGTGGCAAGTCGACGTTGCTGCGGACGTTCGCAGGGCTGTTGTCCCCGCTGGCCGGGACGGTGTCGCAGGACGGCGCGGTGTTGACGGGGCCGTCGGCCGACCGGGCGCTGGTCTTCCAGGAGGATGCGCTGCTGCCCTGGCGCACGTTGCGCGGCAATGTCGAGCTGCCGCTCGCCATCAAGGGGGTCGCGCGTTCCGAGCGTCGTGCCCAGGCGGAGGCGTGGCTGGGCCGGGTCGGGCTGGCCGCGCAGTCGGGGCAGTTGCCGCACCGGGTGTCCGGTGGGCAGCGCCAGCGGGCGCAGCTGGCGCGTGCGCTGGCCGGTTCACCGCGTGCCGTGCTGATGGACGAGCCGTTCGGGGCGCTGGACGCCCAGACCCGTTCCGGCATGCAGGACCTGCTGGTGGAGGTGCTGGGCGGCACGGGTGCGACCGTTGTCTTCGTCACCCATGACGTGGACGAGGCGCTCTTCCTCGGTGATCGGGTGGCCCTGCTCGCCGCCGGCCGGGTGGCCTCTGTGCGTGATGTTCCGCGTCCGCGTGAGCGCGGCGCCCTCGACGAGCCGGCCCGTGTGGCCCTGCGCCGTACCGTCCTCTCCTCGCTCGGCATCTGAAAGGCATCCCGGTGACCACCCCCGCGAACGCTCCCGCCCCCGCTCCCGCTCCGGCCCCTCCGGGGATTCCCGCCGTCTCCGACGCCGAGGAACTGACCTGTGACGTTCTCGTCGTCGGCGGCGGCACCGCCGGCACCATGGCCGCGCTGACCGCCGCCGAGCGCGGTGCGAACGTGCTGCTCCTGGAGAAGGCTCATGTCCGTCACTCCGGGGCGCTCGCCATGGGCATGGACGGTGTCAACAACGCGGTCGTCCCGGGCCGTGCCGAGCCCGACGACTACGTCGCCGAGATCACCCGTGCCAACGACGGGATCGTCGACCAGTCCACGGTCCGGCAGACGGCGACGCGCGGTTTTGCCATGGTCCAGCGCCTGGAGTCGTACGGGGTCAAGTTCGAGAAGGACGAGCATGGCGCGTACGCGGTCCGCCAGGTGCATCGCTCCGGTTCGTACGTACTGCCGATGCCGGAAGGCAAGGATGTCAAGAAGGTCCTGTACCGGCAGTTGCGGCGTCGTGAGATGCGGGAGCGGATCCGGATCGAGAACCGTGTGATGCCGGTTCGGGTGCTGACGGTGGGCGGGCGCGCGGTGGGCGCGGCGGGGTTCAACACCCGTACGGGGGCCTTTGTCACCGTCCGCGCGGGTGCGGTGGTTCTCGCGACGGGTGCGGCCGGGCGGCTGGGGCTGCCGGCTTCCGGGTACCTGTACGGGACGTACGAGAATCCGACCAATGCCGGTGACGGTTACGCCATGGCCTACCACGCGGGCGCGGAGCTGACGGGGATCGAGTGTTTCCAGATCAATCCCCTGATCAAGGACTACAACGGGCCTGCCTGCGCGTACGTCGCGAACCCGTTCGGGGGTTACCAGGTCAACCGGCACGGTGAGCGGTTCGTCGACTCCGACTACTGGTCGGGGCAGATGATGGCGGAGTTCGCCGCCGAGGTGGCCTCGGACCGTGGCCCGGTCTACCTGAAGCTGAGCCACCTTCCCGAGGAGTCGGTCTCCGCCCTGGAGTCCATCCTGCACTCCACCGAGCGGCCCACCCGTGGCACGTTCCATTCCGGGCGGGGGCACGACTACCGGACCCATGACATCGAGATGCACATCTCGGAGATCGGGCTGTGCGGCGGGCATTCCGCTTCCGGGGTCCGGGTCGACGACCACGCCCGTACGACCGTCCCCCGCCTGTACGCGGCCGGTGACCTGGCCTGTGTCCCGCACAACTACATGATCGGCGCGTTCGTCTTCGGTGATCTGGCGGGTGCTGATGCCGCCCAGTACTCGGCGTACGAGGGGGAGTTGCCGACGGGCCAGGTGCGTGAGGCGCACGAGTTGATCTACCGCCCGCTGCGCCATCCGGACGGGCCGCCGCAGTCCCAGGTCGAGTACAAGCTGCGCCGTTTCGTGAACGACTACGTGGCGCCGCCGAAGTCCGGGGCGCGGCTCTCGCTCGCTCTGGAGTCCTTCGAGCGGATGCGGGAGGACATCGCCGCCATGGGTGCCCGTACCCCGCACGAACTGATGCGCTGTGCCGAGGTGAGTTTCATCCGCGACTGTGCCGAGATGGCCGCGCGTGCCTCCCTGGCCCGTACCGAGTCCCGTTGGGGTCTCTACCACGACCGGCTCGATCACCCCGAGCGTGACGACGCCTCCTGGCTCCACCATCTCGATCTGCACAAGTCCCCCTCTGGTGCGATGGAGTTCACGGCTCGTCCCGTGGCTCCGTATCTGGTGCCGGTCGAGGAGTTCACCCCGGTCGGCGGTCCGTCCCGGCACATCGGCGAGGTGCGTCCGCTGGACGTGGCCACGGCGGGTGCCCGGGACGTGCCGCCGGTGGCCGCGGGGCCGGTGGCGGCTGCCGCCGTGCGGCCGGTGGAGCCGGAGCGGGCCGCGCCGGTCTCACCCCGCCTGCTTGGGCTCCTCGCCCTCGCCGACGAGGAGCCCGAACTCGCTGCTCTTGAGCCGTACTTGACCGACCTCGATGCCTCGGTGCGCCGTACCGCCGTTTCGGTGCTGACGGAGACGGCTCCGGCGGGGGTCGGGCTGGCGCTGGCCGGTGCGCTGGCGGATCCCGATGCCGGGGTCCGTTCGGTGGCCGCGGCCTCGCTGCGTGAGCTGGTCGAGACGCTTCCGTCCGGTCCGGCGCTGGGCGACGCCCTCGTCGACGCGCTCGGTGTGACCGATCCCCTGGTGCGGGCGGCCGCGCTGGACGTGCTGCGGGCGCTGCGCCTGGGTGACGCCGGTCTGTTCGCCGGTTTCCTGGCCGACCCCGATCCGGCGGTGCGGATCGAGGCGGTGCGGGCCCTGGTCTCGGTGGATGCCGCCGACGCCCTGGCGGGTGCCGTCGCCGACCCCTCCCGTGAGGTGCGGGTGACGGTGGCGAAGGCCCTCGGGACGGTGGGGGCCGCCGGTGCCGTCTCTGGAGGGGACGGCGTTCTGGATGCTCTGACCGTGCTCGTCGGGGACTCCGATGTGCTGGTCCGGGGTGCGGCGTACGAGGCCCTGGCGGGCGTCGGCTGTCCGGCGCCCCTGGCCGAGGCCGCCGTGGCCGCGCTGGGCGAGCCGGCGTGGCAGGTGCGGGTCGGTGCCGCCAGGGCGCTGGGTGCCGCTGGCGGCGCCGTGGCGGTGCCGGCTCTCGCCAAGTCCCTCGCCGACAGGAACGCCGACGTCCGCAAGGCTGCCGTACTCGCCCTGACCCGGCACGCCGGTGCCGAGGAGGCCCGCACGGCTCTGGCCACGGCGACGGCCGACCCGGACGCGGATGTCAGGGCGTATGCGGCGAGGGGGCTGTAGGCGGCTCCCCCGCTGCCGCCGCGGCTGCTATATCCAGTCCTCCGGTTCCGGCTCCGCGTCCATCTCGGGCCAGTGGTCCTCGTCCCCGGTCCCCGTCGTCGCGGGGGCCGGGGTGGTGGCCGGCGTCTTCAGGGCGGCCAGTGCCCCGAGTACGCCCTCTCCGTAGGTCATGAGCTTCTTCTCGCCGACGCCGCCGATGGTGGCGAGTTCGGCGACGGACTCGGGCCACCGGCTGACGATCTCCCGCAGGGTGGCGTCGTGGAAGATCACGTAGGCGGGTACGCCCTGTTCGCGGGCCTGCTCGGCGCGCCAGGCGCGCAGGGCCTCGAAGGCGGGGAGCAGTTCCTCGGGCAGCTCTGCCACGGCTGCCTTCGCCTTGCTCTTGCCGGAGGATCCGGAGCCTCCGGTCGCTCGCGAGACCGCCGGTTTCTTCGGTTCCTTCCGCAGCGGGACCTCGCGTTCCCTCCGCAGGACCGTCCCGCTGGCCTCGGTGAGCACCAGGGTGCCGTACTCGCCCTCGACCGCGAGCAGTCCCTGGGCGAGCAGCTGCCGGACGACGCCCCGCCATTCGCCTTCGTCGAGGTCGGTGCCGATGCCGAAGACGGACAGCTGGTCGTGGTCGAACTGGATGACCTTGGCGGTGCGCTTGCCGAGCAGGATGTCGACGATCTGGACGGCACCGAACTTCTGCCCGCGTTCGCGCTGGAGTCGTACGACGGTGGAGAGGACCTTCTGGGCGGCGACGGTGCCGTCCCAGGTCTCGGGCGGGGTGAGGCAGGTGTCGCAGTTGCCGCAGCCCGCGGGGTCGGGGTCCTGGCCGAAGTAGTTGAGGAGTTGCCCGCGGCGGCACTGGGCGGTCTCGCACAGGGCGAGCATGGAGTCGAGGTGGGCCTGGGCGCGGCGGCGGAAGGCCTCGTCGCCCTCGCCGGACTGGATGAGTTTGCGTTGCTGTATGACGTCGTTGAGGCCGTAGGCCATCCAGGCGGTGGAGGGCAGGCTGTCGCGGCCGGCGCGGCCGGTCTCCTGGTAGTAGCCCTCGACGGATTTGGGCAGGTCGAGGTGGGCGACGAAGCGGACGTCGGGTTTGTCGATGCCCATGCCGAAGGCGATGGTGGCGACGACGACCAGGCCGTCCTCGCGCAGGAAGCGGGACTGGTGGGCGGCGCGGGTGCCCGCGTCGAGGCCGGCGTGGTAGGGCACGGCGTCGATGCCGTTGCGGGTCAGGAATTCGGCGGTGGCTTCGACGGACTTGCGGGAGAGGCAGTAGACGATGCCCGCGTCGCCTTCGTGTTCCTGGCGGAGGAAGGTGAGGAGCTGTTTCTTGGGGTCGGCCTTGGGGACGATCCGGTACTGGATGTTGGGCCGGTCGAAGCTGGCCACGAAGTGCCGGGCCGTCGGCATGTGCAGCCGCTGGGTGATCTCCTGGTGGGTGGCGTGGGTGGCGGTGGCCGTGAGCGCAATGCGCGGGACGTCGGGCCAGCGCTCGCCGAGGAGGGAGAGGGTGAGGTAGTCGGGGCGGAAGTCGTGGCCCCACTGGGAGACGCAGTGCGCCTCGTCGATGGCGAAGACGGCGATCTTGCCGCGGGTGAGCAGGTCGAGCGTGGAGTCCAGGCGGAGCCGCTCGGGGGCGAGGTAGAGCAGGTCGAGCTCGCCCGCGAGGAACTGGGCTTCGACCACGCGCCGCTCGTCGAAGTCCTGGGTGGAGTTGATGAACCCGGCGTTGACGCCGAGGCCGCGCAGGGCGTCCACCTGGTCCTGCATGAGGGCGATGAGCGGTGAGACCACGATGCCCGTACCGGGTCTGACCAGGGCGGGGATCTGGTAGCACAGTGATTTTCCGCCGCCGGTGGGCATGAGGACGACGGCGTCGCCGCCCGCCACCACATGGTCGATGATCGCTTCCTGCTCGCCCCGGAAGGCGTCGTACCCGAAGACCCGGTGCAGCGTGGCCAGTGCCTCGCTGTCCGCCGGGCCGTGCGCCTGTGGCGCCCCCGGCGTCTCGGTCGTCCCTGGCATCTCGTCGGTCCCGCCCGTCCCGCCCATCGTCGTGTCCCCCGTACGTCGTCCTTCGACCACTGCCTCCACGATAGGGGTCCGGACCGACAGCGCCGGAGTTATCCACAGGCTGCCCGCCCGGGAGAGGGGTGCGAGTGCGGGGTTCCCCCGTCCGGCGGTGTCCTCAGTCCTTTGGCGGTCTTCGCGTGGCGGCCGGGGAGAGGCGCGGGCGATGCTGCACGGGCGGGACCGGGGAGGCCCGTGTTGTACGGAGGTGCCGCTCGCGTGCCTCTTCCGCCCCAAGGAGCTTCAGGATGTCTCTCAGGTCCCGCATCGCCGGCACCGTTCTGGCGCTGGCCGTGCCGTTCGCTCTGGCCGCGGTTCCCGCCGGCGCGGCTCCCGTCCCCGATTCCGACCCGTTCCTGTGGACGGATCTGACCCCGACGTACACGGCGACGGCGGACTACCAGTACGAGCCGTTCGCGGTCACGGACGGGTACGCCCGCCCCCCGGCCGGCTCCTGCGACAAGGACACCCGGAACAACAAGGGTGGCGCGGGCTACCACTACGTGAGGACCGCAGGTGTCGGCAGTCTGGACCCGGCCGAGCCCGCGGGTCTCCTCTACGAGACCGACGCCGACGGTGGCCGGGCCCTGGCAGGGGTGGAGTGGATCGTGCGGGCGGGGACCGGGACCGCGGCGCCGACGCTGTTCGGGCAGCCGTTCCAGGGGCCGACGACCGTGCCGGGTGTCACGGGGCCCGTGTACACGCTGCGCGCGTGGATCTGGAAGGACAATCCGAGCGGTCTGTTCGCGCAGTGGAATACCACGGTGACGTGCCCGTAGCCGCGTAGCCATAGCCATGGCGGCGGTGTCCCGGTGGCGGTGTGCCCGCTACGCGCGCGTGGGCCCCGGTCCTGTGCGGGGAACCGGGGCCCAGGGGCGCACGGAAGGCTTCAGCGCACGAACACTCCCGCCTGGCTGGCGAGGTTCAGGAAGTACTGCGGTGCCACGCCGAGTACCAGGGTGACGGCGACGCCCAGGCCGATCGCCGCCATGGTGAGCGGGGAGGGCACGGCGACCGTGGGCCCCTCGGGCCTCGGCTCGCTGAAGAACATCAGGACGATCACGCGGATGTAGAAGAACGCGGCGATCGCGGACGAGATCACACCGATCACGACGAGCGGGACCGCCCCGCCCTCGGCCGCCGCCTTGAAGACGGCGAACTTTCCGGCGAAGCCGGAGGTCAGCGGGATGCCCGCGAAGGCCAGCAGGAAGACGGCGAAGACGGCTGCCACGAGCGGTGAGCGGCGGCCGAGGCCTGCCCACTTGGACAGGTGGGTGGCCTCGCCGCCCGCGTCGCGCACCAGGGTGACCACGGCGAACGCTCCGATGGTCACGAAGGAGTAGGCGGCCAGGTAGAAGAGGACGGACGACACGCCGTCCTTCGAGGTCGCGATGACACCGGCGAGGATGAATCCGGCGTGTGCGATCGACGAGTAGGCGAGGAGCCGCTTGATGTCGGTCTGGGTGATCGCGACGATCGCGCCGCCCAGCATGGTGATGATCGCGACGCCCCACATGACCGGCCGCCAGTCCCAGCGCATGCCGGGCAGGACGACGTACAGGAGGCGCAGCAGTGCGCCGAAGGCGGCGACCTTGGTGGCGGCGGCCATGAAGCCGGTCACCGGGGTGGGCGCGCCCTGGTAGACGTCGGGGGTCCACATGTGGAAGGGGACGGCGCCGACCTTGAAGAGCAGGCCCATGACGACCATGGCGGCGCCGATGAGGAGGAGCGCGTCGTTGCCCGTGGTGTTGGCGAGGGCCGGGTCGACGTTGGTGACGGTGCCGTCGACGACCTGGGCGATGGTGGCGTACGACACCGAGCCGGCGTAGCCGTAGAGCATGGCGATGCCGAACAGGGTGAACGCGGAGGCGAAGGCGCCGAGCAGGAAGTACTTGACGGCGGCTTCCTGGGACATGAGGCGCTTGCGGCGGGCCAGGGCGCACAGCAGGTAGAGCGGGAGGGAGAAGACCTCCAGGGCCACGAAGAGCGTCAGCAGGTCGTTGGCGGAGGGGAAGACCAGCATGCCGGCGATGGCGAAGAGCAGGAGCGGGAAGACCTCGGTGGTGGTGAATCCGGCCTTCACGGCGGCCTGTTCGCTGTCGCTGCCGGGCACGGAGGCGGCCTGGGCGGCGAAGGAGTCGACGCGGTTTCCGTGGGCCTCGGGGTCGAGGCGGCGTTCGGCGAAGGTGAACAGGCCGACGAGGCCGGCCAGCAGGATCGTGCCCTGGAGGAACAGGGACGGTCCGTCGACGGCGATGGCGCCCATGGCGGCGATGTGCGCCTTGGTGGTGCCGTATCCGTCGGCGGCCAGGGCGACGACCGCCGCGAAGGCGGCGCACAGGGCCACGGCGGAGACGAACACCTGGGCGTAGTAGCGGGACTTGCGCGGTACGAACGCTTCGACCAGCACTCCGACGATCGCCGCGCCGAC
The DNA here is from genome assembly GCF_055565975.1 of Streptomyces sp. NPDC028289. Classification (NCBI taxonomy): domain Bacteria; kingdom Bacillati; phylum Actinomycetota; class Actinomycetes; order Kitasatosporales; family Streptomycetaceae; genus Streptomyces; species Streptomyces sp. NPDC028289. The sequence goes on along the minus strand of NZ_JBVHTI010000003.1, from coordinate 187,726 downwards.
GACGATCAGGGTGGGTGACAGCTGTCCGTACTCGATTTTCGGTGCCGGGATCTTCGAGATCGGCTCGGCTGCGGTTGTCCACAGGCTGTGGACGGCTGCTGCGCTCACTTGGCCGCCTCCACTGCGGGCTTGGGGTCGGTCTTGTGTACGTCCGACATGGTCTGTTTGACCGCCGGGTTGACGATGTCCGTGACGGGCTTCGGATAGACGCCCAGGAAGATCAGCAGGACGATCAGCGGGGCGACCACGACGAGTTCGCGTGCCTTCAGGTCGGGCATCGCGGAGACCGCCGGTTTCACCGGCCCCGTCATCGTCCGTTGGTAGAGGACGAGGGTGTAGAGCGCGGCGAGGACGATGCCGAAGGTGGCGATGATCCCGATGGCCGGGTAGCGGGTGAACGTGCCGACCAGGACCAGGAATTCGCTGACGAAGGGCGCGAGGCCGGGCAGGGACAGGGTGGCCAGGCCGCCGATCAGGAAGGTGCCGGCGAGGACCGGGGCGACCTTCTGCACACCGCCGTAGTCGGCGATGAGCCGGGAGCCGCGCCGGGAGATCAGGAAGCCGGCGACCAGCATCAGGGCGGCGGTGGAGATGCCGTGGTTGACCATGTAGAGGGTGGCGCCGGACTGGCCCTGGCTGGTCATCGCGAAGATGCCCAGGATGATGAATCCGAAGTGGGAGATGGACGCGTAGGCGACCAGTCGCTTGATGTCGCGCTGCCCGACGGCGAGGAGTGCGCCGTAGATGATGCTGATCAGGGCGAGGACGAGGATGGTGGGTGTCGCCCACTTCGACGCCTCCGGGAAGAGCTGGAGGCAGAAGCGGAGCATCGCGAACGTGCCGACCTTGTCGACGACCGCGGTGATGAGGACGGCGACGGGGGCGGTGGACTCCTGCATGGCGTTGGGCAGCCAGGTGTGCAGCGGCCACAGCGGCGCCTTCACGGCGAAGGCGAAGAAGAAGCCGAGGAACAGCCAGCGTTCGGTGCTGGTGGCCATGTGCAGCGTGCCGTTCGCGCGGGCCTGCGCGATCTCGGCGAGGGAGAAGTTCCCGGAGACCGTGTAGAGGCCGATCACCGCGGCCAGCATGATCAGGCCGCCGACCAGGTTGTAGAGGAGGAACTTCACGGCGGCGTACGACCGTTGCGTCGACGCGGCCTCCTCGCCCTGTGCGTGGGCGTGGTCCCCGAAGCCGCCGATGAGGAAGTACATCGGGATGAGCATGGCTTCGAAGAAGATGTAGAAGAGGAAGACGTCGGTGGCCTCGAAGGAGATGATCACCATCGCCTCGACGGCCAGGATCAGGGCGAAGAAGCCCTGGGTGGGCCGCCACCGCTTGCTGCCGGTCTCCAGCGGGTCGGCGTCGTACCAGCCCGCCAGGATGATGAACGGGATCAGCAGAGCGGTCAGGGCGAGCAGGGCGACCGCGATGCCGTCGACGCCCAGTTCGTAGCGGACGCCGAAGTCACTGATCCAGGCGTGGGACTCGGTGAGCTGGTAGCGGGCGCCGCCGGGGTCGAAGCGGACCATGACGGCGATCGCCAGGGCGAGCGTGGCGAGCGAGACCAGCAGCGCGAGCCATTTGGCGGCGGTGCGCCGGGCGGCCGGTACGGCGGCCGTGGCGACCGCCCCGACGGCCGGGAGGACCGCCGTCGCTGTCAGCAGAGGAAAGGACATCGGTATCAGACCGCCCTCATCAGCAGGGTCGCGGCGACCAGGAGGGCAGCGCCGCCGAACATCGAGACCGCGTACGAGCGCGCGTAGCCGTTCTGGAGCTTGCGCAGTCGGCCGGAGAGCCCGCCGAAGCCCGCCGCCGTGCCGTTGACGACGCCGTCAACCAGGGTGTGGTCGACATATACAAGGGAGCGGGTGAGGTGTTCGCCGCCGCGGACCAGGACGACGTGGTTGAAGTCGTCCTGGAGGAGGTCGCGGCGGGCCGCGCGGGTGAGCAGCGAGCCGCGCGGGGCGACGGCGGGGACGGGGCGGCGGCCGTACTGCAGGTAGGCGATGCCGACACCGATGATCAGGCAGACCATGGTGGCGCCGGTGACGACGCCCGCGCTGATCGGGGAGTCGCCCTCGCTGTGGCCGGTGATCGGCTCCAGCCAGTGCAGGAAGCGGTCGCCGATGCTGAAGAAGCCACCGGCGAGGACCGAGCCGACCGCCAGGACGATCATCGGGATGGTCATGACCTTCGGGGACTCGTGCGGGTGCGGCTCGTGGCCGTGCTCGTCGGGCTGCCAGCGCTTCTCGCCGAAGAACGTCATCAGCATCACGCGCGTCATGTAGAAGGCGGTGATGGCCGCGCCGACCAGGGCGCAGGTGCCGAGGATCCAGCCCTCGGTGCCGCCCTTGGCGAACGCCGCTTCGATGATCTTGTCTTTGGAGAAGAAGCCGGACAGGCCGGGGAAGCCGATGATGGCGAGGTAGCCGAGGCCGAAGGTGATGAAGGTGACGGGCATGTATGTGCGGAGGCCGCCGTACTTGCGCATGTCGACCTCGTCGTTCATGCCGTGCATGACGGAGCCGGCGCCGAGGAAGAGACCGGCCTTGAAGAAGCCGTGCGTCACCAGGTGCATGATCGCGAAGACGTAGCCGATAGGGCCGAGGCCGGCGGCGAGGACCATGTAGCCGATCTGCGACATGGTCGAGCCGGCGAGGGCCTTCTTGATGTCGTCCTTGGCACAACCGACGATCGCACCGAAGAGGAGGGTGACGGCGCCGACGACGGTGACGACCAGCTGGGCGTCGGGGGCCGCGTTGAAGATGGCTCCGGAGCGGACGATGAGGTAGACGCCCGCGGTCACCATGGTCGCCGCGTGGATGAGGGCGGAGACCGGGGTGGGGCCTTCCATGGCGTCCCCGAGCCAGGACTGCAGCGGTACCTGGGCGGACTTGCCGCAGGCGGCGAGCAGCAGCATGAGGCCGATCGCGGTGAGCCTGCCCTCGGAGGCGTCGGTGGCGTGGCTGAGGACCGGGCCGAAGGCGAACGTGCCGAACGTCGTGAACATCAGCATGATCGCGATCGACAGGCCCATGTCGCCGACGCGGTTGACGATGAAGGCCTTCTTGGCCGCGGTCGCCGCGCTGGGCTTGTGCTGCCAGAAGCCGATCAGCAGGTAGGAGGCGAGGCCGACGCCCTCCCAGCCGACGTACAGCAGCAGGTAGTTGTCGGCGAGGACGAGCAGCAGCATCGCCGCGAGGAACAGGTTGAGGTAGCCGAAGAAGCGGCGGCGGCGCTCGTCGTGCTCCATGTACCCGACGGAGTACAGGTGGATGAGCGAGCCGACGCCGGTGATCAGCAGGACGAACGTCATCGACAGCTGGTCGAGGCGGAAGGTGACGTCCGCCTGGAAGCCCTCCACCGGCACCCAGGTGTACAGGTGCTGCATCAGGGTGCGGTGCTCGGGGTTCTTGCCGAGCAGGTCGGCGAAGAGGATGACGCCGAACACGAAGGACGTCGTCGACAGGATCGTGCCGACCCAGTGTCCTACGGCGTCCAGGCGTCGGCCGCCGACGAGCAGGACGGCCGCTCCGAGCAGAGGCGCCGCGATGAGCAGCGCAATCAGGTTCTCCACGATTCAGCGACCCCTTACAGCTTCATCAGGCTGGCGTCGTCGACCGAGGCCGAGTGGCGGGTACGGAACAGCGACACGATGATCGCGAGCCCGACCACGACCTCCGCGGCGGCGACGACCATCGTGAAGAAGGCGATGATCTGGCCGTCGAGATTGCCGTGCATCCGGGAGAAGACGACGAACGCGAGGTTGCAGGCGTTCAGCATGAGCTCGATGCACATGAAGACGACGATCGCGTTCCGTCTGATCAGCACACCGGTGGCGCCGATCGTGAACAACAGGGCGGCGAGGTAGAGGTAGTAGACGGGGTTCACTTCGACGCCTCCTCGCTGCGCTTGAAGTGCGCGGGCTCGACCGGGGTCCGCTCCAGCCGTTCCTCGGAGCGCTGTTCCAGGGCCCGCAGGTCGCCGAGCGCCTCGGCGGACACGTCACGGATCTGGCCGCGGTCGCGGAGCGTCTTGCTGACGGTGAGCTCGGACGGGGTGCCGTCGGGGAGCAGGCCGGCGATGTCGACGGCGTTGTGCCGGGCGTAGACGCCGGGGGCGGGCAGCGGCGGCAGGTGCTTGCCCTCGCGGACGCGCTGCTCGGACTGCTCGCGCTGGGTCTTGGCGCGCTCGGTGCGCTCGCGGTGGGTGAGCACCATGGCACCGATGGCAGCGGTGATGAGCAGGGCGCCGGTGATTTCGAAGGCGAACACGTACTTGGTGAAGATGAGGGCGGCGAGGCCCTCCACGTTGCCGTTGGCGTTGGCCTGGCCGGTGCCCGCGAAGTCCTTCAGGGAGGCGTTGGCGATGCCCGCGAGGAGCAGGACGCCGAAGCCGACCCCGCACAGAAGGGCCAGCCAGCGCTGGCCCTTGATGGTCTCCTTCAGGGAGTCGGCGGCGGTCACGCCCACCAGCATCACCACGAAGAGGAACAGCATCATGATCGCGCCGGTGTAGACGACGATCTGCACGATGCCGAGGAAGTAGGCGCCGTTGGCGAGGTAGAACACCGCCAGGACGATCATGGTTCCGGCGAGCGACAGCGCGCTGTGCACGGCCCTCTTCATGAAGACGGTGGACAGGGCGCCGATCACGGCGACGGTGCCGAGGACCCAGAACTGGAAGGCCTCGCCGGTGGAGGTGGCGTAGGCGGCGAGCTGTGGGCTCATGCGTCCACCTCCCTGTCCTGCTCCCCGGGCTTCTCACCCTTGGAGACGGCCACCTGGCGCACGGTCCCGGGCGCGGCCTCGGTGACCAGGCCCCGGTAGTAGTCCTGTTCGTCGGTCCCGGGGAAGATCGCGTGGGGCGAGTCGACCATGCCGTCCTCGAGGCCGGCGAGGAGCTGTTCCTTGGTGTAGATGAGGTTGGCGCGGCTGCTGTCGGCCAGTTCGAACTCGTTGGTCATCGTGAGCGCGCGCGTGGGGCACGCCTCGATGCACAGGCCGCACAGGATGCAGCGGGCGTAGTTGATCTGGTAGACGCGGCCGTAGCGCTCGCCGGGCGAGTAGCGCTCCTCGTCGGTGTTGTCGGCGCCTTCCACGTAGATGGCGTCGGCGGGGCAGGCCCAGGCGCACAGCTCGCAGCCGACGCACTTCTCCAGGCCGTCCGGATGGCGGTTGAGCTGGTGCCGTCCGTGGAACCGCGGGGCCGTGGTCTTCGCCTGTTCCGGGTACTGCTCGGTCAGCCGCTTCTTGAACATGGCCTTGAAGGTCACGCCGAAGCCGGCGACGGGGTTCTGGAAACCGGGCTTGGTCTCCTTGGGCTCCTCAGCCATCGGACGCCTCCTTTCCATCCGTAGGTCCGTCACTGACAGTGTCCGGTCCGCCACTGACAATCAGCTCTCGCTCCCGGCGGGGGGTGCGCCGGGGCACCGGCGGCAGTTCCTGTCCGGGCAGCGGCGGTACGGGGAAGCCGCCCGCCATCGGGTCGAACGCGGCCGGTTCGGCGGCGGGCTGTGCGGCCTCCTTGCCCTTGTCGCGGAAGATGTCGACGACGAAGGACAGCAGGAGCAGGGCGAGGACTCCGCCGCCGACGTAGAGGGCGATGTCGGCGAAGTCGTAGTTCTGGTTGCGCAGGGTCCGCACCGTCGCGACGAGCATCAGCCAGACGACGGAGACCGGGATGAGGACCTTCCAGCCGAGCTTCATCAGCTGGTCGTAGCGCACGCGCGGGAGCGTGCCGCGCACCCAGACGAAGCCGAACAGCAGCAGGACGACCTTGGCGACGAACCAGAGCATCGGCCACCACCCGTGGTTGGCGCCCGCCCAGACGGTGCTGATCGGCCAGGGGGCCCGCCAGCCGCCGAGGAACAGGGTGGTCGACACGGCCGAGACCGTCACCATGTTGACGTACTCGGCGAGCATGAACATCGCGAACTTGATCGACGAGTACTCGGTGTTGAAGCCGCCGACCAGGTCGCCCTCGGACTCGGGCATGTCGAAGGGGGCGCGATTGGTCTCGCCGATCATGGTGACGACGTAGATGATGAACGAGACCGGCAGCAGCAGGATGTACCAGCGGCCCTGCTGCTGCTCGACGATCGTCGACGTCGACATCGACCCGGAGTACAGGAACACGGAGGCGAACGCGGCGCCCATGGCGATCTCGTAGGAGATCATCTGGGCGCAGGAGCGCAGGCCGCCGAGGAGCGGGTAGGTGGAACCGGAGCTCCAGCCGGCGAGGACGATGCCGTAGATGCCGACGGAGGCGACCGCGAGGACGTAGAGCATCGCGATCGGCAGGTCGGTGAGCTGCATCGTGGTGCGGTGGCCGAAGATGGAGATCTCGTTGTCGGCCGGGCCGAACGGGATGACCGCGATGGCCATGAACGCCGGGATGGCCGCGACGATCGGCGCGAGGACGTAGACGACCTTGTCGGCGCGTTTGACGACGACGTCTTCCTTGAGCATCAGCTTGATGCCGTCGGCGAGCGACTGGAGCATGCCCCAGGGGCCGTGCCGGTTGGGGCCGATGCGCAGCTGCATCCAGGCGACGACCTTGCGCTCCATCACGATGGAGATCAGCACGGTCACCATCAGGAAGGCGAAGCAGAAGACCGCCTTGATGACGACCATCCACCAGGGGTCGCGGCCGAACATGGAGAGGTCTTCTGCGGCGAGGTACGGGCTCATGCCTCCACCTCCTTGGGTGCCTCACCGGCGGTGGCCGCCGGGCCGATGCGGACGAGGGAGCCGGGCAACGCCCCGGTGTCGGAGGCGACGCCGCCGCCGGCCGAGTTCAGCGGGAGCCAGACCACGCGGTCGGGCATCTCGGTGATCCTGAGCGGGAGTTCGACGGTGCCGGAGCCTGCGGTGACGGCGAGGAGGCCGCCGTTCTCGACGCCCGCCTCGGCGGCGGTCGCCGCGGACACGCGCGCGTGGGCGGCGTGCCGGGTGCCTGCCAGTGCCTCGTCGCCGTCCTGGAGGACACCCTGGTCGAGGAGGAGCCGGTGCCCGGCGAGCACGGCCTCCCCGGCGGCGGGCCTGGGCAGCGAGGCCGCCGTCTCCAGCGGTTCGGAGGCCTTGGGTCCGTCCCAGGCGCCGAGCCGGTCCAGTTCCGCCCGCGCGGTGCGCAGGTCGGGCAGACCGAGGTGGACGTCCATGGCGTCGGCGAGCATCTGCAGCACGCGCGCGTCGGTGGGCGGGAGCCGCCGGGTCATCTGCTCGGGCTTGAGGGCGGCCTCGAAGAGACGCGCCCTGCCTTCCCAGTTGAGGAAGGTGCCGGCCTTCTCGGCGACCGCGGCGACCGGCAGGACGACGTCGGCGTGCTCGGTGACCTCGCTGGGCCGCAGCTCCAGCGAGACCAGGAAGCCGACGGCTTCGAGTGCCGCACGCGCGCGTGCCGGGTCGGGCAGGTCGGCGACCTCGACGCCGGCGACCAGCAGGGCGGAGAGTTCGCCGCGGGCGGCGGCCTCGACGATCTGGCCGGTGTCGCGGCCGTAGCGGAGCGGGAGTTCGGAGACGCCCCAGGCGGCGGCGACCTCCTCACGCGCGCGTGGGTCGGTGGCCGGACGGCCGCCCGGCAGCAGCGACGGCAGCGCACCGGCCTCGATCGCGCCGCGCTCACCGGCCCGGCGGGGGATCCACACCAGCTGGGCGCCGGTGGCGGTGGCGGCCCGTACGGCGGCGGTGAGGCCGCCGGCGACCGCTGCCAGCCGCTCTCCTACGACGATCACCGCGCCGTCGGAGCGCAGCGCCTCGGCGGCCCGGGCACCGGACTCCTCCAGGCCGACGCCACTCGCGAGGGCGTCCAGCCACTCGGTCTCGGTGCCGGGCGCGGCCGGCAGCAGTGTGCCGCCGGCCTTCTCCAGCCCGCGCGTGGCGTACGTGGCGAGGGAGAACACCTGCTGCTTGTGCTTGCGCCAGGCCTTGCGCAGCCGCAGGAAGACGCCGGGCGCCTCCTCCTCCGACTCGAACCCGACCAGGAGGACGGCGGGCGCCTTCTCCACGGAGGTGTAGGTGACGCCCGTACCGTCCAGGTCGCGACCGCGGCCCGCCACCCGCGCGGCCAGGAAGTCGGCCTCCTCGCTGCTGTGCACGCGCGCGCGGAAGTCGATGTCGTTGGTGTCGAGGGCCACGCGCGCGAACTTGCTGTACGCGTAGGCGTCCTCGACGGTGAGCCGGCCGCCGGTGAGGACGCCGGCCCGGGAGCGGGCGGCGGCCAGGCCCTGGGCGGCGGCTTCGAGGGCCTCCGGCCAGGAGGCGGGTTCGAGGACGCCCTGTGCGTTGCGGACGAGCGGGGTCTCCAGGCGGTCCTTCTGCTGCGTGTACCGGAACGCGAAGCGTCCCTTGTCGCAGATCCACTCCTCGTTGACCTCGGGATCGTTGGCGGCGAGCCGTCGCATGACCTTGCCGCGCCGGTGGTCGGTGCGGGTGGCGCAGCCGCCCGAGCAGTGCTCGCACACCGACGGCGAGGAGATCAGGTCGAAGGGCCGGGAGCGGAAGCGATACGCCGCCGAGGTCAGCGCGCCGACCGGGCAGATCTGGATGGTGTTCCCGGAGAAGTACGACTCGAACGGATCGCCCTCGCCGGTGCCGACCTGCTGCAGCGCGCCGCGCTCCAGGAGTTCGATCATCGGGTCGCCGGCGACCTGGTTGGAGAACCGGGTGCAGCGGGCGCACAGCACGCACCGCTCGCGGTCGAGGAGCACCTGGGTGGAGATCGGGACGGGCTTCTCGTAGGTGCGTTTGCGGCCGTCGAAGCGGGACTCGGCGTTGCCGTGCGACATCGCCTGGTTCTGCAGCGGGCACTCGCCGCCCTTGTCGCAGACCGGGCAGTCCAGCGGGTGGTTGATGAGCAGCAGCTCCATCACGCCGTGCTGGGCCTTCTCGGCGACGGGCGAGGTGAGGTGAGTCTTCACCACCATCCCGTCCGTACAGGTGATCGTGCAGGAGGCCATGGGCTTGCGCTGGCCCTCGACCTCGACGATGCACTGGCGGCAGGCGCCGGCCGGGTCGAGCAGGGGGTGGTCGCAGAAGCGCGGGATCTCGATGCCGAGCTGTTCGGCGGCGCGGATGACCAGGGTGCCCTTGGGCACGCTGATCTCGATGCCGTCGATCGTCAGCGTGACGAGGTCCTCCGGCGGGACCGCCGCCGTTCCCCCCGAGGAGGGGGAACTCGTGGTCACGGTCATGCGTTCACCTCCGGGCGGTCCGCCCAGGCCGTCGACTTGGCCGGGTCGAAGGGGCAGCCCCGGCCCGTGATGTGCTGTTCGTACTCCTCGCGGAAGTACTTGAGCGAGGAGAAGATCGGGGACGCTGCGCCGTCGCCGAGGGCGCAGAAGGACTTGCCGTTGATGTTGTCGGCGATGTCGTTCAGCTTGTCGAGGTCGGACATCACGCCCTTGCCGTCCTCGATGTCGCGCAGCAACTGCACGAGCCAGTAGGTGCCTTCGCGGCAGGGGGTGCACTTGCCGCAGGACTCGTGGGCGTAGAACTCGGTCCAGCGGGTGACGGCGCGGACGACGCAGGTGGTCTCGTCGAAGCACTGGAGTGCTTTGGTGCCGAGCATGGAACCCGCGGCGCCGACGCCCTCGTAGTCGAGCGGGACGTCGAGGTGCTCGTCGGTGAACATGGGGGTCGAGGAGCCGCCCGGGGTCCAGAACTTCAGTCGGTGGCCGGGGCGCATCCCGCCGCTCATGTCGAGGAGCTGGCGCAGGGTGATGCCGAGCGGTGCCTCGTACTGGCCGGGGCTCGCGACGTGGCCGCTGAGGGAGTAGAGCGTGAAGCCGGGCGACTTCTCGCTCCCCATCGACCTGAACCATTCCTTGCCCTTGTGCAGGATGGCGGGAACCGAGGCGATGGACTCGACGTTGTTCACAACAGTCGGGCAGGCATAGAGCCCTTCGACAGCCGGGAAGGGAGGACGGAGCCGCGGTTGACCACGGCGGCCTTCGAGCGAGTCGAGCAGTGCGGTCTCCTCACCGCAGATGTACGCGCCGGCGCCGGCGTGCACGGTGAGTTGCAGGTCGAGTCCGCTGCCGAGGATGTTCTCGCCGAGGTAGCCGGCCGCGTAGGCCTCCCGTACGGCCTCGTGCAACCGACGCAGGACGGGGACGACTTCACCACGCAGGTAGATGAAGGCATGCGACGACCGGATGGCGTAGCACGCGATCACGATGCCCTCGATGAGGCTGTGCGGGTTGGCGAAGAGGAGCGGGATGTCCTTGCAGGTCCCGGGCTCGGATTCGTCAGCGTTGACAACTAGATAGTGCGGTTTGCCGTCTCCCTGCGGAATGAACTGCCACTTCATCCCGGTGGGGAATCCCGCGCCGCCGCGGCCGCGCAGTCCGGACTCCTTGACATAGGCGATCAGGTCGTCCGGTGACATGGCGAGCGCCTTGCGGAGCCCCTCGTATCCCTCGTGCCGCCGGTAGACGTCGAGCGTCCAGGACCGGTCCTCGTCCCAGAAGGCCGACAGCACGGGTGCCAGCAGCTTCTCGGGGCTGGTGTCCTTGAGGTCGGGTACCACCGTCATCACTCCCCCTCCTCAGCGGCAGGCCCTGCCGGGTGCGACGGATCGGAGGCCGAGGTCTCCTGCGGTGCGTCATGGGAACTGAGGTGCTCGGCAGGCGACGCCTCGTGCACCGGCCGGTCCTGCCGTCCCTGCGTCTCCTCCTGCGGACCTCCGCGCGGATGGACCACGCGCGCGGGTGCGGCCTCGCCCCGTGCCAGGCGCAGGCCCACCAGCGACGCGGGTCCCGCGCTGCCGCTCTCCTCCACGGCCCCGGGCCGCTCGTCGGGGAAGCCGGCGAGGATCCGCGCGGTCTCCTTGAAGGTGCACAGCCGGGCGCCGCGCGTGGGCTCGACGTCCCGGCCCGCGCGCAGGTCGTCGACCAGGCGCTTGGCGCTGGCCGGGGTCTGGTTGTCGAAGAACTCCCAGTTGACCATCACGACGGGCGCGAAGTCGCAGGCCGCGTTGCACTCGATGTGCTCCAGGGTGACCTTGCCGTCGCCGGTGGTCCCGCCGTTGCCGACGCCCAGGTGCTCCTGGAGGGTCTCGAAGATCGCGTCGCCGCCCATCACCGCGCACAACGTGTTGGTGCAGACGCCCACCTGGTAGTCGCCGGAGGGCTTGCGCCGGTACATGGTGTAGAAGGTGGCGACGGCGGTGACCTCGGCCGTGGTCAGTTCCAGGACGTCCGCGCAGAACTGCATCCCGGTCCGCGTGACGTGCCCTTCCTCCGCCTGCACGAGGTGCAGCAGCGGCAGCAGGGCGGACCGGGAGTCGGGGTAGCGGGCGACGATGTCGCGCGCGTCCGCCTCCAGGCGGGCCCGGACGTCGTCCGGGTACGCGGGTGCGGGCAGCTCGGGCATGCCCAGGCTGACACCGCGCTCCGAAGAAGAGGTGGTCACCGGTCGACGCCTCCCATCACGGGGTCGATGGACGCCACCGCGACGATGACGTCGGCGACCTGGCCGCCCTCGCACATCGCCGCCATGGCCTGCAGGTTGGTGAAGGACGGGTCGCGGAAGTGGACCCGGTAGGGGCGGGTGCCGCCGTCGGACACGGCGTGCACGCCGAGTTCGCCCTTGGGTGACTCGACGGCCGCGTAGGCCTGCCCGGGCGGGACCCGGAAGCCCTCGGTGACCAGCTTGAAGTGGTGGATCAGGGCCTCCATGGAGGTGCCCATGATCTTCTTGATGTGGTCGAGGGAGTTGCCGAGTCCGTCCGGCCCGAGGGCGAGCTGGGCGGGCCAGGCGATCTTCTTGTCGGCGACCATGACCGGTCCGGGCTGGAGCCGGTCCAGGCACTGCTCGACGATCCCGAGCGACTGGCGCATCTCCTCCAGGCGGACCAGGAAGCGGCCGTAGGCGTCGCAGGTGTCGGCGGTCGGGATCTCGAAGTCGTACGTCTCGTAGCCGCAGTAGGGCTGTGCCTTGCGCAGGTCGTGCGGCAGGCCGGCGGCGCGCAGGATCGGGCCGGTGGCGCCGAGGGCCATGCAGCCGGCCAGGTCGAGGTAGCCGATGTCCTGCATGCGGGCCTTGAAGATGGGGTTCCCGGTGGCGAGCTTGTCGTACTCCGGGAGGTTCTTCCTCATCTTCTTCACGAACTCGCGGATCTGGTCGACCGCACCGGGCGGCAGATCCTGGGCGAGGCCGCCGGGGCGGATGTACGCGTGGTTCATCCGCAGGCCGGTGATGAGCTCGTAGAGATCGAGAATCATTTCACGATCACGGAATCCGTAGATCATGATCGTGGTGGCGCCGAGCTCCATGCCACCGGTCGCGATGCACACCAGATGGGAGGAGAGCCGGTTCAGCTCCATCAGGAGGACCCTGATGATGTCGGCGCGCTCGCTGATCTGGTCCTCGATGCCGAGGAGTTTCTCGACGGCGAGACAGTAGGCGGTCTCGTTGAAGAAGGACGTCAGGTAGTCCATGCGCGTCACGAACGTGGTGCCCTGCGTCCACGTGCGGAACTCGAGGTTCTTCTCGATGCCGGTGTGGAGGTAGCCGATGCCGCAGCGGGCCTCGGTGACCGTCTCGCCGTCGATCTCCAGGATGAGGCGGAGCACTCCATGGGTGGACGGATGCTGGGGACCCATGTTGACGACGATGCGTTCGTCGTCGGCGCGGGCCGCGGACTGGACGACCTCGTCCCAGTCGCCGCCGGTGACCGTGTATACGGTGCCCTCGGTGGTCTCCCGCGGAGTTGCGTGCTGCGTGCTCATGAGTACGACCTCCGCTGGTCCGGAGCCGGGATCTGGGCGCCCTTGTACTCGACGGGGATGCCGCCGAGGGGGTAGTCCTTGCGCTGCGGATGGCCCTGCCAGTCGTCCGGCATCATGATCCGCGTCAGGGCCGGGTGACCGTCGAAGACGATCCCGAAGAAGTCGTAGGTCTCGCGCTCGTGCCAGTCGTTGGTCGGATAGACGGAGACCAGGGACGGGATGTGCGGGTCGGCGTCCGGGGCGCTGACCTCCAGGCGGATCAGCCGGTTGTGGGTGATCGAGCGCAGGTGGTAGACGGCGTGCAGCTCGCGGCCCTTGTCGTGGAGGTAGTGGACGCCGCTGACGCCGGTGCACAGTTCGAAGCGCAGGGCGGGGTCGTCGCGCAGGGTGCGGGCGACGCGGGGCAGGTGCTCGCGTTCGATGTGGAAGGTGAGCTCGCCGCGGTCGACGACCGTCTTCTCGATGGCGTTGTCCGGGAGCAGTCCCTGCTCCTCCAGGGCGCCCTCCAGCTCGTCGGCGACCTCGTCGAACCAGCCGCCGTAGGGGCGGGTGGCCGGTCCCGGGAGCCGGACCGAGCGGACCAGGCCGCCGTAGCCGGAGGTGTCGCCGCCGTTGTTCGCGCCGAACATGCCGCGCTGGACGCGGATCTCCTCACCACCCTGGCCGCGCCGGCCGGGGAGGTTGTCGGCGGCGAGGTCCTTCTCGGGGTTGACCCCGTTGTGGCCGTTCGCGTCGCTCACCGCAGCAGCCCCTTCATCTCGATCGTGGGCAGGGCCTTGAGCGCCGCCTCCTCCGCCTCCCGGGCCGCTTCCCTCGCGTTGACGCCGAGCTTGGAGGTCTGGATCTTCTGGTGGAGCTTGAGGATCGCGTCCATCAGCATCTCGGGGCGCGGCGGGCAGCCGGGCAGGTAGATGTCGACGGGGACGATGTGGTCGACGCCCTGGACGATGGCGTAGTTGTTGAACATGCCGCCCGAGGACGCGCAGACGCCCATGGAGATCACCCACTTGGGGTTGGGCATCTGGTCGTAGACCTGCCTGAGCACCGGCGCCATCTTCTGGCTGACCCGGCCGGCGACGATCATGAGGTCGGCCTGGCGGGGTGAGCCGCGGAAGACCTCCATGCCGAAGCGGGCCAGGTCGTAGCGGCCGGCGCCGGTGGTCATCATCTCGATGGCGCAGCAGGCGAGGCCGAAGGTGGCGGGGAAGACGGACGCCTTGCGCACCCAGCCCGCGGCCTGCTCGACGGTGGTCAGCAGGAATCCGCTCGGCAGCTTTTCTTCGAGTCCCATGACGTAAAGCCCCTCAGTCCCATTCCAGGCCGCCGCGCCGCCACACGTACGCGTAGGCGACGAAGACGGTGAGCACGAAGAGCAGCATCTCCACGAGCCCGAAAACACCCAGGGCGTCGAAGGTGACGGCCCAGGGGTAGAGGAAGACGATCTCGATGTCGAAGACGATGAAGAGCATCGCCGTCAGGTAGTACTTGATCGGGAAACGCCCGCCGCCGGCCGGCGTGGGGGTCGGCTCGATTCCGCACTCGTAGGCTTCGAGCTTGGCGCGGTTGTACCGCTTCGGACCGATCAGCGTGGCCATGACCACGGAGAAGATCGCAAAGCCTGCCCCGAGGGCTCCCAGTACGAGGATGGGCGCATAGGCGTTCACCGCTCCTCGCTCCTCTCAGTCGGCACTGACTGGTGGCGGTTCGGATCGGGCTCCCCACCTGCCTCGTCCGTCACGCGAACCCCGCGCGTCCCGGGCGAAGATCGCGAACATGTGAAGCAGGTCACAAGCCCAACTGCCTCGCATCTTATGCCCGCCGCTCTGTGATCTGCGACACGGGGTATTACACAAGCTTTGTGATCTCCACCACCTGACGATCGATCATGAAGTCGGATGAGCGGTGATCTTCACACCCGAAGCGTTCAGCTGATCACCAGACGTGACATTTTCGACCGTTGATGCTGGCGGGAGGGGGTCTCGGGCGAGCGTCTCAATATCAAGAGAGTTCCCCTGCATGCAAATTCGCGATGGACGGAGCGTCTTGATAGAGGGCCGCATTCACACATCAGAGGGAGGCGCGGGGTGCGGTGTGGACGCGTGCGCGCGTTCACGAACCCGGGGCGGACCGCGACCCGGATCCGGCCCCGGCCCGACGCCGCTCCGGTCCCGGCTCGATCCCGCGCGAGACGCACCCCTCCAGGTAACCGTTCCGTGACCTCCGCCACATCCATGAGAGGCGCCTGAGAACGGGGCTTGGCCAACCATCCAAACCGATGGTAAGCGGGGGGCAATCCGGACGTACCAGCGAAAGAGCGTGATCACGGGCTTGATCACAGGCGTCCGCAATGTCCGTTACGGCGTCAATAAAGAAAGTCACCCGAGGGATTCACGGTCTCGATTGAGCAACTGTGGCGCAGCACACGTTTCTTGTAGATATGAAGGAGCCCCTGATACCGGTTGTTCCCATGTCCCACACCGCTCACATACGCAGCCACCGGAAGCCCCGCCGCAGCGCGACGACAAGCATCGCCGTGCGCGCCG
The DNA here is from genome assembly GCF_055565975.1 of Streptomyces sp. NPDC028289. Lineage (NCBI taxonomy): Bacteria > Bacillati > Actinomycetota > Actinomycetes > Kitasatosporales > Streptomycetaceae > Streptomyces > Streptomyces sp. NPDC028289. Next base: position 172,450 of record NZ_JBVHTI010000003.1, on the reverse strand, counting down.
GAGTTGCCAGTGGCGTCCTCGGCATGGCAGCGGCGGGCGCGGCCTCGGCGAGTGCCGCCGAACCCGTGACGCAGACGCTCGAACTGCCCACCCTGACGGCCGATCTGGCCACCCAGGTGGCCCAGTCCGCCGACGCCACGCAGCAGGCCGCGGCGAACTACACCCTCCAGGCCGAGCGCGACGCGGCCGCCGCAAATGCCGCGAAGCAGGCCAAGGCTGACCTCGCCGAGGCGAAGCAGAAGGCCGAGGCCAAGAAGAAGAAGGCCGAGGAGGCCCGTAAGGCCGCCGCGGAACGCGCCGCCTCGCGCAGTGCCGAGCGGACCACCCTCAGCGCCTCCACGAGCTCCAGCACCTCCACGAGCGCGTCCACGGCGACCGGTTCGGCCGCCGCGGTGGTCGCCTTCGTGAAGGCGCAGATCGGCGACGCCTACGTCTCCGGCGGCACGGGCCCCAACTCGTGGGACTGCTCGGGTCTCGTCCAGGCCGCCTTCAAGTCGGTCGGCGTCAGCCTGCCGCGCGTCTCCCAGGACCAGTCGACGCAGGGCACCCAGGTCTCGCTGAGCAACCTCCAGCCCGGCGACATCCTCTACTGGGGCAGCGCCGGCAGCGCCTACCACGTGGCGGTGTACGTGGGCGACGGCATGTTCGTGGGCGCGCAGAACCCCTCCAGCGGCGTCGGTGAGCACCCGCTGTCGTACGACCCGCCGACCGGCGCGGTGCGGGTGCTCTGACAACCCGGGCAACCAGGACAACTCAGGCATCACGCAAGCACGGTAGGGCCGCAGCCGCTCGGGGGCAGCGGCCCTTCCGGCGTGCTCGCCCTTCTCCCGGTTTTCCACAGGCCGCAGGCCACCACGAGGGTTTTCCACAGGTCCGCCCGTGATCCGGTGGCTCCTGGGATGCTCGGTGCAGGCCGCTCGCACGGAGCGGCGGCCCCGAGATCCGAGAAGGAGACACCGCGATGCCACGCGTCTTCGTCCAGGGAAACCCCATGGACTACTACCCCCGGCACGCTCCCGAGGCCCGGCGCGGTTCGGTGCGCCGGATCACCGAGACCGGCGAGGACGTCCTGCACAAGCCGTGCCGGGACGTCACCGAGTTCGGTCCCGACCTCGCCGCACTCATCGACGACATGTTCCTCACCATGTACATCGCCGAGGGAGCCGGCCTCGCGGCGAACCAAGTCGGGGTCGACCTGCGGCTGTTCGTGTACGACTGCCCCGACGACGGCGGTGTCCGACATGTCGGGCACATCGTCAACCCCGTCCTGGAGGCACCCGACCCGGCCGGGCGGCGGCTGCTCGACGACAGCGAGGGGTGCCTGTCGGTACCGGGCGCAGTGATGGACGTACCACGACCGGAACGGGCGGTCGTGCACGGACTGGACAAGGACGGCAATCCGCTCACCATCGAGGGAACCGGGTACTTCGCCCGCTGCCTGGCGCACGAGACCGACCATGTGAACGGGCGCGTGTATCTCGACCGGCTCTCCAAGCGGGAGCGGAAGGAAGCGCTGCGGCAGGTGGCGGACCGGCGGGAGGACGTGTACGCCCGCCGGGCCGCCAACATCGAGGCGATCGGCTCCTAGGAGCGGTCAGGCCTTCGGGGCCACCTTGCTCAGGCCGTTGATGATGCGGTCCATCGCGTCGCCACCGGTCGGGTCGGTGAGGTTCGCCAGGAGCTTCAGGGTGAACTTCATCAGCAGCGGATGGGTCAGGCCGCGCTGGGCGGCGATCTGCATGACCTTCGGGTTGCCGATGAGCTTCACGAAGGCGCGGCCCAGCGTGTAGTAGCCGCCGTAGGTGTCCTTGAGGACGCGCGGGTAGCGCTGCAGGGCCAGCTCGCGCCCGCCGGGCGTGGCCCGCGCGTGGGCCTGGACGATGACGTCGGCGGCGATCTGGCCGGACTCCATCGCGTAGGCGATGCCCTCGCCGTTGAAGGGATTCACCAGACCGCCGGCGTCGCCGACGAGGAGCAGGCCGCGGGTGTAGTGGGGCTGGCGGTTGAAGGCCATGGGGAGAGCGGCGCCGCGAATCGGGCCGGTCATGTTCTCGGGGGTGTAACCCCAGTCCTCGGGCATGGAGGCGCACCAGGCCTTGAGGACCTCGCGCCAGTCCAGTTCCTTGAAGGAGTCGGAGGTGTTCAGGACGCCGAGACCCACGTTGGAGGTGCCGTCGCCCATGCCGAAGATCCAGCCGTAGCCGGGAAGGAGACGGTCCTGGGGGCCGCGGCGGTCCCAGAGTTCCAGCCAGGACTCCAGGTAGTCGTCCTCGTGACGGGGGGAGGTGAAGTAGGTCCGGACGGCCACGCCCATCGGGCGGTCCTCGCGGCGGTGCAGGCCCATCGCGAGGGAGAGCCGGGTGGAGTTGCCGTCGGCGGCCACGACGAGCGGGGCGTGGAAGGTGACTTCGCGCTTCTCCTCGCCGAGCTTGGCGTGCACGCCGGTGATCCGGCCGGTGCGGTCGTCGACGATCGGGGTGCCGACGTTGCACCGCTCGTACAACCGCGCCCCCGCCTTCTGCGCCTGGCGGGCGAGCTGTTCGTCGAAGTCGTCGCGCTTGCGGACCAGGCCGTAGTCGGGGAAGGAGGCGAGATCCGGCCAGTCCAGCTGGAGGCGGGTGCCGCCGCCGATGATGCGCAGACCCTTGTTGCGCAGCCAGCCGGCCTCCTCGGAGATGTCGATACCCATGGCGACCAGCTGTTTCACCGCGCGCGGGGTGAGTCCGTCTCCGCACACCTTCTCGCGCGGGAACTCGGTCTTCTCCAGCAGGAGGACGTCGAGGCCGGACTTGGCGAGGTGGTAGGCCGTCGTGGAGCCGGCTGGCCCCGCGCCGACGACGATGACATCGGCGGTGTTTTCGGAGAGGGGCTCGGTCACGGCGGGGTCTCCCCAAGGCTCGAAATCTGCGTGCCGACCGGCACTGGACATGGGCAGTCTATTCAGCAGTACTGATCACCCTGCTGAAGGGCTGCCCCTGTGAACCGAGCTCTCCCCGCGGTACGGCTGCGTGTACCCACGCACGAGGACGCGTTCGCCTGGCACCGGGTCTTCGACGACCCGGAGGTCATGGAGTTCCACGGCGGCCGGTCCGCCGAGCTGTCCGTCTACGAGGAGCTCACCGCCCGCCAGCGCCGGCACGACGCCGAGCTCGGCTTCTGCCTGTGGACGATGACCGACGAGGCCGGGCAGGTCATCGGCTTCACCGGCGCCCAGCCGTGGCCGCAGGAGTGGGGCCCCAGGGGGGAGATCGAGATCGGCTGGCGGCTCGGACGAGACCACTGGGGCAAGGGGTATGCGACCGAGGCGGCGCGCGTGACGCTGGAGCGGCTGCGGGCGGCCGGCGTACCGAAGGTGGTGGCGATGGTGCGGCCGGGCAACGAGCGCTCCCTCGCGGTGACCCGGCGCCTCGGGATGGAACTGGCGGAGACGTTCCCGCACCCGCGCTTCGCGGAGGAGGCGCTCTGCTTCCGGCTCGACCTGCGGGACAACACCGCCCACGATTACACAGAGTAACGATCTGTTACAGAAAGACACTTGGAGCTTCCGGCCGCCACATGCCGGGGGTTACCCTTCCAGTACCGCTGGGGGTGACATCTGTGCATATAACACCCAAAACACCCGAAGTGCGCGTGCCGCGGCTGGTCGGACTGATGGCCGTGGACGCGCGCGAGACCGCCCGGTCGCGGGGCCTGTTCCTCAACGCGCCGGACCGGCCGGAATTCCATCTCACGGTCGTCGACTACGTCGTGCGCCAGTTCCCGCAGCCCGGTGCCGAGGTGCCGCGGGACTCGATGGTGTACGTGTGGTTCGACTTCGGTGAGGGCGAGGGCGGTGGGGGCGTGCGCGAGCCCCGCATCCCACGGCCGCCCAGGGGCGGGCTGCAACGGGAGCTGGACCAGCCCGGGGACACCACCTTCGAGGTGAGCAGCCTGTGAGTCCCCGGTCGGGGCTCAGGCCTCCTTGAAGCCCCGGTGCAGGGCGACGATCCCGCCGGTGAGGTTGCGCCAGGCCACCTTCGACCAGCCCGCCTCCCGCAGCCGTCCGGCCAGGGCGGGCTGGTCGGGCCAGGCGCGGATGGACTCGGCGAGGTAGACGTAGGCGTCCGGGTTGGAGGAGACCGCGCGGGCGACCGGCGGCAGGGCACGCATCAGGTACTCGGTGTAGACGGTCCGGAACGGCGCCCAGGTCGGGTGCGAGAACTCGCAGATCACGACCCGCCCGCCGGGCCGTGTCACCCGGTACATCTCGCGCAGGGCCGCGTCGGTGTCCTGGACGTTGCGCAGCCCGAAGGAGATCGTCACGGCGTCGAAGGTGTCGTCCCCGAACGGCAGGCGGGTGGCGTCCCCGGCGGTGAAGGGCATCCAGGCGTTGCGCCGCTTGCCGACCTGGAGCATCCCGAGGGAGAAGTCGCAGGGCACGACATAGGCGCCGGCCCGGACGAACGGCTGGGAGGAGGTGCCCGTGCCGGCCGCCAGGTCCAGGATCTTCTGCGCGGGGCGCGCGTCGACCGCCTTGGCGACCTCCTTCCGCCACTGCCGGTCCTGGCCCAGCGACAGCACGTCGTTGGTCAGGTCGTACCGTTCCGCCACGTCGTCGAACATCGAGGCGACTTCGTGCGGCTGCTTGTTCAGGGAAGCGCGGGTCACGCTCGCCATTCTTGCAGCACGTCCTCAGGGGAGGAGCTTCGGCTTCTTCTTCGCGGCCACGTCCTCCACCCAGCCGCACGCCACGATGAACACCGCGATCAGGAGCCAGCCGACGCCGAACATGAACCACTGGCTGTCCAGCGGGAGCCACTTCTCGAACGCCGGTACGTTCCACATCTGGTCGATCAGCGGGACCGCGAGGACCAGGGCGATCTCGTGCCAGAGGTAGATCGTCACCGCACGGGCGTTGAAGATCGTGACCGTCCGGTCGAGCTTCCTGAACCGCGTCAGCCAGGCAAAGTCGATCTTGAAGTACGCCTTCGCCCACATCAGCAGCATCACGAACCCCGCCGACCAGAAGGCCTGCGCGAGGGGGTTCTCGTCCAGGTCGTAGGTGCCGAAGTCGGCCTGGTGCGAGAAGGCGTACCAGCCGCCGTAGCCGACGGCGGCGAGCGAGCCCACGATCACCAGGGCCGGCTTCATCCGCTGGAGCACGCCGTCGCGGTGCGCGAAGCCGAGGATCCAGCAGAAGAGGTACGTCGACAGGTCCCACAGGGCGCTGCCGAAGCGGTTGTCCGGGCCCGACCAGACGAAGTTCAGGACCAGGATCGGGGCCAGCGAGCCCAGGAGTACCGGGATCGGGGCCTTGCGGAAGATCCACAGCAGGGCCGGGGAGAGCAGGACGAACCAGAGGTAGGTGCGCAGGTACCAGAGGATCTCCCAGGCCTGCTCGCCCCACGCGTTGCCCGGCGGGTCGCCGAGCGGCACGATCCAGTAGACGATCTGCCAGCCCGGCATCCAGTCGTGGATCAGCATCGCCAGGACGACGAAGAAGCCCCAGAACCAGAAGGGCGGGAGGAGGCGGCGGAGGCGGCTCTTGACGACCTTCGGCGCCGGGCGCTCCAGGGACTTCGCCATGAGGGTGCCGGCGAGGCCGAACATGATGCCCATGGAGGGGAACACCATGCCGCACCAGGCCCAGCCGAAGGTGTGGTAGGTGACGACGCGGATGAGGGCGACGGCCCTGAGGGTGTCGAAGTACCGGTCCCTTGAGGGCTTGGGGGTGGACTCCTTGGCGTCTGCTTGTTCGGTGCCCGGCGCTGTGGGCACAGCGGTAGCGGTAGCGGTGGCAGCGGTCGGCTGCGGCTCCGGTTCGAAGGCCGGTACCGGTTCCGGTTCCACCAGGGGCAGTGGGGCCGTCTGGTGGGGTGCCGGGGTGTAGGTGTAGTCGGGGTACGGCTGCTGGGCGTACTGCTGCTGGCCGTTGTAGGGGCCGTAGTCGTAGCCGTTGTAGCCCTGCGGGTACGGGTTCTGCTGGTAAGGGTTCTGCTGGTACGGGTTCTGCTGGTACGGGTTCTGCTGGTACGGGTTCTGCTGGTAAGGGTTCTGCTGGTCCCAGGTCATCAGCCGCTCACCCCCGCCGGGGTGCCGACCTCGCCCGTGCGCTTGAGTTTCTGCCAGCGCAGGCGGCCGCCGGTGAGGGCGGTGATGCAGGAGTGGATGAGGACGAGGTACATCATCTGGCGGTAGGCCAGCTGCTGCAGCGGCATCATCGCGAGGTAGCGGTACCTCTCCTTGTCCAGGCGGAACGCGTAGGCGGCGCAAGCCAGTTGGATGCCGAGAACGGCGAGCCAGGCCAGCAGGGCCGCCTCGAAGTCGATGAAGATCATGGAGTAGACTGTGAAGACGTCGATGAGCGGGGCGAAGACCGGTGTGACGATCTGGAAGAGGACGACCAGGGGCATGCCGACGCGGCCGAAGCGGCCCGAAGGGCCCTTGTCCGTGAGGGACTTGCGGTGCTTCCAGAGGGCCTGCATGGTGCCGTAGGACCAGCGGTAGCGCTGGGACCACAGCTGCTTCAGCGAACCGGGCGCCTCCGTCCAGGCCTTGGCGTGCTCCTGGTAGACGACCCGCCAGCCCGCGCGGTGCATGGCGATGGTGATGTCGGTGTCCTCGGCAAGGGTGTCCTCGCTCATGCCGCCCACCTCCAGGACCGCCTCGCGGCGGAAGGCGCCGATCGCGCCGGGGATGGTGGGCATGCAGCGCAGCAGGTCGTACATGCGCCGGTCGAGGTTGAAGCCCATCACGTACTCGATGTGCTGCCAGGCACCGATGATCGTGTTGCGGTTGCCGACCTTCGCGTTGCCGGCGACCGCGCCGACCTCGGGATCGGCGAACGGCTGCACGAGGTGCCGTACCGTCTCCGGCTCGAAGACCGTGTCGCCGTCCATCATCACGACGATGTCGTAACTGGCGTTGCGCACACCGTTGTTGAGAGCGGCCGGTTTGCCCGCGTTCTCCTGGCGGATGACCCGGACGTTGTACATGCCGAGCTTGTCGGCGGCGGCGCGGGCGATCTCCGAGGTGCCGTCCGTGGAACCGTCGTCGACGACGATGACCTCGATCGGATGGGTGCTCTGCGCCAGCGACTCCAGGGTGTTGGCGATGCACTCCTTCTCGTTGTACGCCGGGACGATCACGCTCACCGGCCGGGTGACCGTCGCACCCCAGCTGAACCGGCGCTTGTTGCGCTGTCTGTAGTGGCGGCGGGCGATGAGCAGCATCATCCCGAAGCGGCCCATCACCGCGACGCCGACGACGAACAGCAGGCCGGAGAGGACGGGCAGGGCCCACTCGGCTATCGCGACCGCCACGATGAGGGCCTTGCCCTCGTAGAGGGTCATGCCGGTGGCCGTGCGGTGGGCGGCCTGGAGACGCGAGACGGTGGTGGTGGTGCCGGTGCCGGTCCCGCCCTCGGGGGCGGTGCCGCCCTCGCCGTTCGGGCCGGTGCCGCCGGGCTGGGAGCCGGTGCCCGAGCCGGTACCGGTACCCGTGCCCGTGCTGCCCGTGCCGGTTCCGGTCACCCCGGCCTCGGTGAGGCCCGTGGTGGTCTGGCCGTTCGACGTGGTGCTCGCGGCGGCGGTCTGCCGGCTCGCGGCGTTCCGCTTCTCGATGACACCGCTGACGGTGGTGAAGGTGTAGCCCTTCGCCTTCATCTTCTTGATGTACTGCGGCAGCGCCTTGATCGTCTGCGAGCGCTCGCCGCCCGCGTCGTGGAAGAGGACCGCGGCGCCCTTGGTGCCGCTCGGCGTGGCCCACTTGACGATCTTGGAGACGCCCGGCTTCTTCCAGTCGTCGCTGTCGGTGTCGACGAAGACGCTGGTGTAGCCCTCCTTGCCGAGCTTCTGGTAGACGGGCCAGCTGTAGTTGTCGATGGCGTCCGTCTCCGAGGAGTACGGCGCACGGAAGAGGGTCGTCGTGATCCCGGCCGCACCCGCCAGCGCGAGCTGTGTCTGCTGCATCTCGCGGTTGACCCGGGCGTCGCTCTGGTACGACAGGTCGACGTGCGTGAACGTGTGGATGCCGACCTCGTTGCCCTGCTGGACCATCGTCTTCACGATGCCCGGGTAGCGCGACACCATCGAGCCGACCAGGAAGAACGTGGCGGGCACGTCGTACTGTTCGAGGATCTTGAGGACCTGCGGGGTGTACGTCGGGTTCGGGCCGTCGTCGAAGGTGAGGGCGATGGTCTTGGAGGGGACCGAGACAGTGGTCGCCTGGCCGCCCCGGAAGGTGAGGATCGGGCCGCCGTCGAGGACCTTGTCCGGCACCTTGCTGGAGCTGGCGCCGGTGCGCACCCGCTGGTCGCCGCCGACCTCTGCGCGCAGATAGCCGTCGAGCAGCATCACGCAGGTCAGCGCCAGCAGGAGCAGCAGGGCGAGGATGACACGTGGTTTCTGCAGCGCCGCGGCCCTGCCCGCCGCCCGCTCGATGCGGGTGGGGGCGCGCCTGCGGCCGCGTGCGGAGGTCGGAGTAGTCATGGGGAGAGGCCTGCGTTCCCGGTCAGTCCGCGGTGGCGGATGCGGAGGCGGACGGGGTGGCGGTGGCCGAGGGCGGTGCCGACGGACGGCCGCTGGGGAGCCCGGCCTGACGGCCGACGCCGCCCTGCGGGCGCTCGCCGCCCGGGGCGTTGCCGGCGCGCGCGAAGTCGGGGATCAGCGAGTCCGGGGTGAGCGAGGTTCCCCAGCCCATGAAGGCGGCGCCGAGCACTCCCGTGTAGGCGAGGCAGACGACGCCGAGGAGGAGGCCGACGCGCCGCAGCACCTTGGAGCGGCGCCCGGAGGAGTCGACGAAGACGGGCCCCTCGGCAGACCCGTTGCCTTGTTTGCGGCGGCGACCGCGCACCGCGGCGCGGCTTTCGATGGCAGGCTCGGATTGCATTCCACGGATATTAGGGAGCCTTTATGTGACCGCCTTCGGAGTTCTTGTGAGGTCCCCATGAGAAACCCCTTAACCTGTCTTTTCGCTGAGAGATTCTGTGAACACCTGCGGTGCGTGACCGGGAGGGGAATCCACCTTAACGCCCCTTTCATTCCGAACCTTTTGCCCTTTTAGCGCTCTTCATTCCATGAGGTTTCTATGTATTGATCGAACCGTTGAACACCATGACCGTGTGAGACGTTTTCCTTTGGAATCAGGCTTTGTTTCGAGCCTGAGACACAAATCACGAGAGCGGGTGCATCTTAATGCGGAGTTTCCTCAGGCCGGCTACTGGGCTTACCTGCCTGTTTGCCATGGCAGTCACGGGGTGCTCCTCGGGCTCCGACGGCACGTCGGACGCGGCGCCCGCCCCGTCACAGAAGGCGTCCGCCTCCGCGAGCGCGGCCGACGGGTCGGACGGCTCGGACGGGTCCGGCACGTCCTACGCGCCGTACGTCAGCGCGACGGAGGCCGCCGACACGGACGACGCGGGATCGCCCTCGACCTACAACCTGGCCTTCGTGATCGCCGGCGGCAGCAGCTGCACGCCCGCGTGGAACGGGACGGACGCCATAGGCAGTTCGACCGTGAAGTCACGGATCTCCGAGCTGAAGGAGGACGACGCGTCGGTCCGGGTGTCCTTCGGCGGGGCCTCCGGGAAGGAGCTGGCGACGACATGCTCCAGCGCGGCGAAACTCGCCGCCGCGTACGGCGCCGCGCTGGACGCCGCGGGCTCCACACAGGCCGACTTCGACATCGAGGGCGACACGCTGGCGGACTCCGCCTCGGTCGCGCGGCGGTCGGAGGCGATCGCGCTGCTCCAGAAGGAACGGCCGGACCTGGAGGTGTCCTTCACGCTGCCCGTGATGCCGTCCGGGCTGGACTCCGACAGCCTCGCGCTGCTGGCGTCCGCGAACAAGTACGACGTGCAGGTCGCGACGGTCGACATCATGACCATGAACTACGGCGAGTCGTACGACGGGGACATGGGCGACTACGCGGTCACCTCGGCGAAGGCCACGCACACGCAGCTCAAGAAGGTGTTCGGGCTGTCGGACGCGGGGGCGTGGGGCGGGATGGCGCTGACCTCGATGATCGGGGTCAACGACGTGGACGGGGAGACGTTCTCGCTGTCCGACGCGAAGGACGTGCGGGCGTTCGCGGAGGAGGAGGGGATCGCGTGGGTGTCGATGTGGTCGACGTTCCGGGACCAGCAGTGTGCGAGCGGGAGTTCGGGGGACGACGATGCGGCCACGAACTGCAGTGGGGTGAGTCAGAGCTCGGGGGCGTTTGGGGAGGCGTTCGCCGGTTGAGTGTCGTCTGGCGGCAGGTGGGGGTCGATCGCGAAGTTCCTCCCCCAGCCTTCGGCCGGGGGTGCCCCCAGCACCCCTAAAAGCAGGTCGGACTAGCGCCGCCTGTGGACAAGGCGCCCCGCACACACCGTCGCGATGCACTCCCCCGCCTCGTCGAACACCGCCAGGTCGGCCCTGGCGGTCCGCACGAGCGCCGGCTCCGAGGGCGCGCCCGGGAGGACCACCACGTCGTTGCGCTCAGCCGCCGCCCGGAGTTCGGGCGAGTCCGCGTACCGCTCCAGGACCGCCGCCGCCCCCTGCTTCAGCACGGCGTGCACGCGCTCCCGTGGGCTGGGGGCGGCCGGGAGGGGGCCGTCGTGGTGGCGGGCGGGGCCGAGGGCGCCCGGCCAGGTGCGGACCCGTGCTCGCGGGAAGCGTGCGCGCAGGTCGTCGTACGCTCCGACCGCGGCGATCCGGTCGGTCACGACCACCACCGCGCCGTTCTCGACCGGCTCGGCGTCCCAGCTGACGAAGACCCGGTCCGCCGTGTGAATCGTCTCCACCGCTACGTCAGTTGGAGGCGAGGAGCTTCAACTCGGGGTGGGCGGTGCCGCCCTCGATCGCCGTCGAGGAGATGTGGGACATCACCCGCTCGTCGACCGGGTCGTTGGCCGGGTCGTCGTGGACCACGAGGTGCTCGTACGTCGTGGCGCGCTGCGCCGGGACGCGGCCCGCCTTGCGGATCAGGTCGATGATCTCCAGGCGGTTGGAGCGGTGCTTGGCGCCCGCGGAGGATACGACGTTCTCCTCCAGCATGATCGAGCCGAGGTCGTCCGCGCCGTAGTGGAGCGAGAGCTGGCCGACCTCCTTGCCGGTCGTCAGCCAGGAGCCCTGGATGTGGGCGACGTTGTCCATGAAGAGGCGCGCGATCGCGATCATCCGCAGGTACTCGAAGAGTGTGGCCTGCGTGCGGCCCTTCAGGTGGTTGTTCTCGGGCTGGTAGGTGTACGGGATGAAGGCGCGGAAGCCGCCCGTGCGGTCCTGGACGTCGCGGATCATGCGCAGGTGCTCGATGCGCTCGGCGTTGGTCTCGCCGGTGCCCATGAGCATGGTCGACGTGGACTCGACGCCCAGCTTGTGGGCCGTCTCCATGATCTCCAGCCAGCGTTCGCCGCTCTCCTTGAGGGGCGCGATGGCCTTGCGGGGGCGCTCGGGGAGGAGCTCCGCGCCGGCGCCCGCGAAGGAGTCCAGACCGGCCTCGTGGATGCGGGTGATGGCCTCCTCGACGGAGACGCCGGAGATCCGGGCCATGTGCTCGACCTCGGAGGCGCCCAGGGAGTGGATCACCAGCTGCGGGAACGCGTCCTTGATGGCCTTGAAGTGCTTCTCGTAGTACTCGACGCCGTAGTCCGGGTGGTGGCCGCCCTGGAACATGATCTGGGTGCCGCCCAGCTCGACCGTCTCCGCGCAGCGGCGCAGGATGTCGTCGAGGTCGCGGGTCCAGCCCTTGGTGGTGTCCTTGGGGGCCGCGTAGAAGGCACAGAACTTGCACGCCGTGACGCACACGTTCGTGTAGTTGATGTTCCGCTCGATGATGTACGTCGCGATGTGCTCGGTGCCCGCGTACCGGCGGCGGCGTACGGCGTCGGCGGCGGCGCCCAGCGCGTGCAGCGGGGCGTCGCGGTAGAGGTCGAGCGCCTCTTCCGGAGTGATCCGCCCACCGGCAGCGGCACGGTCGAGGACGGACTGAAGGTCGGCCTTCTCGGTCACCGGGCGCGTCCCTTTCGTAATGGCTTGTGGACGGACCGAACCAGCCTACGCCAGCCCCGTGCCCGCCTTTCGAACGGCCCGACCTCAGGCCGTGTACGCCCCCACCAGCAGCCCCGCGAACGCGCCCGCGATCAGGAACGGCCCGAACGCGATCGCCGTCTTGCGCCCCGCCCGGCGTACGACGACGAGCGCACCGCCGTACAGGGCGCCCAGCAGGAAACCGGCGAAGGTGCCGAGCAGCACGGTGGGCCAGCCGTACCAGCCGAGGACGGCGCCCGTGCCGAGGGCCAGCTTGACGTCGCCGAAGCCCATGCCGCCCGGGTTGACGAGGAAGAGGACGAAGTAGGCGCCGCCGAGGGCGAGGGCCGCGTAGAGGGAGGTGAACCAGTCGCCGGCGTGCTCGGGGAGCAGGGCGACCGCCCCAAGGAGGGCGAGGGCGGCGGCCGCGAGGGGGAGTGTGAGGGGGTCGGGGAGCCGTTGGACGCGGAAGTCGACCACCGCGAGAAGTACGCCGACGGGGGCCAGGAGCAGCCAGACGGCGAGTTCGGGGCGGGTGCCGGTGGCGAGGGCGAGGGCTGTGCAGACCGTCGCGGTGGCGAGGGCCAGGGGGGCGGGTGCGGGTGGGTGGGTGGGTGCGGTCTTGGTGTTCCCACCCGCACCACCCGTGCGGGTTTCGTGGTCGGGTGCGGGTGGCCCCTGTGGGCCGTTCTCCCCGTCGGCGACCGCGGGTTCGTCGTCGGGGACGTGTGGGGCCGCGGTCGTCGCGCAGTCGCCGCAGGGCACGCGGCCCAGCCAGCCTTTGACGGGGTGGCCGGCGAGGCACTGGGCGCGCCACTCCTCCCCCGCCGGGACCGAGAAACGGTACGCCGCGCGGGGCAGCAGGGCGCCGGCCGTCGCGCCCCAGAGGGCGGCGGCGGCCGGGAGGGCGAGGTCCAGGGCGGTCGTCATCCGGTCGCGGCGGCGCCGTCGCGCCAGGTCGGGAGGAGTTCGTCGAGGAGGGCCTCGGTGCGCGGGGGCAGACCGCGCGCGCCGCTGCGGGCGATCAGGTCGGCGGCGAGGGCGCGCAGCCGGTCCGGGTCGCCGGTGGCGTGCGTGGCACGCAGCAGCTCGTTCCAGAGGCGCTCGTCCGCCGGGGCGGTCCTGAGCGCCGCGCCGAGCGCCTCGATCGCCTTCTCCGCGCGGTCCTTCTCCAGGTGGAACGCGGACAGCGCAAGACCGATGTCCGCGACGAGGAGCGGCAGCTGGGCGTCGATGATCTCGTGGGTGAGCCAGCGGTAGCGGCCCTCAGCACGGTCGGCGAGGAGCGGGCCGCGCACCAGGACGAGCGCGTCGGTGAGCAGCCGGCCGCGGACCGCGCGGCTCTCGACGCCCTTGCCCTGGGTGGCCTCGTGGTAGAGGGAGCGCAGCACGTCCAGGTCGGAGACGACCGACTTGGCGAGCGTGAGGCGGCCGGCCGCGTCCGCGCGCAGCCGGGGGCTGCCGTCGGGGTCGGTGCCGAGCCAGCCGCGCAGCCGCTCCAGCAGGGCGTCGCGGACGTCCTCCGTCACACCCCGCGGCCACAGCGCGGACGACAGCACGCGCGGGTGCACGCCCTCACGGTGCAGGAGGAGCAGCGCGAGCGCCTCGTGGAGGAGGGGGCTGCGCTCGCCGTCGGGGGTCTCCAGGCCGATGATCTCGTACGGCCCGACGAGCCGCGCGTACACCGCGGGACGGCCCTGTTCGCTGATGTCGACGAGGAACGGCGGGGTGGTGGTGGGCCCGTCGGGGTCGCGCTCGGGGTCGGCCTCCACGAAGAGTTCGACGACCGCGCGCTGCTGGACCGCGGGCAGCAGCTGGGCCTCGAGTTCGAGGCCGAGGAGCGGGGCGAGGAGCCTGCCGTCCGGGGTGATCTCCATCGCCCAGGCGGCGCCGGGCAGGTCGTCGCTCTCGCTGCCGACCAGGTAGCCGATGCCGAGCCGGGCGGCGTCGGCGGCGAGTTCGGCGAGACGCACGGCGTCCTCGGCGGTCGGCTGGGTGGCGAGCAGTACGAGGTTCGGTGCCCAGCGGGTGTGCTGGGCAGGCCCGGTCCGGCCGGTGAGGACCGAGTGGTGGTCGGCGGCGCCCAGCGCGCCCCGCCGCTGCCGGGTCTCCGCCTCCATCGTCTCGAACAGCGCCTCCACGTCGTCGAGATGGCGCAGCCGGTTGGGGGCGAGCGCGGTGAGGTCCGCGCCGAAGCCGACGAGGGTGATGGTCATCCGGTCCGACCAGCCGTTGGTGGCGAGTTCGGCGGCGACGGAGGCGAACACGGCGGCCCGGTCGGCCTCGCGGCCGCTCAGCGAGACGATGCCGGGCACGGCCTCCAGGTTGAGCAGCAGCCGCGACTCGTCCATGGTGCCGAGGCTGACCAGACCGGGGTACGGCGCCGCCGCGTCGGTGTCCTCGTAGCGCTCGGCGTCCGCGCGGGACAGCGTCCAGAACGTCTGGTCCTGGCCGAGCTGCCAGGGCGCCGGGGGCTTGCCGGCCGGCTGGGCGAGCTGCAGGTGCAGGTCGCCGTGGCTGAGCCAGGCCGCGTAGACGACGGGCAGGGAACGGGACTCGGCGGTGAGGGCGGCGGCGAGGGCGCGGAGCGACCGGTCGAGCAGGCGTACGCCCTCCGGGTCGGCGCCGACCAGCAGCGCGTCCTGCACGTCCTGGGCGTCGCCGGCCGGGATCGGCGGCTCCATGCCGCGGCGGCCGCCGACGGCACCCAGCGCCGACTGCCACAGGGCCTGCCGGCGCCGGCGGCCGAGGGCGGCGAGCAGGCCGGCGGCGAGGAGGGGGGCGCCGAGGAGGGCTTCGGGCAGACCGAAGGAGTGGCCGGACGAGTGGCTGCCGGACTCCTGTGCGGCGGGCGTCGCGGTGTCGCCGGCCTGGCGCTGGGCGGGCACGGTGATCTGGGCGGTGGCGCCGTCCTCGCCCGCGTGCTGCCCGCCGCCCTGCTCCTGGTGCTGCTGCTGGTGCTGGGCGTGGTCACCGGTCTGCGCGTAGTCCCCGATCTGCTGCCGGACCTCCGGCGAGACGTGCGCGTCGGGGTTCGCGACGAGTTCGCCGCCGTGCGCGTCGCCGGGCATCTCCATGATCCAGCCGGGACGGATGAGGCTGGCCTCGGAGAGCCGGGAGCCGTCGGGCTGGACGCGGTCCTTGTTGAGCTCGTAGATCTCCTTGTACCGGCGGCCGTCGCCGAGGTGACGCTGCGCTATCTCCCACAGGGAGTCGTGGTGGCGGCCCTCGGGCGGCTGGATCCGGTAGTACTTCGTCGCCCCGTGCGTGGCGGTGGAGCCGCCCTGTTCGGCCTGGGCCGCGGCATGGCCGGCCTGCTCGGCGAGGGCGGCGGCGGTGCTCTTCGCCTGCTCCTGCTGCTGGGCGAGGATGCCGGGGGTCGCCTGCGCGGTGGCCACCGTGCCCTTCTGGTTGCCCTCCAGGCTGTGGCCGAGCTGGGAGAGGCCCGGGGTGAAGCTGGCGGCGGTGGCGCCGACCAGCAGCAGCGCGGCCACGAGCTGACGGGCGAGCAGCTGGCTGGGGCCGGCGCCGGGGACCCGGCCGGGCAGGCCGACACCGGAGACGGCCGCCTTGACCTCCACCAGCACGCAGGCCGTGAACTGGGCCCAGGCCAGCCAGACGACGACCGTCAGCGCGTTCAGGAACGTCTGTACGTCGATCGGCTGCGACAGCCAGTCCATGCTGGGCGCGCTGCGCGGCAGGGGCCAGCCGACCGTCACGGCGAGGGCGCCGGGGACGCCGACGACGAGGACGAGCAGCACCACGAAGGCGAGGAACGCCTTGACGACGTCCCCGAACGTACGCCGACGCAGCCGCACCGGCTGCGGGGTCCGGTTCCGCGGACCCGACGGACCGGTGCCCGTCGGCCTTCCCGTCGAGCTTGATGTGCTGCGTCGCGCCATGGCGGGTGTCCCGGGGTCGTGTGCGGAAGGAGTGGGCCGGGGGCACATCGAGCCTGCCGAGGTCCCCTTGACGATCCTATTGACTGGCACCGACAGCGTCGAAGGGGTAGAACGACCAACCACCGCCCGACTTCTCCGCTTTCGGCAACCCGTTCCCCATTGGCCGGAGTTACCGCCACCCGCCCCGCGCACACCCCCTCCACACATCCCGCACAGTCCGTCAGCCGCCGACCCGCAGCGAGGACAGCAGGAAGCGGGTGAGGGCGGAGGTCGGGAAGCTGATCGCCGCCACGCCCTCCTCCGCGCGGAGTTCGACGACCGTGCGGGAGTCGCCGTACGGGCGCACGTGCACGTTGCCGAGCACGGCCGGACCCGCCAGGCCCTCCTCCAACAGGGCCCGCGCGAAGGTCCAGGTGACCTCCTCGCCGTCCAGGGAGATCCACGGCGGGAACACGAAGTGCACGGCCTGCGGGTCGGCCGAGGTGTAGCGGAGCGTCGCGGGGACCGCCACCTCCTGCTCGTCGGCGGTGAGCAGGCGGGCGCCGGTGGGCTGCTCGAGCGTGATGGGCACGGATCGTCTCCGGGGGTGCGTGGTGGGCCGTCGTACAAGTGAGAGCTCCCGGCCCCGGATTGATTACGCCGGAAACGCAAGGAAGTTGAGTGACATGCGTCACTTCTTGATGCTCTGGAAACTTTGCTTGAAAGTTTCGTCATCTACGCTGACAAACCTTCTCCCGCCCCTGAGCCGGCACCTGGAGCGTTCCGCCATGCACGACGGTTCCTCTGCAGTCATCAGCACCACCGCCTACGCCCGGATCTACGAGGAACAGCAGCCGCGGCTCGTCGCGTACGCCCGCTCCCTCACCCGCAACGCCTGGGTCGCCGAAGACCTCGTCGCCGAGGCGCACTTCCGGGTCTGGCGGCGGCTGGCCGAGGGCCACGAGATCGACAACGTGTCGGCGTACCTGACGACGACCGTCCGGCACCTCGCGTACGCCGCGAACAGTGCCGCGCGCGAGACGCCCCGCGACCCGCACGGGGACGAGCAGGCCGAGTCCGGCCGGCACGGCGAGGACCCCGCAGAGCACGTCTCCTCCGTCGACCTGCTCGTCCGCGTCCTGGCCCAGTTGCCCGAACGCTGGGTCAAGGCCCTGTGGCTGGCCGAGGCGGAGGGCCAGCCGCTGGCCCAGATCGGTCCGCAGCTGGGCACGAAGGAGGGAGCCACCGCCGTCCTGCTGCACCGCGCCCGGGAGGGGATGCGGCAGGCCTTCCTGCGCACCCAGACCGGGGCCCCGGACGACCCCGCCTGCCAGGTCCACTGGAGCCGGATGCCCGCGTACGTGCGCGGTGCCGCGACGGAGCGTCAGTCCGACCGGCTGCTCGGCCACGTGGACGCCTGCGAGGACTGCCGGACCCGGCTCGCCGCCCTGATGAGCGCCAACGACCGGCTCCCCGCCCTGGTCGGCCCGGCCCTGCTGGTGTTCGCGGTGGGCGGCACGGCCGGCAGGTTCCTGCTGGCCCTGACCGCGGCCGGGGCCTCGGCGGGCGGCCACGCCGCGGGCGGGGGCGGCAGCGGGGTGCTGCACGGCGTGCGGCAGGCCACCGGTGTCGCCGGCACGAAGGCGCCGGTGGTGGTCGCGGCGGCGGGCGCGATGGCGGCCGGTGCGGCCGCGCTGGTGCTGATACTCGGCCCCGGCCAGTCCGCCTCCGTCCCCGCCCGGACACCGGTCGCCGACGCGCCGGTGACGCAGGTACCCGTGGCCGGACAGCCGGTGGCCCCGACGGACGCGCCCGCGACGCGGCAGGCGGTGACACCGGTTCAGGGCGGCGGGGAGGCGGTACGGCCGCAGGCCGCGGACGACGACGGTGCGGGCGGAGGCGGTTCCGCGGCGGCCGTGTCCTCTCCCGAGCCCGCGGCGCAGTCGCCCTCGGGCAGCAGCGACGGCGGCTCGACGACGGAACCCCCAGGGGGCGACGGGACCGGGGACGGCGACCGGGGCAGCACTCCGCCCGCGCCGACGGAGCCGACGCCGCCCTCCGGGCCCACGGCCCCCACTCCCCCGGCGGAGCCGACACCGCCCGCCGATCCCGCTCCCCCGGCGGAGCCCACGCCCCCGGCGGACCCGGCTCCCGTGGACCCCCCGCCCGTCACGGACCCCGACCCGGCACCGGCCGACCCGGACCCGGTCACTCCGCCCGACGACAACTGCCCGCCCCCGCACGGTCACGGCAACGGCAACGGCAACGACCGCACCCACGGCCACGGCAGCCGCACCACCTCTGACCCAAGGCCTGAGCCAGCGCCCTGAAGGGGCGCGGGCTGCATTGCATGTGCGGTTACCGCCGCGTGGGCGCGACCAGCCACAACGACGCCGCGGACGAACGACGGCACATCGCAGCCCTTCCAGCGGAGCGCCCAGCGCCTAACCGACCTCGTTCTCCGCCGTGGCCTCGCCGTGCACCACGATCGCGCCGCCGTAGAACATCCCCGTGAAGACCGGTTCGTACGTCAACTGGACCTCGACCTGGACCTGTTGGGTGTCGGCGGCGGTGCAGTGGGTGCCCGCGACGTCGGCGGCGGACATGTCCATCTCGCGGGCGAAGGTCTTCACCCGGGCGTCGCAGTCCTGGAAGTTGATCGGTGCTTCGCCCTGGTTCTCGTACAGCTTGTCCAGGTCGATGTCCTGGGCCGCGTAACGGGCCGCCTGTTCCGCGATGTCGGCGGCCCGTTCGCGCTTGGAGATGGACAGGCCGCCGTCGATGACGAACGCGGACAGGGCGAGGAAGACCAGGGCGAAGATGATGACCGCGCCGGCGCCCGAGCCCCGGTCGTCGAGACGGAGCCGGCGGGCGGTCCACCAACTGCGCAGCACCGCAAGGCTCATGCCGCCCTCCGGAAGGGGTCGAGGGGCGAGGAGAACGTCGAGGACAGGGTCGTCGGGATGTCCAGGCCCAGCATGGCCAGGCCCCGCACCCTGCAGCTCACCTCGACCGTGAAGATGCCGCCGGACTCGAACCCCGCGCTGGTCTGGACGACGGAGACCGGCCCCGAGCAGACGTCGGACAGGTCGGCCTCGGCGGCCTTCTGGGCCTCCGACATGGCCGTGGCGTGGTCCTTCTGGATGGACCCGGCGCGGGCCGCGTCCCGCGCGGCCCCGTCGATGGCCCCGCGCCCGTCGACGAGCTGGCCGAAGGCGACCAGGACCAGGATGAACAGGATCATGACCGGGGCCAGGATGACGACCTCGACGGTCGACAGCCCCCGGTCGCCGGCCGGCGCTCTCTTCTCCACGGCGGACATCTAGTTCCTGTCCTCCACGAAGCGCTCCACCGGTCCCGCGGACCGTGCGTGCACCTTCAGGTCCAGGCCCGGGAACACCGTCGGGATGCGGGCCGTGATCTCGACGCCGACCGTGGTCTGCTCCGGCTGGAGCATCTTCACGTCGGGCGACAGGACCAGCTGCGGGCCGAGTTGCCTGATGTAGGAGTCGACCACGTCCTGGGCCTCACCGCGCCAGGCGCCGGGCTCCGCGTCGGCGGTGGCGCGGGCCTTGCGGGCGCCGGCCTGGGCCGCCGCCTGGGCCACGTGGTCGGCGAAGAAGTACAGCGCGAACTGCACCGTCGCGAAGATCATGAAGAAGAGAACGGGGGTGAGAAACACGAACTCGATCGCCGTCATGCCCGAGTCACCGCGCGCGGCGGCGGCCCGGCGGCGCAGCCATCCGTTCACGTCCACACAGACCCCCGTCATCCCCGTTTCGTCCCCGTCGTGCGCCTGCCCGCCCGCTCAGCAGGTCTTGCTGTCGCTCGCACCCTGGATGCAGTTGCCGACCTTGGTGGCACCGCCCTGCAGCGCCTTGCTGATGATGGCGGCCACCACGCCGACGATCGCCACGACGACCGCGGAGATGATGACCCACTCGACGGCGGAGGCACCGCGGTCGAGTTCGCCGGAGCGGGCGCGCTGCACCCGGCCCTGGAGGAAGGTGACCAGGAAGTCCACCGCCGGGATCCCGGTGCTGAAGTTCCGTGTGTTCATGATGACTTGTCCTCTCGAAACAGCAGTTGGCGAAGGTTCTCGATTCAGCTCGGGTCAGCTCACACCTGGAACACCCGCATCGCCGCCGGGAAGATCAGGAAAACCAGGAAGCCGGCGCACAGCAGCAGCTGGGCGACGAGCATCGACTGGGACTTCTCGCCCGCGCTGCCCTCGATCTCGGCGAGTTCGCGGTGGCGCATGGTCTCGGCGCGGGAGGCGAGGGACTCGCGGACCTTGGCACCGTCGTCCGCGACCAGGGCGAGAGAGGCGGAGAGGTCCTTGAGCTCCTCCACACCGAGCTCCTCGCCGAGCGCGCCCAGCGCCTGCCACTGGCTGACACCGGTGATGCGAGCGTCGGCGAGGGCGTTGCGGATGCGCTGGTTGGCCCAGCCGTCGGAGACCTCGGCGGCCGCCATCAGGGCCTCGGGCAGGCCGCGGCCGCCGGCGAGGCTCATCGACACCAGGTCGAGGTACGCCCCGATCACGCGCCGCAGATCCCGGCGCTTCTCGGCCGCGTCCCGTCGTACCTCCAGGTCGGGCAGGAAGAAGAACAGGGCCGAGCAGGCCAGGGCCAGCCAGACCGGGATGACCGGGTTGTGGCCGAAGCCCATCGTGTAGACGACGGCGAACAGGAACGGTCCGAAGATGAGGCCTGCCGCCGCGAGCAGCACCTTGGTCGCCAGGAACTTCTCCCAGCTGCGGTCCAGCACGGCGAGGTCGGCCCGCAGCGAGCGCTGTTCCCAGCCCTGCTGCCGGTAGAACTCGGCGACGCGTTCGCCGACCTCGGCGCGCAGTGTGCCGAGCCGGCCGGTGTCCTGCGTCTGCCGCGCCGACTCGTAGGCCGCGCCGCGCGCCCGCATCGCGTCGATCCGGGCGACCTGGGCGACCGCGCTGCGCCTGGACGGCATCAGGGCGCGGATCAGGACGTAGACGCCGAGCCCCAGGGTCACGCCGACGAGAATCGGCATCGTGAGGTTCACCGGCGGGCTCCTTCCTCGGTGGGGAGGGTCTGCTGACCAGGGTGGCCGGGCGCACCGGAGTGGCCGGGCTGGCCGGGAGCGGTGCGGGGCGGCCGTACGAACTGCACGGACGACTGGTCGCGGACCAGGAACCGCTCCGGCGTCTCGATGGTGGACAGCTTGCGCAGCCACCAGAAGCCGAGCGCGAACAGCCCGCAGACCAGGGCGAGGACCAGCTGGCCGACGGCGGTGCCGTACGGCTCGACGAAGTCCCGGTTGAAGACGGCGAGGCCGAGGACGAACGCGACCGACACGGCGACGACGATCTGCACCGAGCGCCGGGTGGACGCCCGCTGGGCCATCACGCGCTGGCGCATGTCGACCTCCTCGCGCGACGACTTGGCGAGCGCGCCCAGCACCTGGCGCAGACCGGGCCCGCGGAGGCGGGCGTTGAGGATGAGCGCCGCCACGATGATGTCGGCGGACGCGTCGTCGATCTCGTCGGCGAGGTGCTGGAGCGCGTCGGGCAGCGGGGTGCGGGCGCGCAGCCGGTCGACGAGGGCGTCGAGGTGCGGCCGCAGGATCGGCGCTGCGGCCCGGGCCGAGGCCGGGATGGCCTGCTCCAGACCGACCGCACCGGCGATCGTGTCGCGCAGCGACTCCGTCCAGGAGGCGAGCGCCTCCACCCGCTTCATCGCGGCCCGCTCCTCGGCGGCGCCGCCGAACAGCCTGTCCCAGAAGAAGACGAGGACGCCGGCGGCGATGCCGGCCACCGCCCAGCGGGTCAGCAGCAGCACCGCGAGCCCGATGATGGCGGCCAGCGAACCGCGCTGTCCGGCGAACCGGATGAGCTCGGCGGCCCGTTCGTTCGCCTTCTGCTTCTCGTGGTCGGGCTTGGCGGGCAGGCCGCGGACCGCCAGGATCAGCAGCGCGAGCCCGCCGCCGACGGCGACTCCGCAGCCGAGGGCGTAGAGGACCGTGGTGGAGAAGAGCCCGCCCATGGAGCCCAGGGAATCCAGGTTCATGTCACGTCACCCCCACGCCCCGTGCGGCTGGTAGCCCTGGGCCATCAGGTCCTCCAGGCAGGCTATGGGCGCGTGCGGGACGACCCGGCCGTCGGGGGCCTCCGCGAACACCTCGCTGGACAGCACCCTGCCGTCCACGCCGTTGACCTCACGGACCGAGGTGACCATGCGCTGGAGGCGGCCGCCGGTCTGGTAGTTGTTGCGCCGCTGGATGAAGACGACGAAGTTCACCGCGCCCGCGATCAGCATCTGGCTGGCCTCGATGGGCAGCCGCTCGGAGGCCTGGAGCGCGTAGGTCGAGATGCGGTTGAAGACCTCGCTGGAGCTGTTCGCGTGGATCGTGGACAGCGACCCGTCGTTACCCTGCGACATCGCGTTGAGCATGGTGACGATCTCGTCGCCGAGGACCTCGCCGACGATGACCCGCGAGGGGTTCATACGAAGCGACCGGCGCACCAGCTCTGCCATCGAAATAGTGCCCTGACCCTCGGAGTTGGGCAGCCGCTCCTCGAACGCGACGACGTTCGGGTGCAGGTCGTGGAAGGTGTCCAGCCCCAGCTCCAGCGCCCGCTCCACGGTGATGAGCCGTTCGTGCGGCGGGATTTCATTGGCAAGGGCGCGCAGCAGCGTCGTCTTGCCGGCGTTGGTCGCCCCCGCGATCATGATGTTCTTGCGGGCACGGACGGCGCAGGCCATGAAGTGCGCCACCTCGGGCGTGAGCGTCCCGTTTCCCACCAGGTCGGAGATGAAGACCTTGCCCATGCGGGCGCGGCGGATGGAGAGCGCGGGCCGCCGGGTGACGTCCATGACGGCGGAGAGCCGGGAGCCGTCGGGAAGGCGGAGGTCGAGCTGCGGGTTGGCGGAGTCGAAGGGCCGCGACGACAGACCGGAGTAGGCGCCGAGCACCTGGATGAGCTCGATGAGCTCCTCGTCGGTCTCCGCGACGGGATCCCCGACGACCTCCCGCCCGTCGCTGAACCCGACGAAGACCTGGTCGCACCCGTTGATGTCGATGTTCTCGACGTCCGGGTCGTCGAGCAGCGGCTGCAGCCGCCCCACGCCGAACAGCGCCGCGTGCACGGCGGCCGCGTACTGCTCCTCGGTCTCCGCGTCCAGCGGGGTGCGCCCGGCGTTGATCTCCGCGCGGGCGTACTCCTCCAGGATCTGGGCTATGACCGCGCGGGCGTACTGCCGTTCGTCCTCGGTGGACATCGGCGTCACGCCGGACGCCTGGTCCTGGCGGCGCTGCTCGGCGATACGGTCGCCGGCGTCCTGCCGGAACCGCTTGACCAACTGGTGGTCGACAGCGGTCATCGGCCGGCCCCCGCGTGGGGCGCCTGCGGCGGTACGGACGCCGGTACGGTCCAGGCGGCGCCGTACTGCTGGTGGAGGTCGGCGGTGACCTTGCGGGCCGAGCGGATGAGCAGGGACTTGTCGAGGCGCCCGCGCTTGCGGCCGGCCAGCTGGTCGGCGCCGGCCGGGTCGTCGGCGATGCTGCCCACGACCCGGGCGCCGGTCTGGGCGTGCACGAGCATGTCGTTGACCTGGTTGACCAGCTTGCCGGCACCGGCCGGGTCGGCGACCAGGATCACCCCGATCAGCGGGGTGGAGAGGGCGGCGGCGCCGCGCGGACCGCCGTGCAGCTTCTGCGCGAGGGCGGCGGCCCGGTCCCGGACCCGGGCGAGCGCCTCGGGCTCGGTCCGCGAGACCAGCAGCACCAGGGCGGCGTGCGGGAACATCTCCACGGCCGGGGTGTCCCCGCTGATCCGTCCGCAGTCGGCGATGACGTCGGCCGGGGCGTTCGGGGAGTCGGCGAGGGAGGCGAAGGCGTGCCCGAGCGTGGGCCACAGCCCGGCGAGCCCGGCGGCGTGCTCGGCTATCCCGAGCCCGACGAGCACCTCGAGCCCGCCGCTCAACGGCTGTACGTGGTCCCAGAGTTGATCCGGTACGAGCCCTCGGCGCGCCGTGGCGGCGATGGACAGCATGCCGGTGTTCGGATTCAGCGGCCCGCCGTGCGCGGCGGCACTGCGGTAGACGAGGTCGCCACCGGCCGGGTCGGCCTCGGCGAGCAGGACCCGGCGCGGCCAGACCGCGGCCAGCGCGACGGCCGCGGTGGTGACGCCGGGGGAACCCTTGTCGGCGGCGATTGCGATGAGCGCCATGGGGTGGGTGCCGCCTTCTAGTTGCCGTTGCCGGGTACGAGGACGAGGGCGACCGAACCGGTGGCGGCGGCCTGGGCGAGCGCGGCGGCGTCGCCGCTGTCGACGGTGAGCGTGACGGCGAGGTTGGTGCTGCTGACGAGGGAGCTGTCGCCGCTCTGCTTGTCCGGCACGTAGCTGACCTTGGCCTGGCTGACGATCGGGGAGCTGCTGCTGCCGGACGACGAGGAGGAGGAACTGTCCCCGGAGGAGGAGCCGTTGCTGCTGACACGGTAGGCGGCGACGACGTCACCGGTCTTGAGCTTGGCGGGGTACTGGCCCTCCTTGAGGGAGAGGCCGACCACGGCCTTGCCGGCGGAGAGGGTGCTCCCCGTGCCGAACATCTGCCCCATGACGACCGTGTCCTTGTAGATGGTCGTCTTGGCCTTCAGGGTCTCCAGGGCGCTGAGCTGGGACCACCTGACGTAGTTGATGCTGTCGTCGGCCGCGACCATCACGGACGTCACGTCGCCGTTGGTCACGGACTCGCCGGGCTGGATGTCGGAGGTCACCTTGATGACCTCGATCCGGTCACCGGCCTGCAGCACGAGCGTCGTGGCGCCCAGCGCACCGAGCAGGATCAGCAGCACCGCGAGCGCGGCCAGAGCGGGCTTGCGCTCACGAGGCGCGGTGGGAAGCCGGTCACCGACCGAAGGCTGAGCCGGCCCGGCGGAACGACCGGCGCCCGCCCCCGTACGCTCTTGGATCTTCACGCAACCGCTCCCCGTTACAGCCAAGACAGTGTCTGTCAAGAACTCTGAAAACCTGTCAACGCTCGTCACCCTGCCCACCGGCACAGCAAGAGCGGACACTCCACACCAATCACCCCGAACCGGCCAAATACTCGGCCGCGGGGTGAGTGTCAAGCGATCGCACCGTATCAGCCGCACATAAGCCCCTCAAGGCGCGCCGGGACTCCTTGACCTCACCGAAATCGTCGTTGCGATCTGCAACGGCGGTGAACTGTGCGGCGGTTGAGACTCGGGACACATCAAGGGATGCCGAAGTGTGCGCCGGTGAATCCTCCTCACCCCGCTCGCGGCCGGTCCGTCCCCGGCACCGTCACCGTGCGCCCATGAGGCCTGCACGAAGTGCTCACGACGGCGGCCGGTTCCGGACGGCGGCCTGACTAGGATCTCGGGATCACGGATCACCCGGCCGGACGACGGGTCCCGCCGCCGTGAACGACCCGTGAGGATGGCAGACCGTGACCGTGCCGCAGCGCCGCTCCTGGCAACCCCCGCAGGGCGAGAAGCTGGTGGCGCGCGCCCCGGTGTCCTTCGCGACCGGAGCGGCGGACCGGGTCAAGGGCAGGCGCTGGTTCCGCGACCCCGAACGCCGCGACATACAGGGCGAGTTGCCGGGCTGGCCGACGGGACCGGCATACCGCCTCAGATCGACGATCGGCTTCGTGGTGCGGGCCGTCCTGGGCGTCGCGTTCCTCCTGGGTGTGCTCGCCGTGGCCGTGATCTTCGACGGCAACGTGCCCTCCGGCAGCGGCCCCGGCGGATCCGGCTCGCTGGGCAGGAGCGAGGACCCGGAGAACGAGGAGACGGACTTCCCGGTGCTGTGGGCCGCCCCCGGCACGATCGCCCGCACCCTCCCCTGGGAACTCGACCCGGCCCGTCGCCCCGACACCGACATCACGCACCTCGTCCTGACCGACCGCCGCCTGCTGGTCCTCGGCGGGCTCCAGGACCCCAGGGACCCCTGGGAGGAAGTCCTCTGGGAGACGGACCTGAGCACGGTCGCCACGGTCGAGCGGCGGCCGTTCAGCGTCGGCGGACGGGACTTCAGGATCACCTTCACGGACGGCTCCTGGTGCCGCCTGACGTCCCTGGAGGGCGAGCCCCTGGTCAGCTGTCTCACCGCGGCCTGACCGTTCCGGCTAGGCCGTGACCCGTACGGTCCGCGCCAGTTCGTCGGTCAGCTCGCACAGGGCGTCCGTGTGGGCCGGCGCCTGCCAGGACGTCAGCAGCACCAGCCCCCACCCCTCGTCGGCCCGGATGCCGTACGCGCACGTCTCCATGATCGTCCCCAACCCGTCCCGGCCCACGTCCCGGACATACGCGTGCCGGACGCGCACCGCGGGCCCGGCGGGCAGGGTACGGAGCTCGGCCTCGGGCGGCCGGTAGGAGTCGGCGGTGGGGGCGGCGAGATAGCGCCGGAGGAGGTCGACGGTCAGGGTCGGGTACGTGTCGTCGGCGACCAGCGCGGACAACTCGATCCGGGCGAGCTCACCGAGGCGCGGCTCGGGGACGTACGACAGCGCGGTGACCGGTCCGCGCGCGCGGGAGTCGGCGGCGGCCTCGCGGAGTTCGGCGGCGAGGGCGTCGAGGAGTTTCGGGTCGGGGGTGTCGGGGCCGACGCGGCGCGCGGCCGCCTCCGTGGCCCACGCGTGCAGGTCGACCTGCGCCACGCGCACCGGCAGGGACACGGCGTCCCCGGGCACCTTCATACGCACCGTGGACGCGGCGAACTCGGGCATCAGGCCATCCATTGCAGAGTGCGGGCGACGGCGTCGAAGAGGCCGACCAAGGCGTCCGCCAGCGGCTCCAGGGGCGGAGCCGTCGGCGTCGAGAAGGAGAGCAGCAATCGCTGGCCGCTCTGCGGGACGGCGAGGTAGACGTCCAGGTGGGCGACGGCAAGCTTGTTGCCGTCGGGGTCGTCGGCGGCGGGCCGGCGGAGGTAGCGGTGGCGTACGGCGGGGCCGGCGGGAAGGTTGACGAGGGTGACGCCGTCGGCGCCGCCGTCACCGGCGTCGGTGCGGAGGGCGAGGGAGCGGGCGATATCGCCGAGGTCGCCGGGTTCGGTGCCGGGCGACGGCCGCAGCACCGTCACGACCAGACCGGCGGAGACGGGGACCTGGCCGAGGACCTGGTTGACGACGTACATCTCCACACCGCCGTTGGCCTGCGCCGCCTCGGCCTGCGCCCGCATCCGCTCCGCCAGCGCGGCCTCCAGCTGCGGGGTGGCCTGTGTCCGCCGCAGCCCCCGCTTGACCAGCTTGTCGATGCGGTGGGTCCACCGCTCCGGACTGTCCAGCACGATCCGCTCCCAGCCGTCGGGGACGGCCAGGCGGTAGTCGGAGGGGGGTGGGACGGGGGTGGCGGTGACCGAGGCCGACTGGGCGTCGGTCATATGCTCGCCGTCCTCTTTGCCTCGCCGCCTCGCCTGCTCCGCACCTCGTTCGTGCGGCTCATGACGGCGGCGGTCAGCGGGGCGAGGACGAGGACAGCGGCGGCGCCCAGGCAGAGGTAGCCGGGCACGGTGCCGCCGATGTCGGACTTGTGCCCCAGGAACGGCCGGTAATGGTCCGACGGGTCGATCACCGCGGTCCATTTGGTACCGACCATGACCTCGTCCGTGCAGACCTTGTCGTTCTCGAACACCTGACGGACAGATCCATCGGGAAGTTTGACCCGGCAGGCCAGAGTCGCGACCCCGTGAGAGCCCACGTTCTCGGGCTTCTCATAAGTGACCTTGACCTCTTGGCCGCGAAGTTGCAGATACCACTCGTCGGCGGCATAGGAGCCCGTCCAGACCAGGACGACGTACGCGGCCCCGACCAGGCCAAGGGCCACGAACCCGCCACGCGACCATCGGGTCCTGAACGCGGCCCAGGCCACGGGGACGGCGAGGGCCACGCCGACGAACAGCGCCTGGCGGTTGATCCAGTACGTGGTGAGCAGGCAGAGGGCGACGCTCGCGACAGCCACCAGGAGCAGCCGCAGCCAGGGCCACACGGGCCCGCGACGCAGTCCGTCGATGTCACCGCCGTACTCCCACCACCCGACCGGATCGGGAGGGGACGGCGAGAACTCGGAGAGGATGAGCCGCACCCGCCGCTCGCCGCCCTCCTCCTGCGCCATCCGGCGCAGCTGGGGCAGACCGAGCCCATTCTCCTCGAGCGCCGTCTGCGCGGTCGGCGGAAGCCGGGCGAACCGCTCGTCGACGCTGTCGTCGTCACCCTGTCGTGCCACGTGCTGTGCCCTCGTTCTCTCGTCGGCCCCGGACGTCAGCCCTGGACGGTCAGATGTCCGTTGTAGAAGGGGATTCCGTTGGCGCCGAGACCGGGTACGCCCTTCTTGATGCTGCTGAACAAGTCGGCCTCGGCGTACCGCTCCAAGCCCGTCGTGGGCGAGAGATTCAGGACGCCGGCGACCGTCGGCCCGACCTGGCTCGCCCAGTAGAGGCGGTTGGCGGAACGGGCCATACCCTTGAACTCGGAGTCGGAGAGCATCCGCAGTTTGGGCAGCTTGCCCTCGCGGACGATGCCTTTGGCCAGGTCCTCGTTCTTGCCGATGGCGGTGAAGTAGGACTTGATGTCGAAGGATTCCCTGACGACCGACCGCATCCTGGGCAGCAGACTCGTCGGTCCCTTCGCCAGCGCCTCACCGATCTTGCCGGGTTTGACCCCCGAGAGCGTCTCGGCGATCTCGGCCGCGAACTCCTTGCTCGCGCCCAGCTCACGCGCGGCCAGAACGTCCTTCGCCGCCGACGAGCCACGAGCCGCGAGGGCCGCCTCCTTGGCCGTCGTCCCCAGGATCCGCCCGGCCCCGAACGACAGCACGCCGACCACGTCGATGGCGACGTCCAACCAGGTGCCCTTGCCGTCCAGGGCGGAGACCGTGTCGCAGACAAGGGCGACTACGGATGCGACCAGGGCCACCGCGATGATCAAAGGACCGATGATGGGAATCCAGCCGAAGACAAGGGACAGCAGGCACAGCACACCGGCGACCACCCCTGCCCAGTGGCCGATCGTGGCAACCCAGTCCTTCCAGTTGTCCCACCAGTGGTGCTTGGGATCCTTCAGCCCGTCGTGGTCGATCGCGTCCCGTATCGCCTTGGCGGCGTACCCGGCCTGCGTGTCCCGGTACTCGAGCGCGGCCCGGAGCTCCCGCTTCGCGGCGTCGAGATCCCCGTCCGAGGCCTCCTTCTGCCGCTTCAGCTTCTGCTTGTCCGGGTGGTTGTCGTCACCGGACGGATGCTGATCGATCTGCTTCTGGTAGTTACTGCTGTCGGCATCGGCAGCCGCGGCCTTCTTCAGAGCGGAACGCACGCGATTCTGCGCATGGTTGAGGGCAGTGGCCCAGTTCTCCCGCACGGTGTCGGCGATGGGCTCGTACGGCACGGAGGACCCGAGCGCCGCCCCCGCCGCCGCATACCGCTGATGCGACTGGCTCAGCAGCTTGACGGTGTCGCCGGTCTTCTTGGTGAACTCCCTCCCCGCATCGGAGTCCCACCCGTTCCCGTCGACGAGGTTGTTCAGCTTGCCGGCCTGTTCCTCGATCAGCCTGGCGGTGTCGGAGATCCGCTTCCCGAGCCGGGCCACCTCGTACGGATCTCCCGGCGTGAACTCCCTGTCGTCGTACCGGGCCGTCTGCCAGTCGACGCCGGCGAAGTCGTGATCGCTCACTTGTCCCCCGGCTGAGCCTTGACCAGCGCGTCGGCAAGATGCTGATCGATCCCGTCGTAGGCCTTCGCCGCCTCGCCCGCGGTCTTGCCGAGGAACTCCAGCCCGTCGCAGAGCTCTTTGCGCTTCTTCTTCCAGTCGTCCGCGAAGTCGCCGAGGGCATCGGCCACCTCGCCGGACCCGATCTCGGAGCCGTACGAGTCGACGAGATCCTTCGCATGTTCAAAGTTGGACTTCAACTTCGCGACAGATCTGCTGATCTCCCGCAACTCACTCGTGGACACCTTGACGTGATCCGCCACAACTACCCCCGTGAACACCTGCCTACCGGCCGCCCCACGAGACGCAGAGGGCCAGGGTCACTGTGTGTCGAGGGTTTTGGGGGCTACAACCAACGGACCGTAAAGGGAGCTCAAAGGAGGGGGCGGCGCCCGGCCGGGCCATACAGGCGTCCACGCCATGCCCGCGCAACCTTCACAATGCCCATGCGGCCGGCCTGGGGTGGGGCCATGTCACGCCATCTCCAGAGGCCACCTCGCCCTGCAGGGCCACCCCGAATGTCCTCAATCATGACATTTACAGCGAAGTTCGCGGTGGCGAAACCCGGGATCCCGCAGATACCGTTTGCACTCTTGCCGAACTTCATTCTCACGGGGGAGTCCACAGTGAAGCGCCGCACCTTGCCCGTTGCCGCCGCGCTCGCCGCGACCGCAGCCCTGCTGCTGACGGCGTGCGGAGGCGGGGACGACAGCTCCAAGGGCAATGACAAGATCGCGGGGGCCGGTGCGGGAGGGTCGAGTTCTCCGTCACCCTCCGCCTCTGCCTCGGCCGACAAGAACGCACCGACGTTCGCCTATCCATCGGATATCCACACGACCGTGGAGCGGCAGTCGACCGGGGACGCCACGAAGGACGCCATCCTGCGGGACGTCTCCTACTCGGCACAGGCTCGGCTCGAAGCCTTCGCCGAGGGCCAGGGCCAGACCGCCAACATGAACCGCTACTTCGCCGCATCGGCCCTTTCATACTGGACTCAGCGAGTTGCGACGGTCAGAAAACAAGGCCTCACCGTCACTGGCCACTACCGCTTCTTCAACTTCAAGGTCACGGATGTAGCGAGCGGCAAGACGGCCGCCGTCCGTTACTGCGAGGACCAGAGCAAGGGTTACAGCAAGGAAATCAAAACCGGCAAAGTGCTGCGCACCAAGCCGAGCAATGATGACTTCATCTTCTACACGCTTCAGGCCGCGAAGGACTCACACGGTGACTGGCAAGTGACCGAGCAGAACTGGAAGAAGGCGGACTCCGCGTGCGTACAGGGCTGAGGTCAACAGCCGCTTGTCCGCTTCTCGGGACGCTCGTTGCGGCGACTCTCGTTGTGGCCCTCGGGACCCTGTCTCCCGCCTACGCGGGGGACGGCCAGGTCGATGGCAAGGGGGGCGGTACTCGGACTGATCAACCGCCCGCCGGCTCCGGCACCGGTTCCGGTTCGGATTCCGGCGCCGACTCGGGCGCCGGCACCATCGGCGCCCACATCCGCATCAACCAGAAGACGACTGGCTCGTCCACCTCCACCGCGACCACGACCTCCTCGAACGCCAACTGGAAGCCCCCCGTCTGCTGGTACGAGCCGATGTACACGCCGGACGAGTACGCGGACTTCATCAAGTCCTCGTACAAGGGCGCTCAGGAACCGGCCGCGAGCTATGCGAAGAAGCGCGCCGACGAGGACTACCACAAGGGCGACAAGGGCCTGTGGTGGCAGGTGCAGTTCCGTAACGACAACTACACCGACGCCTGTCCCGTGACCCCTGGCAACTGGGAGATCTGGGTTCCGCCCGCCCAGCCGAAGGCGGACCCCAACCAGCTGACTCCGGAGATCCTCTCCGAACTCGCCTACAACTCTACGAAGTTGCCGAAGCCGCCCGTGGTGCTGAACCCGAGCCCGGACCGGCTCAAGGTGAACCTCGGTACGCGGGTGAAGTTCGAGGGGAACTTCGACCGGGTCTGGACGACTGCAAGCATCAACTACAAGGGCGTCGAGATGGCCGCGACGACCGTCGCGACCCCCGTTGCCCTCAGGGTCGACGCGGGCACGTCGGACGCCGATCCGCAGACCTGCACGTACGACCTGGTGAAGGGCGACAACGGCTACACGGTCGACAGCAAGGACGCGGCCTGCAACATCACCTACCTCCGCTCGTCGGGTACCGGCACCTACCCCTTCAAGGCGTCGATCACCTGGAAGGTGACGTGGACGGACTCGGCCGACCCGGACGGGCCCGTACGGCAGCCGGGCCTGCCCGACGGCCTGTCCACGTACGAGCAGAACGTGACCGTGAAGGAAATCCAGGCGGTCAACCGCTGATGAGACGCGAGCGGCCCGCCGAGCTCCGGTTCCGAGCCGCTCCAGGAGACCGGAATCCGACATGAGTGACCTGCGCCTCGAAGACACGATCTTCCAGGACCTGAAGAAGACCTTCTCGTCCATCAGTGACCGCATGGAGACCACCCGCCGCACCCTGCGCAGCGCGGACGCCTCGGCCGTCGGCGAGAAGCAACTCATCGAAGACGTCCAGGACTTCGCCGACGACTGGGGCTACGGCATCAAGCAGCTCGGCAAGCACACCCAGGGCGCCGTGAAGATGATCAACAAGATCGGCGAGAGCTTCGGAAAGCTCGACCTGGACCTGGCCGAGTCCCTCAAGGCTCCGCAGCGGAAGGGCAATTGACGTGGCTGGGCAACGGCCTGCCTTCCCCCACATAGGCTGGGACCCCACGCCGGGAAGCGTGGAGGACACCCGGAACCTCGCCAAGCAGCTCGGCAAGCTGGCCGGCGAGCTGGGGACGGCGCTGAGCGAGCTGGAGCGCATCGAGACCGGTGCCTGGAAGGGCAAGACCGCGATCGCTTTCAGCGAGTACGTCGGCCAGGACGTCACCCCGCTCATCCGCAAGAGCCACGAGTCCTTCGACAAGGCATCGCGTGCCCTGCACCGCTGGGCCGACGACCTCCAGGACTTCCAGGACCGCGCGGACCGCCTGGAGAAGAGCGCCGGAGACAAACTCGATGCCGAGTCGCAGGCCAAAGCCAAGGCCGGCAGCGACGGCAGCACGGATCTCGCGAAGGCCTCCAGCGCGGTCGACGGAGTCATCCAGAAGGTCCACGAACTGGAGGCGGATTACCGGGCGGCCGCCCGTCAGGTCAGCAAGGAACTGGACAAGGCCGGCGACATCGCCCCCGACGAGCCCGGCTTCTGGGACAAGCTGGGCACCGGTATCGAGAATGCCTGGGATGCCACCGGGGACTGGATCAAGGATCACGCAGACGTCTTCAAGGCGATCGGCGACCTCCTCAGTCTGGCGAGCGGCGTACTGGGACTCCTCGCCATCATCACCGCCCCCTTCGAGCCCCTGGGCGCCATCTTCGCCGCCGCAGCGATGATCACGAGCGGCGCAGCCCTGCTGACCCATCTGGTCGCCAAAGCCGCGGGCGCGGACGTCAGTTGGACCGAGATCGGATTCGACGCACTCGGTGTCCTGCCTGGCGTCAAGGGCCTCACGGGCAGCGCCGAACTCGCGAAGGGCGCCAATGCGGCCGCACGAGCCGCCGAACTCGGCGAGGGCTACCGTGGCGTGACCAGCGTCGGGAAGGCCTTCGTTCTCTTCGGCCCCATCAAGGCCGTGCCCATGGTGAAACTGGGTGAAGGCGGCAGCCGACTGACCTTGGCGGTCGAGAGCGGTTTGCAGAACATTCGCAAGGGACAGTGGCTCGGTACTCAGGGCATCAACATGGTGTCGAATTTGAAGTTCATCAAGGGCGCCGAAGCAATCGCCCCCATGGGCAAGGCAGGCCGCATCATCGACGGCTCGATCAAGGGCGCTCTCGATGCCTACAAGGTGCATACCATCGCAAAAAATGACTTTGGGGGCTGAGTGCCGTTCATGGACACCCTCGAAACACTCCAGGACCTGACCGTTGAGGGCGTTGTACTGCCCCCGATGGCCTTCCGGCTGCCCCACGGCATGCATGCGATCGAGGTTTCACTCGATGCCGACGAGCGGGCACAGGCAGCACACCGACTCGTCCGCGACATCTATCCGCGTGGCGAAGTGCCCCTGTGGGAAACCATGGGCTCGCTGTACAGCGCCATGGCCGATCAGATGCTCGCGAGCGGAGTCGGTTTCTTCGGCATCGGACTCTACGGGCTGGAGGACGGCGGAGGCGTGGCGCACTGCTCGCTCACCATCGCGGTCTTCGAGTCGGGTGAGACGGAACAGGAGGTCGTCGCGCAGGGTATCCAGTCACTGTTGCTCCGGGACCCGATGCGTGAGGTGACCTGGCTGGACCTCCCGTGCGGGCCTGCGGTCTGCGGAGTCACCTTCCAGAAACTTATCGTGGACGGCGAGTACACGAAGTCCGGCCAGGACGAGGAACTCGTTATGGGGCAAATGCAGGTACACGTCCCCTTCGCGACGGGTCCGTACACCGCTGTGTTTACCCTGGACACGGCTTCCGTAGAACAGTGGGAGGAGTTCGCGCACGCCGTCGCGGGAATCGTCGGCTCGGTGGAATTCCCTACCTCGACCGATGCTGCCGTTTCCCCCGACTGACCGAATTGTGTTCCTCCGTGGAGAGATGACGTACTGATGGACTGGTATCCCGAAGCCGATGAGGATCTGCTGATCAGGACCGCGGCCAAATTCGCCACCGGCATCTCACCCGCAGTCGCCGGATCCCGCTGGTTCCGAGATCTCGATCGCAACGACATCCAGCAGGAGCTGCAGGACTGGCCCGCGGGTCCGACCTACGCCCTGCGTGCGACCGGGGACCGCGTCGCGCGTCGTACGGGTCGCGCCTTCGCCGTCGGGATTCCACTGATCGCCAATCTCATCGCGAACATCGGCGGGGCCGCTGGCTCACCGTTCGGCGATGTACCCGTGCGAGGAAGGCCGGAGGAACCGGAGAACGAGGTCGAGGACTTTCCCGTCATGTGGGCCGCGCCCGGCGCACTGGCGCGCACCGTGCCCTGGCAACTAGATCCAGGGCGCCGTCCCAAGGGCTACGCTACCGACCTCGTCCTCACCAGCCGGCGCCTGCTCTTCCTCGGCACCCGAACGGGCACACTGGACAAGGCCGACTTGCTCGCGGAATTCCCTCGCGATTCTCTCGCCGGAGCGAGGCGGATGACATACAGCGAGGCCGAAGCAGACGTCCGACTGAGCTTCGTGGACCAATCCTGGATCCGCCTGTTCACCGGAAATCCCGACAGCGCCGAGCGACTATGCCAACTCCTTTCCGGAGCCGTCCGCACCGTCTCCGAAAGCGAGTTGTCCCCGGGCCAGCGTGCCCGGCTGACGCGATTCCTCGGCGAACTCCCCAGCCGTTCCCAGCCCCCGGTCATCACCCGGCTCCGGAGCGGGATCGTCATGGTGGAGGTGAGCGTGCCCTCGAAGGCAGCCAAGGACGTTCATGAGACCCACTCCATCCTCATGGGTCCCTCCGGAGAAGCGGCAGTGCCGAGGCCGGGCGACCTTTAGCAACGAACGCCTCCGAAGGCACGACGCCGGTGATGGCCGCGCGCTCCGTCGCGTGAAGCGGGTGTCGCCACTCCCCGGGACGCTCTCCGGAACTGTGCCGCACCCCGGAACCGAACAGCCGGCGCGGCTCGAAGACACCTGAAGGGTCCGCGGAACGCAACGCGCGCCCCCTTCAGACGTTCGATCCGTCCTCATTGTGGGCGTCCGGCATCCCGATGACGTACGTCCCCTTCGCGGGCAGCGTCGCGACCAGCCCGCGCTTTCGGAGTTCGACGATGGCGCGGCGCACCGTTCCGATGCTCACGCCGTACAGATCCGTCATGGCACGCTCGCCGGGCAGCGCCGCCCCCTGCGGCAGCTTTCCAGAGGCGATGTCCGCCGCGATGGCGTCGGCGAGTTTCACGTACTCATAACGCGGAAGCTCGGTCATGCCTCCACCGTGCCGCAGTCCTACGCACATCGCAGGAGTAGAACGCGTCCCGCCGCAGTGGGACGCGGAATACATCTGCGGGGTGCAGGGGGACGCAGTTACGGTATGGTCGAAATGACAGGACCCCGGCGAGGTGGCTAGACCTCCCGGGGCATGGCCAACGCTTACAAGGAGCGTCGACATGCACGACCTTATCCCCCGCGCCCTCCAATGGCTGCGCCTCCTCTTCGCCCCCGGCACCGGGAAACGGCGCCGCCGCCCTCATCGTCCGCTGTTCCCCCACCTGCACCTCACCCTCGTACGCTGCCCCCTCACCGCCGAGCCTCCGCACCTTCCCGGCCACCGGTCGCCGTACAGCCTGGACACCTTCCTCGACGGCGCCGACTCCGCCCTGGTCCGCCGCTACCTCGCCGCGGGCGAGCGCGAGGCCGACCTACAGCAGCGCCGCCGCCTCGCCCTCGTTCTCGCCGCCGACTTCGGGATCGACCTCGACCAGCACGTGGTCGGCGCGCCGGAGGTGGCTGCCTGATGAAACGGGGCAACGCGCACACCCCGGCCTCCCCCCGCCTCCTCCCTTGGCCCACCCCCGAGGGCAAGCCGTGTTACCTGGTCACGGACCACAACGGCGGGTATCTCACCCGCCTCGCCGACGACCTGGAGGCCGCCCAGCTCACCACCGCCACCGACGTCCTCGGCAGTGCCCGCGAGGTGCTCGACGACCTGATGTCGCCGTACACCGAGGTCCGCTACGTCGGCATCCGTCTCGCCGAATGCCTCGCCGATGCGCTGCGCGTCGCCGAGTCCCGAGGCATGCGCTTGGGCATACCGGACGATGAGGATGAGCACGAAGGCACCCACGGACAGGCAACGCAGAACACGGCGACCGGGCTACGGTTGAAATCACCACGCGTCGAATGAGTTCACCAGTCATGATTGCCGACGCCGCCGAACCAGTATCGACCGTCGTGCCCATGCCGGAGCACCTCAAAGGCCCCGCGCGGCGATTGCGCGGGACACCCCGCAGCTACCTCCCAGCTTCGACTCCGCCGCCGGCCTTCCGGAGAACAAGCACATCGACCCCGTCCAGTCCACCGCTTCCAAGGGGCTGCGGATTCTGTACTTCGAGTGGAGGTCATCTGGCGGCGAAGCCAAGCCGAGCACACTGGTGGCAGCAGAGGATCGCCGGGTGATCGCGGTAGGGCGGGCGGCCCGTCAAGGGCCCGCTCGCCCCACGGCGTTTCTGGGCCCGTTCACGGCATTCACATATGCACGGACCG
Organism: Streptomyces sp. NPDC028289; assembly: GCF_055565975.1. Taxonomy (NCBI): domain Bacteria; kingdom Bacillati; phylum Actinomycetota; class Actinomycetes; order Kitasatosporales; family Streptomycetaceae; genus Streptomyces; species Streptomyces sp. NPDC028289. Next base: position 135,676 of record NZ_JBVHTI010000003.1, on the reverse strand, counting down.
CTCCGCCTTGCCAGTGGGGGCGCGTCGAGAAACCAGGGAGACGAACGTGCGGCCGCCTCATGGCCGTGGAAACGACGGCCGGCTCGGCTTACCTGAGGAACGACGGAGCGGCTGGCAGCCTCCCAGCCGCCCGCCCCACCACCACCCACCACCAGGAAGCCGGTCTCCGGAATGACCGGATCTGCGGGGAAGTTCACGCTGGCGAACCACACTTCTTGAAGATAGCGTTGGATTCTCTTGACGAACTTCTGACTCTCGGGGGAGTCCACTGTTGAAGCGCCGCCGAACACTGCCCCACGCGAGCCACAGCGAAGGACACCGGATCCTTGCCAGGCGATGCGACGGGGGCGAGCGAGCCCTTGCCGCCGACGGCGCCGCACACTGCTCCTCCGGGTTCCCTGCCGCCATGAGTGCGAAGAGCCCTGATTGCCGCGGGGAAGAAGCATATGGCTGACCGCCTGGTCGTGGACGGCGGCGAACTCGCCCATTTCATGAAGCTGCTCAACAAGTCGAGCAGTTCACTGAAGGGCCTGCGCAAAGCCCTGAGCGATGCCACGGTCACGGGTCTGGGCACCGACGACCTGGACTCGGCCTGCGAGGACTTCCAGGACGACTGGAAGTACGGGACCGAGGAGATCGGTAAGCAGACCGAGGACCTCGCCAAGATCATCGGCGAGAGCAAGAAGAGTTACGAAGAGGTCGACAAGGCGTTGGAAGAGGCCTTGAGGAAGTCCAAGCACAGCGGCGCAGGGGGGACGAAGTGACGTACACGCCGGGCGTCGAAAAGCCGCCGTACGCCAACTCTCCGGCCGTCCGCGACGGTACTCTGCCCCAGGGCCTGAAATCCTCTCCGTCCATCCCGAACCCAGACTATCCGCACCTGGGCTTCAACCCGACGCCGGGTGACACCGACGCAGTCCACGACCTGTACCTCAAGCTCGGCAACTGCGCCAAGGTCCTCGAAGAGTCCCATGGGCTCGTCACCAAGCTCATGGACGGCAGTTACTGGGAGGGCGACGCCGCTGTTGCCTTCCGCGAGCAGATCGAGGGAGGCCCCCTCCCGCTCAATCTGAAGAACGCGACGCACTCCATCCGCAAGGCCGCTCGCCAGCTCGACAGCTGGGAGGGCGAGCTCGAAGAGTTCCAGCGTCGGGCCAAGAAGCTTGAGCAGGAGGCCAAGGGCGCCCGGTCCACCCTGGACGCGGCGAAGGGGAATGCCGCGAAGGCGAAGAACGATCCCGGGCTCAAGGGCAAGGGAAGCGAGCACGACAAGACACAGAAGAGCCTGACCCACGCCAACACCGCCGTGGAGACAGCGCAGTCCGAGCTCGACGAGATCATCGGACGGGCGAAGAAGCTCGCCGAGGAGCACGAGGAGAAGGCTCGGTACCGCGCCGGAAAGATCCGCGACGCCACGCAGAAACTGGCGCCGCACGAGCCCGGCTGGCTGGACGAGTTCAGCGACTGGTTCACCGAGAACCTGCCCGACATTCTGAGTTTCACCGCGGGTGTCATCGGTCTGGTGGCGCTGTTCGTGGCGACCGGAGGTGTGGCCGCGGCGGTGCTTCTGCTGACGGCAGCCGCATTGAGTGCGACCGCCCTCACCATGCGGCTGAGCGACTCCGAGGTGCTCGCCTCACTCAAGGACGGATTCACCAAGGGTGAGTTCGACTCCGACTTCTGGGGGAATGTCGTCAGTCTCGGCGGCGACGTGCTCGGAGCGATTCCCGGTGTGGGCGCAGTGGGTCTGGGCGCCCGTGGCGCAGTGAACGCCCTCCGCGCCGGCGAGGAGGCCGTCACCCTCGGAACGGTGCTGAGGACATTCGGCGGCGAGACGATGACTCATGCCAAGGCGATCACCGGCCTCGGAAATCCGGCGTTGAACCTGGTCGTGCGTGGGGCACGGGACTCGGCACGGGCCGGTGAGATCGTGGAGATCACCTCTGCTTCGCTCGGCGTGGTGACTGCGGGCTACGGACTGGTGTCCAGCGCCGTGGACGAGTTCGACAACGACGGTGCCAAGGACAGCGGCACCGGAATCGACGGCGTTCGAAGCATCCTGGACGGCGGCGCGCTGATCGACCTCGCACGGCATGTGTTCTGATTCGAAGAACGAGAAAGAGCTCATATGAACCCCGCAGACCACCCCACAGCGTGGGAGCACCCTCCGACCCGGCAAGCCTGGGGCAAGCAGCTGGCGATGAACGTGGCCGCTCTCGTCGCCTGGATCGCGTCATGGTTCGCCCTGCTGGCCGCATTGGCGGTGTTCCTGGGGCCCGGGTTCGTGGTCGTCGTCGTACCGTTCCTGATTTACAGCTTTTACCGGGCCTTCCTTCAGCTCTTCGTGATCGCCAGCGTCTTCCGGATGCGCCGGGTGCTGCGGGTGTACCCCTGGCAGCTGTCCCGCGAGATCCGGTTTGGCCTCACCAAGCGAACCGATGTCGTCGGCAGGCAGTTCGGCTGGTTCGAGTTCCCGAACCCGGCTCGGCCGGAGGAGTCGCTGCCCATGGTGTTCGGCCGGCACTGGGGAGTGGGCTGGTGGAGCCGACGTATGTCTCCCCGTGCGGCATCCGAGCTGAAGGCCCAGATCGGCGAGGTGTGGTTCGCCGGCGACCCCCGTTTCATCGGGGTGCTCGGCGCGCCCGCGTCCGACGGGTCGATGCCACGCCGCCTCCGTTTCCTTCACCAGCAGAGCGGGGCGGACGGAGGGACTCGCGGTGTCGTCGACTGGGGGGCCACCGCCGAGGACATCGAGCGCGGTCGTCGTGCCGGGGTCGTGCCCGCCCGTCCCTGAACCCCCGATACCGACGGAACTTTCGAAGAACATGGACCCAACGCCCCAGTTCGTCATCGACGACTCGGCCACCGACCCGCACGCCGGAATCTGGTTCGCCACCCCCGGCGGCTTCACAGAGCTGCCCATCGACGTGCTTCTCGCGCCGCCCGCTTCTGCCGACGCGGAACGGCTCCGTCAGGCACTGGCCCCCCTGGTCGAGGCCATCCCCGACGGCGTCACCAGGCAGCAGTTCATCGCCCAGCTGGCATCGGCACAACAGCTCCTTGGCGCCCTGCGCGAGGTGGGCACCGTCCACTGCGCTCTGGGTGTCCACCGCGACGATGTCGCGGTGGACAGCGGCGGTACCCTGCACTCTCTCTTCACCGTGTCATGGCGGGACGTGGCCTGGGCACCGCGGCCGGTGAGCGCGGCACGGGCGGTGGCGACGGCGGAGCATGCGCACGTCGAGTACCTGGACCTGCCCAGCGGACCGGCGTCCATGGGCGAGACGGTACGCACCCCATCCCCCGAGTCCGGTCTTCCCTCGACCCCGCTGCTCCAGATCCACGCCTACCTTCCCCACCCGGACCGCAGGCGCATGGCAGTTCTCACACTCAGCACCACCGCGGTGGAACGACGCGTCCAATACCGCGCGATCCTCCATAACATCGCGGAACTCACGAGCTTCGAATCGCCCTTGGGTGACTCCCGGAAAGAGAAGTGAAGGAAGGGCACGAGCCGCACACCTCTCGCTTACGTTCGCCCCAGCTGCGGAACACGACGCTCCTGACACCTTCAGCTTGTCAAGCCGAATTGCTTACCGATGCGGTCATCCGAGCGACGGACGGGAAGAAGTGGACATACGACCGAACCTACACCACCACGGAGAAGTGCGAATACTCCCGATCGCCCACTCCTGGACTGTTCGCACGGATTCCGCCTTGACGCATCGCGCCTCGTTCGCGGCGGATCCCGCTACCGCCTAGCCGACGGCCTGGAGGCCACCCAACTCACCACGGCCACCAATGTCCTCGGCCGCGCCCGCCACTACGACGCCACCGCCCGGTCCACCTCCAACGGCAGCTCGGTGGAGATTGACTTCTCCATGGACTCGAGCAAGTTCCATACCAAAGAGGTCAAGACCGGAATGGTCCTGAAGAGCAAGCACTCGATTCCGCCGTCCCGGTAGGCCGCTGTGGCCTGCGCCAGGGGTTCGTAGCGCAGTTGCCGTTTGAGGTGGGGCGCGTTGTCGACGCCCTCGAACTACCGGTCGACCAACGCATCGATCAAGCGCGCTCGCGCCCGTCCGGGTCGATCCGTACCCGGAACCAGCCGTCCGGAAGCAACAGCCGGTAGTCGGCAGGGGATGCGGGCGTGCGGGTGCTGCCCACGTTCGCGGTCACAGTGACTCCGGGCTCGTCCGTCCGGCCGGTGTGTCATGCATTCTCGTCCGGCTTGTCGTAGTGGAAACGGCTGAACAGCGACTTCGTCGCGGCCGGACCCCATTCCGCCACGATGGTCAGCGCGGAGAGCAGACCGGCCAGGCGCGCTGTGACGGTGTCACCGAAGAGTCCGGCGAGCAGCACGAGGCTGAACAGAGGAACCAGCAGCAGTTCGTTGCCGCCGACCACCGAGCTGTGCCAACTCGTCTCGTCCCGAGCCCTCTTGGCAGGCAGCGGCGACATCATTGGGACGTCCGCGGCGAGGGGATGGCCGCTCCACCAGGGTTTCGTCGCCTCCGCGCGCCACCTGGCGCTTCGCGTCTCCTCGTCCACGACGGCAACCGAGAGCGCCGAGGCCGTTTCCTCCCAGCGACTCCGGCCCTGCGGACCTGCGAACCAGTACCGCCACGGCAACAGCGCCCGGGCCGTGCCACGGCGGTCCCTGAACTCGACGCCCAGCGGCTGCCGTTCGCCCGGAGACACGAGGCGTACGAGCCGCGCGACGTCGTGCGCGCCGTCACGTCCGAGCCAGCGCTCCTGCCCGATGGTGTCGGTCAGGACCACATCACCGGGCAGCACGCGTACGGACGCCGTACGGCGGAACCGCGGCGTGGCCCCCTCCCCTGTCGCCGGATCGGGCCTGATCACCACCGCCTCGGCGAAGCATCGGCGGGAGTCCCCTCGGCTGCGCCACCATGCGCCCACACGCACCACGGAGTCGGCTGCCGGTACGCCGAACAGAGCGCCCGCGGCGATCGGCAGACACCAGTCGACATCACCAGCGAAGGCGATGACGAGAGCGACGAGCCAGGCCAAGAAGCCGAGTCCTCTGATCCAGCTGTGCCAGCGCGGCAGTTCGCGATGAACTGCGCGGTCCGGAGCCGGTCCCGAGCTGCCCGGTTCCGGCAACTCACGTTCACCGGTCTTCGAACGCGGCTTCTCCTCCACCGGAATGCCGAGGGCCGCTGCGAGTTCTCGCAGCCCGGTCCGGTCCAGGCACTTCGCCGGTTTCAGGTTCAGGATCCCCACGACGCCGGCTTCCGGCAGCCATTCGGCGAGCGGGACGCACAGGACGTCATGCCCGTCCTCGTTCTGGAAGACGAGCGCACCCCAGCGTTCCGCAGGCCGCTTGGTGACGGTTTCCCACGCGTCGGTCGGCGGCGGGACGAACACTGCTCGCCGAATGCCTCCGGGGCCGACCGGATACCGGCGCTCTCGCAAGTGACGGTCGCGTACGACGAGGGTCCCTCCGTCCGCGTAGAGACGAGCCCGACGTACGACATCGACGTTGTGCGGGCGCATACGTCTGGGCCGCACCAGGGCGTTCTGCCTGCCCGGCACCTCCTCCGCCGTCCGCTGCTCGGCCTTCACTGTCCGCTCACTCGGCAATGGCCTTCGCCAACTCGTGGTCGATCTCTTCGTACTTCTGGGCTGCAGCTCCGGTGGAGCCGGCCGGTTTCTTGAGTTCCTGCGACAGTTTCTTGCGCGTCTTCTTCCAGGTGTTACTGAACTCGTCGAAAGCGTCTTTCAGGCCACCGTGCCCCAGTTCGTCCTCTTAGCCGTCCGCAGAGTTCCCATGCTGATCGAACTCGTTGTGGAGCTTGCCCAGGTCCGCGAGCACCCCTTGATCATGTCAAGGTCGTATCTGATTCTGTCGGCCATCGGCAAACGACTTGGAAGGTGGGACGGGTTTTGTCCACGAGCACCGACCGCACCATACGGGACCGACTCGGCGTCACGCCCGACGCAGCAGCCTGGTGCACGATCGGCAAGATCCCCGAACCACCCGCTGAGGTCCACCGGGCAACAGGATCGGGGCCGTTGGGCCCTGCCTCCATGCCGCCGCTCGGCATGCTCGGTGTCGTTCTGGGGACCCCCCTGCTGTACATCGGGAAATTGCTGGGTCTCGTCGGCGCGGCCGAGGAGGCCGTCAAGCGCATGCTGTCGACCGACGGAGAGCAGGAGCGCCACCGCGCCGCGCAGCTCGACAGGAAGCGGCGGGACGCGTCCGTCGTCGAACTCGGCCTGGACAAGACCTTCGACGGCGACTGGAACGGGGCGGCCGGTCGCTTCCTCCTGCAGTGGTACAGCCATTCCTCCCACCATCAACGCCTGGTCGCGCTTGCCGGGAACCGCATCCTTCTGGCCGCTCCGCCCAAGCGCGTGTCCGTCCGCCGGGACGCCCTCACGCAGGTCGTCGCCGAGATTCCGGCCGGGGACGCCGTTCTCACGGACCCGCTCCCCGAGTTCGAGAACAACAGGTTGCTCCTGCGGTTCAAGGACGGCTCATGGATCAGGCTGACGACCGAGGAGCGGCGCAGCGAACTGCACACGTACCTGGCGCGTCGACAGCAGCCGGGCGAGGCCAGAGCCACCGAGGCCTGACAGCCGGGTGCGACGGAGCACAGCACGTGCTCCGTCGCACCGGTCGTTAGATGACCTCGGACTTTACTAGCCCTTGGCCTGCTTCGCCAGCGAGTCGTCCAGCTGCTCGTACGCTTCCTTGGCCTTCTTCAGGAAGTCGGACAGCCCGTGCAGGCCCTGGATCGTCTTCGTCGCGCCCTTCGTGAAGTCCTTCATGGAGTCGTCGTACGCTCCCGAGGCCTTCTGGGTGGTGAAGCCGTTCTCCACCAGGGCGGAGACGCGCTTCTCGACGTTCTTGATCTTGTCCTCAAGCTCGTGCATGTCCTTGATCAGGTCGCCAGCGACCTTCTCCATCTCGGCATATGTAAGGTCCGTGTCTTTGCCGGCCATGACGGCTCCCTCCCGTTCGTGTGGCCTCAGGGCCTTCCCCCGTGGCACCGTTCGCGCGGATCCTTGGCCATGGCATGGCCGTCCGCACGAGCAAAGATCCTACGGGGGTGACGCGTGCGACCGCACGGGCCTTGTGCGGCGGAATCGTGAACCGTCCACATCCCGTTGCACCCGGGAAAGGCCGGGCGGCTAAGGTCACTTCCACTGTGTTGGGTGCTCTAGGTGTGTTGGGGGACGGAACGTGCGCCTGAGTCTGACCGTCGTCGACCCGGTCGGCGGTGCCACCGCCGACGTGGTGCTCGACGCGGATCCCGAGTCGACCGTCGGTGACGTCGCGAGGGAGTTGGCCCGGCAGGTCGGTCTGGGGTATCCGGATCCCGGCGAGGGCGGCGCCCAGGTCATCCCCATCGGCGCGCACCGGCAACAGGCCGCGGCCGTCCACGTGTCCGGTCCGCTGGCCTACGTCGACGGGTACGCCCTCGACCCCGCCGCAACCGTCGTCGGCTCGCCGCTGCGGGACGGCGTCGTCGTCAGTCTCCACGATCCCGCCGGGTGTCTGCTCGGTGAGCCCACCGGCATCGTCGAGTTCCGCGTCGCCGGCGGTCCGGCCGCCGGCGCCGTGCACCGGCTCGGGGTCGGGCGGTACGACATCGGCAGCGGGCCGGCCTCCCACCTCCGCGTCGAGGACCCCGAGCTGCCGGCCCGCGCCGCCACCCTCACCATCGCCATCGACGGCACCTGCAAAGTCCAGATACACAGCGAAGACGCCCGGCTGGACGGGGAGGAGTTGCAGAGCGGTGGGGACTGGCCGCTCGGCGCCCAGCTCGCCCTCGGTAACACCCTTCTCGAGATCATCGGGTACGCCCCGCCCAACGCCGCCCTCAAGTGGTCCGACGACGGTGCGGGGCTCGACTACAACCGGCCCCCGCGGCTGCGCCCCGCCGAACGGCAGACGCACTTCTCGCTGCCCAACCCGCTCGGTGACTACGAGGCCCGGCCGCTGCCCTGGCTGATGGCGCTGCTGCCGCTCGTCGGTGCCGTCGTCTCCGTGATGATGTTCGGGCGCTGGTACTACCTGATCATGGCGCTGATGAGCCCCCTCATGCTCTTCGGCAACTACTTCATGGACAAGAAGCACGGCAGGAAGTCGCACGCCAAACAGCTCAAGGAGTACAAGGAGCACAAGGCGCGGATCGAGGGGGAGGCGCAGGAGGCGCTCGTCGCGGAGCGGTCCGAGCGGCGGGCCGCGGTGCCGGATCCGGCCGCCGTGCTGACGTACGGCACCGGGCCGCGGACGCGGCTGTGGGAGCGGCGGCGCACCGACGCCGACCATCTGCTGATCAGGTTCGGCACCGGTCGCGTGCCCTCCGAGGTCGAGCTCGACGACCCCGAGCAGGACGAGCACAAGCGCAAGGTCCGCTGGTACATCGAGGACGCCCCCGTCGGGCTGTCGCTGCGCGACCTCGGGGTGATCGGGGTCGCCGGGCCGGGCGATTCGGCGCATGCGCTGGGCCGGTGGGCGGTCGCCCAGACCGCCGTCCTGCACAGCCCCATGGACGTGCAGTTCTACGTCCTCACCGACAACGACGCCGGTGAACGCTGGGACTGGGTGCGGTGGTTGCCGCACTCCCGGCCGGGCGGCGGTCAGGACGTGAACGTCCTCATCGGCACCGACTCCGAGACCGTCGGCGCCCGCGTCGGCGAGCTCACCCAGCTGCTCGACGGCCGGCAGAAGGCCCTGCAGAAGGGCGGGCGGAGCAAGACCGACGGGCCGGCCTTCTCCGACCCCGACATCGTGGTGGTGTGGGACGGGTCGCGGCGGCTGCGGTCCATGCCCGGTGTCGTACGGCTGCTGAAGGAGGGACCGGGCGTCGCCATCCGGTCCATCTGCCTCGACGAGGAGGAGCGGTTCCTGCCCGGGGAGTGCCAGGGGGTCGTGGTCGCCGAGCCGCGGGCCGCCAAGGAGGCCGCCGCTCAGGCCTCGACGCCCGTGGCTCAGCAGGCGGTCGGCGGCTTTCCGTCCTTCCAGGCCTGGCATCCCCAGCAGGGCGGCGGTGAGGAACAGGCGCCTCAGGACCTGGAGTTGCGGCTGCGCGTCGAGCAGAGCGGGGCGCTGCGCAAGCGGAACGTGCGGCCCGACTTCGTCTCCGCCGCCTGGTGCGGACGGCTCGCCCGCTCGCTCTCCCCGCTCCGCGACATCAGCGGCGAGAGCGAGGACTCCGCCCTGCCCGCCGCCAGCCGGCTGCTCGACGTGCTCCAGCTGGAGCCGCCCACGCGGGACGCGATCGCCGCGCGCTGGCGGATGGGCGGGCAGTCGACGATGGCCGTCATCGGGGAGTCGTACGACGGCCCGTTCGGCATCGACCTGCGGCGCGACGGGCCGCACGGACTCATCGCCGGTACCACCGGTTCCGGTAAGTCCGAGCTGCTCCAGACCATCGTGGCCGCGCTGGCCGTCGCCAACACCCCCGAGAACATGACCTTCGTGCTCGTCGACTACAAGGGCGGCTCGGCGTTCAAGGACTGCGTGAAGCTGCCGCACACCGTGGGCATGGTGACCGACCTCGACGCCCACCTCGTGGAGCGGGCCCTGGAGTCGCTGGGGGCGGAGCTGAAGCGGCGCGAGCACATCCTCGCCGCCGCCGACGCCAAGGACATCGAGGACTACCAGGACCTCGTCAGGAGAGACCCCTCGCGCTCCCCGGTGCCCCGACTGCTCATCGTCATCGACGAGTTCGCGTCGATGGTGCGCGATCTGCCCGACTTCGTCACGGGACTTGTGAACATCGCCCAGCGAGGGCGGTCGCTCGGGATCCACCTCCTGCTCGCCACCCAGCGGCCCTCCGGTGTCGTGTCCCCCGAGATCCGGGCCAACACCAACCTCCGGATCGCGCTGCGCGTCACCGACGCCGGCGAGTCGACCGACGTCATCGACGCGCCCGACGCCGGGCACATCGCCAAGAGCACGCCGGGACGGGCGTACGTCCGGCTCGGGCACGCCTCGCTGGTCCCCTTCCAGTCGGGCCGGGTCGGCGGACGGCGGCCGGGTGCCGCGGATCCGGCCACCCTCGCGCCCTGGGCCGGGGCGCTGTCCTGGCAGGACCTCGGGCGGGCCGCGCTGCGCAAGCCGAAGTCCGAGGCGAAGGAGGACGACGAGATCACCGACCTGAAGGTGCTCGTCGACGCCGTCCGCGAGGCCAACACCGCCCTGCGGATCCCGGCCCAGCACTCGCCGTGGCTGCCCGCCCTCGACGACATGCTGCTGCTCGACGACGTGCCGGCCGTGCAGGCGCAGGGCGCGCTGCCCGCCGCCGCGTACGGTGTCGAGGACCTGCCCGCCGACCAGGCCCGCCGTGCGGTCGCCGTCGACTTCGCGACCTTCGGGCACCTCATCATCGCCGGTGCCCCGCGCACCGGACGCTCCCAGGTGCTGCGCACCATCGCCGGTTCGCTGGCCCGCACCAACTCCTGTGCCGACGTGCACCTGTACGGCATCGACTGCGGCAACGGCGCGCTGAACGCGCTGACCCGGCTGCCGCACTGCGGTGCCGTCGTCGGCCGCAACCAGACCGAGCGGGTGGAGCGGCTCATGGCCCGCCTCTCCGGCGAGCTGAGCCGACGTCAGGAGCTGCTCGCGGACCGGGGGTTCGCGGACATCGGGGAGCAGCGGGCCGCCGTACCGGAGGCGGAGCGACTGCCGCACATCGTGCTGCTGCTGGACCGCTGGGAGGGCTGGCTGCCCACCCTCGGCGAGCTGAACCACGGCGACCTCACCGACCAGATCATGGTGATGATGCGGGAGGGCGCAAGCGTCGGCATCCATCTCGTCCTCACCGGTGACCGGCAGATCCTGGCCGGCCGGATCTCCTCCCTCACCGAGGACAAGTACGGTCTGCGGCTCGCCGACCGCGCCGACTTCTCGATGCTGGACATCAACTCCCGCAAGGTTCCCGAGGAGATCCCGCCCGGCCGCGCCTTCCGCAGCGAGACGGCCGCCGAGACGCAGTTCGCGCTGCTCTCCGCGGACACCACAGGTCAGGGCCAGAACGCGGCGATCGTCGCGATCGGCGAGGCGGCCGAGGCCCGCGACGCCCAGGTGGAGCGCTCCCGGCGGCCGTTCCGCGTGGACGTGCTGCCCAGCCGGATCTCCTTCGAGGAGGCCTGGGCGATGCGGGCCCCGGCCGCGGCGGCCGCCCCGCTGTGGGCCGTGGTGGGCGTCGGCGGCGACGAACTCACCGCCTTCGGCCCGGACCTGGCGCAGGGCGTCCCCGCGTTCGTGATCGGCGGGCCCGCCAAGTCCGGCCGTTCCACGACCCTGTTGGGCTTCGCCCGCTCCTACCTCGCGAACGGCGTACGGATCGTCGTCGCCGCCCCCCGGCAGTCGCCGCTGCGCGAACTGGAGGGCAGGGAAGGCGTGCTGAAGGTATTCACCGGGCGGGACGTGGACGAGGACGAGCTGACGGAGGTGCTGTCGTCGGCGTCCCCGGCCGAGCCGATCGTCGTGCTGGTCGACGACGCCGAGGTGCTGGACGACTGCGACGCCGAGGACGTCTTCAAGCGGATCGTGGAGCGCGGCACCGAGGAGGGACTCGCCGTCGTCATCGCCGGTGACGAGGACGAGATCTGCGACGGCTTCTCCGGCTGGCAGGTCGACGCCAAGAAGGCCCGCCGGGGCATCCTGCTCTCCCCGCAGGAGTCCGGCTCCGGCGAGCTGATCGGCATCCGGACCACCCGGGCCATGGTGGGCGGCCCGATCCAGCCCGGCAAGGGCATGCTGCACCTGGGCAGCGGGGAGCACGTCACGGTGACCACCCCGCAGTAACACGCGGTGGATTCGGCGGTCTGGGGACTCTCAGTCCCCAGACCTGGACATCACCGCCACCGGGTTCCCCTCCGCCGAGCTGTCCGACGTGTAGACCAGGTCGCCGTGGCTCGGGGTCAGGTAGACGGTGTTCGTGCCGGGGTCGCAGCCGTCGTGGTTGCCCTCGGCGCCGGTGGAGGAGGCGACGAGCCTGGCCGCCGTCACCGCCCTCAGGGTGAGGATGTCGGTGCAGACCCCGCCCAGCTGGTCGGTCTGCCGCAGACGGCCCAACTCCTGTCCGACCGCCGCCTGTTCCACGGTGACCCGGAAGGTGCCGATGGGCAGGTTGCCGGAGAGCGCGGTGGCCGAGCCCTGCCAGGTGCCGAGGTAGGCGGCCGGGATCTTCCCGCCGCCGGAGGCGGACGACGCCGATGTCGAGGGCGGCTTGGCGGCGGCGCCCGTGTCGCTGCCCCCTTCGCCCCCGTCGGTCCCGAGGAACGGCTGCACCAGGAACCCCACCCCGACGGTGACCACCGCCAGCGCGGCGGCCACGGCGAGCGCGACCGTACAGCTCACCCGGCGGCCACGCCCGCCCTCCGCCGGTACGGCGGTCGCGGCGACACTCACGGTCACCTTGCCGGGCTTCCCGGGCGCCTCGGGGGTCCCCTCCGACGCGGGCGCGGCATCCCGCGGCTCCGGTACGACCGCCGGTACGGCCACGGGCGGCACCGTCGGCGGCGGTCCGAACTCCCCGGCCACGGAAGGGGTGCTGAACTCCACCGGCCCGGACGCGGGTACGGCGGCCGGCACGGCCTCCGCGGCCTCCAGGTTCAGCACCTCCACCGCGCTCCGGCTCACCCGCTCCACCAGCGCCCCCGGCAGCCATCCGCCGGCCACCAGCCGTGCGGCGCCCTCCGGAGCCAGCCGCCGGGCCACCTCCGCGGGGCCCGGCCGCCGTCCCGGCTCCTTCGCGAGGCAGGCCTCCGCCACCTCCCGCAGCTCACCGCCGAGCGAGCCGAGTTCGGGCTCCTCGTGGACGACCTTGTAGAGGAGGGCGGCCGAGGAGTCCCCGGGGAACGGCGGCGCCCCGTTGGCCGCGTACGCCAGTACCGCGCCGAGGGAGAAGACGTCCGCGGCGCCCGTGGCGCCCTTGCCGAGGATCTGTTCCGGGGACATGTATCCGGGTGAGCCGATCGACACCCCCGAGGACGTCAGCGACGCCGTGCCGTCCGAGGCGCGGGCGATGCCGAAGTCGATGAGGAGCGGCCCGTCGAGGGTCAGGAGCACGTTGGACGGCTTCACGTCCCGGTGCACAAGGCCCAGTTCGTGCACCGCCGCCAGCGCCTCGGCGAGCCCCGCGCCCAGCGCCCGTACCGTGTGCGCGGGCAGCGGGCCGCCGTCGGTCACGGCGGCCGTCAGGGAGGGACCGGCCGCGTAGGCCGTGGCGACCCAGGGCACCGGCGCGTCCGGGTCGGCGTCCAGGACGGAGGCCGTCCAGGCGCCGCCGACCCGTCTCGCGGCCTGCACCTCGCGGCGGAAGCGGGCGCGGAACTCCTCGTCCAGCGCGAAGTGCGGGTGCACGATCTTGACGGCGACGGAGCGGCCGCCGGCCGAACGGCCCAGATAGACACGGCCCATGCCGCCGGAGCCGAGCCGGCCGAGCAGCCGGTACGGCCCGACGGCCGTGGGTTCGTCGCCCGCGAGCGGCTGCATGCGCCCTCACCCCCCAGAGAGTTCGGCAGCAGCCTATTCGCTCCGCGAGTGGGGCGGTTCTTTTGCCGCGGGTCGGTGGGGGCTGGGCGCGCCCACGCGGCGGTAGCCGCATGTCCGATACAGCCCCGCGCCCCTACGGGGCCGCTCTCACGGCGTCAGCAGCTCGACCTTCACGTCCGGCGCGAACCCGGTCGTCGGGCCCACCCTGCGGGCGAACTCCGCCACCGCCGCCAGCTGCGGCGCGCCGAAGCTGAAGTCGAGGGTGGTGAAGTACTGGGCGAGGGTCGCCTCGTCGAAGGCCTCCCAGCGGGCGGCCTGTTCGGCGACCTTGGCGACCTCCTCCAGGGAGAGGTTGCGGGAGTCGAGGAAGGCGCCGTGCACCTCACGGGTGATGTGCGGTTCGCGCTCCAGGTAGTCCCGGCGCGCCGCCCACACCGCGAAGACGAACGGCAGGCCCGTCCATTCCTTCCAGAGCAAGCCGAGGTCGTGGACCTCCAGGCCGTAGCGCGGGCCGTCCAGCAGGTTGGCGCGCAGGGCCGCGTCGCCGATCAGCACCGCCGCGTCCGCCTCCTGCATCATCAGGCTGAGGTCGGGCGGGCAGGTGTAGTAGTCGGGCTGGACGCCGTAGCGGTCGGCGAGCAGCAGCTGGGCGAGGCGGACCGAGGTGCGCGAGGTGGAGCCGAGGGCGACCCGGCGGCCGTCCAGCTGGTCCAGCGGCACCTGCGAGACGATCACGCAGGACATCACCGGCCCGTCGCAGCCGACGGCGATGTCCGGGAAGGCGACCAGGTCGTCGGCGTTGCGCAGGAACTCGACGAGGGTGATGGGCCCGATGTCGAGGTCGCCGCGCACCAGCTGCTCGCTGAGCTTCTCAGGGGTGTCCTTGGTCAGCTCGAAGTCGAGGAGGGTGCCGGTTCTCGCGAGCCCCCAGTAGAGGGGCAGGCAGTTCAGGAACTGGATGTGGCCGACGCGCGGCCGGGTGCGAGAATTGTCCACATCGCGAGACTAGACCCCGTGAGGTACCGTGCTGGGACCGCCCCCACCCTGGAGTCCCGACCGCCCCTCCGGTCAACCCGCCCTCGGAGGCATTCAAACGTCCGGGTGACGTGATCTTGGCCTCTGTTGCTTTCGGCTGCCTACATGCTAGGCTCGCCGCAAGTTGCAGTTTGGTTTCCCTTGCAGTACAGAGCCTGCGGAGCATGTAACCGCGGGCTCTCGTAGTTTTCAGACATATGCAGTTGTGCGGCACTTAGTTTGTTTTCACACTTGCAGGTTCTGGAGCAGGGCGACCCTTTGGGCCCAAGGAGGGCTTATGGCTACCGGAACCGTGAAGTGGTTCAACGCCGAAAAGGGCTTTGGTTTCATCGCCCAGGAAGGCGGCGGCCCCGACGTCTTCGTCCACTACTCCGCGATCAACGCCAGCGGGTTCCGCTCCCTGGAGGAGAACCAGCAGGTGAGCTTCGACGTCACGCAGGGCCCGAAGGGTCCGCAGGCGGAGAACGTCACCCCCGTCTGATCCCAGACAAACCAAGTCTGATCGCAGACTGAGTGCAGTACCCAAGGAGCCCCGCGCCGTCAGGCGACGGGGCTCCTGCCTTTTCGCCGCCGCCTAAATGTGCTGCATGACCAGCACGAACGTGGTGCGGGGCGCCAACGCCTCGTACACATGCGGAACATCGCCGCGATACGTCAGATAATCCCCGGGGTTCAATTCGACGGTTTCTCCGCGTGGCCCCGCCTTAACCCGCCCGCCGCATACGACGAGGTGCTCGACCGTCCCCGGAATGTGCGGCTCGGACTCCCGTGCCACGCCCGGCTCCATCCGCAGGTGGTAGATGTCCCGGCGGGCGCCGGGCGGGCAGGACGCCAGCAGGGTGGCGGCGAAGTCGGCCCGCTCCGACGCGACCGTGGGCCCCTCCCCCGCCCGGATCACCTGAACGCCGGACACCGGTGGCTCGACCAGCGCGCTGAACGGCACGCCGAGCGCCACCCCCAGCGACCACAGCGTCTCCACGCTCGGGTTGCCGCCGCCCGCCTCCAACTGGGACAGCGTCGACTTCGCGACGCCGGCCCGTTTGGCCAGCTCGGACAGGGAGAGCCCGGCCCGGGCCCGCTCGCGCTTCAGCGACCCGGCGATCCACTCCATCGGAAGCCGGTCGGACCGCTCCGGCCGGTCGGTTGCCTCGGACATCTCGTTCGTTCACTCCATCGGTACGATCGTTCGCCTTGACGAACACACTCTACTCGTTCACTGTAAAGAACATGCGTTCGCCAAACCGAACAACCCGGCCTCGGAGGACGGCCTCCCTGGTCCGGGACAGTTCACTCGTCTGGCTGGCCGGCGGGATCGTCGGTGTCTCCTTCGGCGCGGTCGGCGTCGCCGGCGGCCTGCCCGTGTGGGTCCCGGTCCTGATGTCCCTCGTCGTCTACGCGGGGTCGGCCCAGTTCAGCGCGGTCGGCGTGCTGCTCGCCGGCGGCGGTCCGCTGGCGGCCGCGGCCACCGGTCTCCTCCTCAACACCCGCACGGCGGCCTTCGGTCTCGCCGTCGCCGACCTGCTCGGCCCCGGCCGCGCCACCCGTCTGCTCGGCGCCCACCTGGTCACCGACGAGACGGTCGCCTTCGCCCTGGCCCAGCCGGACCCGGCCCGCCGCCGCGCCGCGTTCTGGGTCTCGGGGCTCGGCCTGTTCGCCGCCTGGAACGTGGGGGTCCTGGCCGGCGCCCTCGCGGGCAGCACCCTCGGCGACACCGACCGCTACGGCCTGGACGCGGCGTTCCCGGCAGTCCTGGTGGCCCTGGTCCTGCCCGCCCTCCGCGCGGACCCGGGCGTACGGCGCGCGGCCCTGCTCGGCGCGGCGATCGCCCTCGCGGCGACCCCCGCCGTCCCGGCCGGGATCCCCGTCCTCCTCGCCCTCCTGGGCCTGTTCACGCTGCCGGGGGTACGACGATGAACGCGACCGTGGTCATGATCCTGGCCCTCGCTCTCGGCACGTACGCCTTCCGTCTGGTGGGCCCGGTGCTGCACGGCCGGGTGGAGATCCCGGCGCGGGTCCAGGAACTGGCGTCGGCCGGGGCGGTGGTGCTCCTGGTGGCCCTGCTGGCCACCGGGGCGCTGACGGAGAGCGGCGGCTTCGCGGGGATCGCCCGCCCGGCCGGGGTGCTGGCGGCGGGCGTACTGGCCTGGCGCAGGGCGCCGTTCGCGGTCGTGGTCCTGGGGGCCGCGGCGGTGACGGGACTGCTGCGGGCGGCCGGGGTCGGCTGACGGTCGTTGTCAGTGCCGCCCGTTAGGGTCCGCGGGCATGACCGCCGACTTCCTCACCGCCACGCGTACGTTCTACGACGCGATTGCCGAAGACTACGCCGACCACTTCCGCGAAGATGTTTCCAACCGGCCCCTGGACCGCGCCCTGTTGGCCGCGTACGCCGAACTCGTCGGCCCGGGCGGCACGGTGGCCGACCTCGGCTGCGGCCCCGGCCGCGTCACGGGCCGGCTCGCCGGGCTCGGACTCTCCGTCTTCGGCCTCGACCTCTCCACGTCGATGCTCGCCGTCGCCCGCCGCGAGAACCCGGGCCTCCCCTTCGTCCAGGGCTCGATGCTCGACCTGCCCGTGGCGGACGGCGCGTTGGACGGGGTGGTGTGCTGGTACTCGTCCATCCACACCCCGGACGACCATCTGCCGTTGCTGTTCGGTGAGTTCAGGAGGGTACTGAGGCCGGGGGGCCATCTGCTCCTCGCCTTCCAGGTGGGGGACGCGGCGCGCCGGTTCGAGGACCCCTGGGGGCATCCGGTGGCGCTGGACTTCCAGCGGCGGCGGCCGGAGGAGATGGCGAGGCTGCTGACGGAGGCAGGTTTCCGGCTCCACTCCCGCACGGTGCGGGAGGCGGACGCGGGGCTCGGGGAGACGAGTTCGCAGGCGCATCTGATCGCCACCTCCTGACCGGCTGCCGCCACCGCCCAAGAAGGAACCGTTGCTCAACGGCCCGCTCACCGTCGTCGTCACCGACACCGACCCGGCGGCGACGAAGAAGGCCGTCGGTGAACTCCGCGACGGCATCACCGGCATGAAGGACGTGGCCGCCGTCACCCCGGCCACCTACAACCCGGCCGGCGACACCGCGATCGTCACCGTCGTCCCCAACAGCGCACCCACCAGCGAGAAGACCAAGACCCTCGTCCACGACAAGCACGCCCGGCAGCAGACCGCCGAGCTGCCGGACCTGCGCGGGCCGACCCTGCGCGCGGCCCAACCGGCCGCCAGGTCCGGGCGGAGCTGCCTCTCTAGGCGGGCCGCTCGCTCAACAGCTCCCGCATGCCGATCGGTTCGCGGCCGATCAGGTCCGCCAGGGTCGGGTCCACGGTCGCGAACTCTCCCTCACGGGCGGCCAGGAAGACGCCCAGGAGGTGATCGGCCGTGTCCTCGGGGACGCCGTTGGCCGCCAGTTGCCTGCGGAACGTGTCGTCGGGGGCTATGGTCCTGGTCGCGCCGGCCAGGTCGGCGATGTCGGCGAAGGTCAGTGCCTGCGCCCCCGTCAGCGGGGGCGTCGGCCCCTCGAAGCGGCCCTCGTCCGCCAGGATCACGGCTGCTGCCTCCGCCAGGTCGTCGTGGGCCGTCCAGCAGACCGGGCCGTCGGCCGGGAGGGCCAGTTCGCCGGTCGCCAGGCCGTGGCCGGCGAACTGCAGCGCGCTCGCCGCGTGGAAGCCGTTGCGGAGGGAGGTGTAGGGGACGCCCGAGGCACGCAGGGCCTCCTCGGTGGCCGCGTGGTCGCGGCAGGCCTGGAAGCGGGAGGTGGGGCTGGTGCCCATGTGGGCGGTGTAGAGGATGCGGCGGACGCCGGCCGCGACGGCGGCGTCGATCGCGGTGCGGTGCTGTCGTACGCCCTCCTCGCCCAGCCGGTCGACGGAGACGATCAGGATCTGGGTGGCGCCCTCGAAGGCGTGTGCCAGGCCGTCCGGGTCGGTGAAGCCGCCCTGCCGCACCCGCACGCCCCGGTCCGCCAGGGCCTGGGCCTTCTTCGGGTCGCGGACGCTGACGCCGACCCGCGCGGCTGGTACGCGGGTCAGCAGTCGCTCCACGATCCGGCTGCCGAGTTGTCCGGTGGCTCCGGTCACGACGATCACTATGTCCTCCAGCACGATGGCGATATCGATGGAAACAGATTCAGCGTAACACCGATATTATCGATGGCAGCACACGAGCGATATCATTGATACATGGGCTCGGAATCACGTGACACGGACACCCGGCAGCGCGTCGTCGACGCCGCCATCGGACTGCTGGAACGGGAGGGGCGGGACGCCGTCACCACCCGGGCGGTCGCGGTCGCCGCGGGGCTGCAACCCCCGGCCATCTACCGGCTGTTCGGCGACAAGGACGGGCTGCTGGAGGCCGTTGCGGAACACGGCTTCGCCACGTTCCTGGCCGGCAAGCGGGTCGATCCGGACCCCGAGGACCTGATCGAGGACCTGCGTGGCGGCTGGGACCTGGCGGTCGAGTTCGGGCTGGAGAACCCCGCGCTGTACCTGCTGATGTACGGCGGCACCTCGCACAGCGGGTCGGCCGCCTTCCGGGCCGGGCTGGAGATCCTGCGGGGGCGGGTGCGGCGGCTCGCCGCCGGCGGGTGGCTGCGGGTCGGCGAGGATCTCGCGGTCGACGTCATCCACGCCACCGCGCGCGGCGCCGTGCTCACCTGGCTGTCCGCGCCCGAGGCCAACCGCGACCCGGCCCTGCTGGCCACCCTCCGGGAGGCCATGGTCAGCGCGGTCACGCATGAGAAACCGGCCGTCCGGACCGGCGGCGGGCCGGCGGCCGCGGCCCGCGCCCTGCGCGCGGGCCTCCCCGGCCAGACGACCCTCAGCAGCGCGGAACAGCACCTGCTGAGGGAATGGCTGGACCGCCTGGCCGACGAGGAGTGAGACCCGGGCCTACCAGGCCACCGGCAGCTCCAGTGGGAACCGGCGGATGGTCTCGGTGTCCCAGCGGATCTCTTCCGGGCGCACCGCCAGGCGGAGCGTGGGGAAGCGGTCCAGGAGGCGTTCCAGGGCGACCTCCAGTTCGGCCATCGCCAACGGCACCGCGATGCACCGGTGGCCGCCCCAGCCGAAGGTCATGTGGGGAGCGACGGGACGGTCGGGCACGATCTCGTGGGGGTCCGGATAGCGGTCCGGGTCCCGGTTGGCCGTCAGGTAGGAGACGTGGACGAAGTCGCCGCGCCGGATGACCACCCCGTCCATCTCGACGTCCTCCAGTGCCACCCGGGGAATGCCCACGCCCTTCCGGAAGGGGATGTACCGGAGCATTTCGTGGATGAAGTCCGTCAGGTCCTTCCGGTGCGCGCGGGCGTACTCCGCCAGCTCCGGGCGGGTCAGCAGCAGATACACGATGTCGCTGATCTGGCAGGTCGCCGTGTCCTGGCCGCTGAGCGTGAACGTCAGTGCCAGGACGGCCAGTTCCCGGTCGTCGAGCTGGTCCGTGCCGTCCCGTGCCTCGGTGAGCACGCTGATGATGTCCGCACCGGGGTTTTTCCGGCGTTCGGCGACGAGCTCGGTGAAGTAGCCGGTCAGGTCCTCCTTGGCCGCGCGTGCGACGTCCCGGTTGCCCGCGCCGACCACCAGCAGCCGCTGGACCTGCTCCTGCATCCGGGGCCACTCGGCGCGGTCGATGCCCAGCAGGTCCAGGATCGTGTGCTGGGGAAGGGGGTCGGACAGGTGCCGGACCAGGTCGGCGGGCTGACCGGCGTCTTCCATTTCGTCCAGCAGCCGGTCCGTGAGGAGGCCGATCCGGCCCCGCATCCGGTCCACATGGCGCGGGGTGAAGGCCTGGGTGGCCAGATGCCTGATCCGGCCGCTGTGCGGCGGGTCCATCACGTTGATCGACTCCGGAGAGACGATCGGCTCGGCCGTCAGGCGCGGATAGTCGTACTCGATGATCGCTGCCCGGCTGAACCGGGGGTCCGTGGTCACCTGCTGCACCGACTCGAATCTGGTGACCAGCCAGGCGTCCGAGTCGCCGTACGGCAGCCGGATGGTGCCGAGGGACTCGCGCTCCATGAAGCCGGCCAGGGCCGGATCGAAGTCGAGGGCCTCGCTGAAACCGAAGGGACAGTTGATCGCCTGCACGTTCTTCTCCTTCGTCGGTCGGCCGCTCAGTGGAACGGCACGACGTTGGTTGCGTGGACGGCGGCGCGCAGGTCCTTCGCGAGCCGCACGGCGTCGCCGATCGCCCAGTAGTGGAGGAAGAACAGGCGCGGCTCGTCCATCAGGTTGTGGTGGTGGAGTTCGACGAGGCCGACCCCGCTCTTGCGCAGGATCTTCAGGACCGGCTGGACCTCGTCCGCGGTCATCACGAAGTCACCGTTGATCGCGGCCCTTCCCCGGCCGAGCGGCTGGAAGTTGATGGTGGTCACCGAGCCGAGGCCGGCCGGCAGGATCATGCCGCCGTCCACGATCTGCTCCGCGCGCGCCCAGACGCTCTTGTAGATGCCCTCGTCCTGGGAGCCCTTGCTGCCGAAGGCGTCGTCGATGCCCTTGGTGTCCAGGTCGAGCGTCGGGGTGGTGGGCGGCTGGTCGGGCGGGGTGCCGGTGCGGTCGAAGGCCGCGCGCAGTCCCCTGGCGATGGGTACGGGGTCGTGACTGTGGGCGTGCAGGTGCAGCCACCACAGAGCGGGCTGGTGGGAGAGCAGATGCTTGTGTACGGCGTTGATGGCGATGTCGTGCGCGAGGAGCGCGTCGGTGAAGCCGTCCAGTTCGTGCTCGGTGACCACGGCGTCGCCCATCAGCAGATGGCTGCCGTCCTTGTACCGGACGAAGGCGGTGTGGGTGCCGAGGGCCAGCGCGGTCTCGATCCGCACGCCCCGGGAGACCACCTTGAGGTCCCGGCGGGGCAGGCCGGTGTGGTACATGTACCGCTTCATGTCGCCCGGCCGCCCCAGGGCCTTGGTCACCTCCGCCCAGTCGGCGAGCTGGGTCAACTCGGGTTCGACCAGGGTGCGCGGGTGTTCGTGGGAGAGGGCGCGCGCGGGCGGGGTCGCCGCGCTCGCCAGGACAGGGGCCACGGCACCCGCGGCGAGGACGCGGCGACGGGTGGTGGCCGGTCTGGGGTGGGTTTTCTGCTGCCGGTCGTCAACCATGGTGCACCTCCTGGCGCGATGGAATCACGGGTCCCGGGCGGGTCCCGTGATTCCATCGCGCCAGTGGGGCCAGGTGGACTAACACAAGTCACCGGGCACGGAGGCGGACCACTCCGCGTGACGGCCGCGGATCACCTTCGGCGACGGCCGCGGATCACTTCGCGTACAGGCCCTCGATCTCCGTCGCGAAGTCCTTCATGACCGCCTCTCGGCGCAGCTTCATCGACGGGGTCAGGTGCCCGGCCTCCTCGGTGAAGTCGACGGGGAGCATGGCGAAGCGCCGGATGGACTCGGGGCGTGAGACGAGCTTGTTGGCCTCGTCGACGGCGCGCTGCAGGACGGCCAGCAGTTCGGCGTCGTCCATGAGGAGCTCGGGCGGCACCGGGTGTTTGCCGTTCATCTGGCGCCAGTGGGTGAGGCCGTCCCGGTCGAGGGTGATGAGGGCGCTGACGTACGGCAGCGCGTCGCCGACCAGCATCACCTGGGAGATGAGGGGGTGGGAGCGCAGCCAGTTCTCCAGCGGGGCGGGGGCCACCGACTTGCCGCCGGCCGTGATCAGCATCTCCTTCTTGCGGCCGGTGATGGTGAGGTAGCCCTCGTCGTCGAGTTCGCCGAGGTCGCCGGTGGCCAGCCAGCCGTCCCGGGTCGCCGGGACGACGCCGCCGGCCGCCGGGTCCCAGTAGCCGCGCAGGACGTGGTCGCCGGCGACCAGGATCTCGCCGTCGGCGGCGATCCGGACCTTGGTGCCGGGCATGGGCCAGCCGACCGTGCCGAGGCGGGGCTTGAGGGGCGGCGTGCAGGTGGTGGCCGCCGTGGTCTCGGTCAGGCCGTAGCCCTCGTAGATCTCGATGCCGGCCCCGGCGTAGAACGCGGCGAGACGGCGGCCCAGCGGGGAGCCGCCGCAGATGATGTGCCGGACGCGGCCGCCCATGGCGGTGCGGATACGGCGGTAGACGAGCGGGTCGTAGAAGCTGCGGGCGGTCTTCAGGGCACGGCCGGGCCCGCTGCCGGCGCCGGTCTGTTTCGCCTCCAGCGCCTCGCCGTAGCGCTGCGCGACCCCCGTGGCCCGGTCGAAGACCGAGACCCGCCCGCCCGACTCCGCCTTCGCCCGCGCGGTGTTGAAGACCTTCTCCAGCATGTACGGGATGGTGAGCAGACAGGTCGGTTTGAAGCCGGCGAGGTCCGGGAGCAGGTCCTCGGCCTTGAGGCTGGGGGCGTGGCCGAGGCGGACCCCGGCGCGGACGCAGGCGATCGCCACCATGCGGCCGAAGACGTGGGACATGGGCAGGAAGAGGAGGATGGAGACCTCCTCGTCGTTGCGTGCCTTGAAGATCGGGTAGAGGAGTTCGATCGCGTTGTCGACCTCGGCGAAGAAGTTGCCGTGCGAGAGTGCGCAGCCCTTGGGGCGGCCGGTGGTGCCCGAGGTGTAGATCAGGGTGGCGAGGGTGTCGGGGCCCAGCATGCCCCGCCGTACGCCCACCTCGGCGTCCGGCACCTGCGCACCGGCCTCCGCGAGCCGGTCCACGTGCCCCTTCTCCATCACCCACAGGTGCCTGAGGTCGGGCAGCCGGTCGAGTTCGGGGCCGAGCGCGGCGGCCTGCGCGCTGGACTCGGTGACCAGGGCGACGGCACCCGAGTCGTGCATGATCCAGCGGGTCTGGAAGACCGAGGAGGTCGGGTAGATCGGCACGGTCACCAGGCCGGCCGCCCAGGCGCCGAAGTCGAGGAGGGTCCACTCGTACGTGGTCCGGGACATGATCGCGATCCGGTCGCCCGGCAGCAGCCCCTCGGCGATCAGGCCCTTCGCCACCGCCATCACCTGCGCGGCGAACTGAGCGGCCGTCACGTGCTCCCAGCGGCCCTCCCCCTCGGCCGGCTTGCGGCTGAGCACCACGGCGCCCGGCTCCGCCTCCGCGTTCTCGAAGGGCAGGTCGGCCAGCGAGCCGTGCCGCACCGGCGGCGCGAACGGCGGTACGTACGCCTCCCGCACCACCCCGTCCAGCCGCTGCACGAGGGGCTCGACCAGGATCGGGTTCCCGTCGTAGTCCGTGGCCTGGATCGACGCGCCCGGGGAGACGGGGGCGGCGTTCGGATAAGAGGACGTGGACACGGGGCGGCTCCTCGGGCGTGCAGCGGTGAACTGCTTGCTGCATGACGTACGTGCCTCGCGCACCGAGGCGTTCACCGGCACCGCCCCTCGGAAAGGGGTTACCGGCGGTTCAGGCTGGAGATCGTACGGGGCCGCTGTGGCGGGCTTGTGGGGTTTCGGGGGTTGTCCGGGGACGGGCCTGTGCAATCCCGGAGGTTACGTGAGGGTCCTTCACGTTCCGCCCGTTTCCCGGTACTTGACAGCTGCGACATAGGCTTACCTACGGTAACCTTACTCCAGAGTCAGGAATCGGACGACATGCGGGAAGAGCCTTTTTTTGGGGGCGTGACGGTTGTGGTGCGGGTGCGGGTGCGTTGTGGCTGATCGCGCGGTTCCTCCCCCAGCCTTCGGCTGGGGGTACCCCCAGCGCCCCTGACGGGGCGCTCTCGCCGACGGCATCGAAAGGTGAACCTCTGTGATCGTCCTTGACCGGGCCCCTGCTCTCGCCCCTCTGCTCGCCCTCGGCGCGCTGCGGTCGCCCTTCAAGAAGCCGGGCGCCGACGCTTCGTTCCCCCGCACCCGCCTCGTACTGCCCGGTGTCCGCCCCGACCTCGAAAGACTCGCCGCCTACGAACGCGTCTGCGGGTTCGCCACCGGTGACGACGGGCTGCCGGTCACCTACCCGCACGTGCTCGGGTTTCCGCTGGCGATGCGGCTCATGAGTGCGCGGGAGTTTCCGTTGCCGCTGCTGGGGCTGGTGCACACCTCCATCGGGATCGAGCGGTATGCCGAACTGCCCGGGGACGGGACGTACGACATAGCCGTCCATGTCGAGGAGTTGCGTCCGCACCGGCGGGGCACCGAGGCCACCGTCGTGACCGGGGTGCGGGTCGGCGAGGACGTCGTATGGGAGTCGCGGAGTACCTATCTGGCACGGCACCGGACGCAGCACTCGGGCGAGACGGCCCGGGACGAGCCCGGCCGTCCGCTGCCCGTCGTCGAGGAGTGGCGGATCGCCGGGGACGTCGGCCGGCGGTACGGGGCCGCCTCCGGGGACCGCAACCCCATCCACCTGCACCCGCTCACCGCCCGCCTCTTCGGCTTCCCCCGGGCCATCGCGCACGGCATGTGGACCGTGGCCCGGTGCCTGGCCGCGCACGGGGTGCCGACGGCGGCCGACGTGCGGGCGGAGTTCCGGGCGCCGGTACTGCTGCCGGGCACGGTCGAATACGCCGCCGAGGGCGGACGCTTTCAATTGCGGAGCGGCGACCGGGTGCACGTGGAGGGCAGCGTGCGCCCACGCGTTGCCCTTTGATCTGCCAACCCTGCACAAAGAGTGTGTTTCGCCTTTCTGTGCAAATCCTGTCACGTCATGGCGAACCCGCAGGTCACAAGCTTGCCCAAGGTCCTTTTCACACGGGATTCCCAGCCTGCCCAAGGATCCGTTCAGGAATCCCCCATGCTGCGCTCAGAACGCGTCCTTAATCTCGGCTCACTTTTGCGATCCATTGCACGAAGGGCACTGAGCATGCCTCCCAGACGCGTCGCAGTAATAGCCGACTCTGACACCCGTTGGAAATGGGGGGCGTCGGTGGCCCGGCAGCTCGCCCCCGACTGCGCGCTGGACGCGTACTTCCTGCGGGGCCGGTCCACCCCCACCGAACGGCAGCTCGCCGAGATCGGCATCGAGCCCGACAGCAGGCGCGTGGTGCCCGCCGCCGCACTGGTCGACGACGAGGAGCTGGCGAGGGCCGACATCGTCGTGCTGGCGGTCCTCGGCGGCACGGTCCTGGCGCTCGTGCACAGCCTGGGGCGCGCCTGGGAGGGCCGGCTGCACCGGCCGGTCACGGTCAGCGGGTACGTCGGCGTGGTCTACGAGAAGATGGTCGACGGCCTCATGACCCGGGCCGGCACGGACCTCGTGCTCGCCAACTCCGGCCACGACAGCCGCCGTTTCCGCTCGGTCTTCGCGAGCGTCGGCGTCGACACCGGCTCGGTCGTCGAGTGCGCGCTGCCCTTCCTGGGCGGCACCCCCTACCGGCCAGCGGCCGACCGGCCGTTCACCGTCACCTTCGCGGCCCAGCCGTCCGTGCCCAGGGACCGCGCGTCCCGGTTCCGGCTCCTGGAGCGCGCCGCCGCCCACGCGCGCCTGTATCCGGAGCGGCTCGTGCTGGTCAAGCTGCGCAGCCTGCCCGGCGAGCAGACCACCCACGTGGAGTCCGACCCGTACCAGGAGCTGGTCGAGACCCTCGCCGAACCCGCGCCCGCGAACCTCCAGCTCGTCTACGGCAACATGGCCGACGTGCTGGACCGCACCGACCTGCTGGTCACGGTGAGTTCGACAGCCGCCCTGGAGTCGATGCACCGGCGGATACCCACCGCGATCCTCACCGACTTCGGCGTCCGCGAGGCCCACGGCAACCACTACTTCGTGCACTCCGGCTGCCTCGCGTCCTGGGACGACCTCGACGCGGGCGCGCTCCCGCAGCCCGGCCCGGAGTGGGCGGCGGCCCACGGCATCGGCAAGAGCGACCCGTACGCCGCGGCCCGGGCCCGTATCACCGCGCTGCGCGCCGCCGGCCCGCTGCCGCCGCTGCGCCCGTACTACACGCCGCAGACCGCCGGCATCTACCTCGGCGGCATCCTCCGGAACAACGGCTTCGACGAGCAGGGCCGCCCGCTGCCCGCACCCCCGGGCGCCGGCGGCCGGGGGCGGGTGAAGAAGGCCGTACGGCGGGTCGCCGGGCGGGGCGCCAAGAAGCTGTACCGCGTGGGCCACCAGCGGCTCGCGCCCGCCCTGCGCCGCTGGGGAGCCGTGTGACGGACCGGGCCGGTCACGGCGGGGACCAGGGCCGGCCCTCCATCAGGTTGCCCAGCCCCGCCCAGGCGAAGTTCATCAGGGTCGCCGCCGCCTGACGTGCCGTCACTCCCGGGGTGGCGTTGGCCCAGGCCGCCAGGGACTCGGCGGCGCCCACCAGTGCCTCGGCGAGGCCGGCGACCTCGCCCTCGCCCAGGTCGGGGTCCCGGTGGGCGTCGCGGGCGGCGGCGACGATCAGCTGGGTCACGAACGCGACGATCTCCTCGCGCATCGCCGCGACCTCGGAGGCGAACCGCTCGCCGTGCGTACGGGCCTGGAGGTGCAGCACCGACCAGCCGTCGGGGTGTTCGGAGGTGTACGTGAAGAACGCCCTCAGTCCGTCCCAGAGCTGCCGGTCGGCGGGCAGTTCGCGGTCCACACCGGTGCGGACGGCCTCGGTCAGGGCGCCGGCCTCACGGCGGATGCAGGCCGTGAACAGGTCGTCCTTGGAGTTGAGGTACAGGTACACCAACGGCTTGGAGACACCGGCGAGTTCGGCGATCTCGTCCATCGACGCGGCCATGTAGCCGCGCTGGCCGAAGGTCCGCACGGCGGCGTCCAGCATCTGCTGCTCACGTACCGCGCGCGGCATCCGCTTGGTCTTGACGGTCCCCATGGGACAGAGCCTAGTTGGGGCCGGCGACGCGGGAGTCGCTCAGGAGGAGGTCTGGGCCTGGTCCGCCGCGTCGACCGCCGCGTCCTCCTGGCTGCGGCTGGCCTCGATGTTGGCCTGCATCCGCTCGACCCGCTGCGCGACCTGCACCGAGGCCCGGTCCCGCTCCTTGCGCAGCACGACGAAGCTGATCGGCGCCGACAGGACGAGGGAGAGCAGCAGGACCCACAGGAAGTTGGAGTCGCCGAAGCCACGCGGGAACGCGCCGGCGTAGACGAGGCCCCAGACGACGAGGAGGCAGCCCGCGAAGATACCGAGGCGCATCAGCGTGTAGCGGAGCATCTCAATCCAGTCTTCCGATGACGAAAAGGGGCACCGTCCAGTGAAGCACGCCGTGGGGCCGATCTTTCACCGGGGTCGGGTCGGGCCGGGTCAGGTCAGCGGGAGCAGCATGATGATGTCGTCGCGGTCGTCGCCGGGTGCGACGCGGACCGCGGCGGGGACCCGGCCGACCTCCTTGTATCCGCAGGAGCCGTAGAAGTTCTCCAGGCCGAGGCCGCCGCGGCAGCTGAGCCGTATCGCGTCGATGCCGTCGAAGCCGCGGGCGGCGTCGGCGGCGGCCGCGAGGAGGTCACGGCCGTAGCCCCGCCCCTGGTGCCTCGGGTGCACCATCACCGTGTACAGCCACACCCAGTGCGTCATCAGCCGGTGCGTGTTGAAGGAGAAGAAGGCGGTGGCGGCGACCTCGCCGGCCTCGTCGTGCCCGACGAGCAGACGGTGGCGGCCCTCGGCCATCGCGACGAAGTGCCGGACCAGCTCCGGCCGGATCTCCTCCGCCGTGACCGGCGCGACGAACCCGACGGCTCCGCCGGCGTTGGACACGTCGGCCCACAGGTCGAGGATGCCGTCGCGGAGGGCGGGGGTGATGGCGGGGTCGAGGGTGAAGGTAAGGGGCATGGGCGGATCGTATCTATTACAGCGGAGGGTGGGTAGAGCCGATTTCGCCGTGGGGGCTGCGGCCGTTGCGCGGCTGCGGGTGCGTCGTGGCTTGTCGCGCAGTTTCCCGCGCCCCTTCTTCTAGGGGCGCGGGGAACTGCGCGATCAGCCCCCGGTCACCCGCACCCGACGACGCACCGTCGGCCGCCTCACACCCGCATCGGCTGCGGGGACTCGCGGCGGGCCGGGTCCGGGCCGTCGTACTCGCGGATGATCTCGTAGCGGGTGTTGCGCTCCACCGGGCGGAAGCCCGCGTCGCGGATGAGGTCCAGCAGGTCCTCGCGGGTCAGCTTGTTCGGCGTGCCGTAGTTGTCCGCGTCGTGAGTGATCTTGTACT
The DNA here is from genome assembly GCF_055565975.1 of Streptomyces sp. NPDC028289. Lineage (NCBI taxonomy): Bacteria > Bacillati > Actinomycetota > Actinomycetes > Kitasatosporales > Streptomycetaceae > Streptomyces > Streptomyces sp. NPDC028289. The sequence goes on along the minus strand of NZ_JBVHTI010000003.1, from coordinate 107,173 downwards.
CGACGACCGAGCCGTCCATGTCGTCGGCCCCGTGCTGGAGCGCCAGCTGCGCCGTCTGCACGCCGTGCATGACCCAGAAGACCTTGACGTGCGGGACGTTGTCGAAGAGGAGACGGGAGACCGCGAAGGTCTTCAGGGCCTCCGCGCCGGTCGCCATCTGGGTCCGGGCCTGGAGCCGGTTCCTGACCTTGCCGTCCTTCATGTCCACGAAGTCGTGCTGGTAGCGGAGCGGGATGAAGACCTGGAAGCCGTTCGTCTCGTCCTGGAGTTCACGCAGGCGCAGGACGTGGTCGACGCGGTGGCGGGGCTCCTCGATGTGGCCGTAGAGCATCGTGCAGGGCGTCTTGAGGCCCTTCTCGTGCGCCAGGCGGTGGATCCGGGACCAGTCCTCCCAGTGGGTGCGGTGGTCCACGATGTGCCGGCGGACCTCCCAGTCGAAGATCTCCGCGCCACCGCCGGTCAGCGACTCCAGGCCCGCGTCGATCAGCTCGTCGAGGATCTCGGAGGCGGACAGCCCGCTGATCGTCTCGAAGTGGTGGATCTCCGTCGCCGTGAAGGCCTTCAGCGAGACGTTCGGGAGGGCCGCCTTCAGCTCGCGCAGCGACCGCGGGTAGTAGCGCCAGGGAAGGTTCGGGTGCAGGCCGTTGACGATGTGCAGCTCGGTGAGGTTCTCGCCCTCCATCGCCTTGGCGAGCTTCACCGCCTCCTCGATGCGCATCGTGTACGCGTCCTTCTCGCCCGGCTTGCGCTGGAACGAGCAGTAGGCGCAGGACGCGGTGCACACGTTCGTCATGTTGAGGTGGCGGTTGACGTTGAAGTGGACCACGTCACCGTTCTTGCGCGTGCGCACCTCGTGGGCGAGGCCGCCCAGCCAGGCCAGGTCGTCCGACTCGTACAGCGCGATGCCGTCCTCGCGGGTCAGCCGCTCACCGGCCCTGACCTTCTCCTCCAGCTCACGCTTGAGTCCGACGTCCATGCCCACACCTCTCTACGACAACTCCGACCACCGTACTTCTACGCCTCCTCGGGAAGTTCCCCGACCCGGTTCTCCCACTTCGTGGACAGCACGATCGTGGTACGGGTCCGGGAGACGCCCTTCGTCCCGGACAGCCGCCGGATGGTCTTCTCCAGGCCGTCCACGTCCGACGAGCGCACCTTGAGCATGAAGGAGTCGTCGCCGGCGATGAACCAGCAGTCCTCGATCTCCGGCAGGTCCCGCAGCCGCTGCGCCACGTCCTCGTGGTCGGCCGCGTCGGAGAGGGAGATGCCGATGAGGGCGGTGACGCCGAGGCCGAGGGAGGCCGCGTTGACGGTGGCGCGGTAGCCGGTGATGACCCCGGCCGCCTCCAGCCGGTTGATGCGGTCGGTGACGCTGGGTCCCGACAGTCCGACGAGGCGGCCCAGCTCCGCGTACGAGGCCCGGCCGTTCTCCCTCAGGGCCTGGATGAGCTGCCTGTCCACGGCGTCCATGCGATCGAAGCCTTCCGCTGAAGATTCCCGAAGTAGATGAGAGGTGGTGCAGAGGTGGTGCCGGGGGTGGTGCCGGGGTGGTGCTACTTGCTTCCGCCGCCGAGGTCCCCTTCCCAGCGGCGGTAGAGCCGGTGCCCGACGCCCGCCGCGTCCAGCACCCGCCCGGCGACGAAGTCGACCAGGTCCTGGATGTGGGTCGCGCCCGCGTAGAAGGCGGGGGAGGTGGGGACGACGACCGCCCCGAGATCGTCCAGGGTGACCAGGTGGCGCAGGGTCTGGCCGTTCAGCGGGGTCTCGCGGACGGCGACGACGAGCGGCCGGCGCTCCTTCAGGGTGACACTGGCCGACCGCTGGAGCAGGTCCTTGGAGAGCCCGAGCGCGACCCCGGCGACGGCGGCGGTGGACGCCGGCACGATCAGCATGCCCTTCGCCGGGTACGACCCGGAGGACGGCCCCGCGGCCAGGTCCCCGGCGCTCCAGTACCGCACCCGGGTCAGGTCGGCCGCGAAGGTGTCCAGCTTGCCGTCGGCCCCCCGCGCCAGCCATTCCCCCAGGTCGTCCCGCCAGTGCGCGTCCCGGAAGGAGATCCCGGTCTCGTCCAGCAGGGTGAGCCGCGAGGCCCGGCTGACCACCAGGTCGACGCTCTCCCCCGCGTCCAGCAGGGCACGCAGCACAGCAGCGGCATACGGCGTTCCGGACGCCCCGGACACCCCCACGATCCAAGGCACGCGCTGCGTTTCTCCTGCGTTCACATCTTGAGCGTACCGGCGCGACCCGGCGAGTTCAGGACGGGGCCGCGGTGACCGACGGTACTCAGACGCTCAGGCCCCGGACCAGCAGGTCCAGCAGCGCGCACCCGAACAGGGCAATGCCGATGAAACCGTTGACGCTGAAGAAGGCGCGGTTGAGGCGGGAGAGGTCGTGCGGGCGGACGATGGTGTGCTCGTACACGAACGCGCCCGCCACGATCACCAGGCCCAGCCAGAAGAACGCGCCGGCGTCGGTGACGACCGCGTACCAGACGAACAGGCCGGTCGTCACCGCGTGGCAGACCCGGGCGCCCCGGATGGCCGCCGGGATGCCGAAGCGGGCCGGGACCGACATGACGCCGATCTCGCGGTCGGTCTCGACGTCCTGGCAGGCGTAGATCAGGTCGAAGCCGCCGATCCAGATGCCGACGGCGAGGCCGAGGATCACCGCGTCCCAGGACCACTCGCCGGTGATCGCCAGCCAGCCGCCGATCGGGCCCATGGCCTGGGCGAGACCGAGGATGGCCTGCGGGAAGTTCGTGAACCGCTTGCCGTAGGGGTAGACCACCATCGGGATCACGGCGACGGGCGCGAGGGCCAGGCAGAGGGGGTTCAGGAGGGCCGCGGAGCCCAGGAAGACCGCGACCGCGATCAGCGCGCCGGTCCAGGCGTGCTTCACGCTCATCGCGCCGGTGACCAGCTCGCGGTGGGCGGTACGCGGATTCCGGGCGTCGATCTCGCGGTCGATGATCCGGTTGACGGCCATGGCGAAGGTGCGCAGGCCGACCATGCAGATCGTGACCAGGAGCAGCCGGCCCCAGTGGATGTTCCGGTCCAGCTCGAACATCGCGGTCAGTGCGGCGATGTACGCGAAGGGCAGGGCGAAGACCGAGTGCTCGATCATCACCAGGCGCAGGAAGGCTTTCGTCCGTCCCGGCTGCGGGAGGGCTGCGGAGGCGGAGCTCACAGGCCGTACTCCTTCCATCGGCGGTCCACGAGGGCCGCCGTATCCGGGTCCGACAGGACCATGTCCGGCCAGCCCCCGTCCCTGGTGTAGCCCTCCTCGGGCCACTTCTTCGTCGCGTCGATGCCCGCCTTGCCGCCCCAGAACTGCTGGTAGGAGGCGTGGTCGAGGTGGTCGACGGGGCCCTCCACGACCGTGAGGTCACGGGCGTAGTCGGTGTTGCCGAGGGCCCGCCAGGCGACCTCGTGCAGGTCGTGGACGTCGCAGTCGGAGTCGACGACCACGATCAGCTTGGTGAGCGACATCATGTGCGCCCCCCAGATCGCGTGCATGACCTTCTGCGCGTGCTTCGGGTACTTCTTGTCGATCGAGACGATCGCGCAGTTGTGGAAGCCGCCGGCCTCGGGGAGGTGGTAGTCCACGATGTCCGGGACGATGATCTTCAGGAGGGGCAGGAAGAAGCGTTCGGTGGCGCGGCCCAGCGGACCGTCCTCCGTCGGGGGGCGGCCGACGACGATCGACTGGAGGAGCGGCCGCTTGCGCATCGTCACGCAGTCGATGGTCAGCGCCGGGAACGGCTCCTGCGGGGTGTAGAAGCCGGTGTGGTCGCCGAAGGGGCCCTCGGGGAGCATCTCGCCCGGCTCCAGCCAGCCCTCCAGGACGACCTCGGCATTGGCCGGCACCTGGAGCGGGACCGTCTTGCAGTCGACCATCTCGATCCGCCGGCCCGCGATGAACCCGGCGAAGAGGTACTCGTCGATGTCGCCGGGGAGCGGAGCGGTGGAGGCGTAGGTGACGGCGGGCGGGCAGCCGAAGGCGATCGCGACCGGGAGCCGCTCCCCCTTCCGCGCCGCCACCTGGTAGTGGTTGCGGCTGTCCTTGTGGATCTGCCAGTGCATGCCGATGGTGTGCCGGTCGTGGCGCTGGAGCCGGTACAGGCCGAGGTTGCGGATGCCGGTCTCGGGGTCCTTGGTGTGGGTGAGCCCCAGATTGAAGAAGGAGCCGCCGTCCTGCGGCCAGGTGAAGAGCGCCGGGAGCCGGTCGAGGTCGACGTCGTCGCCGGTCAGGACCACCTCCTGCACCGGGGCGTCCCCGGACTTCACCTTCTTCGGCGGCACGTGCGCCATCGCGCCGAGCTTCCCGAACGCCTCGCGCACGCCGACGAAGCCGTGCGGGAGCTCCGGGCGCAGCAGCCCGCCGATCTTCTCGGAGATCTCGCCGTACGACTTCAGGCCGAGGGCCTTCAGCAGCCGCCGGTCGGTGCCGAACACGTTCATCGCGAGGGGCATGCTCGACCCCTTCACGTTCTCGAAGAGCAGCGCCGGTCCGCCGGACTTCTGCACCCGGTCGACGATCTCCCCGACCTCCAGATACGGGTCGACCTCGGCCTTGACACGCTTGAGGTCTCCCTCGCGCTCCAGTGCCCGGAGCAGGGAGCGAAGATCGTCGTAAGCCATGTGTCCCAGTATCGGCCACCCGGGGTCCGGGCCCGGTCACCGCCCCCTGCATACTCGTCGGGCGTGAGACGTCATCGCCGGTTGCCGCTGCTCGCCCCGCTCCTCGCCCCGCTGCTCGTGTTCGCCGCCGCCTGTGCGCCCGCGCGGGAGGCCGCCGGCTCGCCGGTCTCCCCGCTGACCCGGATACCGGCCGCCGACCGGCAGACGGCACCCGACCTCACCGGCAGCAGCCTCGACGGCAAGTCGGTCAGCCTCGCCGGCTACCGCGGCAAGGTCGTCGTACTGAACGTGTGGGCGTCCTGGTGCGGGCCCTGCCGCGCCGAGGCGCCCGAACTGTCGCGGGCGCAGCGGGCGCTGGGGGCGAAGGGGGTCCAGGTGCTCGGGGTGGACACGGACGCCCGGCAGGACAAGGGGCGGGCGTTCCAGGACGAGCACGACCTGGTGTACCCGAGCCTGCACGACCCGGACAGCCGCAAGCTCGTCCGGCTGCCGAAGGGGTACATGCCGCAGGCGCTGCCGTACACCCTCTTCATCGACCGGCACGGGAAGATCGCCGCGAAGTACCTGAGCCCCCTGACGGAGGCCGACGTCCGCACCATCACCCGGCCGCTGCTGGCGGAGTAGCGGGCCAGGCCGGGTTCAACTCCCGCTACTGGCGAGGCACTTGTCGCCCTCCCGGATCGGCGCCACGAGATGGCTCACGTCCACCAGCACCGCGTCGAGACCCGCCACGGAACCGGCGACCGAGACCTCCACGGCGGGGCTTCGGCCATAGGTGACCAGCTTCTTGCGGCCGCCCCCCGCCGTCTCCCGCCACACCCAGTCGACACCGTCCACGCTGACGCACGCGTCCGTGGTCGGACCGGGCGGGTTCACGCCGCACCGAAGCTCCACCGATCCGTGCCCCCACACGGCGAGCCCCTCGAAGGTCACCCGGTCCCGGGTGGTGCCCCCCAGCCGGTCCGGGTACCGGTCGGCGAGCCGCGCACACGCCGGGTCCTGCGCGAACGGCCCCTGCGCCAGCCCGAACACCGGCGAGTCCAGCTCACCGGCCACCAGCCCGCCCCCGGCGCCCAGCCCCACCACGGCAAGACCGACCGCCACCCGACTCCTGCGAGCCCAGCGCATCGCGCCACTTCCCTCCCGTCCGTGGAAAACCATGATGCCCGGGTGCCGAACCGCGGCTCCGGTCAGCCGCTAGTCTGGCCGCCATGCTCAGGTACCTGCCCTACTTGCTGGTCCTCGCCCTGTGGATCTACGCCTTCGTGGACTGCCTGAACACCCCCGAGGACGAGGTGCGCGCCCTGCCGAAGCTGGCGTGGGTGTTCGTCATCCTGCTCTTCGGCGAGGTCCTGGTCGGCCCGGTGGCCTGGCTGGTGGCCGGCAAGACCCGCCAGCCGCGCGAGCGATGGGTCGCCCCGGACGACAACCCGGAGTTCCTGAAGTCCCTGAAGCCGGACGATCCGCGCACGGACTGACCGGCGCTACAGCAGCGCCTTCACCTGGGCCGCCGTCAGCGCCCGCTGGAACACCTGGACCTGTTTGATCGAGCCGGGGAACCAGTCGGAGGGGGCGCCGCCGGTGGTGGCGCGGCCGATCGTCAGGGGGCCGTGTGCGGCGACGGGGTTGCTGTCGTTGATGCCGGCCTCCTGGACACCGTCGACGTAGAGGAGAAGCTGGTTGCGGAGGCCTTCGTAGACGCCGACCAGGTGGGTCCAGACGTCCGGCTTCGGGACGGTGAAGGACAGGGCGCGCAGGTCGGGGCGGGCGAAGGCCCAGCGGTTCTCGGCGGCCGAGTACTGGAGGTAGAAGCCGCTGACGGCACCCGCGTCCTGGCTGACGGCGGTGGCGAAGAACGACGGCACGTGGCTCAGGGCGACCCACGCCGAGACGGTGAAGCTGCGGCCCTTGGCGGTCCGGAGCACCGGCCCGGCGGTCACGATCTGGCTGGTGCCGCCGTCGAACAGCGCGGCCCCGTCCTTGCCCCGCCCCCAGCCGACCGCGGTGGCCGTGCCGTCGTACCGGCCGGTGTCGTCGGCGGCCACCGCGCCCGAGGTCTCGTCCAGCGGCCAGGCGTCGAGCGGTGAGGGGACGGAGACGGAACCGCCCGAGTGCTGCGGGGACTTCTTCTCGGCCCCGCCCCGGTTGACGAGGTGTGCGACCGGTACGGCCGCGATGGCGGCGACGGCGAGCGCTCCCCCGGAGACGAGCAGGGTACGGCGGCTCGTGCCCGGGACCGGCCGGTGGGGCGCCTGCTGCGGCGGCGCCGGGCCGAGCCGGGTGACCGGGCGGGTCGCGGCAGCGGGCCGCGGAGCCGGCGGCGTGAAGTCGGCCCGGGGATCGGCGGCGGGTCTCGCGAGGAAGGCGGTGGCGTCGGCGGTCGGCCCGATCCGGGCCAGGATCTCGCGCGGGGTGGGCCGCCCGGCCGGGTCCTTGGCCAGGCAGTCGGCGACGAGGGAGGCGAGGGCCGGGTCGGTGACGGCGGTGATGTCGGGGTCGTCGTGGACGACGCGGTAGAGCAGGGCCGGGGTGGGCCCGGCACCGAAGGGGTTGCCGCCCGTGGCCGCGAACGCCAGCACCGCACCGAGCGAGAACACGTCGCTCGCACCGGTCACCTCGCTGCCCGCGACCTGCTCCGGCGACATGAAACCGGGCGAGCCGACCATGAGCCCCGCCTGCGTGATGGTCGCGGACTCCACGCTCCGGGCGATGCCGAAGTCGATGACCCGCGGCCCGTCCTCGGCGAGCAGCACGTTCGACGGCTTGAGGTCCCGGTGCACCAGCTGGGCCGCGTGGATGGAGGTGAGCGCCTCGGCCAGCCCGGCGGCGAGATCGAGAACGGTGGCGGCCGGCAGCGGTCCCCGCTCGGCGACCGCGTCCTGGAGCGAGGGCCCGGCGATGTAGCTGGTGACCAGCCAGGGCAGCGGGGCGTCCGGGTCGGCGTCCACGACCGGTGCGGTGAAGGCACCGCTCACCTTGCGGGCGGCCTCCACCTCACGCCGGAACCGTGACCTGAACTCCGGCTGTCCCGCGACCAGTTCGGCATGGACCACTTTCACGGCAACCGCGCGGCCGCCCGGGGAACGGCCGAGGAAGACCCGGCCCATGCCGCCCGCGCCGAGCCGCCTCAGCAGCTGGTACTCCCCGACGGAGCGTGGATCGCCGGGCTCCAGAGCTGCCACGACCCCTCCCGCACCGCTGACTCCCGAAGACCCGGTCAGCATAGGACCGCCGACACCGGTGGTTGGCCGATTTCGGTTCCCTCAGGGCAAGTTGCCCCCGGGTCTGCCCTTGCGGACAGGTGGAGGCCGGGCGTCCACGGCTCCGCCGACGACGGAACAGAGCCCTTAACAGGGCGAGTCGGGAAGGTGATCCCGCGCCCACTCCCCCAGCGTCTTCAGCGACGGCTCCAGCGCCGCCCCCGCCCCGGTCAGCCGGTACGAGACCCGCAGCGGCGGCCCCTCGTCGACCTCGCGGACCACGAGTCCCGCCGTGGCGAGTTCGGCGAGCCGGTCGGAGAGCATGCGCTCGCTGATGCCGGGGATGGCGCGGCGCAGGCTGGCGAAGTGCGCGGGCTGATCCATCAGGACGGACAGGATCGGGCCGTTCCAGCGCTTGCCGAGCACTTGGAAGACGCGCGTGATGCCGACATCGACACCTTTGCACGCTTCCGGGTCATGGGCCTGCTCCACCGCCATGGCATCAGGGTACAGCCCCACCGAAAGAAAGGGGCTGAAAAAAAGTAAGCACCTGTGTTATCTATAGCTGAGTACAAATTCTCAGCCCCTGCGGCTCTGCCCTGGGCCCGTGTATCCGGAGACCTCTCATGGCCACGCTTCTCCACATCGACTCGTCCCTCCTCCCCGGCGGGGCCTCCTCCTCCCGCGCCGTCACCGACGCCTTCCGTACGGCCTGGCTGGCGCAGCACCCCGACGGCCAGGTGATCTACCGCGACCTGGCGGCGGACCCCGTACCGCACCTGACCGCGGCCGCCCACACCGCCGGTTTCGCCGACCCCGCCACCCACAGCCCCGAGCAGGCGGACGCCTTCGCGGCCCGGGTGAAGCTGATCGAGGAGCTGGAGCAGGCGGACGCGCTGCTCATCGGCGCCCCGATGTACAACTTCACGATCCCGTCGACGCTGAAGGCCTGGCTGGACAACGTGGTCCTGTTCGGCCGCACGATGGGCGAGACGCCGTCCGCCAAGGGCACGCCGGTCACCGTCGTCGCCAGCCGCGGCGGCTCGTACGCGCCGGGCACCCCGCGGGAGCCGTTCGAGTACGTCCAGAACTACCTGACCGCGGTGCTCTCCGACGGCCTCGGCCTGGACGTCGACTTCATCGTGCCGGAGCTGACGATGGCCCCGCAGAACCCGGCGATGGCCGAGCTCGTGCCGCTCTACGAGGCCTCCCGCGACCGCGCCCTCCAGGACGCGGCCAGCAAGGCGAAGGAGCTGGCGGACCGCCTCGCCGCCTGACCTACGCACCGGCCTCCGGCCCCCGGTCCGGGGCCGGTTGGGCCGATCGGCCCAGCAGCACGTGCGGGCCCGGTGACGGGCGGTTGTGATGGACGCGTTCCGACCCCCGACGCCCAGGAGGCAGTCATGCGCATCCGTTCCCTCGCCGTCACCGGTGCCGTCGCCGCGGCCCTCGCGCTCGGCGGCACCACCGCCGCGTTCGCCGACAACGGCGCCGATGCCACCGGCTCCGCGTCCAACAGCCCCGGGGTGGCGTCGGGCAACGTCATCGAGGTCCCGGTCGAGATCCCGGTGAACGTGTGCGGCGACAGCATCGACGTCATCGGCCTGCTGAACCCGGCGGCCGCCAACGCCTGCACCAGCGGCTGACCCGGCCGCACCGCGGGTATCGTCCGAGGACTTCCCGGAGGCACCGCACCTCCGGAAGTCCTCGTGTGCGTGCAGGTTGTACGCCGATGAGCCGCCCGAAGCGGACAGTGCGCCCCTGGGCCGCACCGGGAGCGATCCCGACACTTACCTCGTATGACGACTGCTCCCGCCGGTTCCACCACCAGCATCGCGCCCGAGTACGGCGACCGGGTCATCGCCGTGGAGGCGGCGGGCTCGGAACCGATCCCCGACGCCGAACGGCACGGCAGCCCGCTCCAGTTGCTCTGGACCTGGGCGTCCCCCAACATCGAGTTCGCGACCGTCTACATCGGCGTGATCGCGGTCCTCTTCTTCGGCCTGGACTTCTGGACGGCGACCGCCGCGATCCTGCTGGGCACCGCGATCGGCGCGGTCACCCAGGGCGTGCTGTCGCTGGACGGGCCCCGGTTCGGCGTCCCGCAGATGGTGATCGGCCGCTTCTCCTTCGGCTTCCTCGGCAACATCCTGCCCTCCGCCGCCAACGGCCTGCTCGCGGGCGTCGGCTGGTTCGCGGTGAACAGCGTGAGCGCCGCCTTCGCCCTCAACACCCTGACCGGACTGCGCCCCCTGCCCTCCCTCCTCCTCGTCGTGGTCGCCGAGATCCTGATCGGCTTCATCGGCCACAACTTCGTGCACACCTTCGAGAAGTACGCGTTCCCGGCGCTCGCGGTGGTCTTCCTGCTGGCCGGGGTGTGGACCTTCAAGGACGCGGACCTCGGCGGGGGCGGCTCGGGCGGCGGCGTCGGCGGCTTCCTGCTCGCGTTCAGCGCGGCCTGGGGCTACGCGGCCGGCTGGAACCCCTACGCCACCGACTACTCCCGCTACCTGCCGCGCACCGCGAACAAGGTGAAGACGGTCCTGTGGCCGGCCGTCGGCCTGTTCGTGTCGGTCTCGATCGTCGCCGTCATCGGCGCGGCCTCGGCGACCATCGTCGCCCCGAAGGACGCCACCCCGACGGCCGCCTTCACCGGCCACCTCCCCGGCTGGCTCGGTGACCTCGTCCTGCTCGCCATCATGCTCGGCGGGGTCTCGGCGAACGCCCTCAACGTGTACTCCGGCGCGATCTCCATCGCCTCCTTCGGCCTGAAGCTCCCCACCTGGCTGAGCCGCAGCGCCCTGGTCGTGGTGTCGGGCATCGCCGGTACGGCGGCCGCCTGGGCCTCGCTGGACGACGCGGGCGCGGCCTACGAGGCGTTCCTGCTCGTCATCGCCTACTGGGTGGCGCCCTGGCTGGGAGTCGTGCTGGTCGAGCGGTGGCTCCAGCGCCGTACCGCCACGGACGAGGAACTCTCCGCCCGCCTCACCGACCGCTCCTTCACCAACTGGCCCGGCCTCGCCGCCCTCCTGATCGGCGTCGCGGTCTCGGTCCCGCTCTTCTCCAACCAGGAGGACTACGTGGGATACGTCCCGAAGCACTGGCCGTCCTTCGGCGACATCACCCCCCTCGTCGGCTTCGCGGTCAGCGCCCTGCTCTACACGGCCCTTCGAAAGCGCCCGCGCAGCTAGCGCCCCGTAAGGGGCGCTGGGGGTACCCCCGGCCGGAGGCTGGGGGAGGAACTGAGCGACCAGTCACGACGAAAGCCGCAGCCGACCGACGACCCAAAGCCCCCCGTCGGCGTCCTCAGTCATCGTCCCGCAGCCGCCGCCAGATCCGGCTGCGGTGCAGCAGGAAGAGCGAGCCGACCACGGCGACCAGCTGGAGACCCACGGCGAGCAGCCAGAACTCGTCGCGGGTCTCCAGCCGGTTCGTCAGGAACTCGAAGTTCATGCCGAAGAACCCGGTCAGGAACGACAGCGGCAGGAAGATCACCGACACGATGGCCAGCCGGTTGATCACCCCGTTCTGCTCGCCCGCGACCAGCGAGCCGTAGCTGGCGAAGGCGCGGCGGGTGGCGTCCTGGAGCGACTCGATGTCCGCGAGCACCAGGCGCGCCGCCCGCTGGAACTCCTGGGCGAGCCGCTGCCGTTCCACCGGGAAGTCGCGGCTCATCATCCTGCGGGTGATCACCTCGTCGAGCCCCTGGAGGTAGGGCAGCAGCGCGTGGTGCAGGACGGCGGAGTGGCGGCGCAGCTGGGAGAGCCGGTAGACCTGCTCGGGGCGCCGCCCCTCGAACATGTCGTCCTCCAGCTCCTCCACCTGGAGCAGGGCGTCCACCGCGGCCCGGCGGAACGTCGAGAGGGCCTCCTGGAGCAGCAGGAACAGGGTGGCCACGGGGTCGTGCGGCCGCTCCCGCCGCACCTGGGCCTGGATGACGCCCGCCAGACCGGCCCGGCGGCCCCAGTGGACGACCACCAGGAAGCGCTCGGAGGCCAGGGCGTGCACATGGGCGATGCGGCCCTCGTGGACCACCGGCACCACGAACCCGGCGGTGTCGCCGAGGAACTCGGCGCGCGGGGACGCGTCCTGCCGGCCGAACCACTCCAGGTCCCCGTCGTCCAGCCCGAGCCGCCGGACCACCGGCTCCTCCGCCGGGTCCTCCGTCTCGGGCAGTTCGACGCCGAGGAGCAGGAACGGATCCGTGGCGAGCCGCCGACGCGCCTCCGGCACGGAGAGCGTCGTCGTGCCCCCGTCCGGCACCGACACCACCGTCACGATCATCGATCGCCCTCGCCGCTGATCCCGTCGCCCACGCTCCCAGCCTGCGTGCGACGGGCGGTACGCGCACCCGCTGCCGCCCCGACCAGGTGCGGGCCGTCCGGGCGAGGCGGCGGCCCCGCGCCTAGGCGCTCCGCCGGAAGTGCCGCGCCCTGTCGTCTGCCGACTGCTGCGCCGTCGTGGCTGGTCGCGCGCACGCGGCGGTAGCCGCAGATCGGACAGGGTCCCGCGCACCTTCAGGGCGCGTCCCCCGCACCACCCGGTGCGCGCAGGCCGCCGTCAGGAGTTCGCCCAGCAGGTCCGGGTCGTCGATCTCCAGGCCGAGCAGGGACTCGATGCGTTCCAGGCGCTGGTAGAGGGACTGGCGGCCGATGTGCAGGAGGGCGGCCGTGCGGGTCGGGGAGCAGCCGTGCCGCAGGTGCACCTCGAGGGTGCGGACCAGGTCGCTGGGGTGGGCGGCCTCCCAGGCCAGCAGCGGGCCGAGGGTGTGCTGGACGAGCGCGGCGAGCCGGTCGCGGTTGGCGGCGACCCCGCCCCGGGTCAGCTCCCGCTCCAGGGCGAGGGCGCGGGCCGAGGTCACCGACGGGCCCTCGGGCACGGCCGGTTCGGCGGGCGGCACGGTCAGCGCGAGTTCGAGGGTGGTGCGGGCCGCGCGCAGCGTCTCGCTCCAGTGCAGCCAGCCGCCGGGGCCGACCGCGTGGCCGACGGCGACCGTGGCCCCCGCCTCGGCGGCGCCCCGGAACGCCTCCTGCACGGCCCGCACGGGATCGCCGGGGACCACGGCCGGTACCGCGAGCAGCGCCAGGACGTCCCCCGGGAACGCGGCCCGCAGCACTCCGGCCCCGCCCAGCGCCCGTACCGCCCGGTCCACCGCGCCCACGTCCCGGCTGCCGTGCAGCGAGACGCCGAGCAGCCGGGCGCCGGGGCCGGGGTGGAACCCGGCGAGGGCGGCCCGCGCCTCCACCTCGGGCTGGTTGAGGGCCTGGCCGTCGGCCAGGTCGGCCAGGAGCGCCGCCGCGTGGTCGTCGCCCCAGGGCCGGACGACCGTACGGCGGCCGGACAGGCCCCGGGCCACGATCGCCCGGTTGGCGGCCTCGGTGATCCGCACGAAGGGCACCACCCGGTGCAGGGCGAGCAGCGGCAGGCCGAGACGGCAGGCCTCGTCGGTCACCTCGGGCGGCATGCCGGGCAGGGCGCGCCCGACCTCCACCGCGAGCCCGGCCGCACCGCGCGCCGCCAGCTCCCGCACGTACCGGCGGCGGACCTCGTCGCCTGCGTCGGTCAGTCCGAAGCCGTTGGTGAGGAGGAGTTCGCCGCCGTCGAGGAAGTTCGCGCCCTCGTAGACCTCGCTGGAGTGGACCCAGCGGACGGGACGGTCCAGGGCGCCTTCGCCCGCGAGCAGTTCGGGGCGGGCCGCCCGCACCGGGTCGAGGGCCAGGACTTCGCGGAGGGTGAGTGCGGGCACGGCGACCTCCAGGGGACGGGCACGGCCGCTGACATTTCGTCCGGCCGGGGGTTGCCCGGAGGGTACTTTCCGCACGTTGCCCTCGTGTTTCGGCCACAGGAGAGTGAAGACATGGATCAGTCGCAAGCGCGGGCCTGGCTCGCCACCGCCGTCGCCGAGGCCCGCGCCGGGCTCGCCGAGGGGGGCATCCCGATCGGCGCCGCGCTCTACGGCGCCGACGGCGCACTGCTCGGCCGCGGGCACAACCGGCGGGTGCAGGACGACGACCCCTCCGTGCACGCGGAGACCGCCGCCTTCCGCGCGGCGGGCCGGCAGCGGTCCTACCGGGGCACCACCATGGTGACGACGCTGTCGCCGTGCTGGTACTGCTCCGGCCTGGTCCGCCAGTTCGGCATCTCCCGGGTCGTGATCGGCGAGGCGGTCACCTTCCACGGCGGCCACGACTGGCTCGCCGAGCACGGTGTGGAGATCGTCCTGCTGGACGACCCGGAGTGCATCGGCCTGATGCGCGACTTCATCGGCAACAATCCGGCCCTGTGGAACGAGGACATCGGTGATGAGTGACAACCCCCGTATCCCCACCATCGACCTGCGCCCCTGGCTCGACGGCGACGAGGACGAGCGGCGGGAGATCGCCCGGACCGTCGACGGCGCGCTGCAGACCGCCGGTTTCCTGCTGGTCACCGGGCACGGGGTCGACGCGGAGCTGCGGAGCGCCGTACGGGAGGCCGCCCGCGCGTTCTTCGCGCTGCCGGCCGAGGCGAAGGCGGCGTACGAGGTGAAGGTCGGCGGCCGGGGCTGGCTGGGCCCGAAGGCCGAGGCCAACGGCTACTCGGAGGGCACCGAGACCCCGCCGGACCTGAAGGAGTCGCTGACCTTCGCGACCCACGAGCCGTTCGAGGACCCGGTCGTCAACGCGGAGTGGTACGCGCCCAACGTGTGGCCGGCGGAGGTTCCGGAACTGCGCACGCGCTGCGAGGAGTACCTGGACCGGATGGCCGGTCTGGAGAAGGAGCTGCTCTCCCTCCTCGGGTACGCGCTCGGGCTCGAACGCGACTTCTTCTCCCGGCACATGGACCACCCGACGTACGGCTTCAACATCAACTGGTATCCGGGGACGGACGTCATGGGCGAGCCCGAGCCGGGGCAGTTCCGGATCGGGCCGCACACCGACTTCGGGACGGTGACCATCCTGGACCGGCAGGCCGGCAAGGGCGGGCTGCAGGTGTACACCGACGAGGGCGGCTGGGAGGACGCGCCCTTCGACCCGGCCGCCTTCACCATCAACATCGGTGACCTGATGGCCCGTTGGACCGGCGACCGGTGGCGGTCGGGACGGCACCGGGTGCTGCCGCCGCCCACCGACGCGCCCGCCGAGGAGCTGATGTCCCTCGTCTACTTCGGGGAGTGCACCCCGGGCACCACCGTCGAGTCCGTCCCGGCGCCGGTCGGCAGGGTCGCCTACCCGCCGGTCGACTCGCACGTCTATCTGCGGGAGAAGCTGGACTCCATCACCGTCGGCTGATCTCACAGCGTCAGGATTCGTGACCCAACAGTCATCACTCGATCTGGCCCGAAGCAACTCCCCCTTCCTACACTTGCGTTGAGGGGGGACTGCCTTGCACAGACGGTTGCACGGGCGTGGGGCGCTGTTCGACGTGGAGCCGGCCGGGCTCGTGCCGAGAATCGTCGGGTTACGGCCGTACCAGCATCGCGCCCTTCCCTTCGAACACCACGGTGAGCTGCCGTTCGTCGTGCTGACCGGGGCGCGGGGGCTCGGCAAGAGCGCGGTGCTCGGCGAGTTGCGGGACGCGTACAAGGGGCACACCCCGGTCGCGCTCGTCGACTGTGCGGAGGCGCAGTTCGCGGGCCCGCCGCCGGAGCGGCCCGCCGAGTCCTGGTCGCCGGTCGCGCAGGCGCTGCTGGTCGTCGCCGAGCAGCTCGCCGAGCCGGTGACCGGCGCCGGGCGGATCACGTTCCCCCGGCTGATGTCCGGTCTGGTCGCGGTGGCCGCCGGTGGCTGGGGCGACGCGGACTCGGAGCGGATCCGGCGCGAGGTGGAGCGGATCCTGCTGCTGAACGAGAGCGGCTCGTGGATCAGCGGCTTCGCCGGGCGGTGGGCCGGGAAGGTGGCGGCGAAGGTGGTCGCCGCCGCGACCGGGACCGGGCCGCTGGTCTCCGGGGCCATCGAGGCCACCCTGGAATCGGTCGCCGAGGGCTTCACCAGCCGCCGCCACCAGAAAGCGTCGGTCTGGTACCGGACGTACCCCAACGCGGGCGGGCACGCGCAGCGCGGGCTGATCCTGCTCTCCGGGCACTTCCGCGCCGGCGGCACCTCCCGCGAGCACGCCGAGCGGTATCTCGTACGGGCCCTGCTCGCCGACCTGACCGAGGCGTACGCGGGCGTGCTGCCCCGGATGCAGCGGCTCGGCCGGCCGCTGGTGCTCGTCGACAACGTCCAGACCGGGCCGGGGCCGGGCCTCCTGGAAGCGGTGCTCAGGGACCGCGCCGAGGGCGTCGCCGACCAGGTGGCCTTCGTCGCCGGGCTGCGCGGCGACGGCCGGGAGCTGCTGCGCGGCGGGGTACGGCGGGAGCTTGCCGGGGTCGCCCGGCGCAGCGGGTGGACGCCGGACCCGGCCGTACCCTCCTCGCGGGCGCTGCTGGTCGCGCTCCCGCCGCTGACCCCCGACGACACCCTGCACCTGACCGGCGCCCCGGCCGCGCCCCAGCTCCCGCACGCCGTGCACCGGCTGACCGGCGGCAACCCGCTGGGCATCGCCCTGCTCGCCGAGTCCGCGGCCCAGCATCCCGAGCGGGCCGGATCGCTCGGCGAGCTGCTGACCGCCGACGTGCGGCCCGTCGAGGACGGTCCCGCCGCCCCCGCCTACCTCCAGCTCCTGGACCGGCTGGTCCCCGCCGACCGCCTCGACGAGCTGACCGTCCTCGCCGCCGCCCACGACCACGACTCGGCGTGCGCGCTGGCCGCCGCGCTGCTCCCGGACGACTTCGGCCCGGCCGACGTACGCGCGCTGCAGAACCGGCTCGCCCGGGAAGGGCTGCCCGCCGCGCCCGGCCAGTTCGTCGGGGACCCCTTCGTACGGACCCTGCTGCTGCTCCGGCTGCACCTGCGGGACGCCGACCACAGCGGCTGGCGCACCGCCCACGAGACGCTGATCGCGTACTACACCGAGGACCGGCCGGACGGGCAGGACCGCTTTCGGCTCCACCACCAACTGGCCCTGGGACAGACCGGACCGGCCGTCGCCCACCTGCGCGACGGCTTCCCGGTCCTGGACACCCGCAGCTGGCTGCACACGCTGCGGTTCATCGCCGCCGCGCCCTACTTCCACGCCCATGACGCCGAGGGCCGTGACTTCACCGGCCACGGCGACCGGCGGGCGGCGGTGGCGCTCGGCCGCACCGACGCCCAGCAGCGGGTGCCGGACGGCGTGGACGGCGTACTGCACCTGCGGATACGGCGGTTGCTGCACGCGGTGTGGTTGCTGACCGATCCCCTGGTGCTGCCCGACCCGAAGGTCGTCGACCGGCTGCGCTTCGAGCTGGAGCAGCTGTCCAACCTGCGGCCGGCCGGCAACGCGCTGCTGTGGCGGGCCTCCCGGGACTGGCCGTCGGCCGCGCTGGCGGGACGCCCGCCGGAGGACGGGGACGACGACGAGGGTGACGCGGGCGACGACGAGCGGAGCGGGGTGGCGTGATGGCGGGGCGGGGCGTGGGCACGTGGTTGCGTGAGGGCGTCTGGGAGATTCCGCTCCGCCGCTATCTGGCCCTGCTGGTCACGGCCGTGGTGGTCGCCGGACTGGTCGTCGGGGTGCTGGCGGTCGTCCACGACGACCGGTCCTGCGCGCCGGGAGTGGCCCGGCCCGAGGGCAGCGACGAGTGCGTGGGCGTGGCGACGTCCGCGTACGACTTCGGGCATCCGCAGCTGCGGAACACCGTCCAGGCGATCGCCCGGGAGAACGCCCGCCTGAAGCCCGGGGGTTATGTGACGGTCGCGGTGATGCTGCCGTACACCGCGACGGCGACGGCCAGCCTCGCCGACATCCAGCACGAGCTCCAGGGCGCGTACCTCGCCCAGTACCAGGCCAACCACGACTCCAACGGCCAGTCCCCGGCGATCCGGCTGGTGCTGGCCAACCCCGGGGCGACCAGCCAGTACTGGCAGCGGATGGTCACGCAGCTCGCGGGCATGACCGGCGGCACGGACCGGCTGCGGGCGGTCGCCGGGGTCGGGCAGAGCACCGACGACAACAAGAAGGCCGTCAAGGAGCTGACCCGGCTGGGCATCCCGGTGGTCGGCTCGTCGATCACCGCCGACGATCTCGCCAACGGGCAGGGCGGCAAGGACCCCTACCCCGGGCTGGCCCGGGTCTCCCCCACCAACACCGACGAGGCCCGCGCCCTCGCCTCCTTCGCGAAGGTCGGCGCGGGCCGGGCGCTGCTCGTCTACGACAAGCCGGGCGACCCGTACACGCGGACGCTCCAGACGTCGTTCGCGGCGCTGATCAAGGGCTCGCCGTACGAGCCGCAGCCGTTCACGCCGCCGGCCGACCGCAGCAAGGAGGGGACGACCGCGAACACCTTCCGGCAGATCACCAACCTGGTCTGCGACACCTCGCGGTCCACGGACACGATCCTCTTCGCCGGCCGCCACACCCAGCTGCGGCAGTTCATCAACGCGCTGGGCGGACGGGGCTGCCAGGACCGGAAGTTCACGGTGCTGACCGGGGACGAGGGGTCGTACCTGACCGGCGAGACGAAGCTGGACCGCAGTGCCCTGCGGCACAACCTCTCCGTCCGCTACACCGCCCTCGCCCATCCGGACGCGTGGGGCAAGGGCAGCCCGAGGACGGGCGGTTCGGCGGCGGACATGGCGACGCTGACCGGGCTGCTGACGAGTGCGCGGAAGGCGCCGGTCGGCCCGATCGGGTCGGTGGCCCTGGAGGACGGACAGCTGATCATCGCCTACGACGCGATGCGGCTCGCGGTGCACGGGATTCGCGAGGCGGTGCCGGAGGGGAGGTCCGTGCCGGCGCCGGCCGACGTGGGGTTGCAGTGGCCGCAGGTGAAGGGGTCGCTGCGGGTGGACGGGGCGAGTGGGTGGATCTGCCTGGACGCGCACGGGAACCCGTACGACAAGGCGGTGCCGATCGTGGAGCTGCGGCCGGAGGGTGGGTCCAGGTTCGTGACCATTGCGTGGCCGGAGGGGAAGCCGCCGGGTGGGGAGTGTCTGCCGCCGTCGTAGGCGGGTGCGGGTGGGTGGGGGCTGGTCACGCGGTTCCTCCCCCAGCCTCCGGCCGGGGGTACCCCCAGCGCCCCTTCGGGGGCGCTTCAGCGAGGCGCCTCAAGAGTTCAGGGAGTCGATCAGACGCTCGAATCTGGCGCGCCACGCCGGCTCCGTCTCGCCCTCGCCCTTGAACTCGTGCGTGAAGCGCAGGGTGCTGGCGGTGGTTCCGGCGCGCTCCAGGTGGAAGCGGATTCTGCCGCCGCTCTCCACCGTGTACTCCGCGACGCGGTCGACGTCCCAGGCGGTCACCGTACCGGTGCCCAGGTCACCGAGGGTGACCGTGCCGCCCAGTCTCGGTTGCAGGACGTCGACCGGAGTGAACCAGGCGGCCAGGCCCTCCGGGGTGGACAGGCTCGGCCAGACCTGGTCCGTCGGCTTCGGCAGTCGTACCAGGAAGTGGAGGATGTGCGTCCTCCCGTGGGTCTGACTGGTGCCCTGTTCGATGGAACCGGCCATGGCACCAGTGTCGCCCCTTGTCGGCTCAGACGCCCGCGTAGGAGTGCTTGCCGGTGACGAAGATGTTGACGCCGTAGTAGTTGAACAGCCAGCAGCCGAAGGCGATCATCGCCAGGTAGGCGGCCTTGCGGCCCTTCCAGCCGGCGGTGGCGCGGGCGTGCAGGTAGCAGGCGTAGGCGACCCAGGTGATGAAGGACCAGGTCTCCTTGGGGTCCCAGTTCCAGTAGCGGCCCCAAGCGCTGCCCGCCCAGATCGCGCCCGCGATGATCGTGAAGGTCCACAGCGGGAAGACCGCCGCGTTGACGCGGTAGGCGAACTTGTCGAGGGAGGCCGAGGCGGGCAGGCGCTCCAGGACCGAGGTGGCGAAGCTGCCGGGCTTGCCGCCGTTCTCCAGCTTGCTCTCGTAGGCGTCCTTGAAGAGGTAGAGGATGGTGGCCACCGCGCCGACGTAGAAGACCGCGCCGCAGAAGATCGCCGTCGAGACGTGGATGTACAGCCAGTACGAGTGCAGGGCCGGGACCAGCGGCTCGCTCGCCGTGTAGAGGACGGTGACCGCGAGGCCGAGGTCCAGCAGGACCGTGGTGATCAGGAAGAGCCCGAGCCAGCGGACGTTCTTCTTCAGGGCGAGGAGCGTCAGGTAGACGGCGACCGCGACCGTGGAGAACGTGATGTTGAACTCGTACATGTTGCCCCACGGCGCCCGCTGCACGGAGGCCGCGCGGGTGACCACGCCCGCCAGCTCTACGAGGAAGGCGAGGACCGTGAGGGAGATCGCGATCCGCCCGTAGAGGTCGCCCTGCTCGTCGCCGCCGTGCGCGCCGGGCCCGTCCGGCACGTCCCGCGAGCCCGCCGCGGACCGGACGACCACCTGTGGACGCTCCAGTACGGCGGTGCCGCCGGCCTTCTTGACCGTCACGGCGGGCGCCTTCTTCGCCTCGCCCTTCGCGGTGAGCGCGTTGGCGGTGCGCGCCACCCGGCTGCGGCTGCCGAGCAGCCACTCGAAGATGTAGGCGAAGAACGCCAGCGTGTAGACGGCCATCGAGGAGTAGACGAGCGTGTTGCTCATGCTCGCCAGATGCTCGTTGGTCGCGGCGAGGGTCGTTGCGGCGGCGGAAGTCATCGCTTCTCAGCCCCTTCGGCAGGTACGACTTCGGGGTCGGGGGATTCTGCGGGGTCGTCGTCAGTGGTGTCGTCGGGGTCGGGGGCGCCCGACGCCTGGTCGTAGAGGATTCCGGCGAGGTCGCCCAGTTCCTCGGGCACCTTCGCGGACTCGCTGCGGCCCAGCCCGGCCATCTCGACCACCGTGACGCCGTCGGGACCCTGCACCGCGCGCACCCACACGCGGCGGCGCTGGATGAACAGCGAGGCGGCCAGGCCGAAGATCGCGGCGAGCGCGCCGCCCAGCGCCCAGCCGCTGCCGGGCTCCTGGACGATCTCGAAGCCGGCCCATTCCTTGACGTCCTTCTCGAACGTCACGGACCCGGCGCCGTTCGGCAGCTGCATGGTCTGGCCCGGCTTGAGGTTGTCCCGGAACTGCGCGCCCTTGGAGTCCTTGAACTCCTTCATGTGGGTCTTGTCGAGCTGGTACACGCTCTGCGGGATGCCCGAGTTGACGCCCAGGTCACCGTGGTAGGGCGTCAGGTTCAGCACCGGGTTGTCGAGCGCCGGGAAGCTGGAGAGCACCGAGGAACCGCCGGCGTACGTCGGCAGGAAGAACAGCGAGATGCCGAGCTGCTCGCTGACGCCCTTGGCGTTCGTGTAGCCGTCCATCACCTTCACCACGCCCTGGGAGGTGATGTTGGCGTCGAGCGGGAGCAGCGGGACGGCGTCGTGGTAGACGACCTCGCCCTTGCTGTCGCGGACCGTGATGACGGGCGCGTAGCCGTGGCTGACGAGGTAGACCTTGGCGTCGTCGATGTGCAGCGGCTCGTTCACCTTGATGGTGGTCCGCTTCGGCTTGCCGTAGGCCCCCCCGATGTAGTCGATGTCCGCCTTGAAGGTGACCGGGGTGCCCTTGCTGGGGCCGCTGGTCTGGTAGCTCGCGGAGAAGTTCGTCAGGTCGAAGCTGAACGGCACCAGGTCGTCGGTGCTGAACATGGAGCCGGACTTGAAGTCGTCGTACTGGAGGATCGAGTTGGCGAACCCGCCGCCCTCGACGACCAGCTTGGTGCCGTCCGACTTGTACATCTGGCCGGAGGCGAAGGCGATCAGCAGCACGATCAGCGCGATGTGGAAGACCAGGTTGCCGAACTCGCGGACGTAGCCCTTCTCGGCGGCGACCGCGTCCCCGGCGAGGTGCGCGCGGAAGCGCCGCTTCTTCAGCAGCTTCAGCGCCGCCGCACGGACCTCCTCGGGCTCGGCCGTGGTCCGCCAGGCCGTGTACGCGGGGAGCCGGTCCAGCCGCTTCGGGGCGCCCGGCGGGCGTCCGCGCAGCTGGCCCACGAACTGCCAGGCGCGCGGGATGATGCAGCCGACGAGCGAGACGAACAGCAGGATGTAGATCGCCGAGAACCACACCGAGCTGTAGACGTGGAACAGGCCGAGCTTGTCATAGAGGGGCGACAGCGTCTTGTGGGCCTTGCGGAAGTCGGCGACCTTGGAGATGTCGGCGCCGGACTGCGGGATCAGCGAGCCGGGGATCGCGCCCAGCGACAGCAGCAGGAGCAGCAGCAGCGCGACCCGCATCGAGGTGAGCTGCCGCCAGAACCAGCGGGCCCAGCCGACGACCCCGAGCCCCGGGGCGACCGGCGGCTCCACGGGGGCGGTGGAGAGCTGCGAGCCCGCCGCGCCGAGGTCCGGCTCGCTGTTGTCGGTTTCGGTCTTGCTCATCGATCAGATCCCCACAGTGAAGCCGTTGGACCAGCCCTGCATCTCCTGCACGAGGCTGTCCCAGGCGCCGGTCAGCAGCAGCACACCGGTCACGATCATCATCGTGCCGCCGATGCGCATGACCCAGACATAGTGGCGCTTGACCCAGCCGAAGGCACCGAGGGCCTTGCGGAAGGCGACCGCGGCCACCACGAAGGGCACGCCGAGGCCCAGGCAGTAGGCGACCGTCAGTATGGCGCCACGGCCCGCGCTCGCCTGGTTGAAGGACAGGGCCGTGACGGAGGCCAGGGTCGGGCCGATGCACGGCGTCCAGCCGATGCCGAACAGCGCGCCCAGCACCGGTGCCCCTATCAGCCCGGCCACCGGCCGCCTGTGGAAGCGGAACTCGCGCTGGGTGAACCAGGGCATCAGGCCCATGAAGAACACGCCCATGGCGATCATCAGCACGCCGAGCACCTTGCTGAGGGTGCCGGACTGCTCCTGGAGGTTCTGGCCGAAGTAGCCGAACAGCGCCCCGCCGGAGACGAACACGGCGGTGAAACCGAGCACGAAGAGAGAAGCGCCGGCCGCCATCCGCCCGCGCCGGGCGTCGGCCAGGTCGGTACCCGCGACCCCGGTGACGTACGACAGGTATCCGGGCACGAGGGGCAGCACGCACGGAGAGAAGAAGGAGACCAGACCGCCGAACAGCGCGATCGGCAGGGCGACCAGCAGGGCGCCGCTGAAGACCGTCTCGTTCTTGCCCGTCTCCGCGGCGAGCGTCAGGAGTGCGCTCACGTCACTTCTCCGCGACGACCGGCTTGATCATCTTCAGCAGGCTCTCCTCGCTGAGCGCCGCCAGCGAGCGCGCCGCGATCTTCCCCTGCCGGTCGAGTACCAGGGTGGAGGGGATGGCCTGCGGGTTCAGCGTGCCCTTCTTGAAGCGGAGCATCAGCTTGCCCGTCGGGTCGTACAGGCTCGGGTAGTCGATGCCGTTCTGCTTCTCGAAGGCGACCGCGGAACCGGTGCTGGTGTCGCGGGTGTTGATGCCGACGAACTGGACGCCCTTGCTCGCGTACTCCTTGGAGACGGAGGCGAAGTTGGGCGCCTCGGCCCGGCAGGGGCTGCACCAGGAGCCCCAGACGTTGATGACGACGACCTTGCCCTTGTAGTCCGCGACGTCCAGGGTGCTGCCGTCGATGGTCTTGCCGGACAGGTCGGGGGCCGCCGCGCGGTGGCCCTGAGCGACCGTGTCGATGCCGTCCTTGCCGGTGACGAAGTTGGTGTTGCCGCCTCCGCCGGAAGTGCCGCCGTTGCCGCACGCGGACAGGGTCAGGGCTGCCGCGGCGGCCGTGGCGCCGAGCAGGAGGGCGCGGCTACGGGTACTCATGTGAAAAGTTTCGCATGCCCGTTCTGAGGATCTTGCGCACCCCCCTCGGTCCGGGATGTACCCCTTTTCAGGCCGCCGCGCCCTGCTTGAGGAAGCCCTTCCAGCCGCCCGCCGGGCGCTGTCCGACGTCCAGGGTGCGCAGCTTCGCGAGCACCGCCGGCTTCTGTACGTCCATCCAGTCCACGAACTGCCGGAAGGAGACCAGCCGGACGTCGGCGCCCTTCTCCTTCTCCCGGGCGATGTGCTTGAAGGCCTGCTCGACGGCGTCCATGTAGATGCCGCCGTTCCACTGCTCGAAGTGGTTGCCTATGAAGAACGGTGCACGGTTTGTCGTGTATGCCCGCCAGAATCCCGCTATGTACGCCTGCGCCGACTGCGTCCGCCAGCCCGGGTAGTTGTAGGCGGGGGCCTTGGTCGAGTTGACCGACTGGTTGGCGAGCATGTTGTAGTCCATGGACAGGACCTCGAAGGAGCGGCCCGGGAACGGTATCTGCTGCAGCGGCAGGTCCCAGATGCCCAGCTTCTTCTCCGGCCAGACCTGGCGGCCGCCGGGCGAGGAGGCGTCGTAGCGCCAGCCGAGCTCGCGGGCGGTGGGCAGCAGGTTGTTCTGGCCGAGGAGGCAGGGGGTACGGCCGCCGACCAGCTCCTTGTCGTAGTCGAAGGGGAGCGGGGGCAGGTCGCTCCAGCCGGAGTTGGTCCGCCACTCCTTCACGAACGCCTTGGCCTGGTCTATCTCGCTGCGCCACTGCTTGGGTGTCCAGTTGCCGACGGTGCCGTAGCCGCCGCAGAAGTGGCCGTTGAAGTGGGTGCCGATCTCGTGCCCTTCGAGCCAGGCCCGGCGGACGTTGGCGAGCGTCGCCCTGATGTGTTCGTCGGTGAGGTAGCCGATGTCGGAGGCGCCGCGGGGGTTGTTCGGGGGGTTGTAGAGCCGCTTCTTGGACTCGGGGAGGAGGTACAGCCCCGAGAGGAAGAAGGTCATGGACGCGCCGTGTTCCTTCGCCAGGTCGAGGAAGCGCGGGAAGAGGCCGGTGCCGACCTCGCCGGCGCCGTCCCAGGAGAAGATCACGAACTGCGGCGGGGTCTGTCCGGGCTCCAACGGCTCGGGAGCGACGGGCTGGTGGGGCTGCCTGCCGGTGCGGGAGGTGGAGCCGTCACCGAGGGGGCGGGCGCTCGCCGTTGGCTTCTTCGAGGGCTGCCGGGTGGAACCGCCGGCGTGGTCCGTACCGTCCGACGGTGTGTGCGTGCCGCAGCCGGCGAGGCCGAGTCCGGCCGCGGCGCCCGCGCCGACGCCGAGTAGTCCCCTTCGGGTGAAGGTCCGCATGGTTCCCCGATTCGTCACGTCCTCTGGTGGTCACCCACTCAGAGGGCGGGACGAACGGGGAGGTTCCGCAAGGAACCGCATATTTTCAGACTAATTTCATGAAGCGGGGTTTAAGTGGCGCGGCGCAGGCGCTGTCGACGGCTCACGCCCCGAAGGCCTTCTCCTTCCCCTTCACCGGCTTGGCGCCGGCGCGGAGATGGACCGGGACGAGGTCGATGGCGGGCTCGGAATAGCCCACGGAAACGATCCTGTCGCCCTCGTACGTGAAAGTCGTCAGGGAGGCGAGGGTGCACTGCCGCTTGCGCGGGTCGTGCCAGAGCCGGCGGTTCTCGACGTACGACCGCAGGATCCAGATCGGCAGCTGATGGCTGACCAGCACGGCCTCGTGCCCGCGCGCGCGGTCCCTGGCCGTGTCCAGCGCGCTCTTCATCCGCACGACCTGGTCGACGTACGGCTCGCCCCAGGACGGCCGGAACGGGTTGACGAGGTACTTCCAGTTGGCGGGCTTCTTCAGCGCTCCGTCGCCGACGCCGAAGGTCTTGCCCTGGAAGATGTTCTCGGCCTCGATGAGCCGCTCGTCGGTGGCGAGGTCGAGCCCGTGCGCCTTGGCGATCGGGGTGGCGGTCTCCTGCGCGCGCTCCAGCGGCGAGGCGACGACGTAGGTCACGTCCCGCGAGGCGAGGTGCTCGGCGACCCGGTCGGCCATCTGCCGGCCCAGCTCGGACAGGTGGTAGCCGGGAAGCCTCCCGTACAGCACCCCCTGCGGATTGGCCACCTCCCCGTGCCGCATCACGTGCACGACGGTGATGCCCTGCTGCTCGCTCTGCTCACTCTGCTGGCTCATGCTGCCGTGGCCTCCGCGGCCGCTCGGGCCGCCGCCGGAAGGGCGTCGGCGATCTTCTGGATGGCCCGCTCGTCGTGGGCCGTGGAGACGAACCAGGACTCGAAGGACGACGGCGGCAGGTAGACGCCGTCGGAGAGGAGTGAGTGGAAGAAGGCGGTGAACCGGAAGGACTCCTGGCCTCGCGCGTCCTCGTAGTTGCGCACCGGACGGTTGGTGAAGAAGACGGAGAACATGTTGGAGGCTGTCTGCACCTGGTGCGCGACGCCCTCCTTGTTCAGCGCTTCGGCGACGAGCCCCTGGATCTGCGCCGACACGGCGTTGACCTTGTCGTACGCCGCGTCGTCGAGCAGCCGCAGCTGAGCGAGCCCGGCGGCGGTGGCGACGGGGTTCCCGGAGAGGGTGCCGGCCTGGTAGACGGGCCCGGCCGGGGCGAGGTGCGCCATGACGTCCGCCCGCCCACCGAAGGCCGCGGCCGGGAAGCCACCCCCCATGACCTTCCCGAAGGTCATCAGGTCGGGCACCACGCCGTCGATCCCGAACCACCCGGCCCGGCTCGTCCGGAACCCGGTCATGACCTCGTCGGAGATGTACAGCGCGCCGTTCTCGCGGCAGGCGTTCTTCAGCCCCTGGTTGAACCCGGGCGCGGGCGGGACGACGCCCATGTTGCCCGGCGAGGCCTCGGTGATCACGCAGGCGATCTCCCCCGGGTGCCGGTGGAAGGCCTCCTGCACCGCCTCCAGATCGTTGTACGGCAGCACGATCGTGTCCCCGGCCTGGGCACCGGTGACACCGGGGGTGTCGGGCAGCGCGAAGGTGGCGACGCCGGACCCGGCGGCGGCCAGGAGACTGTCGACGTGTCCGTGATAACACCCGGCGAACTTGATCACCTTGGTGCGCCGGGTGAACCCGCGGGCGAGCCGGATGGCGGACATGGTCGCCTCCGTCCCGCTGCTGACCAGCCGCACCTGCTCCAGGGGCTCGATCCGGGCGACCATCTCCTCCGCGAGGGCGACCTCGCCCTCGCCGGGGGTACCGAAGGAGGTGCCGCGGGAGACGGCCTCCTGGACGGCGGCGATGACCTCGGGGTGCGAGTGCCCGAGGATCATCGGCCCCCACGAACACACGAGGTCGACGTACTCGCGCCCGTCGGCGTCCGTCAGGTAGGCCCCCTTGCCGGAGACCATGAAACGGGGGGTGCCGCCGACGGCGCGGAAGGCGCGCACCGGGGAGTTCACGCCGCCGGGCGTGACGGCGGAGGCGCGGTCGAAGAGCGCCTGTGAGACGGGCGCGTCGTAGGGATAGGGCGTTTCGCTCTGGGCACTCATGACGTGCGACTTCTCCGACTTCTCGGACTCCGGATGCTTGGTGACCTCCTCAGGGTAGGGCCTGCCTTCCGGATCACTCACAGGGCAGCTGCGGTGACTGACGAGTGCCGGTGAGCGGGGGGTGGTGCGTGCAGCTGCAAGGCGGAGGAGGGAGTCGACGGCGGTGCGGGCACCTCCCGGCCGAAGGCCGGGTGATGTCGGCGACCGCCGACAACGCCGCTGGGGGCACCCTCACTGGGGGAGTGCGTGCCACCCCCCGCGTCTGTGAGTGAGCCGGAGGGCAGGCCCTTCGGCGGAAGGCGGCGCTCTCCTCGCAGCGGAGGACCGCGGTCCCCGCACAGCGCCCGGGGCATCTGCGAGACTGTGATCCGATACACCCAGCTCATCCGGTACGCAGGCGGCCGGAGGCTGTAAAGATCCTGCGGACTGATGTTTCGACGCACGTTTCGGCGGGCGGCCGTGGGGGAGGTCACTGACACGATGATCGGGTTGCGCGGCGGGGGCCACGCGTCCTAGAAAAGCAGTCGGGTGGAGATATGCATCGCGGTGGCGGAGTGGGCGAGGGGACCGATGACCTGGGTCCTCGACGTGCCCAACGGGGAAGGCACCGGCGCGACGCGGAGGAATCGACCGAAGCAGCACGGCAGGAACAGGGCGTACCGGGTGAGTCGGAGCGGCGCGACCGACGTATCGATCAGCGGGACCGCGATCAGAGGGATCGGGGCCAGCGGAGCGATCGGCGGATCGACCGTCTGCAGACCGGTAGCAGGAATGGTGGTCGGGTGGGGGTGACGTACAAATACTTCGGCGCACCGGACGGCGCGACCGCGGCCCGGGTCCCGATCTCGATGCGCCCCGAGGAACTCGGCGGCGACGAGCTCGGCATGAACGGCATGTTCACGAAGATCAAGCCGGAGACGATGGCCGCGATGGTGCTGACGGGCATCGAAGGCGTGCCCCTGCACAAGGTGCCGCCACTGGAACTGGTCGTCCTGCACCCCGACTACGCGGTGGTGAAACTCCCCATGACGGTGGTCGACCCGCTGCGCGGCATAGGCGAGGAAGCGGTCGGCGCGGCCGCCTTCATCTGGTCGACGGTCCCGGACCGGGGCGGCCCACGGGACGCGTTCAACGTGTACCAGCTGCTGCACGAGTGGCAGGACTTCAGCCACCGCCTGCATGAGGCGGGGCATCAGCCGTACTGCCTGGTGTGGCCGTGAGCTGAGGTTTCTCACGGGGTGGGCGGGGTCTTCGGGCCTCGCCCTTTTTGTTCCTGGTCGACGTAGCCCACCCGAAGGTGCAGGCCCTCTACGGGACGTGGGCCCACGCAAAGGCCGGTGAGCAACAGCCCTTTGCCGACTCACCGGTGTACGCGGTCATGATCAAGGACCTCGACTCCACCCTCCTGCGCCTGGCCGGATCTGTCCTCGGGAGCTTCTCGGGACGCCAGGACCCCGGCGTCGGCCTGCCGCACCGGCGGGCGATCCCGCAATTGCCGGAGCTTCTCGAGGTACCACCCCAGGTGACCACGACGCCCACGGGCCGAGATGCGAGGCAGCTCAGCCGCAGTGAGGATTGAAGGCGTGAGGGCGATGGCGCCTCATGTCCGAGCGCTTGGCGACTCTCGCACCGATCCGCGACAGGAGAGCTTCGCGATGACTGCGACAGGTGCAACCCCGTCGGCTCACCCTGAGCACCCGGGCAGGACGGATGGCGTCTCCAACGAGTTCACCGTTTTCACCAAGATCAAGCCGGGCGAGGCCGATGCGTTGCGCGCGGATCTCACCTGGCTCGGCGACGCGGCGAATGACGAGAACGTCCATGCGGCGCTGCGCCAGATCGGCACGCTGCATGACGCACGGCACGTCATTTTCGACAACGACACCAGGTTCATGTTCGCCAGCGTCTTCGACGGCTCCTGGGACACCTACATCGACGACTTCGCCAAGACGGTGGTCGGGGAACGCTTCGACAAGGTCTTCGCGCACAGCGAAGGGTTCCCCGGCATCAAGGATCCAGGGGTCAAGGACTGGTTCCTCGCCCACCAGGAGCCCGCAGGGGTCTTCGTCAGCGCCTATCCCGACCTGACCGTTCAGCAGATCTACAAGGACCACCGCGTGGACGAAGCGTTCCAGGAGGTGCTGGACACCCCCCAGTTCCGGGAGGCACTGGACAACCCCGCGAACGCCGAGTTGCTGGCCACGCCGGCCTTCCAGAAGCTGCTGGAGGAAGCCTCGGCCTAGAACCCGGACGCAGCCGGCCCCCGGACTCCCACCCACCGCCATCGGTGGACCGCGTCGACAGGCGCGCACCAGCCGCTGCCGGGCTGTCCAGGCAGAGACCGACGCGGAGGCACAAGTGACCATGAACACAGCGGACAGCGACAGCGCGGCCGGCACGAGCGTCGAGATCGACGACGTCCAGAGCGGGGCCCTGCGGCCGAGGCCCGTTCCGTACGAGGGAAAGTTCGTCTTCCTGCACGTCGAGGACCGCCACGCCGGGCGCGCCCTGCTGCGGCGGCTCCTACCGGTGACCTCGGGTGGTCTGCCAGGCGCAGACCGGAGCCAGGATGCCTGGGTTTCCGTGGCCTTCACCTATCAGGGGCTGAGGGCCCTGGGGGTGCCGCAGGAGTCGCTGGACAGCTTTCCCCAGGCGTTTCGTGAGGGCATGGCCGCCCGGGCGGAGCGGATCGGCGACGTGGGTGAGAGTGCGCCGGCCCACTGGGAGGCACCGTTCGGAACCGGTGACGTCCACATCGCCCTGAGCGCCCTGTCCTCCGACACGGGACAGCTCGGCAAGGAGCTGGAGCGGGCCCGTGCCGCCTACGAGGACACCCCTGGTGTCCGGGTGATCTGGCAGCAGGACGTCCACCAACTGCCGACCGGACGCACCACCTTCGGGTTCCGGGACGGCATCAGTCATCCGAACATCGAGGGTGTCGGGCTGCCCGGCTCCAACCCGCAGGAAGCCCCGATCAAGGCCGGCGAGTTCATCCTCGGCTACCCCGACGAAACCGGCAGTCTGCCCCCCATGCCCCAACCCGACGTGCTGGGGCGCAACGGCACCTACGCCGCCGTCCGCAAGATCCACACCAACGTGGCGGCCTGGCGCCGATACCTGCGCGCGAACAGCGCCGACGCCGAGGAGGAGGCGCTCCTGGCGGCGAAGATGGTCGGGCGCTGGCCCAGCGGGGCGCCGCTGGCGCTGGCGCCGGAGCACGATGATCCGGAGCTCGCGGCCGATCCGCACCGCGTCAACGCCTTCCTCTACCGGGAGAACGACGACCGCGGCTACCGGTGCCCCGCCGGTGCGCACATCCGGCGCACCAACCCCCGCGATTCCACGATCATCGGCGACGCGCGGATGCACCGGCTCATCCGCCGCGGCACCACCTACGGGCCGCCGCTGCCCGAGGGCGTGCTGGAGGACGACGGCGCCGACCGCGGCCTGGTCGGCGTCTTCCTCGGAGCCCACCTGGAGCGACAGTTCGAGTTCATCAAGGCCGAATGGGTCAACGACGGCAACTTCATCGGCTACCCCGGCGAGCAGGATCCGGTCGCCGGGCACCACGGCGGAACCGGCAGCCTCACCATCCCGGAGAAACCGGTCCGGCGCCGTCTCCAGAACCTGCCCAGCTTCGTGGCCACCCGCGGCGGCGAGTACTGCTTCGTTCCGGGGCTGCGCGCATTGCGCTGGCTCGCCGAACTCGAGGGCTGAGGACGGTTCCAGGCCCCTGGAGCGCGATCACGGTCTCTGAGAGGAGAGGTCGGAGTCATGGCAGCAGAGTTCGTCCGCTACACGCCCGACGTCGAGGACGCCGACCCGGACTTCGAACGCAACG
This sequence comes from Streptomyces sp. NPDC028289, assembly GCF_055565975.1. Taxonomy (NCBI): domain Bacteria; kingdom Bacillati; phylum Actinomycetota; class Actinomycetes; order Kitasatosporales; family Streptomycetaceae; genus Streptomyces; species Streptomyces sp. NPDC028289. The sequence continues at coordinate 76,297 of NZ_JBVHTI010000003.1, read as the reverse complement.
TGCAGACGGTGATCGAGAAGACCAAGAACTACATCGCCGAGTCGGTCGAGGCCGGCGGCACCGGACAGGCCCTCCGCGACGCCCACGCCAAGGGCTACGGGCTGGTCCGCGGGGAAGTGGAGATCCTGGCCGGGCTGCCCCCCGAGTACGCCCAGGGAATCTACGCCACCCCGGGAACCCACGACGCGCTCATCCGCTTCTCCAACGGCTCGCCCCACGCCGGAGCCGACGCGCGCCTGGGCGCCGCCACCGGACTGGCCCTGAAGATGTTCGACATCCCCGGCCCGACCCTGTTGGACGACGAACCGGACACGGGCACCTTCGACTACGCCAACATCAACGGACCGATCTTCTTCTGCAACACGGTCGAGCACTACCTGTTCATCCAGGAACTGTTCCTGGACGCACCGGCCTACTTCTCCCAGGGCCGCCCCGGCGCCCATCGCTTCTACGCCGATTTCGTGACCGGAAAGGGAACCCTGGACCAGGACAACTGGGCGTGGGACGAGTTCCTGGCCTTCCTGCGCCTGGCAAAGACTCCTCCGGCAAACGTGCTGCTGTCGAGCTACTGGACCATGGGCGCGGTCCGCCACGGTGACTACATCGCCAAAGTGCGCTTCACCCCCGACCCGTCCTCCGCCGCCGCGGTGGTCCGGCGCACCATCGACCCGACCTCGGCAGCGGAGGTCTTCCGACCGGCCCTGCAAGGCGAGTTGCAGGAACGGCCCTACGCCTTCGACATCCAGGTCCAGCTCTGCACCGACCTGCAACGCATGCCGGTGGAGGACACCACCGTGGAGTGGCCCGAACAGCTCTCGCCGTCCGTCACCGTGGCCAAGCTGCGGCTGCCGCAGCAGGACATCTCCAGCCCGGAGAACCTGGAGAAGATGGACGCACTGTCCTTCACACCCTGGCGGGTCACCGCCGAGCACGCGCCCCTGGGCAACATCATGCGGGCCCGCAAGGAGGTCTACCGGCAATCCTCCATCGCGCGCCACAAGCTCAACCAACAGCCACGCACCGAGCCGCGCAGCGCCGACGAAGTACTTGGCCCGGCCTGATAGAAGGCGCCCTCTGGTGAAACGGCTCCCCATTCGCCGCACGAGTGGCAGGACTTCAGCCACCGCCTGCATGAGGCGGGGCATCAGCCGTACGGCCTAGGTTTCTTACGGGGTGGGCGGGGTCCTCGGGCCTCGCCCTTCTTTGTGCCGGGGGAGGTGGACGGACCTGCCACGACCGCGCAGGCCGCCGGTGCCGACCCCGGCGGCCTTCACCGGTGCGCGGCCGGACAGGATTCCGTCGAGCGTGTGGACCGCCCCATTCGCACGCCCCGCCGGAACCGCCCGCCCCCTGTGGTCGTCTTGTGCGCTGACTGTGTACGAAGCAGGACTGTGGGGGACGTAATGGCGCGGAACGTGACGAAGGCCGGTCTCGTGGTGGTGGCCATGGCGACAGTGCTCGGGGCCTCGGCCTGCGGCGGGGAAGCCGGCGCGGCCGCCGGGAGCAGCGGCGGATCGCTCCCCGCGCACGGGACGACGGAGTCCGTGGCGCCTTCTGGAGACAGGACGTCGTCCAGCTCGGCTCCGACACCCCCCGGCACCGTGGGGACGCCGGCCGGAATCGCGCAGGCCGCGGCGTCGTCCATCACCCGGCACGCGCCATGGAACCTGGACATTCTGGACCAGCGGTCGCGGCCCCTGAACGGGACGTTCACGACCACCGCCACGGGCAAGGGTGTGCACGTCTACGTGATCGATACCGGGATGGACATCGGCCACAAGGAGTTCGGTGGACGTGCCCACCTGGGTGCCGACTTCGTGGGCCCGAAGGACTCCGGAGACTGCTTCAGCGAGGCGGGCGTCAGCCACGGCACGTTCGTCGCGGGAATCATCGGCGGGGCGAAGTACGGGGTGGCGCCCAAGGCGGAGCTCGTACGGGTGCAGGGCATCCTGTGCGAGAGCGAGGGCGGCGGCTCCCCGGCGGCGGCCGAGGCGGCCCTGGTGAAGTCGGTCAAGTGGGTCACCGTGCACGCACAGAAGCCCGCGGTGGTGAACATGTCGCTCAACCTCGACCACCGGTCGGCGGCCCTGGAGAGCGCCGTGAAGCACATGGTCGACGCGGGGATCCCGACGGTGGTGTCGGCCGGCAACTTCCATGACGACGCCTGCAAGCACTCGCCGGCCGGTGTCCCCGGCACGATCGTCGTCGCGGCCTCCACCCCGAACGACCGCGCATGGAGCGACGGCGGCTCCTACGGATCGGGGTACGGACGGTGCGTGGACCTGTACGCCCCCGGCCAGAAGGTGACCGCCGCCCTCGCCGGCGGCGGTACGACCACGGAGAACGACGGCGCCACGTCCTGGGCCGCGCCGCACGCAACCGGCGTGATCGCCCTGTACCTGTCGGCACACCCCCACGCCACGGCCGACCAGGTCCATGTCTGGCTCGACCACACGGCCACCCGCGGTGCCCTGCACGGCATCCGATCCGACACCCCCAACCGGCTGCTCAACACCGGCGGCCTCTGACCTGCCCCGGCACCGCGCCCGCCTAGCGCCGGCCTCCTGCCTCGTCCGCCCGGCGCCGGTGGGCGTGATCGGCATCCGCCCGTACGAGCGTGCGGGCGTCCGCGGTTCAGCGGCCGGTGCCGATGCCGGTGGCCTTGGCCTGGAGGTTCTGCCGGGCCCGGGCGACGGTGGCCTGGCCGCGGGCGAGCTTCTCCAGCTCGCTGTCGATCACATCGGCGATCCGCTGCCGGTCCGTCACTCGTACCGGTACTTCAGCGAATCCGCCTCCGCCTGCTCGATGTCGGCGATCGTCAGCTCCGGCATCCGCAGCTGGGCCAGCGTCACCTCGGCCGAGGTCGGCTGGGTGTCCGCCGGCAGCCACTGCTCCGGCTTCCAGGCCCCGCTGCGCAGCAGCGACTTGGGGCAGTGGGGGTAGACCTCCTCGATGCCCACCACCAGCGCACTGGCCGGCGGCTTGCCCACGGCGGTCAGCTGGGACAGCAGCTCCGGGCGGGTGGAGACACAGGCCCGGCCGTTGACCCTGAGCGTCGTGGTGCGCCCCGGAATGACGAACAGCAGCCCGGCCCGTCCGGTGGCGACGACATTCTGCAGGGTGTCCAGACGCTTGTTGCCGGTCGCGTCCGGTATCGCCACCGTCCGTGCGTCCAGGACGGCGACGAACCCGGGGGGACCGCCACGCGGGGAGACGTCACAGTTGCCCTCGGCGTCCGCGCTGGCGACCAGGACCAGCGCCGAGCAGCCGATCAACCGGCGGGTCTGCTCGGTGAGTTCGGTCATCTGCTTGCGCACGGCCGCGTCACCGGGGAGGGCGTAGACCCGGCGCAGCGCCTCCTGGTCGGGCACGGCGTCGAGGCGGAGCGAGTCGAAGGCACTGCCGGCAAGGGGTGTCGTCATGCCGCCGACCCTAAGGGGCGGGCCCGCGCCCGAGGACGTCGTGCCGCTGCTCAGCCCTCGACGCCGCGCCGTTCCCGCCGCGAGGGGCTGAACTCGTACAGGTCCAGGATGTCCGGCGGCTCGCTCGGCCCCGGCCCCCCGGCGCGGACCCAGGTGGCGATGTCGGCCGTCGCGTCGGGGTCGTTGACCAGACCGAGCCACACCGGCCGGCCGCCCGCCGCGCGACCGGCCGGGGACGGCTGGACGACGATGACGTCGGCCTGCTCACAGGCGTCCAGGCAGTTCACCACCCGGATCTGCGCGACACCGGCCAACTGAACACTCCCGCGATCACCAGGTTCTGGACGACGAGCCCGCGGGCCCGCCGGGACAGCGAGATCACGGCCGGGACGGTGGCGAGTTCGTCCCGGACGACGACCGCGTCCGCGGTCTCCAGCGCCAGGTCCGATCCCGCCCGGCCCATCGCGACACCGGTGCTTCTGGAGCAGGCCCTGTACCACGTCGAGCACCTGCGCCTCGGCCTGCGCGACACCCCGGTCGCGGCGCACACCGTGGCCGAGGTGAACTGAACCGTTCCCCGCGAGCGGGCGGGCGGGCCGGCCGCGCCGCCCCGGGAGGCCGGTCAGCGGATTCGGGCCACCCCCGAGTAGATGCCGCTGCCCTCCGGTTCCGGGGCCGGGGTGCCGGCGAACCACTCCGTCGCCGTGACCAGGCCGGGGGCGACCAGGTCCAGGCCGTCGAAGAAGCGCTCCACTTCGGGGCGGGTGCGGAAGGCGAGGCGGATGCCGCCCCTGGCGTACTCGGCGACGACCTGTTCGACGAGTTCCGGGTACAGGTCGGACGCGGCGTGCGAGAGGATCAGGTAGCTGCCCGACGGCAGGGTGTCGACCAGGGCGCGGACGATACCGTGGGCGCCCTGCTCGTCGCTGATGAAGTGCATCAGGGCGATGAGGGAGAGAGCGACCGGGCGGTCGAAGTCCAGGACGTGCCGGGCGTGCCGGACGATCGCCTCCGGGTCGCGCACGTCGGCCTGGATGTAGTCGGTCGCTCCCTCGGGGCGGCTGATCAGCAGCGCCTCGGCGTGCCGGAGGACGATCGGGTCGTTGTCGGTGTAGACGACCTTGGCCGACGGCACGACGTTCTGCACGATCTGGTGGAGGTTCGGCTCGGTGGGGATTCCGGTGCCGATGTCCAGGAACTGGTCGACGCCCTGCCGGGCGAGCCACGCGGCCGCCCGGTGCATGAACTGACGGTTCTGCCGGGCGGCGTCCCTCGCCTCGGCCGGCAGCTTCTCACCGACCGCCTCGTCGACCGGGTAGTTGTCCTTGCCGCCGAGCAGCCAGTCGTAGACCCGGGCGGGGTGGGCCCTGCTGGTGTCTATCGGCAGAGACGGCTGTGGGTTGGTCGTCATGGCAACTCCATCGCGCCGGGGGAGACGGTGAGGGACCGAGGTCGCGATGATCGTACTCGGGCGCCTCATCCGCCTTGCCCGCAGGGCGACTTGGGCCCACGGGGCCGGTCCGGCCCTCAGAGGGTGAGCAGTTCCTCGTGGAAGCCGCCGAACCGCCGCTCCGGAGCGAGGAGATGGATCTCCAGGATCCAGTGGCAGGTGCGGCCCGCCTTGTCGGTGCGGCGCAGCGGGGTGTCGTTGGCGGGCGTGATGTACGACTCGACGTCGGCGCCGTCGATCGTCTCGTGCGGGAACTCGCCGACCAGGTGCCCGGCGTGCCAGCCGCCCAGCCCCCACCCCGCTTCCTCGGCGAGCCGCTCCACCTCGGCGTACAGCCGCGCGCCGGTGATCTCCCCGTCGGCCTCGAAGAAGCGCCGGCCGGCGGCGAACACCCGGGGGAGGTCGGCGCGGAGCCGGTGCTTGACCGGGTCGTCGCCGAGGACGAAGGTGCGGCCGAAATCGGCCTCGTACTCCTCGAAGATCGGCCCGAAGTCGGCGAAGACGATGTCGTCCGTGCCGATCACCCGGTCCGGCGGGTTCTCCCGGTACGGCAGCACGGTGTTCGGCCCGGAGCGCACGATCCGCTTGTGCCAGTGCCGGGTCGTCCCGAACAACTCGTCCGCCAGGTCCCGGATCCGGTCGCTGACCGCCCGCTCCCCCTCGCCGGGTACGACGAGCCCGCGCTCCTCGATCTCCGCGAACAGCCGCACGGCCTTGCCCTGGGCCTCGAGCAGGCGCGCCGCGCGCGTGGGTTCGTCATCCGCCATGGGCCGAACCTAGCCAGCCCCGGTCGTCCCCGGCAACGGGGTTCCGCAGGGCCGTGGCCAGCCGGAGGCTCTCCTCGACGGCGCGGGATGTCGGTGACCGGGAAGAGCGTGTGCCGTACGGTCCGTTCGGCGTCGACGACCAGGATGAGGCGCTTGTGCCGCAGGCGGCCGGCGCCGCGGAAGACCGGCAGGCGCAGGGCCGCGGCCTGGCCGCGCTGGTCGACCGCTACCCGGTCGGGTCGATCGAGGACCCGATGGCCGAGGACGACCACGACGGCTGGCGCGACCTGACCGCCCGGCTCGGCGACCGCTGCCGGCTCACCGGCGACGACGTCTTCTGCACCAACGAGACCCTGCTGCGGGCCGGCATCCGCGACGGCATCGCCAACTCCGTCCTGGTGAAGGTCAACCAGATCGGCACCCTCACCGAGACCCTGGCCACCGTCGCCACCGCCCACCGCGCCGGCGAGACCGAGGACACCACCATCGCCGACCTCGCCGTCGCGACCGGATGCGGCCAGATCAAGACCGGCTCGCTGTCCCGCGCCGACCGCACCGCCAAGTACAACCAACTCGTCCGCATCGAACGGGAACTGGGCCCTCAGGCCCGCTACGCGGGCGCCGAGGCCCTGGGGCTGCGCCGCTGAGCAGAGGGAAGCGTCGGGCGGGGTCAGACGGTCGGGTCAGTCGGTCGCGGCAAGCGGTCGGGGCAAGCGGTCGGGATCAGGCGGTCGGGGTCGGCGGGGAGCTCCGGAGCGGCAGCAGGCTGACCGGCTTCGCGGCCGACCCGTCCCGGCCTCCGCACCGGTCTCTGTCCCGGTCTCCGTACCGGTCGCCGCCGCGATCCCCACCATCCCGGTCCCCGCTGCCCCGCTCCCCGTCCGGGTTCGCGTCGTGTGCCGCCTCGATGTCGGCCCACCAGTCGGCGCCGTCCTCCAGGTAGCGCAGCAGGATGCCCTCGCGGAGGGCCCAGGGGCAGATCGCGAGCGACTTCACGCCGCTCAGTTTCATCGCGGTGTGGCCGACGACCGCTCCCGCGAGGCTCTGCCGGGCCCGCGGCGCGGAGATGCCGGGCAGGCCGGAGCGCTCGGTCACCGGCAGGGCGGCCAGCCGGTCGATCGCGCGGCGCAGGTCGCCCCGGCACAGGATCCGCTCGGCGAACGGGCCGCTCCGTCCCGGGGCCGCGCCGCACAGCCGGGCCAGCTGCTGGAAGGTGCGGGAGGTGGCGACGACGGTGCGCGGGTGCTCCCAGCGGATGCGGGCGGTGGCGTCGCGCAGCTGATGGCGGGCCCGGCGGCGCAGGTCGCGCAGTTCGTCCGCCGTCGGCGGACCGTCGTGGCCGAGGAACTCGTTGGTCAGCCGGCCTGCACCGAGCGGCAGGGAGACCGCGAACTCCGGCATCCGGCCGCGCCCGAAGGCCACTTCGAAGGAGCCGCCCCCGATGTCGAAGACGGCCAGGGGCCCGGCCCGCCAGCCCATCCAGCGCCGGACGCCGAGAAAGGTGAGCTCGGCCTCCACCTCGCCGGGCAGCACGCACAGCCGTACCCCGGTGTCCTGCGCCACGGCCCGCAGGACGGCGACGCGGTCGGGTGCGTTGCGTACGACGGCGGTGGCGAACGCCAGCGGTTCCGGGGCGCCCCACCGGCGGGCGATCTCGGCGGCCTTGCGGAGCGCCTCGACCAGCTGCTCGGTGGCCTCCTTCCCGAAGTGCCCGTCGGCTCCGACCTGTTCGGACAGGCGGAGCTTCCACTTGGCGGTGTGCACCGGCAGCGGCACCCCGCCCGTCGCGTCGGTCACCACCAGCCGAACCGTGTTCGATCCCGCGTCCACCAGGCCCACTCTCATGCGCTTCACGTACCCAGCGCAGCCGGGGTGATGCGGTGCGTACACGGAAGGGTGGGCGAGGAGGTGCGCAGAGGTGTGCGCAGCACGGCGGCCTCCGGCCCGCCGGTGGATGCCCACGGACCCGTCGGAACCCGCCAGGACCCGTCAGCACATACGCGAATCATCTTTCGTGTTTTTGTGTGCGGGAACCTACAGTCGTACGATGTGCGCCATGGTGGGAGTCGACGGAGTTCCCGAGCCGCACACCGGCTGGACGTTCCTGACCAGTCACGCACGCGTCCTGGCCAGCATCGCCGACGACCACAACACCCGCATCCGCGACATCGCGGCCCGCTGCCGGCTCACCGAACGCGCCGTCCAGAAGATCATCGCGGACCTGGAACAGGACGGCTACCTCTCCCACACCCGCAACGGCCGCACCAACCAGTACCGCATCGACCCGGACAGGGTGCTCCGCCACCCGGCCGAAGCCGGCGCCGGCCTCACCGTCGCCTCCCTGCTCACCCTGCTGGTCAGGGACGAGGCGGACCGCCGGGGGACGGGCGAACAGGCCGGGGGCGGTTCCTGACGGGCGCGTCGCTCCCGAACGGCTAACTTGTGGAGTCGACGTCAGGACAATCCCGACCATCCACCTCTTTCCCCCCCTTTGTTAGGCGGTCCGCCATGAGCCTGAGCATCCGCAACCAGATCCCCGGCACCGTCACCGCCGTCACCCCGGGCGAGGTGATGGCGACCGTGAAGGTCCGGCTCGACGGCGGCCAGGAGCTCACCGCCGCGATCACCCTGGAGGCGGTCCGGGAGCTGGGGCTCACCGAGGGTTCGGCCGTACGCGCGATGGTCAAGTCCACCGAGGTCGCGCTCGCCACCGGCCGGGTGCCGGGCGTGTCCATCCGCAACCAGCTGCCCGGCACGGTCAGCGACGTGGCCACCGGCGGGGCGATGGCCACGGTCAAGGTCACCGTGGACGGAGGCCAGGACCTCACCGCGGCGATCACCAGGGACGCGGCCGGCGATCTCGGCCTGACGGCCGGCGCGCCGGTGGTGGCGCTGATCAAGGCGACCGAGGTGTCCCTCGCGACCGCCTGACCCCGCGCGGGTCGGCACCGGCGGAGAGGAGGCGCCCGGTCGTCACTTCTCGCCGTGCTGCCGCCGGATCCTGGAGGCCACCTCGTTCTCCTCCGTCTCCCACCAGGGCCGGACCCGTTCGGCGGCGGGGGCGGCGGGGCCGGCAGCCGTGCCGGCCGTGGGTGCGGGGGAGGCCGCGGGGACCACCGCGAGCTGCTCGTCCAGGCGGCGGTCGAGGGCCGCCGTCTGGACGCGTTCCGCCCGCGCCCACTGGAACAGGAGCGCCAGCAGGAACGGCAGGGCGACCAGCTCGGCGATGCTCAGCATCGCGCCGCCGCCGATCTGCTGGTCGTGCCGGACATCAGGGGCCCAGGACGGGTGGTGGTGCAGGTACCACGCCCCGGCGATCAGCGTGCCGTGCGTCATCACGACGACCCCGGGGACCGCGTCGATCACACCGTCCAGGAAGACGAGGCCCGCCCGCACCGGATGGGTGCACCAGGCCGGCAGGGTCTCCTCGCGGGTCAGGACCGGTACGACGAAGAGGCAGCCCGCCACCAGCAGGTGCAGGTACATCAGCTCGTGCAGCCAGCCCACGCGCAGCGCGGTGGCGAAGTACGGGGTGAAGTAGACCGTCAGCTCGGTGGCGAGGACGAGGGCCGTGCTGACCAGGGGGAAGGTCAGGAGGCGGACCACGCGCCCGGTCATCGCGCGGCGGACCCGCGCCGCCCCGCCCGCCGGCAGCGCCTCCACCGCCAGCCGCAGCGGGTCGCCGAGGGCCAGGCCGAGCGGGGCCAGGAGGTCGAGCAGGATGTTCTGCACGGCCGCGGGCCAGAACAGCACATGGTCGTAGACGGCGAGGCCGGACATCGTCGCGACGACCAGCGCCCCCAGGCCCAGCACCGCGAAGGCCGCGGACCGGGCCGGCGACCAGGAGCCGCCCCCGGCGCGCACGCGCCGCACACCCCAGCCGTACAGCCCGCCCAGGGCCACGACCAGCAGCAGCGCGGGCACGTCCGGCTGCCACGACGTCAGCAGCCGGCCCACAGTCAGCTCGGCCATCCGGCTCACCCTCCTTCGGTCGGGGACGAAACGGGTCAGGTCAGTCCACTGCGCGACGCTATACCTGTCCCGCCCCGCCCCCGCACCGGGGCTCGTGCAGAATCGGCGCGATCACCAGGCGGTGATCGGCACGGTTCTCAAGGGTGGGGATTCATGTTCGGAAAGCAGCTCATGGTGAGCGGAGCCATCGCGATTCTGATCGGCACGCTCGGCGCGTGCTCCGGGGGCGGGAACGGAAACGGGAACAACGGGAACGGGGTCGGCAACGGCACCGCGTCCGCCCAGGACGACACCGTCCACGGGCTGAAGGACACCGTCCGGCACATCACCGCGAAGACCACCCGGGCCACCCGCCCCCGCCTGGTCAGGACGTGCGCCACCACTACGCACCGGGTCCGGCACACCTCCAGCAGCGGGACCGGCAGCAGACGGAAGACCAGGACCTGGTACACGACCGAGCGGTACCGGTCCTGCACCAAGGTGCACCGCGGCACCGAAACCTACCGGAGGACCGTCCGCACCGAGAAGTGGTGCGTGGAGCTGGACGACGTGAACGGCGACAAGCGGCGCGACGACGTCTGGTACCAGGTCAGCAGCTCGGTCTACGGCGAGGCCCTGGCCGCGGACGACCACGCCCGGCTGGAGTTCGCCGCGACCCGCGAGGGCTGCTGAGCCGCCCGCCCGCCCTCGCCCCGGGCCTGCGTCACAGTTCTGTGCCGGGCCAAGGTGATCCTTGTTCACTTTCGTTCGGTCGTGCTTAAAGTGATCAACGCGGCCGGCGGGCGCCGACCACCTCCGCCGCCGCACAGGGGAGACGGGGAACACGGGGGGCTTCGCCATCATGAGGGAACGATTCGCCATGCCTCGGCGCGGGCCGGTGCGGCCGCTCGCCGCGCTGCTGGCCGCCGTCGGCGTCGTCGCGGGGGTGCTGGTCGGCCGGCCGGGGCTGGAGTCGGTGACGGGGTGCGGGACCTCCGGGGACCTGTATCCGTCGCAGACCGCGAAGGACTGGGTGTCGTACGCCGACCACGTCGTGGTCGCCAGCCCGACCGGGGAGCGGGAGACGAACCGGCGGACGTACGCCAAGGGGGCCGTGGCGTACGCGACGGACCGGCTGGTGAGCTTCCGGACCGACAGCACACTGTGGTCGCACGCCTCGCCCCGGCACACCCTCGGCTCCGCCTTCGACCTGGTCGCCCCCGGCTGGGAGGTCTACCGGTCCAGCGGCACCCGCGTCGCCGAGATGGCCACCGACGCGCCACGCCTCCAGGTCGGCCACACCTATCTGCTGGCCCTGCGCTGGCACGAGGGCGGCTGGGCGGTCCTGGGCGAGGGCGGGGCCGTGCCCTTCGACGACCACACCGGCGACCAGGGCGAGTGGTGCGGGCGGGTGCTGAGCAAGGAGGACGTCGCCGAGGGCGAGCGCTTCTCCCGGCACGACGACCACAGCCTGGAGAAGGCGCTGCTCGGACAGGACGAGCAGGCCGCCAAGAGCGCCCTGGACCGCGCGGCCCGCGACTGAACCCCGTCCCCGGTTCTTCACGCCCGGCGACATCCGGCCACATCCGGCCACGCCCGGCCACGCCCGGCCACAGGGGTGGTACGACTGTCCCCGTCCCACCCGGACGAACGACGACCTGACCGAACTCGCCCTGCCCGCCCGCCTCCTGGGCGGCACGGGTGCCGGAAGGATCTCGTCCCGCCTGACCCTCCAGTACACAGGCACCCACATCTCCCCCACTGAAATGGCATGAACAGTTCACCTGCTCTCCATCTTCGACGCGTTGGTGCGCAAGGAACCGGCCATTGACTCAACCCGCGCGGCAACCCGTTGGAGCCGTGTAGGGGGCAATTCGTTTCCGTATAGGGGGGGCACAGTGGTGTCCGCGCTCAAGGGTTCCGCAGGGGCGGAATCCGAAAGACCCGTGCCCAGGCAGCTGTCGGCCGCCCGGGGGCTCGGGGACCGGATCTTCCGGGTCCAGTTGACGGCCTCCGGCGTCATCGTCCTCGCCATCATGGCTGCCGTAGGGCTGTTCCTGCTGCTCCGGGCCGGACAGGCGCTGCGAACCAGAGGGGTCTGGGGCTTCCTCACCACCGCCGAATGGCAGCCGGACGTGCACCGCTTCGGCATCGCGGCCGTGCTCACCGGCACCCTGCTCATCGCCGCCGTGGCCGTCACGATCAGCGTGCCGCTGGCCCTCGGGACCGCGCTGTTCATCTCGGACATCGCACCCCGCCCGCTGCGCCGCACGCTCGTCTCCATGGTCGACCTGATGGCCGCCGTGCCGTCCGTGGTCTACGGCCTGTGGGGCCTGTTCTTCCTCCAGCAGCACGTCATCGGCCTCTCCCGCTGGCTGTCGGACTGGTTCGGGTGGATCCCGTTCCTGCACGTCGACGGCACCCAGCCGGGCGAGCCGCTGGCCTCCCAGAGCGTCTACACCGCCTCCACGTTCGTGGCCGGCATCGTCGTGGCCCTGATGGTCGCGCCGATCCAGTGCTCGGTGATGCGCGAGGTGTTCGCGCAGGCGCCGGCGGGTGAACGGGAGGGTGCCTACGCGCTCGGCGCCACCCGCTGGGGCATGATCCGCGCGGTCGTACTGCCGTACGGCATGGGCGGGATCATCGGCGGCACGATGCTGGGCCTGGGCCGGGCGCTCGGCGAGACCATCGCGGTCTACCTGATCATCTCCCCGGTCTTCACCATCCAGCCGCACATCCTGCAGACGGGCTCGAACTCCGTCTCCTCCCTCATCGCCCTGCACTACGGCGATGCCTCGACCTTCGGCATGTCGGCGCTGATGGCGGCGGGCCTGGCGCTGTTCCTGCTCACCCTGGCGGTCAACTTCACCGCTTCCTCGATCGTGGCGCGGTCACGGTCCGGCGCACAGAGCGAGGCCTGACGATGACCGTCGTAGACCTTGAGAAGGGCGCTCCCCAGGACGCCCCGCAGGACACCCCCGGGAAGGCCGCCGAGGGCACTGGCGCGGACACCGCTCCGGACACCGCGGTCGCCGCGCTTCCCGACCTGCCGCGCCGGATCGGCGGGGTCACCCGCTCCGGTGTGCTGTCGGTGTTCGGCGCCGCCGCCTCCGGGCTGTGCGTGGCCGTCCTCCTCTTCGGCGAGCTCGCGCCGTTCTCCGGCGCATTGGGGTTCTTCGTCACCGCCTACCTGTCTTTCCTGGGTATCTACGCGGTGTTGACAGGCCTTGAGGAGGACGGGCAGGCGGTACGGGACCGGGTGATGACCGTCGTCCTGTGGTCGGCGGGCGGCCTGATGTTCGCCGCGCTCACCATGGTCGTGGGCTTCACCGCGTGGCGCGGCCGGGAGGCCCTGCCGCACGCCAACTTCTTCACCCAGGACATGCAGGCGGCCGGCCCGCTCGACCCGCTGACCAACGGCGGCATCGCGCACGCCATGCTCGGCACGCTCGAGATGATCACCATCGCACTGGCGATCACGGTGCCACTGGGCCTGGCCTGCGCGGTGTACCTCAACCAGATTCCCGGCAGCTTCTCGCGGTTCGTCCGCACGATCGTCGAGGCGATGACCGCGCTGCCGTCCATCGTGGCCGGCCTGATGGTCTACGCCGTCTGGATCCTCAACCTCGGGATGCAGAAGTCGGGTCTGGCGGCGGGCTTCGCGATCAGCGTGATGATGCTGCCGATCGTGATCCGCGCGGCGGACGTCGTGCTGCGTCTGGTCCCCGGCACCCTCACGGAGGCGTCCGAGGCGCTCGGCGCCCCACGCTGGCGGACGGTCTGGCACGTGGTCCTGCCCACCGCCCGCTCGGGCCTCGCCACCGCCGTCATCCTCGGCACCGCCCGCGGCATCGGCGAGACCTCCCCGGTCCTGCTCACGGCAGGCTTCACGGCAGCGCTCAACACCGATCCGACGAACGACCCGATGATCTCCCTTCCGCTGGCCGTCTTCAACTTCGTCAAGTCCCCCGAGCCCACGATGATCGCGCGCGGCTTCGGCGCGGCGGCGGTCCTGATGGCGCTGGTCCTGATCCTCTTCGTGATCGCCCGCGTGATCGGCGGCCGCGGCCCCGGCCACCAGAACAAGCGCCAGGCGAGGCGGGCGGCCCGCGCCTCCCGCCGGGACGTGACGAGGTTCGCGGAACTCCACACGCCGGGACTGGAGTTGTTCGAGACCGGTTCTTCTGAGGGCGACGGCGGGACCGAGCGCCCCGAAAGCAGCGCACAGACCGGTTCTTCTGAAGGCCACGGCCACACCGAGCGCCCCGAAAGGGACGCGGGGCTGCATCAATCAGCGGCTCCGCCGCGGAGCGCGCCCAGCCCCGACGCACCCGCAGCCGACGACGGCGAGCAGTCCCCCCAAGACAACGCACCCGCACCCGCCGACGGCGAAGGCCCCCCACAGGGGCCACCCGCACCCGACAACGAAACCCGCACGGGTGGTGCGGGTGGGAACACAGATCCTGCTACAGGAGACAGTCACTGATGTCCAGCCAAGTCATCAACGCCCTCCGACGGCTGGGCATCCTGGCCGCACTGATAGGCATCCTCGGCACCCTCGCCGGTACCCCGGCCGTCGCCGACAGCTACACCCCCATCGCCGGCGCCGGCTCCACCTGGGCCGAGAACGCCATCGACCAGTGGCGGCGCGACGTCAACAAGAACGGCATGCGCATCAGCTACGCCGGTGGCGGTTCGTCGGACGGCCGTCGCCAGTTCCTCTCCGGCACGGTCGACTTCGCCGTCTCCGACATCCCGTTCCAGACGCACCCCACCGACGGCAGCGCGGCCGAACGCCCCGCGAAGGGTTCGTACGCCTACATGCCGATCGTGGCCGGCGGCACGGTGTTCATGTACCACCTCACGGTCAACGGCAAGAGGGTCACCAACCTCCGGCTCTCCGGCGACGTGGTCACCAAGATCTTCACCGGGGTCGTCAAGACCTGGGACGACCCGGTCATCAAGGCCGACAACCCGGGGTTGCAGCTCCCCCACCGCACCATTGTCCCCGTCGTCCGCTCCGACGGCTCCGGCTCCACCGCCCAGTTCACGATGTGGATGGTGAACCAGCACCGGGACCTGTGGAACGCCTACTGCGCCAAGGTCGGCCGCGCGGGATCCTGCGGGCAGACGTCGTACTACCCCACCGTCTCCGGCATGATCGCCCAGTCCGGTGACCTCGGTGTCGCCGGCTACGTCGCCCAGAACTACGGCGAGGGCGCGATCGGGTACGTCAACTACTCGTACGCGCGCAACGCGCACTACCCGGTCGCCAAGGTCCTGAACCACGCGGGCTACTACACCGAGCCGACCCCGCAGAACGTGGCGGTCTCCCTTCTCAAGGCGAGGATCAACACCGACAAGAACTCGGCGGACTACCTCACCCAGCAGCTCGACGGCGTCTACAACGACTCCGACAAGCGCAACTACCCGCTGTCCAGCTACTCGTACATGATCCTGCCGCTGAAGGTGCAGGGCACCTTCACCGAGGCCAAGGGCAAGACGCTCGGCGCGTTCTCGTACTACTTCATGTGCCAGGGCCAGCAGCAGGCGCCGAACCTCGGCTACTCGCCGCTCCCGATCAACCTCGTCCAGGCCGGCTTCGACCAGATCCGCCGGATTCCGGGCGTGCATGCGCAGAACATCAACATCAAGAACTGCAACAACCCGACCTTCACCACCACCGGCCAGAACAGACTCGCGCAGACCGCGCCCTACCCGGCCGCCTGTGACAAGAAGGGTGCGGCCCCCTGCACCACCGGCAGCGGCGGCGCAACCACCAGCTCCGGCAACGGCAGCGGCGGTTCCTCCGGCGGATCGACCGGCGCCACCGGCACCGGCACCGCCGGCGGCTCCACCGGCGGCGGCACCGGCTCGGCCGGCGGCAACAGCGGCCAGCCCTCCGTCGATCCCGACACCGGTCAGACCATCTCCCCCGGCGGCACCACCGGTTCGGCCTCCGGCGGGACCGGCGCGGGCGCCAATGGAACGGTGGCCCTGGCCCAGCCCGTCGCCGTGGCCACCGCACACGGCTGGACCGGCACCCAGACGCTGATGCTGCTGGCCGCGGTCCTGGTCTTCGGCCTGCTCCTGCTGCCCTCGGTGATCTCCCGCCTGGTCGGCAGCAGGGCCGACGGCAACGGAACCCACAACGGCAACGGTCGCTCCGAGGACGGGAGTTCGCGATGAGACGCACCCGTGTACGCAACGCGCTGATACGCCTGCTCGCCGGCGCCACGGTCGGCGCCCTCGCCGGACTCGCGGTCGCCCAGACCGCTCCCACCGCCGCCGCGGCCACCGACTCCGCCGTGACCGTCTCCGGGCGCGGCGAGTTCAAGGACATGAAGTTCACGGTCTCGCAGACCAAGGACCTCACCAGCCAGGCCGTCACGGTCAGCTGGACCGGCGGCACCCCGACCAGGTTCGCGGGCACCCAGTTCAACACCGACTTCGTGCAGATCATGCAGTGCTGGGGCGACGACGACGGCACGGTCCCGTCCAACCCGGGCCCGGCGCGAACCCAGTGCCAGTACGGCGGCTCCCCGACCACCGACCGCACCAGCTGGCCCGGCAACGCCTACGACGACACCCGCCAGGTCTTCTACAGCGCCGACCCCACCAACTACGGCCAGGACAACCGGTACGGCGCAGCCAACCCGAACGCGCCGGGCGAGGTCCCCTTCAAGCCGGTCGACGGCACCACCGTCACCACCCACACCCAGAACAACCAGTTCTTCAACTACAACACCACCAACGAGATCGATTTCGCCCGCACCAGCGCCAACGGCACGGGCCAGGAGTACTTCGAGGTGCAGACCGCCAACGAGGCGCCCCACCTCGGCTGCGGCGAGCCCGTCACCACCGGCGGCGTCACCAAGCCCCGCTCATGCTGGCTGGTGATCGTCCCGCAGGGCCACCTGGACCTGGACGGCAAGCCGTACGCGGACCAGAGCCAGGTCAACGCGGGCTCCCCGGTCTCCTCCACCAACTGGGCGAACCGGGTCGCGATCAAGCTGGACTTCAACAGCGTGGGCACCAACTGCGCCCTCGGTGCCGACGAACGTCCCACCACCGGCAGCGAGCTGGTCGCCGACGCGATGACCAGCTGGCAGGCCCGGCTGTGCTCGTCCGGCAAGGTCTTCGGCTACACCGAGCTCGGCGAGCCCGACGCCCGGTCCCGGCTGAGCAACGACGGCTCCTCCGGACTCGCCTTCACCACCCGCGCGCTGGGGGCCGACGCGAGCTCGGCCGCCCCCTCGGACACCACGACGTACGCGCCGGTCGCCCTCTCCGGTGCCGTGATCGGCTTCACCATCGAGCGCAGACCGAAGGCCGGCGCACCGGAGTCGGTCGACAGACTCGCCGGCACCAAGGTCGGGTCGATCAAGCTGACACCCCGCCTGGTCGCCAAGCTGCTCACCGAGTCGTACCGCAGCTCGCCCTGGGGAGCCGTGATCAGCGGCACCGCCGCCAAGGGCTACGGCTGGGCGAGGAACAACCCGGCGGGTCTGGCGAGCGACCCCGAGTTCGTCGCGCTCAACCCGGAGTTCGCGTACTTCTCGGTCTCCGAGACGCCGTCCACCGACACCGATCTGATGACCGCGCTCGGCCACTCCGACACCGCCCGCGCCGTCTGGCAGTGGATCTTCGCCGACAAGGACGCCCGGCAGTTCCTCGCCGGCGTCCCCGACGACGACGGGATGCGGGTCAACCCGTACTACAGCACCAACGCCGACCTGAACCCGACGGGCTTCGCCTTCGACCCGTCCAACCTCGACGAGTACCCGAAGAGCGACCCGTGGTGCACGATCCCGCCCGGCAGCGGCGCCACGCAGAAGCAGTGCATGACCGACTTCCACCCGTACGTCGAGGACATGCACGCCGGCGCCCTGCACGCCCGGCGTGCCGACACCCTGTGGAAGTCGAGCTGGGACTCGCTCGCCAGCCCGCCGGCCTTCAAGAGCACCGGCCCGCAGACGGTCGGTTCCCGCTTCGTCATCACGATCGCGGACGCGGCCTCGGCGGCCCGCTACGGCCTGCAGACGGCCAGTCTCCGCAACGCCGCGGGCAAGTTCGTGGCGCCGACCACCGCCTCCCTGACCGCCGCCGCGAACAGCGCCGCCGGCAAGAACGTCGCCGAGATCACCCCGTCCGGCGCCACGGCGAAGGACGCCTACCCGCTGGCCCAGCTGGTCTACGCGGCCGTCCGGCCGGCCAAGATCAAGTCCGCCGCCCGCACGGACTACGCGGCCCTGCTGCAGTACGCGGCCGGCACCGGGCAGGTCAGCGGCGCCGACCCGGGCCGCCTGCCGGCCGGTTACGCGCCGCTGTCCAAGAAGCTCCGTACCCAGACCCTCAAGGCGGTCCAGGCGCTGCTCCACTACACCGGGCCGACCTCCGACGCTTCCGGCGGCTCGGCCGACGGCGGCGGCACCGACACCTCGGGCGGCGGCCCCTCCGGCGCCACCGGGGCCGACGGCGGCACGAGTGGCGGCGCCGGTACGGGCGCCGGAGGCGCCGGCGCGAGCGCCTCGCCCAGCGCGTCGGCGTCGTTCGACGGCGGCAAGGCCCTGCAGACCACCGCGGCCGGCAACACCCCCGCCGACCCGGCGAATCCGCTGCAGTACGCCGTCCCGGTCGGGGCCGCGCTCGGGGCGGTCGCCGGGGTGGGTGCGCCCTACGCGGGCGGCAACCGGCTGCGGCTGCCGCTGCGCCTCCCGCTGCCCGGCGGGCGGAGCGTGACCGTCGTACCCGAACTGCCGGAGCTGTCGCGCCGACTGCGGCGACTGCTCCCGTAACCCCCGGGCGCCCCCGGCGCTCCCCACAGACCGGAGTACCACCCGGTGCTCCCGCAGACGGCCGCCCGCCCCGAAAGGCAGTCGGGGCGGACGGCCAGTACCACCCTGCCAGATCCTCTGGCAACACCCAGCTAGCTAGCTCTCGTCAGGAGACTCTCGATGCGCAATCTGCGCTCTTCGGCGGCGTTCGTCGCCGCGGCCGTGGTGGCCGGCGGCCTCGCCCTCGCCACCCCGGCGGTCGCCGACCCGGACGCCGGTGCCTTCCGCCAGCTGGTCGGCGTCGGCTCGGACACCACCCAGGACGTCCTCAACGCCCTCGCCGGCGACACCGTCAACGGCATCAGCTACGCCACCACCGCCGTGAAGGCGACCTCCGGTGCCCGCATCGCCTCCTACGACGCGATCGAGCCCGGCACCGGCTCCACCACGTCGAAGATCACCACCCGCACGGGTGGCCCCTCCTTCGCGCGCCCGAACGGCTCCGGCGCCGGCCGTAAGGCCCTGACCAAGTCGCTGACCGGCGAGTCGTGGCCGGACGGTACCGGTGTCGCCATCACGAACCAGATCGACTTCGGCCGCTCCTCCGGCGCCCCCTCCGGCTTTGGCACCGCGCTCACCTTCATCCCCATGGCGCGGGACGCCATCGGCGTGGCGGTGCGCGGCTCGGGGCTGGACACGCTGACGGTGAAGCAGCTGCACGACATCTACAACGGCACGCTCACCACGGTGAACGGCCAGACCGTGCACCCGAAGCTCCCGCAGCTGAACTCGGGCACCCGCAACTTCTTCCTCAACGCGATCGGCCTGAAGGACGACCAGCTCACCTCGAGCGTCCAGATCGTCCAGGAGAACCAGGGCAACGCCGCGCTCACCGAGGACGGCGCCCTCACCCCGTTCTCGGTCGGCAGCTGGATCGCCCAGAACAACGGCGTCGCCCCCGACTACACCAAGACCTCCGTGGCCAACGGCGGTCACCTGGCCGCGATCCAGTTCGACGGCGGCGCCGGCGGCACCAGCCCGGTGACGACGGTCAACGGCAAGCTCAAGCCCGTCACCGACTACTACGAGGACCCCACCTTCGGCCGCGACGTCTACAACGTCGTCCCGACCCGCGAGGTCGACACCACCAGCATCTTCTTCGACCAGGACCTGTACGACATCTTCGTCACCAGCGGCAGCCACACCGCCGCGCTGGCCTCCGACGACGCCGAGAAGGTCATCGCCTCCTTCGGCTTCGTCAACGAGCCCTACAACGGCTTCATCAACCTCGCCAACAAGCACGTCAAGCAGGGTGGCCTGGAAGGGTCGGGCATCGACACGAGCGTGCCCGCCGCGCCCACCCTGAAGACCACCGCGGGTGACGCGAGCCTGAAGCTGAGCTGGACCCCGAGCGCCATCGTCCCGGCCCTGCCGGTCACCGACTACCGCGTCACGCTGAAGGACGCGGACGGCGCCGTCGTCGCCTCCAAGGACCTCGCGGCCTCCACCACGTCGTACTCCTTCACCGGCCTGGCCAACGGCACCTACACCGCCACGGTCACCGCCAACAACCTCAGCGGCACGGGCGCGGAGGCCACCTCGACCGGCGCGGTCAAGTACACCAGCAAGACGGCCGCCACCGCCGCCACCACCGCCTACGGCAAGACCCCGAAGGTCTCCGTCACGGTCACCGACACGCACAGCGTGAAGCCGACCGGCAAGGTCACCGTCAAGGACGGCACCACCGTCCTCGGCACCGGCACCCTGGACTCGTCCGGCAAGGTCACCATCGGCCTGTCGAACCACCTCAAGGTCGCCACGCACTCCCTGTCGGTCTCCTACGGCGGCAGCTCCTCGCTGAACTCGTCCTCGACGACCGTCTCCCTGAAGATCACCAAGGCCACGGCGTCGGTCTCCACCTCCGCCCCGACCTCGGTGAGCCACACCGCCAAGGCCAAGGTCACCGTCAAGGTCACCGCGACCGGCACCACCCCGACCGGCACCGTCCGCATCTACCAGGGCACCAAGGTCATCGCGACCGGCACCCTGAGCAGCGGCAAGGTCACCATCACCCTGCCGAAGCTGGCCAAGGGCAAGCACACCCTGCACGCCTTCTACGTCGGTTCCTCGACCGTGAACTCGAAGACCGGCGCCAACTTCACCATCACCAGCAAGTGACCGTCTGACGGGCCCGCCGGGAGCCTCGTTCGGCTCCCGGCGGCCCCTCACTCATTCTTCGAAGGAGGCGGGCCGCCATGACCGTCGCCGTACCGACACCGAAAACCCTGGCTCCGGCCGTGCCCCGCAGGCCCGTCCGCAGCCTCACCTTCGTCCGCCACCTCTCGCGCGGCGGACTGCTCAGCCTCGCCGCCCTGCTGCTCGGCATCACCGCCCAGCTGCTGGTGTTCAGCGGCGCCCAGGAACACTCCGCCCAGCACGCCGACTTCGACCAGCTGCGCGAGCAACTGGCCCTCGGCACCGCCCCGGTGGCGCAGACCGGGCAGGACGGCAAGCTCCTGGCGCCCGGCACGCCGGTCGCGATCGTCGACATACCGAAGCTGGGCCTGAGCCAGGTCGTCCTGGAGGGCACCGACTCCTCCGTGACGACGGACGGCCCCGGTCACCGCCGGGACACCCCGATGCCCGGCCAGGCCGGCACCAGCGTGCTGATGGGCCGGGCGGCGGCGTACGGCGGCCCGTTCGGCAAGCTCTCCCAGCTCGCCACCGGTGACACGTTCTCCGTCACCACCGGCCAGGGCAAGGCGAAGTTCCAGGTCATCGACGTACGGCGGGCCGGCGACCCGGCGCCGACGGCGCTGGCCTCGGGCAAGAGCCGGATCGTCCTCATCACCGCCACCGGTGCCAGGTACATGCCCTCCGGGGTCCTGCGCGTCGACGCCGACCTGGTCTCCGCGCCGTTCCAGACCCCGTCGGCCGTGATCCGGGCCGGCACCCTGCCGAGCTCCGAGGAACCGCTGGCCCGGCCCTCCGGGGTGCCGTGGCCGCTCGTGATGTGGCTGCAGGCGCTGCTCCTCACCGCCGTGGCCGCCGTCTGGACCTGGCACCGCTGGGGCCGCCACCAGACGTGGATCGTCTTCGCCCCGGTCGTCGCGGTGCTCGGCCTCCAGGTCGCGACGCGGACCACCGAACTGCTGCCGAACCTGCTGTGACCGAGGTGAGTGAAGTGTCTGAAGCAACCCAAGTGACTGAAACAACCGAGACTGCCGAGATCGCCGTGACTGCTGTTACCGCCGAGAACGCCGAGATGACCGACACCGCCGTACTCCCCACCGCCACCGCCGTGGTGGACGGCCCCGCGCCCGCCACGCTCGAAGCCCGTGCGGTCTCCGCCTGGTTCGGCTCCCACCAGGTGCTCAGCCAGGTGTCGCTGACCATGCCCGCGGGCGAGGTGACCGCGCTGATCGGCCCGTCCGGCTGCGGCAAGTCGACGTTCCTGCGCACCCTCAACCGGATGCACGAGCTGATCCCGTCGGCGCAGTTCGGCGGCGAGGTGCTCTTCGAGGGCGAGGACATCTACGACCCGTCCTGGCGGCTGACCGACGCCCGCCGCAGGATCGGCATGGTCTTCCAGAAGCCGAACCCGTTCCCGGCGATGTCGATCTACGACAACGTGGTGGCGGGCCTGAAGCTGACCGGCATGAAGGCGACCCGCCGGGAGAAGGACGTGCTGGTCGAGGAGTCCCTGACCCGCGCCGGCCTGTGGAAGGAGGTCCGCGACCGGCTCCGCCAGCCCGGCGGCGCCCTCTCCGGCGGCCAGCAGCAGCGCCTGTGCATCGCGCGGGCCCTGGCGGTCCGTCCCCGGGTCCTCCTCATGGACGAGCCGTGCTCGGCCCTGGACCCCACCTCCACCCGCCGCGTCGAGGAGACCATCCAGGACCTGGCCGGCCAGGTGACCATCGTCATCGTCACGCACAACATGCAGCAGGCGGCGCGCGTCTCCCAGCAGTGCGCGTTCTTCCTGGCCGAGCAGGGCACCCCGGGCGGCATCGTCGAGCACGGCGCCACGGAGGCCGTCTTCAACTCGCCGCAGGACCAGCGCACGGCCGACTACGTGGCCGGCCGGTTCGGCTGAGCCCGCGGTACGGGGTCAGCAGTACGGCGGCTGGTTGGTGAGCGAGGAGGCGACCCGCATCCAGACGCCGAACTGGCGGTAGAGGGCCGGAAGCGGGCCACGGGCCTGGACGGTACGGCTGTCCACGGCCGTCACCCCGGGGATACCGAGGAGGACGGCGGGCACGGAGGCGGACTGCCAGCGCACGGCGAGGACCGACTCGCCCTCGGGCGCGGCGGGCCGCTTCGGCACGGGCGCCAGGGCCGCCACGGCCGCCTCCTCGATCGCCCGGCGAGCCTCCTCCGCCGGGCGCAGCTCGGCGGCGAACCGGTCCCGGGCGTACTTCACGGGCACGGTGACCACCGATTCGTCCCAGGCCGTCATCTCGGCGCACGCCGCGTCGTCACCCGTGAGTGCCACGACCGGAACGCCGAGGGCCGCGGCAGTGGCGTGCGCGAGCCCGATCTCCCCGGCGGGCCTCCCGTCCAGCCAGATGTCCTCGATCTCGTGGCCCATGAAGCTGTGACTCAGCACACCGAGGGCACCGGCCCGGGAGTGGTATCCGACACATATCGCCGCGTCGTGCTCCGCCGTGAGCCCCTCCAGCATCATCATCTTCTTCGGCTTGCCGCGCACCAGGCGGGCGGCGGGGTGCAGGTGTTCGGGGAGCAGGTTCCGCATCGGCCCGTGGGCGTCGTTGACGAGCACCTCGGTCGCACCGGCGGCCACCGCCCCGCGGACCGCCGCGTTCACGTCCTCGGCCATCATCGACCGGCCGCGCTCGTAGTCCCGGCCGCCCGGCTGCACATCGTCCCGGTCGACCAGCCCGGTGATGCCTTCCATGTCCACGCTGATGTAAATACGCACGTCCTGAGGCTATCCGGACCCTACGTATTGTAGGTTCCCCATCGGCCACGGCGGCTCGTCAGCTCACGGGGGTACTCATGCAGGGCACGGACACACAGGAGGCACGGCGCAGCCTCGCCCCCACGGTGGCGGTGCTGGTGGCGAGCCTGCTGGTCGCCGCGGTCGGCGTGTACGAGCTGTCCGGCTTCGGCCTGCAGGCTCTCGACCGGCGCCCGCACCTGTTCAGCGACGGGCTGGCGACCGGCGGGGTGATCGTCGCCGCGGTGCTGGCGGGGGCGGCGATCGGCAACCTGGCATGGATGCTGGCGGCCCGGCGGCGGGCGGAACGGGAACGGGCTCAGGCTCCCGCACGTCCGTAAGAACAGAACGCCCTTTCACACCGTATTCCGTACGACGCTGGACCGCTCCCGCGTCTCCCACAGTTACCCTACAGACTGTAGGGTCAGCCCTCCGTCAACCCGCACCCCGTCCCCAAGGTGACCGGTCCCCATGCCCGCACAGCTGTCGGCCCTGATCCCGCCCCGCGTCTCCGCCGCCCTGCGCGCCCCCACCGGCGCGTCCGGCGGCGCACTGCACAGGCGGGCCGCCGACTTCACCGTCTGGTACCTGCGTGTGATCGCCGTACTGAACATAGTGGCGGTGATGTCGCTCCCCTTCCGCCAGGAGGTCGACGAGCACAACAACGGCCGTATCACTCTGCACCTGCACCGGCAGCACGCGCACCACTCCGGCCAGTTCTTCACCCCGTACCTGGCCACGGCGGGCCTGGTCTCGGCCGCGCTCGCCATCTTCTTCGTCCTGGTGATGCGCCGCCGCAAGCGCGCGGCCTGGGTGGTCAACCTACTCCTGTCCGCCCCGCTCTTCGCCCTCTACGTCCTCGCCCTCACCCAGCACGAGTACCGCGCCCACTTCTTCAACTGGGTCTCGGCGGCCGTCACCGGCCTCTTCGTGGCCGCACTGCTGATCAGCCGCCGGGAGTTCAGCGCGGTGGGCGACCCGTCGAACCCGAAGACGGCGCTGGCGGTGGGCGCCGGCGGCGTCCTGGTGACCGGCGGGCTGGGCACGCTCCTCGTGCACGCCACGAACAAGCTCCCCGGCGCCACCCTCACCGACGAGATCGCCTACACCCTCCTGAGAGGCGTCAGCGTCGGCCCGCTCGCCGACCACGTCACCGCGGTGCACGCCCCGCGCTGGACCGACATCATCATCAACATCCTCCTCGCCGCCGCCTTCTGCCTGGTCCTCTACGCCGGCTTCCGCTCCCCGCGCGGCCGCCGCCTGCTCAGCCCCGAGGACGAGACCCGGCTGCGCGGCCTGCTGGCCAAGCACGGCGCCCGCGACTCCCTCGGCTACTTCGCCCTGCGCCGCGACAAGATGGCGATCTTCTCCCCCACCGGCAAGTCGGCGGTCACCTACCGCGTCGTCGGCGGCGTCAGCCTCGCCTCCGGCGACCCGATCGGCGACCCCGAGGCCTGGCCCGGTGCGATCGACGCGTGGCTGACGGAGGCGCGGCGCCACGCCTGGACGCCCGCCGTCATGGGCGCGAGCGAGGAGGCGGGCACCGTCTACGCCCGGCACGGCCTGGACGCCCTGGAACTGGGCGACGAGGCGATCGTCGACATCGCCGACTTCACCCTGGAGGGCCGCGCGATGCGCGTCGTCCGCCAGGCCCACAACCGGGTCCGCCGCGCCGGTTACACGGTCCGCATCCGGCGCCACGAGGACATCCCGGCGGACGAGATGGCCCTGCTCATGGAACGCGCCGACCACTGGCGCGACGGCGCCACCGAACGCGGCTTCTCCATGGCCCTCGGCCGCCTCGGCGACCCGGCGGACGGCCGCTGCGTGATGCTGGAGTGCCGGGACGCCAACGACACCCCCCGCGCCCTCCTCAGCTTCGTCCCCTGGGGCGAGCAGGGCCTCTCCCTGGACCTGATGCGCCGCGACCGCGGCTGCGAGAACGGCCTGATGGAGTTCATGGTCGTCGAACTCCTCCTCCGTGCGGCCGAGCTGAAGGTCGAACGCGTCTCCCTCAACTTCGCCATGTTCCGCTCGGTCTTCGAACGCGGCTCCCGCCTCGGCGCCGGCCCGGTCCTGCGCCTGTGGCACGCCACCCTCACGTTCTTCTCCCGCTGGTGGCAGATCGAGTCCCTGTACCGCGCGAACGCCAAGTACCGCCCGGTGTGGGAGCCCCGCTACATCCTCTTCACCAAGACCAGCGACCTCCCGAGGATCGGCCTGGCGAGCGCGCGAGCGGAGGGGTTCCTCTCGCTGCCCTGGGGGCCATGAGGGGGCCGGAAAACCCCAGCGTGTGCACTGGATCGGCGAGCGGCCGCACGCGCTGTGTGCGGTGCGTGCGGCCGCGTGGCACTCATGAGTGGGCTATGAGTTTCGCCGACGCATGAAGGAAACCGCCCTCGCCGTATTCTGGTCGACCGGGCGGGCGGGGAAGGCGAATTCCCCTCTGACCACCTTGAGCGTGCCGCGCGCGGCAGTCGTCACGCCAGCCGAAAAAGCGACCGCGAGAATCTCGGCGAGCATGCTGTTGGCACCGGCTTCCGGGAAGGACATGATCGACTGAAACGCGTCGTGCTCGTAACGTTCCAGCCAATCTCGATCCGCACTCACAGTCAGCCAGTCCCCGTCGGACCGGATCTGGATGTTCTCCGCACCCAGGATCAGAGCTTCGGTGGCGATCATACCGGCAAGCTCGACAGGGTCGTAGGTGCCCGAGCGAAAGAACATGCCCTCATTCCCGCGCAGGTAATCCATCACGTCGATCGGGGTAAAGTCAGAGGGGCCGTATGTCAATTTCACCATCTCGCCTGAGCTTATTGAATAGATTGAAGGCGGATTCGGGGATGTGGAACTCGTAGCCTTCGAATTTCGGCGACTTCTTCGATTCGGGAATCTTCCGGGTCACTGCTCCCGCCTCCTCCAGCTTACCCATCGCGTCATCTGTGATCTTGACCGCGATGACCCCATGCTGTTTCCCAGTCCGGGCGGCGAAGAATTCTGCGTCGCCGTAATGGGTGGCGACGAAGAAGCCTCCTGGCCCGTCGGTGTGACCTGCGGCTGCCGCAGTTGCGTCCAAGCCCTTGTTGAGGATGTCGATCAACGCCGGCACCTCGGATCCGTGGTAGAACAACCCACCACCGGTAGACTTTTTCGGTAGCCCTTCGGATCCCAAAATCGACGTCTCGGATTCGTACGCCCCCCGCCGCCATCCGCTCAGTCCGCCGATGACCGTCACGCCTACTTGCTGGGCGAGTTCGTCCGCAGCAGCCTCATACTGGTCGGCGAGTGCGTCGCAGCCCTGTTGGCGGAGCATGTCCGCGGCGCGGTAGAGGCGGTAGGCGGGGCGGACGGGGAGGTACTTGTCGAGGTAGGTGCCGGCGCCGCCGTTCGCTCCAGTGAGGGCGTCGTAGGTGTCACCGATGAAGTCGAAGGGCGACTTGAGACCCTGCAGGAAGCCGTCGCCGAAGACCTTCAGGCCCTCGCTGAGGCTGTGGACGTGCCCGTCGTCGGGGTCACGAGGAGTCAGTCCGCTGGGGTCGGTGTAGAGGGTGGGTGCGTCGTTGGCGTAGGCGTAGGCCGAAGTGTAGGCGTTGTTGTGGTCGGGGGCGGCGGGGTCCGGGCGGTTGAAGCGGCCCGTTGTGGTGGTGTACTGGCGGGCGTGGAGGTCGAGGTTGCCGGTGGTGGTCTCGTAGCGGGCGCCGGTGTAGGCCGGGGTGCTGGCAGGGGCGCCGCTGGTGACGGTGTTGAGGGTGCGGGTGCCGTAGGGGTCGTAGGTCCACCGCTGGTAGAGGGTGCCGGTGCTGCCTGTGACGTCGACCGGGGAGCCCTGGGTGTCGTGGTGGTAGTAGAAGAGCGCGCCCGACGTGGTCTCGGTGGCGGCGGGCTGGCCCAGGGGGTCGTAACGGTAGGACTGCTTGATCGCTCCGGCGCTGTCGTACTCGGTGGCCAGCTGCGGGACCGAGGCGTTGAGGTCCCAGTCGAGGCGGCCCTGGACGGTGCCTGATCTGCTGGTGGTGAGCTGGTTGCCGGCACCGTCGTGGGTGTAGGTGTAGTTGGTGCCGGCGATGGTGGCGGCGGCGATCTGTCCGGCGAGGTCGTAGGTGTAGGTGTTGGCGCCGGCCTTGGTCTGGTTGCCCTCGGTGTCGTAGGCGTAGGCGGTGGTCGTGGAGCCGGTCGTGCTGGACATCAGCTCGTCGGCCGCGTCGTAGCCGTAGCTGGTACTCGTCGTGCCGAGCGTCGAGGTGAGGCGGTTGCCGACCTGGTCGTAGGTGTAGGTGGTGGCACGAGCTGCCGGGCAGCCCACGTCGGTGGGTTGCGGGGCGCAGCCGGAGGTCAGGCGGCCGGCTTCGTCGTAGGTCTGGTCCCAGCCGCCGCTGCCGACGCCCGCGCGTGAGACGTTCACGTGGATCGGGAGGCCGCCGGGCGACAGGCTGAGGGAGGTGCTGGTGACGGTGGTGCCGGCCTTCGCGGAGGTGACGTTGTACAGCCGCCCGCCATAGTCGTAGGCGCGGGTCTCGGTCTCGGTGTTGGGCAGGGTGGTGGTGGTGAGGTTGCCCGCCGGATC
Source organism: Streptomyces sp. NPDC028289 (assembly GCF_055565975.1). Taxonomy (NCBI): domain Bacteria; kingdom Bacillati; phylum Actinomycetota; class Actinomycetes; order Kitasatosporales; family Streptomycetaceae; genus Streptomyces; species Streptomyces sp. NPDC028289. The sequence goes on along the minus strand of NZ_JBVHTI010000003.1, from coordinate 48,409 downwards.
GTAGGCGTAGCTGGTGGTCTTGGAGTCGGCCGTCATGGTCTTGGTGCGGCCGTCGTCGTCGTAGGTGTAGCCGACGGTGTTGCCGTCGCCGAGGGTGCGGCTGAGCATGTGGCCGGCGGCGTCGTAGGTGTAGGAGAAGCCGCGGTTCTTGGTGAGCCGGCCGACGAAGTCGTAGCCGAAGTCCTCGGTGAGGGAGCTGTTGCCGCGGGAGGTGAGCCGGCCGGCGGCGTCGTAGCCGTAGCTGACGTCAGGGGTGGAGTCGGAGTAGTCGGTCTTGCTCAGCAGGTTGCGGGCGTCGTAGGTGAGAGTGGTGGTGCCGCGCGGGGTGGTTGTGCCGTTCTGGTTTCCGTCGGGGTCGTAGGAGTAGGTGGTCGTCCGGTTCAGCGGATCGGTGACCGAGTTCAGGCGGTGGTCGTCGTCGTAGCCGTAGGCGGTGACGTGGTTGTTCGCGTCGGTGCGTGTCTTGAGGTCGCCGACCTCGTCGTACTCGTACAGCGTGGTGCCCTGGGCGATGGCGTCCAGCCTGGTCAGCCGGTCGAGGTCGTCGTAGTAGTAGGAAGCGGTGGCGCCGTCGGGGTCACGCTGCCATGCGAGGTTCCCGTTCGCGTCGTAGGTGGTGTCGGTCTCACCGGCCAAGTTCCAGACGGTCTTCGGGTTGCCGTTGGCGTCGTAGTCGTACCAGGTCGTGTAGTTGTCTGCTGTGGCACCGGCGACGTTACCGCGGGGTTCGGTGGACGAGTAGAGGCGGCCGTCGGCGTCGTAGGTCCAGCTCTGCTTGTTGCCCAGCGGCGAGGTAGTGCTGAGCATGTTGCCGTCGGCGTCGTAGTCGTAGGTGGTGGTCTTGGTCAGCTGGTCGGTGGTGGTGTGGAGCCGGTTGTTCTTGTCGTAGGCCGAGATGACGGTCTTGGTGTACGGGTCGGTGACCTTCGTGACGTTGTCGTCGGCGTCGTACTCGTAGAGGGTCGACTTCTTCAGCGCGTCGGTGACCTTGACGGGCCGGTTCACGGCGTCGTACTCGGTGGTCACGTACGCGCCGGTCGGGTCCGTGACCTTCGTGCGGTTGCCGGCGTCGTCGTACTCGTAACTCGTCGTGTAGACGGCCGGGTTGGCGCCAGGCAGATTGCCGCGCGCGGAGACGGCGCTGCTCAGACGGCCCAGCTTGTCGTAGTTCCAGACCGTCTTGTTCTTGAGTGGGTCGGTCTCCGAGGTGACGTTGCCGTACGTGTCGTAGGTCCGGATGATCGACTTGTTGAGCGCGTCCGTGGTCTTGGTGAGGTTGCCGGCGTCGTCGTACTCGTAGCGGGTGACGTTGCCCCGGTTGTCCTTGACGGACGTGAGCTGTTCGGCGCCGTTGTACTCGTAGCCGGTGGTGTGGCCCAGCGGATCGGTCACGGACTTCAGCAGACCGCGTCCGTCGTAGGTGTAGTGAGTGGTGTACCAGTCCGGGTGACCGCCGGAGACGTTGCCGCGCGGGCTGGTCATGGTCAGGACGCGGCCCGCGGCGTCGTAGGTGAAGGTGGTCTTCTCACCCAGCGGAGTGGTCACCGACGTCCGGTTGCCGGCGCTGTCGTAGTCGTACGTCGTCTGGTTCCCGCGCGGGGAGGTGACGGTGTGCAGAGCGCCCTGCGCCGTGTACGTGTACGACGTCTTCCCGCCCAGCGGATCGGTGCTGGAGGTCAGCTGGTTGGAGGTGTTGTAGCCGTACGAGGTCGTGTAGGTGCGGCCGTCGGTGTGGCTCTTGACATTGCCCGCGCTGTCGTAGGTCCAGCTCTCGGAGTACCCGAGCGAGCTGGGGGAGCTCCGGGAGAGCATGTGCCCGGCGCTGTCGTACGTCATCGACGTGGTGTTGCCGCGCTGGTCGGTGATGTCGACCGGGCGCAGCTTCTGGTCGTAGTCGTAGGAGACGGTCTTGCCGTAGGGGTCGATGCTCTGCATCAGCACGTTGCCGGAGTACAGGTCGGTCCAGAGGCCCCCGTCGGGCGCGGTGGTGTACGACTCGCGGCTGTTGTCGTCGGTGTCGTCCCAGGTGAAGTTGGTGGTCTTGTTGTTCTGGTCGGTCTGGGTCTTGATCCGCCCGTCCGGGTAGTACGTGTTGGAGACCGTGCCGCCCGCGGGGTCGGTGTACGAGGACAGCCTCTTGTCCGCGTTGTAGGCGTAGTGGGAGGTCCGGCCCGCCGGATCCGTGACCGAGGTCAGCAGGCCGCCGTCGTAGCCGTAGGAGACCGACGTGGTGTCGGGGAGGTCCACCTCGCTCAGCAGGCCGTCGGCGTTGAAGGTGAAGCCGGTGGTGCGGCCCGCCGCGTCCTTGACCGAGGACAGCTTGCCGGAGCTGTAGGTCAGGGTCAGGCCCTGGCCGGCCTTGTCGACCACGGACGTCAGCTGACCGGAACCGCTGAACGTGCGTTTGGTCTGGTCCGGAGTGGTGAGTGTGTAGGTGCTACCGCTCTTGGTGAGCTTCGCCGTCGACGCAGCCGGTGTGGTGTACGTGCCGTCGCTGGCCTGGGTGAAGACGAAGCTCGCCCCGTCGTCGGCCTGGTAGGTCACTGAGCCGGAGGAGACCGTCAGCCTCGAGTCGAACGGTGTCGCCCAGCCGGGGCCGAGCAGTCCGCTCGTGGCGGAGTCGGAGCGGTAGGTGCGGTCCAGGGACACCTGGGTACCGACGCCGACCATCTTGGCGTCCGTGAGCTGCTCGTAGAACATGCCGGTGGCTGTGTTGACCGGGTCGGCCCGGTGGGCCTGCCCGTAGCAGGAGCAGATGCCCGCCTGCGCGCCGGGAATGCCCGGTGTGTAGAAGGCCGTCACCGGCGGGGAGGTGGTCCCCCTCGGACTGTAGGTACCGTCCGCGCCTGTCATGAAGACATAGGCGTAGTACTTCTTGCCGTCCTGGAGAAGACCGCCGAGTTTGTTGGATATCCACCAGAAGCACTGGTCGGCCGGGTGGGAGTCGGCCGGCCACCAGCCGTAGCACCAGGCGCCGTTGTCCGGGGTGTTGCCCACCGGATTGTCGGTGGCCTTCTTGACCTCGTGCTGGTAGACGTAGTTGCCGTTCTCGTCCAGGAGGTACAACCACAGCCCTGAGTACGAGGAGGCGGTGGTGCCCGCGGCGAACTGCAGATATCCGCCGATCGACAGGTAATCCGGATAGGCGATGGCGGTGGAGGACACCCAGGCCGGGTCGGCGGTGGCCGCGGCGGCCAGGGTCGCGGCTCCACTCCTGGCGGAGGGCTTGGCAGCGGGCCCCTGCTTCGGGAGCTTCTGCGGTCTGCTGTGCGGCTTCTGGGTCGGCTTCCCCAGACCCTTGTCGTGAGAATTCCGGAACTTCCCCATCGGCGACAGGTCGTTCCGGGACTGCTTCACCTGCTTGCGCCGCTCGGCCAGCGTCATGGCCTTGGGCGGCTTGGGCAGGTCCGCGGCTGTCCGGACCTTGGCCGGAGCAGCCGCGGACACGGCGGCGGGACGGGCCGGGAGAGCCCAGGCCGGAACCACGCCCGCGATGGCTATCAGAGCCAGGGCCAGGACCACTATGAGGGGTCTTCGTGATCGTGTGCGCACAGTGCATCCCTTGCGTGGTGACAGTGAACGTCGTGCGCAGGGATCCTTGATCAACGAACGCATGAAATAACTTATGGATTACTTATATGGCTGAACCGAACCAGCACGTCGAGACTTTCGGCGACGTAATGCCTGTTCAGATGAGAGCCCATGAACTCGCCACTCCAGGAAATGGCCTGATTCTTTCCATGGAAGTGAGTGAATTGCGCATCGACAGGAAATGAAGGACAGAAGTCCCTCGTCTGCCGGACTTCTTCCGAGGGCCGCTGATCGGGTGACGGACAGCGCGGAGGGCCGACCGGCTGTTCACGGCAGGTGGTTCACGCGCGCGGCAGCCCGCCGCCCACGATCCCCCCGCCCACCGTGAACCCGATCACCGCCCCGCCGCCCTCCCTGCGGAAGGCGAAGGGGGCGCCGCCGTGGGCCATGGCGACCTCGCGGACGATGGAGAGGCCGAGGCCGGAGCCGGGGAGGGAGCGGGCGTCGGCGGCCCGGTAGAAGCGGTCGAAGATGCGGATCAGGTCGCCCTCGGCGATACCGGGGCCGCGGTCGAGGACCTCGACGCGGACAGTGCCCGGCCGGGCGGGGCCGGTGACGCTGATCTCGATGGGGGCCTTGCCGTCCCGGTCGAACTTGGCCGCGTTCTCCACGAGGTTGGAGACGGCCCGCTGGAGCATGCCGGGGCGGCCGTCGGTCGTGGTGTCGCCGGCCGCGCGCAGCACGATCTCGCGTCCGGTACGGCGCCGGGCCAGCCCCGCCACGTCCTCCGCGATGTCGGCCAGGTCCACGCGCTGCGGGGGCTCGGTGTCGGACTGCCCGGCCGCGAGGTCGACCAGCTCGTTGACCAGGTCGGTCAGTTCGCGCGCCTCCTGACCGAGGTCGGCGACGAGCTCGTCACGGGTCGCGGGCGGGAGTTCGTCGATCCGGCGGAGCAGGGAGATGTTCGTACGGAGCGAGGTCAGCGGGGTGCGCAGCTCGTGACCCGCGTCCTGGACCAGGCGCCGCTGGTCCTCCTCGGACTGGGCGAGGCGGCCCAGCATCCGGTCGAAGGCGCGGCCCAGCCTGCCCACCTCGTCCAGTCCCGTCACCGGCACCTGGATGCCGAGCTGCCGGGTGCGGGCCACGTTCTCCGCCGCGGAGGTGAGGATCACGAGCCGGCGGGTGATCCGCCTCGCCAGCCACCAGCCGAACAGCCCGGCGGCCACCACCACGGCCGACATCAGCAGCAGGGTCCGCTGCTGGAGCGCGTTGAGCAGGTCCTCGGTGTCGCTGAACTCCTGCGCCACCTGCACCGCGCCCCGCCCGCCGCCGAGCGCGACCGTGGCGATCCGGAACAGGTCCTCGCCGGCCTGGACGTCCTTGTGCTGGACCGTCTTCCCGGCCGCCGCGGCGGTGGCGGCCGCCCGGTCCGCGGCGGTGACGGGCAGCACCGGACTGCCGCGGTCGATGATCTCGCCCCGCGCGCCGAGCACCTGGACGTCGGTGCGCGCGGGACGGACCAGGTCATGGCCGGGCTGGGAGGAGGAGAAGTCCGCCGGCACCATCTTGTGCTGCTTGACCTCGTCCTGGACGTCGGAGACGACCTGCGTGAACACCGACTGCTGGTCGACGCGGACCAGCCGGGCGGCGGCGTTGTACGACAGGATGCCGACGACGATCGTGACGGCGGCCGTGACCGCCGCGAAGGAGACGACGAAGGTGGTCCGCAGGGAGACGAGGCCCGGCCGGCGCCGGGCCAGTACCCGTGTGAGCCGCTCCAGGCGCCGGAGCGGGCCCACTCAGTCCTCCCGCAGCACGTAACCCACGCCCCGGACGGTGTGGATCAGCTGCGGGGCGCCCGGCTCGTCGAGCTTGCGGCGCAGGTAGCCGACGTAGACGGCGAGGTTCTTGGAACCGGGCCCGAAGTCGTAGCCCCAGATGCGGTCGTAGATCGTGGAGTGGTCGAGGACGATGCCCGCGTTGCGCGCGAGGAGCTCCAGCAGCTCGAACTCGGTGCGGGTCAGCTCCAGCTCGCGCCCGCCGCGCCAGGCCCGGCGGGCCTGGAGGTCCATCCGCAGTCCGGCCGCCTCGATCTGCCGGTCGGAGACCTGCGGCTCCCGGCCGGACTCGGCGGGCACACCGCCACCACCACCGCCACCGCTGCTGCCGCCGCCGGTGGTCACGGGCAGGGTCCGGCGCAGCAGCGCCCGCAGCCGGGCGAAGACCTCTTCGACGTCGAAGGGCTTGACGACGTAGTCGTCGGCGCCGGCGTCCAGTCCCGCGATCCGGTCGGCGGTCTCCACCAGCGCGGTCAGCATGAGGATCGGGGTGCGGTCCCCTTCCGCCCGCAGGACGCGGCAGACCTGGAGGCCGTCGATGCCGGGCATCATCACGTCCAGGACGAGGACGTCGGGGCTGGTGCGGTGGGCGTGCGCCAAGGCCTCCACACCGTCCGCGACCGCAGTCACCTCATAACCCTCCAGGGTGAGGGCCCGCTCCAGGGCGTGGCGGATGGCGCGGTCGTCTTCGGCGAGCAGCACAGTCTGGGGCACCTCCCCAGTCTGCCAAGGCTTCCGGCGGTTCTGCCGTGGCGAGCGGGCCTACGATCACCCTTTTTACCTGCCTCTCACCGTCACAGAGGCAACCGGGCGTCGCGATTCGACTGCGGGCCGGTGGGGGTTGCTCGCGCAGTTCCTCCCCCAGCCTTCGGCCGGGGGTACCCCCAGCGCCCCTTACGGGGCGCTGTCAGCTACATGGCTGCGGGCAGGCGTGCCGCAGGGCGGCACGGGTGGGCGCAGCTGCACCCCGCCAACGCGGGCGAGTGAAGCCCCCCGCCCCGGCCCCCCTCAGCCCGCGGCCAACCTCGCCAGCTGCTCCGCGAACGGCACGACCGGCAGCGCCTCGGGCTCCTCACGCACGGCCCGGCGAAGCCCCTGCATCAGCGCCGCCAGCTCCCCCGCCGCCCGCTCGACGCGCCCCTCCAGGCCCTCCGCTCCCCAGTCCTCCGACGCCGCGTACACGCCCGTTGGCACGACCACCGCCCGCAGGTACGCGAACATCGGGCGCAGCGCGTGCTCCAGCACCAGCGAGTGCCGTGCCGTACCCCCGGTCGCCGCGATCAGCACCGGCTTGCCCGCCAGCGCGTCCTTGTCGAGCACGTCGAAGAACGACTTGAACAGTCCGCTGTAGGAGGCCGTGAACACCGGCGTGACCGCGATCAGGCCGTCCGCCTCGGTCACCGCCTCCAGGGCCGCCGCGAGCTTGCGCCCGGGGAACCCGTTGGTGAAGTTGTGCGCGATCTCGACCGCGAGGTCGCGCAGCTCCACCACCTCCAGCTCGACCTCGGCCTGCCGGCCGACGGCCGCCGCCAGCCGGTCGGCCAGCAGCCGCGTGGACGACGGCACGCTCAGCCCCGCCGAGACGACGACGAGCTTCATGCCCCGACCTCCTTCTTGTCCGAAGCCTTGTCGGCCTTCTTCTCCTCCGCGGCGGCGGCCAGCAGCGACGCGTGCGTCGGCGCCTCCGGGACGTCCGCCGGACGGCCCTTCGCGAACTCCTTGCGCAGCACCGGCACGACCTCCTCGCCGAGGATGTCGAGCTGCTCCAGGACCGTCTTCAGCGGCAGCCCCGCGTGGTCCATCAAAAACAGCTGGCGCTGGTAGTCGCCCGCGTACTCGCGGAAGCCCAGCGTCTTCTCGATCACCTGCTGCGGCGAGCCCACCGTCAGCGGGGTCTGGTCGGTGAAGTCCTCCAGGGACGGCCCGTGCCCGTAGACCGGCGCGTTGTCGAAGTACGGCCGGAACTCGCGCACCGCGTCCTGCGAGTTCTTCCGCATGAACACCTGGCCGCCGAGGCCGACGATCGCCTGCTCGGGCGTGCCGTGCCCGTAGTGCGCGAACCGCTTCCGGTAGAACTCGACCATCCGCTTGGTGTGGTCGGCGGGCCAGAAGATGTTGTTGTGGAAGAAGCCGTCACCGTAGTAGGCGGCCTGCTCCGCTATCTCGGGCGAGCGGATCGAGCCGTGCCAGACGAACGGCGGCACGTCGTCCATCGGCCGCGGGGTGGAGGTGAAGCCCTGCAGCGGCGTGCGGAACTTGCCCTCCCAGTCGACGACGTCCTCGCGCCACAGCCGGCGCAGCAGGGCGTAGTTCTCGATGGCGAGGTTGATGCCCTCGCGGATGTCCTGCCCGAACCAGGGGTAGACCGGCCCGGTGTTGCCGCGGCCCATCATCAGGTCCACCCGGCCGTCGGCCAGGTGCTGGAGCATCGCGAAGTCCTCGGCGATCTTCACCGGATCGTTGGTGGTGATGAGGGTGGTGGAGGTGGAGAGGATCAGCTTCTCCGTCTGCGCGGCGACGTAACCGAGCATGGTGGTCGGCGACGACGGCACGAACGGCGGGTTGTGGTGCTCACCCGTCGCGAACACGTCCAGGCCGACCTCCTCGGCCTTCAGCGCGATCGCGACCATCGCCTTGATGCGCTCCCGCTCGCTCGGCGTCCGGCCCGTGGTGGGGTCCGGCGTGACGTCGCCGACCGTGAAGATCCCGAACTGCATGCTCGCTCACCCTCCAGGTTGTTTACGATTCAACTATACCCGCAGAACGAGACCCCACCGCCACCTATTCCCCGCACCCGGAGCGACCCCACCGCTCAGCGCGCCGCCTGGAAGGCCCGGCCCGCCGCCGTGGCCGCCGTACCGCTCGTGAAGAGCCCGCTGCCCGGCTTCGCCGGGTCGGCACCGAGCCCGAACCACGCGTACCGCTGCACGTACGGCAGCGCGTCGAGCGCCTTCGTGGACGCGGTGACGAAGTCCGCCTGCTGCCGCGCCGACGGGAACCGGGTCCCCTGCGAGAAGTCGATCAGCGCGTACTCCGTGAGCCAGATCGGCTTGTGGTACCGCGCGTACACCGCCGCCAGGTACGAGGTCAGCTGCTGCACGGCCTGCGGGGTGCGGAAGTCGCCGCCGTACCAGTGCAGCGTGATGAAGTCGACCCGGTACCCCTTCGCCTGCGCCCCCGACATGAACCGGTCCAGCCAGCCGCCGGCCGTGTCCGCGCCGTACGCCACCGCCGGGCTGCCCAGCACCTTGCCCGCCGCCATCAGCTTGGGCCACAGCCCCAGCGCCTGGTCGACGGTCATGTTCGACTGCCGCGCCATGTCGGGTTCGTTGAAGCCCAGGAGGTACGGCCCCTCGGCCCGCGCCTGTGCCAGCGCCGGGTCGGTGACGGAGGCGGCACCCCAGATCATCGGCACGAAGGAGGCCGAGGACGGGGTCGTCACGCCCTGGTGCTGGGTGTTCCAGGTGTAGTACCGGCTTGCCCTGGCAGACACGCGGTCACGAGGTGTTCCAGGGCCGCTCTGTCCCCCGCGCGGGCGGCCGTCACCACGCCGGGGTCGGGTCCGCTCCGATGGTTCTCGGTCATGTGGGTCTGTTCCTCCGCGCAGAGTCCGGCTGATCCGGCTGTCGGTACGGAGACCCCGCCGACGACGCGGGGACAACAGAAAAACCGGCGAGTCGGCTTCGCGATTTGTGTTGTGCGGCCCTCGTCGCGGAGGTCACCGAAAGGCAGGCACACATCAGGCACCGCCCGAGGAAGGCACCAGGATGGCACGAGGACGCAGGAGACACGGCGCGAGACCACCGCGACGCCGCTGGTGGTTCGCCGGCGCGGCCGCCCTCGCGACGACCGCCACCGTGATCGTCACCTACGGCATGTGGACACCCGCCGGAACCCACACCGCGGCCCCGGACCGGCAGACGGCCGCGGCCCTCCCGTCCGCGCCGTCCGGCACCCCGCTCTCCCCGCCAGCGAGCCCCGGCATCTCCCCGTCCCCCTCAGCCCCGGCGAGTGCCAAGGCGTCGGCATCGGCGAAGACCACGCGTACGCCGGCGACCGCCGCATCCCACCAGACCCCCAAGGCCGCGCAGCCCACCACCGCCCCCGCCGGCCGACGCCTGATCACCGTCGTCAACAAGACCCCGCAGACGGTGTGGGCGGTCGTCACCGGCACCTCCGCCTACCCGGCGGGCCGCGAACTCGCCCCCGGCCAGAGCCTCTCGGTGACCGTCGCGAACAACTGGGGCGGCCGCATCTGGGGCCGTACCGGCTGCGCCGACGGAACGGCGGCCGGCCCCTGCGCCTCCGGCGACTGCACCAGCGTCTGCACCGGCGGCAACCCGCCCACCACCCTCGGCGAGTTCACCTTCGACGCCTACGCGGGCATGGACTTCTACGACGTGAGCATGGTCGACGGCTCCAACCTGCCCATGTACATCAACATCTCCCACACCACGACCACCGACCCGGTCAGCGCCTCCGGCTGCTACCAGGGCACCTGCACCACGGACGTCACCTGCCCCAAGGCCATGCAGGCCCTCTCCGGCGGCCGGGAGATCGGCTGCGAACCGCCGTGCGCGGCGTTCGGCGGCGACACGTACTACTGCCGCGGCGCCTGGGCGGCCCGCGACAACTGCGTCCCCGCCAAGTGGCCGGTCGACTACACCCAGGTCTTCAAACGCGCCGAACCTTACGCCTACTCCTACGCCTTCGACGACGGCGCGACCATGCCCTGCAAGGGCGCCTGCTACTACCGGGTGACCTTCGGGACGACGGCCGGCGCCACCTGATCACCGCGGGCGGCGGCGGAGCGCGGGCCCCGGGGCGCGGTCACCCGTTCACCCGGACGGCCCGCGCACGGGGACACGCCGACGGGCGTCCTCGACGCTGGAATCCCGGGCGTCGCCGACGCCTCGCACCGAAGGACCGGAGCAGCATGCGAATACCGCGCGAAGCCCGCCGCACCGTGAACGGCGCCCGCTGGGGCGCAGCACTCCTGGCACTGTCGGGAACCACCGCCGTCCTCGCCCCCATGACGGCACTGGCCGGCGGCCCGAGCGGAGATCCCGGCCGGCAGAAGCCCACCATCGTGCTCGTGCACGGCGCCTTCGCCGACGCGTCGAGCTGGAACGGCGTCGTGCAGCGGCTCCAGCAGAACGGCTACACGGTGGACGCACCGGCCAACCCGCTGCGCGGTGTCGCCCAGGACTCGGCCTACCTCGCGAGTTTCCTGAAGTCCGTCAAGGGACCGATCGTCCTGGTCGGACACTCCTACGCCGGAGAGGTGATCTCGCAGGCCGCCGTCGGAAACGACAACGTCAAGGCCCTCGTCTACATCAACGCGATCATGCCGGACAAGGGAGAGTCGCAGGCCACCCTCGCCGCGAAGTTCGCTCCCGCCCCTCTCACCAAGGCCCTGAAGCTGGTGCCCTTCCGCGGCGCTGACGGCACCACCGGCACGGACGTGTACATCCAGCCGGACAAACTGCGCCAGGTCTTCGCCGCGGACCTGCCCAGTAGCCAGACCACCCTCATGGGAGTCACCCAGCGCCCGATCGCGATGTCGGCGTTCGCGGACAGACTCACCGGCGCCGCCTGGCACACCAAGCCCGTGTACGCCCTGGTCGGCAGGCAGGACCGAGCGATCAACCCAGCCCTGGAACTGTTCGAGGCGAAACGCGCCAACGCCCGCAAGACGGTGGAGATCGACTCCTCGCACGTCTCCCTCGTCTCCCACCCCCAGGCGGTGAAGGACCTGATCGTCGACGCCGCCGAGAACTACATGTGGCATTAGGGCGGCGGCATGGGGGCGGGGCACCCAGGGCGCCGCGTCATGGGTGCCCCGCTCTCGCCGACCGGCGGAAAAGCGGCCCGGGGAGCGCGGGCAGTGAAAGGGTCCCGGCGCCGGTCACCGCGGCCGCCGCTTCGGACCCCATCGTGGTCGCTCGCCCGTGCGTGCCGTGCATCCGGTGCCGCCGTACCCAACTGATGGTGCGCATGCGTGAATTACCGACCCCGCATGCCCGGACGACCGGGACGCCCCGCACGCCCGGGCCGCTCCAGACGCCCCGGACGCCCCGGACGCCCCGGACGCCCCGGATCAGAACGCGTACGGATCCCCCGTCGCCAGCACCAGCACCCGCTGCTTGTCGTTCGTACGGTCCTGGTCCACCGCGCCCCCGCCCCACACCACGTCCACCGACAGCGTCACCTCGGCCGGCCGCTCCCGCAGCCGCACCGGAACCACCAGCTGCTCGCCGGGCACCTCGACGGCCAGCGGCCCGGTGTCGCACACCACCTCCCGGTCACCGGTGCGCGCACACCCGCCCGGCAGCTGCTGCGAGTCCGCCAGCGGCGCCGACGAGACCAGCCGCACGCTGGCCCCGGTCACGCCGTCCGGCCCGTGGTTGCGCGGAGTCACCCGGACCTCGACCGAGTCCCCGCTCAGCACCGCGGACCCGTGCACCTCCAGATCCGCGCTCCCGGCCCAGGCGGCACCACCGCCGCCCACGACCAGCACACCCACCGCCACCGCCACCGCCACCGCACCGGCCACCGCCGGCCCACCACGACGCATCGCCATGCCACCCGTCCCGTCCGTCCGTCGGTTCGCACTCGTACGGATGTATGCCACCCCGGCCCCGCCGCAGGCGCCCCCCATCAGGTGACACCCGCCGGACGTGACACGCTGCACGCATGCTGATCCTCCGCTCCGCCGCCCTGTTCGTCGTGGCCGCGTTCTTCGAGATCGGCGGCGCCTGGCTGGTCTGGCAGGGCCTGCGCGAACACCGCGGCTGGCTCTGGATCGCCGGCGGCATCCTCTCCCTCGGCGCCTACGGCTTCGTCGCCACCTTCCAGCCGGACGCCCACTTCGGCCGCATCCTCGCCGCGTACGGCGGCATCTTCGTCGCGGGCTCGATCCTGTGGGGCGTCGTCGCCGACGGCTACCGCCCGGACCGCTGGGACCTCACGGGCGCGGCGGTATGCCTGGCGGGAATGGCCGTGATCATGTGGGCACCCAGAAACTGACGTGATCGTGCCGAGGCAAAAGGGCGGGGGCTGGGGGTACCCCCGGCCGACGGCTGGGGGGAACTGCGCGAACAACCCCCACCGGCCCGCAGCCGCCCGATTCCGCACCAACCACGGCGCCTAGACTCACCAGAGCAAGCCGCACGAATACCCCCCGCTGAGGAGCACACCCCCATGGCCCCCTCCCCCATCGCGGTCGTCACCGGCGCCAGCAGCGGCATCGGCGCCGCCACCGCCCGCCGACTCGCCGAGGCCGGCTACCGCGTCGTCCTCACCGCCCGCCGGGAGGACCGTATCGAGGCCCTGGCCAAGGAGATCAACGACGCGGGCCACCAGGCCACCGCCTACCCCCTCGACGTGACGGACCGCGCGGCGGTGGACGAGTTCGCGACGGCCTTCAACACGGTCGCCGTCCTCGTCAACAACGCCGGCGGAGCCCTCGGCGCCGACCCGGTCGCCACCGGCGACCCGGCCGACTGGCGCACGATGTACGAGACGAACGTCATCGGCACCCTGAACCTCACCCAGGCCCTGCTCCCCAAGCTGGAGGCGAGCGGCGACGGCACGGTGGTCGTGGTCTCCTCCACCGCCGGCCACGGCACCTACGAGGGCGGCGCCGGCTACGTCGCCGCCAAGCACGGCGCCCACGTCCTCGCCGAGACCCTCCGCCTGGAGATCGTCGGCAGGCCGGTCCGGGTCATCGAGATCGCCCCCGGCATGGTCAAGACCGACGAGTTCGCGCTGACCCGCTTCGGCGGCGACGAGGAGAAGGCGGCGAAGGTCTACCAGGGCGTCGCGGAGCCCCTCACCGCGGAGGACGTCGCCGACACCATCACCTGGACGGTGACCCGCCCCAGCCACGTCAACATCGACCTCCTGGTCGTCCGTCCCCGCGCCCAGGCCTCCAACACCAAGGTCCACCGGGACCTGTGATGCCGGACGACAACGACCCCGCGGCCGCCTGGGAAAGGCACCTCGAAAAAAGCCGCCTGGAGCAGGAGAAGAAGAACGAACGCCAGGTCTGGTACTTCCTCGCCTACTTCCTCTTCGGCATCCACATCATCGCCTTCGTGATGATCTACGCGGTCCGGCACGCGAAGTAACCCCGCACGGGACACCACATCATCAACTCGACGGCCCTCGGCAGGAATGCAGCCCAGCCGAGGGCCTGACCGGCAGGGAGTGGAGCTTCCCTGTGGCTGAATGCGAGCCTCGTCGCCAGAACCGCCGCCGGAAGCCGTTGCACGGCGTAGTACCGCTGCCGGACTGAGCGGCGCATGAGGGGCGCGGCGCGCAATCGTCGCGCCCCTCACCGTCCTAGCCCTTCACACAGACGACCTGCTTCAGCTTCGCCACGACCTCCACCAAGTCCCGCTGCTGGTCGATGACCTGGTCGATCGACTTGTAGGCGCCGGGGATCTCGTCCACGACCCCGGAGTCCTTTCGGCACTCCACGCCCCGCGTCTGGTCCTCCAGGTCCTTCGTCGAAAAGCGCCGCTTGGCCGCGTTCCGGCTCATACGCCGACCCGCACCATGCGAAGCGGAATTGAAGGACATCTCGTTGCCGAGACCCTTCACGATGTACGACCCGGTGCCCATGGAGCCGGGGATGATGCCGTATTCCCCGGTTCGGGCGCTGATCGCGCCTTTGCGGGTCACGAGCAGGTCCACGCCTTCGTAGCGCTCGCGGCTCACGTAGTTGTGATGGCAGCTCACTTCGGGTTCGAAGGTGACCCTGGCCTTCTTGAACTCCTTACGGATCACGTCTTTGAGGAGGGCCATCATGATCGCCCGGTTGTACTTCGCGTACTCCTGAGCCCAGTAGAGATCGTGCTCGTAGGCCGCCATCTGCGGGGTGTCGGCGATGAAGACGGCGAGGTCGCGGTCGACCAGGCCCTGGTTGTGCGGAAGCTTCTGTGCCACGCCGATGTGGTGCTCGGCGAGTTCCTTGCCGATATTCCGGGAACCGGAGTGCAGCATGAGCCACACCGAACCGGACGTATCAAGGCACACCTCGGTAAAATGATTTCCGGATCCGAGTGTTCCCATCTGCCGATGAGCCCGTTCCCGACGGAATTTGACCGAATCCGCAACCCCGTCGAACCGCCCCCAGAACTCCCCCCACCCGGCCGCAGCCAGCCCATGGAAGTCCCCCGGCTCCACCGGATCCGCATGCATCCCCCGCCCCACCGGAATCGCCTGCTCGATCTTCGAGCGGAGCCGCGACAGGTCCCCCGGCAGGTCGTTCGCCGTGAGGGACGTCTTCACCGCGGACATCCCGCAGCCGATGTCGACCCCCACCGCCGCCGGGCACACCGCACCCCGCATGGCGATGACCGACCCCACCGTCGCGCCCTTCCCGTAGTGGACGTCCGGCATCACCGCCAGGCCCTTGATCCACGGCAGGGTCGCGACGTTGCGCAGCTGCTGGAGTGCCACGTCCTCGACGGTCGCCGGGTCGGTCCACATCCGGATCGGTACCTTCGCGCCCGGCATCTCCACGTACGACATGTCTTCCTCATTCCCCCGCGGACAGCACATCAAAAAGGACAAAAAGCTTTAAATCAAACAAAACGCAAATGCGGCGCCAGAGATCCACGAACCAGACAGGGGACCGGCGTTCACAGCAGTGCGTGCGGTAGACATTGTCTCCAGCGGGCGCCCCACTGCGGCAAGCGATTAACCAGCGGGGACACCGGAGCAGGACCCAGCGGACCAGCGAACGGAAGGAGCCTGACCGTGCAGCGGAAGGCGTACGTAACCGGCATCGCCGCCCTCCTCGCGGCCCTGCTGGCCGGCTGCACGAGCGGTTCCAGCGGTGGCGACGACGCCACCGACAAGAACGCGGACACCAGCACCGCCACCGTCGCCGCCCAGCCCGGCAAGTACCGCACCCTCCCGGAGGCCTGCGGCGCGGTCAGTCACGACACCCTCGACTCCCTGCTGCCGGGCATCGCCCAGATCACCGACGAGGAGCAGCGCGAGAAGGCGTACGCGGGCGAGGCAGCGCTCACCTACGACACCGACCGCAAGGTCGGCTGCCACTGGAAGATCGAGTCCACCGACGCCACGGACCGGCTGTCCGTCGATTTCGAGCGCGTGGTGTCGTACGACAACGCGGTCAGCGACGACAGCGAGGCGCAGACGATCTACACGCAGCTGAAGGCTGCGGCGGACATCCCCGAGTCCGCGCCCCCGAGCCCGGCCGAGACGGAATCGCCGTCGGCGTCGGACTCCCCGTCGGCGTCGGCGTCGGGCTCCGCGTCGCCCACCGGATCCGCCGACCCGTCCTCCTCGACTTCCGCCTCCGCCTCGTCCTCCGCCACCCCGGCCGGTCTCCAGCCGCGCACTCTCTCCGATCTCGGCGACGAGGCGTATCTCGACGACCAGCTCACCGGCTCGGGTTCGACGGCCGAACAGCGGACGGTGACTGTGGTGTTCCGCACGTCCAACGTCGTCGTGACCATCGTGTACGAGGAGCAGCCGATGGCCACCGGGACCGTGCCGGACAGCAAGGAAATGCAGGACAGGGCGCAGAATCTGGCCGGGCAGCTGGCCGAGGCACTCAACGGCTGAGGGCTCCGGCACGCCCTGCGCACCCCGCCCGCAAAGGGCGCGAACCGAAACCGCACAGCTCCCTCACCGCGTACCGTGGCCCCTCGGACCCGATCCGACCGCAGGAACCCCGAACGTGTGAGTGAAGGAACCATGCAGCGAGTAGCAGTCCAGTCAGACGACCAGCGCGCCCGGAACGGGCGGAACGCACGGCGACGGGCGGGGCGCCTGCGCCGAGGCCTCGTCTGTGCGGCCGCCGTCCCCGTCGTGGCGCTGTTCGCGACGGCCTGTTCCTCGGACTCGGACGCCGCCGCGCAGGGGACGGGCGGTGGGTCGGGTTCCACTGCCGGGTCCGCGGACGCCGGCGGCTCCACGGCTGCTTCTCCGACCCCGACCGTTCAGGCGGCCAAGTACGCGAAGCTGCCGGAGCCGTGCGCGGTGCTGTCGAAGAAGACGCTCACCGCGCTGGTGCCGAAGGGCGCGAAGTCAGGCAAGGAGGGCACGTCGGACGACGTGGCCACGCGGGGCAGTTGCTCCTGGAGCAGCCTGGACAGCAACGGGGTGAAGGGTTCCCAGTTCCGCTGGCTCAACATCTCCTTCCTGCGGTTCGACTCGGACTCCAGCCGTGGTTCGGGGGAGAAGCAGGCGGAGGCGTACTACGCGAGCCAGGTGCAGGGTGCGCAGTCCGTGGCGGGTGCCAAGAACACCAAGTCGGAGCCGGTGGCCGGGGCCGGAGACCAGGCGACGGCCGTGCGCTACGACCTGAAGAAGAAGGAGGGTGCCTTCAAGCAGCAGACGGTCGTGGCGCGTGTCGCGAACGTCGTCGTCACCCTCGACTACAACGGTGCGGGTCTGGCGGGCGGGAAGGCGCCGGACGCGGGCACTCTGACGAAGGCGGCGGAGCAGGCGGCGAAGGAGGCCGTGGTGTCGGTGGGGACGGCCAACGGGTCGGGTTCTGCGCCGAGTTCACCTGCGGCGACGCCCTCGAAGTCGGCTTCCAAGTCGGCCTCGCCGTCCGCGTCGCCCTCCAAGTCGTCAGCCAAGAAGAGCTGACCGGCCATACGTGCGCCGCACTGATGTGCCACCCTGTTGCGCGCAACAACACGCAAGGGGAGGGGAGTACCGGTGGCCGCGCCAATGCAGCTGACTCGGATGCACCGCGTTCTCATCGGCGTGGTCGTGACCGGCGCGATGATCATCGCCGGCATCGGCTTCGCCGGCTCGTACGCGGCCGTCCGTGAGCTGGCCATCAAGAAGGGTTTCGGGAACTTCGCCTATGTCTTCCCGATCGGCATCGACGCGGGTATCTGCGTCCTGCTCGCCCTTGACCTGCTGCTGACCTGGATCCGCATCCCCTTCCCGCTGCTGCGGCAGACGGCCTGGCTGCTGACCATCGCGACGATCGCCTTCAACGGCGCGGCGGCCTGGCCGGACCCGCTGGGTGTGGGCATGCACGCGGTGATCCCGGTGCTGTTCGTGGTGGCGGTCGAGGCCGCCCGGCACGCGATCGGCCGGATCGCGGACATCACGGCGGACAAGCACATGGAGGGGGTGCGCCTGACCCGCTGGCTGCTCTCCCCGGTGCCGACCTTCCTCCTGTGGCGCCGGATGAAGCTGTGGGAGCTGCGCTCCTACGACCAGGTGATCAAGCTGGAGCAGGAACGTCTCGTCTATCAGGCGAGGCTCCGGTCCCGCTTCGGGCGGGCCTGGCGCAGGAAGGCTCCGGTGGAGTCCCTGATGCCACTGCGGCTGGCCAAGTACGGCGTCCCGCTGGCGGACACGGCCCCGGACGGTCTGGCGGCGGCGGGCATCGACCTTCCGGCGCTGCTGCCCGCTGCCGAGTCGGCCGCGGGCGCTCGTGCCGCCGTCGCGGCGCCCGCCCCGCAGCAGGCGGCGCCTGCCGGCGGGCAGCGCCCGGAGCTGGTCCCGGGCCCCCGTCCCGAGCAGCCTGTGTACGCGTCCGAGCCGGAGCCGCCGCTGCCGCCCGACCCGGAGGTCAACCCCTGGCTGCATGCCAGGAACCCGCAGCAGATCGAGTACCACGGTGACTACGACCCGACGTACGAGCCCCAGTTCTCCGAGGAGCAGTACGCGGCCTGGCAGTACCAGCAGGAGCAGGAGCAGTACCAGCGCCAGCTGCGGGAGTACGAGCAGGCGCAGCTCCAGCAGCAGTTCCCGCCGGAGCAGGTGCCCCAGGAGCAGCAGCCTCTTCCCGAGGAGTCCCCGTCGGAGACGACGGGCAGCTTCCCCATCCCCTCCGGCCCGGGCCGTACGCGTGAGCTCGGCGAGGGCGGTGGCCCGCCGGAGCCGACGGAGGAGGACTTCTACCTGGTCTTCAAGAAGTCGATCGACGGCGGCTACCCGAGTTCGAGCCAGTTCAGGGGTGACGTGGAGGCGACCTACGGTATGACGCTGGCGCAGCGTGACGCGGAGCGCATGGTCAACCGCTTCACCAACCGTCACACGGCGGAGCTCCAGGAGGACCACATCGCGTAGGCGAGCCCGTGGGGCATGAAGAAGGGGCCCTCCTCTGCGGAGGGCCCCTTCTTCATGCCGGCGTCGGTGTCACGCCCCGAGCAGGGCCCGTACCCGGTCCTGTCCCACGGCGAGCAGCAGCGTGGGAAGCCGCGGGCCGGTGTCCCGCCCGACCAGCAGGTGGTAGAGCAGGGCGAAGAACGTCCGCTGGGCGGTCTTGATCTCCGGCGGCAGCTCCTTCGGCGTGGCGTCGGCGGAGAAGCCGGCCTGGACCTTGGGGACGCCGTAGACGAGGTGGGTGAGCCCGTCCAGCGACCAGTGTTCGGCGAGCCCGTCGAGCAGGAGCCGTACGGACTGCTGGGACGCCTCGTCGAGGGACTTCAGCAGTTCGGCGTCGGGCTCGTCGCGGACGATGGTGCGCTGGTCGGCGGGCACCTGGGTGTTGATCCAGGCCTCGGCCTTGTCGTACCGCGGCCGGGCCTCGTCCACCGATCCCAGCGGGTTCGCGGGGTCCAGTTCGCTGAGGATGCGCAGCGCCTGGTCCTCGTGCCCGGCGGTGATGTCGGCGACGGAGGCGAGGGTCCGGTAGGGCAGCGGGCGCGGCGTCCGGGGCAGCTCGCCGCCGGCCGTGCGGACGGCACGCGCGTGCGCGGCGATGTCGCCGGGCAGCGCGGACCCGTCCGCGACCTTGGCGTCCAGCTTGTCCCACTCGTCGTAGAGCCGCTGGATCTCCTGGTCGAAGGCGATCTTGAAGGACTGGTTGGGCCGGCGCCGGGCGTACAGCCAGCGCAGGATCTGGGGCTCCATGATCTTCAGCGCGTCGGCCGGGGTGGGCACCCCGCCCCGGGAGGAGGACATCTTGGCCATGCCGCTGATGCCCACGAAGGCGTACATGGGCCCGATGGGCTGCTTCCCGCCGAAGATCCCGACGATCTGCCCGCCGACCTGGAAGCTGGACCCCGGCGACGAGTGGTCGACACCGCTGGGCTCGAAGATCACGCCCTCGTAGGCCCACCGCATGGGCCAGTCGACCTTCCAGACCAGCTTGCCGCGGTTGAACTCGCTGAGCCGGACGGTCTCGGAGAAGCCGCACTCGTTGCAGGTGTACGTCAGCTCGGTGGTGTCGTCGTCGTACGCGGTGACGGTGGTCAGGTCCTTCCCGCACCCGCCGCAGTACGGCTTGTACGGGAAGTACCCGGCGGTGCCGGACGAGCCGTCGTCCTCGCTCGCCGCGCCCGAGCCCTCCTCGGCCTCCAGCTCGGCCTCGTCGACGGCCTTCTGCTGCTGCTTCTTGGGGGCCTTCTTCGTCCGGTACTGCTCCAGGATCGCGTCGATGTCACCCCGGTGCTTCATGGCGTGCAGCACCTGCTCCCGGTACACACCGGACGTGTACTGCGCGGTCTGGCTGATCCCGTCGAACTCCACACCGAGCTCGGCCAGCGACTCGACCATCGCGGCCTTGAAGTGCTCGGCCCAGTTCGGGAACGCGGAGCCCTTCGGCGCGGGCACGGAGGTCAGCGGCTTGCCGATGTGCTCGGCCCAGCTCTCGTCGACCCCGGCGATACCGGCGGGCACCTTGCGGTAGCGGTCGTAGTCGTCCCAGGAGATCAGGTGCCGAACCTGGTGCCCGCGCCGCCGGACCTCGTCGGCGACCAGGTGCGGGGTCATGACCTCGCGGAGGTTGCCGAGGTGGATGGGCCCGGACGGCGAGAGCCCGGACGCGACGACGACCGGTTTGCCCGGGGCCCGACGCTCCGACTCCTCGATGACCTCATCCGCGAAACGGGAGACCCAGTCGGTGGTCTCGGTGCTCTGAGCCACGATCGGCACGTCCTTCTTTCTGGCACGGGACAGCCGGTACGGTCGCACGGCTGACCGCTCCATTGTCCCAGCCGAGGTCGAATCCACGAAAACGGGTTATCGAGACCCTCCTGAGCGGCGGCGCAACCGCCCTTCTGCGGATGCGGGGAACTGCGGCACGCCTCCGGATCGGCGGCGCAGCCGCCGTTCTGGGGGCGCTGGGGGTACCCCCGGCCGAAGGCTGGGGGAGGAACTGCGCGACAAGCCACAACGCACCCGCGCCCGGCCACGCACCGGACCCCCCGAGTTCGTAGCCGCAAAAACCCCTTTACCCCCCGTGAAATACTGGACCCGTCTACCAAGCCCCCCGAGGAGAACGGCTCCCACCCCATGGCCCCGGTCACGTCCCTCAGCGCCTCCGTCAATCAGCAGCTCACCGACGCCCTCTCGGCAACCTTGCCGGAGGCCTCCGTCGACCCGCTGCTGCGACGCAGCGACCGGGCCGACTACCAGGCGAACGGCATCCTCGCCGCCGCCAAGAAGGCCAAGGCGAACCCGCGGGAGCTGGCGACGCAGGTCGTCTCCCACCTCACCACCGGCGCGGACCTGATCCAGGACGTCGAGGTCTCCGGACCCGGCTTCCTGAACATCACCCTCTCCGACCGGGCGATCACCGGGAACCTGGCCGCTCGGTACGCGGACGGCGACCGGCTCGGCGTGCCCGCGAAGGCGGAGCCGGGCATCACGGTGATCGACTACGCGCAGCCGAACGTCGCCAAGGAGATGCACGTCGGCCACCTGCGCTCCGCGGTGATCGGCGACGCCCTGCGCGGCATGCTCGACTTCACCGGCGAGAAGACGATCGGCCGGCACCACATCGGCGACTGGGGCACCCAGTTCGGCATGCTCATCCAGCACCTGATCGAGAACCCGGACGAGCTGTCCGCGGAGACCGACACGGACGGCGAGCAGGCGATGTCGAACCTGAACCGGGTCTACAAGGCGTCCCGGGCGGTCTTCGATGCGGACGAGGCCTTCAAGGAGCGGGCGCGGAAGCGGGTGGTCGCCCTGCAGTCCGGCGACAAGGAGACCCTCGACCTGTGGCAGCGGTTCGTGGACGAGTCGAAGGTCTACTTCTACTCGGTCTTCGAGAAGCTGGACATGGAGATCCGGGACGACGAGATCGTCGGCGAGTCGGCGTACAACGACGGCATGCCCGAGACCGCCCGGCTCCTGGAGGAGATGGGCGTCGCGGTCCGCTCCGAAGGCGCACTGGTCGTCTTCTTCGACGACATCCGGGGCAAGGACGACCAGCCGGTCCCGCTGATCGTGCAGAAGGCGGACGGCGGCTTCGGCTACGCGGCCTCCGACCTGACGGCGATCCGCAACCGGGTCCAGGACCTGCAGGCCACGTCCCTGATCTACGTCGTGGACGTCCGCCAGTCGCTGCACTTCAAGATGGTCTTCGAGACGGCGCGGCGGGCGGGCTGGCTCACCGACGACGTCACGGCGCACAACATGGGCTACGGCACGGTGCTGGGCGCGGACGGCAAGCCGTTCAAGACGCGTGAGGGCGAGACCGTCCGGCTGGAGGACCTGCTGGACGAGGCGGTGCAGCGGGCCGCCGAGGTGGTCCGGGAGAAGGCGCAGGACCTGACCGAGGACGAGATCCAGGAGCGGGCCCAGCAGGTCGGCATCGGCGCCGTGAAGTACGCGGACCTGTCGACGTCGCCGAACCGGGACTACAAGTTCGACCTGGACCAGATGGTCTCGCTCAACGGCGACACGTCGGTGTACCTCCAGTACGCGTACGCCCGTATCCGGTCGATCCTCCGCAAGGCGGGAGAGGTCCGGCCGGCCGCGCACCCGGAGCTGGAACTGCACGCGGCGGAGCGGGCGTTGGGCCTGCACGTGGACGCATTCGGCGACACGGTCTTCGAGGCGGCGGCGGAGTACGCCCCGCACAAGCTGGCCGCGTACCTGTACCAGTTGGCGTCCCTGTACACGTCGTTCTACGACAAGTGCCCGGTCCTGAAGGCCGAGACCCCGGAGCAGGTGGAGAACCGCCTCTTCCTGTGCGACATCACGGCCCGGACCCTGCACCAGGGCATGGCGCTGCTGGGGATCCGGACGCCGGAGAAGCTCTGACCGGTCCGCCGGCGGTGGCGCGTGATCAGCTCAGCGCGCCGCCGCTGACGAGCAGCTGCTGTCCGCTGATCCAGCGGGCCGGCTCGCCGGTGAGGAACTCGACCGCGTCCGCGACGTCGGGCGGGACCGACGGCGAGGAGCGGCCCGGAACCCGGGCCGCTCCTGTTCAGGCGCCGGCGCCGCCGTCGACCGGGACGATCGCGCCGGTCACGTACGAGGCGCGGTCGCTGAGCAGCCAGGCGGCCGCCTCGGCGATCTCCCGGGGCTCGCCCATCCGGCCCATCGGGATCCTCGCGCTCATCCCCTCGATGATGCCGGGGGTCGCCGCCTCCCATTCGTCGATCATTTCGGTGGCGGTGCCGCCGGGGGTGATGCCGTTCACCCGGATGCCGGCGGGGGCCAGGTCGACCGCGGTGGTCTCGGTGAGGCTGTTGAGCGCGCGCTTCATGGCCCCGTAGGCGGGCAGGCCGGGGTTGGCGCGCCGGCTGCCGATGCTGGAGGTGTTGACGATGGCCCCGCCACCGGTGCGGCGCATGAGGGCGGTCTCGGCGTTCATGGCGGTCCAGTGCGCGCGGAAGTTCACGGCGAACTGCTTGTCGATGTCCTCGTCGGAGGTGGTGTCGACCGGGCCGGGCCGCTGGATCACCGCACCGTTGTTGAAGGCACCGTCGAGCCGTCCGTGCAGTTCCTCGACGCGATCGACGGCGGCGCGGATACTCGCGCTGTCGGCGAGGTCCAGGGTGGCGGCGTCGGCGGTGCCGCCGTCGGCGCGGATCTCCTTCACGATGCGGTCGAGGGCGTCGGTGCTGCGGGCGGCGAGCACGACGGCGGCGCCCTCGGCGGCGAAGAGCCGGGCCGCGGCCGCGCCGATCCCGCGGCTGGCGCCGGTGACGAAGACGACCTTGCCGTCGAGCAGGCCGGCGGGTCCGATTTCGGTGGTGTTCGTGTTGTTCGTCATGGCAACAGCGTCCGGTCGGCCGTCGGCCGGATACAGGCACAGGCTGTACCAGGATCCGCCGCCGGGCGGCGCGCACACTGGGCGTATGGACAGACAGGAACTTGGGGCGTTCCTCCGCAGCCGCCGCGAGCGACTCCACCCGCAGGACGTCGGCCTTCCCTCCGGCCCGCGCCGCCGCACGCCAGGGCTTCGCCGCGAGGAGGTGGCGGTCCTCGCGCACATCTCCACCGAGTACTACATCCGCCTCGAACAGGGCCGGGCGCCACGCCCCTCGGGCGACGTCCTGGCGGCGATCGCGGGAGCGCTGCGGCTCACCGACGCGGAGTCGGACCACCTCCACGTCCTCGCGGGCACCGCCCCGAACCGTACGGGACTGCACCGGCGCGACGTCCGCCCCAGCATCCTCACGCTCCTGGAACGGCTGCCGCAGACCGCCGGCTTCGTGATGTCCGCCGCGTGCGAGGTCCTCGCCTGGAACGACCTCGCCGCCGCGCTCATGGAGGACTTCGCCCCGCTCGCCCCCGCGGACCGCAACCTCGCCCGCCGGGCCTTTCCCGGACCGGAGCGCACCGAAGCTCCGCTGTACGGGATCTCCGACGCCGCCGACTTCCGCCTCGGCGTCGTGATGCAGCTCCGCACCACCCTCGCCCGCTACCCCACCGATCCCGCCGTGACCCGACTCGTCGACGAACTCCGCGACACCAGCCCCGACTTCGCCCGGCTCTGGGAGCGGCACGACGTGCAGGCCGCGCCGATGCTCACGAAGACCTTCCGCCACCCGGCCGTCGGCGAGGTCACCGTCGACTGCGACACCCTCGCCCTCACCGACCGCGACCAGTACCTCGTGCTGTTCAGCGCACCGCCGGGATCCCCCGACGCCGAGGCCCTGGCCCTGCTGAACGTCCTGGGAACAGGGGCCGGTCAGTATCTGCCGTAGCGCCCCGGCAGGTCACCGCCGTACGCCCGTCACGACCGAGCGCTCGAACTCGGCCCAGACCACCTTGCCGAGTGTCCGTGGGACAACCGCGTCCGGCGTTGTCAGTGACGCCCCTTACAGTCATCGCCATGGCGACTCTTCCCAACCCGCTGCCCAAGTTGGCGACCGACCCCAGTGGTCGGTCACTTGGGCTCCAACTCCCGCCCGGGACACTGCTCGACGACACGCTCGACGGCCCGTGGCACGCGCCGTTGCTGTGGTACGCCGGGCAGCCCGCCGGGCCCGGGACCTGGACCGCGCTCGGCGCGCCGGCCGCGCGTGCGGGGCTGCTGCCGGTGCTCATCGACGTGTCCGAGGTCGACGACTGGGACTTCGCGCCCGGGGAGACGTCGTACCCGGGGGACCACGACGCCGACGAGGTGCTGGAGGACTACTGGGAGGAGGACCCGCCGGAGGGCGAGGAGTGGCCGGGGCTCGCCCCCTCTCCGGCACTGGTCGCCGACCCGGACTCGCGGGCCGCGGACGTCGCCGACGCGCTGAGCCAGGGACGGCCCTGGCTGAAGGAGCCGCATCTGGCGCTGGTGTCCGCCCGGCGCAGCGCGGACATACCCGCGGCCATCGGCTGGAGCGGCCCGGTGAACTACGAGGAGGACGTGGCCCGGCTGTGCGCGGTGCTGCGCTCCTGGGAGGACCGGTTCGGCATACGGGTGGTGGCGCTCGGCTTCGACCACCTCGCGCTGTCCGTCGCCGCGCCGCCCGCCGACCTCGACGCGGCGGAGGCGGTCGCCGCCGAGCACTTCGCGTTCTGCCCGTACACCGTGCTGCCCGGCGCCGACGACACCCTCTCGTCGTACGCCGAGCAGCTGGTCGGCGAGCGGCTGTGGCACTTCTGGTGGGACTAGCGCCCCGTAAGGGGCGCTGAGGGTGCCCCCCGGCCGAAGGCTGGGGGAGGAGCTGCGCGACCAGCCCCCACCGGCCCGCAGAGAACGAACCGCGTAACCCGCGGAACGCTCAGCCGCCCAAGCCCTTGGCCAGCCTCCGCAACCCCTCCCCGATCTCCTCCGGCGTCTGCGTCACGAAGCACAGCCGCAGCGTCGAGCGGTCGGGGTCGGCGGCGTAGAAGGGCTCGCCGGGGACGTAGGCGACGTTGTGGTCCACCACTTGGCGGAGCAGCGCGGTGGTGTCGTACGACGACGGGAGCCTGGCCCAGAGGAACATGCCGCCCTCGGGCCGGTTCCAGGTGGAGCCGGCCGGGAGGGCGTCGGGGAGTCCGGCGAGCATGGCGTCGCGGCGTTCGCCGTACACCGCGCGCACCTTGGCGACGTGGGCGTCCAGCACGTCCAGGTAGCGGGCGGCGGCGAGCTGGTTGAGGGTCGGGGTGTGCAGGTCGGCGGCCTGTTTGGCCACCGCGCAGGCGCGGCGCAGGGCGGCGGGGGCGCGGAGCCAGCCGAGCCGCAGGCCGGGGGCCATGACCTTGGAGAAGGAGCCGAGCAGGACCGTGCGGTCCTCGGCGCCGGGGAAGGACGCGATCCAGGGGACGTGGTCGCCGTCGTAGCGGAGCTCGCCGTAGGGGTCGTCCTCTATGACCCACAGGCCGTGCCGGGCGGCGACCGTGGCCAGGGCGGCCCGGCGGGCGGCGGGCACGGTGCGGCCGGTGGGGTTCTGGAAGGTCGGGACGAGGTAGAGGAGCTTGGGCCGTTCGGCGCGGATCAGCTCCTCCAGGGCGGCCGGGTCCACGCCGTCCGCGTCCCCGGGCACGGGCAGCACGCGTGCTCCGGCCAGCCCGAACACCTGAAGTGCCGCGAGATAGCAGGGGCTTTCGACGAGGATCGTGTCCCCGGGGTCGATCAGGGCGCTCGCGAGGAGGGAGAGCGCCTGCTGGGAGCCGGTGGTGACGAGGAGGTCGTCGGCCGCGGTGGGCAGGCCCCGCGTGGCGATGCGCGCCGCCAGCCGCTGCCGCAGTGCCGGCTCGCCCTCGGTCGTCGAGTACTGCAGCGCCCGCTCCGGCGCCTCCTCCAGCACCGTGCGGAAGGCGGCCGCGATGCCCTCCCGGTCGAAGAGCTCGGGGGCCGGCAGCCCGCCCGCGAAGTTGATCACCTCGGGCCGGGCGGTCACCGCGAGAATCTCCCGCACGGGTGACCCGCCGACGGTCCGGGCCCGGTCCGCGAGCGGGGGAAGCGGGGCGGGGGCAGGGGTGAGGGTCATGGACGGCTCCTTGGGCTGATCCTCGTCTTGGCGGGAGCCTAGAGAGGTACGTGCCGCCTACACCCGTAATTCCGCGATCCGGACGGGCGGGGCAGGGGCAGCGGGCCGGGACCCCCGGCGCGGCCTTCCGCGGGCTTCGGACGTCCCGTTCCGCCGTCCCGCGGGACGGGATCCGCGCAGCTCACAGGGGCGGACCGGGCTCGGGCGTCCCGAATCTCCCGTCGGCTCTGGCGGTCGGGGCGGGCCGCCCCACAGGCTGAGGGCACGTCAACACCACCGCTCACCCCCCACCCTCAACGCCGCCCGAGCCGAGATCGCCAAGGGAGCCCTCGCATGTCCGTCCCGCACCGCACCCCGGCCCCCGGCCGCCGCCGTCTCCTGGCGGCGGCCGCCCTGGCGCTAGTCGCCGCGACCGCACTGAGCGGATGCCGGGACGGCCAGGGCGTACGCGACGAGGGCCCGTCCTCCTCCGCGGCCCGCGTCCGGCCCGCCGTCAGCCCTGCTCAGGCCCCGGCGTCGACGCCCGCACGGACGCCCGCGCAGACGTCGTGAAAGTGCCCCGGCGGAATCTCGTCCGCCGGGGCGCAGGAGAGGGGCGCCGGTGTCCGCGCTCAGCCCAGCATCCGGGCGGCCTCCACCGCCCAGTAGGTGAGGATGTTCTGCGCGCCGGCCCGCTTGATGCCGGTCAGGGTCTCCAGGATCGCGCGCTCGCGGTCGATCCAGCCCTTCTCGGCGGCGGCCTCGACCATCGAGTACTCGCCGGAGATCTGGTAGGCGGCGACCGGCACGTCCACCGAGTCGGCGACCCGCGCGAGGATGTCGAGGTAGGGCCCGGCCGGCTTGACCATCACCATGTCGGCCCCCTCCTCCAGGTCGAGGGCGAGTTCGCGCAGCGACTCCCGCACGTTGGCGGGGTCCTGCTGGTAGGTCTTGCGGTCGCCCTTCAGCGAGGACCCGACGGCCTCGCGGAAGGGGCCGTAGAAGGCGGAGGCGTACTTCGCGGTGTAGGCGAGGATCGCGACGTCCTCGCGCCCGATCTGGTCGAGCGCGTCGCGCACGACGCCGATCTGCCCGTCCATCATCCCGCTGGGCCCGACGACATGGGCGCCCGCGTCGGCCTGTACCTGGGCCATCTCGGCGTACCGCTCCAGGGTGGCGTCGTTGTCGACACGGCCCTCGGCGTCCATCACCCCGCAGTGCCCGTGGTCGGTCGTCTCGTCGAGGCACAGGTCGGACATCACCAGCAGGTCGTCGCCGACCTCGGCGCGCACGTCGCGCAACGCGACCTGGAGGATCCCGTCCGGGTCGGTGCCGGGCGTGCCGAGGGCGTCCTTCTTGCTCTCCTCGGGCACCCCGAACAGCATGATCCCGGAGATGCCCGCCTCGACCGCCTCCGCGGCCGCCTTCTTCAGGCTGTCCCGGGTGTGCTGCACGACGCCGGGCATGGCGGCGATCGGCACCGGCTCGCTCACGCCCTCCCTGACGAACGCCGGGAGGATGAAGTCCGCGGGGTGCAACCGGGTCTCGGCGACCATGCGCCGCATGACGGGGGTGGTCCGCAGCCGTCGCGGCCGCGTGCCGGGGAAGGAGCCGTACGTCGTCATGCCCTCTACGCTACGCCCGTCACAAGAGCGCGCTTGCCGACTCGGCGTCGGACTCTACGTCGGCGCCCGACCCGCGCACGGGTGGGCGGGGACGCCACGGCACCGGGAGGTCAGACCTCCAGCTCGCCCTCCAGCTTCCTGAGGCTGTGCCGGGCCAGCGCGAGGTTGCTCCGGCCGCGGTCGAGCGCGAGGTAGAGGAAGAGCGAGCCGCCGGCCTTCGTCAGGGGACGGATCAGGTGGTACTGGCCGCCGAGCGTGATCAGGATGTCCTCGATCTCGTCGTCGACGCCGATGGACTTCAGCGTGCGCTGCTTGGCGCGGACGACCTCGGTGTTCCCGGCGGCCGCCAACTCCAGGTCCAGGTGCGGTCCGCCGCCCAGCACGCCGAGCGACATACCGCTTTCGTAGTCGACCAGGGCGACCCCGACGGCCCCGTCGATGCTCATGGCTTCCTTGAGCGCTGTCTCGATGTTCACGCTGGTGCCCTCGATTTCCTTACATGGGTCGACTCGGACGCAAGCAGTTCGACGGAGGTTGCTCCCTGACCTCTCCGAGTCCGAATAAGCGTCATCTTTGGCCAGTGTTGCAACAGTTGGCAATAAAGTACTGTGCGACCGAGGGGTCGGGAGGGGGAACTCATGGCTTTGCTCGACACCGTCCTGCGCGACGTCGGACGGACGCCCGGCGTCACCGCGGCCGCCCTCCTGGACGGCGTGACCGGCCTCTCCTACGCCGAGTACGGCGCCCAGGAATCGGCCCAGGACGCCCAGCAGACCGTCCACTTGGCGACCATGCACCTCAACAGGGCGGGTTTCACCGGCGATCTGGAGAGCATCGTCGTCACCACCGCCGCCCACCACCATGTGACGACCCGCGTCGACCGGCAGGGCGACCCGCTCCTGCTGTTCGCCCTGGTGGACCGGGACCGTACGAACATCACGTGGGCGCTGCGGGACCTGGCCGAGCACACGGGCCGACTGCTCGCATGACGCAGGAGACACCGACCGCCCGCAACGTCCCTGCCCTGCTGGCCGGCCTGCACGCCGAGCGGCGCTCCTGCGCGGTGCTGGTCTCCGGCGCCCCGGGCGGTGTCATCCACGTCCGCGACGGCATGGTCGTCGGCATGGAGACCCCCGGCGCCCCCGGCGTCGAGGTACTCCTCCTCAAGTCGCACCGGATCACCGAGGACGACTGGACGGCCGCCCGCGCCACCGGCGCCGACCCCGCACGCCTGGCCCTGGAACTGGTCGCCGAGGGCCTGCTGGGCGCCGCCGAACTGGAGATCACCGGCCAGGCGGCCCTGTTCGACGCGGCCTTCGCCCTCGCCCTGACCACCCCGGACGGCTGGGAGGTGACCGATCCCCGCCCCCTGCTCGACACGGGCGTCGCGGTACCGCCCGACCGCCTGGTCACCGAGAACACCCGCCGCATCCGCCTGCTGGCGAACGAACGCGGCGCCACCGCGCGCTTCGCCCGCGACCGCCTGGAACCGGCCCCGGCCGCCCGCGACCCGCGCCAGACCGCCCGTCTCTCGCCCCGCCATCGGAACCTCATGGCGGTGGCCGACGGCCGCAGGACCCCCCGGGACATCGCCTTCACCCTCGGCCGCGGCCTGTTCGCCGTCATGCTGGACCTCCGCGACCTCCTGGCCCTGGGCCTCCTCCAGCCCCCGTCCGCGACCCCCGCCGGCCGCCCGAGCACGGCCCCGCGCACCCCACCCGCTCCCCCCACGGCAGCACCGCGCCCGTCGTCGACCCCCCTCCCCCGCCGCAAGCGCTAGTCCCGGGCAGCGGTGACCCACGCACCGCCGAGCACGACAGCACAGGAAGAAGCCACCATGAACGATCCCGTGCAGGACATCCTCGTCTCCTTGCGCGACCGGGTGATGGGCGTCCGTGAGACCACCCTGGCCACCGTGGACGGACTGGTGGTGGCCAGCGACACCGACAAGACCCAACCCGAGTCCATGGCCGCCGTGGCCTCCGCCGCCCTCTCCCTCGGCCACCGCCTCGCCGACCAGGGCGACACCGGCACCCTCCGCCAGCTCACGGCCCAGTGCAGCGCGGGCCACGTCATCGTCACGGCGGTGGGCACCCGAGCCCTCCTGGCCGTCGTCACCGACGAGGGCGTGGACGGCCTGGCCTTCGACCGCGAGATCCCGACAGTGGTCGAAAACCTGAAGAAGATCCTCGCCAACGACACGCCCCGATAGGGGCGCGGGGAACTGCGCGACCAGCCCCCACGCACCCGCGGACATCCACGCACGGGAGAGGGGGCCTGGGGCGCAGCCCCAGACCCCCTCTCACCTCACCTCACGTAGTGGTACGCCTCCTGCGCGCCCCCGGCCGCCGCTCACTCGGCCGAGTCACCGGATCCCCGGCCTCCAGCGCGCTCGCGCGCCTCCGCAGACCGAACTCCGCCAGCGCCTCCGCCAGCTTCGCGGCCGACGGCTCCGGAGCCATCACGTCCACCCGAAGCCCGTGCTCCTCGGCCGTCTTGGCCGTGGCCGGCCCGATACAGGCGATCACCGTCACGTTGTGCGGCTTCCCGGCGATACCCACCAGGTTCCGCACGGTGGACGACGACGTGAAGAGCACCGCGTCGAAGCCGCCGCCCTTGATCGCCTCCCGGGTGTCGGCCGGTGGCGGCGACGCCCGCACGGTCCGGTAGGCGGTCACGTCGTCCACCTCCCACCCGAGCTCGATGAGCCCGGCGACCAGCGTCTCGGTGGCGATGTCGGCCCGCGGCAGGAACACCCGGTCGATCGGGTCGAAGACGGGGTCGTACGGCGGCCAGTCCTCGAGGAGCCCCGCGGCCGACTGCTCGCCCGACGGCACCAGGTCCGGCTTCACGCCGAAGGCGACCAGCGCCTTCGCGGTCTGCTCCCCGACCGCCGCGACCTTGATGCCCGCAAAGGCCCGGGCGTCGAGCCCGTACTCCTCGAACTTCTCCCGGACCGCCTTCACCGCGTTGACCGAGGTGAACGCGATCCACTCGTAGCGCCCGGTGACGAGCCCCTTCACGGCCCGCTCCATCTGCTGGGGCGTGCGCGGCGGCTCGACGGCGATCGTCGGCACCTCGTGCGGCACGGCGCCGTACGACCGCAGCTGGTCGGAGAGGGACGCCGCCTGCTCCTTCGTGCGCGGCACGAGCACCTTCCAGCCGAACAGCGGCTTGGACTCGAACCACGACAACTGGTCGCGCTGGGCGGCGGCGGACCGCTCACCGACCACGGCTATCACCGGCCGGCCGCCGTCCGGCGAGGGCAGCACCTTCGCCTGTTTCAGGGTCTGCGCGATGGTGCCGAGGGTGGCGGTCCAGGTGCGCTGCCGGGTCGTCGTACCGGCGACGGTGACCGTCAGCGGGGTGTCCGGCTTGCGGCCGGCGGCGACCAGTTCCCCGGCGGCCGCGGCCACCGAGTCGAGGGTCGTCGACACGACCACGGTGCCGTCCGAGGCGCCGACCTCGGTCCAGCACCGGTCCGAGGCGGTACGGGCGTCCACGAAGCGGACGTCCGCGCCCTGCGCGTCCCGCAGCGGCACACCGGCGTACGCCGGCACACCCACCGCGGCCGCGACACCCGGCACGACCTCGAACGGCACACCCGCGGCCACGCAGGCGAGCATTTCCTCGGTCGCGTACGTATCAAGTCCCGGGTCCCCGGACACCGCACGGACGACCCGCCTGCCACCCCGCGCGGCCTCCATGACAAGATGAGCCGCATCCCGCACGGGCGGGAGGGAAGCGGTTGTTGACGCGCCGTCAACAACCGTGAGTTGAGGCGTGCCCGTGCCCGGATACGGGTCCGACGACGGATCCGGATTCGTGGCCACGACGGAGACGCCCTGCCTGGCGTGGCTTCTGATCACGTCGAGCACGTCGTGCTCGGCGACCAGGACGTCCGCGCTGGACAGTGCCTCCACGGCACGCAAGGTCAGCAGTCCCGGATCCCCGGGTCCGGCACCCAGGAAGGTGACGTGCCCGTGTTCCAGGCCGGCGGGAAGGTTGGTGGGGCTCAATGTGCTCGCTCCCCCATCAGACCGGCCGCGCCCTGGGCAAGCATCTCGGTGGCGAGTTCGCGACCGAGCGCCGTCGCCTGGTCGTATGTCTCGGGCACGGGACCGGTGGTGGACATCTGCACCGTCCGGGTGCCGTCGGTCGTGCCGACGACTGCCCGCAGGCGCATTTCCTTGACAATCTGCCCGTCGGCCAGCAGGTCGGCAAGCGCGCCCACAGGGGCGGAGCAGCCGGCCTCCAGGGCGGCGAGCAGTGATCGCTCGGCGGTCACGGCGGCCCGCGTGAGCGGGTCGTCGAGTTCCCCGAGCGCGGCGATCAGCGACGCGTTGTCCGCGGCGCACTCGATCGCCAGTGCCCCCTGGCCGGGGGCGGGCAGAACCGTGTCGACCGACAGGAAGTCGGTCACCTCGTCGATGCGGCCGATACGGCTCAGGCCGGCCGCCGCCAGCACCACGGCATCGAGCTCGCCGTCGTGTATGTATCCGATCCGGGTGTCGACGTTCCCCCGGATCGGCACGGTCTCGATGTCCAGCCCGTGCGAGCGCGCGTACGCGTTCAGCTGCGCCGCCCGGCGCGGCGCACCGGTGCCGATGCGGGCCCCGCGCGGCAGGTCGGTGAACTTCAGCGCGTCCCGGGCGACGATCACGTCCCGCGGGTCCTCGCGCACCGGTACGGCGGCCAGGACCAGGTCGGCGGGCTGGGTGGTCGGGAGGTCCTTCAGCGAGTGAACCGCGAAGTCGACCTCGCCGCGCAGCAGCGCGTCCCGCAGGGCGGTCACGAAGACGCCCGTGCCGCCGATCTGTGCGAGGTGCTCGCGGGAGGTGTCGCCGTAGGTGGTGATCTCGACCAGCTCGACGGGCCGCCCGGTCACCCGGCTCACGGCTTCCGCCACCTGTCCGGACTGGGCCATGGCGAGTCTGGATCGCCTGGTCCCCAGTCGCAGTGGAATGTCACTCATGCCGGTCGGTCCTTCTTGTCTGTGCTGTCCACGGCCCGGGAGACGGCGGCCACCGTCTCGGGGTCGAGGTCGAACAGGGTCCGCAGCGCGTCCGCGTACCCGGCGCCGCCGGGCTCGGCCGCGAGCTGCTTGACCCGTACGGTCGGCGCGTGCAGCAGCTTGTCGACGACCCGGTGCACGGCCTGCCGGATCTCCCCGCGCTGCCGTTCGTCCAGGTCGGGCAGGCGCCCGTCGAGCCGCGCGATCTCGCTCGCGACGACGTCGGCGGCCATCGTCCGCAGGGCTACCACGGTAGGCGTGATGTGCGCCGCCCGCTGGGCCGCGCCGAAGGCGGCGACCTCGTCCGAAACGATCCGCCGCACCTGGTCGACGTCGGCCGCCATCGGCGCGTCCGCGGACGCCTCCGCCAGCGACTCGATGTCCACCAGCCGCACCCCGGCCAGCCGGTGCACGGCCGCGTCGATGTCGCGGGGCATGGCGAGGTCGAGGAGGAAGAGCGCGGGGGCGGGCCGGACGAACCCGGCGACCGGCTCCGGCCTGCGCCGCTCCGGGATCCGGCCGACCCGGGCGGCGGCCTCGGCCAGCGCCCCGATCAGCTCGGCCTCGGCCTCCGGCGTACGGCGGGCCGCGTCCCGTCGGTCGACGGTCCCGTTGTCCACCCAGGCCGCGTGCTGCTCCAGCTCGGCCGCGGCCATCCCGGCGACGGCGGCCTCCCCCATGACCGAGAAGCCGCTCTGCTCGGCGGTGCGGTCGAGCGGGCAGTTGTCGTCGGCGCCGAGTCCGCCACCGGGGCCGGTGACGGCCGGCGGCTGCTTCGGCGCCGTCGGTGCGTCGATCTCGGCGACCGGCTCACCCGTACGGCCCTCGACCGCCGCCGCAACCGCCTCCGCGCCCAGCACCAGTCCGGTCGCGCCCGTGCAGGAGACGGCGACGTCGGCACGTGTCAGCTCGCCCGGCACCGCATCCATCGGTACCGCGCGGGCCGTCACGTCCGTGTCGTCGGCGTCGTTCAGGATCTGCGCGAGCCGCTCCGCACGGTCGTACGTGCGGTTCGCGACGACGATCTCCGAGACCCCCGCCCGCGCCAGCGTGGCAGCGGCCAGCGAGGACATCGATCCGGCGCCGATGACCAGCGCCTTCTTGCCCTTGGCCCAGGCCTCGACGTCGGTGCCGGCGGCCAGCTGCTCCAGGCCGAAGGTGACCAGGGACTGTCCGGCCCGGTCGATCCCGGTCTCGGAGTGGGCACGCTTGCCGACCCGGAGCCCCTGCTGGAACAGGTCGTTCATCAGCCGACCGGCACTGTGCAGCTCCTGCGCGCGGGCCAGCGAGTCCTTGATCTGCCCGAGGATCTGCCCCTCGCCGACCACCATCGAGTCGAGCCCGCAGGCCACCGAGAACAGGTGGTGGACGGCGCGGTCCTCGTAGTGCACGTAGAGATAGGGGGTGAGCTCGTCCAGCCCGACCCCGCTGTGCTGGGCGAGCAGCGTGGACAGCTCGGCGACCCCGGCGTGGAACTTGTCCACGTCGGCGTAGAGCTCGATGCGGTTGCAGGTGGCGAGGACCGCTGCCTCGGTGGCCGGTTCGGCGGCGACCGTGTCCTGGACCAGCTTGACCTGGGCGTCCGCGCCGAGCGCGGCCCGCTCCAGGACGCTGACCGGTGCGCTGCGGTGGCTCAGCCCGACGACGAGGAGACTCATGCCGGCATCACGGCGGGTACGTCCCCGTCGGGCCCCTGCTCGCCGGCCTCCTGGTGCGCGGTGACGGGCGCGGCCACGCCCTCGTGCTCCTCGCCCGCCTTGCGCTGCTCGTGGAAGGCGAGGATCTGCAGCTCGATGGAGAGGTCGACCTTGCGTACGTCGACGCCGTCCGGGACGGACAGCACGGTCGGCGCGAAGTTCAGGATGGAGGTGACCCCGGCGGCCACCAGGCGGTCGCAGACCTGCTGGGCGACGCCCGGCGGGGTGGTGATCACGCCGATGGAGACGCCGTTGTCGGAGATGATCTTCTCCAGGTCGTCGCTGTGCTGCACGGCGATCCCGGCGACCTGCCGTCCGGTCATCGCCGGGTCGGCGTCGATGAGGGCGGCGACCCGGAAACCCCTGGAGGCGAACCCGCCGTAGTTGGCGAGGGCGGCGCCCAGATTTCCGATACCGACGATCACGACCGGCCAGTCCTGGGTCAGGCCCAGCTCGCGGGAGATCTGGTAGACGAGATACTCGACGTCGTAGCCGACACCGCGCGTTCCGTACGAACCCAGGTAGGAGAAGTCCTTGCGCAGCTTCGCGGAGTTGACCCCCGCGGCCGCGGCCAGCTCCTCCGAGGAGACCGTGGGGACCGAGCGCTCCGACAGTGCGGTCAGAGCGCGGAGGTACAGCGGAAGCCGGGCGACGGTGGCCTCGGGGATCCCTCGGCTGCGGGTCGCCGGTCGGTGAGTTCGGCCAGTTGCCACGGTGCTCCAACGGGTTGAGCGGGGCTGCGGACGGTCACACGTACCCAGACCGCCCCGTCGACAGCAGGCTATGTCTTTGTGAACGCGTGCACAAAGATGGTGTCCGATTTGCCCGGCCAACGTGACCGGGGTCACGCACCCCCGGCGCAGTCGTGCGGAACCGGCGCACAAGCGCCCGCGCTCCCTCTCCGATGGGGGCAAAACCGTACACACTCCTCACGAATCCCGCCCCCGAGACCAAGCCGGCTCGATCCTAAGCGACTTTTCCAGCCGGTTTGGACTAGTCGGTCAGTGCCTTGCGGAGCCGTTCCTCGTTCACGCGCCAGAAGGTGTGCTGTTCGCCGTCGACGAGTACCACCGGGATCTGTTCCCAGTAGAGATCGTGAAGCCGGGCATCCTGGGTGATGTCCTTCTGCTCCCAGGGCACTCCGAGATCGCCGCACACCTTCTCGACCACGACCTGTGCGTCATCACACAGATGGCAGCCGGGTTTACGGATGAGGGTGACCGATCGCGCACTCGGCGCGGGCGCCTTCCGGCCAAAGAGGGGACTCATGACGTCCATTGTCCCGCCCCTGGGAGGGCATGTCCGCCGTCTTCTGCACGGGTTCTTCGCTTTGTTTAACGACCCGGTCGCGGAGAGTTCACACCGAGCCAACTCCCGTGACTCCGGAACTCCCGAACAAACTGGCTATGCTCACGACATGGCCGCTCTCGGATGGCTCACTCCCCGTAGGCGCTCCGCCACGGCGCGGAGCGTGTTGGCAGGCGAGGCCTCGGCGGAGGCCGCGCGCAAGAACCAGGAAGCGACGGCGCCGCTCGACGAGGCAGCGGAGCCGGACTTCCCGGTGCTCGGCGACGACAAGGCCGCCGCGTTCTTCGACCTGGACAACACCGTCATGCAGGGCGCCGCCATCTTCCACTTCGGCCGTGGCCTGTACAAACGGAAGTTCTTCGAGACCCGCGACCTGGCCCGGTTCGCCTGGCAGCAGGCGTGGTTCCGGCTGGCCGGCGTCGAGGACCCCGAGCACATGCAGGACGCCCGCGACTCGGCCCTCTCCATCGTCAAGGGCCACCGCGTCGCCGAGCTCCAGACCATCGGCGAGGAGATCTACGACGAGTACATGGCCGAGCGCATCTGGCCCGGCACCCGCGCCCTCGCCCAGGCCCACCTGGACGCGGGCCAGAAGGTGTGGCTCGTCACAGCGGCCCCGGTGGAGATCGCCGGCGTGATCGCCCGCCGACTGGGCCTGACGGGCGCGCTGGGCACGGTCGCCGAGTCGGTGGACGGCGTCTACACGGGCAAACTGGTCGGCGAGCCCCTGCACGGCCCCGCCAAGGCGGAGGCGGTACGCGCCCTGGCCGCCGCCGAGGGCCTCGACCTCTCCCGCTGCGCGGCCTACAGCGACTCCCACAACGACATCCCGATGCTCTCCCTGGTCGGCCACCCCTACGCCATCAACCCGGACACGAAGCTGCGCAAACACGCCCGCGAGCTGGACTGGCGCCTGCGCGACTACCGGACGGGGCGCAAGGCGGCGAAGGTGGGCATCCCGGCGGCGGCCGGCGTCGGCGCGGTGGCCGGTGGCACCGCGGCCGCGATCGCGTTGAGCCGACGGCGTCGATAGTCCGGCGTCGGCCGGGCAGGACATCGCCGCAGCACCGCGGGCCGGTTCTCAGCCGCCGGCACGTCGTGGCCGGTCGCGCAGTTCCTCCCCCAGCCTTCGGCCGGGGCACCCCCAGCGCCAGTGAGCGTCCCCACCCCGGTCCCCACCCGCCGCGCGCCCCGAATTATCGCTCGGTCACCCCAACACGCCCCGCACATCGCCGAAACCCGCACGTTTTCGTTCAACAACCGGTCAGCCTAAGGCTCTTGAGCGACCGCCAAACGGTTACAGAAGCGACGCAATCGATGATTTGAGCAACTCGGTGTAGCAGTGCCTGCACGAAGCGTTATTCTCCTCAGACGCAAACCGGTACCCCTCCGTCGCTACGACGGGTGAAAGGTTCCGTACTGCACGTGATGGAAGCTCTGCCTCTGGGAGTCCCGTGTACCCACACGTCGGGGTTGACGCCTCGGGCCTGGCTACGCTGCGCGCAACAGTCGCGACGGTCAAAGAGACGCTGCGCGGCCTTGTCCCGACCGCGTACGCCGTCCCCGCCTTCGCCACCGCCGCCCCCGTCGGCCCGTGCTACGCACTGGCCGACGGCATGGAACAGGCGCCGGCGCGCAGCGCCGTCGTCGAGGGCCGCCGCTCCGGCGACGGACGCGGCGTGGGCAGACGCGGCCGCACCACCGGCACCGGCACCGGTGCCACCACCGCCCGCCGCCCGGCCGCAGACAGTGACAGCGCCCGGATGATGGACCTCGTGGAGCGCGCCCAGGCCGGCGAGGCCGACGCCTTCGGCCGCCTCTACGACCAGTACAGCGACACCGTGTACCGCTACATCTACTACCGCGTCGGCGGCAAGGCGACCGCCGAGGACCTGACCAGCGAGACGTTCCTGCGGGCGCTGCGAAGGATCGGCACCTTCACCTGGCAGGGCCGCGACTTCGGCGCCTGGCTGGTCACGATCGCCCGCAACCTGGTCGCCGACCACTTCAAGTCGAGCCGCTTCCGCCTGGAGGTCACCACCGGCGAGATGCTCGACGCCAACGAGGTCGAGCGCTCCCCCGAGGACTCCGTCCTGGAGTCCCTCTCCAACGCGGCCCTGCTCGACGCCGTACGACGCCTCAACCCCCAGCAGCAGGAGTGCGTGACGCTCCGCTTCCTCCAGGGCCTCTCGGTCGCCGAGACGGCCCGCGTGATGGGCAAGAACGAGGGCGCCATCAAGACCCTCCAGTACCGGGCCGTGCGCACTCTCGCCCGGCTCCTCCCCGACGACGCCCGCTGAACCGGCCACCCTGGGCGACGCTCAACTCACGCTCCGTCAAAGCACGTTGCCTTTCTCAGCCGATCCCCGGCCGTCCGTAACCCAAGTGCCGAGCCGCTCGTTGTGCGGGATACAGGCTCCCTGTGGTCACGTCCGACCAGACCCCGGTCACCCGATCGTGTGGACTGGTCGGGGGCGTGCAACCCTCAGGACCCCCTGGGGAGTCGACCGTCATGACGAGAGGAGGTGCCGCCAGTGATCGCGAACGTATCGGCCCACCGGCGGGCGAACGCCTTCGCCCAGGCTCTGGAGGAGCAGCCCGACCGGGACCCGGCGGCCGAGCCGTCCGGAGGACCCACGGGCGATCCACCGGCCGCCCCTGACCGGGCCGAACGGACCGAGCAAGGCGAGCTGTTGGCCCTGGCGACAGGGCTCGCCGCGCTGCCCAAACCGGAGCTCGACCCGGAGGTCAAGGTCGTCCAGCGGGCCCAGCTGGTGGCCGCGATGGAGGCCATGCTGGCGGAGGGCACCCTGGGCGGGGCGGCGGACGCTTCGGTACCCGAGCAGCGTGCGTCCCGTGCCAAGGGCGCGCACCGGGCCGGCCCGCTGGGCAAGTTGCGTCCGCGTTCCCGGCTCACCAAGGGGCTCGCCGCGGGCGGCCTGAGCGTCGGCGTGGCCGCCGGAGCCTTCGGCGGGGTAGCCGCCGCCAGCTCCGACGCCCTGCCCGGCGACTCCCTGTACGGCCTCAAACGCGGCATCGAGGACTTCAAGCTCAACTATCTGTCCGACGGTGACGACCAGCGCGGCCAGACCTACCTCGACCAGGCCTCGACCAGGCTGATGGAGGCCCGCCGGCTCATGGAGCGGGACCGCGGCGGCCACCTCGACCACGAGTCGATCGGCGAGATCCGCCGCACCCTGTCCGGGATGCAGCACGACGTCACCGAGGGCCACCGCCTGCTCCACGAGGCGTACGAGCGCGACCCGAACTCCCTGGGCCCCATCCAGGCCCTGTCCGCCTTCGCCCAGTCCCACCGCGAGGCCTGGGG
Source organism: Streptomyces sp. NPDC028289 (assembly GCF_055565975.1). Classification (NCBI taxonomy): domain Bacteria; kingdom Bacillati; phylum Actinomycetota; class Actinomycetes; order Kitasatosporales; family Streptomycetaceae; genus Streptomyces; species Streptomyces sp. NPDC028289. Next base: position 8,982 of record NZ_JBVHTI010000003.1, on the reverse strand, counting down.
CGCCCTGCGCAGCAGGCTCCCGGTCCAGCTCGGGGACGTCAGTCAGCAGGTGTCGTCGGTCTTCGACGCCATAGACCAAGAGGTCGCCCCGCTGCAGTCCCTGCTCCCCCAGCCGTCCCAGAACACCGGCGGCGGCACCGGCAGCAAGGACTCCGGCACGGCGTCCACCGGCTCCTCCGGCAGGCACCGGTCGACGGCCCCGTCCTCCTCCGGAAGCTCCTCCTCGGGCCACGACACCGGCACCGGCGGCCCCAGCGGCTCCGCCTCCGGCAGCGCCGACAACGGCCTGCTCGGCGGCACCACGGGCGGCCTCCTGGACCCGCCGAAGACCGGTTCGACCAGCCCCTCTCCGTCCAAGAGCGCATCCAGCGCCCCGGACGTGACTCTGCCCCCGCTCCTGCCGGGCCTGCTCCCGGGCCTGGGCATCGACAGCGAGGACACGAGCAACTAAGGACTCCGCGCCCCCGGGGCGGCGGCGAAGCCGCCGTCTGGGGGCGCGGGGCTGTATTCGATGTGCGGCTGCCGCCGCGTGGGCGCGACCAGCCCCCACGCACCCGCACGCACCACTCAACGCATCGCGACTCAGAAAAAGACCGACCGCCGCTGCACAAGCAACTTGTACAGCGTGTGCTGAATCTGCTCCCGCACCTGATCCGTCAGGTTGAACATCAGCATCGGATCCTCGGCCGCCTCCGGCGGATACCCGTCCGTAGGGATCGGCTCCCCGAACTGGATCGTCCACTTCGTCGGCAACGGCACCGCCCCCAGCGGCCCCAGCCACGGAAACGTCGGCGTCAGCGGAAAATACGGAATCCCCAGCACCCGCGCCAGCGTCTTCGCGTTGCCGATCATCGGGTAGATCTCCTCGGCCCCCACGATCGAGCAGGGAATGATCGGCACCCCCTGCCGCAGCGCCGTGGACACGAACCCACCCCGCCCGAACCGCTGGAGCTTGTACCGCTCGCCGAACGGCTTCCCGATGCCCTTGAACCCTTCCGGCATCACCCCGACCAGCTCACCCTGGGCCAGCAGCCGTTCGGCGTCCTCCGCGCACGCAAGCGTGTGCCCCAGCTTCCGCGCCAGCTCGTTCACCACCGGCAGCACGAAGACCAGATCCGCCGCCAGCAGCCTGAGGTGACGATTCGCCGGATGCCGGTCGTGCACGGCGACCTGCATCATCAGCCCGTCCAGCGGCAGCGTCCCGGAGTGGTTGGCGACGATCAGCGCACCACCGTGGGCCGGGATGTTCTCGATGCCCTTCACGTCGACGCGGAAGTACTTCTCGTACACCGGCCGCAGCAGGGACATCAGGACCTGGTCGGTCAGCTCCTCGTCGTACCCGAAGTCGTCGACCTCGTACTCCCCGGTCAGCCGCCGCCGCAGAAACGCGAGTCCGCGTGCGACACGCTGCTCCAGGCCGGCCTCGTCGTGCGGCGGCTGCTTCACGCCCGTCTCAGGGTTCTCCCGGGTCACATGCACATCCTCCTGCGCGGGGATCCGCCCGGCGAGAGGCTGGACCTCACGCACCACCGCGGACTCGCGCCCCGCCGCAGGCTCACGCACCGCGGCCTGCTCGCCGCCGCCCTTGCGCCGGCTTCCCGCACCCCGGCGCCGGGCGGCCGGCCGCTGCACGGCAGCCCCGCGGGACCGGTCGTCGTCGAACGGAATGACCTTGGCGTCCGCCATCGTTGCTGCGCTCCTCAGTTGGCGCTCTGGGTCGGGTTCTGCGTCGGGGTCCCCGCCGGCGTCCGCCCGCCGCTCAGGGCGGGCAGCGCGGCGATCCGGTCGACGGCCGCGGCCACGGCCTGGGGCGGCAGCAGCCCCGGGACCTGGGCGCGCACGAAGTCCGCGAAGGTCTCCGCCGTCGTGTACTTCGGCCGGAATCCCAGCGTCTCGCGCATCTGGACCGTGTCCACCACCCGGCCGTGCGTCAGCAGCCGGATCTGCTCGGGCGAGAAGTCGCTCATGCCGAGCGTCCGCACCAGGGACCCGGCCCAGGTGACCGCGGGCAGCAGCAGCGGCACGGTGGGCCGTCCCAGCCGCCGCGAGCACTGCGAGAGCAACAGCACCCCGTCACCCGCGATGTTGAACGTGCCGCTGTTCAGCGTGCCCCGCTCCGGCTCGTGCGAGGCGATCCGCAGCACGTCGATCACGTCGTCCTCGTGCACGAACTGCAGCCGCGGGTCGTACCCGAGGACGGTGGGCAGCACCGGCAGCGAGAAATAGGAGGCGAGCGGGGTGTCCGCGGTCGGCCCGAGGATGTTGGCGAACCGCAGCACGCACACCGCCACGTCGGGCCGCCTCCTGGCGAACCCCCGCACGTACCCCTCCACCTCCACCGTGTCCTTCGCGAACCCCCCACTGGGCAGGGACTTCGGCGGGGTGGTCTCGGTGAAGACGGCCGGATCCTTCGGCGCCGAGCCGTACACGTTCGTACTGGACTTGATCACCAGCCGCTTGACGTTCGGCGACTTCTGGCAGGCGCCGAGCAGCTGCATGGTCCCGATGACGTTGGTCTCTTTGACGGTGGCCCGGCTCCCGCTGCCGAGCGGTGTCCCGGTCACGTCCATGTGGACGACGGTGTCGGCGCCGCTCTCGGCCAGCACCCGGGCGATGGTGGGCTGCCGGATGTCGGTCTGGATGAAGTCCGCCCCGCCCAGATGATGCTCCGGCGGCACCGCGTCCACGGCGACCACCCGGTCCACCTCGGGGTCACGCTGAATGCGCCGTACGAACCGGCCTCCGAGTTGACGGGCCACTCCGGTCACGAGCACGACCTTCCCCAAGATCAGCGCCTTTCTTCCGTGTTCCCGTATGCGGGCCAACTTAGCGGGTCGATGTTGCGCTGGCATGACCCCCAGCAGGCCACGACAAGCCGCAACGGCCGGAAAATGCAGTGGCCCCCCACCGTACTGGTGGGGGGCCACACACAAGCTCTCGCGGCTCGGCGCCGTAATTACTTCTTGTTACGACGCTGAACACGCGTGCGCTTGAGCAGCTTGCGGTGCTTCTTCTTGGCCATCCGCTTGCGCCGCTTCTTGATAACAGAGCCCACGACTACCCTCGCTCACTTCTCATCACTCGGTGCTGGGCATCATGGGCCCATACGACCTACGAGGGGCTAGCCTACCCGCCCGAGCGCTGAGCTCGTAATCGAGGTGCTCCGGGTTATCCCGAAACCGTCGTCAGGCGGTCTCCACCCCCACATAGCTCTCGCGAAGGTACTCGTGTACCGCTTGCTCGGGGACGCGGAAGGACCGCCCCACCCGGATCGCGGGCAGATGACCGCTGTGCACCAGCCGGTACACGGTCATCTTCGACACTCGCATCACCGCGGCGACCTCCGCCACGGTCAGGAACACAACCTCGTTCAGAGGCCTCTCGCCAGCTGCCATGACACACCTGAACCTTCCGCACTCGACGGGCCACCGGCTTCCCCTTCCGGTGACTCTTCGTCGTTGCGTGCTCACTCCCCAATGTAGGGGCGGGTGATGCGAGTGGGGAAGAGGTGCACCCACCGGCGGCCTACTGTGACAGACACGCTCGATTGAGTACGTAGCGGGTGAGCGGCGTGTAGCAATCAGACCGCACGCCGTCATCAACCGGAACGGCCACGGACACCGCCCCCTCGGCCTCCCCCACGAAGAGCGCAGGGTCATCCGTATCCGCGAGCCCAATGGCCTCAAACCCGAGCTGACCTGCACCGCAGACCCACCCATGGTCCCCGACCACCAGCTCCGGCAGGGGCCCGCCGCCCTCCGCCGCCGCATCCAGCGCCACCCGAACCGGCAGCGGCGAATGCGTGTGCGCACCCGGCGCACAACCGGGGCGTTCACGGCCCACTTCTCTCACGAACCCGACGCCTCGTACGTAATCGAGCTTGCACGTACGTAGACCGAACCGGGTCGTTATGTCGACACAGTGACCCTGCGCGGGGGTGAGGACCTCACACCCCGCCGCCGACAGCGCGTCCGCGAGACCGGCGTAGAACCCGATCAGCCGGTGCGGATGCCCGGTCCCGAACAACACGGCAGCCCGCCGCCGGGCCACCGCCCCCACCCGCTCGGCGAACGCGTCCAGCCCCGCGACCGTCAAGTCGGGATCGATCACATCATGCCCTGAAACACGCCGAGGATCGTCCGAAACCCCGCACTTGGCGGCCATCAACCGAATCAACTCCGCCTCTCCCCACCCCCCTTGCGGATCAATCCCGATCAACACCCGAGGATCCCGAGCCGCGAACAACCGATAACTCCGAAGACTCCGCTCCCGCGAGGTCCCCACCACCCCCGCCAGCCCGGCAGCCACCAAATAGTCCCGAAGCCCACCACCACTCGCCACACCAGAGATCCTGAGGCCCCAACCCCCACCAGACCCCCAGAACAGACAAAAACCGCACAGTCGGCGTAATGCACCCGATGACGAAGGCCGACCGATACCACCTCTCATCGTCCGGCGTTCGAGGACGAGAGCCGGCCCGCACTGAGGACGAGAGCCGGTCCGCACCCCCACCAGCCCGTCCGGCGTTTGAGGACGACAGCCGGCCCGCACCCCCTCCAGCCCGTCCGGCGTTTGAGGACGACAGCCGGCCCGCACCCCCTCCAGCCCGTCCGGCGTTTGAGGACGAGGCCGTTCAGGCCGAAGCGGGGGTCCGGGGGCGGCAGCCCCCGAAACGGGCGGTCGAAGGGGGCCCACCCCCTGGAAGGACGGGACGGGTAGGGGCGGCGGGGGCGAGAAAACCCCTACGCCAGCAACCCCCGCAGCGGAAACACGGCGCGCCGAGTCGCCAGCACCGCCTGATCCAAGCGATCAGCGGGGTCGTACCCCGCGTCCCACCGCGCCCACCCCACCGGCCACCGCCCGTCCGTCATCCGCCCAGGCCCCAACTGCCGAGTCCGAGCAAACACTTCCTGCCGCCACCCCTCAGGCACCAGCGCCTCAGGCGCAACCTCCCGCCCCGCCGCAACCCCCACCAGATGCGTCCACGACCGAGGCACGACATCCACCACCTCGTACCCGCCCCCACCCAACGCGACCCACTTCCCCCCGGCGAACTCGTGCGCCAGCTCATGACACGCCACCTGCACCGCCCGCTGCGCATCCAGCGAAACCGCCAGATGAGCCAGCGGATCCTCGAAGTGCGTATCGGCACCGTGCTGCGTCACCAGCACCTGCGGCCGAAAGTCCGCGACCAGCTCCGGCACGACGGCGTGAAACGCCCGCAGCCACCCCGCGTCCCCGGTCCCCGCCGGCAGCGCCACATTCACCGCGGCCCCCTCCCCCGCCCCGGCACCGACCTCCTCCGGCCACCCGGTCTGCGGGAACAACGTACGGGGATGCTCGTGCAGCGAGATCGTCAGAACCCGCGGGTCCTCCCAGAACGCGGCCTGCACCCCGTCCCCGTGATGCACGTCCACATCCACGTACGCGACCCGCTCGGCCCCCAGCTCCAGCAACCGCGCGATGGCGAGCGAGGCGTCGTTGTAGATGCAGAACCCGGACGCGGCCCCCGGCATCGCATGGTGCAACCCGCCCGCGAAGTTCACGGCGTGATCGGCATCCCCCCGCCACACCGCCTCGGCGGCCCCCACCGACTGCCCGGCGATCAGCGCCGACGCCTCGTGCATCCCGGCGAAGGCGGGATCGTCCATCGTCCCCAGCCCGTACGACTGGTCGGCCGCCGACGGATCCGCCGAGGCCGCCTTCACGGCCTCGATGTAGTCCTCCCGGTGCACCAGCCGCAGCGTCGACTCCCCGGCCGGCTTCGCCGCCACGACGTCCACCGCCCGGTCGAGCCCGAAGGCACCGACCAGACTCCGGGTCAACGCCAGCCGGACCGGGTCCATCGGATGCCCCGGACCGAAGTCATAGCTCGTTACTGCCTCGTCCCACATCAGCTGTGCGCGGCCGCTCATGCCCGCCACCGTATCGGTCCGACCTGGTCGCGAACGAACGGGCATACACCAACGTCACCAGCACCAACACCATCGGCACCAGCATCGCCCCGCGATAGCTCCACGCATCGCCGAGCGCCCCCACCAACGGCGAACCGATCAAGAACCCGACGTAGTTGAAGACATTCAGCCGCGCGATGGCCGCATCCGAAGCCCCCGGAAACAGCCGCCCCGCCGCCGCGAAGGTCTGCGGCACCAGCACGCACAACCCCAGCCCCAGCAGAGTGAACCCGACCATGCCGACCCACGCCCCCGGCGCCCCCGCCACCACCGCGAACCCGGCGGCCGCCACCACCGCCCCCAGCCGTACGACGGGTACGGCACCGAACCGCCGTACCCCGAAGTCCCCGATGCCCCGCCCGACCAGCGTGGTCACCATGTACACGTTGTACGGCACGGTGGCGAGCTGCTCACTGCTGCCCAGCACGTCCTTCAGGTACTTCGCACTCCAGTTGGAGACGGTCGAGTCCCCGATGTAGGCGAAGGTCATCACCAGGCACAGCGGCAACAGCACCTTGAAGACGACACCACCGCCCGCGCCACCACCGGCCGCCTCTTCCTCCACGGGCGCGGAGTCACCGTCCACGTACCACCGGCTCCCCACCAGCGCGGCCGGCAGCAGCACCGCGACCACCGGCAGGTACGACACCCACAGCGCGAGATGCCAGTGCGCCCCCACCCAGGCCAGCGAGGCCCCGAGGATCCCGCCCAGGCTGTACGCCGCGTGGAAGCTGAGCATGATGCTGCGCCCGTACGTCCGCTGCAGGCTCACCCCGAGCATGTTCATCGAGGCGTCCAGCGCGCCGACGGCCAGGCCGAACGCGGCCAGCGCCACCGCCAGCTCGGCCATCACCCCGCCGGACCCGACCCCGAGCAGCGCCAGCATCACCACGGGCTGGGACCAGCGCAGCAGCCGGCTGGGCCGTATTCGCTTCACCAGCTGCTCGGTGGTGACACTGCCGACACCGGCCAGGATGGGCACGGCAGCCAGAAAGACCGGCAGCAGCGCGTCGGAGACGCCGTACCGGTCCTGGATGGCGGGGATGCGCGTCACCAGCAGCGCGAAGGTGGCACCCTGAGTGAAGAAGCTGAACGCCAGTGAGGCCCTACCGCGCCGCAGCACATCTGTCATGGCGGCGAGCGTAGGGCCCCGGCGTACTCGTGGGTAGATCCAGCCAAAGATGAATTTCCTTCAGCTTTACCTTCCGGCCGCTCAGGCGGCGACCGCGAGCTCCTGTTCCTGCTTCTGCGCGGCCTCCTGGCGCTTCACCTCGTCGGTGATCAGGCACGCCATCGGCTCGGCGGCGGCACCTCCGCAGACCACCATCCCGAGGGTGATCGCGACGACCAGCAGCAGCGAGCTCAGCCAGACCATGGTGTCCACGGGGATCGTGTAGGCGCCGACGACCCGGACGACGCACTCCACCACCAGGACCAGCCCCCAGATCACGGAGAAGACCCGCTCCTTGTGCAGGAACTCCGCCGACCTGGCCGCGGTCCCGGACGCCAGCCGCTCCCAGGCGGCCTCCCGGGCCGCGTCCCCCTTGAGGAGGAACGGCCTCAGCCCCGCCGTCATCATCGGCCTGCCCAGCGCCACCGACACCAGGATCCCGATCCCGACGGTGCTGCTGACCGCACCGTCCTTGGCGAGCATGAGCCGCGGGTCACCGGAGACGAAGCTGAGCGCCAGTCCGACCACGTTCACGACCAGGATCAGCGTTGCCAGCCCGTTGACCTGGCGCTCCTTCACCACACTCCAGACCGTCCGCACGGCCGGCACCACGCTGCTCCAGGCGAGCGCCGCGAAGGTGCTCATCCCGAAGGCCCCCTTGAAGAAGTAGTACGACCCGAGGGGCACCGCCACGTCCACGATCAGCGGCCGGAGGTTCTCCAGCACGCTGGGCTGCTGCTTGCTCTGGGACCCGGTGTTCGTCGTCTTCGTCATGCCCCCAGCTTCGCGTCCGGCCGGGGTCCCCCAGTAGAAACGAACGTCCGGAGCTCGGCATGACAATTGTCAGCGCCGCCGTCATGCCCCCGGTCATTCCAGCAGGTCAGCCAACTGCCCCAGGTCCGAGAAGAGTTGGGTGGCACCCCGCAGCCGCTCGGCCGGCGTCATGGCGGTGAACCCGTACACGTCCATCCCGGCCGCCACAGCCGCCCGGACCCCCAGCGGACTGTCCTCCACCACGGCACACCGCCCCGGCGCGATCCCCATCCGCTCGGCCGCGTAGAGAAACAGATCCGGTGCCGGCTTGCCCCGCCCCACATCCTGCGAGCTGAAGATCCGCGACTCGTCGAACCACCGGTCGAGGCCGGTCGTCCGATGCCCCACCCGAATCCGCTCATGGCTGCCCGACGACGCCACGCAGTACGGCACCCCGTCCGCCGCCAGCTGTTCCAGCACCCCCGCGGCCCCCGCCACGGGCTTCAACTCCTCCTCGAAGGCGGCGAACACCCGCGCGTGGAAGACGTCGTCGAAGTCGTCCGGCAGCCGCTGCCCGGTACGCTCCAGGACCAGGTCGTGGACCCGGTGCATCGCGGACCCCATGTAGTCCCGTATGGAGTCCTCGTAGGAGGTCGGGTGCCCCAACTCGGTGAGATAGCCGGCCAGGAGCCGGTTGGAGATGGGCTCACTGTCGACAAGGACGCCGTCGTTGTCGAAGATAACCAGGTCGTAGCGCATGTCCTGAGCCTAAACGAACCCGTAAACGCAGAAAGGCCCACGCCGTGACGGCGTGGGCCTTTCCCAATATTTGTTCGGCGGTGTCCTACTCTCCCACAGGGTCCCCCCTGCAGTACCATCGGCGCTGTGAGGCTTAGCTTCCGGGTTCGGAATGTAACCGGGCGTTTCCCTCACGCTATGACCACCGAAACACTATGAAACAGACAACCGAACCGCTTTCAACAGCGGGGCTGTTCGTGGTTTCAGAACCAACACAGTGGACGCGAGCAACTGAGGACAAGCCCTCGGCCTATTAGTACCGGTCACCTCCACCAGTTACCTGGCTTCCAGATCCGGCCTATCAAC